>NZ_JAMBNO010000029.1 GCF_023715105.1 Hydrogenophaga intermedia | reverse complement strand
ACTTCCAGCCCCGCGCCCAGGTGGTCCCCCAGAAAGAAGAAAGCCCCGCCCTGCAAGAGCAGGACGGGGCTTTGAATCAACCTGGCTGAAGGCCTAGACCGTCAACTCCTTAGTCGAACGGCTAGGGAAAACCCGGCCGGGGCTTTTTTCTTGCAGGTTCGCCCGCGCTCAGACGCGCCGCGCGGAGCGGGACGACATGCCACCACCGGTGGCGAGGTGCGCGTCGATCAGCGCCTGTGCTGCGCCGCGTCGCTCATCTGCTTGCAAACGCGGTGAACGTTCGGCCAGACGCTGCAACACCGAGCCCGGCAGGCTTCCCTTGACATGGATGGGCTGAAAACCGGGTGGCAAGTGCTGTGCCATGGCAGGCTTGGCGCCCGCAGTCGCAGTGGTTTGATGGCCCGGGGTGTTGAAGACGGGGCGTTGTGAGATCGGGGTCATCAGGCGCATGGTGTGAGTTGGAAGGCGGGTGGCTGGGGAGGTGAAAGGGTCATGCAAACACACCGTAGGCCGGTGTTGCCTCGGGTGCGGTCATGGCGGGCTGGGCTGCCTCATGGGTCATCGGCTTGGCAACGACGTCGCGCCAGATCCTGGTCTGTTCCGTGATGTCTTCGAACAGCGTGGCCAGCCCCCGCGCATCGCTGAGGTCGATGGGCCAACGGGTGAGCGTTTCGTACCGGTGGTCGGGGCCGAGGCATATGGCGGGCATGGGAATGACACCCGTGCAACGCAGCACCAGCTCGTTGATGGCGCTGCGTTGGGCAACATCGGGGACCAAGCCGAGCTCGGCGCGCAACAGCAGGTGTTCACCGGATTCATCGCAAGCCAGGTCGACCAGCGACTCGTCGGACAGCACCAGCACCCAGGCCTGCTGGTCCGTTTCCTTGATCAAGGCCCAGGCCGACGACTGTTCGGCGGCCGCCTGCAGGCAATCTTCGAGGGCATCGGGATTCATGGGCTGCGTGCCGCAGGGCGGCGAAGCGATGAAGACATCGCGTGGGTAACCTGGCTTCAGGCACCGGTTCCTGCCACCCGTATTTGGAATTTTACGATGTATAGGGTGTTTGCACCTGGCCAGCATGGGCGGGGCCCGCGCCGTTGCTGACGTTCGGGGCCATCCCGGTGGCGAGCAGAATGCTCGCGGCCACACCACCGAGGCGCCTCAGGGCGGCACTCAGTGCGGAGCGTGCGGCCTCGCTTTTGCTTCGCTCTGCGGCCTGATCGATCAACACCAGCTCAGGAGCTTCGCCTAAGGCGGCGGCCACCTTGATGGCAATGGCGTCGTCCAGCGTGGTGCCGTGGGCTCGGTACTGGCTGATCGTGTTCGGGCGAAATCCGAGTTCCTTAGCGACCCTGTAGTCGGACTCCCATCCGTGGGCGGCTTTGACTCGGTCGATCCATTCGGCGGCTTTCATGGGTTGGCACTCCTTAGGGAAAGTCTCTAAGGCGGCATCGTAGTTCACGGGGCGCGAACGTCAACAGGTCATGAGTGTTGACATGTCACGAGGGTAGACATACATTTCGCCCGCCGCCCCCGATTCCTTGTCGGGCCGGCGTTGGCACTCCACCCCACACCGGGGGCGGTCCCTTCGGGGTGCTGGCGACGGCAACAACCATGGAGTGCCACCCATGAAATCGAAGCACACGCCCGGCCCCTGGGCCGTTGACATTGACGGCATAGTTGTGGGGCCGCCAGTGCTCCCGGCAGTGTTTGGTGATCCGATCCCGATCGGGTCGGCCTGGGTCACGGGCGCCTATTACGCTGAGGATCAGACCGAGGAAAGCCGCGCCAACGCTCGGCTGATGGCCGCCGCTCCTGAGTTGCTGGATGCGCTGCGGGAGGCGATGCAGGCCGTTGAGGCTTTCCATGGCCCGGACCATTGGGATGTGTACCGCGACCACTCGCCGGAAATGAAGCGCTGGCGCGACGTAATCACCAAGGCCACCGGGGTGCCGGCATGAGCACCCGCACCAAGCACCTGGCCGCGGCCTACGTCCGGGCATTCCCGGCGACGGCATGCTCGCCGGACTACTGCCCCCACCAGCGGGCCGAGCCGCAGCCCGTTTCCGAGGGCACCGCCAGCGCGCAGCGCATCAACGCGGCGCCGCTGCCGGTGCGCTGCGAACACTTCCCCACCTGCACCTACTCCGAGGGCCAGTGTGCGGAGCTGTGCCTACCTGGAGGGCTCAAGCCATGACCACGCACACCATCAAGCTGTCGGCCACCGAGGCGGTGCGGCTGGAGCGCGAGGGCGAAGCCATCAAGGGCACCGCGCTGCTGTTCGGCGCGCCGGTCGCGTCCCGTGTGTTCTCGCCTGACTTCGTGGGCGCGCTGCTGTTCGCCGCTGAACAGCTCGGGGAGGAAATAGAGCAGGCGCGTCAGTTGCGCGTGGCGCAGGAACAGGCGAGGGCGGCATGATCACCATCTACACAGTGGGTGGGTCGACCACCTTAGAAATCCTGGACGACATGTCGCTGCCGGAGCTGTCGGCGAAGTTTGACGGCGAGTGCGAGAGGGCCAGGCAGCGCGGCATGTGGCTGTTTGAGGCCGCGCCCGATTTCTGTGATTACTGCGGAGAGCGAATTCCGCGCCTGGCCAGGCTGGCGGCCGGCGAGCACCGGAGGCCCAAGGCATGACCGCCTGGCGACTGTCACCCGTGGGGGTGCTGATCCCCACCACCTACCGGCCGAGCGGCCAGGCGCGCAGCGCGCCGGCACCGTGCCCGCCTGCCATCCGTGAACGTCTGCGCGAGCTGCGCGCGGAGTTCGCCAAGCGCGCGGGGATGCGATGAGCGAGGCCGTGCAACTGACGGCCATCGGCGCCGTGACGTGGCTGGTGACGCTGTGGCTTCTGCTGCGGGGGCGGCGGTGAAGTCGCGGCGCGTGTTCCTCGGCAAGGGGCTTACCAAGCTGCAGGCGTGGCGCAAGGCGCGCGCGAAGCCGGGGGCCGACTTCCGGGGCATGAGCTACAACGCGCGCACAGGCTGGGCCACTCTCACATGACCGAGCTGCGACCGGGCCGTGCCCTGAACTGGCTGACCGATGCGGAGTGGGTCGACCGCATCATGGCCACGCTGCCGACTGCCTGGCAGGACACGCTGCGCCGTGAGTGGCGCGGCAAGTGGTCAAGCGCGGAGCCGATGCGCCAGCGGGCCAACCTGGCGGTGTTGCATGCGGTGCGCGAGCTGGGGGACAGCCAGCGCGCCGGGCTGCGGCCTGATGCCAATGATGAAACCATCCGCCAGCGCGCGCGGGTGTTCGCCAGGCACTACGCGCAGGGCATCGCGGGCGCCATGCGCCAGTGGGCCGAATGGCCGCGGCTGCGCGCGCTGGAATGGGCGCTGGACAACATGGAGCGGCACGGGATGGCCGACTTCTGGCCAGGCCACGCGCCCAAGGTGGCGCCCGAGGGCGCGCTGGCGCGGGTGCAGTGCGAAACCTGGTGGCGGCGCACCCTTCGCAAGCTGTTCGCCCGCACGGTGGAGCGCTGCAGCATCGGCCTCGGGCTGGTGAACAAGGCGCGCCAGTGCTACGTGTCCGACCTGAGCAATGCCAGGCGCCGGCAACAGGTGGCGCGCAACGCGGCCAGCCTGGAGCGCACCGAGCTGGAGAACGAATACGGCCAGCGAATGAAGCTGTCCGAGCTGGCGGCCAAGTCCACGGCGAACAAGGCGGTGCGCCGCGCCGAGCTGATGACCCGCATCAGCGGCTTTGACGCCATCGCGGTGGACCTTGGCCACGCGGCCACGTTCATTACGGTGACGTGCCCGAGCTACATGCACAAGTGGACCGACCGCGGGCGCGGCGTGGTGCCAAACCCGCGATACGACGGCCAGACCACGCCAGACCTGGCGCAGTTGCACCTGTCGGGCCAGTGGGCCAAGGCGCGCGCCTGGCTGGCGCGCCGCGGCGTGGAGCTGTACGGCTTCCGCGTGGCCGAGCCCCACCACGATGGATGCCCGCACTGGCACTTTCTGCTGTTCCACGCGCCTGGCCAGCTGGAGACCGTGACGGCGGGTTTCCGTCGCTATTTCCTCGATCTGGTGGCGCCTGGTGAGCCAGGCGCGCAGGCGCACCGCGTCAAGGTCGAGCAGATCGACCGCAGCAAGGGCAGCGCGGCCAGCTACCTGGCCAAGTACATCAGCAAAAACATCGATGGCCACGGCGTGAGCGAGGATCTGTTCGGCGCGCCCATGGTCGAGACCTCGCGCCGTGTCGATGCATGGGCCAGCACCTGGCGCATTCGGCAGTTCCAGCAGCTCGGCGGGCCACCTGTGACGGTGTGGCGCGAGCTGCGCCGCATCAACACCGAGGAGCTGCCCGCGGACCTGTTGCCGGCCGAGCTGGCGGAAAGCCTGACCGCGGTCAACGTGCGAGACACCGACCCCGATGCGAAGTGGGCGCAGGGCTGGGCGGCCTACGTGCGCGCGCAGGGCGGGCCGTGCGTGCCGCGCGTGCGCCTGGCCATCCGATTGATGCGCCAGGAGACCGGCGAAGTGGGCCGATATGGCGAGGTCCGCACGGCCGACGTGATCGGCGTGCAGGCCGCGGGGCGCAACTGGCACCGACCGGCCCACATGGTGGCCATGCTGGGCGCGCGTGCGCCTGTCGTGGCCAGGCCAGCGGCTGCGGTGCTGGAGTCCGAGCGGTGCGCCTGGACTGTCGTCGGCGCGGGGGTTTCCCTGCCGGCCGGCGAAGCCGGGCGGCCTTGGACTCGTGTCAATAACTGTACGCACCTGACCGCGGACACGGGGCAGGGCGTGCGCGATGTGGTCAGGTTTTCGCGGGGCAAGCTGGGCCGATTCCGGCCTCGGGCGGCACCCGCACCGCTGCCGGGCGGTCCCCCGGCGATCAACTGAGGAGTGAGCGATGTTCAAGGTGAGCGATGCCGTCAAGGTGAAGAACGAGGGCCTGGAGGCGCACGGGCGCGCGGGCTGTGTGGTGGGCTTCGGCGCTGGTGAAACGGCCGGCATGGTGGAAGTGCGGCTCGACGGCGACGACGAAGCGCTTGCCTTCGCGCCGGCCGACCTGGAAAAGCTGAGCAACTGAGGGAGGCAGCGATGGGACAGCGCATCGGTGAAATGAAGTGCCTCAACCCGGCGTGCAGTTGCACCGATGTGGCTGTAGAGCGCACGGACGCGGGCACCTGGCAGGCCAAGTGCCACAAGTGCCAAATGCCCACCTTCGGCAAGGTGGGCACCCCGTGGCGCCGGTCCATGGAAAAGCTGGTGAAGCTCGATGAGCCAGACGAAGCGCCGGCATCCGCGCCGGCCGCCAAGCCCAAGGCCGACCCGGCACCCGAACCCGAACCGCAACCCACACCAGCCCGCGCCGCGCGCTCGGTGTTCGACCTGGCGAACCTGCGATGACCACCACCACCGACAACACCACACCACGCGACCCGCTGGAGGGCCTGGCCACCGAGGCGGACAACCTGGCCGCGGCGCCGCCGCTGGGGCAGGGCGTCACCGATGCCGACGTCGCCGCGCAGCAGGAGGCCGAGCAGGAGGCCGAGGGCCTGCGCCAGCTGGAGCAGGCCGCCACCGGCATCATGCTCATGCTGCTGAAGCTCGGCCGCCGCGCGCTGGCCAGGCAGCTGCCCGAGGTGGAGGAAACGCTCCCCGACGCGAAGCTGACCGAGCCGGCCAAAGCCTGGGTGCCGTTCCTGAAGAAAAACGCGGCCGGGCTCATGAAGCAGGCCGCCAAGAACCCCGAGCTGGCCGTCGCGCTGGTGGGCACCATGCCGCTGGTAATGGGCATCATGGATGCCATCGACCTGGCCGAGAAACGCGAGCGCGAAGCCAAGGCCACACCGGCACCGGCACCGCTGCCGCCGATTGGCACATGACCAAGGCGTTGATGGTGGGCGTGTTCGGCGCCCGCGGCACGGGTAAGAACGCCTGGACCATGCAACAGCTCGCCACCGCCAGGCCGCCGCGCCTGGTGGTGTGGGATCACAAGCATGACCCGACCATGGCCACGCTGGGCGAGGGCTTCACCGACCTGGGGGCGTGCGTGCGTGCGATGCGCGGCAAGCGCTTCACGCTGCGCTACATGCCAGACCACGGCGCCGACGTGGCGGCGCAGTTCGACCTGTTCTGTCGCGCGTGCTTCTTGGTGGGAAACCTGTGCATGGTGGTCGATGAGCTGCCCGAGGTCACCAAAGCCAACCGCGCGCCGGCCGCCTGGCGCCAGTGCGTCAACGTCGGGCGCCTGTACCGCGGCGCTGATGGCGTGGAGCGCTCGCTCGTGATCTTCGGGCTTGGCCAGCGCCCGAGCGAGTGCGACAAGTCCTTTATGAACAACCTGGACGTGCTGCACACCGGCCGCGTGGCGCAGGCCACCGACGCGCGAACGCTGGCCGACCTGTTGAACGTGGACCACCGCGAGCTGATGCGCCTGCCGGACCTGCACTGGATCGAACGGCGCGCCGGCCAGGCTGAACCGTTGCGCGGCGTGCTCACGTTCAGAAAAAAAGTTGACCGCAGTTCGGCGCAGAAGCCAACGCCTTAGGCACTGTTCCTTAGGCACGCGGTTTTGACGTTCGGGCCTTGGGGGATGTGATCGGCCTGTCTCCGATCAACCCTCAAGGAACCCTGACATGGACGTGTCCAAGCTCATGCCCGCCGCCATCGCCGCGGGCATCGCCTTCGCAGTGGCGAAGTTCGTGCCCAACCCGATGGTCAAGGCCGCGGCCTATGGCGTCATCGGCGTGGCCATCGCCAAGCAGCTGCCGGTCGTGAAAAACGGCCTCTGATCCGGAGGCTCGACCCATGAACAAGCAAATTCGGCTGGACGCATTCCAGAACGTCGCCAACAGCGGCGTGGCCATCAACGACCTGAACAAGCTGCTGGGCACCGTCCTGGAAAAGCTGACCCTCGTCATGGGCGGCACCTTCACCAAGGCGATGATCACGGCCATCCAGCTGAAGGCCAACGGCAAGGTGATCTGGGAGACCTCGGGCTCGCGCCTGGACATCGTGAACCTGTACAACGGCGGCGCCACGGATGCCACGATCCTGAAGCTCGACTTCATGGACCGGCGCGCCGTCACCGTCAACGCGCGCCAGGCCGGCGCCATCGACCTGTCGGCGGCCTCGGGCATCACGCAACTGCGGCTGGAAATCACCATCGCGGGCGCCACGAACCCCACGCTGGCCGGCTTCGCAGACGTGTCGCCGCCCACGAACGATCCCAGCGAGTCGGGTATCCGCTTCCTGATCAAGCGCAAGCACGCCGCCACCTACGTGGTGGGCGCGGCGGGCGAATTCGCGCTGCCGGTGCCGCACCTGGACCCCGCGGGCGGTGGTTCGAACTACACCCGCATCTGCCTGTACTCAGCCAACTGCACAGCCATCAAGACGGTGCGCGACGGCATCACCGAGCACGAGCTGACCAAGGCGCAGAACGAGGCCGCGCAGAAAGACAACTTCAAGGTGCCGCAGACCGGCCTGGTCGTGTTCGACCCGGTGCAGACCGGCACCCTGATGGGCAACACCTGGGACACCCGCAAAGGCGTCGTGGGCTCGGCGCAGTTCTACGCGACGTTCTCGGCCGGTGAAACCGTCACCATCGAGACCGAGGAGCTGATCCCCCTGGCGAGCTACTGATCGGGCCACCATGACCGACGCAGAACGCATCGCCCTGGAGCGCGAGCGCACCAAGCGGATGTTCATCCAGCAGGTGGGCTCGTACTTCGGCGTCGATCAATCCTTCGCCGAGACCGACGGCCTGGCGGTGAACACCCCGGGCGCTTACCAGGTGTATGGCGGCGCGGGCTACGCGGTGGAGGGCCAACCGGCCAGCCAGGCGCAGGTTCAAACCGCCATCCCCGGCGTGGTGCTGCTGGTGGTCGGCCTGGCCGTGGGCTGGGCCTTGCTCAAGCGGGGCTGATCATGGGCCCGGGTTTCCTGCCCGCGCTCCAGTCGCTCGGGCTCAGTTCGGGCGCGACCAGCGCAGCCGGCAACGGCGCCACCATCGTGGGGCCGGGCGGCGGCGCCTGGACGGTCAACCTCGGCGGCTCGGGCGTGGCCTTTCAAGGCCAGTCGAACCCGTACCTGCTGCTGGGCGTGGGCGTTGCATTGCTGGGGGCCGTATGGCTGTTGAGCCGAAAGTGACCCCGCGCGAGTGGTCGCCCGAGCTGCTGGAGCGCTTCGCGCCCATCGCCGCGCGCAACCCCTGGGGGGCGCTGGAGACCCACGGCGAACAGCTCCATGGCGCCTACGTGTTCCAGCTCGATGCCGGCGCGCAGTCGGCCCTGGCCGCGGTGCGCCCGGTGCTTTGCACCCACGGCGTGCGCGCGGAAGTGGTCGGCATGGTGAGCGAGGCGCCGCTCTTTCAATTCGCGGCCATCGATCGCGGGCTGATGCGCGTGGCCACCATGTTGAACGCCGATGTGCTGGCCATGTCCACGCAGCTGCCGGGCCTGGTGCGCGGCGCGCAGCGTGTGGGCTGGGTCACCACGGGCGCCATCGTCACCAAGAAGCTGGGGCACTGATGAGCAGCAGCAAAAGCAGCCAGGCCACGAACCAGACCGACAACCGCCGAGTGATCGGCGAGGGCGGGGTCTCGGCCGAGGGGTCCAACGTCAACAGCGGCGGCGGCATCCTGGCGCAGAACGGCGCGCAGGTTTCCGTTCTCGACAACGGCGCGATCAATCGGGCCTTCGACTTCTCGCAAACCGTGGGCGCGCAGGCGCTCGATTTCGTGAAAGCGAGCCAGGGCCAGGTAGCCGACGCCTACCAGGAAGCCAAGGGCCGCGGCGTGCTCACCGACTGGATCACCATCGGCGCCATCGCCATGGCTGGCCTGGTCGCCATTCAAGTAGCCAAGCGATGAAACAGCTACAGCAGTACACGTACACCATCCCGGCCAACGGCTCGGTGCAGATTCCGGCCACGAATGACAACTTCATCATTCAGGAAAGCACCGGGCCGCTGACGGTGCGCGGCGACACCTTCGGCACCTTCAAGGGCCTGGTGGCAGGGCAGGGCCTAAAGGCCGTTCCGTTCCAGCGCCTTGAGCTGTTCGATGAAAGCGGCGCGCCGAACACCGTCAAGCTGCTGATGACGCCGGCCGAGTTCGTCAATCAGACCTTCTCGGGCTCGGTGGTCATCATCAGCGGCGCGCTGACCGATGCGCAGCTGCGCGCTTCGCCCGTGCTGGTGCGTGCCGACCAGCTGCCCACCGGCAACTGGCGCGACACCAGCACGGTGGCCGTCAACACGCCCATCACCATCTTCAACGCGGCGGCCAACGTCAACGGGGCCATCATCCACCACATGGAAGCCTCCGACGTGGTGGCCACCGCGGGCAATCAGGTGTTCATCGCCAAGGCCACCGCACCGGCCAACATCAGCGACGGCGAAGTGATCGCACAGACCTTCACCACGGCGAACAACGGCGGCACGGCAAACCTGTCCATTCGCCGCGAGAACCCCGTGCGCATCGAGGCCGGCCTGGGCTTCTTCTTCATCTCCGGTTTCAACGGCACCGCGGGATACCTGCGCAACTGCCGCTACACCCTGCTGTGATGCATGCGCTGGACCCTCGCTGTCATCGCCACCGTGGCCGCGGCCGCGTTGCTGGCCACGCGCCGCGCGCAGGCCGCGCAGCAGCCTGGCCAGGCCGAGCCATGGGCCGGCATCAGCGTGCCCGATCTGTCGTGGCTGGACGTGGGCCGCGACAGCGAGCAGGAACGCGACCAACTGCCCAACCTTGTGGAGTCGGCGGCCGTGAGCGTTGACCCTCGCACCTACATTCCGCCCGCGGTGAGCGATGACCAGGCCGCGCGCAACGTGGCCGCGTTCCTGGCCATGATCCGCTACGCCGAGGGCACCGCGGGGCAGGGCGACCCCTACCGCGTGTGCTACGGCTACAGCCACACCATCCGCAACCTGGTCGATCACCCGGCCGTCACGGGCGAGTGGGGCGGCAAGGCGCTGCCAGACAGCTACTGCCGCGGCGCCGGCTTCGGGCCGGGCTGCAAGTCCACCGCGGCGGGCGCGTACCAGATCATCCGGGGCACCTGGCTGGAGCTGAAACGCAAGCTGAACCTGCCCGACTTCGGCCCGGCCAGCCAGGACGCCGCGGCCGTGGAGCTGATCCGCCAGCGCGGCGCGTTGAACGACGTGCGCGCCGGCCGCTTCGCCATCGCCGTGGAGAAGGTGGCGCCCACCTGGGCGAGCCTGCCGGGCGCCGGCTACGACCAACCCGAGCGCAAGCTCGCATCCCTCGTGTCCGCTTACCAGGCGGCCGGGGGCACCACTGAGGCATGACATGGCTGCTGCATCGTCCCCCAACCCCATGAACCTGTTGCTGCTGGCCGGCGTGGGCATCGCCGCGTTCTGGGCGTTCTCGCGCATGCGTGGCCAGGGCGCGGCGCCCGCGCCGATCTACCCGACGCCGGCACAAAACCAGCAGGCCCTGCAAGGCAGCAGGGCCGAGACCGATGCCCTGAAATACCAGCTCGCCGCGGGCCTGCTGGGCAAGGCGTTCGACTTCTTCGGCGAGCGCGCCAAGGGCAACGACCCGTACAGCCTGGCCACCGGCTGGGGCACGGGCATGGCCAACGGCTGGGGCGTGCCCCTGTCCAGTGACGGCGTGGCCTACAACCCTGGCGGCAACACCAGCGCGCAGGATTCGATTTACAGCCTGGTGGGGGCGTGGAAGTCGTGAAGCGCTCGATGCTGATCCCCTTGGCCATCCTGGGCATAGCGGGCGTGCTCGCCTTCGCCGCGTGGCGCCGCAGCCAGGCGAGCAACGCAGGCGAGGGCGCCGCAACGCCTGGCGCTGGCCTGAGCTTCGACGGCCTGTTCGACTCGGTGTTCGGCGGCGCCACCGCCGCACCGGCACCGGCACCCGTGGCCGCGCCGGCACCGGCCGCCGCCACCGACAACGGCACCTGACACATGAAAGTCGCGCCTGTCTCCGCTGACCTGTTGATCAAGCTCGCCATCGGCGTGGCGGTCATCGGCGTGGGCGTGTGGGCCGTGCGGCGCACCAGCCAGGCCATCAGCGGCGCCATCCCCGACTTGCCCGACGTGGGCGGCTGGGTATCGAGCGCGGCCGGCGCCGTGGGTGATGCCGTGGGCGGCGCCGCCGAAGCGGCGTCGGATGGCTTCTGGGCCGCGGAAAACTGGACGCGCGACACCTTCGAACAGGCGCAGGCGCGCCGAAACGCGGTGCTGGCCAGCCTGGGGACTGCCGTCAACCCGGCCAACCCCGAGAACCTGGCCTATCGCGGCGTCAACGCGGTGGGCGGGGCGATCACCGGACAGCGCGACTTCTCGCTCGGCGTGTGGCTGTATGAGCTGTTCAACCCCGAGCCACCACCGCCCGATGTGGGCATCGGCTACGGCGGCATCGACGCGCGCCGCATTGACAGACAAGTGGGGTACTGAGCATGGAACCCATTACCGCACTGGCCGCGCTGCTGCCGCTGGGTATCGAAGCCGGCAAGGCCGCGATTCAGCGATGGCTGGCCCCTGAGCAAGTCAAGCCGGTGGACTTCGGCCAGCTGCTGGAGCTGCGACGCATCGACCTGGAGCAGTTCAAGGCGATGCAGGGCGGGGGCGAGTCTTACCGCTGGGTCGCCGCGGTGCGCGAGCTTCAGCGCCCGGTGTTCTCGGCCGGCGTGCTGGCCGTGTGGGCGTGGCAGGCGAGCCAGGGCGAGCCGGCGCAGGACGTGGTGAACATGGCCAGCGCGGTGGGCTTCTACCTGTTCGGGGACCGCACCCTTTTCTACGTCAAGGGCAGGGCGAAGTGAGCATGCAGGAGTGGGTTCGTCAGATCATCGTCGGCGCATGCATGGCGGCCGGCCTGTATGCGGGCGTGCGCGCCGACCTGGCCACGCTGCACGAGAAGGCCAGCAACGCCGCGCGCCTGGCTGAAAAGGCCAATGACCGCATCGACGCGATGCAGGGGCGCCGGCAGTGAAAGCGGCGGCCATCATCCCCAAGCCCACCGAGATTGGCCGCGAGGCCTTGATCGTGATCGGCGGCGCCATCGTGGCGGCGCTGGTCATGTCGCAACTGCCGGGCCTGCGGGCCTGGATCGCCAGGCAGTGGGGCGATGCCCCGCGGCCGTTCTGACCCACTGGAGACCATCATGGCCACTCGCCGTCGCACCGTTCGCAAATCCACCGCCACCAAGGGCAAGGGGCGCCTCAAGAAGGGGTACCGCTACGCCAAGGGCGGGCGCATCGTCAAGGCGCGCAAGAAGGGCTGAATGCGCCATGGTGAGCTGCCGCCGCAGCTCATCGACCTGAGCCACCAGCCATTGGTGGCTCCAGTGCGCTTCGGCGCACGCATCGGCGAAACCCCAGCTCGTGAGCCAGTACAGGGCATGCACCGGCGCCCGTGGCACCGGCACGGCCCCGCGCAGCCAGCGGCGCATGGTGGTCGGGTGCACGTCCAGCACCTGACAGGCGCGCTCGGCGCCGACCTCGTGAACGAACAGGCGTAGGTGCTCCACGCCGCCGACCTTGGGCGGTTTCAGCATGCGGCTCTCCCGTGGGGTTTTCTCAGGCTATCGACAGCCCGCTGCACCAGCTTGAGGGGACCGGCTTGCGCCGCCGCTTGGGTTTCCACGATGTATATTATGTTTAGTTATCTGCGTCGCCGTCTGCGTGTGTTTCTTCGCACCACGCGCGGCCAGGTCATCGGCAAATTGGCCGGCCCACAACAACACAGGGAAACCCATGTTCCGTGCGCCTGGCCAGCTGCCCCCGCTCTCGCTTTTGCTCGATGACATTCCCACCAGGTGCGCGCGAACTGTCGCGCGACACCTGGGGGTCAATCCCCGAACTCTTCAACGCTACCAGGTGGCCGACCAGGCACCGCGCGCGGTGCACCTGGCGCTCTTCTGGGAAACCCGCTGGGGGCAGTCCGTGCTCGATGCCGAGATCTTCAACCGAGACAGCGTGCAGCGCGGCCTGATCGGCGCCCTGCAGGCCGAAAACGCCCAGCTCAGGGCCACGGTGGCCCGCCTGGTGGCCGAGCTGGACACGGCCGCGGGGGATGCGGCCAATGCCCCCCTCTTCGATCCCCTGGGCAGGGGTGCAGGTTGTCAGAGAGCCCCGGCGCCGCGCCCGATCGCGCGGGCCGCCTCAGCCGTGGAGCTGGTCGCAGTTGCAGCCGCCGGCCGTGGTGGTGCCGGTGCCGCGCGTGTTGTTGGCGATCCAGGCGCGCAGCTCGGGCAGTTGCGAGAGGATCAGCGCGGCCAGGATGGCCCCGCCGATGAGCACCAGGCTCTCGCGTAGCACTTCCTGGCCGCTGGGCAGCACGTTGCTCATGTGAGGGTCTCCGGGTGGCGCCGGCGGCGCTCGCTGTCGGCCTCGCGCAGCGCTTCCAGGCGCGTCACTCGGTTCTCGATACGCATGACGTAGGCCAGAACGGGGATCAGCAGCACGTTGAGGAAGGGCAGCAGCTCAGCCAGCGACACGGGCGGGGCCTTTCAGGTGAAACAGGGTGCGATCGCCGAACAGGTAGAAGCCCACGGCGCTGGCCATGTTGGCGACGGTCTCGGTCACTTCGGGCGTAAAGCCTGCCTGGTAGCCCCACACACCGAGCACCACCGCGGCGAAGGCGGGGCGCTGCAGCTGGCGCACGGCGGCCACCCAGGGGAAGCTGGCCTCGCTGCCGCCCTGCAGCAGCTTGAACTGCTCGAGCTCGAGCTGGCGCAGCTGCAGCAGGTCGGCGAAGGTGCCGGGCTTGACGGTCTCGGGTGCCAGCCACCGCTGCACAGCGTATTTCGCGGCTTCAATGCCCACAGGCAGGAGGGCGGTAAGGGCGGTGAGGGGTTCCATGGCATCGGTCACCAGGTGTAGCCGCTGTACATGCGCCACTCTTCGGGGGCCATGCCTCCGAAGGGGTCCAGGTCGACGCGGCGGGGGTCGGTCAGAGCGAAGTCGGCGCGCGCCTTCGCGGCCTCGATGCGGCGCACCTCTTCGGTGTCGGCGCCCCACAGCGAGGTGGAGCCGAACACGGCGCCGCCGGCGGTGTTGATGTAGGTGCCGGCGGGGCATGAAAACGAGGCGTCCCACCAGCGGCCGGCCGCAATGTCGGCTTCGCACGCGGTGCGGTTGGTGTCGGGGATGCCCACGGCCTGGCCGATGCCCTTGACGGTGCCCACGGCCGCGTCACCAGCCGCGCGGATCGCGCCGGCCGCGGCGCTCTCAGCGAGCCCAGCGATCCCGCCGCTGTTGGCCACGCGCTGGGTGACCCACCACAGCACGCCCACGCCGGCCAGGGCCACGGCGGCGATCAGCTTGGCGTCGGTGCTCAGCTTCATGCCAGGGCCCCGCCGGCGTTGAGGTAGGCCGTCTGGATGTACTGCAGGCTGCGCATGCCCTGCCCCGCGTAGCCTGCACCTGGCAGGCTCGCCCAGGTGCGCCGCGCGGCCGCGATCGCGCCCTGCAGGTCGCCCTGCTCGATGCGCGCGAGCGCGCCAGTCTCGCGCAGCAGCTCGACGGCCGCGGCGTCCTGCGCTGCAGGACCGAAGTCGCGCAGGCCCAGGCGATCGCGCAGCCGCTCCCACGTGGGGCGGATGATCTGATACGCGCCGGCGGCGGTGCTCACGCACCCGGGGCCGAAGCCGGCGCCGCGGCACTGCTCGTCAGTGAGGCGCTCGCCCTTCCACTCGCCCGTGATGGCCGGGTGTTCGCGCAGGCTCATGATCGTGTGGCGGTAGCCGAAGCACACCCGATAGGGGTCTGCCTGGTTGGCGGTGCCCTCGGCCTGGCGGATGGCCTGCAGGAAGGCGGCGACGTTGCGTTGCGGGTCGATGCTGGTCACTTCGATGGCCTCCATGTCACGGGTCTCGCTGGCCATCACGCCGGCGCCGATCCAGGTGAAGGGCTGCGGGGGGGCGGGGATGAGGTTCCACCAGGTGCCCCCGCCGGCCTGAGGTACCGCGTCGGCATCGGCAGCACCGCCCGCTGCAGCACCAGCGCGCCGGGGCGCCGCGTAGGCGACGGCGCCGGCGCCGAGCAGCGCGAGGAAGATGAAGGCGCGCTGCGCATTGGTCACAGCAGGGTAAAGCGAGCGTGGCGGAAAAAACCCGCCGAGCCAGCCACAGATGAGATGAAATACAGGCCCAGGCCGGCTGCGATTCGACGCGGCTGCTGCAGGTCGATACTTTGATACAAGGTCGTTGAAACGCCGGCAGTTGGCAGGCTCTGCGCGATGATTTCACCATCGCCAGCGGTGGCCGGGGCTGTTGCCTTTGCCACAAAAGTCTGAACGAACACGCCCGCTACACCGTCAGACGCCCCAGCACTCCACAGGATTGCCCCGTTGACGTTCGCTGCCGCAGTGAACACTGTCAGTGGTGAGTTAGCGCCCATCAGTCCGCCGTTGTTCCAATGTTGAGCAGCGGCTTCAACTGCTCGCACCACCACAGGGCTGGCGCGCAGCTGCGCATCGGTGAGAGGGCCCGACACCGGCACCGCTGTAGCACGCAGCTGCGCATCGGTGAGCGGGCCCGACACCGGCACGGTGCCCACGATCGACACAGCGCCGGCCGCGCGCCGCGTGCCGGCCTCGCCGCTGCCGTAGCCGATCCGGATGGTCTGCGCCGTGGCGCTGGTGATCTGGATGGTCGAGAAGTCGGTGTTCTTGAGGTGAAAGCTCGCCTCAGCGCCGCGCATGATGCCGCGCTGCGCGCCGGTCTTGTCGATCAGCAGCACGTCCACCGGGTTGGTGGCGTCGATCAGCTCGAAGTACTGGCCGCTAACGTGCAGAAGGCGCGACTCGCCAGCACCAAAGGGGATGGTCAGCAGCTCGATGAAGTTCTGCAGCATGGTGGTGGTCACTTGAAGATGGCGTAAGCCGCGAACGCCGCGGCGGCGGCGAGGCCCACCATCTGGTAGGTCTCTTCGCGGCGGTTTTCGTTGGGCTGGTAGGTGGTGATCGCGTCGGTGGCGATGCTGCTGCTCTTGTCGATGATCTTGTCCACCAGCGCAGCGCCGGCCGTGATGGTCTTGTCCCACGCGGTCAGGTTCGCGTCGAGCGATGCCTGGTTGAGCTCGACCACCGAGCCGCCCACGGTCTTGAGCGCATCGGTGCCCATCTGCGCCACGGCCTTCACCGCGTCGGGGCTGTTGACGTTGATCGAGCCCGAGCTGCCCGAGATGGCCACGCCCGACTCGGTGACGTTGCGGTTGTCGCTCGTCGTGGTGGTGGTGGTGTTCGTGCTGGCCGAGCTGGACTTGCTGCCCAGGTAGGCGGCTGCGCCCATCGGCAGGCATCGCTGTTTCTCACGTAGCAGGTTCACGTGATGGCCTTTCGCAGAATGAAGCCGTGCACCTGGTAGCCCAGGCGCTCGGCCCGGCGCACCAGGCCGCGGCGCGAGGTCTGGAAGGCGACTTCCTGGCAGCCGGCATGACGGCCGGTCTCTTCAACGAAGCGCAGGCCGGCGGCGGTGAGGTCGGCGCTGCCCTGCCCCACCGCGGCCTCGATCCACAGCTGACGGCCGCAGGCGCCGCGGCGATCTAGCACCAGCACCAGGCGCCCGCCTTCGACATCGAGCTGCAGCGGCATGCCGGCGCCAGCCACCTGGTCGGCGCTGGCCTGGCCGCTGGGCTCCAGGTGCATGATGGGCGCGATCGCAGCAGCTGCTGCGGCTCGGCTCAGCTCTTGGACGTGCGCATGCGCCATAGCGCCACTCCCACCAGGCCGGCCCACACCCACCAGGGCACACCGGCACCCACGCCCGAGCTGCCGAAGCCCGGCACGCCGCCGCTCTTGTCCTGCGCGCTGCTCGCGCTTTGGATACCCGAAAAATTGACGTTCCAGCCGCTGTTGTCGGGCCCGTACACCGCGGTCGCGGCGTTGCTGGGCCCGGCGGGCGGTGGCGCGAGAGACGCACCGATGCCGCCGGCCAGGCTCGCGCCGCCCTTGGTGTTGAGCAGCTGGGTCGCTGCAGCCAGCCAGGTCATGGCCGGCCCTCAACGCAGCGCGAGGAACGCGAGCGCGCCGATCGCCACCAGGGGAAGCCAGCCCATGCCGGCCACACCGCCCTGCAGGGGGGAGCCCACCTGGCTGTAGGTGCGCCCGTTCTGGCCGGCGAAGGTCGCCGGCGCGGCGGTCTTGTTCTGCTCGGGCGGGCCGATGTGGTTGTCAATGGCGCGCGTGACGCCGTAGACGGCCAGGCGCTCCCACCACGGCATGCTGCTGTCGCCGGCGGTGTAGGGGTCGAGCTTGTTGCTCTCGCGCGCATCGACCCAGTAGCTCGGGGACTGCCAGTAGTTGCCCGCCTGGTCGGTGCGCGAGACCACCGTGCCGTCGGTGTTGGCCGCGTAGGTGAAGCCGTCCTGGGTGTCCAGCCAGCTCCCATCGTCGAAGTACTGTCGTGCCATGTTGATCGCTCCTGGTGGGTCCGCTCACCCCGCCGGCGCTCATGGCCGGCGGGGGGTCGCTTCGCTTCGGGGTGGTTTCAGGGGCGATCGTTCGTGGTGATCGACTCGGTGTAGATGTTCCAGGTACCGGCCGCGTTGACGTTGATGCGGAAGTCCAGGTTCTGGATCGGCTTGGGCTGGCCATCGGGGCCGATGATCTGCGCCGTGTTGAGCATCTGGCCCATCAGGTCGTGCTCGGTGAAGTCGAGCACGTACAGGCCGGCCTGCGGCGTCTTGCCGTAGGTGCGCTGGAAGAACTCGTTCTGTGCCTGGCTGAGCTGCTCGAACTCGTCGGCGCCCTCGCGGCGCACGCGAACGTGGTTCAGCTGGGCCAGCGTGCCGAAGAGGTACACGCGCTTGAGCTGCTCGCCGTTGAGGCCGAAGGGCAGCACGATCTGCTCTTCGGTCGCGCCGCTGAACACGCGCTGGAAGAAGCGGTTGCGCACGATCAGCTTGTTGCGGCTGGGCACGTCCACCTCGGCCACACCGGTGATGACGCTGGCCGCGGTCACCACGTAGTTGCCCAGGTCGAACTCGATGGTCAGGTCTTGCACGCCGGCCTCGGCCGTGGCCGCGATGGCGCCCAGGGTCATGGCGGCCTCGTCCTTGCCGCCGCGCTCGATGAAGTCCAGCTCCAAAACGTTGGCATCGCTCGCGCCGCGGTTGTAGCTGTTGCGCGCCTGCAGGTGGGCCTGCGTGTTCCAGCGGATGCGCTCGCTGCCGTTGATCTTGACGACGATGTTGGAGATGAGCGCGGCGTTGATGTTGCCGGCGGTGAAGAAAGCCACCTTGTTGTAGGTGACGCCGAGCGGCATGCGCACGGTGACCCGCTGGTTGGGGCCCACGTTCTGGATCAGGGGGAGCTTGACTTTACGGGTCATGGTGTGGTCTCGTTTTCGGTTGCGACGAAGCCGCCAGCACGAAGCCGGCGGCGCTCGGGGGCGGACCGATCAGCCCTGCAGGGCCTTCTGCACCAGGCCGCGGGTGACGGGGATCTGGTTCAGGGCGAACACGACGCCGAGCACCACGGCGGTGGTCATCAGGGCGTCTTTGATCTTGGCTGCGCTCATGGCGGGGGTCCTTTCGGAGAGGTTGAGGGGTTGAGGCGCTCAGTGGAAGGGGTCAGGCCCGCACGTAGCAAGCGCTCGGGCCTGTACGTAGGGGCTACGTAGCCCTCCCCTTCGGCCGCTTCAAGGTGATGGCGTCGCGGCCACATTTGCCGGCCCGCCAGTCCCGTTCCAGGTAGTTGATCGTGGTCACCTGGTGGGTGGCGGTCTCGTGCTCCACGGTGGCCAGCTCGGCCACCTGGCTGTAGGGCACATCGAGCAGGTCGGCCATCACCACCTTGTCGGGGCGGAACCGCAGCTGGAACACGCGGCAGTAGGTGAGCCCGCCGAAGAAGTCCTTGTCGGTGTCGGCCGGCCGCTGCGTGCAGCCGATGACGCGCAGGCCCTGGTGCCGGCCGCGCTTGGTGACGTTGCGCCAGCTCTGCGGTGCCCAGCTCGCGCGCGTCACCTGGCTTAGCTCTTCGACCAGGAAGGTGCAGCGCCCGGCCGCGAACACGGCCCGGCACACCAGGTCGAATTTTTTGGCGTAGCTGTCAACGTCAGGGCCCGGGTTGAAGCACACAGCGAAGCGCTGCGCCTTGAGTGCCTGGCAGAGCTCGGGGATCGTCGTCACGGTGCGGCCGAAGCCGCCGTATTCGTGCAGCGGGTCCCACACCACCAGGCGGTCGGGCTTCGTGGCCTTGAGATGCTCGCGCACCGACACACCCTTGCCGCTGCCCGTGCTGCCGATGTAGGCGCGAAGGTCAGGCCGGTTGGTGTTGTCCATCGGTGCGCTGCGCCTGCGGCGGTGGTGGCGGGGTCTTGAGCAGCTTGAGTGTGGCCAGGGCCGGCATGCCGAGCGCCATGACGAGCTGGATGTACGGGCCATAACCGTCGAACAGCTGGCCGATCGTGAGCCCGTGCATGCGGCACACCGCGACGATGGCCTTTCCGATCTCCACCAGCTGGCGGTCACTCCACACCTGGCCCAGCGGGTCCTGCACGTGCTCGGGCGCGAAGGGGATGGCCGCGGCGCGCAGCAGCTTGAGCGCTTCGGCCAGCTCTTCGGCCTCGCTGGCCAGCACCTGCTGCTGCTCTGCCTGGCTGGGCGCCGGCGGCGCGTCGAGCTGGGCGCCGGCTGCGGCGATCGCGTCGAGCGACTCCACACCAGGCGCACCAGGTGCACCAGGTGCGGCGCCCTCTTCTGCCGGCGCACCGCCGGTCTTGTCCACACGGGTCACCATTGCATGAGGCTCCTACGGGGGGCGGGCGCCGGCGCCGGGGGCGGGGGCGGCGGTAAGGGGGCCGGCGTGGGTGCCGGTGACGGATCTGCAGCGGGGGCCGGCGGCGGCGCGGCCTCGGGCGTGATGAGCGCGCGCAGCTTCTCGTCGCTGTGCTCGCTCCTGGCGAAGCCCTGGAAGTTGCAAGCGTTGCAGGTGATGACGGCCAGCTGCTTCGCGCTCAGCGTGTACCGGGCCTTGACGGAACCGCACACCGGGCAGCGCCCGGTGCCGAGCTTGACCGACTCGCCCACCGTCAGCCCACCCAGCCGGGGTTGTCCACAGACGGGAACGGGGCCGGCGCGGGGGCCGGCGGCGGCGTGACGGGCTCGTAACCGCGCAACTTGGCGGTGTCCTCGCCCAGCCGATCGACCAGGCCGGCCAGCAAGACGGCCAGGTCGGCGACTGCCTGGGAAGGTTCGGGGGAATGGCGCGCAGCTGCAGCGAAGTCGCGCAGTGCGCCGGTGATGTCGTTGGGGGTCACGGGGCAGCTCCTGGTGGTGAGCGGCCCGGCGCCTTGCAAGGTGGCCGGATTATGGCCCGTTTGGGGCGTTTTTCTGTACGGGTTGATGCCCTGCCCTCACCCGAGGGCCGATCGCTGCGCCTGGGCCGTTCTGGCGCCCTGGTGCCGTACGCAGCCGGGCCGGTGGCATTCCGGGCCCCCCTTCTGGTGACGGCTGTTCGGGGGAGCGATCGCCCTAAGGCGAGCGCGGGGGCGAAGCCCCGGGGAGCCTGAGCGCAGCCAGGCGGGGCGCAGCCCCTCGGGGGTTCTGGCTCGCCCCCCTTGGGGGGCTGTTATCCACAGCTCGGCAATCCACAAAGGGGGTAGGGGGTAAAGATTGAATCAGTGTTTGATACCCCTGCCCTGAACCCTGCCGCAATTCGCGCCGCGTCGGGCTGTAGGCCGCATGGATGCTGGGTTTTTTTATCCACACCCCTGCCCTAAACCCTGCCCTCTAAGCGCGTGGGCGTGCTTTTTCTCGTACGGGTTTCTTGCGCTTTCGCACGTACAGCCGCAGCACGCCCTGGGCCTCGTTCGCACCGGCGTTGCGCCGTACCAGGTCGGCCGCGATGAGCCAGTCCACCGCGCGCCGTACCTGGCGCAGCGTGGGCGGTGGCATGCGCCGGCCGCGCTCGGGTTGCGGGGGCGTGCACAGCTCGATGAGGCGGTCCCAGTTGGTGTGCAGCTCGCCCGTGGCGAAGTCGGCCTGGCTGACGATCAGCAGGAACAGGTGCACGCACAGCGGGTCACGGCACTGATTGAGCAGCGCGCGCAGCTCCATCTGCTCCAGCTGCAGGAACTTGGGCGCGTGGAGGGTGGCCGGTAGGGGCATCAGTCCGTGGCCTCACGCAGGGCCACAAGCTGCGCCGTGCACGCACACCACCACAGGGTGCGGCGGCGCTCGGGGTACTGATCGTCGATCCACGCCGGCATCGCGCCGCGGCGCACGTAGCCCAGCAAGAAGGCCACGCGGTTAAAGCCTGGCACGGTCAGCACCGGGCGCTCGAACTCCAGTTCGAGCTGGTGATGGTCTCCCGCCATTTCAGGCCCGGTACCGACGCATGCGCGCCGCGGCCATCCGCAGCATGTCGGCCAGCTGGTCCAGGCTCTGCGGCGTGTCGAAGTACTCCTGCACGTTCGAGCTGTAGGCGCTGGAGTGCACGTAGAACGACACGCGGCCGGGGTGCTCGGCCAGCGCCTCGTCGCCGGCCGAGACCGAGAACGTCACGCCCTCGACGTCGCACGTGAGGCGCCAGCCGAAGCGCGGCGGGGTGACCATCACCAGGCAGCGGCCGATGCACTCGGACTCGGGGGAGTTGCAGCCGTGGTCGGCGTGGGGGCAGCGTGCGCGGCTCATACAGCGGGCCCCAGCTCTTCAACGACGCGCCGGGTGATGCGCAGGTCGTCGTGTCGATCCTTGAGCACGTTGAAGCGTGCCAGCGCCAGCTCGAAGTCCTCATGGGCTTTCGCGCGCGCCATGTCCTCGGCAGCGGTGCCCATGCGGATTAGCGTTTTGTTGGTCTCGCGGTCGATGCGATCGACCAGCAGGTGGTAGGCCATGCGGGTCGCGCTCATCGCGTCACCACGCCCTGCTGCGCCAGCGCCTGGCGCACGTGCTCCATGGCATAGAGCATGTTGTAAGCCTCGCTGTCGTCGATCGCGTTGCTGCGGCAGTCACCGAAGCCGATGCGCTTGCACAGCTCGGTGAGGGCCCAGGCCTCGTGCGCCGGCAGCGTGACGGTGATGGTGTAGGTGCGCTCGCCCATCACCGCACCTGCTTGCACACCACGCAGCGCGCGTTGTCGTAGTCGAAGTCGTGGCAGTTGGCGGCCAGCTCGCAGGCCGCGGCCTCGGTGGCGGCGGTGGCGCTGCTGCCCTTCACCACGGCGACGAACTCGCGGCCATCGCACAGGTAGGTGACTTGCCAGCTCGGCAGCAGGTCGCGCTGTTGGTGGGGGAATGCGCCAGATGGCGGCGGCAGCGTCTCGCGGGTGACGAGACCGCCCAGGCGGCGGGGGATGCGTTCCATGGTGTTCCTTCCACCGGCCCCTGCTCTTCGCCTTGCACTACGAAGAGGCCCCCCGGGCGGAACACTTTGCAAGGAGCCGGGTTTACACACGGAACCCGGGGGGCGGGCGGATTTTGGTTCATGGGCCCCGAACTAGTCAAGGTCCCTCGAACTGTTGCAGGGCTCACCCCCATGAACTACAGTGCGTCACCCCCTGCAAGGAGTCAATCATGGACGAAGTCGGCACGCTCGTAAAAGAGCAATTGCGCGTTGGAAATCGCTTTACCCGCAATTTCCTTGACCAGGTCAAAAAGGCCTTGGACATCGAATCGGATTACGCGCTTGCAAAGCACCTTCGCGTTTCCAAATCGACCGTCAGCAATTACCAGAAGGGCATCACCGCGTTTAGCGATGACGTGTGCCATCGAGTTGCCGAGATTCTCGATATTGAACCCGCAATGGTCCTCGCGCTCATCGAGCTCGACCGGCACGCCGGTGCTAGCGCCAAGGAGCTGGCCACTCGTACGTGGATCGCCCGTGTCGTCATGGCTGCTGCCGGATCGAAGGGCGCAGGCGTGTCGCTGGCCGCATGCCTAGTCGCGCTCGGCCTAATCACCACCCCGCCTAATGCGGTTGCTGCAGTGACGGAATTGAAGCCGGCGAATTCGAGCGGTCTGTATACTCTGACAAGTAGCTGGACAAGCGCTGTCCAGGCTTTAGGACACTGACTTTCTGAAAAGGGATTTCAGTCTTGTTTCTACGGAGCTCACCGTTCTCGAGAGGTGGGTCAAAGGCTACGTTGACATCGTAGGCGGTCGCATTGCCTGTGTTATCGACGTGGATGTCAAAGTGCCGCATCGACCAGCGGTTCGGAGTGAGCGTCACAACCACATGGGGCTGGGCCGTTGCCTCAGCCATTCGTTCAGTTTCTCGAGCAAGCAGTTTGGTCACACGCCACAAAAAGAAGGTGGCAACTGCGGTAACAAGCGTTCCTACAGCGCCGACGCAGGCCACTATCAAGCTTGTCCAAGCAGGCACTTCGTTCATGGTGACGTCCCTGTGTCTGAGGCAACGTGCATTCAGCTCCCCGGGAAGCCACCGAGCTGGATCTGCGAGCGGATCTGGATCGGTGCCAACATTCGGTACTTCTGCATCACAGCGTTGTAGATGGGTTCTCCCTTCTGCGTCGACACTGTTACCACCAGCACATAGGGCAACGCTGTCGCAACACTGTTTGCCATCGCCAAGCCGTGATCCCGGGCCCCGTGATCCACGTCAAAGCATGCGTCGAGCAGTTCATGAGCTTCGAATTCGATGGTCTTGTGAAGCACGGTTTCCCACTTGTGGGCGTCCCGTCGCAGGTCTGACTCTATCGTGTAGCCCCCGCTGGAGAAAAACGGTGCACTGGAACCCTCTCCTCTTGGCCTGAACGTCACCGTAAGCCCATGCCGGGTGTAGTTAATCGGGTCTGCTGCGTCAATCGGTGATGTGAAGCAGAAGGTCGCGGAAATCACTAGCCCAACCCCGAGAGGAACCGGTGGCACAGGAACACCGATGCGCATCCGCCCGCCTGCGTCGATCGTTCCTTGGTACAGAACGCTCACCTGGTGGTCGCCACAGGTCAGCAACTCCTCTGGAGTCTCCGGAAATCGTCCCCAACCGACCTCTCGAGCGTCGTGACCACCAAAGCGGTCGGCACGATGGATCATCAAAGCGCGCAGCGCGGTCGCGCTCAAGGGCGTTTCTGCGATTGCTCGCGCCGCGGCGGCTACGCGCAAAACCAACGGTGCTGCGAAACTCGTTCCATGGACGCCGGTCAAGCCTCCTGCGAGCGGATTCCAAAGCACAAGAGGTGAACTCTTGGTGCCACCAAACGCCAATCCGTCTGGCTTGATCAATCCAGGAGAACGACCCGGACCGTAGCAGCTGTACGGTGCTCGGCCCCACATAAACAGCTCTCGCGAGTCCGAGGCGCCAACTGACAAGGCATTGACTGCATCAGCTGGTGGCTGAATCCGTCCCGCTCCGCTTGCTAAATCACCGTCGTTACCCACCGCTACCGTAACTAAAGTCCGGCCCTTTGCGAGCTGCTCGTCGAGCATAACGGTCCAAGCGTGCGGTTGGTCATCGTCAATACACAGCCGCGGGCCAAGCGAGAGGTTCGCAAAGTCTATGTTGCCTTGCGCCAAGATCGCTTTCACTCGATGCATGCAGTCGTACAGATCTACGTCGGCTTCGTTTGCACTGCCAAGCACTCGGTGGTGTTCGACATTGAAGTACGGACGAGGTAGCTTCCCATCGATCCGATCGGCGGGGCCGAACAGCAGCGCCGAAGTGACGTCAACGCCATGCAGCAAGTATTCTGCTGCGGTCTTGTCAAGCGCCGCTGGTACATGCTCGGTCGTCCAGCGTTCCAAGTCCTTCACGCCGAGCCCACCGTCGAAGACCACCACCTTGAGCGATGGATTCAGGCAGTCCTCGTTCGACAAGGCTGGCGCTGGACCGCCCTGTTGTGATCGCACGGTCGGTCGATGAAGTCGGAGTTTGGGCAGGCGCCGCACAGCCCGCAATGCGGTGAACTCCGCGAACTCCTTGAGTTTTTCTCGAGGGGCTACAGCGGGCATGAACACAAGCCCTTGAACGCCCAGAAGCTTGTTGCGCCCAATCGACGCCCCCAGGCGATCCGCATGACGAGAAAACTGCTGCAGCATGATCTCGTCCGTGGCCTCTCCGTGCAAGACCACCTCCAACTGAACCTGGCTGTCGTCGCCATCCAGATGAAGCAGCCGTTCAGAAGCCGTGAGTGGGCGTACCGCCTCCAGCTTGCAGAACTCGTTCTTGACGCCTTTGCCGGTGTTTTCCGAGATCAACATCTGCGCGAACTCTCGAAACGCCGCGCTTGTACCACTGAGGTAGAGCTCGGCCGTGAATTGCGGGCCGGACGTCGCCGTTGGGCGGTGATCTCGCGCGGGCACAACCTGTACTCCGCGGCTTCCCACCATTCGAAGCCCCGCGCGGCGAAACACAGCAGAAGGCAACCGAGTCTTGGCCAAGAACGCCGGGTGTACCGTCACCAAGCCAGTACCTTCAGCGCGCGGTTTGGCCTCCTCGGGGAGTTCATCTATGGCCTTCGCGATCGAATCCAGATCTTCGCGCAGTCGCGCGCGCGCTTGCTCGATCGTGTACGGGAACGTGGTTTTGCTGCTGCCAGACACCTCACGAGCGACCGCACCGGCTAGCACCTGTCCATTACCAATCAAGAGATTAGGTCCGGCCATCTTCCGCCTCCTTCAAACGGCTCACGGTTCGAATAACCGTGGTGTGGGAAACGCCAACCAAACTCGCGATCTCCCGAGCGGATTCACCGCGAAGGTGCCGCAGGAAAATCTTGGCATCTCGCCTAGCCGCGCGCTGCTCCCGCTCTGAGACGTCGTCGGCGCCTGCGAGGCTGCTGGCCCAGGAGATGAGCGTCTCTTCAAAGGGCGTCCCACTCAGGATCTGCTGCTTTCGGCTGGACTCCACAGCACGCATGAGAGAGGACATGTTTTGTCCCTCACTGAGCAAAGCCACGACCTGCGCCAACGAGAGAGGGATCTCCCGGCTGAGCAAAGCGCTTACGCGTTGCTCGTAGGCTGGCAACGGAAGGTTGACGGTTAGATCAAAGCGCCGCCAGACAGCAGGATCCAACAGCTCGCCGTGGTTGGTGGCAGCGACCAACAACGACAACGGTGACCAATCATCGATGGTTTGGAGAATGACCGTTACCAATCGCTTGAGCTCACCAACGTCGGCGTCGTCATCCCGTCGCTTGGCAATGGCATCGAACTCATCGAGCAGAAGGACGCAAGGCTCTCGCTGCGCATGCTCAAGCACCGCACGAAAATTGGCTCCTGTACGACCGAGAAAGCTGCTCATCACACTGGCCAAGTCGAGCGTGTAGAGAGGCAGTCCTAGCTGGGTGGCAAGCCAGGCCGCCGTCATCGTTTTGCCAACCCCAGGGGGGCCGCTCATGAGAACCGAGCGGATGGGCATCAAGCCCGCCGCCTCAAGGCGCTCGGCAGCATGCCGCTCCTTGATGACCTGCTCGATCTGTTGCTGCGCCTCGCCAGCAAGAACAGGCTCCGGTGCATGACTATCAGGCAACTGGACACGCACCAAAGGCAGCCTGGAGTCGGCATCGACCGGGGACGTGGCTGCAGGAGCAGTGCTCTTTCGAAGCGCGCGCGTGCCACTGACCAGCGGAGCGATGGACAGGGCCAGCTCCTCGTCACTGGCGCGCACCAGGCTGGCGAATCTCCTCACGCGCATCTCGAGCGCGGCGCCTCCCACCTTGACCGCATCCCGGAACAACTCCAGTAGTTCTTTCTGTGCCCGCTGTTCCATGCTCGTCACTTCTCTCTTTTGGCTCGCTTTTAACTGGAACAAATGATACATCAAGATTTACATGAATGTTCCAGATGAGTAAAAAAATATGGACTTCGAGCGTAAGTGATTGATTTAAAATGCGGTGTGATGAGTAAGGGCAAGTGTGACTTGGAACATTTCGGCGCGCGCCGGAGAGATCTGCTGTTTCAGCAATGCGCGGCGCGACTGTTGGCTTCGCACCCGGTATCGCGGCTGCAATCCCCGCTCGGACCGTCTTCCGGAGCGGCGATTTCGCTAAGGTTTGGGTGGCGCTGAGCCGGGGCGCAGCTTGCCGGGCGAGGATCCTGCGGATTTATGGCGAGGCGTCGACTTTCGCACCCCGATGAGTGAGGTGAGGTGCTCCACAGAGGCCTTCAGCCCGGCGACTTGCGTCACGGCGGCGGCGACTTCAGCGGCCTTACTCTCGTCGAGAGCCCGGAGATCCGCCAGTCGTTGCCGGGTCACCAGCTCAGCCTCTGCCAGGGCAAGACGCGTCTGCAAGCCTTCTTCGCGCTGGCGCGCTACCTCCAATTGCTGGCGCGCCTGCCTCTGAGAGGTCGCCTCCGCTTCCCGCGCCGCATCGGCGGTCTTCTGAAGCGCTTCAGCCTGCCGCTCGGCCTTCGCCCGAGCGGTGCGCTCGCGCTCGAGCTCCATCGCGACACGGCGGTCTGCCGCGTCGGCACGATCGATGGCGGCTACGAGTTGCTGCTTGAGTTCTGCGATCTGCCCGGCGGCGCGCTGGCGTTCTTCGATTAGCCGCGCCGTCTCGAGCGCAAGTGCGGCGCGGACCTCCTGGAGCCGGGCGCGCTCGGCCGCCAGTTCTTCGTGCACTTGCCGAAGCACCTGAGCCTGCTCGACCAGCTCGCCCTGTAGCTTGCTCGCCTTGGCGCTTGCTTCGAAAGCAGCAGCACCAGCGATCTCGGCGCGCTCCTTCTCGGATTCGACGTTGGCCACGGCGTCTGCTAGGCCCTCGCGCAGCCTTTCCTCGAAATCCCCCCTCGTGTGCGCGAGGGCGGTCTCCCAAAAATGCCGGGCGGCCTGCAGCACCGGGTCGGGCACGCCAACAGGCGCTGCGAAGGCACCCGGGTCCTGTAGGCGCGCGCCCAGGTGCTTGAACCACTGCTCCAGCAGCGGCCCGACAGTGTTCGGGGAGCCGCTGCCCAGGTGCTGGCGCACGCGCTCGATGGTGGGCTTTTCTCCCGCGAGCAGCACGGCATCGGCCGCGGCCCAGACGTCTTCACGCTGCACCCCTCGCGGTCGGCGGATCTCGTCTTCGTTGACGCTCGAACTTTTCATTTGTATCGCCCTGCCCCAGGGTTTAAATTACCCACGATAAAAGAATGTTATCGTGACTTATCGGCTTGATTTGTACGATTTAACACGTAGTACATATCAAATATCTCACTAAACCGACCTGAGCACAACATGCCGCTGCCCACCCTCCTCAAGACCCCCGCCCTGGCGCCGCATGAGCTGAGCGCCGTGGCCGAGCAAGCCGTCGCGGAGCTGCTGCGCGAGGGCGAGTCCGCCAACACCCAGCGCAGTTATCAGGGCGCGCTGCGCTACTGGGCCGCCTGGTACGCGATGCGCTACGGTGAGCCCATCGCACTGCCGCTGCCCGCGGCCTGCGTGCTGCAGTTCATCGTCGATCACGCGCAGCGCACGACCCCCAAAGGCCTGGTGCACGAGCTGCCGCTCGAGATCGACCAGGCGCTTGTCAGCAGCGGCTTCAAGGGAAAACTCGGGCCCCTGGCCAACAATACGCTCGTGCACCGCGTCGCGGTGCTCTCCAAGGCCCACCAGGTCAAGGAGCTGAAAAACCCCTGCCGCGACCCCAAGGTGCGCGAGCTGCTTTCGCGCACGCGCAAGGCCTACGCCAAGCGTGGCGAGCTGCCGCAAAAGAAGGACGCGCTGACCAAGGATCCGCTGAAGTTGCTGCTGGCCACCTGCGATGATTCGCTGCGGGGCAAACGCGACCGCGCCCTCCTCCTTTTCGCGTGGGCCAGCGGCGGGCGGCGTCGTTCAGAGGTGGCGGCAGCCGACATGAAGTTCTTGAAGAAGATTGGGCCGGGGGAGTTTTCCTACGAGCTCGCGCATTCCAAAACGAACCAGAGCGGCGCTGATCGGCCCGAGAACCACAAGCCGGTGGCCGGCGCCGCAGGGGAGGCCTTGCAGGCGTGGCTGGAGGCGAGTCACATTCGAGAAGGCGCCCTCTTCCGCCGCGTGCTCAAAGGCGGCAAGCTTGGCGCGGCGCTCTCGGCGCCCGCGGTGCGCGATATCGTCAACATGCGCTGCATCTTGGCGGGCTTGGATGGTGCCTTCTCGGCACACTCCCTTCGCTCGGGCTTCGTCACCGAGGCCATGGCGCATCAGCTGCCGCTCTCCGAGACCATGGCCATGACGGGTCACCGCAGCGCGGGCAGTGTGCTCGCGTACGCACGGGTTCGCGACGCCTTACTCTTTCACGCCCGCGCGCTCTTCGACGTCAGTCCGGCCGCCGAGGACGGTGCCAGCGCACACCCTTCAACAAAGATGGTTTGAGACGCATCGGAGGCAGGCTGGCGCTCATTTTTTCTGCCGCTCCTGGCAATCCACCTCAGCAGGTGTCTGAACTGTTGTAAGCGTCCAGCCAACCCAGCTTGACGCGATGGTCTGACTTCAGCGCAGCTTGCGGATCGCCATGTTGGCCGCGTTGATGCTGAAGGCTTGTGGGTCGAACGGTCCGCCCCACCAGCGCCAGTAGTCGGCATGCTGCTCGTGCTTCGGTTCGCGCATGGCCTGCAGGAACTCCATGTAGCCCGGTGGTCCGCCCACATCTTCGGGCGGGCAGGCGTTCTCGCCGGCCAGGCACATCGGCCAGTCGTTGCGCCCGGCTTGAACCGGCAGACGTTCCTCCACCGTGATCCGGTGATCCCAGCCATCGCCGAAGTCGTAGCTGTAGTCGAAGGCCCTGACCTGCTCGCCCAGCACCTGGCCGATGGTGAACTTGCGCTCATCGAGCATCTGGTTGCTGCCGACCCAATCCTCGTCGGGAACGCCGTAGCGCTGCTGCCCGATGCGCCAGTCGTGCAGGTGGCTGTTGGTCCAGCCCATGGCGGCTTGCACGATCCGATCGAGTTTGGAGAGCTTGAGCGTCTCGGGCACGAGGATGCGCCGCCAGATCAGCGGCTCGATGTGCTGCAGCTCGATGCGCAGTTGGTAGACGGTGTGGGCCTGGACGCGCTGGAACTTGGTGCTCATGCCGCCAGTGTCGCAGCCTCAGGCGGGGTACTCTGCCAGCGATGCGGCAGCAGTTCGCCGATCTGGCTGGCCCGCTGCAGCGGCAGGCGTGTCATCACATCGCGCAGGTAGGCGTAAGGGTCGTGCCCGTTCATGCGCGCCGACTGGATCAGGCTCATGACGGCCGCAGCGCGTTGGCCGGCGCGCAAGCTGCCAGCGAACAGCCAGTTGTTGCGCCCGATGGCGATCGGTCGGATCTGGTTCTCGATCCAGTTGTTGTCGACTGGCAGTTGCCCGTCGCCTGCGAAGCGCACGAGCGCGGCCCAGCGTTTGAGGCTGTAGTCCAGCGCCTTGGCCGTTGCCGAGCCGTCGGGCACTTTGCGCCGCTGCAACGCCATCCACGCGTGCAGGGCGTCAAGGATCGGACGGGTCTTGTCCTGGCGGATTGCCAGGCGCTGCTCGGCGTTGAATTCCTTGACCTCGCGCTCGATCTCGTAGATCTGCGCGAACTGCTGCAGCGCTGCCGCGGCGATCTGGCTCTGGTTGGCCGCGTGCAGGTCGAATAACTTGCGCAGCGCGTGGGCCAGGCAGCCCACCTCGGTGACGCCGTTGGCGAATAGGGCCTTGTAGCTAGTCAAATGACGTCTCGCGCTCTTAGGATGCTTTCCATCGGAGGCAAAACCTTGTGCTCATGGGCGGGGCGCCTCGATCGGACTCGAGCTTGGCGCCCATTTGCTCGGCCAAGCGCTCTACCAAGCGCAACCCCAGGCCAAGTCCACCGCTTTCGGCCTTGTGATGCGCCGTGTGAAGACGCTTGCCGTCGTCGCTCACCGAAACACCCCTTTCGTCGGTGGTTTGCCACACGGTGACGACCACCTGCGATCCCTGAGGTGTGTGGCGCAAGGCATTGTCAAGCAGGTTGCGCAGTGCCAACTCCAGCAACAGCGGTTGAACGTTCAAGACCACCGGTTCGATCGGTGCTTGCAAAGAGAGTTCATGGCCGCTTTCGTGAGCGGCTGGCGCATGCGAGGCAATCAGTTTTTCAGCCAGTTCGCCCAGCACAACCGTTTCCATTCCTTGCGATCCCGCCCCCACAACGGTCCCGCGCTGCGCCCGGGCCAGCTCCAGCAACTGGAAAAGAATACGGCCTGCGCGCAGAGCTTCCTGCTCAAGTTGCACCAGCCGTTCGGTTGTGGGCTCATTTCGCGCCGCAGCAGCTTGCAACGTCAAGGCAGCCAGTGGGGTTCTGAGCTCGTGGGCCACATCAGACGCGAACTCGCGTTCCCGCTGCGCACGTGCCTGCAATGTGTCGACCAGTGCGTTGATCGCTGCCACTGTGCTGTAGAACTCCCGATAGCGCTGGTGCGTATCCAGCCGTTGACCAGCGAATCCGTCCAGAGCTGCCACTTCGCTGGAGAGCTGATCAAGTGGCCGCAGCCCTCTGCGTATCGCCCACCGCAGCAAGAGTGCAACTAGCGGCAACACCAGCAGAGCCGACTCGGCAATGTGTTCAGCAATGTCCTTGCCTAGCTCAAACCGTCGTTTGAGATCCACAAGCACGAGTACCCTCCGCGTGTGCTGCCGGTCTTGCTGGACTTGGATAGAAAAGGAACGCCAATCGTCGACGGATCCTTTGCGGTCGAGCCGCAGCGTTGCAAACCCATCTCCGGGGAGCGTTGATTGCTGCAGGCTCTTCGCCAAATCATGGGTATCAGTGACAAGACGTCCATTCACCCAGGCAACGACCGCCATATCCTGCAGATACTCGTGCTGCAGCGCGGGCGCATCGGTGGCTGCGTGCGGTTCCAGATGGTCTAGCGTGGCGGTCAACCAGAGTTTGGCCACAGAGACCATTTGCCCATCGCCGAACTGACGCGCTTCCCGAAAGGCGGTGGACCAGGTGAATGCGATGAGAGTTAACCAGACGGCCACAAGAACGCCCAAAGCCCAGGCCAGTAGGTAGCTGCGCAGCGTACGCACCTTTGACACTTGGACCTTGTCGCTCAACCGGATACCTTGTCGTCGGACACGGAGGCGTCTTGTGGCACAAAGTAGCCAACGCCGCGCACGGTCTTGATCAACGATTCGCCCAGTTTTCGGCGCAGGTGATGAATATGGACCTCGATGGCGTTACTCTCCAGCCCTTCCCCAAAGCCATAGAGCGCTGCCTCCAGCCTTGATCTGGACAAGACTTGGGGTCGCGCCTGCAGCAGCGCGAGCAACAAAGCGAACTCCTTGCCGCCCAGGGAAACTACCTGACCCGATCGCCTCACGGTACGCGTCGCCGGGTCGATTACCAATGCTCCACACTCGATCAGCGGGCTGGCGCGTCCTCGCGCTCGGCGCAACATGGCCCTGAGTCTGGCAAGCAGTTCGTTGACGTCGAAGGGCTTGATGATGTAGTCGTCCGCACCACTGTCAAGGCCATCAATGCGATCACTCACGCCATCCCGAGCAGTCATGATCAACACAGGCAAATTTCTATCCGGCAGAGGGGCGCGGGCTGGCTCGGAATCAGGCTGCCGTCTCAAACGTGCAAGCAAATCCAGGCCCTCTCCATCAGGCAGCCCAAGATCGAGCAGTACCACATCGAATGGCTCTAGACGAAGCGCGTGCCATGCCGCGTCGCGCGTGCCGCAGACATCGACCGCATACCCCACCTGCCACAACGAGGCCAGCAGGCCGGCAGCGGTACCAGGATCGTCCTCCACTACGAGTGCACGCATTCTCAAGAATCGGATATCAGAAGCACACTCTTGTGATTATGCGCGTTCACCTTAGCGCATGCTTAAGGTTAATTTAATCTGAACTCTGCACAGTGCGCTGCCATGCACGCACTGAACCGCACCCTGCGCGGGACCGCTCAAGCGCTTCGACCACTTCTCGTTCCAATGGTCAGCATGCTTGCGGTGCTGTGGTTGTCACGTATCGTAATGGCATGGTGGCAGGCCGATCGCATCACCCAGGCCGATGCTTGGTCGCACGTCTGGCTTCAAGGCTTTCGCTTCGACGCCGTCGTCATGGGGATGATCTGGGTATTTCCAGCAGCTCTCACGCCCTTGATGGCCTTGTCGCACCCGACACAGCGTTTCTGGACAAGCGCTCTGCGCTGGTATGGCGGCTTCATGCTGCTGGCCGTGAGTTTTATGGAAATGTCCACGCCGGCGTTCGTCGCCCAGTTCGACAGCCGACCCAACTACCTCTTTGTGGAGTACCTCGGTTATGCCAAGGAGGTGGGAGGAACCTTGGTCAAAGACTACAGTGCGCACCTTCTGGCTGCCACGGTGGGATTGCCCTTGCTGGTCTGGGGCTACGCGCGGCTCAGCCGCCTGCCGGCTCGAGGCCGTGGAAAACTCAACATCTGGCAGGCGGCGCCGTTGTCACTGTTGCTCTTGGCCACTCTAGCGTTGGGGGCGCGAGGCGCAATGGGCCATCGAGCGGCGAATCCGGCCACTGTGGCTGTAACCACAGATCACTTGGTCAACGAGATGCCATTGAGTTCGCTCTACACCGTGATGTACGCGCTGTACCAATCGCGCAAGAGCGAGGAAGGCGGCATCACTTACGCAGAAATGCAGCACGATCGCGTGATCGACATTGTCAGGCGAGAAAGCGGCGTGCCACCAGAGGCCTTTGTGAAGGGAGCTTCGCCCATGCGTCACCAGCAGATCAGCCGCCATCCCCGTGCTCGCCCACTCAATCTCGTGATCGTACTTGAGGAAAGCCTGGGTGCGGAGTTTGTCGGCCGCCTTGGCGGCTTGCCATTGACGCCCAACCTTGATCGGTTGGCCAATGAGGGGATCTGGTTCGACAACCTGTATTCGACCGGCACACGATCTGTGCGCGGTATCGAGGCGGTGGTCGCGGGATTTCCGCCAACTTCTGCGGTAAGTACGGTCAAGCTGGCGAAATCGCAACGCGATTTCTTCACCCTTGCGAGTTTCCTTAAGAAGCACGGATACGAGTCCACCTTCTTCTATGGTGGCGAATCGCACTTCGATAACATGCGCAGCTATTTCATGGGTAACGGGTTCGATCAGGTGATCGAGCAAAAGGATATGCCCCCCGAAGCCTTTATTGGCACTTGGGGTGCCTCTGATGGAGACCTTTTTGAAGTCGCACATCGGCGTTTTCTGAAGCAATCCGCCGACAAACCCTTCTTTGCACTGGTGTTCAGTTCGTCAAATCACTCGCCGTTCGAGTACCCAGAAGGCGGGTTCGAGTTGTACGAGCAGCCCAAGGGGACGGTGAACAATGCCGTGAAGTATGCTGATCATGCACTCGGAGAATTTTTCGAGAAAGCGAAGCGCTCAGCTTACTGGAGCAACACATTGTTCCTTGTAGTAGCAGATCACAATTCGAGGGTTTACGGCCCTTCCGTGATACCGATCGAGCGCTTTCACATCCCTGGCCTTATCCTGGGGGGGGCCATCACCGCACCGGATCGTATCAAGAGCGTCGCAAGCCAGATCGATCTGGCGCCCACGCTGATTTCGTTGATGGGTGTCAGCGGCGAGCATCCCCTGATCGGACGCGATCTGAGCGACCCTGTGCAGCGCGCACGACCGGGACGCGCCATCATGCAGTTCGACAAGATCCAAGCCTACATGGAAGGTACCGATGTCGCGGTGCTGCAGCCCGACAGACCACCGCGTGTGATGCGGTACTCAGATGGAATTCTTCAAGATAACAAGACCCCCAACCCGGGTTTGGTGGAGATGGCACAGGCCCATGCCCGCTACGCTCAATGGGCATACCAGAGGCAATGGCATCGCTAAAGTCGACGCTGGGATACGCAAGGTAACTTGTGGGATCAACGCCCTGGCCATGCAAGTCTGTAAAACCCTTTCATGCGTTGAAGAACCGCCAAAATGCGGTCATCCAAAGACTGGCACACAAAGTCAAGCTCAGAAAAACTGCAGCACTGCCCAAATCCTTCGCTCGCTTAGAAAGCTCGTTCCATTCGAGACCGATTCGATCAACGATCACCTCCAGACCGGTGTTGAGAACCTCGACCACAAGTACAGCGACGCAAGCCGCGATCAACATTGCCGACTCCACCCAAGTTTTGCCTAGCCAGCAAGCCAAAGGAATCATGACGGCCGACAAGATGACCTCTTGTCGGAATGCTGCCTCGCGCCATGCCGACCGAAGGCCGGCGTGAGAGTGCAGTGCTGTATGCCAAACGCGTTCAAGTCCGCGTCGTTTAGTCAGGTGTTGATTGTCATTTGGCATCATGAGGTTTCTGGACATCGCATTACTTCTGGTGCTCGATGACTGCGTGGCTGGATAGGTTGAGCGCAGCTTTTGGCAGCACCTGAGCACATGGCCAGGAGGAAGTGAGTAGGTGGAAGATGGATATGGAAACGACAGGGACACTCAATTCCTGCAAGATGCAAGTATGTCCTTGGCTGGATTGATATCGCTGCTGCTTAACCGGAGAAGACCGCTGATGGTGTGAAAGACGTTGTCGTGGCTCCAAGGCTTTGCACCAAGTGATTTCAAGCATGACATCTGGACGTCAAGAAACTTCCGCATGCCCGGGGAAGTCCACAAGAGCATGGGCACCCGTTTTTGCACGTCCGGCGCCAGCGACCAAGGCATGCCGTGCAGGTAGATACCCTTCTCACCCAAAGACTCGCCGTGATCTGACACGTAGAACAGGGCAACCGGCCTCTCCTGTCGCTTAAGCCATGTCACCGTGCTGGCGAGGAGTTCATCGGTCTCTTTGATTGCGTTGTCATAGGCATTGACGATCGTCTGCGGATCACAACTGGCTAGCGCGTTCGTTTCACACTCTGGAAGAAAAGTCTTTCGAGCCGGATCTGAACGAAGGAAATACGACGGGCCATGGTTGCCCATTTGGTGCATCACCAGAAGTGAGCCCCGCGCATCTCGAATCGAATCGATGGCAGCAGCGGCCTTGGGAAGTGCCTGCAGAAATGTAGCGTCGGGGCATTCACTTCCACGGCATGCTTCAGGAGGTACCAACGAACTGACGAAGGCGTTGGGGACACGATCGCAGACCCCTTTACAGCCAGCCTGGTTGTCCAGCCAGTAAACGCCCAGACCAGCGCGTTGAACCAAGTCCATCAGGCTTTCTTCGGGTTGCTTTGCGAGACCGGAGCGACCCAGGCGGGAAAACATGCAAGGCACAGACACCTGTGTGCTTGTGCCGCACGACTCAACAGATGAAAAATAGATCAGATCACCCTCGTCGCGAAGAGCCTCCAAGCGAGGCGTGGTTTGACGTCCATATCCGTTGAGCCCAAAGTTGGCAGCGCGGACCGTCTCACCCACCACCAGGACCACCAGCGGCGATCCACTCCCGTTGAAAGTGCCTATCTCGCTCTTTGCGTCAAGGCCAACAGGTCGCAGCGGCTGCACAGCCTTGGCTGTTTCTCCGAAGCCCTGAACAACGATGCCATAAACGCTATTGAATGGATTGATCATGTAGCGAATAGATTTGTGATTTCGCATCAAGGCGGAGATACCTTGAAATCCAAGAAAAAGTGCTGTCGCGAGCACGATTGACCCAATGAGCACAGCGATACAACGTTGCCATAGATGACGCCAAGGCGCTACAGGTCTTATCGGTGCTCGCCACCACCATATTGACGGCAGAAAAGCGCCGAAGAGCAGCGCGAACACCAAGCTCCAGCTCATCAACCCCTGAGCCTCAAGCAGATCAGTATGAAAGACGTTGGCAACCATGGTGGGATCAACCACGACGCCGTATGCGACCATGAAGTAGCTGGCAGTGGCCGACAGGATCAACAGGAGGACACCAAGCACGCGACGCCAAGGTCCCCACATAAAAAGCCATAGCACGATCACCATAGCGGACGTCAATATCGTTCCCAAGGCGCCGATAACGTGCAGACCACCAGGTTGCTGGGTGTCTGGCGTCGAGAGCACCGCGCGCCACAGCGGTAAGTTCCCCACGGTCGTGATCCATAGCGCCAGAAATGCTTCATGGCTCAAAGGATGCCAATTGTTGTTGTGATCTGAGGGGGCAAAGCGCATGAGTCGGCCCTGAAATATTCGTTTTCAGCCAGCGGTCAGTCGTGGTGCCGGCTCTCTGATTGCGTTGACGGCGAGGTTGCGCAGCATGCGAGGCCAGTTGGGCGATAGGGCTGCGGCTTGGCACAGGC
>NZ_JAMBNO010000028.1 GCF_023715105.1 Hydrogenophaga intermedia | reverse complement strand
CTGTGCCAAGCCGCAGCCCTATCGCCCAACTGGCCTCGCATGCTGCGCAACCTCGCCGTCAACGCAATCAGAGAGCCGGCACCACGACTGACCGCTGGCTGAAAACGAATATTTCAGGGCCGACTACGGCATAACCCGAGACAACCCAAGTCCGATTTGCATGACCCTGACACGCCTGAAAGACGGGCTTTACCTTGAGGTCAACGACGCATGCGAGCAGGTGTTTGGTGGTCCTCCCCAACACTTCATTGGGAAGACATCGCTGGAAACAGGTATCTGGCCAAGCAAACAGGTGCGCGAAAACTATGTCAACACCATACGGCGCAACGGTCGCCTGATGGGCTACGAAACAGAGGTGTGCAACCTCAAGGGCGAACTGGTCGAGGTCAAGGTATGGGCCGAGATCATCGACATAGAAGGCGAAGCATGTGCCCTCTCCTTCGTCCTCAATGTGGCTGAAGAGAAGCGGCGCCGCAACATGCTGATCAATCTCGCTGAAGGGGTTTCACCCAAAATCGGACAGGCGTTCTTCCTGTCGGTGACAGAGCATATGGTGGCGGCCTTGGGGGCCACAATAGTTGTGATTGGTGAAACGGCAGAAGGAGGTGGAATAAGCACAACACTCGCTGCAGGGCAGTAGTTCGGCTTTGAAAATCAAACTTGGGTTAGCGTGATGAAGCCGTTTTTAGGCTAGCCAGGGGTGACTACTGAAGTAATGCGCATTCAAGCGGCAATCTGCGACTCCGCCTCACGCTTACCAAGGGCCAGACGCTCCAGGATCTGCGGCACTCTCGAGGCGCGAGGAGAAGCCCCGCCAGACTCCCACTTCCAGATCGAAAGTGATGAAACCTCCAAGAGCTTGGCCATCTGCTCTTGGGTAAATCCCAATCTGGCGCGTTGAGCCTTAAGGCGTTCGGACGTGAACACCACTTTGCGCCCCGGTTTCCCTTTAATTTGCACTGCGCTCGATTCTTGTACTGCACGCTCCGCGACCCGAACCTTTTCCACCTTGCCTTTGCCCTGATTCCTATTCATCCGGTTGACATGTGCCTGCACGGCCTTCAGCTGCTTCTTCAACGCAGCGATTTCGGAACGATGAGCCGTAGATGTCTTGCGCATCGCTGCAATTTCTTCTCGCAGTTCCTTGCGGGCAACTCGGGCGATTTCTTTTTTGAGAGAGTCGGCGAATGAGGTCATCTGCACATAGTAATGCAACAAACTTACGCGTCCTATAACTTAGCTAGTCGAAGTGGCCCACCCTAGGCTCCTTGGAATGGCTTCACGGAGTATCGTGGGGAATAAAGCGCCAAAGGCTGATGTTGTGAAGCGCTCTCAGTGCCCGTCCAGTGGCTTCAACTGCTGCAGCAGCGTGGGCAGCAGCTCCGACACCGTGGGGTGAATATGTACAGTGCGCGCCATCACGTCGCAGGGCTGTCCGGCGGCCATCTGGTCCAGCAGGCTGTGCACCACTTCGTCGCCATTGAGTCCGAGGATGGCCGCGCCCATCAGCAGCCGCGTGTCGGCGTCCACCAGTACCTTCATGAAGCCCTGGGTTTCACCCGCTTCGCGCGCGCGGCCCACCTTCTGCATCGGCATCTTGCCCATCAACACCCGCCGCCCACTCGCACGGGCTTCGGTCTCGGACATTCCCATGCGGCCCAGGGCCGGGTCGATGAAGAGCGCATAGCAGGGGATGCGGTCCGAGATGCGCCGCGGGTCGTTGTCGAACAGGTTCGCAACGACGATCTCGTGGTCGTTCCAGGCGGTGTGCGTGAAAGCGCCTTTGCCGTTGCAGTCACCCACCGCCCACACACCCTCAGCGCTGGTGCGGCACTGGTCGTCCACTTCGATATAGCCCTTGGCGTCCATGCGGATACCGGCGCTCTCCAGGCCGAGTCCGTCGGTGTTGGGGCGGCGGCCCACGGCCAACAGCACATGGCTGGCGACGATGGGTGCTCGTTCATCCGAGCATTGCGCGCCCACCGCGATGCCATCAGCGCGCTGCGCGAGCGACAGGCAATCAGCCTCCAGTTCGAAGCGCACACCTTCTGCCTGAAGAATCTCGCGGATGCAGTCCGACACGTCGGCGTCTTCGCGCGGTAGCAGACGCGCCGAGCGCTCCACCACTGTCACCTGGGCGCCGAAGCGCCGCATCATCTGCGCGAACTCCAGGCCGATGTAGCTGCCGCCCACAATGACCAAGTGCTCGGGCACGGTCGCCAGCTCCATGATCGATACGTTGTCCAGGGTGGGCACGTCGTCAATGCCCTGCAGTTCCGGGCGCACCGAGCGTCCACCCACGTTGAGGAAGATGCGCGGTGCTGTGAGCTGACGGCCATTCACCTCCAGCGTGGCCGGCGCCACGAAGCGCGCCTCACCGGTGATCACCTCGGTGTGGGCGAGACCCCGCATCCACGCCTCCACCGCCTGCCGCGAGTGCAGCACGATGCCTTCCTTGCGCGCCTTCACCCGCGCCATGTTCACCCGGATGTCTCCCGCGTCAAAGCCGTACTCGGCGCCGCGCTGCGCCTGGCGCACGGCACGCGCGCTGGCCACCAGTGTCTTGGTGGGCACGCAGCCCACATTCACGCAGGTACCGCCGAAAAGATGGCGCTCGATCACGGCGGTGCGCAGCCCTTCGCGGGCACAGCGCGCGGCCAGGGCGGGGCCTGCCTGGCCAGCGCCGACGACGATGGCATCAAAAACTTCCTTGAGCATGCGGGGGATCTCTGGGTTGGTGTAAACGACCCTGTTGATCATGTACCTTCGGTATAGGTGCTGTCGACCCATTCAGGCGCGGCCTGTCCTGCGCGTCGGAATCCACTAGAGAGACACCCATGGGCACCAACCGCAGTGTTGAGTTTTTCGACCGGCATTTCGAGCGGTAGATTCACCTTGTGCCAGGCGGCACGATGGTGGTGAACGTGCTGCTGGACGGAACGATCTACATGGACAAGTTCGACCCTAATGCCCATTGCCTGATTCCGCGGAGTTTCCTGCAGGTGCAATATTCCTGCTGGCAGGTGATCCCCTCTGCATATCGGGAGTTTGCAGCACTGGGGGACAAGGTGAAGTCGTTCGCCACCACCGGCAGCAGCTCTCACCCATGTCCAGCATGGTGAATGTCGAGATCGGGGCGGCGCGGGAGAGGGTGGCCCGCATTGCCTGAAATAGTCAGCTTTTCCGGAATTGTCTTAGTAGCACCCCTGTGCCAAGTACCAGGCCAAGCAGAGCCAAAAGCAAAATCAGCACCGTTGGCGCCATCATCAAGCCCATTCCGCTCATTCCATCCATACAGTTCATCATGGTCATTCCCGGGGTTCGTGTGTAAGTGGTCAGACTATGGGTCTGTCGTGCTGATATCAGCCGCAGCAGCCTTTGGACCCGCTCGCCTGTACCGGGGGACACGCAACGGTGCCGTAGGAGCAGTAGACGCAGCAGTCGCCGGCCTTTGGCTTTAGCACTGCGCCGCACCCCTCGCAGTCGTAGAACCACTGACACGCATCCGTGGGCATGGTCTCGACCTTCGCGTGTCCGCAGCTTGGGCAGGTCAACACGGAGATCAGTTCCGGCTGCGTTGTCACTTGGCCACCTTCACGGGTGTTGATGGGAAGCCGGCGTTTTCAGTGGCCCTCGAAAGGGTCGCCACATCTACCTTGGTGTCGTCGTACACCACAGTCGTCTGCCGCTTGGCGAGGTCGCTCTTGATGGAGGCGACGCCAGGCACCTTTGATAGCGCGGCCTTGATCGTCACGGGACAAGACGCGCAGCTCATTGTGGGTACAGACAAGGTGACGGTCCGGGTGTCGGCGAAAGCAGGACCAGTTGCGAAGACCGCGAGAACGAAGAGTGCAGTTTTCATTTCAACCTCAATAGAACAGTGGGGCGACAAGAGGAAATCCAAGAACGACGACGAGGAGGATCACCCCCATCACGAAAACAGTTTTCTGGGCATGCTTGCCCTCTGGCGTAGCACAGGCGCGATCGTCCTCGCACACAGGTGCGCGCCAAATCATGCGCCAGGCCATGAAGAGGGCCAGGCCGGCTATCGCAAGGAAGATGGGCTGGTACTGCTCGAAGGCAGTGAGCTGCCCGATCCAGGCGCCTGACACGCCAATTAAGACCAGGACCAATGGGGCGACGCAGCAAAGAGAGGCCACCAAAGCGGCAAAGATCGCTGCCCCAAGTACAGGAGATGCGGAGCTCGAGGCTCCTTGTGTCGGCGGTTTCTCAGTGTGCATGCTGCCAAGACTAAGGCCGTACTAGGCTACGGAGTCAAGGCCATTGGACCAGGGTGGTCACTCCAGCGTACCTGGGCTCATTCAGAGCAATTGGTTTCGGTCGGTGCATGAAAGGAAGCGATCAGCGGGCAAGCCACCTTGCCCCGACCAACGCGGCAAGCCTTCACCAGGCCGGACAGAGCCACTTCCATGCGCGCCAACTCCGCCAACTTCCTTCGGATCTCGACAAGTTTTGCTTCTGCAAGGGCGCTTGCCTGCTTGCATTGGGCACCATCCTCAAGTCTCAGAAGCTCCCCGACTTCATCCAAGCTGAACCCCACACTCTGCGCGGACTTGATAAAGCGCAGCCTTTCAACGTCGGCAGCGCCATAGCGGCGGATGCTCCCGGCCTTCCGCGTTGGCTCGGACAGCAGCCTCTTGCGCTGATAGAACCTGATCGTTTCCACACCGACGCCGGCAAGGGCACCAAACTCGCCAATGGTCAGGTGATCGTTGTGCAGGTTCATTCGATGCTCTGTAGTTAGCTACGGTTCCAGCATAGCGCAGTCCAAGCTACGATCCCTGCTGATCGATGTTCGGTGCTGCGTTTTGTCTGCGGTGTCCATGCACCTCCGCTGAGCGAATAGAGACAAGCCAATGTCGAACTCGCTGAACGCCGCTACAAGTGGTTCTTCGAGTGACTCATGCATCGCCGTCACTCTCTCTTGGTCGAGTACCAAGCCTTTGGCTATGCGGTGTGCCGTCACGAGATCGAGTGCAGACCCGACACATCTTTGCAGTTCTTGGGGAACAAATTCTCTGAAGTCCATTGCCAGTCCAATACGCTTGCAATTTCTGCGTGTCCGTCTCTTCAACAGGGTCTCGAACATTCGCGCTCAAGGGCTTGAGCGGTTGAAAGGGGTAATCACCGGTCGATTGCTGGCTGTATCGAGAACGGCGGTAGCGCCCCCGACAGCGGTATTTCCGCAGAAGTTGCGGGCAGCCCCTCGCTGGAATATGCGTTCCCAGTTCGGTCTGCACATGGATTTCATGCAGGCGTGTTGCCTAGAAGCATTCTGCGTTCCCACCGAGTTCCTAAACAGTGGACGCTTTGCGCGGCCGCCGCATCAACCGATAGACCACCGGCACCACCAGCAGTGACAGCAGCGGTGCGCTGATCATCCCGCCAATCATGGGTGCGGCGATGCGCTGCATGACCTCGCTGCCGGTGCCCATGCCCCAGAACAGCGGCAGCAAGCCGGCCACGATGGTGGCCACCGTCATGGCCTTGGGCCGCACCCGCATCACTGCGCCCTCCCGGATCGCTTCCAGCAACGACGGTTCGTCCGTGCGCCCGGCGTCCAGCCGTTCCTGCCAGGCCTGCTTGAGGTAGATCAGCATGATCACGCCGAACTCGGCCGCCACACCGGCCAGCGCAATGAAGCCCACCACGCTGGCCACCGACAGGTTGTGCCCGAGCAGCCAGAGGAACCACACCCCGCCCACCAGCGCGAACGGCAGCGTGGCCATGATCAACAGGGCTTCGTCGAAGCGGCGGAAGATCAGGTACAGCAGCACGAAGATGATGAGCAACGTGACCGGCACCACCAGCTTGAGCTTGGCGGTGGCGCGCTCCAGGAATTCGAACTGCCCCGACCACGACACGGAGTACCCCGCGGGCAGCGCCACTTGCTCGGCCACCGCGCGCTGCATGTCGAGCACCGCGCCGCGCAGATCGCGCCCGCGGATGTCCACGTACACAAAGCCGGCCAGGCGCGCGTTTTCGCTGCGCAGCATGGGTGGACCCTCGGTGATGCGCAGGTCGGCCACGTCGGACAACACCAGGCGCTGGCCACCGGGTGCCACGATGGGCAGCGCGCGCAGCTCAGGGAGTGAGTCGCGCAGCTCGCGCGGGTAGCGCAGGTTGATCGGGAAACGCTGCAGGCCCTCCACCGTCTCGCCGATGTTCATGCCGCCCAGGCCGCCGGCCACGATGTCCTGCACGTCGGCGATGTTCAGGCCATAACGCGCGGCGTCCGCGCGGCGGATGTCCACGTCGATGTAACGCCCACCCGTGAGGCGCTCGGCCAGCGCGCTGCTCACACCGGGCACGTCTTTCACAGCCTTCTCGATCTCGCCGGTGAGGCGGTCGATGGTGGTGAGGTCGGGCCCGGCCACCTTCACACCCACGGGGCTCTTGATGCCGGTGGCCAGCATGTCGATGCGGTTGCGGATGGGTGGCACCCAGATGTTGGACAGCCCCGGCACGCGCACCGTGCGGTCCAGCTCTTCGATCAGCGCTTCCGGCGTGAGACCGGCGCGCCATTCGTTGCGCGGCTTGAACTGGATCGTGGTCTCGAACATCTCCAGCGGCGCCGGGTCGGTGGCGGTCTCGGCGCGCCCGGCCTTGCCGTACACGCTCTGCACCTCAGGGATGGTCTTGATGAGGCGGTCGGTCTGCTGCAGCAGCTCGGCTGCCTTGGAGGCCGAGAGCCCGGGCAGCGCAGTGGGCATGTAGAGCAGGTCGCCTTCGTCCAGCGGCGGCATGAACTCACTGCCCAGTTGGCGCAGCGGCCAGATGCTGACCACCAGCACCAGCGCTGCCACCACCAGCGTGAGCTTCGGTGCTTTCAGCACAGCATCCAGCACCGGGCGGTACAAGGCGATGAGAAAACGGTTCAGCGGGTTGGCCGTCTCCGCCGGTATGCGCCCGCGAATCAAATAGCCCATGAGCACCGGGATCAGCGTCACGGCCAGACCGGCAGAGGCCGCCATGGCGTAGGTTTTGGTGAAGGCCAGCGGCGCGAACAGCCGACCCTCTTGCGCCTCCAGCGTGAACACCGGGATGAAGCTCAGCGTGATGATGAGCAGCGAGAAGAACAGCGCCGGTCCCACCTCGGCTGCGGCGTCGCCGATCACGCGCCAGCGCGGCTCGCCCTGCAGCGTTTCGCCCGGGTGATGGTGCGCCCAGCGCTCCAGGTGCTTGTGGGCGTTCTCGATCATCACGATGGCCGCGTCCACCATGGCGCCGATGGCAATCGCAATGCCGCCGAGCGACATCACATTCGCGTTGATGCCCTGCTGCTGCATCACGATGAACGCCATCAGCACACCCAGCGGCAGCGAGATACTGGCCACCAGCGCACTGCGCAGATGGAACAGAAACGCCAGGCACACCAGCGCCACCACGATGAACTCCTCCACCAGCTTCTCGCCGAGGTTTTTCACCGCGCGCTGAATCAGGCCCGAGCGGTCGTACACCGACACGATCTCCACACCGGCCGGCAGGCTGCGCTGCAGCTCGGCCAGCCGGGTCTTCACCGCTTCAATGGTCTGCAATGCGTTCTTGCCCGAGCGCATCACCACCACGCCACCCACGGCCTCGCCCTCGCCGTTGAGTTCACCGATGCCGCGCCGCATCTCCGGCCCGGTCTGCACCCGCGCCACGTCGCCCAGGCGCACGGATACACCGGCGCTGTTGGTGATGAGCGGGATGGCGCGGAAGTCGTCGAGTGTTTTGAGGTAGCCGTTGGCCCGCACCGCGTACTCGGCCTCGCCCAGCTCCAGCACCGAGCCCCCGGCCTCCTGGTTGCCGCGCGACACCGCCTCGGCCACCATGGCCTGCGTCACGCGGTAGGCGGCCATCTTGTCGGGGTCGAGCACGATCTGGTACTGCTTGACCATGCCGCCCACGCTGGCCACCTCGGCCACATCGGGCACGGTCTTGAGCTCGAAGCGCACGAACCAGTCCTGCAGGGCGCGCAGATGGGCAATGTCCTGCCCACCGGTGCGGTCGACCAAGGCGTATTGGTAGATCCAGCCCACGCCCGTGGCGTCGGGCCCAATGCTTGAGCTGGCCCCACGGGGCAGGCGCGCCTGCACCTGGTTGAGGTACTCCAGCACGCGCGAGCGCGCCCAGTACGGGTCCACATCGTCTTCGAACAGCACATAAACAAAGCTGTCACCGAACATCGAGAAGCCGCGCACCGCGCGCGCGCCCGGCACCGACAGCATGGTGGTGGTCAGCGGGTAGGTGACCTGGTTCTCCACGATCTGCGGCGCCTGCCCGGCCCAGGTGGTGCGGATGATCACCTGCGTGTCGGACAGGTCGGGCAGCGCGTCCAGCGACGTGCGCTGCAGGGCCACGACACCCCAGGCGCTGAGCAGCGCGGTGGCCAGCAGCACGAGGAAGCGGTTGGCGATGCTCCAGCGGATCAGGCAGGCGATCATTGGCGTGGCTCCGGTGCCACGCGCTGCAGGCTGGTGATGCGCGGCACATCACCGTCCTGCATTTCAAACTCGATCTGCAGCCGGTCACCGGCCTCCAGGTCGCGCGGCTGCTGCGGGCGCGGCGGCAGTTTGAAGTCCATCTGCATCTGCGGCCACTTCAGTGCCGGGATGGGTGGGTGCGTGAGCGTGACCGTGTCACCGCTGAGCGCATCGATCACCGCATCGGTGGTGTAGCGCTGTTGGGTGGACGGAGGCACTGGCTCCTGGTTGAGACGTGCCTCCAACCCCCGCAAGCTGGCTTCGGAGTCGATCAGGAACTGGCCCGAGAGCACCACGCGCTGGCCCATTTGCAGCCCCGCGCTGATCTCGGTCTGGCCCCCCACCTCCAGGCCCGCGGTCACCTCCACCGGCCGGAAGCGCCCGCCGTCCTCGGCCACCATCACCACACTGCGACGCCCGGTGTGAATCACCGCATCGCTGGGCACCAGCAAGGTCGCGGCGGCCTTCGGGCGGTCCAGCCGCATGCTCACCAGCATGCCGGGCACCAGCCGCCCTTGCGGATTGGCCAGCTCGACCCGCGCGCGGATGGTGCGCGTGACCGCGTCCACCTCGGGCAGCAGCGCCTGCACCTGGCCCTCGAACGTCTGCCCAGGCGCACCGGTGCTGGTGGTGCGCACCCGCGCACCCGGTTGCAGCAGCGCGGCCTGACTCTCAGGCACGGCGCCTTCTGCCCACACGGTGCGAGTTCCTTGCAGGCGCATCAGCGTCATGCCTGGCATCACGGTGGCGCCCTCGCGCACCATGAGTTCGCTCACGATGCCGGCGATGGGCGCGGTGAGCGTGAAGCGCGGCTGCACCACACCCGAGCTCACCACGCGCTGGATGTGCGCGGGGCTCATGCCGGCCTGGCGCATGCGCTGGCGCGCGGCATCCTGCAGCGCATCGGTGCCCGGGCCGCTCAGCCGCGCCAGCGCCAGGTATTCCTCCTGCGCTGCCACCCAATCGGGCACGTACAGCTCGGCCAGCGGCGCACCGGCCGCCACGCGGTCCAGCGCGGCTTTCACATGCAGCTTCTCCACAAAGCCCATGGCGCGCGAACTCAACTCCACACGCTCGCGCTCGTTCCACACCACGTTGCCCACGGCTGTCACTTCCGACACCAGCGAGCCCTCCACCACCGGCGCGGTGCGCAGGCCCAGGTTCTGCTGGACGCGCGGGCTCACCGTGACGCTGCTGGCGTCCGCCGCTTCGTTGCCGGCGTAGCGAGGCACCAGCATCATGTCCATGAAGGGCGACTTGGCGGGCGCCTCGAAGTTCTTGCCCGGCACCATGGGGTCGTGGTAATTCAGGATGCGCCGACCTGTGGCTGGATCCACATCGCCGGCCTTGAGCGATTCGCGGATGTGCCGGCGCGTGGCTTCTTCGCCCTGCGGGATGGTCCACAGCGACGGGTCGTCGGTGGACGTTGTGCTGGTGCTTGCCGCAGGCTGTGCGGTGGTCTGCGTGGTGTGGCCCATGCCCTGCTGCATGCCCAGCCACCAGGCACCCGCGCCCACGGCAACGAGCAGGGCCACAGCGGCCAGCGCGACGAAGGATGTTTCCCTGCTCATGGTTTCACTCCTGTTGGGCTCTCGGGGATGAGGTATTCCAGCCTGGCCCACAGGCCGGCGGTCTCGCGCTCCAGCGCGAGGCGTTCGAGCGCGAGGTTCAGTGCATCGCGGCGCGCCTGCAGCACGGGGCCCAGACCCTCGCGCCCGCCCCGGTAAGCCGCGAGCGCCACTTCAACTCGCTGCGCAGCCAGGGGCTGGCGTTGCGCATCCAGATGCGCGAGCCGCTCCAGCCCAGCGCGCCAGTCCTGCTGCCAACGCTGCACCTGCAGCGCCCGCTCGCGGGTCTGTTCCTCGCGCTCGGCCTCCAGTTCGTTCACACGCGCCAGGCGCGCGGCGAGTTCGCGTTGCTGGCGCTGCGGGCGGTCCCATTGCAGCGGCACCGACACGCCGACCGACACCATGTTGGAGAACTGCGAGCCACGCTGGCTGAACATGATCTCGACGCTCCAGTCGGGCTTGAGCTCCTGGCTCGCCAGTTCAGCCTCGGCCCGGGCCACGGCCTCGCGGGCCTGCAGCGCAACGAGATCAGGCAGGTTGCGCAATGGGTCCGCTTCGCCCACCGCTGCCGTGGTCTGCCACATCGGCGGTGGATCGGCCAGCGGCTGGTTGGGTGGTCCGCCGGTGAAGCGCGCCAGCGTGAGGCGGGCGTTGGCGCGCTCGGCCTGCGCGCCGATCAAGCCTTGCTCCAGCTGGGCCAGCGCTTCACGCGCGCTCAACACATCGGCCGTGGAGCCCCGTCCACCGCGAAGAGCCGCCTCGGTGGTCTGCACCAGCACACGCGCTTCGCTGATCTGCGCCTGCAGCAACGCCCATCGCTGCTCCTGCATGCGGCGCTCCAGCCAGGCCTGTGCCACCTCGGTCTGCAGCAGGGCCAACCGCTGCGCGCGTTCGCTCAACGCCGCGTCGGCCTCGCGTTCGAAGCGCTCGCCCCGGGCGCGGCGCTTGTCTGCGTTCGGCAGGGTCTGCATGAGTGCGATGGAGCGCATGGTCATGAAATCGCGCGTGGTGCTGAACCGGTCGGGCCCGTCCACCGGCAGGTTGTCCAGCGACAAGCGCAGCACCGGGTCGGGCCGCTGCGCAGCCGCCACCGCCATCTCGCGCGCACCTTGCGCGGCGGCGGTGGATGCGTCGAGGCTGCGCGAGCGGGCCAGGGCTGCGCTCACCGCAGCGCTCAGGCTCAGGGGTTCATCGGCGGCGGCGGGTGTGACCAGCGCGAGCAGGCCAGCGAAGGCCAGCACGGCGCGTGCAAGAAAAAGCGAGGGGTGTTCCATGTCTGAGCTCCGGAGCAGGCACGCCCGGGCGCAAAAGCCCTGACAGCGCGCGACAGCAGCGCCACCGGCGGGTGGGCTGCGCTGTGCGGGGAATCAGACGGAAGTGGGCGGACGCCAGAGGCGCGACGTGGCGCCCGGGGGAAGGCTGAGCCAGGCCGGCGCTTGAGGGTCCTGGGTGACCGGGGTCTGGGCCACGAGGGAGGGGAAAGACGGCAGGCCTGCAGCTGACGTAACACAACTCTGGACGCTCTTGCAGGGCTGACCCGTGCGCTCAAAGGTGACCATGTCGTTGCAGCAATCGTCCATGGTCTCGGCCAGGGACTCTGCCATCTCGCCGGCTTCGTCCGCCATGGCCATCATGCCCTGCATGGGACATGGCGCGGCAACGCCCTGCACAGCCGCAAATCCCTGCAGGGGCAGCAGCAGACACAGGACGAGGACAAGCAGGCAGCGCATCAGCGGATTCTAGAAGAAGGACTTGCAATGTGGTGCGGTCGCGCCATCGAACCCCATCATTGCGGCAAAGCTCCGCTGTATTCACCGCGCGCGGGATAGCTTTTGGCCACCGCGAAGTCCAAGGCTGCGATCAGCTCATCAAAATGGGGACGGGCAAAGGGCATGGTCTGGACGGCGCCGTAGTACAGCGTCGCGTCTGGACGAACAATGAAGACCCCCGGCTCGGAAAACAACGCGGGCTCCTCGATGCCGATGGATGTCGCCCCACGGGACGCGCTGATGTAAAGACCCCACGCGCGTGCAACCTCCAGGGGCAGGCTGTGCCCCACCCGCAGATCAGGAGCGTTCAGCTTGTCGGCCATGGCCTGGGCACGTTCTTCAGTGTCGCTGGACAACGCAATCACCTTCACGCCGCGCTTTGTGAACTCGGGAAGGAGTCGACCAAGCTCGAGCAGGTATTTGTGGCAGATCGGGCAGTGCAGGCCGCGGTAAAAGACCACCAGAGAAAACTGTTCTGGCGAATCGGTGGCGATGTTGAAAGTACCGTGGGACAGGGTCGGGACAGCCAGCGCCGGTACTGTTTGGCGGGGAATGAGCATGGTGTATCTCTCGTAGGTTGTTGTGATGGCGATGTCGCCGGCGACAGCGCTACCGGGGGCGTGGTGAATCGAAACGCCTCAGGCACCCAAGTGTTGTGCCAATGTTGGGAAGTCGTCCACCACGATGGTGCAGTCAGGGTGTGGATGCGGATCGGGGGGGCCGGCGGGGCCCCACTCCAAAGGGCGCCGCACGAAGGCGGTGTGGTAACCGCATGCGCGGGCTGCGTTGAGATCGAAGTTGTGGCAAGCCACCATCAAGATTTGACCAGGCGCAACATCCATCCAACGCGCTGCCTGTTCGTAAGCCAGCGGCTGCGGTTTGTAGGCGCCGATCATTTCGCACGAGATCACGGCGTCCCACTCAAGGCCATTGCGTCTGGAGACGGCCATCACCATGGCCAGTGGCAACATGGTGAACGAGACCACCGGAAACTTAAGCTTCAGGCGGACCAACGCCCCGGCAAAGTCTGGCCAGGCGTTCAGGCTGTTCCAGGCGCGATGAATCTGCGCGTGATCTTGCGGCGCGAACATCTCAAGCCCGTGTTGCGCCATCACGCCGTCAAGCACCGTGCGGTGCACGTCGTCCATGTTGAACGCAGGCTGCAATTTGCCCACGATGCCTGCCATCGAGGCGCGCCGGTAGTCGTTGGTTACCGCGTGCCAGTCGCGCTCTACACCGTGGCGCTGTCCGGCCAAGGCGAAGGCCTTGCAGATGCCGCTGTGCCAGTCGAGTACAGTGCCACCGGTGTCAAATGCCAGTGCCATGATGTTCATGAGGCAGTTCCTTTGTTGGCGGGAAGCGCTTCAACCGCCGCCACGGTGGGTCTGCAGATCGAAGCACTTCTGAATGCGGTAACGGGCTTCGTCGTCCAGACCTTCGTAAGTGAAGCTCACTTGCAGCTGCGGAATCTCCAGCAACGCAATGCGTCTGGGTGGCAAAGTATTCCACCGCAACTCCATCGATCCGCCGACCCAGATGGCCACGTTGCGCTGACCGGTCACGTCGGTTGCGAGCTCAGCATCGGGCAGAGCGCGCGGCAACCACGAGACCAACTCCGAAGCGGTGCAGCCCATGACCCGCTCAAATGTCTGTGGAACAAAGGTGGGCGTCATGGATTTAATGGATCAGTCGACTTTGTAGGCCGAAAAACGCTCGTCCACTGGCGTGGCAAAGGCGTGGTTGGAATAGTTGCTCAGAACCTTCACGGACACAGCCAGCACGATGTAGAGCAGATCCCGCTCCTGGTAACCCGCCTCAAGGAACGACTTTACCGTGGCGGGGCTGGGCTGGCCCAACGACTTCACCATCTCGGTGGTTGTTGCGAACAGCGCGGCCAGTTTGGCATCGGGAATGGGTTGCTTTTGACGGATGGCCTGCAGAACTGGGGCGGGAACGCCAGACATCTTGTCGGCGATCATGCTGTGCGCTGCGGTGCAATAGGTGCAGCCGTTGGTCTGGCTGACTGCGAGGAACACCACCTCCTGCTCCGTGGGCGTCAGGCCAGACTCACTGCGGAACAGTCCGTAGCCATGCAGGTACGTACTCAGCACGGCCGGAGCGTTGGCCATGTTGGCATACATGTTCGGGATGAAGCCGACCTGCTTGAGGGCAGTGTCCAGAATGGCCTTCTGAGGGCCTTCTGCACTGGCGTGGTTGATTGGGTTGAGTTGGTGGATGTATGGGGCGGCAGACATGGAAGGAGGGCTCCTGAGTTGCGATTGCAAAGCTTCACCGATCACTGGGTCAGGTGCTCGACGAACGTTGCTTCATGCTAGGTGGTCACCGTACCCAACGAGAGACCAGCCGTCTCTATTTCCATACCCGACGTTCCCTGGAAGGTGAGCACACGGGAGCGTCAAAGACTGAGCGCGGTTTCGGTCTGCGTTGGCAAGGCTTGCTGCCTCAGCCATTGCCCCGGTGCTATTCCGAGCCGGCGCACAAACGCGCGCGACAGGGCGCTCGCGCTGCCATAGCCCACGTCTTCGGCCACCTGCTTGACCGGTGCGCCGCGGGTAAGCAGGCGCTGCGCTGTCATCACGCGCCAAGCGGCCAGGTAGTCAGCCGGGGTGTCGCCAGTCACCTCGCGAAACCGCACCGCAAAGCGGGCGCGTGACATGCCGGCCAGTTGCGCCATGCCGAGCAGGTCCCACGGGTGCTGGGGATCTTCGTGCATTGCGGCCATCACAGGGCCCAGGCGCACATCGGCCAGGCCTGCGAGTGCGCCCCCTTGCGTCAGGCCCAGGGCCATGCAGTGGCGCAGCAGACGAATCATGAGCACTTCGCACAGGCGATCCAGCACTCCTTGTCGGCCCGCGTGTTCGTGAAAGGCCTCCTCGAACATCAGATCCAGCAGAGCGTCGACTCCCGACATCTGCGCCAAAGGGACCATCACCAGATCGGGCAGCGATGCGGTGACGGGATTGACGCCCGAACCACCGAACTGCACCGTGGCACAAACCACGTCGGAGCCAGGTCCGTCATCGGTCACCAGCCGGTGCTGGTCCGGGCGGGGCAGGAACATCAACGTGGGTTGTGTCACCTCGAACCGTCGCCGAGTCACGCCGCGCACCTGAACCCATCCGCTGCGAATCAGGTGGAGGTGTCCGCGTTCTGTGTCGCGCTCGAAGTCGTGAATGCCACAGATGTTGCCGGTGTAAAACACACCCGCATGAAGAGAGAAATTGCTGAGCAGCGAGACGAGAGCATCCATAGCCAGATGATACTTCTGGTCAAATAAAAGACGGTAAGGATGCTTATTCGTCTCGAATCTGCAGGACGCGCAGCAAGGGCTGCCAGGTCGCAGCTTGGTCTTCAGTGGCCCTGAGTGAGCCTAGCTGTGCTGCCTGGCACAGTCGCTGCAGCATGCCTGGCTGGGGCGTGACCGGACCAGCAAAGCACAGCGTACCGGCGCCGTCCACGATCAGGATCAGGGGAAAGGTTGTGATGTCGACGTCGTCGAGCACGGTCTCAAAATCTTCCACATCAACCCAGCGCGTACGCCAGTCGGGCTGTGCGCCTGTCAAGGTTTCGAATTCGGGCCGGTAGTCGCGGCAGGTGCCGCACCAATCGGCACACAGGCACACCACGTCCAGCGTCATGCACTCGGCGCGGCTTGGACAGCCGCATCAAGAAACGCCAACAGCGGTTCGTAGCCGTCGTCACGCAGCGCCTGCCCGCGCGTGTTGAACACGCCAGGGTTGCCTTTGACCCCATGACCTTCGAGCAACCGGTTCATGAAATTGAACAGGCACACGGTGAGCACGGCATCGTGCAGCGCGATCTCGGTCCACCCGGCGTCGAAGACAGCTTGCGCATCCCCCTGGGTCATGCGCGTTGGCTCCAGGGTGAGTTTTCGCGCGTAGCGCAAGAGCGGCTTGAGTCGCTCTTCAACATCGGCCGAATCCACATCGGCCAACAAGGCTTCCAGCACACCCTTACCCATGCCGAAGGCCTGCGCGGTCTGCGCATGCACACCGTAGCAATACTGGCAGGCGTTCAGACCAGACACGTAGGCGGCGATCAGCTCTTTGTGAGCGGGCGTCAGCGGACTGGCGTTGCGCAGCGCTGCGGTGTGAAACGCCACCAGCGCTCGCCCGGCTTCCGGGTTGAGTGTGAGGATGTGGCGCACGCCAGCGTCCTCGGGCAGGGAGGGAAAGAAGCTCATCGGTCGAATCCTGTCGTCAAGGTAACGTGATTAGTTGCCGCCGGTGTGGTCAAGTCGCCCCATTGGACACCATGAAAATCGAACCCTTGCCGCAAGGTCGGTTTGACGATGTCGAAGTACGGCGACACATCGAAGTCGCGCGGCGCAAACAGGCTGTGGTGGCGAACCATGTAGATCTCGTCCTGGCAATCGGGGCACAGGGGATCGTTGCGGTTCATGAGCCGGACCTCTGGCAGCACGGGGTAACCGATGGCCTGGAAGGCTTGGGCAATCAGGGTAGAGCAAATAGCCTTGGTGGGATCACCGCTGCCCAGCGAGAGCATCCGACGTCGGAAACGGGCAGGCACCGGAGGTGTCGGGAACAGGTAACGCGCCAGGTCGATCACGTTCCTCAGGTCGTACTGCCGCCCGAGCTGGGCCACGGCATGCTGGATCAGCGCTTGCCGGTCGGCGGCGAGCAGACCCACCGGTCTGCAGATGCGTGTGTGATGCGGCGCGAACAGATCCAGACCGACGGCACGCACACCCATCTGCACATCGGCCTCGATGAAGCACAGGTTTTCTATTCCATCCTGGCCGACCAGGGCTTCGCGACCAACAAAGAGGGCCGCGTGCGACCAGGTGGACTGGGTGAGGTATTTGATAGCAGTGCTGAACCGGCTGTGTCCCTCAATCAGCAACACATCGCCTGGCACCAGCGTGTCCCTGAGCCACTGCACCGGCGTGGGAGGCGCTGTGCCATGCACATGCACCTCGCGCGCCAGGTAGCGGGCCAGCTGGCGTCCCACGAACCGGGCGAGGCTTCCCACGGTGCTTCCCTTCCCGGTGCACGCTTCAGCAACGCGATGGGTAGCGGATGAACTCATCCACCGAGATCTTGCCCGGGCCGTGGGCCATGAGGTATAGCAACACAGCGGCCCAGACCCCGTGTGTGGGGTAGGCGTCGGGATACACGAAGACCTGGATGACGGTGGTCATGCCCAGCAGCGCCAGCGCCGAGAAACGGGTGGACAGACCTATCAGCAACAGAATGGGAAAAAGATGTTCGCTGAACGCGGCCATCCAGGCCGCCAAGTGCGGCGCAACGATGGGCAAGCGGTATTCATCTGCGAACAGGAACACGGCATTCTCGGAAAGCTTGGGCCATCCCAGCACGAAATCGCCGTTGATGAAGTCGATGGTCAGTCCTTCGATCTTGGTCTGGCCCGATTTCCAGAACACCGCAGCGATCGAAAACCGCGCGAGCAGCGCCAGCAATGAGTTCGGCAGGCGCGTCATGGCGAAGTGGCAATGGGCCACCAGATCGGCCAGTCGATCGAGCAGTGAGGCCGGTTGGGTGCGGGCGGGCGATGGTGATGCGGATTCCATGAGTTGCTCCAGTCATGCGTTGCAAAGGGGGAGATCAACCACCAGGCCGTGGTGCAACAAACCCGCCAGGCTGATTGAAAAATCGAAGTTGTCGTGCTGCGTTCCCATCCCTTGCACGGCCTTTGCCAGTGGTACACCGTCCATGAGAAGTCGAACCAGCGCGACCGTGCCCACCGGCGGCTCCCACACCACCACACCGTCCCCGCGGCGGAGGACGAAGACGTCCTGAGATCGCGTGGTATCTATGGTGGACAAAAGCAGGTCCGACCCGGGCTGGTGCGCCATCCAGACGTCGGCGCCGGCATGGCTCAGGCTCAAGGGCACGAGGGATGCATCCAGGCGGCACCCGCGCTGCAGCAGCGTGTCGCCGTCGGCGATCACCTCGGCCACCAGGGCAATGTCCATGGGGATGTCGTCGGCCGCATGCAGGCTGTGCATGCAGGCCGCTTCGACGCGCGCCACCGACGGCAAATAGGGCACGCTTTCAGCGGGCTCGAACTGCGCAATGAAGCGATCGAAATCCGCTGCGTAGCGCACCAGCACAGGCTGGTGGGGAGGGGACTGCCGGACGTAGACCGCAGCCATGCTGCGAAAGAACGGCTCGCCGACCAGCTCTGCCGTCACTGGGTAGATGGCGAGCAAGGCATCGACCAGCGAGACGACGGTGTTGTTGCGGTGCACCGCGAAGCGATCGGCCAGATTTCCACCACCCCGCAACACAAGACCCGCCGGCACAGGCAGGGAGGGGTCCAGCAGCGCGTGGGCGAAGCTGTGGTGGCTCATCGCACCACCTCGGGTGTCATGGCATGGATCAAGGCTGTAGCATCCAGTGATCGGTTGGCACGCGCCAGCTTCGAGTCTGCCAAGCCCACCTCGGCCATCAGCACGGCAAACGCAGGGATGTTCTGGTCACGCTCCAGCAAGGTGGGCACGGGCCCCACCCGAGCCAGCACCGTGTCGAACAAGGCCCAGACCGCACTGGCGACGCTGGCGCCATGGTTGTCAATGAGCAGGCGCACGCCCGAGCTGTCAAACGATTCGGCAAACCCGGCAAGGTGAATCTGCCCGGCGTGGCGCAGTGGCAGTTCGAGCAGGGCAGCGACGGGGTCCGCGCCCTGGTTGATCGCCGACACGTACACGTTGTTCACGTCCAGCAGCAGACCGCAGCCGGTTCGCTGAACCACCTCGCTCATGAAGGCGCCCTCGCTCCAGGTGGACGCCGCCCATGACAAGTAGGTGGAGGGGTTCTCCAGCAACAAAGGCCGCCCCATGCGGTTCTGGATCTGGTCGATGTGCCGGCAGACCCTGTGAAGGGTAGGCAGGTTGTACGGCAATGGGAGCAGATCGTTGAAGTGCGTGCTGTTGTGGGACGACCATGCCAGGTGTTCGGAGAAGACCGCCGGCTCGAAACGCTGCACCAGCGCCGTTACCGCCTTGAGGTGTTCTTCGTCCAGGCCAGCTTCCGATCCGATCGACAAACCGACACCATGGATGGTCAGCGGGTAGTCAGCGCGGACCGCTGCAAGGTGGCGCAGCATCGGCCCACCCGCCACCAGATGGTTTTCGGCATGAACCTCGAAGAAGCCCACGTCGGGACGGGTGTCCCGAACGTGGGCGAAGTGCTCTGCCTTCAGGCCCAGCCCACCCCGCATTGGCAGCGCGCCAATCCCCAAGGCGGTTTTGCGATGCTGGGCGGTGAGCTCCATGAGAAGGCCTGGTTGGTGAGAGTGCACTCAGGCGGATCAAGCCTTTTCCTTGAACTCCTTCAATTGCCCGAATCCGGATGGCGACTTGGGCGATGCGGTCTTCTCGCACGTTCCTTTTGGAACCAGCGACCAGGCGTTGCCCTGGTAGTCCACTTTGGAAGTGCCGGCGCAGGTGGTGCCCGGCCCGGCGGCGCAATCGTTCTTGCCCTTCAGCGCGACGCCGAAGCATTTTTCTTTGTCCGCGCTCTGCGCGGCAACCGGTGCGGCCACCAGCGTGAGTGCGGTACCCATGGCCAGGGCCAGGGCGGCGCCGGATGCGAGGCGGGTGGCGGTGCGACGATCGACAGTGTTTTCCATGAATGACTCCTGCAAGGGGTTGGCAAATCCGCTCATGGAAAGTCCTCCGAGCGGGCAGGTCAGACAATCTGGCCTACCCTGCATGGTCGAAAGCGCGTCCGGTTCGTTACATCAAAACCAAAAGATTCTTTTCCTGATCGGTCGTGTAACCGATCGGGTCCAGCGAACGAAGCTGACATCACACGAAGCCCTTCAATGAAACAACTTGTCAGCACCGCCTTGTCCAGATCCATCGTCCTGAACGCACTGCGTGTGTCAGCCGTGGTCGGCACTGCACTCAATGTGATCAATCAGGGTGAGGCCGTCCTGGCCTCTCACGCGCCTTCGTGGATGCACGTGGCGCTCAACTACCTGGTGCCCTACCTCGTGTCCAGCTACAGCGCAGCCAAGAACGAAGTCAGCAGAAGCCAGCTGCCTCGCGAAGACGTGCGTCACCCTCAGTAAAACGACTCAGCGGCTTGCGTCGTTCAGGGACCAGTCGTAGTCGAGGTAGGTGATGTCAACGCGCCCGCTGCGGATCCGATCTCGGCCCGCTGCAGAGTCCGACAAGCGTTCGGCGTACAGCCCGGCAAAACCGTGCAATGAGGTGACGCCCCGATCACCTCGCTTGAAATCGTCGGCATACCAGTCAAAGATACGCGAGAGTTGCAGTCGCCCCGCGGCTTCGTCAAACCGGTTGCGCGTCCGGTCAGCCATGAAACGGTTCGACTGCTCCTCCAGTTGGGCGTCGATGCGCGTTGCTACAAAGGCTTCTTCGCGCAACATTGGACACCCGATGGACGCGCAGTTCACGGCGAAATGCACCCTGGGATCGTCATAGACGCCCCGCTTGCGCAGCATGCCGTGTTCGATGTCGTCCAGCGACACCTTGCTGCCCAGCAGGGAAATCCATTTCGGCTTCCAGGGACTGGAGAGGAGGCTGCCCAACTCCTTGATCGACGTCAGGTCCGGGTATTTGGTGAGGATCAGTTCGACGGTGAACGCGTTGTAGGCGTTGATCAGGAACGCCTGGCGCTGCGCCAGGGAGAAGGCCGAGAACCCGTCAATGGTGACGGCGGAAAGTGACGACAGATAGGCCGTGAGGTCCCCGCGGTCCTTTGAGAAGCCTGCGTAGCGAACCTGCGATGCCTGCCCGCCGCGAAGCAGCACGACATGCCGTTTGAGCAGACCGGTCCAGGCGGCGTGGCTGTGATCGAACACTGCAGCATGGCTGTGGCCCAGGGGCCACAAGGCCGGCAGGCACCCGGCAGTGAAGAGGAAAAGCTGGCGTCGGCTGGTGCTCATGACAGGGCCCACGGACAAGGGCTGCGTCGTGACCACGCGCGAGGCGGGCGTGGAAGAAGTTTTCATCTGGCTTGTCTTGACGGGTTGAAAGGGATGGAAGGGCCTTTGATTTACGAAGCCGGAGGCCTTTCGGTTACAGGCAGTGCAGAATCCCGGGCCAACAACCCTGCCTTTGGTCGGCACTTGTTCATGCCGCCCCCCCATTTGTGTAACCAAAGCAGCCGCTGCCACGAAATGCCTAGAGAGACAGGTCCCAACGATTTCGAAGCCAGCCTGAAACCGCTGTGGCTGCGTGCGCAGCAAGGCGATGAGGTCGCTTACCGCGAGGCGCTGGAGAAGATCGCGTTGCGCATCCGCGGATTCCTGCGGCGGCGCATGCAGTCGACGCCAGACGACATCGAAGACCTGGTGCAGGAAACGCTGCTGGCACTTCATCTGCAACGCGGAACCTTTGACCCGACGTTGCCAGTCAGCGCCTGGGTCACCGCGATCGCTCGCCACAAGCTGGTCGATCTCTGGAGGCGCCGTGGGCGGCGGGAGAACCTCCACGACGCGCTGGACGATGTGGACGAGGCCTTGCTGGCAGCCGAGCCGGTCGAAGATGGTGCGCAGCGAGACCTTGAAAGGCTGCTTCAGGAGTTGCCACATGTTCAACGTCAGGCCATCGTGTTGACGAAGATCGAGGGGCTGTCGGTAACCGAAGCATCGATGCGCACCGGCATCTCGGAGTCGGCCATCAAGGTACAGGTGCACAGAGGGTTGAAGCGGCTGGCGCAATGGGTGAAAGACACAGGAACATGAAAACGCAATCGTTGATCGAGATGTTGGCCAAGGGCGCAGGGCCTGCCCCCCAGGCGCCCGTGCTGCGGCGACTGGCCCCAGTGGTGGCGCTTGGCTTGATCGCCAGCGCCTTGTCCGCGCTGGTGAGCATGGGATCGATCCCAGTGACGATGTGGGCTACGCAGGCACCGTGGCTGAAGCTCATGTACGGCGGCAGCTTGGCGCTGGCGGCTGGCTGGTTGACGGCGAGGCTTTCCCGGCCGGTGGCGCGCACGCACTGGCCCGTGCGGGCCGTGTTGGCTGTGTTTGCCACCATGCTGGCCCTGGGCGCGCTCACGCTGGTGTCCAGCGCGCCGGATCAACGCATGGCGGCCCTGTTTGGCGAAACCTGGCTCAGCTGCCCAACGAATGTGGTGGCGCTTTCGTTGCCGGCACTGGCCGGCGCACTGTGGGCGCTTCGCGGACTCGCACCCACCCAACTGCGGGCTGCCGGCTTCAACGCTGGATTGATGGCCGGCGCACTGGGCGCCATGGGTTATTCCCTGGTGTGTCCTGAGGTCTCGGCCACGTTTGTGGCAGTCTGGTACTCGCTGGGAGTCCTGCTGACTGGGCTGCTGGGCGCGGTCCTCGGTCCGCGGCTGCTGAGGTGGTGAGGCCGCGACAACGCCCCTGGCGGTATTTTTTCTGCCGGGCTGTAACAAACAATCGGTTGTGAACGACTGATGGTGTCGAACCTTCAACTTCACCAGTCCGCCCCATGCACGACACCCTGCCGCTGCTCACCGCCACCGACTTTCCCGCCATCCGCCGCCAAGCCCTGAACACGCTGCAGGTCAACCTCGGTTACCGCTGCAACCAGTCCTGCCTGCATTGCCACGTCAACGCCGGCCCCAACCGCAACGAAATGATGGACGGGGCAACGGTGGACCTGGTGATCGAGGTGCTGAAAGCCAGGCGCATCACCACGCTGGACCTCACCGGCGGCGCGCCGGAGCTCAGTGACCACTTCAGGCGCCTGGTGGTGGCGGCCCGGGCCCTGGGTGTCGAGGTGATTGACCGATGCAACCTGACCATTCTCAGCGAGCCCGGTCAGGAAGACCTGGCGGCCTTCCTGGCTGAGCAAGGTGTTCAGGTGGTGGCTTCCATGCCGTGTTATTCCCCAGCCAATGTCGATCGTCAGCGGGGCGATGGCGTGTTCGACCTCAGCATCACCGGGCTGCAGCAACTCAACGCGCTGGGTTACGGCGTCCCAGACAGCGGTCTCACGCTCAATCTCGTCTACAACCCGCAAGGCCCGTCGTTGCCACCACCGCAAGGTGCACTGGAGGCCGACTACAAGCGCGAGCTGATGCAGCACTTCGGTATCCGCTTCAACCACCTGTTTGCGCTGACCAACATGCCGGTGCAGCGTTTCGGCAGCACCCTGGTCTCCAAGGGCACCTTCGGCACCTACATGCAACTGCTCAAGCAGGCGTACCAGGCCGACAACCTCAACACCGTGATGTGCCGCTCCATGATCAGCGTGGACTGGCAGGGCGATCTGTACGACTGCGACTTCAACCAGATGCTGGGGCTGCCGGCCCGCCTGGGCAAGACCTGGCGCCCGCACCTGCGGGAACTGCTCGGTGCGGATCCCGAAGGCGAGGCCATCCGGATTGCTGACCACTGCTACGGCTGCACCGCAGGACAGGGCAGCAGTTGCGGTGGTGCACTGGAGTCGGCCGACCCAGCGGCAGCGACGATTTCTGTTCATGCCGTGCATCAAAGCCCATCCCAAACCGTCACTTCAGGAGAGACCCCATGACCGTGTTCACCCGCTGGCTGGCCAGCCTGTTCCTGCTGCTCGCAACGCTCACCGCACAGGCACAGACCACGCCGCTGAAATTCGGTGTCGGCCTGTTCCAGCCCGATCGGGAGCGCAACGACGCCACCTACCGGCCGCTGGCGCAACACCTCTCTCAGCGCCTGGGTCGCCCGGTCGAGTTGCGCACCGTTGACAGCTGGGAAGGCCTGGCCAAGTCGCTGGCCAATGGTGAAACCGACCTGGCCTTGATGGGTCCGTGGGGCTACGTGCTGGCCAACCAGGCGGCCAATGCCCAGGTGGTCTCAACCATCCTGTACGAAGGCAAGCCTGAATACTTCGCGATGATCGTCACCCATCCGGATTCGGGCATCAATTCGGTGGCCGACCTCAAAGGGCGCACCTTTGCCTTCGGCGACAAAGGATCCACCTCCGGTTACCTGATTCCGCTGCATTTCTTCATGAAGCAGGGCATCGATCCCGCGAAGCATTTTTCTCGTGTGCTGCACACCAAGCACCAGGCGATCCAGACCCAGGTCACTGCCGGGCAGATCGACGCTGGCGCCGACTACAACCGCAACCGCGACGCGATGATCGCGCAGGGCCTGATCAAAGCCGAGCGCTCGAAGATCATCTGGCAGTCCGATCCTTTGCCCAACGACGCGTTTGCCGTCAGCGAAGCGCTCCACAAGGACAAGGCCTTCGTGGCGCGCCTGCAGGCGGCGCTGGCTGAGGTTGGCCCCTTGCTCAAGACGCAGCCGGGTCTGATGCCGCCGAGCTACACCGGCTTCATCAACAGCGACAACCGGGCCTACAAGCCGATCCGGGACGCTGGTCTGGCCACTGGCACGCTGCAGCCCAAGTGAGCGCGCTGCCGATCCAGCCGCCTTTCTCGCCACCGCGTTGGTCCGGTCGGGCGCGTTTTGCGCTGCTGGTGCTCGCCTATGCGCTGCTGGTGGGCGTCTGCCTGGGCAGCCTCTGGGTGGCGGGCGAGTTGTCGCTGGGGCGCAACCCCGTGGCCAACCTGATCAAGTCGATCGGTGAATTCGCATACCCGAGTTTTCTGGATGTGTGGTTCGGGCCGGAGCGCCTGGAATACCGCAGCGAAGACGGCACCTTGCTGCGCGTGGAAGACCGCCGCGTGGTGGAGGCCGATTTTCTGGCGGCACTGGGGCGTGCCACCTGGGTCACGTTCCAGATCGCCACCCTGGGTTCGCTGCTGGGGGCCTTGCTGGCCTTGCCCCCCGGCCTGCTGAGCGCGCGCAACCTGGGCGCACCTCGCTGGCTGGCCTGGGCGAGCAAAGGTCTGCTTGACGTGCTGCGCGCCATTCACACACTGGTGTTCGGCCTGGTGCTGGTGGGCATTGTTGGTCTGGGTCCGACCGCCGGCATCCTGGCCATTGCGCTGCATTCCATGGGCACCTACGGCAAGCTGTACGCGGAGTCGGTCGAGTCGCTGGACATGGGCGCCATCCACGCCGTGCAAGCCACCGGCGCGTCGCGCACCCAGGTCTTCTTCAACGCCGTGTGGCCCGCCGTGCTGCCCCAGTTCGTGTCGAACCACCTCTACATCTGGGAGTTCAACATCCGCGACTCGACCATCCTGGGCCTCATCGGCGCGGGCGGCCTCGGCCTGCTGATCTCCGAGGCGGTCAGCCTGTTCCAGTGGAGCCGCCTGGCCACCATCCTGCTCGTCGTCATCGCGCTGGTGGTGGCGTTCGACAGCCTCTCTCGGCGCATACGCCAGGCTTTGCTGTGAGCGCCACAACACACGACATCCACATCCGCAAGCTGGCCGTGAAAGCCGGTGCGCGGACCTTGCTGCGACTGGACGAACTGCACATCGGTGCCGGCGAGCGGGTGGCCATCGTCGGGCACAACGGCGCGGGCAAATCGACGCTGCTGCGGGTGCTCGGTGGCCTGGCGGTTCCCACCGAAGGATCGGTCAGCGTGCTGGGGCGGCCGCTGCAGGAGCCGGTGTCCGACGCCGCGCTGCGCGCCTGGCGGAGCGAGGTGGGCCAGGTCATGCAGGGGCTGCACATGGTGTCGCGCTTGAGCGCGCGCGAGAACGTGTTGATCGGCGCGCTGGGACGCCTGAGCGGCTGGCGCAGCTGGAGCCGCCTGTACCCCGCGACGCTCGTGGCTGAGGCCGACGAGGCGCTTGCTGTGGTTGGTCTGGAGGGTCTGGGCGATACACGCACCGACCGTCTCTCGGGGGGCGAACGCCAGAAGCTCAGCATTGCACGCCTGCGTCTGCAGCGCCCGCGCCTCATCCTGGCCGACGAACCCACGGCCAATCTGGACCCGGCCGCCGCCGCCGATGCCTGCCGATGGCTGTGCAGCATCGCCGGTGGCGCCACACTGATCACCGTGGTGCACCAGCCTGCGCTGCTGCCGTTGTTGGCCGATCGCGTGATCGGCCTTCGCGATGGCGCGCTGGAATTTGACTTGCCGATCGCTCAGGTCGATGCCGAACGGCTGCAGGCGCTGTATGCGTCTAGCCTGAGCCCGATGCCAACCGACCGCTGTTCAACACCCAACCCATATCCGACGCCGGCGCTGACGGCTTGCCTGCCAACCCTGCAACGAAGTACCCCATGAACATTGACGCTCCCACGCTCGATGCCTCGCCTGCGACTGCCGGCAGAAGCTGCCCACTGCACTACCGCTACGCGCCCTCGGTGTTCGCCAGCGCGGCGCCTGAGCACCTGAGAGATCTCGATGTGCTTTATGTGGTGGGCGGCTTGTATGGCAACGAGGCCGCACTGCAGCGCGTGATCGAACTGTTCGGGCAGGAGCGCGGGCGAGCCCGCATGGTGTTCAACGGCGACTTCCATTGGTTTGACGCCGATCCCGCCGTGTTCACCCGCATCCAGCAATCGGTGATGCGCTTTGATGCCTTGCGCGGCAATGTGGAGACCGAGCTGGCCGACCAGAACGCCGATGAAAGCGCCGATGCCGATGCCGGCTGCGGTTGCGCCTACCCCGACTGGGTGGGAGACCAGGTGGTCGAACGCTCCAACCGCATTCACAAAGCGCTGCGCAGCTGCGTCACACCCGAGCAGCAGCGCGAACTGCGGTCCTTGCCGATGTGGCTGCGCGCCGATGTCGGTCCACTGCGTCTGGGCGTGGTGCATGGCGACGCGCAGTCGCTCGCCGGCTGGGGCTTTGCGCAGGAGCACCTGCGCGACGCCGTGCACCGCGAGGCGGTGAAACGCTGGTTCGACGAGGCTGACGTGCACGCCTTTGCCAGCACGCACACCTGTCTGCCCGTGTTCCAGCGCCTTGCTTCAAAGCAAGACCACGCACGCTGGGTGTTCAACAACGGCGCCACCGGCATGCCCAACTTCCAGGGCGATGCGGCGGGCCTGATCACCCGCATCGCGTTCTCGCCGTACACGGGCGCCGAGCGTCGTTTCGGCGTGGTCGAGCGTGAGGTTCACATCGACGCCATCGCCATCGAAATCGATACCGCCGCCTGGCAGCGGCAATTCCAAAAGCTGTGGCCCGAGGGCAGCGACGCCCACGCCTCCTACTTCAACCGCATCCAGCACGGTCCGGCCTATCAGCTGCAGGACGCCGTGCGCCCACTGGAGAACTGAACCATGCTCGCCATCATCGGAGGCACCGGCCTCTACGAACTCGACGGTCTGGACATCCACGAACGTCAGGGCGGCGACACGCCGTTCGGCACGCCATCGGGCGAGGTGTTGCGCGGCACCTTGCACGGCCAGGCGGTGCTGTTTCTGGCGCGCCACGGGGCCGGTCACCGGCTGTTGCCGCACGAAGTGAACTACCGCGCCAACGTGTATGCGCTCAAGCGTGCAGGCGCCACCATGATGCTGGGCTTCTCGGCCGTGGGCAGCCTGGCCATGGAAGTCGCGCCTGGCGACCTGGCGATGCCCGAGCAATACATCGACTGGACGCGGGGTGCGCGCGAGCGAACCTTCTTCGGTGGCGGTGTCGCCGCGCATGTCTCCACCGCCAAACCGGTGAGCAGCGCGCTGGTCGATGCGGTCATGGCCGCTGCGGACACGTCTGGCCTCAAGGTGCACCGCGGCCTGACCTACGCCTGCGTGGACGGCCCCCGCCTGGGCACCCAGGCCGAGAGCCACCTGCTGCGGCAGATGGGTTGCCACCTGGTGGGCATGACCAACGCACCCGAGGTGTTTCTGGCGCGCGAGGCCCAGATGGCCTATGCCACCGTGGGCCTGGTGACCGACTACGACTGCTGGCTCGACGACCCCACGCAACACGTCAGCGTGTCGGCCGTGTTCGAGCTCTACGGCAAAAGCCTGGCCAAGGCACGTCGCCTGCTGGACGCGCTGTTGTCGCAGACGCTCCCGGTGCCCGAAACCTCGATCCGGACAGCGCTCACCGGGGCGCTGCTCACGCCCGACGATGCGATGTCCGAACTTCAGAAGACCTGGGTTTCCCAACTCCGGTCTTGATCCAGTACCGAAGTCATCTGCGTAGAACATGAGAACTTGTTGGAGGCTGGGTACCTCTCACAAGCGCCGAAGCAGCCAGGCTGCGCCACCCCAACCCCAAGGAGACTCCCCATGCGAATTTTTCACGCCATCGCTGCACTCGTTCTGACATCCACCCTCGGCCTGGTCAATGCCGCCGATGGTCTGATCTCGGTCAAGAGTCCCCACGGCGCGAAGGCGACCATGGACCGACTGGAGGAGCTCGTGAAGCAACGGGGCCTGAACGTGTTCGTGCGCATCGACCATGCGGCAGGCGCGACCAAGGTGGGCAAAACCCTTCGACCCACCGAAGTGCTCATTTTCGGCAATCCGCAGGGCGGAACACCTTTCATGGAGTGCGCGCAATCGGTGGGCATCGACCTCCCGCTCAAGGCACTGGTGTGGGAAGACGCATCGGCCCAGGTCTGGGTGGGCTACAACGATCCCGCCTTTCTCGCCCAGCGCCATGGGGTTGCGCAGTGCCCCGTGGTTGAGAACCTGCGCAAGGCGCTCGAAGGCATTGCGAACGCGGCCATTGCCAACTGACGACGTCAGTTCTCCTTCGGTTGCGTCCCCCGTGCGCCTCCGTCAACTACGTACACATGCGCCTGCTGACACATCTCTCGCCCCAGCCATTCCGTTGATCACCTCAATAGCAACGTGGGAACAGCCGCTGAGCGCAACAGGTCGGTGGTCTTGCTGCCCACAAACAAGCTCCTCCATGGAGAGTGGCTGTAGGCACCCATGACCAGTAGGTCGCATTGCTGCGACTTCACCGCCTCAGCAATCACGGTCTCGGGGTCACCCAGGTGAACCTCCATTGAGACCTGGAAGCCCACCGCCTCCAGCACGTTGCGGGCCTCCTCGATCTGCTTCGGCCCTTGGGCTTGCGCCTTCCCCGCCATCAGCAGGTGGATGGGCAGCCCCTTGAGCAGCGGACTCCCGGCAATCATCTGAATGCCCTGGCGGGTCACGCTGGAGCCATCGAACGCGTACAGGACGCGGCTGGGTTCACGGAACGCATCCGGCACGGCCAGCACGGGCTTGTTCACCGAGCGGACCACCCACTCCAGGTTGCGGCCAAGGTCTCGCTGGGTGGCCTGTGCAGAAGCACCGCGACGGCCCAGCACGAACAGGCGGACATCGCCCTGAAGTTCCGGGAGCGTGGTCTCCAGCTCGCCATGGCGTTGCCGCACGTCAACCACGAACGCTCCCGATGCCATGGCCCGCTCGCGCAGGCCGTTGAGGAACACCCGACCCATCTCCCGGGCAGCGCGTGTCCTCGTCTCGTCCTCGTCGCTCAACTGCTTGAGCAGGTTCTCCTGGGCATCAAGGCCGATGGCCCCGCTGTGGTCCTGCACGGCTTCCAGGCGGGGATGTCGGTCGATGACGTGAAGGAGTTCCATCGGGGTCTGCATCCGCTTGGCCGCCCAGGTGGCGTAGTCCGCCACGCTCTCGGCGTATTTCGATTGGTCCACGCAGGCCAGTACTTTTTTGTCTTCGTTCATCTCGTGTTCTCCTTCAGTGGCCCATGAGCATGTCGTCCGCGCCATCCTTGTCGTGGATGCCGAAGCGGTCCACCATGGTTGCACTGGCCTCGTTCAAGCCGATGACTTCGACCTCCGCTCCCTCGCGGCGGAACTTGATGACCGCCTTGTCCAGGGCGCTCACGGCGGTGATGTCCCAGAAGTGGGCGCGGCTCACGTCGATGCGGACCTTGTCGATGACCTCCTTGTAGTCAAAGGCGTTGGAGAAGCGGTCGGCGCTGGCGAAGAACACCTGCCCGATGACCTGATAGGTACGGGTACGCCCCTCGTCCTCGCTCTGCGACCTCACCCTCAGAATCTGCCCGACCTTGTGGGCGAAGAAGAAACCCGACAGCAACACACCAGTCAGCACGCCCATGGCGAGGTCGTGGGTGGCCACGGTCACGGCCACGGTAGCAATCATCACCACGCTGGAACTCTTGGGGTGCTCGCGCAGGTTCTTGATGGAGCCCCAGTTGAAGGTACCGAGGGAGACCATGATCATCACGGCCACCAGGGCGGCCATGGGTATTTTCGCCACCCAGTCACCCAGGAACACGACCATCAACAGGAGGAAGGCGCCAGCCGCCAAGGTGGAGAGGCGACCACGTCCCCCTGACTTGATGTTGATGATGGACTGACCAATCATGGCGCAGCCCGCCATACCGCCGATGAAGCCCGTGGCGATGTTGGCAACGCCCTGGCCAACGCACTCGCGGTTCTTGTCGCTCTTGGTGTCCGTGAGGTCGTCCACGATGGTGGCCGTCATCAGCGATTCCAGCAGGCCCACCACCATGAGGGTCAGTGAGTACGGGAAGATGATGGAAAGCGTCTCCCAGGTCAGCGGGATGTTCGGGATGAGGAACACCGGCAGGCTGTCGGGGAGGTCACCCATGTCGCCCACAGTGCGGATGTCGAGGCCCAGCGCGATGGCGACACCGGTCAGCACCACGATGGTCACCAGCGGCGACGGCACCGCCTTGGTGATGTAGGGCAGGCCGTAGATGATGCCGAGACCCGCCGCTGTCATGGCATAGACGTGCCACGTCACGTTGGTGAGTTCGGGCAACTGGGCGAGGAAGATGAGGATGGCAAGGGCGTTCACGAAACCCGTGACCACTGACCTCGACACGAACCGCATCAAGGCACCCAGCCGGACCCACCCAGCGATGACCTGAAGGACCCCGGTGAGCACCGTGGCGGCCAGCAGGTACTCCAGGCCGTGGTCTTTCACCAGCGACACCATCAGGAGCGCCATGGCCCCCGTGGCGGCTGAAATCATCCCCGGTCGGCCTCCGGTGAAGGCAATGATGGTGGCGATGGAGAAGGAGGCGTACAGGCCCACCTTGGGGTCCACCCCGGCGATGATGGAGAAGGCAATAGCCTCCGGGATGAGGGCGAGGGCAACAACCAGACCCGCGAGGAGGTCGTTGCGCACGTTGGACAGCCAGTCCTGGCGTAGTGTTTGAAGTGACATAGAGAAATGGCCCTCGCGGTGATGCGAAGGCGGGAAGCTCTGCAAGAGGGGTGTGACCAACTGATGCTGGTCAGGCGAAGCACGTAGGGCGCGTGGCGGCCCTGGGAAACTACGGTGGAGTCACCGAGCAGAAAAATCCCCGTGGCAGGCCCCAGCCCGGGTAGAACACCGGGTGTTTGAGAGAGGCTGCGAGGGTATGTTGCACCGCAGTATTGTACGTGCCTGCGTTCGACCACACATCCACGTCTGGCTCCCTGTCTACGTGACGTGTCAGGACGCCAACAGTGGTTGTGAGAACCGGCGCGGCGTGGTGACATGCATCCTGCAGATGCAGATGCAGATGTCTGGATGCCTGAAATGGCAAGGTCAGGCGGCCCGAGGCGCCTCCTCGGGTGTCGGCCAATGTGGATGTTCCTGGATGGCAGTAAGCCAACCCTCTGGCAACCAGCGAAGATCATCGGGCTCATCGATGTCGTGCAGCGTTGGCAAGGTGGTCGCGCTCCAGCCCAGCTGGCCCATTCGAGACCGCGTGACCTGTGCCACGCTGGACGTGCTCCACGCGATGTCTTGAAACAGGCTGGCGTCAAAGCGGTCCAGTGCCAGCAAGACATAGCCACCGTCAAAGGCCGGCACGAGCGCGGCATCGCTGGTGAGCAAGCAAGCCGCCGCCTCCCGAATCCGCTCGGCAGAAAGATCCGGGCAATCGGTTCCCATCAACAGCACCGGGTGGCCCGCATCCAGCGCACGTTGAGCAGCCCGTGCCATGCGCTCGCCCAGGTCACCATGGCCTTGATCGCTCATTCGCAGCGCTGGGTGCTGAGGCAACAGCCCCGACCACAGGGGATCTTCAGGCGCAGGCGTCACACAAACCTCCACGGTGCCAACCTCGCTGACCAGAGCCTGTTCGACCGCATGTTTCAACATCAAGGCAGCCAGGCGGGCGGCTCCCGTTGCTCCCAGTGCGGGGATCAGTCTTGTCTTGGCAAGGCCTGCGACGGGTGCTTTGGCGAAGACGATGATGTGGACAGAGTGGGTCATGTGGTGTCCTATTTGTACAGCTGCGCCAACTGATCTGCAGGTGCGCCTCGCCAGTACGCCCAGCGCAGCCGCCACATCAGAAGGATGGTTCGCCAGAGGCCACGACTCTCCCATCGGCGTCCCGACGTCAACACGGCACTGTCAATACATGCAGGGCGGGACAGCTGGAGAAGACGGCTGGACAACTCGATGTCTTCCATCAAGGGCTGGTCGGGGAATCCACCCGCTCCATTGAATGCCTCGCGGGTGACAAACATCGCCTGGTCACCCGTGGCAATGCCTGTCCAGCGCGAGCGAAGGTTCATCAGCTTGGCCACCACGCGCAGCATGGGATGAGGTCCGTCGATGACCACATCGAAACGGCCCCAGACGGCGCCGGAGCTTTGCATCGCTCGGTGGATGGTGATGATCGCCCCCTCGGGCAGCACGGTGTCTGCGTGCAGGAACAAGAGCACGTTGCCCGCGGCATGAACGGCGCCGTGGTTCATCTGCCGGGCGCGACCTCTTGGCGAAGTCAGAACCTGCAAGCCCGCTCGAGCGGCCAATTCAGCGCAGCCGTCATCGCTTCCACCGTCCACGATCAGTACCTCGCATCCCTGGCTTTTCAGCAAAGACAGCCGAGTCAGCAGGCGGGGCAGCCCCGTTGCTTCGTTGAGCATGGGGACGATGATGGACAGACGCATGGGGGTGTGAGACACGACGGTTTTCATAAAACACCAGGTCGGCCGACCGCAGTGCTGGGCGCCAGGGCCATGGCGGTCATTGTTCAGCCTCGGCGCCAGGCGTGATAGCGGCCCAACCAGGCCAGGACGCGCTGAGGAGCGTGAGCGCGTTTCCATTCACCGGCGACGTATTTGTTCGCCTCGGCCATTGTGGGATAGGTGTGGATGGTGCCCAGGATCTTGTTCAGTCCCAGCCCGTGCTTCATGGCCAGCACGAACTCGGCCAGCAGGTCGCCTGCATGTTCGCCCACGATGGTCACGCCCAGGATACGGTCTTTGCCCGGCACGGTCAGCACCTTGACGAATCCGTGTGCCGAACCGTCGGCAATGGCGCGGTCCAGGTCGTCAATGCCGTATTTCGTGACTTCGTAAGGGATGTTCTTTTCCCTGGCGTCCTGTTCGTTCAGCCCCACCCGGGCGACCTCGGGCTCGATGAAGGTGGCCCAGGGGATGACCGAGTAGTCGACCTTGAATTTCCTGAAGCTGCCAAACAGAGCATTGACAGCGGCGTACCAGGCCTGATGACTCGCCGTGTGGGTGAACTGGAATGGCCCGGCCACGTCACCCGCGGCAAAGATGTTGGGATAGAGCGTTTCGAGGTACTCGTTGACCACCACCGTGCGCTCGGTGGGTATGCCCAGATCTTCCAGTCCGTAGCCCTGCAGCCGTGCCGATCGGCCGACTGCGCACAGCAAAGTGTCGAACCCGATGCGCTTCTCCTGACCCTGGTGTTCCACCACGATGAACTTGTGGTCTCCATCCCGCTCGCAGCGCAGAGCCTTGTGACCGGTCAGTACCGCCACACCGTCGCGTTGCAGCGAATCGCGGGCGAGGTCGGACACCTCCTGGTCCTCCCGGATCATGATCCGGGGCGCCATTTCGATTTGCGTGACCTGTGAGCCCAGGCGTGCAAAACTTTGCGCCAGCTCGCAGCCGATCGGACCACCTCCCAGCACCACCAGACGCGCGGGTGGTGCATCCAGTTTTGCGAACTCGTCCCACAGGGTGTCGCTGGTGACATATCCCACGTCGTCCAGCCCAGGCAGCGGCGGCACGAAGGGACGAGCACCCGCGGCGATGACGATGCTGCGGGTGGTCAGGCGTTGGATGCCACCGTCGTTGAGGGTGACTTCGACCGTCCAGGGGTCCACGATTTTGGCGCGACCCTGCAGGACCTCGACACCCAGCCCGGTGTAGCGTTCCACGCTGTCGTGCGGAGCGATCTCGCTGATGACCCGGTGCACCCGCGCCATCACCTGCCGGAAACTGAAGGCCGGTGTGGCAGCCTCCAGGCCATAGTGATCGGCGTGGCGCATTTGGTGGGCGAGCTTGGCCGACTTGATCAATGCCTTGCTGGGCACGCAGCCGTAGTTCAGGCAGTCGCCACCCATCTTGTGTGCTTCGACCAACGTGACCTTGGCCTTGACGGTGGCCGCGATGTAGGAAGTGACCAGGCCCGCAGCGCCGCCACCGATGACCACCAGATTGCGGTCAAAGGTTTTGGGCCGTTGCCACTTGGCGTAAACGCGCCGGCGTTGCAGGAGACCTAGAGCAGCTTTGGCGATCATGGGGAAGACTCCGAGCAGGATGAAGGACAGCAGAACGCCCGGCGACAAAATACCCGAGAGACTGGAGAGCTGGGCCAGCTGGGTGCCGGCGTTGACGTAGACCAGGGTGCCCGCGAGCATGCCGAGCTGGCTGACCCAGTAGTAGGTGCCCGTGCGGATGGGTGTCAAGCCCATGAGCAGGTTGACCAGGAAAAACGGGAAGACCGGGATCAGGCGCAGCGTGAACAGATACAAGGCGCCGTCCTTGGCCATGCCGTCGTTGATGGCCTTGAGTCGGTCTCCAAAACGCGCTTGAACGCTATCCCGCAGCAAGTAACGGGAGGCCAGAAAAGCCAGTGTGGCGCCCAGGCTGGAGGCGAACGAGACCATCAGCGTGCCGCCGGCCAATCCGAACAGGGCGCCAGCCGCGAGCGTCAGGATCACCGCACCGGGCAGTGACAGCGCTGTGGCCAGCACATACAGACCGAAGAAACCGAGCGCGGTGGCGATGGGAGAGGCCTGGCGGATGGCTTCGAAGTCTCCCAGGCGGTCCTGCACGGCGGTGAGTGTCAAGTAGCGGTCCAGCCCAAGCCAGAAATAGGCGGCCACGAGTATCACGACCGTGGCGAGGATCAGGGTTCTTTTCATGCGGCGAAGGCTTCGTGGGTTCAGGCTTTGGCAATCGTTGATTGCCCGAATGCTCTTCAGTCGCTGCCGGGTCCTCTTTCGTTACAGCTGGTTTCGGAGGGCGCGAATTGGTGCTGGCTCCTTATGCGCTGAGCACCACGGGTTCCAGTGAGTCGGACGCGCCGCTGACATGACCTATGGCTGCTGTGTGCAGGTAGCCTGCCGCCTGCAGGGAACGGATGCAGTCGGCTGCCCGGTCGCCCGGCACGCTGGCCAGCAGGCCGCCCGCCGTCTGCGGGTCGAACAGCAGCGGATAGCGCGGGTCTTTGACGAAGTCTTCGGCGTTGCGCAGGGCTCGGCGCAGCCGCACATTGGCCGGCTGCAGCGAGCTGACGATGCCCGCTTCAACGCATTCCAATGCACCATCCAGCAAGGGCAGGGCGCTCAGTTGCAGCTCTGCGTCCACTCCCGAGGGACGGGTCATTTCCACCAGATGCCCCAGCAGGCCGAAACCGGTCAGGTCGGTGCAGGCGGTGGCGCCATGTTCGCGCAGGATCTGCGCGCCGACCTGGTTGGACACCACCATGGATTTCAGCGCCGCATCGATCCAGCGGCCCTTGGCGGCGTGCCGCGCGTGGGCGGCGAACAGCGTGCCGGTGCCGATGGGCTTGGTGAGCAGCAACACGTCACCCGCTTGCATGCCGCCCTTGCGCATGACGCCATCCATGTTCTCGTCGATCAGTCCGTTGATGGCGAAGCCCAGTGCGAGTTCGCGGCCCTCACCGGTGTGCCCACCGACCAAGGCGCAGCCGGCGGCGTTGAGCACCTCGACCGCGCCGGTCATCATTTGCAGCAGCAGGTCTTCCACCTTGGATTCGAGGCCTGGCGGCACGGTGGCGATCGCTGTGGCGGACTGAGGCTCGGCACCCATGGCAAAGATGTCGCCCAACGCGTGATTGGCCGCCACCTTGCCGAACAGGTAAGGGTCGTCGATGAAGCTGCGAAAGAAGTCCACGGTGTGAACCATGGCCTTGCCCGGCGGCACGCGCACCACGGCGGCGTCGTCGGGCGAGTGAAGCCCGATCAGCACGTCGTTGCGCTCGACCGGTTGCAGGCTGCCGAGTGCGCGGGTCAGGATGCTGGCGCCCACCTTGGCGCCGCAACCACCACAGCGCATGGCAATGGCCGAGATGGCCTGGCGGGATTCTTCGGCGCTCAGCGCCAGGCTGCTGGCCGGTGCAGCCGAGGGGGCGGCACCGGGCGCCATGTCTGGCAGCTCGGTGAACTGGCGCATGAAGCGGCGATCGATCCAGTCCTTCCAGGACCAGACCCAGGTACCGGCGAAGCCGATGGAGCCGCGCGAGGCCACGGCGTATCGATTGCCGGTGGAGATCAGTGCCAGCCATTTGCGTTGCGGGTTGAAAGCCACCGTCGGCTGATCGCGCAGGCACAAGCGCAGGTTCTTCACCAGCGGTGGGCCCATGCGCACGGCAAACACACCGGCCTTCTCCAGCGGGCGGTTGGTGAACGAGGCCACATCCCCTGCGGCGAAGATTTTGGGGTCGTCCAGCGTCTGCAACCGGTCGTTGACTTTGACGAAGCCGTGTTCGTCCAGTGCCAGACCGGTGCCTTGCAGCCAGGCCGGCCCACCGGCTTGCGTGACCCACATCGTTTCGTCGGCATCGAAGGTTCGACCGTCGCGCGTGTGCAGGCAACCGGGCGCGACCTGATGCACCTCCGCACGCGTATGCACCGCGACGTGGCGCTCTTTGAGCACGCGGGCAAAGCGCGCGCGTACCCCGGCGTTGTGCGTCGGCAGGATGGAGTCGCCCGCCGTGAGCAACACAAAGTGCAGCCAATCGGGATTGCGCCCCAGCTTTTGCAGCTCGCTGCGCAGCCGGTACTGCATCGACAGCACCAGTTCAACCCCGCCCGCACCGCCGCCGACCACCGCGATCGTGAATCGATCGCGCAGCAGGCGCACGCGCTCGAGCAGATTCAGCCAGCGGAGGTTGAAGTGGGCGATGGGCTTCACGGGCACTGCGTGTGCTTGCGCGCCTTTCACCTGGCGCACATTGGGTGTGGAGCCGATGTTGATGGAGAGCAGGTCGTACGGCACCGAGGGCCGGTCCTTCATGAGCACACGCTGGTTGGACCGATCGAGGCCCGTCACTTCACCATGGATGAAGCGCGCTCCGGCAAACGAGGCCAGACGGCCCAGGTCGATGTGCACCTCGTCAAAGCTGTAGTGGCCCGAGATGTAGCCAGGCAGCATGCCGGAGTAAGGCGTGTCGATGTCGGTGCAGATGAGGGTGATGCGCAGGCCAGACTCGGGTTGCATGGCGAGCATGCGCAGCACGACAACGTGGCTGTGGCCCCCTCCGACGAGAACAAGGTCGCGCAGGATCGGTTGTTCGGAAACTTGCATGGAGGAAAGTTGAGTCGGTGAACGTCGAAGCCCTCTTCGGACGTTATGGGCCGTCATTTGAGCGGGATCGCGTCAGCCCGGCGCCCCTTGCCGGACCAAGCGGCTGCGGCCAAGCGAACGCCGCCCGTTGGTGCACCGACGACGCCGCCTGCGCTCAGGCGGTCAAACGGGCGTTTTGCGGGAACATGACTGCCCGTGCCTCTTCGTCCATCTCGGCCTTGAAGGCGTGCTTGGCCTTGAGAGCTTCGGCACGCTGAGCGGCCGGACGGGTGTTGATCTCATCGAGCAGGCGCTTGACGTTGGGCAACTGCTCCCACGCGGCGGCCCCGAGCACAAACGGCACGGCGCGCGCCCAGCCCCAGACAGCCATGTCGACCAGGGTGTAGGTCTCGCCGAGCATGTAGCGATGCTGGGCCAGTTGCTGGTCGATGATCTTCCAGTGGCGCCAGGCTTCGAAGTCGTAGCGGTTGACCGCATAGGCCTTGGGCTCGGGGGCAAAGTGTTTGAAATGAACCGCCTGCCCGGAATACGGGCCGACCCCGGTGGCGACGAACATTAACCAAGACAGCATCTGTGCACGGGCCTCGGGCGTGTCTGGCGGCAGGAACTGGCCGGACTTCTCCGCCAGATACAGTAGGATGGCATTGCTGTCGAACACCACCGCGTCGCCGTCGACCAGGGCCGGCGTTTTCGCGTTGGGATTGATCGCCGTGAACGCGGCCTCGTGCTGCTCGCCCTTGCGCGTATCCACCGGCACCAGTTCGTAGGGCAGTCCGGTTTCTTCGAGCAACAGCGCGACCTTGGCCGGGTTGGGAGAGGGGTGGTAGTAGAACTTGATCATGAAGGTCTCCGTGGCAATGAGTGGGTGGTCTGAGCGGTGTCGGGCCGCTGGATGGCTCAGCCGGCTGCTGGCGACAGCTTGTCTTGGGTGCGTGTGTCGAAGTCCTGGGCGTCATGCCTCTCGTGCAGCTGCTCTTCTGCTGGACCCCAGTTGCGGTTGACCATGCGCCCGCGGCGAACCGCCGGTCGCGCAGCGATTTCTTGGGCCCAGCGTTGGACGTTTGTATAGGTCTGTACCTGCAGGAATTCGGCCGCGTTGTAGAGATGACCCAGCACCAGCGCACCGTACCAGGGCCACACTGCGATGTCAGCGATGCTGTAGTCGTCACCGCCCAGGTGGCGACATTGCGCCAGGCGTCGGTCGAGGACGTCGAGCTGGCGCTTGGTTTCCATGGTGAAGCGGTCGATCGGGTACTCAAACTTGGCCGGCGCATAGGCGTAGAAATGGCCGAAGCCGCCGCCTAGGTAAGGGGCGCTGCCCATCTGCCAGAAAAGCCATGACAGCGCTTCGGTGCGTGCGGCTGGATCTTCGGGCAGCAGCGCATTGAATTTGGTAGCCAGGTACAGCAGGATGTTCCCTGACTCGAACACACGCTGCGGCACCGCTGCGCTGCGGTCGAGCAACGCCGGGATTTTCGAGTTGGGGTTGACGGCCACAAAGCCCGAGCCGAATTGGTCGCCTTCGGAGATGCGGATCAGCCAGGCGTCGTATTCAGCGCCGCGGTGGCCCATGGCCAACAACTCTTCGAGCATCACGGTCACCTTCACACCGTTCGGCGTGGCTAGCGAGTACAGCTGCAGCGGGTGTTGGCCGACCGGAAGGTCCTGGTCGTGCGTGGCACCGGCAGTCGGACGGTTGATGCTGGCGAACTGGCCGCCGTTGGGTGCGTTCCAGGTCCAGACAGCGGGTGGGACATAGTCAATTGGAGTGGTCATGGGCGAGGTTGCTCAGGTGTCTGGGAAGAAGGACACGAAGCGGTGTACAGCTATAAGGGGTATCTATTTAGCTCCAGCAGCGCCAGAATAGCTGGATGGAAACCCAGATGCTAACGCCGACTCCCGGGCAGGACTACCCTCGCACCTGGAACGAATTTCTTGACTGGTTTGCCACCGAAGA
>NZ_JAMBNO010000027.1 GCF_023715105.1 Hydrogenophaga intermedia | reverse complement strand
CGCCTGTGCCAAGCCGCAGCCCTATCGCCCAACTGGCCTCGCATGCTGCGCAACCTCGCCGTCAACGCAATCAGAGAGCCGGCACCACGACTGACCGCTGGCTGAAAACGAATATTTCAGGGCCGACCATGTAGCTCTCCTTTGAGACAGTGTTCAATGGGTCGTTCGGGTGCTCACTTGGAGACAACCTTGATCTTGCCAACCATGCCCGCTTCGTAGTGACCAGGCAGAAGGCAAGCGAAATCGAACTCACCAACCTTGTTGAAGGTCCACACGATCTCGCCGCGCTTGCCTGGTGCGACGTGTGCCATATACGGCTCATCGTGCTCCATGCCAGGGAACTTCTTCATGAGCGCAGCGTGCTCGTCGAGTTCGGGCTTGGTGCCAAGAACGAACTCATGCATGACCTTGCCGCTGTTCATGTGGACAAAGCGCACCGTCTCTCCTTGCCGGATCTCGATACGGTCCGGGGTGAAGCGCATGGCATCGGTCATATCGACCTCAATGGTGCGCGTGACCTTCTTGGGGTCGCCCGCGATGCCCCACGCTTTTTGTTCAAGCTTGATCGGCCCAGCGGGCTTCACATGGGCTTCATTCCCGTGCGCTGCGGCCAGGGAGGCGGTAGCAACCATCAAACCGGTTGCAATGGCGTTTCGAATATTCAACTGAGTACTCCTTGGTGGATGGGTAGAGGCTTACGTACGAACACGAAAATCAATGACGGCCCTTGTGGCCATTGGGCTTGACGGCAGTGGCGTCGGCTGGGGCGGCTGACGTTGCCTGAGATGCGCGCGACGGCGCGGGAGCTGCTCCAGACCACTCGTAGGCGACTGTCCCGGACGGGTGCTTGTAGGGGCCGGGGTCCTTGTAGTCGCCAGGCTTTTGGTCTTTGCGTACCTTGAAGACACTGAACATCCCGCCCATTTCGATCGGGCCGAACTGGCCCGTTCCAGTCATCATGGGCGCCGTGTTATCGGGAATGGGCATCTGCATCTCGCCCATGTCAGCCATGCCGCGCTCACCCATCACCATGTAGTCAGGTGCAACGCGCTGGATCTTGTTCACCAGCCCTCGATGGTCCACGCCGATCATGGTGGGCACGTCGTGGCCCATGGCGTTCATGGTGTGGTGGCTTTTGTGGCAGTGGAAGGCCCAGTCACCTTCCTCGTCGGCGATCAGTTCGATCTGGCGCATCTGGCCGACGGCCACGTCGGTGGTTACCTCATACCAGCGGGTGGATGGAGGTGTAGGTCCGCCATCCGTACCGGTCACCAGAAACTCATGACCATGAAGATGAATGGGGTGATTGGTCATCGTGAGGTTACCGACCCGGATACGAACGCGGTCGTTCAGGCGCACATTGAGGGTGTCGATACCTGGGAAGATGCGGCTGTTCCAGCTCCAGATATTGAAGTCGGTCATGGTGGCAACCTTGGGTGTCTTGCTGCCCGGCTCGACGTCGAAGGCGTTGAGCAGGAAGCAGAAATCTCGGTCAACCTCGTTGATATGCGGGTGTTTGCCCTTGGGGTGCGTGACCCAGAAGCCCATCATGCCCATGGCCATCTGCACCATCTCATCGGCGTGGGGGTGGTACATGAAGGTGCCAGGGCGGCGCGCCTCGAACTCGTAGACGAAGGTCTTTCCAGCAGGAATCGCGGGTTGATTGATGCCGGCCACGCCGTCCATACCGTTGGGCAGGCGCTGACCATGCCAGTGGATGGTGGTGTGTTCCGGCAGTCGATTGGTGACGAAGATACGCACGCGATCACCTTCGACCACTTCAATCGTAGGCCCCGGGCTCTGGCCGTTGTAGCCCCACATGTTGACCTTGAAGCCGGGCGACATCTCGCGCACAACGGGCTCAGCCACCAGGTGGAACTCCTTGACGCCGTTGTTCATGCGCCAGGGCAGGCTCCACCCATTGAGCGTGACGACGGGGTTGTAGGGGCGCCCGGAATTCGGTACCAGCGGCGGTGCGGTATCGACAGAGCTCTGAATGACGGGCTCGGGAAGTGCAGCCATGGCCACTCGTGAAACGGCCAGTCCGGCCACAGCGCTGGCAGCGCCTGCAAAGAATTGACGACGATTGCTCATGTTGTGTTCTGCTCGAGTTGTTCAATGACCTGCGGTATTGGCTTCCGCCCCGGAGGCGGCGCCTGGTGTGACGAACGACTGGGGCTCACCACCCTGAAGCACCCACATGAGGTCCGCTTCAGCGACCCAGTAGTCTCGAGTGGCGCTGATGGTCTCGCGCTGCGCTTGGGCGCGGCCTTGCACCTCGGTCAGCAACTCCCACACGCTCTTGAGCATGCCGTTGTATTGAAGAACGCTCTCATCCACGATGAGGTTTCGCTGTGCCATGACATCGTTGCGATAGCTCTGGGCCACATCGAGGGCAGCTCGATAGGCGTCTCGTGCCAGGTCGAAGTTGATGCGCGTCTTGGTCTGATTGACCATGGGCAACTGAGCGGTGATTTCTTGAAGCTCGGCCGCCAGGCGATCGCCGGGCAGCCCCTCTTTGGGTAGATCGGGCAGGGAGTCGGGCAGCTCCAGGCGCTGGTGAACGCCGTTGAGGCGAAGCAACTTGATCAGCGCCTGTTCGGCTTGTGCTGCTGCCACACGGGCCTGCTGATAGGCCAGCTTCTCGCTAGACAGCCCTAGCTCAACCCGGCTTTGTTGGTAGCGACTCCAGTTGCCAACCTTGACCATGCGACGTCCCAATTCCGTGGCAGCTTCAGCCGCTTCGAGGGATTCCTGTTGCAAGCTCAACGTCTGCTTGGTTGCAACCGCGGATAGCCAGGCTTTGCGGGCATCTACCGCAACTTCGAAGAGTTCGTCCAAACCCTCGATACGCCTTTGGTGGCGTGCCTCAACATCCATCCATTGCCCCGTTGCAACGCGATCGACGTTTTCCCGACCGAGACGCGACATGACCCGTTGCAACTCGAGGTGGGGCTTCCAGGCAGCACGAACCGCGCTCTCCATCGTGGGAAGTGCAAAGCCCGCTGGCAGCGTCTTGTCGCTCGCGGTGGGCTTGAGGTTTTCAGCCTCCCACTTCAGGATATCGGCATGTCCGCGCTTGAACTTGCCTACTTCGTCGTTGGCCTCGCGCCAATTTGAGGGCTGTTCGTTGCCGACGCTCTGCGCCAACACCACTGTTCCTGCAGTCGCAGCGATCGTGGCCAGCAGAATCATGCGCTGCGCTTTCCATCAAACGTTCTTCACCTATCACTCCTTGTTTAAGCAGTGGGTGGATTGTTCGGATCAGGCCCGCACAGGCATCTGTCCAGTTCATTACAAATTTGTCATATAGGAATCCGGCGTTAATGGCGTGGCAAACTGCGCTCATGAAAAGAGCCGCTGCGTGAAAATCCTCATCGTTGAAGACGAAGCCCATACGGGCGAGTACCTGAAGCAAGGGCTGCGGGAGGCGGGCTACTACGCTGAGCTGGCCCGCAACGGCGTCGATGGCCTGCACGAAGCCACCGAGGTTGAGTACGACCTTGTCATCTTGGATGTCATGCTGCCCGGCATAGACGGATGGTCTGTGCTGAACTCGCTCAAACGTAAGAAGCGTCAGCTCCCGGTGCTCTTTCTCACCGCCCGCGACAGCGTCGAGGATCGGGTCAAGGGGTTGGAGTTGGGCGCGGACGACTACCTGGTCAAGCCCTTCTCATTCTCCGAACTGCTTGCTCGCATCAAGACCATCCTTCGGCGCGGCAACCAGATTCAGGAGGCGACCTCACTGCAGGTCGCCGACCTTACCCTCGATCTGGTTCGTCGTCGGGCCACCCGCGCGGGACGCCGAGTAGACCTGACCGCCAAAGAGTTCGGACTGCTTGAACTCTTTATCCGTCGCCGCGGTGAAGTGTTGCCCCGCACGCTGATTGCCTCTCTCGTCTGGGACATCAACTTTGACAGCGACAGCAATGTGATCGACGTGGCCATTCGAAGACTACGAGCAAAGATCGATGACGGTTTTGATGTCAAGCTGCTGCAGACGGTGCGTGGCATGGGCTACGTGCTTGACGAACCCGAGCAGTGAACGAGGGGCTTGGGGATGTCTCTAACCGCCCGGTTGACGGTTCTTTTCGCTGGCGTCGTAGCGCTCATCCTGACTGGATTTTCGGTACTCATGTTCCGAGAGACCAGCGCTCACTTTGTCGAACTTGATCAGGCTCTTATGACCGACAAGGTTCATCTCGTAGAGGATGTGATCCGAGAAAGTCCATCGGAAGAAGAGCTGCGCAGCCGGCTCGGTATCAGCACACACGGGCATCAAGGCCTGTACATCAGAGTCACAGGTGCTTCGGGAACGATTTTCGAACAAGGGGACATCCAACTCCCTGTTGGCTTATTGTCAGCGCTCGAGCTCAAGCCACAAGGGCTGGTTTGGCAAGACGCGTCCAGCAGCTTGTATGCGCAGCACTTCTCTCTTGATCTAAACAACACAAGGAAAGAAAAGGTCTCTGTGATTGCCGCCATCGATACGAGCCATCACCGACATTTTCTCGATGCCTTGACAGTCAAAATTGCTGGTTACGTGCTTTTCTCCGTGATCGTCGGCACTCTGCTGGGGTGGTTGGCCAGCCGTGGAGGCCTCAAGCCGCTGACCGCGATGAAGGCGAGAGCGGAGAGCCTGAGCGCACACCGACTAGGTGAGCGCATGCCGGTGGAGAGCGTCCCCAAGGAAATGCGTGAACTCGCTCAATCGCTCAACGACATGCTCGATCGTCTTCAGCGCGACTTTGACCGACTCAGCGCCTTTTCTTCGGATCTCGCGCACGAGATGCGAACGCCGGTGAGCAATCTCCTGACCGCGGCCCAAGTCACTTTGGCCCAGTCGCGTTCCTCGGCCGACTATCGCAACAGCCTGGCCACCCTGTCGGAGGAGTTGCAGCGTCTGGCACGCACCATCTCTGACATGCTCTTTCTGGCCAAGACCGAAAACCTGCATGCGTTGCCGTCCAGGGACCACGTGGATCTCGTTACGGAATCGAGTGCTGTCGTGGAATTCTACGAAGCTATCGCCAGCGAGAAAGGCTTGACCATCAAGGTCAGCGGAGAAGGCGCGGTTTCAGGTGATCGCCTGATGATTCGCCGTGCGATCAGCAACCTCTTGTCCAACGCCGTTCGGCATGCTCGCCCGAAGACAACGGTAAGCATCAGGGTCGAAGCAAGCAACGAGTTGGTGCGTCTTGCGCTGACCAACTCGGGGGATGAAATTGCCAGCGCCGCCCAGGCGGCGCTTTTTGATCGCTTTGTTCGCTTGAGCCCCGGAAGGAGCCGTGGTGAGGAGGACGGGGTGGGATTGGGCCTTCCGATCACCAAGGCCATCATGCGGGCGCATAAAGGAGACGTGAAGGTGCGCTCTGGCGCAGGAGTCAACACCTTCTCACTCGAATTTTCGATCAGATAACGCCATCAGCAGCGACCAGACATCATTTCTCGCTGTGTCCTTTGTTCAGCAAGTAGCCCAGGCGATCCACTTCATTGCTGACGGCAATGATCTGCTTGCCATCCGCGGTTTGCAGGGTGTCGCCGCCACGCAGGTATTGGGCTCGCCCGCACCGGTCTTCCTTGGCCATCTTGCCGTCCTTGAACATGCAGAGGAGGCCGCGGTCCTCAATCGGGATGGCTTGCGCCGCCGCCAGCCGTCATCAGTGATCTGCATGTGTGGCGCGTCGGTCGCGGGCAGTACGCCTGCATCGTTGCGCTGGTCACGGCCAGCGATGCCGAACCGGCTGACTTCAAACGACTACTGGGCGTTCACGAGGAACTGGTTCATATCAGCTTAGAGATAAATCGAGTTTCAGCCAATGAATCTTCCCCCGTTGAAGGCCCTGTAAGCGTGTCAGCCTCGTGAACCCCGAGCGGTACAGGCTCATTGGTTTACTGCATGGTGCGCCCTGACCTGGTCGTTGGCGACCTGTGGCGTTTGACCTGGTCACTGTTGCAATGAGTGGGGCAGGCTGGCTGCGCCGATCTCAATCGGCCAGTGCTGCTTGGATCTTCAGACGGGAGTGGAATGCCCAGGTCGAACTGACGCGACGCGCCGATAGCACCGAACTGTTGGCTTGGACGAAGAACAACGACTCATCGATGCCTCGGCGCTCCAAGGCGAAACGCAGCCGCTGTAAGCGTTGCCGGCGCCCCGTGTCGCTGCTGGCCGGCGTTTGACCGCTGCGCCTGAAGTACTCAACCGCCATGCGCAGATTTTCGAGCACCTCCGGTCGCAAGCCAGGTAGCACCCTGGGTATTGACGATTTGCTGGTCGGCACCGGAGTCAGTACAACCAGTCCCCAGGCGCGCGCGCCCGCGACCACGTCCACGTTTATTGCCTCCACTTTGGTCAGGCCAAAATCACGGGCGACGCGCAGCCGGTAGGCTAACCAGGCGTCTTCGTCCAGGATGGCGCCTATGGCAGAGTTCGCTTCGTCGTCACTGCCCTCGCAGGGCAGCAACAAGGTTGACAACAACTGGCGGGCGAGCGGGTCGCCGACGCTCGCGGCCGTGTGCAACCATTGCACGCCCTGTTCAGCTTCTTCCAGGCAGGTGGCCGAGCGCAGAAGCAATGCGCCCAGTTGTCGCTGAGCATTGGCGCTTCCGCCCTCGGCGGCCTTCTCCAGGAAGAACCTTGCCATCTGCGGGTTGGCCACAGGGCCGTGACCGTTGGCGTGCAATCGATATAGCAAAGTCCAAGCCTCGGTGTACCCGGCGTCCGCAGCGCGCAACAATAGGGCCGAACCGCGGCGTACGTTACGCCGTGCCGTCAACAGGGATGAGGGAATGGATGCCGCATTGATGCCGCACAGCGCACGTCCTAGCAACAAGGCCGCTGCCGGGTTTCCCCGGTTAACACATAGCGTCAGCAGAGCCTCGACTCTTTGGCTCTGATAGGTCATCAGTGACAGGCCCCGGTGCTGCAACATGGACAAGGCCTCGCAGACGCCGTCTGCCAGCTCGGAAGTGGACTCGAAGCGAAGCAGCAGGGCTTGGCGCAGCACGCGCGCCACAAAATCCAGATCTCGACAACGTACCGCGGTAGCCAAGGCCTGAACGATTGCCTGCTGCACTTCCAGCGAAGGAAAGGCCAGCAAAGCGTTGAGGATCGCGATGCCTGGGTTCGACGGTGATTCCCGAACAGCTACCAGTGCACTCGCTGCCATGTCACAGCCGGCGTCCGCGGCTGCCACAAGCAAGGACATCGCCTCGGCGCTGTCTGGCGACGTTAGGGTCCGCCATATGCCCAGCTTGAGCCGCGCGGACACAAGGCCAGCGTTGGCCGCTGTCGACAAGACGATCAGCAGATTGCGCCGAGCCAACTCGGCCAACGACAGTGCATCGGCGATGACCATCGTCGCCTGTACAGACGATGCCAAAGACGGGTGCGACAGATAGTCAAGCCCAAGGTCGATATATCGGGGAAACCCGTCCATTCCCAGCAGATAGCGTCGACCAACTTCACACAGGGCAGTGGTATCGCCCTGGCGCGCCAACGCCAACAGTCGCACGTCTTGTCTACGCATCCGTAGAGCATAGGCGGCCAGGGGTGACCGATGCCTTGCCATCGCATTACTGGTATGTCATGGCTTTGTCATGTTCGTGGCCGTTGCGTACGGTCTGAGCAACAAAACGCCGCTCTGCTCGGGAGGCGTGCTAGCGATCTTTCGCCATCGATGCGCAACACGGCTGGCAGCACTGACTTTCTCTACTCTTGATCGTCGCACCCCAGAGTTCTTGTTTTCGCAAGGGCTTGGTCCATACATGGTGCTGATGTCATTTCCACAATGGAGAAAACTCATGAGACGCTCGCTTCTTTCCCTGGCCGCTCTGGCCACACTGGCCACGACATCCGTTGCCGTGCATGCCCAGTCTTCCGTGACCTTATTCGGCGTGGTGGACGCTGCAGTGCGACAGGTCAAGAACGGCTCTGCTGGGTCGCAGGTGCAACTGGCTTCCGGGTCGAATACAACCAGTCGCTGGGGCCTCCGTGGCGTCGAAGATCTCGGCGGGGGCCTGCAGGCCGGCTTTCACCTCGAATCCCAGCTCAATGTTGACACCGGAACGGTTGACGCCACTCGATTCTTCGGACGGCGCTCCACGGTTAGTCTGATCGGGGGATTTGGCGAGATACGGCTTGGGCGCGACTACACGCCCACCGCTTACAACACATTCAATGACGAGTTCGGTATCGTGGGTGTGGGCTCTCGTGGCATCTTCAGCTACGGCGGTGGATCCAATCTGGGCAGCACGGCGTCAACAGTGCTCCGCACCGACAACTCTGTGGGCTACTTCATCCCCAACATGGGTGGCGTCTACGGTCATGTGCAGTTCTCAGCGGGTGAGGGCGTCGACGGCAATCAGTACGCCGGAGGGCGGCTTGGCTACAAACGGCAGAACATGGACATCGCCGTCGCTTATGGGAAGACTGATACCGGAGCGAGTACGCCAGATTTCATAAACTACAACATCATGTTCAACTACAACTTCGGGTTTGTCACGCTGTATACCTTGTATGACGTCAAAGAGTGGAGTCCACGCAAGACACGCGACCTCTCGATCGGCGCGGCTTTCCCTGTGAGTTCCGGCACCATCAGGGTAGGTATCACGCGCGCCGATCGCTCGGGGGGCGCCTCGGGTTCTGGCTTCTCCGACGCAGACGACAGCACTCGCCTGGGTGTTGGCTACGTGCACGACGTTTCTCGGCGAACTGCGCTGTACACCACTTACGGACGCGTGAACAACAAGGGCGCGGCCCGGAGTTCGGTGTTGTACACGCCGCCTGCGGGGATGCTTGGCGGTCAAGACTCCTCCGGCTTTGAGGTCGGCATTCGCCACGTGTTCTGAGCCGCTCGTGGCCTGGCGGGTTGAGAGGACCCCGGCAGGCCACGCATGTTTGGTACGCCCCGGGCCTCCACTTTCGGAGATCCGGGGCACTACTTTCGTAGCTTCGTACAGTGGTTTCGAGCCTGCGCGTCACCAAGGGTGTTTGGCGCTACACCCAAGGATCTTCGTGGTCGCGTCGGGGATGATGGGGTGGTTCGCGACATGCCGCCAAGTTGCCGGCAGCACATCGCAGCGAACATCAGGCACATGCCCCTCGTATTGCAGGACCATGTCGGAAAAAACAATGGCCGCTGCTCGCAGGCAGTCACCTTTCACGTCGATGCCTGCTCGACATCAGTCAAAGGAGGTGAGGCGCGTCCAAATTGCAGCCACATCTCAAACCTGAATTGCTGCGGCGACGACAGCGTCGACGCGAAGACAATCTCAATTGTTGTGCCCCTTCTTCAACAGGTAGTCAAGGCGTGCCACCTCGTTGCTGGAAGCGGCGATTTCCTTGCCATCGACAGTTTGCAAGACGGTACCGCTGCGCAAGTACTCGGCGCGTCCGTAGCGGTCTTCTTTGGCCATCTTGCCATCCTTGAAAACATAGAGGATGCCGCCGTCTTTGAGGGCGATGGTTTGCTTGGCTTCTTGGTTCGCGGCATCGCTTGCGAACGCAGAAGTTGCAAGCAACGAAAGAGCAAAGACGGTGATGTTGAGTTTCATGTTGACTCCTTGATGGATTCTCGACCCGTCATTACGTGCCGAGGTACTGGCGTACATGCATACGGTAGGGCGCTGGTCATGACGACAACGGAGCACACCCATTACATCTTTGTCAGGTCATGGAAGCCGAAAACCATTGAGCGCCTCGCGCGTGAGAGCCAAGAAGTTTCGAGCCTAGAATTCCATCCCATGCGCAAGCTGATCGTGCTTCTGATGTGTCTTGCCCTGCCGATGCAGGGCTGGGCCGGCATGTTTGCCTTGCCTGATCCGTGCCCGATGCAAGACATGGCGATGACGGTCCCGTCTGGCGACGCAGAAGCGGCCGACACCGGGAGCACAGTGGAAGGACAGGGCCAATACCGCCCGGGTCAACGCCTACGTCACGCGGTTCCGCAACTACATCGGCCTGACGGCCTCCGGCAATCAGCTTGACGACGAAGGCGTCCCGGTGACCGATCGCGATGCGAACCAATCGTTGGCGGAGTATCTCTACGGCGGCGTGCGTGCGCGCTTCACCGGCCTCGAAGCCAACGGCAATCTGCGTCTACAAGGGCCGGACGGGTTTTCGCGGACTTCCGACGGCTCGACGCTGGATCTGGCATGGCGGGCTGACGTTGTACGGGCCACAAACCTAGATACCGGCGAGCCGCTACCACGCATCGCTCCGCTGCGCATTGGCGCGACCCTGGTCTACGGTAACGGCCGTGGAACGCGCGGCTTGGCTTCGACTACAACGCAGCGCAACGCCGAGTGCCGGCCAACACGCGCGAGACCGAGGCCTACACGCTGTGGAACGCCGCGATCACCTACGGCATGAAGGCACAGCGGGCGCGGCTGACCTGGTACGCGCGCATAGACAACTTGACCAACAAGCTCGCCTACAGCCCTACCTCGATCCTGACCACGACGGTGTATCCGAACGCACCGCTGCCGGGACGCACGCTCAGGATCGGCGTAAGGGCGACCTTCTGATCCGGTTGTAGTGGAGCCCTCCGATCTATGCCGGGCTCCCAAACGAGAACCGTGGTCTGCTCCTTACTCTGCAATCCAAATACCATCAGCTATCGCAAACGACTGGTTGGCGGCGATTGAACCGGAGGCGGGCCAACAAGTGCGGCGATGATGGGGCAAGGGGACGCTTGCCCCATCTCCTCGCACTGCAAGAGCATGTCCCGTAGAGCACCTTGCATGCGTTCGAGATCGCCGAGCTTCTCATCGATCTGGTCAAGGCGCCGCCGTGTCACCGTCTGAATAGCCCGGCGATTCCGCCCATCCTCCAGGTCCAAGAGCGACTTCACCTCGTCCAGCGAGAACCCAAGGCTCTGAGCGCGCTTGATGAAGCCGATCCGCTGGATCATCGAAGCGGGGTAGCGCCGGAAGCTGCCGGCGTTCTTCGGGATCGGCAACAGGCCGCGTCCCTGGTAGTAGCGGATTGTCTCCACGCCGACGCCAGCGACCTTCGCCAGCCTGCCAACCGTCATCCAATCACCCAAACCTTCGTTCATCGAGCGATCCACTGTCTATTCACGAGCAACACAGAATAACGCAGTACCGCGTAGTTGACCCTTGCCTCCATTTGATCCAAATCAATTTCCCGCAGCTCAGTTGGGAATAGGATCACAGGTGTCAATGGGTCAATAGGCCGCACATGCGCACACTTCTCAACCACCGCAGGATTCGCGCCATCGCGTGGATGGTGCTCGGGGTATGGCTGTTTGCGCTCGGGGCCGGGGTGGCCAATGCCTGCCTTCTGGAGTCTCCGCAGCAACATCGGCATGCTGTCGGATATGAGCATGTGCCATCGTCCGGGCATGGAAATCATGAAGGCCTCTATGGTGAGCACGAAGAAGGTTCCCACGACCCGTCGAAGGCCCCGTGCCTGAAGCTCTGCGGCGACGTCAACCAGTCCGCCATTCAGAAAGCACCAACCTTCGCGTTCGACCTCGTCGGTTTGGCGCCTCCCGCCTATGGAGACCAGCTGCTGGCTCCGACGTTGGCTCTGCGAGCCATCCCATCGAGGGGTCACCAGCGACCACCTCCCAAGCAGCCGTCGTGGCTGCTGTTCGAGCGTCTCGCGCTGTAGCGCCTCCTTTTGAGTTGCCGTGTCGGTCACAGCCGGCGCACAACTCATAAGCCTTGACTCTGTACCCGACTACGGAGTTTTCATAGGGCTTTGTCCGCTTGCGGCGACATCGGTTTCGCCCCAATGGCAGACACCCGCGGCTAAAGGAGAGAGAAATGAAATTCACGCATTCGATCGCGGCCATCGTTGGCGCCGCACTGGTCACCTTGTCTGCGTTCGCGCAGGACAACCATCAGGCCCATCACCCCGCAGGTGCGAGTCCGACTGCGGCCGAGACGCCAAGGGCGCCGACCACCGAGGGCATGGATGCGCAACTGAAGTCGATGCAGGCCATGCACGAACGGATGGTGGCTGCGAAGACGCCTGCGCAGCGCAAGGCGCTCATGGCCGAACACATGCAGGCCATGCGGGCTGGCATGGCGATGATGGGCGCAATGAAGGATGGAGCCGAGTCGGCGCCGACAGCTGAGCGGCAGCAAATGCTCGAAATGCGCATGGACATGTGCCAATCCATGATGCAGATGATGATGGACCGGATGCCTGAGCCGGCGAAGTGAGGAGGACAACCATGACAACTTCTCACCGCACCGGTCCAAGGTTTTCGCGCTCGCGATGGTTCCTGGGCTTTCTGGTCTTCCTGGCCGTGAGCATCTACATGCTGCTGACGGAACACCGCGGGCACTACCTGGCCGCGCTGCCACTGGTCCTCCTGGCGACTTGCGTCATCGCTCATGTGCTGATGCATCGCCATGCCGTACCAGGCGACGGTAGCAAGGCGAATTCACCGTACCCGGGAGAGCGCAAATGAACCACGATGCGCCCGCTTATGGGCTTTGGCTGCTCGTCCTCGTGAACTCGGCGGTCTTCATCATGTTCGCCTTCAGCTTCTTCAAACCGCAGACCTCGCGCGACTGGAGAACCTTCGGGACATTCGCAGCGTTCATTGTTGCCTTGTTCGTCGAGATGTACGGCTTTCCGCTGACGCTGTACGTGCTGTCCGGCTGGCTTCAGACCAAGTATCCCAGTCTGGACTTGCTGTCGCACAACAGCGGCCATCTCTGGTCGACCCTGCTGGGCGAGAGCGGCGACCCTCACTTCAGCCCGCTTCATATCGCAAGCTACATCTTCATCGGGGGCGGCTTCTGGCTTCTGTCGAGCGCCTGGACGGTGCTCTACCACGCGCAACGGCACGCCCAACTTGCCGTGAGCGGCCCATACGCCAGGATTCGGCACCCGCAGTATGTGGCCTTCGTGGCGATCCTTTTCGGCTTTCTGCTGCAGTGGCCGACGCTGTTGACGCTGCTGATGTTCCCCTTCCTCGTCGTGATGTATTCGAGGCTGGCAGTCAACGAGGAGAAGGACATGCGCAAGCAGTTCGGCGCCGAGTTCGACGCCTATGCCGCGCGCACGCCGCGCTTCCTTCCCTCCCTCTCGGACACGCGCCAGCGAGGCTGACATGAAGAAGACCCGCTGGCGTCAGCGCATCAATCGACCGTACCTGGCTGCAGCCTACGGACTAGGCGATGGCTGCGGCTCCCGCTCGGATGCGGACATGAGCGCCGCGCCCCGCCGGGCGTCGACACACGCAATGCTGATCGCCTGCGACCAGACCTAACGGAGAACCCATGGCAAAGAACAAGAAGGGTGCCAAAGGCGCCAAGCACAAGGCCGATGTGGACGGCACCGGCACTGCCCACGGCTCAGCGCGCGACGAGACAGCGACACGCTCGATCGGCCGCGAGGACTACGAAGCACAGTTGCACATGCTGCAGATCGAACTGGTGAAACTGCAGCGGCATTTCATCAAATGCAACGACCGTATCCTGATCCTCTTGGAGGGAAGGGACGGCGCAGGCAAGGACGGCAGCATCAAGCGGCTGGTCGAACACCTGAGTCCTCGGGAAACACGGGTCGTCGCGCTAGGAAAGCCCTCCGACCGGGATCGCACGGGCTGGTACTTCCAGCGCTACGTCCCGCACCTGCCAGTTGGCGAAGAGCTCGTGGTGTTCAACCGCAGTTGGTACAACCGTGCGGGCGTGGAACCGGTGATGGGCTTCTGTACCGCCGAGGAGCACGAGGAATTCATGAACTCAGTGCCCAAGTTCGAGGAGATGCTGGTCAACTCCGGCATCAAGCTGCTGAAGTATTACCTCGACATCGGCAAGAAGGAGCAGAGCCGCCGGCTCGGGGAACGCCGCCGTGATCCCCTCAAACAGTGGAAGTCGAGCCCGGTGGATGCCGTCGCGCTGAAGCACTGGGACGGCTATACACGGGCGCGCGACGAGATGTTCATGCGCACCCATACGGCCGCAGCGCCCTGGTCTGTCGTGCACGGCGACAACAAACGGTTGGCGAGGCTCAACCTGATCAGAGACATCCTCTCCCGGCTGCACTACGCCGGCAAGAAGCACAAGGTCATCGCTCCCGACCGGGAGATCGTCTTCGAGTTCTCGCAGGACTGCCTGGACTCGGGCCGACTCGCTCGTTGAGACCACGTACACAGCGAACAGGAAGAACAGCCATGAAGTCGATCAACGTTGAAGTCGGAGGGCTCGTATCGAGCCTGAGCGCGGAGGGAGTACGCCGCAAGCTGCTGCAGCTTCCCGGCGTCCATCATGCAGATGTCAACTATGTTGCGGGAAGCGCAACGGTCCATCTCGATGAGGGACAACTCAGTGTCGAGGATCTGCGCCAGCGCATCGCCGAATGCGGCTATCACTGCCGTGGCGAGCAGACGCCCAAGCACGTGTGCGCGCCCGCCGCTGGCGTCTCTGCCGACCCCAGCCATGCGGTGCACGGCCATCACGGCGCACCCGCACGTCAGGCGCAAGAGATGGGGCATGAGGGGCACCACGCGCATGCCCCCGCCACGGCCGCACGCGCGAAGGCTGCGGCCACGACGCCCGCCGCCCATGCTGCGCACCAGGCCCACGCAGGCGACCCTGCGATGGCCGACATGATGCACGACATGGGCCACGGGTCGGGCTCGATGCAGGACATGGCCCGGGACATGCGCAATCGCTTCTTCGTGGCCCTGGTCTTCGCCATTCCCGTGTTCTTCTATTCCCCGATGGGGAAGATGTTCGGCGACTTCCAGACGCCGTTCGGGCTGGACGACAAGCTCTTTCTTTTCTTCCTCGCAAGTGCCGCGATCATCTATCCAGGTTGGCCTTTCTACGTGGCGGCGTGGCGCGCGCTGCGCAACGGCGTCGCCAACATGGCCACATTGGTCGTGCTGTCGGTGGGCACCGGCTACCTGTTCAGCATCGGCGCGACCTTCTTCTACGAGGGTGAGGTGTTCTATGAAGCGGCATCGGTGCTGCTGGTCTTCATCCTGCTGGGGCACTGGCTGGAGATGCGCGCCCGCGCGGGCGCATCCGACGCGATTCGCGCGTTGATGGATCTCGCCCCGCCCATGGCCACGGTCGTGCGCAACGGGGTGGAGACCAAGGTACCGACCGCCGAGGTTGCAGCCGGGGAACTGGTCGTGATCAAGCCCGGCGACAAGATCCCGGTGGATGGCGAGATCGTCGAGGGCGCGTCGCAAGTGGACGAGTCGATGCTGACGGGCGAGTCCATGCCGGTCAAGAAGGGCGTGGGCAGCACCGTCGTAGGCGCCAGCATCAACAAGAGCGGGAGCTTTCGCTACAAGGCCACGAAGGTCGGCGCGGACACGGCCTTGGCGCAGATCGTCAAGCTGGTCCAGGAGGCCCAGAACTCGAAGGCCCCCGGCCAGCTGCTGGCCGACCAGGCATCCCAGTGGCTGGTGCTGGCGGCGATCGTGATTGGCCTGCTGACCTTCAGCGTCTGGTACTGGGTGATGGGACAGACATTGCTGTTCGCACTCACCTTGACCATCACCGTGTTCGTGATCGCCTGCCCTGACGCGCTGGGGCTGGCCACCCCGATGGCCATCATGGTCGGGACCGGGCTGGGCGCAATGAACGGCATTCTCTTCAAGAATGCGGCCGCATTGGAGAACGCCACCAAGTTGACGGTCGTGGTGTTCGACAAGACCGGCACCTTGACACTGGGGCAGCCCGATGTCGTCGAGATGGTGGCCGCGCCCGGTGTCGAGGAGACGCGGCTTCTGGCGACGGCCGCCGCGGTGGAGAAGTTCTCCGAGCACCCCCTCGCGCTCGCAGTGCTCAAGCGTGCAGGAGACATGCCGACGGAGGTCACCGAGAACTTCACCAACATCGATGGGCAAGGCGCACGGGCCACTATCGGGGGCGAGACGGTGCTCCTGGGCAACCGGCTGCTGATGCAGTCGGAACAGGTGGATCTGGCCCCCCTTGCCAGCGAGGCGGCGCGGCTGCAAGGCGGGGGGCGCACTGTGGTCCACGTCGCGCGCGGTGGCCGGCTGATCGGCCTCATCGCGATCGCCGATGCCGTGCGGCCGACCTCGCGCGAGACGATCGCCAAGCTGCAGGCACGCGGCGTGAAGGTCGCGATGCTGACCGGGGACAACCAGGCGACCGCCGAGCGCATCGGCAAGGAACTGGGTATCGACATCGTGCTTGCGGATGTGTTGCCCGGGCAGAAGGCTTCCAAGATCAAGGAACTGCAGCAGCAGGGTCACAAGGTCGGCATGGTCGGCGACGGCATCAACGACGCTCCGGCGCTGACGCAGGCCGACGTGGGCTTTGCGATTGGCGCGGGGACGGACGTTGCGATGGAAAGCGCCCAGGTGGTGTTGATGAAGAGTGACCCCTACGACGTGGTCGGGGCCATCGAACTGTCCCGGGCGACGCTGCGCAAGATGCACCAGAACCTCTGGTGGGCCGTGGCCTACAACGTGATCGCCTTCCCGCTGGCGGCCGGGATGCTGTATCCGTTCACCTTGTCGCCCGAGGTCGCCGCATTGTCCATGTCGGGCAGTTCCGCGATCGTCGCGATCAATGCGCTGATGCTCAAGCGCACGCGCCTGCCGGGGATCAAGCGCGTGACGTCGCGTGCCAGTGTCCCAGCGGCCGCGTCAGCCTGAGCGGCGGGCCACCATGGTAGAGAGCCGCGCCATGCGATCACCGCGCGAATCCGGGCCCACCCGCCAGCAAGACCTCGGCGTCGCGCAGCTGGGTTGGCTCGCTGCGGCCGTATTCGTCGTCTCGGCCGGATATGGGGCACTGATGCCCTTGATCCCCGACTGGCTGCGGCCCTTGATGGGCGACGCGGATCCTGCGGCGCTTGCGCGCCATGTCGGCTACCTCAGCGGCATCTACACGGCGGGCATCCTGCTGGGTGCGCCCCTGTGGGGCATGCTGGCGGACAGGCTGGGGCGTGCCCGCGTGTTGCTGGTGGGCCTGATCGGCTACGTGGCCAGCCTGCTCCCGCTGCTGCGCCCCGAGGCCCTGAGCGTGGTCGGCATCTATGCGCTGCGCGGCGCGACGGGCTTTTTTGTGGCCGCGGTCGTGCCGGTGGTGCCGGCGCTCGTCGCGCAGTACACCCCAGAATCGATTCGCGCCAGGCGCTTTGCATGGCTGGGTGCGATGTCGCTGCTCGGGTTCCTGTTCGGCCCCGGCCTGAACGCCGCTGCAGAACGGCTTGTCGGCCTGGGCTTCTTGAGCGTGCTGGTACAGGGCTCATCGACCACGCTCGTGATCGCACTCTCGGCCGCGCTCGGCGCGCTGATGATGCTGGGCCTGGCCGCAACGCTTCCCGCACCTTCCTCCCTTGGAGAGGCGGACGCAGCCGATCACGACGGAGCACCCCGGAGCCGCTCCCTGGCGCTCTGGATTCTCAACGGTGTGGTCATGTTCGTGCTTGCCGGCTTTGAACTCGGCATCGTGCTGCAGGGCCAGCGCCACCCCGATCTCTCCTCCCGAGAGGTGTCGTTGATGTTCGCCGAGTGCAGTCTGGTGATGCTGGGCGTCAACGCGGTGCTGTTCTTCACCGGCCTGCTGGAGCGCGCCGACCCACGCCGCGTACTGGCCTGCGGCATGGTCCTGGGCATCGCCGGGCTCCTGATGCTGGCCCGCCATGGCAGCGAGATGTGGCTGTACGTCGGCGTGAGTTTCACGGCTGCGGGCACGGGTCTCGTGCTCCCCACCCTGGCCTACCTCGCTGCCGGCACCTCGGCGCGGCGGCTCGGTATCGCGATGGGAGGGCTCGCCGCGGCAGCCGGCCTCGGACAAACACTGGGATCGGCCGCCACCGGATGGCTATTCGGCGCTGTGATGCAGAGCACCTTTGCGTGGCTGTCGATTCCACTGGCCGCCACCCTCGCGCTGCTGCTCATTCCGCGGCATTGGTGGCCAGCCAACCCCGTCCTGGTGAGCGCTTCACCGTCCCGCACTTTTCTCACTTCCACGGAAACCGAACCATGAGACTGATCCTGATGTCCCTGCTCGCAGCGCTTGCCCTGTCGCTGAGCGGATGCGGCTACAACGACTTCCAGCGGCTGGACGAGCAGACCAAGTCCGCCTGGTCCGAGGTGTTGAACCAGTACCAGCGGCGCGCCGACCTGATCCCCAACATCGTCGCGACCGTCAAGGGCGAGACCAACTTCGAGCAGGAGACGCTGACCCGGGTGGTCGAGGCCCGCGCGAAGGCGACCTCGATCCAGGCCACGCCGGAACTCGTCAACAACCCCGAGGCGTTCCAGAAGTTCCAGGCGGCACAGGGCGAACTGTCCGGCGCGCTGAGCCGGCTGCTGGTGGTGAGCGAGAACTACCCGCAACTCAAGGCGAACCAGGCTTTTCAAGACCTGCGTGCCCAACTTGAGGGCACGGAGAACCGCATCACCGTGGCGCGTGGGCGCTACGTGAAGGCGGTGCAGGATTACAACGTGCTCACGCGCAGCTTCCCGACCAACATCACGGCCAAGCTGTTCAGCTACGACGTCAAGCCCAATTTCTCGGTCGCCGACGAGAAGGCCATGGCGGCGCCGCCACAGGTCGATTTCGGCGCCTCGGCGCCGGCGGCGCGCCCCTGACATGAGAACGCCCAGAACAGCGGTGCTCTCTCCGGCGGCCCCTCTTCGGCTGGCCCCCGCTCTGGCCTGGCTGCTGCTGAGCCTGTTCCTTTCGGTCGCGTCCGCGCAGGAGTTGGTCGCCGTTCCCCCGCTGCAGGCGCGCGTCACCGATCTCACGGGAACGCTCGCCGCCGATCGTGTCGCCGCGCTGGATGCGCAGCTTCGGGCCTTCGAGCAACGCAAGGGCGTGCAGATCGCCGTGCTGATGGTCCGCTCGACGCGGCCCGAACCCGTCGAGCAGTACGCCCTGCGGGTGGTAGAGCAATGGAAGCTCGGCCGTCGCAAGGTGGACGACGGCGCGTTGCTCCTGGTGGCCAAGGACGACCGCACCGTGCGCATCGAAGTCGGATACGGCATCGAGGGTGCGCTGAGCGACGTGGTATCGCGGCGAATCATCGACGAGGTGATCACGCCGCGCCTGCGCCAGGGCGATTTCGACGGCGGCATCGCCGCAGGCGCCGAACAGATCATGCGGGTGATCGATGGCGAGGCCCTGCCTGCGGCGGACCCACGGCGGCAGGGGCAGACCAACGACATCGGGCAGGCCTGGCCCTTCCTGTTCGTCGCGGCCCTGATGCTGGGCGGAGTGCTACGCAACGCCCTCGGCCGCCTTCCAGGCTCCCTGGTCACGGCTGGCGTGCTGGGTGCCGCTGCGTGGCTGTTGGTGGGCACCTTCGCGGTGGCCGCGGTGGCTGGACTGGCGGGATTCCTCGTCACGCTGCTGGGCATCGGCATGGGTGGCCACGGCGGCATGCACGGGCGCCACCGGGGAGGCGGCTGGCCGGGCGGAGGATTGGGCGGTGGTGGCGGTGGATTCCGCGGCGGCGGCGGCGGCTTCGGTGGCGGCGGCGCGTCAGGACGGTGGTGAGATGAACATGCAACGACTTCTTCGCCACCTTGCGACCACGGATCGCGCAGTCCGCCGCGCCTTCCCCCCGTGCGCGCTGGATGCGATCGAGCAGGCCATCCGCACGGGAGAGTTCCAGCATGGGGGCCAGCTGCGCTTCGTGGTCGAGGGTGCGCTGGACGGATCGCCACTGTGGCGCAACCAATCGCCGGGCGAGCGGGCGCTGGACCTGTTCGCACGCCTGGGTGTGTGGGATACGGCGCACAACAGCGGCGTCCTGATCTACGTGCTGCTGGCCGACCGGGCCGTGGAGATCGTGGCCGATCGCGGCATCCATGCCTGTTGCGGTGCCGAAAGGTGGTCGGCTGTGTGCCAGCGCATGGAAGCCCAGTTTGCGCAGGGACGCTTCGAGGCCGGAGCCCTGGAAGGAATCGTGGCCGTCAGCCACCTGCTGGTGCAGCACTTTCCGCGGGGCGCGGACCACGGCAACGAGTTGCCGGATCGGCCGGTCCTTCTTTGAACGACAACATCCTTGGAGACCTACCATGCAACTTCAATTTCTGGGTGCCACCGGCACCGTGACCGGTTCCAAATACCTGCTGCGCCATGGCGACGCGACCATTCTGGTGGACTGCGGCCTGTTCCAAGGATTCAAGCAACTGCGCCTGCGCAACTGGGAGCCGCTGCCGGTCGCGCCCAAGATTGTCGACGCGGTCGTGCTCACCCACGCCCACATCGACCACAGCGGCTACCTGCCACTGCTGGCGCGACAAGGCTTTCGCGGCCGGGTTTACTGCACGTCCGCGACGCACGAGCTGTGCAAGATTCTGCTCACCGACAGCGGCCACCTGCAGGAGGAAGAAGCGAAGTTCGCCAACCGGCACGGCTTCTCCAAGCACCAGCCCGCGCTACCGCTGTACACCCGGGAGGACGCCGAGCGCTGCCTGAAACTGTTCGCGCCACGTCCGTTCACTCAGGACTTCGAGGCGCTGCCCGGACTCACCGCGCGGTTGACGCCTTCCGGGCACATGCTCGGCTCGGCCTTCGTGCACCTCAGCGACGGTCGGCGATCCGTGCTTTTCTCCGGCGACATCGGCCGGCCCAACGACCCGGTGCTGCGCCCGCCGGTGCAGGTCCCCGGCGCCGACTACCTACTGGTGGAATCCACCTACGGCAACCGCAAGCATGAAGCGTCCGACGCACTGGCGCAGCTGGAGACTGTCATCAACAAGACGGCCGCCCGTGGAGGGGTCGTGGTCATCCCAGCGTTCGCTGTCGGCCGAGCGCAGAGCCTGATGTACGGCATCTACCAACTCAAGAAGCAAGGGCGCATCCACCAGCACCTGCCCGTGTACCTGGACAGCCCGATGGCCATCGATGCCACACGGCTGTACCACGCCCATCGCGACGAGCACCGGCTCTCGCCCGAGGAATGCGAGGGCATGTGCCATGCCGCGAAGATCGTCAACAAGGTCGAGGAGTCCAAGGCGCTCAGCGCCGGTCGTGGACCGATGGTCATCATCTCCGCCAGTGGCATGGCCACGGGAGGCCGCGTGGTGCACCACCTCAAGTCATTCGCGCCCGACCATCGCAACACCATCCTGTTCGCCGGCTACCAGGCGGGCGGCACCCGTGGCGCCGCGATCGTGCACGGCGCGTCCACCGTCCGCATCCATGGCCAGGACGTGCCGATCGGCGCCGAGGTGGTCTCGCTCGACAACCTTTCCGCCCACGCCGATGCCGACGAGATCCTCGCGTGGATGCGCGGCTTCACGCAAACACCGCGCCGAACCTTCGTGACCCACGGCGAGCCGGAGGCGGCCGATGCGCTGCGCGCGCGGATCGACCATGAACTGGGCTGGTCGGTTGCCGTGCCCGAGTACCTGCAGACGGTGGATCTGGTATGACGGCGCACCTGCACGAGACCGGCACCGGCACCGGCACCGGCACCGGAGAGGATGGCGTGAACACGCTGCAGGCGTGGCGCACCGGCATCGACACCCATCAGGAGCCGGTGGTCTACATGCGGCGCGACTGCCCTGTCTGCCGGTCGGAGGGTTTCACGACCCAGGCGCGCGTGCAGCTGACGGCCGGCCGCCGCAGCATCGTGGCGACGCTCAGCGTCGTCGATGGGGATTGGCTGGCCGAGAACGTCGCTGGCCTGTCCGAATCGGCATGGGCGTCGCTGGGGGCGCAGCCGGGCCAGCTGGTCACGGTGACCCATGCACCGCCGCTGGATTCGCTCAGCCATGTCCGGGCCAAGGTCTACGGCAATGCCCTGGGCGATGCCGAGTTCAGCGCCATCATCTCCGACGTCGCGGCGGGCCATTACTCGGACCTGCATCTGGCCACCTTCATCACCGCCTGCGCCGGCGATCGCCTGGACCTCGCGGAGACCGTCTCGCTCACGAAAGCCATGATTGGCGTCGGTGACCGCATCGATTGGGGGCGCCCGCTGGTGGTGGACAAGCATTGCGTCGGCGGCCTGCCCGGCAACCGCACGACCCTGCTCGTGGTGCCCATCGTGGCCGCCTGCGGCCTCACGATGCCCAAGACTTCCTCGCGCGCCATCACCTCGCCGGCCGGGACGGCCGACACGATGGAGGTGCTGGCGCCGGTGAACCTGGATGTGCCGAGCATGCGGCGCGTGGTCGAACGCACGGGCGGCTGCATCGTCTGGGGCGGCTCGGTACGGCTCAGCCCCGCCGACGACATCCTCATCCGCGTCGAGCGGCCGCTGGACCTGGACAGCGAGGGCCAGCTCGTCGCCTCGGTCCTGTCCAAGAAGGCCGCCGCGGGCTCGACCCATGTGCTGATCGACCTGCCCGTGGGTGCCACCGCCAAAGTGCGCAGCGCGCAGGCCGCGGCGGCGCTCGGTCGGCGCCTGCAGGAGGTGGGCAGCGCCATCGGCCTGCACGTGGCCTTGCGCGTCACCGATGGTGAGCAGCCGGTCGGCCGCGGGATCGGCCCGGCACTGGAGGCCCGCGACGTGCTGGCCGTCCTACAAGGGACGCCCGAGGCCCCGGCCGACCTGCGGGAGCGAGCGTTGCGGCTGGCGGCGGACATCCTCGAAATGGGCGGTGCAGCGCCCGCCGGCGGCGGCCTGACGCTCGCCACGCTGGTGCTGGCCGACGGCCGCGCCTGGGCCACGTTCCAGGCGATCTGCGCTGAGCAGGGCGGCCTGCGCAGCATCCCGGTGGCAACGCATCGGCACACCGTCGCATCGCCGTCCACGGGACGGGTCTCCCGAATCGACAACCGGCTGCTCGCGCGGGCGGCCAAGCTCGCCGGAGCACCGACCGCCGCTGCCGCCGGCATCGACGTGCATGCGCGCCTGGGCGACCAGGTCGAAGCGGGACAGCCGCTCTTCACGCTGCACGCCCAGGCGCCGGGCGAGCTGGCCTATGCGCTGCAGTTCGTCCGCTCGCGCCCACCGATCTTCCAGATTTCGGAGAACCTATGAAACCTCTCGTTTTTCACCTGCCGGGCGACGAAGACTTCGCCGATGGACTGATCCGGGCGTTGGGCGCGCAGCGGGCTGCCCTGCAACTGCACCGGTTCCCGGACGGCGAGTCGCTGGTGCGGCTGGACGCCGACGTCACCGGCCGCACCGTCGTGATCGTGGCCAGCCTGGCACAGCCGGACGCCAAGGCGCTGCCCTTGTTGTTCGCCGCGGACGCAGCGCGCGACCTCGGCGCCACCCGCGTATTGCTGGCTGCCCCGTACCTGGCGTACCTGCGTCAGGACCGGCGCTTCAACACGGGCGAAGCCATCACGTCCCGCACGTTCGCTGCGCTGGTGTCGACGGTGTTCGACGGTATCGTCACCGTCGATCCCCATCTGCACCGCTACCGCTCGCTCGGCGAGGTCTACCGGGTGCCGACCCGTGTGGTCCAGTCCGCGCCCGCCATCGCGGCCTGGGTCGCAGCCCATGTGGACCGTCCCGTGTTGATCGGACCCGATGCGGAAAGCGAGCAATGGGTCCAGGAAGTCGCGCGCTTGGCTGGCGCGCCGTTCACGGTGTTGCAGAAGATCCGCCGGGGCGACAAGGACGTGGAGGTCAGCCTTCCCGACACCGCGGCCCTGGCAGACCGCCAGCCCGTGCTCATCGATGACATCGTGTCCAGCGCGCGCACGATGATCCAGGCAATTGCCAGTGTGCGCAGCGTGGGATTGCCGCCACCGGTGTGCATCGGGGTGCACGCCCTGTTCGCCGCCGACGCGTACCACGCACTTCTTGCGGCAGGGCCCCAGCGGGTGGTGACCTGCGACACCGTGCCGCATGTCTCCAACGGCATCAGCGTGGTGGCACCGCTGGCGACAGCGGTGCAGGAACTGATGGAAGCCGGCGCGCCATGAGCCGCTGCGCCGCGCTCGCCATGACGCTCACGATCGAGGGGAGATGACTGCCCATGTGCTTTTCCGCACCCGCCAGTTTCACGGCCGCAGCGGTTCTGCTGGGCCTGGGGACCGTCACCATGCGCCGGGCCCGCTCACGGCGCGAACTGCCGTATGCCGCCATCCCGCTGCTGTTCGGGGTCCAGCAACTGCTCGAAGGCATGCTGTGGCTGACGTTCCCCGACCGCGCGCCCTTGCTGAACGTGGCGCTGACGCATCTCTACTCGTTCTTCTCGCACGTCCTGTGGCCGATCTACGTCCCGCTGGCTGCGCTGGCGCTGGAGAGCGTCCGTTGGCGCCGTCGGGTTCTGGTGGCCATTGCAGTCGCGGGCGCGCTCGTCGGTCTGTACCTGCTGGCGATGCTGGTGAAGCTGCCCATCACGGCCCGCGTGGTCGGCCAGCACATCCTCTACGACTCTCCGCACTTCTACGTGATGACCACGATGGCCCTGTATCTGATCGGCACCTGCGCAAGCCTGATGGTTTCTAGCCACCGGCGCGTGGCGGCTTTTGGGGTGGCCGCCTTTGTCTCCGCAATCGCCGCCTACATGTTCTATGCAACCTGGTTCATCTCGGTGTGGTGCTTCTTTGCCGCTGTGCTCAGCTTCATCGTGCTGTGGCAGTTCCGTGAGCCCCGAGCGAGACTGGCCGTGCCATGACGAATCCTCCGGCCAGATTCAAGCCCGCACTGGCCTACGCGGACTGCGGCCGCACGCAGGGCCCGATGCGCCGCGCGGCGTTCTTCACGGTTCAGTTGCTCGACGGATTCGAGACCATGCGCGATGCGGTCGCCGGCCGGCTGCCGACGGTATTCGCGCAAGCGGAACTCGCGCAAGGCACCAAGACCGGGCACTTCATCGCCGCGTTCTGCATCCTGTCCCTGCACCGGGTAATCGAGGAGGGCTCATGACCGCACAAAACCGTCTGTCCGTTCTCTTCTCCGACATCGCACCGGCGGACCAGGCCGCGCTGCAGCAAAGGCTTCCGACCCACTGGCACGCGCACTTCGTCCAGAACGAACGCCTGGTGGTATCCGATGTCGGCGATGAAGACACCGAGGTGCTGTGCGTCTTCGTGCGCACGCGCGTTGACGAATCGGTGCTCCGGTTGCTGCCGCGCGTGCGGCTCGTGGCAACGCGCTCCGCGGGCTTCGATCACATCGACCTGCAGGCTTGCCGCCGACGCGGCATTGCCGTGTGCCACGTGCCGGACTATGGGTCTGCCAGCGTCGCCGAACATGCCTTCGCGCTGCTGCTGGGCGTGGCTCGCCATCTGACACAAGCCCACGAGCGGGCGCGCCAAGGTTCTTTCGCTTACCGCAGCCTCACCGGCTTCGAGCTGGAAGGAAAGACGCTGGGCATCGTCGGGCTGGGCCGGATCGGGCGCCACGTGGCCCGTATCGCCCTGGGCTTCGGCATGGAAGTTCTCGCGTACGACCCGGCCCTCGCCCCATCGCTCGACATCACGGCAGCACCCATCGCCGGCGTCCGCGTGGTGACGTGGGAGCAGATCCTGCAAAGCAGCGATGTTCTGAGCCTTCATGTTCCGGCCACGCAGGCCACGCACCACCTTCTCGATGGCCAGGCCTTCGCGCGCATGAAACCGGGCATGGTACTGATCAACACGGCACGGGGTGCGCTCATCGACGACGCCGCCCTGCTGCACGCACTGGAGGCAGGTACCGTCGCCGCAGCAGGACTGGACGTGCTGGAACAGGAAGGGGATCTGTCTCCCGAAGTGCCCACGGGCTGCGGCGGACTGGGTTGCGATACCGGCTGGTCGGCATCCAGCCCACTGCTGACGCATCCGCGTGTGCTCGTGACACCGCATGTCGGGTTCAATACGTCGGAGGCGATCGCGCGCATCCTCGACGAGACCATCTCGAACATCGCAGCCTGGCATGCGGGCCGCCTGCGCAACAGGTTGGATGAGCCATGACGCGACCGAACCGCCCCGTTTCCACCGTGCGTCTTGCGGGCCGCCCAACGCAACGCTCGGCGCTGCGCCGGGCCACGCAGATCGCTATGGCCCTGAGCGGGTTCCTGCTCTGGGTGGCCTGGCACCGGGGCCTGATGCGCTGCGATACCCACCGGGCGGCCGACCGCTTCGCCGAAGTGCTGCAGCGATTGGGCACGACCTTCGTGAAGCTGGGCCAGCATCTCAGCCTGCGGGCCGACATTCTGGCGCCCGATGCGCAAGAGGCTCTGGCCAGCCTGCAGGCCAATGTGGCGCCGTTTCCTCCCGAGCAGGCGGTCCAGGAGGTCGAGGCGGCGCTCGGCCGCCCATGGCAGCAGGTCTTCGCACGCTTCGACATGCACGCGCTCGCCGCGGCCTCGATCGCCCAGATTCATCGTGCAGCCCTGCCGGACGGGACGGAAGTGGTGGTGAAGATCCGCCGCCCTGGCGCGGCCGAGCAGGCCGAGACCGACATGCGCATCCTGCGCCGCATCGTCCTGGTCATGCAGGGGCTCGTGCCCTCGCTGCGTCGCTGGGGGCTGGCAGCCATCGTGGACGAGGTTGCGGCCAACTTCCGCTACGAGATGGATTTGTCGCGCGAGGCAGCTTCCGTGCGACGTTTCGCCGACGCCTGGCGCGGCTCTGCCGACATCGTGATCCCCGACGTGGTGGACGGCCTGTTCACGCCGACCGTCATGGTCCAGCAGTTCAGCCACGGAGCTCACCTGCACGGTCTGCCTTCGTCCACCGCGGTGGCGGCCGCGGGCAAACTCGTGGACAGCTACGTCGCCCAGATCTTCCGCGATGGCTTCTTCCACGGCGACCCCCATCCCGGCAACGTCTTCGTGATGGACGATGGCCGCATATGCCTGCACGACTTCGGCATCGTGGGCCGGGTCGACGGCAACATGCGGCGGGCGCTGGTGGCGTTCGCCCTGGCCTTCGTCGAGCAGGATGCCGAATGGGTGGTCGATGCCTGGCTCGACCTGGGCCTGCTCGGCGACGGCACCGATCGGGCCGTGTTCGTGCCTGTCGTGCGTGCCCTGGTCGCAGACTGCGCACAGAGGCCGCTGAAGGACTGGTCGCTCTCAGGTGCTCTCGCGCAGCTCGTGGCGGCGGGCCGGACCCAGGAAGTCCGGCTGCCCAGGGACCTCCTCGTGCTCACGCGTACCCTGTTGTTGCTCGAAGGGACGGTGCGCCTGCTGGCACCCGAGTTTTCCATCATCGAAGCCATCTCTCGCCACACGACCACGGGCGTCTTCGACGAGCCCAAGTCTGCGGCATCGCAGCGTCTGCCCTATGAACTGGGGAACGCGGCCCACGCCCTGCCCTCCCTGCTGGCGCGGCGTCTGCACAGCGTCTTGCGGCAGGGTGACCTGCTGCAACTGTCGATCAAGCCGGATGCCAGGATGCTGAGCGGGATCGACCGCCTCGGCCGTCGCGTCGCGCTGGCGCTCGTGACGCTCGGCCTGTACATCGCATCGAGCTTGTTGATGCAGCACGGCGTGGGCCCGCGCTGGGGCGACATGCCGGTACTCGCGCTGCTGGGCTATGCGCTGGCGATCCGGTTCACGTTTTCCATCGCGCGCAGCCGCGGCTGAGGCGCCTCATCAAGCAAGGAGTCAGGCATGAACAAGGTCAGAGTGGCGGTGAACGGATACGGTGTGATCGGCAAGCGGGTGGCGGATGCGGTCGCACTCCAGGAGGACATGGCGCTGGCCGGCGTCGCGGATGTGGTGCACGACTATCGCCTGCAGGTGGCCGCGCAGCGCGCTTTCCCGATTTACGCGGCGACCGCTGAAGCCGCACAATCGATGCGTGCTGCGGGGCTTCCCGTCGCGGGCGATCTGGCCGACCTGCTCGCCAACGCGGACGTCGTGGTCGATTGCACACCCAAGAAAGTCGCCGCGGTCAACAAGAGGGCGTACGACGCTGCCGGTGTGAAGTCCATCTTCCATGGCGGCGAGTCCCACGCGTTGACCGGTCATTCGTTCGTCGCGCAGGAGAACTACGCAACCGCGATCGGCCGCACCTGCACCCGGGTGGTGTCCTGCAACACGACGTCGATCGTGCGCACCCTGGGGGCGCTTCGGACAGCGGGCCTGCTCAAGCGAGCCCGCGGGACGCTGATCCGCCGGGCTTCCGACCCGTGGGAGGCGCATGCGGAGGGCATCATCAACACGCTCGTGCCGGAGAAGACGATCCCCAGCCATCAGGGACCGGACGCACGCACTGTGATCCCGGACCTGGACGTCGTCACGATCGCGGTCAAGGCACCGCACAACAGCAGCCACCTGCACACTTGGTGGGTCGAACTGACGAGGCCGGCCACGCGCGACGAGGTGCTGGCGGCCTTTCGCGCTGCGCCACGGATCGCGTTCGTGCGATCCTCGGATGGTCTCGTGGCCCTCAACAGCACGGTGGAACTGATGGCCGATCTCGGCCGCCCGCGCGGCGACCTGTGGGAGGTCGCGTTGTGGGAGGACGTGCTTTCGGTCGATGGCGATCAGGCGTACTACACCTACCAGGTCTTCAACCAGGCGATCGTAATCCCCGAGACCATCGATGCCATTCGCGCCTTGAGCGGCATCGAGACCGATCCCCAGGTATCGATGGCGCGCACCGATGCTTCGCTGGGACTGCAGCGTGATTTCATCCGTGACCGCGTCCAGGTTCGACGATGAGTGAATTCGATGATCCCGCGCTGGTCGGGCTCGGGCTGGCACTCGCTTCGGGACTTCTGATCGGCCTGGAACGGGGATGGCAGCAACGCGAGCGGCCCGAGGGACATCGCGTCGCGGGCGTTCGCACCTTTGCGCTGATCGGCCTGCTCGGCGGCCTTGGCGGGCTGCTGGCCCAGCGCTGGGGAGCCGGCATGCTCATCGCGCTGCTCGTACTCGTCGGGGTGTATCTGGTGGTGGGCTACCTGGTGACGGCGCATATGCATGCCGTGATGGGACTGACCACGTCCGTCGCCGCCCTTGCGACTTTCGCCATCGGGGCGCTGGCGACCAGTGGCGCTTGGCGCGTTTCGGCGGTCGCCGCCGTGGTCGTGCTGGCGCTGCTGCGTTTCAAGCAGCTCTTGCACGCCGGCGTCGGCAAGCTGTCCGAGGCGGAGATCAGCAGCGGCACGCAGTTGCTGTTGATCAGCGTGGTCGTACTGCCCGTACTCCCTGATCGTGGCTTTGGCCCCTATGAGGCGTTGAATCCCTATCGCCTTTGGTGGGCCGTTGTCCTGCTGGCAGTGCTGTCGTTCGCTGGGTTCGTCCTGATGCGCTCGCTCGGCAGGAAACGAGGGCTGGTATTCACAGCGCTGCTCGGCGGGATCGTGTCGAGCACCGCCACCACGGCCACGTTGGCGCGCTGGGCCGGGCAGACGCCAGGCTGGCGTCCACTGGCAGCGGCGGGGGCGGCGCTCGCCTGCGCAGCCATGTTTGCGCGCATGGCGGCTCTCGTCGCCATCGCAGCCCCCGGCATCGGCTGGGACCCGGTGGTCATCTTCGTGGCCATGGCCGCGGCTGGCGGTGTTCTGGGGACGTTCCTGGCGGCGCGGTCGCCAGCCGACGACTTGCCCGAACTTCAGCTTGGCAACCCATTGCAGCTGCGCTCCGCGCTCCAGTTCGCAGCCTTCCTGGCCGCGGTGATGCTGGCAGGCCGCTTTCTTGCCGATCGCTTCGGGGATGCCGGCGTCATGCTGACCGCCGCTGCCTCGGGTCTGGTGGACGTCGATGCGATCACGCTCTCGATTGGCCGCCTGGTGACCGAGGGCGCCGTCACCGCCGCTTCGGCCACCCTGGCCTTGTTCATCGCCGCATCCGTCAATCAGGTCACCAAACTTGTCCTGTTGATGTCGCTGGGCGGTAGGGCGCTCGCATGGAGAGTGCTGCCGTCGTACGCGGCCATGGCTGCTGCTGGCTTTGCCGTCGCCCTGGGCTTGACCTGAAACAGCGATCAGCTATCGAAGGCCACCGATCGCGCCAGACTCTCCTGCGCTTCAAGGGCAGACAGCCTGCCCTTGAGCGCCGCCTGAATGACGCCGAAGGCGTCACCGCCCAGCGCCACCCGAAGCGGTGGCTTCTCGCTCGTGGCCGTGTCGAAGATCCGGTGCGCGATCTTCTGCGGATCGAGCGTGTACAACTCGTCACCCGCGTTCTCGAACATCGCGCGAATCTGTCCAGCAGGCGTGTCCTGATAGGCGGGGTTCGCCGGCGCGTACTGCAAATTGCGGCTGAAGCTCGTGCGTGCGCCGCCCGGTTCAATGAGTGTGACGAAGACCCCAAACCCCTCCAGTTCCTGGCGAAGGCATTCGCTGAAGCCTTCCAGACCCCATTTTGCGGCGTGGTAAAGACTGCTGGTCGGCAGGGAGCCTTGGCCACTGGCGCTGGAGATTTGGATGATCCGACCGGCTCGCCGTGTGCGCATGGCGGGAATGAAAGCCCGCGTGACGTGCACCGGCGCCAGCAGGTTGAGGCTGATCTGCCCTTCGATGTCCGCGTCGGAAAACTCTTCGGTGGCGCCGATGATGCCACCGCCGGCGTTGTTGACCAGGACATCGACCGGGCGGCGGGCCTCGGCGCGCTGGACCACGGGTGCGATGTCCCCCTTTACGGTCACGTCGAGCCGTTCGACAACGAGCTGGTCACCGTAGCGTGCTGCCAGGTCGCCGAGCGTCTCGGGACGCCTGACGGTGGCCGTGAGGTCATCCCCCGAAGCCAGGATGATTTCAGCAAGATGGCGACCGATGCCGCTGGATGCGCCGGTGAGGAACCAATGTCTGGACATAAATGCACTCCTGTGGTTTACTTACCAACTAGTTGGTAAGTTAATGGCGCCCGTGTCAAGCGATGATGGGTGCTCGGATGAAATGTTGTTGAGGAGTAACGGCCCATGGCCAAGAGACGTCCCGCCGAGACCCAGCAAATGCTGCTGGATGCTGCGCTGGGGGAATTTGCCGAGAACGGGCTGGCGGGGGCACGAATTGACCGGATCGCGGCGGCTGCAGGCATCAGCAAGCCGATGCTTTATGTCCATTTCGGGGACAAGGAGGCTCTCTTCGACGCCGTGCTCAGCCGGGAAATCCTCGCCGCGGCGCAGGACGAGCGCTTCGATGCGGACGATCTTCCCGGCTATGCGGGGCGCACCTACGATTTGCTCACCGAGCGGCCGCACCTATGGCGGCTCATGACCTGGTTCCACCTGGAGCGAGGCCAAGAAGTGCTCCTGCTCCCCGCCGGTCACAGCGTACTGGAAGTCAAACATGCGGCCATCACCGCTGCCCAGGCGGAAGGACGCATCACCGCGGATTTCACGCCTGATGAGATCGTGCGACTGGTAGCGACGATCGTGCAAACGTGGTGCATGGCACCGGCGGCGAGGGATTCGCAGGAGCACGAGGCGCGCAGACGGGCGATTCAGTTGGCGATTGCGCGGATGCTTTCGCCTGGCAAATCCCCTCTCCAGCGCGGGAAAATAGTTGACGCCTCGCGCTGAACGCCCGGACAAGGAAGTGCTACTTGGCACGGGAGGACGACATTCAGGCGCGACGTGGCCATCGGTCCCACAGCCATTCGTCAGACATCCGAACCCAGTGCGACCTGGCAACGCACATGAAGAAGCAGAGTGCGTTGGCGCAATCAGCGTCCGGTCGTGGGTCGTGCTGGAAGGGGGTTAAGCCGAGACCGTGATGACGCGCGGGTCGCCACGCCCCTGCACGGCGGCCCACTCCTCGGCGCTCAGCAAGCTCTGCGGATCGACACCGAGCCCTTGAGCGGCCTCCGCCGCGACGTGCGCCCACGTGCAACGGTTCGCGAACAGCATGCCGGCCACATCGAGTGTCCCGCCGCGCGCCTGGTAGCCCAAGGCACGGGTCTGCCGCGCCCCTGTATCGATCCGACGCATCAGGCCCAGCGTCGGCTCGGGTCGCATGTGCGAGACGATGACGCGCACGGCGGCAGTCTCCGGGAACAGGGCGCGCAAGGCCTGGTCGCCGGCCACAAAGTCCTGCTCGCGTTCGTCGCGGGGTGCTCTGAAGCGGCCCGGCTCGATGACGCAGGTCACTGCGGTCCGATGTCCAGCGGCTTCGAGGCGCCGCGCCGCAAGCAGGGCCTGCTGTAGCTGGTATGCGCCGATGGCAACCAGCAACACGTCGGGGGCGTCGCAGGGCTTCACCACCCAACCACCCTGATCGACCAAGCGTTCGGCCTGCTCGGCACTCAACTGGCTGGCGACGGCCCGCTTGGGAACGACCAGCGTCCAGAACTGGCCATGCGAGGCGTAGGCCGCGCGCAGCGCCGCAACGGCACTGTTGGCATCGACCGGGAACAACACGCGCGAGGTGTCGGACATTTCGCCCAACAGCGCTTCGGCCAGCGTCGGATCCTGGTGCGACTGCTCGTTCTTGCCGTTCTCCCAGGTGTGGGACGTCGCAACCGTGACCACCGACAGCCATCCGGGTGGTGTGCCTGCCTGCGCCTGATGTCGCGCGAACAGGATTTCCTGGCGCAGCGCGCCCAGCATCTTGACGGCAAATGCCTCGTAAGAGACGACCAAGTTGATGCCGCCCTTGTTGCCCAGCGCCGCGCTGACCACCGCTTCTTCGTTGAGCGCCGTGATCACGGCGCCATCGACGGCCTCCGCCAGGCCCGGTTCGGGCGTGAAGACGCGGTGTTTGAGCAGGTCCAATGTCTGGCCCATGCGGTTGCTGCGCAGCTCGTCCGGATTGCCTACCCGCGGACGCAGCTGTGGGTTGGCTTGGACGAGGGCCGCGAAGGCTCCGTCGAGTGCCGCCATTGGCGAGACCTCGCCCTGGCCCGCAACATGCCACTGCGGAACCGGAAGTCTGGGGGCCGCCACCTGGCGGTGCGCCAGGGCATGGTCCCGCTCCAGGGGACGATGCTGCACTTCGTGCCGGCGCAGTAGTGCGACCGCTTCGTCGAGTTCGTGCGACGGCACGAAGAGAGCGCGAGCACCCTCGTTGAACTGCTGAAGCGCTATCTGGTCGACCCGGGGGTTCCCCTCCAGCGGCAGGTTGTGCGCGGCATTGGTTCCAGCACCGGGGAAGCCGAATCCCTTGGGCGCTTCGGCGATGGTGTAGTGGAGGGGTACCGGGTACTGAACGGTGCCCTGCGAAACTCCAGCCGCGCAGGCCGACAACCGCTCCTCCATCGCGTGAACGGCCCAGGCGAACGCGGCGGGGTCGGTGCCGTCGATCTCCATCGGGTCGAAGCCGTTCAGCCGCAGATGCTGGTGGAACCATTCTCGGCCCCCCTGCTGCTGCATGGTGCTGCGCTGTTCGATGCGGCGACCGTTGAGGATCATGAACGGTGCCACGAAGCCGCTGTCTTCTGCCCGCCACCAGCGCGGCGCCCAGTCACTGCCACGCTGCTCCTCGAAAGCGCCGTCGCTGAGGAACACCACCAGCCGCTCGCCGGGCAAGGGCATGTGCACGTACTGCAGTTCGGCAAAGCCGAGATAGCCGCCCTCGGACAGACCGCCTGCCGTATTCGGGCCGACGTGGCTGCCCAGCGGCGAGGCGGGACGCCCCTGTGCGTCGATCGCGTAGCTATAGAAATCCCGGGCAAAGCGCGTGAGGCCGCTTTCGCTGCGGTCGTATCTCTCGGCGTGGCGCGGCGTCATGTTGCCCACCAGAAGGTTGCAGGCATCGATGCCCGCGACGCAATGGCCCTGGCCCATCAACCAGCCACGCGTCAACCCACTGAGCGCGTTCGCGGCCAGGTAGCCGACATAGGCCGGCACGATGTTCAGCGCCCCACCGGTATGCCCCTCCGGCGTCTCCTTGAAATCCTCGGCTCTCATCTCCCGGCCATCGGGATAGACCCGGTCGGCATAGGTCATGTGAACCGTCAACCACATGCCTGCCACGGCCAGGCGGTCCGCCGACCAGAGCGTGCGATACACCGCGGTTGTGTCGCTCGCCTTGCCTTCGGCAACCAGCACCTGTGCGAGATCGTGGACTCGCAGTTGCGTGAGATCGTTGTGGGTGATGGGGCCGTGGCCGCGCGCCCAGCGGGCGAACTCGGGATCAGACTCGCGGAACACGCGGACGCGCTCGGCGACCCAGGGAAGCTCGTGGTTCATGTGGAAAGTCCTTGAGAGCCGGCACGCAGGTAAGCGCGACGGCGAGATTGGGAAGGCTGGCGTCTGTGATCGTCTTTCGCGCGCCAGCGGCACGGCCATCTAGCGTTCATGGCTGTGTTATCCATAAAGATCAGAGCGGGTCAAGGGCACGGGCCAGCTTCCGCCGTCGCGTTTGGACGCGACGATCTGGTAGATCCCAGTCCCCCCGGCCTCGAATTCCAGTGCACACGCCGCCATGTACAAGCGCCAGATGCGGAAGGTCACCTCATCGACCTCCCGCAAGGCCTCCTCCCGGCGCGCTTCGAGTCGCTGGACCCAATGACGCAAGGTCAGCGCGTAGTGGGGTCGAAGACCTTCGACGTCATGGATCTCGAAGCCGGAGCGCTCCATCCCTAGCTGGATATTGCTGACGCAGTCCAATTCGCCGTCGGGGAAGACGTAGCGGTTGATGAACTCGGTCGCGACGGTTCGGCTCCAGCCCTCCTCGTCATGGGTGATCCCGTGGTTGAGGAAGAGTCCTCCTGGCCGCAAAACCCGCTGGACCACCGCGTAGTAGGCCGGTAGGTTCGCGAGTCCCACGTGCTCGAACATGCCAATGCTTGACACCTTGTCGAAAACGGCCGTGCCTTCGAGGTCACGGTAGTCGCGCAGTTCAACGGTGACGAGATCCTGCAGGCCCTCCGAGCGGATGCGCTCGCGCGCGTATTCGAGTTGCTGTTGGCTGAGCGTGATGCCGTGCGCACGGACGCCATGTTCTCTTGCCGCCCAGCACACGAGCGCGCCCCAGCCGCAGCCGATGTCGAGCAGGCGTTCGCCTCGCTGCAGGCGCAGCTTGCGGCAGATGTGCTCCAGCTTGTTGCGCTGAGCCTGGTCCAGCGTGTCATCCGTCGCCTTGAAATAGCCACATGAGTAGACCCTCTCGGCATCGAGCCAGAGTCCATAGAACGCGTTGGACACATCGTAGTGAAAGGAGATCGCGGCCTGATCGGTTTGACGCGAATGGCGATGGGAGAAGCGACGTGCGACGCGCGAGGCCAGACTCCGCGAGGGCTTCAACCCGTCCTGGTCGGACACGCGCAGCAGCAGTGCGTCGCGCAACAGGGCCAGTTTGTCGCGCCAAGAGAGCGAAAACCTCTCGAAATGCGCCTTGAGCCCGAGCGCGGTGTACAGGTCTCCCTCAATGTCGATGGTGCCGCGGAAATAGGCTTCCGCCAGCAGCAGCGGATCCGGGCGCAGGACCAAGCGACGCAGCAGACCCGGGTCACGGATGATCAGGGTGTATTCCGGGTGCGATTCGAGCTCGTGCAAGAGCATATCGCCCAGACGCAACGCCGGCGGGCGCTCGATGCCGGCCAGCAGCCGGCGCAAGATCCGTAGCGCGGCGGCATATCCGTCGGGCGATACGGTTCGATCCCGTGTCGTGAGGTGGCTCATTGGGGGCGCCTCGCTCGCTCGTGTGCAGCGGATGCTGCGAAGTGGATAGACGACTCATACTTGGCGCTGGCGTGATCGGCACGACCACAACCGCTGCACCGCATGTACGTAGAGCGTCGTGATGCCGGGGAATGTCGACGATGATCAGAGCGATTCATGCGCGTACACGACGGGACTTCGCGCGCACCGAATTGCGCTGAACGTCCGCATCCGCTCCTTCGATCAAACCGCAGACGGAATGGCCATCCGGGACGCCGTCCGGCAGCCGCTTCCAGTCGCGCTCTGCCTGCTGCATGCGGCGATGCAAATCTGTCGCCTCCTTCAGCCGCCGGGCCTGCTCGTCAAGCCGTTCGCTCAGCAGCGCCCGCGCGCGCGGACAAGGCGATGCACCGCGCTGGCTCATCTCGACAAACTCTGCAGCGTCCTTGAGCGTGAAGCCGAGGGCCAATGCATTGCGTATGAAACGAACCCGGGCGACGCTTCGATCCGAGAATGCGCGGTAGCCGTTCGTGCCCCGGCCATCGGGCACCACAAGCCCCACCCGAAGGTAGTGACGCAACGTGTCCGGTGTGACGCCTGCCGCCTTGGCGCATTCAATGAGTTGCATCACCATACTCCAGCAAGGTTGTCTTGAATCCCTTCACTTTCGAGCGAGTTTGAACCCAGGTGCTGCACATGGGTCAAGGGCCCGGTGTCTGAACCGCTCCGTTTCTTCCTTCAACGTGCGGTTGGATGGGCAACTGGACCATCATCGGCGCGAGCATCAACGGGCGTGGCTCCCGGCCCGGAGGAAGACTTATCGTGGTCTTGTCCCAGTTCATTGCCTATACCAAACCACTTGCCTGGTCATTCAGCGCTCGGAACGTCTCACGCGCGATCGCTAACTGCTCGCGTGCTTGAACCACCAGCACGGCGACGGCGGATCGGGATGACTGCAACTGGGCGACTTCAGTGTTGGGCGAGTAGGCGCGATTGCGCTCTTCGTCTAGTTCCAGGCCGATGAACTCCAGGCCATCAACGATGCGCCGACGCAACGCGGCCGAATTTTCTCCAGCTCCGCCAGTGAAGGCCACAGCATCGCAACCGCCCATCGCGGCGGCGTAGGCGCCGATGTATTTGCGCACGCGGTACGCGTGAACCTGCATTGCCAGTTGGGCGGCTCCGACTCCTTCTCCCGCGCGCTTCTCCACAATCCGCAGGTCCGAACTCTCACCCGACAATCCTTTGAGTCCACTGTCGCTGTAAAGCGCCGCCTCGATCTGCGCCAACGTCAAACCCAGTGCGCGTGCGACGAAGCCGGGTACGCCAGGGTCGAGGTCTCCACAGCGCGTGCCCATCACAAGACCTTCAAGCGCGGTCATTCCCATAGATGTATCGACCGACCTTCCGCGATCGATCGCGCAGACGCTGGCGCCGCTTCCAATGTGGCAGCTCACGATACGAAGTTCTGACGGCGGCCGTTTCAGCTCGGTGCTGACGGCGGCCAGTACACCCTGGTGGGACAGGCCATGGAAGCCGTATCTCCGTACCCCTGCCGCGCGCCACGATGGCGGAACAGCATAGGAATGGGCGTATTCGGGCATGTCGTCATGGAAAGCGGTGTCGAAGACCGCGACGTGGCGCACGCCGGGCCAACGCTCACGGGTCAGGCGTATGCCGGCCAATGCGGCAGGATTGTGATGCGGCGCCAGAGCCGAAGCCTTGCCGATCTCGCGTTCGACTTCTTCATCCACGAGCACCGCGTTGCTCAACAGTGGGCCACCGTGTGCGACGCGGTGACCAATGCCATCGAGCGTTGTGACACCCGCCCTGTGCAAGTGCCGCTCGATCTCCTCGAAGGTCGCAGCATCCACCGCAGGATGATCAATCGCCGAGTCGATCAATGGCAAGGTACGAGCCGACTCGAAAACTCCGAACTTCAGGGTCGCACTGCCGGCATTGATGGCGAGGACGCGCATGTCGGAGCTCCGTCAGCGCCGGTCAGTGCCGACGTCGCCGCCATTGGCAACGTTCATCAGATCGAATTGCCAAGTTTCGCTCGGCGCTAGCAGCACGCGAGGCCGCCGATCAGGCCCATGCTTCCGATGCTGTAGCGCCGTTGCTGGCGTGGTGATACGGGAGAATCCAACTTTGATCCGTGCCTGGACGACGCTGAAAAGCGAAATCGGCCGTGGCAGGCGCATCGCCTCCGACAAGGAGCGTGCTGCTTGCGACCCGTGAGCGTCTCTTTTTGCAGCCACAGTGGAGGGTCGTTCAGTTGGCATAGGCCTGCTCGAACACAAGCTCAGCCCACAGGTCCCGGCTCTTGCGCCATGATTCCATGGCCTGCCCAATCGCGTCTGCACCAGTTCGCTCAAGCTGATACCAAGGATTTTCGACCCGATGGGGATCCTGCGCACTCCACTGCTCAAGCCATCGTTGCACCCATGGCAGCAGCGCCAGGGCCGGGGTCACCTGCTCGGACCAGACCTTGCGACTGACGCGCATGGGGTGCAGCGCGCGAAGTTCACGAGCCGAGTCGGGGGTGACGGCGAAGCGGACCCACGGCGACACCCACTGCGAATAGAAGCGCTCGGTGATCTCCGAAAGTGCTTCGACCTTGTCGAACCCCGCCGGGTTGGCGTCGTAAGGCAGGTCTTCCAGCCGCCGCGGCTGGAACTGCGCAGCGGCGGCCGACTCCGAAGAGGCGCTGTCCTCCAGAACCATCTCGTAGAGTCCAGGCTTGAGTGCCTGGATCGATTCGGCATGATGAAAGATGGCGCGGTGCTCGCGTCGCGCCACCCCCGCGGAGACGAAGATGCCAAGGTGGCCAACATGTTGGTGCAGCAGGTACACCACGCGCTGGCCCGCCGCCACCAGGTCTGCGGTCGTCGGATATACCGCTTTGAGCCAGCCGAGCGCCTGGTGGGGCGGTGTGATGTTGTCGCCGTTGGAGCAAAAGACTACCAGCGGTGCGCCAATGCGGCTGAGATCCGCGCGGCAGTGGCCATCGACCACGACCTCGCCGCTCTCCAGGTGATTGCCTACGAAAAGATCGCCTGCGATCGACAACATTTCCTCGCGTGCAAGCTGGTAGAAGCCATTCCACCAACGCTCGAACTCCAGGAAACGATCGCGCTCAGTCTCCGGCTGCGCGAAGAGCGTGTCGTATTTCTTGAACACGCCCTCGGGCCGCAACGCCTCGAAGTTCTGGACCAGCCAGGCACCGTCGAATCGCCCGGCGCCGAGGTCCGACGCCCAGTGCGCCGGCCAGATGCCGCCCGTGAACCCACCGAGCAACCGCATGGGGTTGATGCCTCTCTCGCCTGCCCAGTACGACAGCGGCGAGCCATTGAGCACTGCCAAGGCGGCACGGTGCTCGCAGTGCGACAGCGCCAGCGTGATCGCCCAACCGCCTTGGCAGTTGCCGTAGACGATCGGGGCCTTGCCTCGGTGGCGCTTGGCCACCATGTCGATGAATGTGGCCAGGGTCTGGACGACTGCGCCCATGGTCTGGCCCTCGACGGGCTCCGGATCGAACACTACGAAGTACACGGGATGGCCTTCGAGCAGTGCCATGCCAACTTCAGAATCGCGTTTGAAGCCGCCAATGCCAGGGCCATGGCCGGCGCGTGGATCGACCACCAGCACCGGCGCGGCGCCTTTGCGCACATGCTTCTCCAAGGCGTCGGTGCCACAGCGAGTGACACGCAGGAGCCGGTAGTTGCTCGCCGGTTGCAAGTCGTGGCCGTCAGCCACCTGCTCTGACTCGAAGTGGAGCAGCGGCGGCATACCCGCCGCTTCGTGTTCGGTCATGTTGTTGGCGCGCTGTCTCAGCGCTTCGCCGGACGCGACGGTCCGCCACAGCATGTCGCCCCAGTAGGCAGCAAAGAGCCCAAGCGGTGCGGCGGCGATACCCTGGGAGTTCGTGCGTGCGTCCATGGCGTCCATCAGCGGCAGCAGCAGCCGCCATGCCCCTTTGAACGGGCAGCGGCCGGCGCATGGGAGGCACCGGCACCCGCCGCAATGCCCGGCGAGGAATCAGCGGATGCCTCGTAGCCCGCGGCAGCTAAGGCCGCGATCAGCTCAGGCGTCTTCTGGGCCGTCTGGTCGCCGGTGACACTCGCTGCGCCGCGAGCGAGATCGACATGCACGTCTTGCACACCAGCTACGCGCTTGAGCGCCTTGCTGACCGAGTTCGCGCAGGAGGCGCAGGTCATGCCGGCAACCTTGAGTTCGATGGTTTCCATGATGATGCTCCGGTGGTTTCAGTGGTGGTGCCCGGACTGGCCGACGGATTTCGGGCGGCTCCGGTCGTCTGATTGGCGCGCAGGCGAACCCTCTTCATCGCCCGGAGGCGGCTGATCTTGATGGTCATGACCGCCATGTGCGCCGTGACTGCCATGGCCGAAGATGTGCATCAACGGACAGGCGAGGATGAAGAGGAAGGGAAGCAGTTGCAGAAGATGGGCGTTGTGGCGGTAGAACATCCAGGCAACGGCGGCGGCGAGGCCGAGCCACAGCAGCCACTGGTTGATGCGAGACCAGTTCGGGCTGTTTCGACCGTTCTGCTTCGGGTCGTATGGCAGGGTCATGACGGTGCTCCTTGGTGAGGATGGGATCTGATGGTTCGTGGAATCTCCCGTGGTCGTGCACGGGTTGCCGTCTTGAGGCCGGGCGCTCGACTGGGGGATGTACGGCGACCAGGCCAACAGCTAAACAGCGTTGCGCTCAGCACCGGGGCAGATGCCCCGATCCCTGGCAGCGGGGGCGCAGACGTCGAGAGAATCTGAGTGGCTATAGAGCCAACCGCTGGAGTGCAATCCGCAGCGGGGGGCCTCGGTGCTGCTGAATCGCGTCGCCCAGCCGCACAAATGTGGCTGCGGGCCAGTCAACCAGATCGGGGGACGCGCTTAAGAGGACGGCCGTCGCGAGAGCCTCCGCATTCGGGTCCAGTTTGCCCTTCAACGGCTGGGCGCTCAACGAGACCTTCTCGCAGAAATCAAGGCAGTTCGCTTGCTCACCTGTATCTGCGTCAGAAACAAGAGCTTGGGCATGCGAATGTGACGTGCGGTCGACAGCCGCCGCTTCGTGATGGGGGTCAGCTGACCCACGCTGGTCATCCACGATCCGTACGGCGCATGCGTGCGCGATCCCCGTCACGATGCCGAACAACCACACCAGGAGCACCTGGATGGCCCAGCGGCGAAGTTGGCGGCGGTTGCGAAGCCTGGTTGATGTAAGGCAAGCGTAGTTTGAGGCTCAGAATAGAACCAGATCCACTCCAGTTCTTTGATGTTAGTCAAACTTCCATTCCGTACCTGACTACGGACTACAGAAATAGTCCGGGCGGGGAAAAGCCGAAGTTCGGCGCATGGGGAAGGTTGCATTCCATACGCAGGCCGAGCTTGCGCCACCGGTCTGCCAACGTAGGGACTACCAAGACCTCTGCTCCTGACCCCACCGCACCCGCCCGAAGCGCCCGTCACGCGAGATCGCCTGACGCGGCGATGAGGAAGAAGTGAGTCCAGCGCGTCTGTGACGGCGCCCTCTGTTGCCCCCTCTGCAACATTCGTACGGGCACCACCAACGTGTTTGTCTTCAGGCCCCGCCGAACCTCTCGCCCCAATGACCATCCGAGATGCTCGCGGCGCGCAACGCCGGTGGCCTCACAGCCCGTATGTAGACCTATAAGGCTGCGACACAAGCTCAGCCGAGTGCCGCTGAGTCAGCCGCGATGCCCCTTCTGAAGCAAAGAGTAGAGGCGTGCAACTTCATTGCTGGTGATGGCGATGTTCCGGCCGCCCTTCGCAACCACGGACGTACCGATCTTCTGATACGTCGCGCGGCCAAAACGGTCTTCCTGCGCCATGAGGCCGTCTTTGAAGATGTAGAGCGTTCCTCCATCGGCCAACGGAATCATCTCCTTGGCAGCCTGGACTGCGGCATCACCGGCGAACACCGGTGCGGAAAGCGCGCCCAACAGAGTGGCGAGGACGATATAAGACTTCATGATCAGCTCCTTTGTGAAACGACGGCAACTTGCGTCGCGTCATCACTGTAGGAGCTTGTCGCTTTCCAAGCGATTGCGCCATGATTACATTGCGTTAATGCGGCGTCCCCAAAGAGACAGGCTCTGCAAGCAGCGAACACACCGAAACGGCATGCTCCCGCCGAAAGCCCTTGGACCACCGGCTCGTCATAGGACTTCCCGCTCGCAGTAAATGGCCCATCCAAGGCGTGTTCACCGAGCAAGCCGGGCGACGTTGGCACACGAGCCCTGGGCCACTCGCACATCAAGCACCTGATTTTGGCCACGCGGACGGGGCTCTGCATGCGTGCCGTCAACCTGATCTTGCCCCCGTATTCCCGGACCCGTCCTATTCGCAACGTAACGCCGCGTCCTTGACGGGTGAGCGGCGTGCCTGGGCGGCCTGATGCCGCCGGAACTCTCTGGGTGAACGCATTTTCAACGAC
>NZ_JAMBNO010000026.1 GCF_023715105.1 Hydrogenophaga intermedia | reverse complement strand
CACTTCCTTGCGCGTCTTCTTGTGGAGGGGGTCCAGCCCCAGCGTGATTTGGTTCATGCCCCTATCTTCTCCTCACTTCACGCCGTTTGCCAGTTCAACGGGAGGGAGGTTTTGCAGACCTTCCCTAGCTGGCCGTTAGCCGGGCAACCCAAGAGCGGCTTCCACGAGTGCTGGTCTCAGGCATTCAATTGGGGAGAGCCAGACTTCACAGGATCGACGGTCCTCGACCTCTGGAACTTCCACGGAAAAACCCAGCTCATCGAACATGGAGTACTGAAGGCAAATCAGGTAAAGCTGGATGACTTGAAGTTCGACGGCGAAGAACCAGGCGTTGACGGCATGACGCGCAAGCACCGTCAGTGGTACGTCTGCCAGCCAGCATGGCCAGGTGGCGGCGAATACTACTTCGACGGCGAAGGCTATTTAAATGCAAGGGCTGGATGGAAGTTCCCTTTGCATTGCATCGACTTTGAGACAAGCGCTGTGGCAATCCCCTTCGCGAGTGGTCGGCATCCGTACGAGATCACCGCCTTCCAGTTTTCGCATCATGTCGTCCACGAAGATGGCTGGGTGGAGCACCGGAGTGAGTGGCTCTGTGCCAAACCTGGTGTCGATCCGAACATTGATTTCGTCCGTGCGCTACGCGATGCCCTCAGCAACGATGATGGGACGATTTTTCGATGGTCCGCGCACGAGAACACCGTGCTAAACAAGCTGCGTGAAGAGTTGCTTGCGTCGGCTGCGCCTCCCCCAGACAAGGACGCGCTGGTGAGCTTCATCGAATCCATCACGTCTAGGTCGGTGTCGCCTAAGGAGAAGGCTCACGGGCTCAGGACCATGGTCGACCTTTGCGACATCGCAGAGAAGTTCTACTTCCACCCCTCCACAAAGGGCAGCAACTCCCTGAAAAAAGTGCTCCCAGCGCTGATGAATGGTTCGACCGCGCTGCGCGAAACCTACAGTAAGGCGAACTACGGCGGCGAGGGTGTCAGCTTGAACTTTGTGGAGCCCATCGCCTGGTGGCAGGAACGCGATGGCCAAGTGATGGACCCGTACGCGCTTTTACCTCCGGTATTCGATGACGTTTCGCGCGATGAGACCGATGCAGCCGATGAAGGCCTGTCCGAGGAATTGAAGGAAGGTGGCGCAGCAATGGCCGCCTACGCTCGGCTCCAGTTCGAGGATCTGTCTGATATTCGCCGCGCAAGCATCGAGAGCGCCCTACTTCGATACTGCGAGCTGGACACGCTGGCGATGGTGATGGCAATCCAAGCATGGGACCACATGGCGGCTGCCACCTCCAGGACCTGACTTGGGCAGTGCAAGCGTCTGTTCTGTCGTTTTTTAGGCCTTGGCTCTAGCTTGATAGAACGACTTACACGACGCTGAGCTCGTCGTCAGGGAAAGCGCCTCACGCCCACCCAAGTGCTGAAAATACATGCTTTGCCGCGCTGTCTTCGGTTCGAGCGTGCAGCCCGCCCTGCAGTAGCTCGCGGCTTCGGTTAGCCCTGTCCATGAAACTCGTGGCATGGTCCCCACTGATGCCGCTCGCCACATTGCCTCCGGTCCGAGCGAGATCGGGAACAGTCATACCAAAGACTCCGCTGATGGTGATGCCGAGCCTGGCATTCCCGATCTGAAGGAAGTCGCTGCGGAACTGCACGACGAAGTCGAAGAAGCCCAAGACGCAATCCTGCAGGGTCTTCTGGGGTGCTGCAGTGAATGCTGTAACTGCGATGGTTTCGATGACGAAAGAGCGCACTTGGGCCGTTGCGGGCAGTGACCTGTTCCATGCCTTCAAGAGTTTTATTGCCGGCACTGCCCAGCCATCGCACAGCTGATTGGCCTTCGTCAGCGCCGTGTGGTGCAGCTGGGGCGAGGACTTGATCCAGGCATCGTCCTTGCGGTCGCCGACCCAGATGTAGTCGCTCCCCGGTATCTCGATAGCCGGAACGCAGTCGATATCGATGTGCGAAAGCTCCAACCTAATGGAGCGACGCTGCGTAAAGGCTGAGGACTTTTCGTAGCGGTAGCGAACCGCGTCCGCGAACGAGCGAAGAACAACGCTGGGTTTGGGCCGCGTTGCAAAAAACCCCGTTTCCCACTTGGACTCATCGATCAAGAAGATGATGTCCACGTCGCCCAGCGGATTCACCGCGGTGCCTCTGACATAGCTACCGCTCAAGAAGCTACTGAGGATTCGGTTATCGATGACGCCCGTGTCCATAAGCTCACGCAAGTACTTGTGACTGGCACTTGCGGCCTTCTTCTGAGTCGCCGTCGGCTCAACTTTGCACGCCATGCCTCTGAGAAGTCCCTCGATATTCCTCACGTTCAACCCCGGATAAGTTGCGTCACTAGATCGATCAGGACTTCTGCTCTAGGTACCGGCAGCCATGGTGAGCGAGGGGACGTAGCCGCCGCCACGCTCGCCGTCGAAGTCGAACTCGTACAACGTTACTGGCTTCAAAACCTTGATATGCCTGCCGAGGAAAAACGCAAAGCTGTATGGCGCCGCCATGAACAGATGCAATTCAGGGCGAACTGCGGTGCCCGCTCCAGACCTCAGATCCTTCAGGTGGTTAGCCAGTCGGTCTGCCAGTTGATCGGCGTGGGCGCCATTCAACACTGCAGCCTGTGATGCGCCACTCGCGAGGCTTGCCACCACCAAGCGGCCAACGCTCGGCTTGCCCAGGAGATCGGCACGAACTTGTTGTTCCGTGGTCCGGGTGATGGACACTGCTACAGCCACCTCGGCCCCGCCGGTTTCCAGGTCAAATTCACTGAACGTCCAGCTCGGCCAGGTGGGGTCTACAGGCACGTCATCGGCAGCCCAGATGGCAGCACCGCCACGAGTGCGCTGCTCGAGCTCCACAATTTTTCCAGACTTGGTGTCCAACACGGTCCCCGCGGCGAACGCAAGGGTCAGGTGGGTGTCCATCGCGAGGCGAAGTCGCTGCTCCTTCTGCCCAGCTGAACGAATGAATGCGTTCAGCTTTGGCAGGAGGTCCTTTTCCCACGTGAACTCGGGCCTCATGTAGCGGTCGGAGAACTCAGGCAAAAGATTGAGAACCTCATCGCAGCGCGCCTCCAGGCGGTCGAAGCCATGCTCAAACGACTTGACGCCGAAGACCTTCGCCGGTGGCGGCGCCTGGTCTGCGAACAACTTTTCGTCCCAGCAAGCCTGGCGGAACGACTTGGCGTCGAATTCGTTTCGGCCTTGTGCCAGCCAGTCGTATGGCAGTTGGTCATAGCTCGTCGAACTGGTTCCTGGCTCGCTCGGCTTGAGGCCATACGAGTGCAGGGCCTCATTCATGCGCAGTCGGAAATCATCCAATGACTCCGACACAGAGGTAAGCGCGAGCCTTTCGCAGAACGCGCGTAGCTCTGTCTCATCAACCTTGAGATGCTGCTTCCACGCTTCTCGCGCCAACCAGTACCTGCTCTGTTTCGTCGAGCCCTGGAAGAACTCATCGAGCTTCAATGTGTGGTGCTGCTGCTCAACCAGTTTGTGGAGAACATCGTCCAGATGAACGCGGTGGTTGGTCATGAGTCGGATGCGTGAAGCAAAGCCTCCGGACTCGTCAGACAGGTGGGCATCTCGAGCACGCTGCAGCAGCGACGTTGTCGTGGCACCGGAGTACTTGGGGTCCGTGAGGTCCACATGCGTGAACGTGCCGTTGCCTACATGCCATTTGCACTGGAACCGTTCCACCTGCAGCCGCCGGCCAAACTGATCCAGCGGCCCCCGACTCGGGTCGTACTCCACCCAAACGTCATCAAAGCCTCGGGGACCAGACTCAAAGCCCACTCGACGGACGGCTGTAGTGGAGCTCAACAGCTTGGCCGCATAGGTCCAGAAGATGCGCGCTTGGAAGGCATGACCGTATCGAGTTGTGTTGACTGCCTGTGTCATCTGTCTTCAAGCATTTGATTAAGTAATGCTCAGGTGAGCGGGAACATCGGGCCGAACAGGTCTCGCCAAGCACGCAGCGCCTCTCCGTTCTTACCTTGTCGGACAAGATGGATGGCATGGTCGGCCGCCCTTGCTGCAGCCGTCAGCAGCTTTTTCGCCCGCTCGACGCGGGCAGCGTCCATCGACCCACTGATGGGCGGACCAAGCTTCGCCGGGTCTTCCCACGTGTCGCCGATGCGGTCTGCAAGAGTGGCAAAGAAGGACTGAATCTCTCGGTCGAACTGCCCTCCCCAGCCGCCGTGCAGGCACTCGAGCGCCATCACCTCGATGAGGAACGAAGGCTTCACCGGCTTCTCACCATGCTTCGGATTGTTGTTCCAATACTTCACCATCCTCACTAGCCCCTTCCACTCGCTGGAGTAGGCCTGGTGAGCGTCTACTGCCTTCTGCGCGTGAATCTTGGGGTTGGTCTTGATCCACTTGCCAGTGTCACCATCCGGGATCTCGTAGTTGTCGCCGCAGGCGAATGCAGGTACGACATCGATGCTCAACACCTTGTAGTCGGTCTTGTCTTCGTCCTTGATCTCAACGCCGAAGTCGACGTTGATGGAGCGGCTCTGCCTGCGAACAGCCTTCTCGCCATACTTCGCGACCAGCGCCGCCTTGTAGTCATCAAGCACGACGCCAGCAGCCTTATCGTGGTAGTGCCGCTCGGTCTGCTTCATCGGAAAGAAGATGTCGATGTCCTTGAGTGGCTTGGTCTTCGTGTGTCTCTTGTACGACCCCGTCAAGAAGTCGCCTTCTATGGCGAACTTGGTGTGCAAATAGTCCCGTACCTCTGTGTGCTTGGCCGACGCGTTGTCTTGCTCCTTCTGGTTCAGCTCCAGGCGGCTCTTGAACTTGCGGAATGCTTCATTCACCGTGAGAGTCATTTTGGTCTCCAGTAGCTCATGTTTGCGCTCAGGCCGTTGTGCTCAACGCCAGTACCGATGCCCTGACGCACCATGCCGTCGGTTGACCTGAAGTCGGTGGCGGACCACCCTTCAACGTCAGGCCGTCCCGACTTGTTCTTCACCACGACCCTGTACAGAGCCTCGGCCGGATGCAGTCCCAGCTTCTGGATGGCGTAGCGAATCGCGTCGGTATCGACCCAGAAGTTGCCTGCGTCTGAAGACCATGCATAAGAGACCGCAATATCCCAGCGCCGGATGAGGGCGTCGGTCTTGGGGTGGTAAATCTCAAGAGTCACAGACTCAAGGTACTCGGTCTCGATCCACCGCTTGATGCCGGCATGTAGGACCTTGTGGTCACCAGCCAGCTTCTGTGGATCAAGGCCGCTATGGACAAGCACGTCCTTGAAGCTCTTCAGGATGTTGTCGGTAACGTAGCTGACCGAGTGCGCATAGGAATGAACGGCAACGGTAGTCATGACTTCAGGAACTCGCTGGCGTCGAAGGAAAAGTCGGCGGCTGCCTTCTTGGAGTCCTCTGTGGAGTCCGAGCCCAGCTTAGAAGCCATGTCACGAGCGGTGATGCGCGTGCTCTTTGCCTTCAGCGCGCGTTCGACCCAGGCCAGATCGTCCTTCGGACACGGCAGCGAGATGAACCACTCGCCCTCCAAGGGGTCGAACCCCAGCGAGTCCTCTTTGGCGTCGCTGCCGTCGATGGCGTCCTCGTTGTACAGACAATAGATGCGCGTTCGCGGGCCTTTGCACTCGACGACGATGGCGGCATCCTTGGGCGCCATGTCCGTGAGGATGGAGCTGGCGATGCCGGCGACGGACAGCAGCTCGTCTCGCTTGGCTCCGGATTTCCCCTGGGTCAGCAAGTCGACGACGAAGTCCCATGTCTCGACGGAGTCTCTGTGCGGTGATCCGCGGACCACGCGCTTCACCACAGTAGCGTTGCTCATTGCTTACCTTTCGGGCGCGCGGCCTTGGCGAGGGCTACAGCTGACTGAATATCGGCCAGGGTCAGCTTCGCGGGGGCCACCGCCACTTCTTTGCGCGAAGCGAGCGCGTTGGCTACAACCTTGCGAATCGTTCGACCGTCCAAGCCAACCGTGTCAGCGACCAACCGCTTGAAGCCGGCCTCGTGAGGCAGCTTTTCGATGCCCTTGAAAATCTCGCCCAGTTCCGTCAGGCATTCGGTCAGGATCTGCTCACAGGCATCACGGTTGGGGAGCGGAACCTCGAGCACCAGATCGCAGCGCGAGGTGAACGCAGCATCTATTGCCTGAGGGAAATTGCTGGTCGCGATGAACAGGATGTTGTTGAACTGCTCTGCCAGGGCGTCCAGCTGAACGAGGACCGCGTCGGTAGCTCGCATGACATCGACCGGGTTGGCGTCCATGCTGAGCTTTGAGCGGTCGACCGCCAGAGTTTCGACTTCGTCCAGCAGGACGATGGTCGGGCCGCGCATTGCCGCTTCAGCGATCGTCTGCGAGAACAGCTCAGAAACCGCCTTCTGCGTCTTGCCCATCATGGCGCTTCCGAGTGCGTGAGGGTCAACCTCCAGCAGCGTGAAGCCCGCCTTCGACATCAGCGCGGCTACCTCGTTTGCCAAGCCTCGCGCCAGCGAGGTCTTGCCCGTCCCCGGCGGCCCGACGAGCAGGATGGCGCCGTGCAGCGGTAGCACGGTACGCTTGACCTTCGGACGGACGGTGAAGTTGACGATCGCTTGCGAGACGAGGCGAGATTTGATGCCGTCGTCGACAACGATCGAGTTCCACAGATCTGCCAGGCCCCTATCAGGCAGCTTGACGATACGGTGGATGCCCTTGGGAGCTTCGGAATGGTTCGACATCAAGGTGTTTCGCAGTTCGAAGGAGGCGGTCCGCGCCGGGCCGTTTATGCGTTCAGGAAGCGGTCAAGCTGCTTCCCTTTGAGCGAAAGGAAGAAGCCCAGCAGTCCCAACCCGATGACAAGGACGAATGAGATCGGGTGCTCGGGAACCCACCAGGTCGTCACGCTGGGCAACACCTCAGCCAGCGTCAATGCCGGGCGGCGCTGCATTGCGGCCGGCACGGCGGTGATGACGTGCCCGACGAAGCCAAACATGCACCAGCACACCGCCACGTTGGTCAGAAATTGGCCCGCGCCCCGCAGCCGCCCACGCTGATAGAAGTAGTTAACAAACAGATCAAGCACCATCGGCCCCTGTAAACCCGCCTCACTCACATCACCACGATGCCAGTTTTAGACGGTGTGATTACTATACATAGTCATTATGATTAGGTCAAAGGGTTTTTGCGATGAGGTTCGAGCGGCGAGATAGGTATCATTCGTGGATGGAATCCCAGACCAGCCCAAACACGGCGCCGTCCTTAGAGGCCCTGACCCGAGTACAACGAGAGCGGCTGTCGCACATCGACTTCACCCTGTTCTTTCTTGGCGAGCTCAGACGAGCAGACGTTATCTCCAAGTTCGAGACCGCACCGGCTGGCGCCACCCGAGATATCGCTATGTATCGAGGTCTGGCCCCAGACAACCTAGATTTCGACAGCACGGGCAAGCTCTACCGGCCAAGCTCGAAGTTCAAGCCGCTGTTTGACCACCCTCCGCTACGCGTGCTGGCGACGCTCTCCCAGGGATTCAGCTTGGTCCAGGACGTAATGAGCGCGCCCGTCATCCCCTGCGAGTTCCCCGCCACCCTCAGCGCTCCCTCGGTCGAGGTCCTTGCTCCCATCACCCGTGCAATTCACCGGGGTAAAGCCGTCTCACTGGCGTACCACTCGGTGAGCAGCGGCAAGACTCGTCGAGAGATCGTGCCACTAGCGCTGGTCGACAACGGGGTTCGCTGGCATGTCCGCGCCTTCGACCGTCTGAGGAAGCACTTCACCGACTTCGTTCCGACGCGGATGGAAGACGTAGAGGTGCTCGAAACCAGCCCAATTGGCCGGGAAGAACGCGCAGACCAGGATGACCAGTGGAGCCGCATCATTGAGTTGAAGCTAGTGCCTCATCCAAACCACCCTCGTCCAGAGATAGTCCAAATGGACTATCCGATGCAAGACGGCGTCTTTACGGTCAAAGTCCGCTCAGCCAACGCGGGCTACATGCTCAGACGATGGAACGTGGACTGCTCCCCGGATCATCACCTCCAAGGTCTTGAGTACGCGCTTTGGCTTCAAGATCCTTTGTCTCTCTACGGATCCTCCAACGCAACAATCGCGCCGGGTTATGAGCCTCCGAGGATCCAGCTGGTGGAGCGAAGAACTGACGGACAGGCAACTGAGGCACCTTAGCCTGAGCTCGGGCGGCACTACACGTTCGATACGGACCGTGTCTTCCGCAAGGACGGCTTAATCTGGGGGCACGCAGAGCGAGAGGTGCCCCAGGCCGCCGCGGCCGTCCTCACAAGGAACAGGATGCTCCAGAGCAAGCATGGTGCGCTCTATGGCCTCCGCACCCTCGGGTGCAGCCAGGCAAGATTCGAAGCTAGGTCAAGGCGGGTCGCGAGTGACCGCAGGAGAAGCCTTCTTCTTCACTGGCAAAAACGGCGCGCGGCGACCTCGCCCTTGAATTACATGTAACCGCTTATGTCGCAGTGAGCCTCGGAGCTCTCGCCGTACTACCTTTGCTCCCCAGTCTCTCGCCCGGCCGCCGTTTCGCGGTCATGTCGGTTTTCCGCGAAATCATCAACCGGGTGGGCGGGAAATCGGTCTCGGGGAAGCGGCGGCGGGTGCGGCCCGCGGGTGCCATGGGCGCCAAGGCCTGCGGCTTGCCGCTGGCCAGGCGCATGCTGGCGTCCAGGCCTTGCAGTTGCGAGTGCTTGAACGGCTCGGTGGCCGCGAAGGCGGTGGTCGGCGGCGCGGGGGCCACGGCCGCGGCGCGCGCTGTGCGCAAACCCACGAGCGTGTCGAGTGCGCCCAGCAGGGCAACGAAGCGGATCGGCTTGGGCTGCAGCGGCCAGCCGGTGCCGGCATCGTGACCGCCCACCAGCAGCACGCGCCCGGGCAGGCGCGCGCCCCGAACGAGCATGAGCGCCTGGGCGTTGTCGGCGTTGACGATCAGGACCTGGGCGTCAAGCACTTCCTCCTGCACCAGGTAGGCCGGCGGACGCCGTGCCGCGAGCCGGAAGAACGATTCGAACGTGGCGCTCTCGGCCTGGGAAAAGCCCACGAGCGCCACGGTGTAGGCAGCTCCCATTACCTGCTCCCCCGTCACTGGGTGTTTATGGTTACCTTCTGATACGACGCGCAGTATCACCGCCCTGCATGGCTTTGGGGCGATTTCGGCACGGGACCGTCGGGCATGTGTGAAGATTTTGTGGTTTGCCGCACGACAACCCACCACAAGGATCCCCATGCCCAGCGTCTACGACTTCGAAGCCCAGTCCATCGACGGCCAGACCGTGCCCTTGTCGCGCTTTCGCGGCCAGGCATTGCTGATCGTCAACACCGCCAGCGCATGCGGCTTCACGCCCCAGTTCGCCGGCCTGGAAAAGCTGCACGAGACCTACGGCGCCCGCGGCCTGGTGGTGCTGGGCTTTCCGTGCAACCAGTTCGGCTCGCAGGACCCGGGCAGCAACGAGCAGATCGCCAGCTTCTGTCAGCGCAACTACGGCGTGAGCTTCCCGATGATGGCCAAGATCGACGTCAACGGCGGCCAGGCGCACCCGCTGTACCGCTGGCTCACAGCCGAAGCCCCGGGCCTGCTGGGCAGCAAGGCCATCAAGTGGAACTTCACCAAGTTCCTCGTGGGCAAGGATGGCCAGGTGCTCAAGCGCTACGCACCGCAGGACGCGCCGCAGAAGCTGGCGGGCGATATCGAGGCCGCGCTCGCGGCTTGAAGCGCTCGAACACCCGCGCGCTCGGACTCAGAAATAGAACCAGGCGTCCACGGCATCGGGCGTGATGGCGATTCGAGCCGAGGCGCCTTCTGGCACGAAGATGCCTTCGTCGATGAACGCCTGTCCTATGGCGGCCCGGCACAGCGTCTGCGCAAGGTGCGGATGGGCGGGCAGCACCGCCGGCCTGGCGGCGTGCGAGCTCAGGACATAACCAGGCACGGCTTCACGAAATACCCTCAACGCGTCGTCCGAAATGAACCCCTGGTCCGCAAGCTGGCGCATGGCGCCCTCCGCCACAGCCTGAAGCCGCTCGACATCGACGTCGCCCGAGGGCACCAGTGCCAAGGCGCCATCATGCGTCTGCAAGGCCAATTCGACGGCCCGCTCTTTGGGCTTGCGCTCGGCGTCTCGCGCCTGCTGCAAGGCAAGCTTGTCGGCATACCGCGGCGGCAACCCCAGCGCGACGCGCTGTGCAACACGGGCGTCGTGGCGACTGTGGCAACAGGCGATGTGGTTGGCGATGTCCAGTGCGTGGCGGGCTACGCGTTGGTTGAAGGGCATTTCCTTGGTGTATCGATGCACAGGCGGGCTCCCGGACAGGTGATGAAACATCGGCCGCCGCGTGGTTGTGCGGTGGTCCGTTGCATGGGTAACCGCCATTTGGCGGAGGCCACCCGGCTGAACCGAAACCTTGCTTGTTTCATCACACTTGGCGCGACCAAACGCTTGTGCAAGCCACCAAGTGGCAAACGGGGAGGCCAACCGAATCGCGGAGGCCGACATGCAAGTTCGCAGCGACGCCAGACCACGGGCGCTATCCGCGCCGGCTGCACTGGGATCCCGATCCCGCACCGCTCCACCCGGCGACCTGGATGCGACGCGTACCTGCCTGAACGATGCACTGCAGCGGGCGGATGGCTTGTTGCCCGCAGACCTGCGCGAGCACTTGACACGGTACGCGCAATCGGGCGGCGATCTGCTCGACCTGGGCGCCCATGGTCCGGAGATGAAGGCACTATCGGCAGCCGGTGAAGCCGCGTTCGACGAAGTCATGGCAGCCCTGTCGGCTGTGTGCGCTGCGCGTGGCGCATCACCCACTTCACTGGCACTGCCACCCGGGCTGCACAAACTGCCGGGTTGGGCAAAGCACTTCGGCACCGTCACCGAACTGCGTGTTCCGCATTTCCACGGCAAGCGGCTCGATGCCCGCAGCCTGCCGGGATTGCGCCAATTGGACCTGGGCGAAACCGTGCCACGCGCACTGACGCTGCGCGTACCCACAGGCTGCGACCTCGTCGTCACACACCCTGACACCAAGCCAGCGAAAGTGACCACCACGCTGCACAGGCGTTACAAGCAACTGCAGCTGAAGTGGCGACCACTGGACTTCAACTGTCTGGTTGATCGAAACGAGGGCAAGGAAAAGTACGTCTGCCGCCACCTGGCGATGGAAAAGACGCGACTGTGGGAGGACGAGAGCCTTCGATGGCACGTCATGGAGCCGAGCCCGGACCCGCTGGGCAGTCGGTCTGCCATTGCACAGAACGTCGGTTCCGACACGGAGTCACTGGTCGCTCAACTGGGGCACCGCCCGCGCAAGGCCTGCCTCGTGGCACACAGCCATTGGGGTGACTTCGCCCGCCACCAATTCGAACAAATGAAGCGCGAGGGGCGCGAGACCGCCATTGCCCTGGTGGCCACCACGTCGGTGCACGCCATGGCCATACGCTTCGTCGCCAGGCCCCCGCAAGCGCCGTGCATTGAACTGTGGGATCCGAACTTCACCAACATCAGCACGTTCAGCGAGGCGCCGTTCGACTTCGAGGCCATGTTTCACGACTTCAACCGCGTCAAGGAGGTCTATTTCGGCACCTCGAAGCACGCGTTCGGGTCAGCACCCCACATCAAGATCATCTTGATCGACAACCCGCTCGATCCGCTGGGCAGCGTGGCGCCCACAGCCAGACAGTGCGCGGTGTCGGTGGCGTTCGCCGGCCTGCCGCAACAACTGCATCCTGACCTGGTGCGCGAAATCATCGAGCACGGCTTCAGTGACCAGGGCCTGGAGCAACTGGTGCAAGCCATTCGAAGTGAGCCGTTGACGCGAGAGCAATGTCTCGCTTTGTTGACCGCGGCGGACGAACACGCTTTCCCGGCCTTGTATCGGGCCGTGGACCTGGGCCACCATCGGGCGCACACCGCAACAGCGAAGTGTCTGTTGGTGGCGTTTCAGCGCGGCCTGCTCAGCGAGCTTGACGTGCGCAACGTGATGATGGCGCGAGGCGCGCTGAAAACCGCCCTGGCCCTGGCCTACAGCAACGGCGATCATGCCGTCGTGACCGACCTTGCTTGCGCGACGCAACAGCTCTTCAAGCGGGGCGCGCTGTCGCAGCGTTCCGTGTACCACTTGATGAGGGGCGCCCACAACGACCGGTTATCAACCATCGTACTCATCAAGGACTTGAAGACGGCCGTCAAACTCCAGAAGCGGTTGAAAGAGCTTCATGCAAGCGGCGCTTTGGCACGCGAGGACTACAAGGAACTGCTCAACGAGGCAAGGGAAGTTCAAGCGGACTTGCGCGACGCCGCCAAGGAACGAAAACGTGCCGCGAAAGTGGGTGCGGTTGCCAACCCGCTTGCGAGGGTTTGACAGCCGATGACCCGCACGGCAAGCCCGGTCTGCAGACCCTTGCACCGACCTCCTACAACACCCGCAACAGCCAGCCCGCCAGCAGCGGCAGCGCCAGCGCGCTGAACAGCGCGCTCAGCCCCATGGCCAGGCCGGCAAAAGCGCCGGCTTCCTCGCTCACCTGAAAAGCGCGCGCGGTCCCGATGCCGTGCGCGATGGTGCCGAGCGCGAAGCCGCGCACCGCGGGCTCGCGGATGCGCAACGCATCGAACAGATAGCGCGCGCTCACGGCACCGAGCACGCCCGTGGCCATCACCAGCACAGCGGTGAGCGAGGGCAGACCGCCGATCTTCTCTGCGATGCCCATGGCGACCGGCATGGTGACCGACTTGGGCGCAAGCGATGCCAGCGTGGCACTCGAGGCGCCCAGCAAGCGAGCGAGCGCGATGGCCGAGACGGTGGTGACCACCACACCCACCACGAGCGAGCCGAGCAGCGGCAGCGCCAGGCGACGCAGGCGGTGCATCTGTTCGAACAAAGGCACGGCCAGCGCCACCGTGGCCGGCCCGAGCAAAAAGTGCACGAACTGCGCGCCTTCGAAGTAAGTGGCGTAGGGCGTGCCGGTGGCCCACAGCAGCGTGGCGAGCACGGCCACCGCCATCGGCACCGGGTTGGCCAACGGGTGAAAGCCGCTGCGCCGGTAGAGCACGAAGGCGGCGTGATAGACCAGCAGTGTGAGCGTGAGGCCCAACAGGGGCGTGGCCGAAAGGTAGACCCAGACCTCGATCAGGCGCTGCGGCGCTTCAACCGGCATCGCGGTCCTCCTGCGGTGCTTCTTGCTGGCGGCGCATCAGCCACAGCATCGTGCCCGCCGCCGCGGCCAGGCCGAGCAAGGTGCTGAGCACCAGCGCCACGCCAATGGCCAGCGCCTCGTCGCCCAGGCGCTGCAGGTGCTGCATCACGCCCACGCCAGCCGGCACGAACAGCAGCGACAGGTGTTGCAGCAGGCCCTGCGCGGTGGGTTTGATGGCCTCCACGCTTCGCGGGCGAAGCAGCAACGCGAGCAGCAGCAGCGCCAGGCCGACCACCGGCCCGGGCACGGGTGCGCCAGTGAGCAGCACCGCGGCTTCGCCCAGCAGCTGGAACACAAGCAGGGTGGCCAGCGCGGGGATCATGGTCGTCAGGGCTGCAAGGCTTCGTCGAGCAGCTCGACCCAATGCCGCACCGGCGTGGCGCTGCCGCTTTGAAGGTGCGTGATGCAGCCGATGTTGGCGCTGGCAATCACCGCGGGCTGGAGTTCGCCCAGGCGATCGAGCTTGCGGTCGCGCAAGGTGGTCGCCAGGGCCGGATTGAGCACCGAGTAGGTGCCCGCCGAGCCGCAGCACAGGTGAGACTCGGTGCGCGCCACGCGCACGGTAAAGCCAAGTTCGCCAAGCCAGCGCTCGACGCCGCCGCGCAGTTGCTGGCCGTGCTGCAGCGTGCAGGGAGGGTGGAAGGCCACGACGCGCTGCGCGTCGGGTGTGCGCGCGAGCCGGGGCTTGAGCGTGGGCACGAGGTCGGGCAACAACTCGGAGAGGTCGCGCGTGAGTGCGCTGATGCGCGCAGCGCGCTCAGCGTAAGCCGGGTCGTCGCGCAGCAGGTGGCCGTATTCCTTCACCGTCACGCCGCAGCCCGAGGCGTTCATCACGATGGCCTCGACGCCTTGTTCCACGTGGGGCCACCAGGCGTCGACATTGGCGCGCATCTGCGCCAGGCCACCGGCCTGGTCATTGAGGTGGAACTTCACGGCGCCACAGCAGCCGGCCTTGGACGCCACCACGGTCTGGATGCCCGCGGCATCGAGCACGCGCGCGGTGGCGCTGTTGATGTTCGGTGCCATGGCGGGCTGCACGCAGCCGGCCAGCATGAGCACCTTGCGGGCGTGGCCGCGCGTGGGCCAGGCACCGGCCGGGCGCGGCTCGGGCACCTTGGCCTTCAGCGCGCCTGGCAGCAGGCCGCGCACCGCCTGACCGAGCTTCATGGCCGGGGCGAACAGCGGCGACGGCAGGCCCTCCTTGAGCAACCAGCGCACCGTGCGCTCGCCCGCCGGTCGCGGCACCTTCGCGTCGACGATGGCGCGGCCGATGTCCACCAGGTGGCCGTACTGCACGCCGCTGGGGCAGGTGGTCTCGCAGTTGCGACAGGTGAGGCAGCGGTCCAGGTGCTGCTGGGTCTTGCGCGTCGGCTCGGCGCCCTCGAGCACCTGTTTGATGAGGTAGATGCGACCGCGCGGGCCATCGAGCTCGTCGCCCAGCAGCTGGTAGGTGGGGCAGGTGGCGGTGCAGAAGCCGCAGTGCACGCACTTGCGCAGGATGGCCTCGGCCTCGCGGCCGGCGGGGCTGTGCTGGAACTCGGGGGCCAGTTGGGTCTGCATCTCAGATCAGCTCGGGGCCGGCGAACACGCCGTGTGGGTCGAAGGCCTCGCGCAAGCGCTGCATCACCTGGCGCAGGGCTGGTGCGGGTTCGTCGAAGCGGCGCACGCCGGCAGCGCCGCTGGCGGGCTGGCGGAAGAGTTGCGCGTGACCACCGACGGCGCGCGCGGCGGTGCGGATCTCGCGCTCGGCCGCCACCGGCGCCCACAGCCAACGCTGCGCGCCGTGCCATTCGATCAGCTGCGGCCAGCCGGCCAGCAAGGGCGCTGTCGTTTGCGGCACCGACACGCGCCACAGGCCGTGCTCGGGCGACGGCGCTTCGGCCAGGAAGGGCAAGCGGTGGTCGCGACAGGCCGACCAGTCGGCGCTGGCCTGCGCAGTGTCCATGCGGATGCCGCCGGCCTCGCGCTGCAATCGCGCGCACGCCGCTTCCACCGCGGCCACGGCGCCGCGCAGGCGCAGGAACAGCAGGTCGGGCGTGCCGGGTTGTGTGGTGTCGCGCACCCAGCAGCTCGCGTTGAGCGGCAGCGGCTCGCCGCCCCAGCGGTGCAGCTGCTCGAGCGCATCGTGCTGACCCAGGTAGAAGAACAGCGTGGCTTCGGCCGGTGCCACCGGCAGCACCTTCAGGCTGACCTCGGCGATCACGCCCAGCAGGCCCCAGCTGCCCGCCAGCGCACGGCTCACGTCGTAGCCGGCCACGTTCTTCATCACCTGGCCGCCGAAGGTGAGCAGCTCGCCGCGCCCGTTGACGAGGCGCGCGCCCAATACGTAGTCGCGAACACCGCCGACGCTGGCGCGGGCGGGGCCCGCCAGGCCAGCCGCCACCATGCCGCCCACTGTGGCATGGCTGCCCAGGTGAGGTGGTTCGAACGGCAGGCACTGGCCGTGTTCGATCAACGCGGCCTCGACCTCGGCCAGTGGCGTGCCACCGCGCACGGTGATCACGAGCTCGGAGGGTTCGTGGCTGAGGATGCCCGACCAGCCGCGGGTGGACAGCGGCTGGGCGGCGAGCGGGCCGCGCACGGCAAGCTTGCTGCCGCCTCCGGCAATGCGCAGGCGCTGGCCGTCAGCGGCGGCCGCGCGCACTCGATCAATCAGCTCGGTCGGAGCGTCGGAAGCAGGATGGGCGACAGGGGCGCCGGGCTGAGCAGGCATGGCGGGGATGGTAGTCGCCGGCCTGGGGCTGCCCCTTGAATTTTTTGCACGCCGGGCTGCAATCGGGCGGGCCCGGCCCCGTTGTCACGATTCAAGGCGAGGCGTGCCCGAGGCAGGCGCCGGCATTGGGCCGGCCCTTGCATTCGCGTTTGAGGCGCTTCTCGCGGGCCGCGGGGCTTTCCTCGGAAGGCGACTTGTGGAACGTGACCTTGGCCGGCGGCTTGCGCGCCGGCGGCGTCTCGGCCAGAGCGCCCGTGATCAGGGCCAGCGACAAGGCGGCAAGGGTCAAGGTTTTCGTGAGCATCGGTGCCTCCCGGGACATGCAAACGGGCGCGATGCTAGGCCGTGCCAGCGGACGCATCCCGGGGGAGTACGCCGGCCAGGGGCGCAAAAAAGCCCGCGGACCTGCCGGGCCGCGGGCTGAGGGGCTGTGATCCACCCCGCCCGTCGACGGGGTGCAACCCTGGAGGAAATCAGCGGTTGTAGGCGGTCTCGCCGTGCGAGGCGATGTCCAGGCCCTCGCGCTCGGCTTCTTCGGAGACGCGCAGGCCCATCACCATGTCCACGATCTTGTAGCAGATGAAGGCCACCACGCCCGACCACACCATGGTGATCACGACGCCTTCGGCCTGCACCAGCAGCTGGCCGCCGATTGAGTAACCGTCGGCCTTGACACCGCCCAGCGAGGCGGCGGAGAACACGCCGGTCAGCAGCGCACCCACGATGCCACCGACACCGTGCACGCCGAACACGTCGAGCGAGTCGTCCGCACCGAGCATCTTCTTGAGCCCGGTCACGCCCCACAGGCACAGGAAGCCGGAGACCAGGCCGATGACGATGGCGCCCATCGGGCCAACCGTGCCGCAGGCCGGGGTGATGGCGACCAGGCCGGCCACGGCACCCGAGGCGGCGCCCAGCATCGAGGCCTTGCCCTTGCCCAGCGCTTCACCGATGCACCAGGCCAGCACGGCCGCGGCGGTGGCGAACAGGGTGTTGATGAAGGCCAGGGTGGTGCCGCCGTTGGCTTCGAGGTTGGAGCCGGCGTTGAAGCCGAACCAGCCCACCCACAGCAGCGAGGCACCCACCATCGTCAGCGTCAGGCTGTGCGGGGTCAGCGCTTCCTTGCCGTAGCCGATGCGCTTGCCCACCACGTAGGCACCCACCAGGCCGGCCATGGCGGCGTTGATGTGCACCACGGTGCCGCCGGCGAAGTCCAGCGCGCCTTTGTCGAACAGGTAGCCGCCGGCGCCCCACACCATGTGGGCGATCGGCAGGTAGCTGAAGGTGAACCACAGGGTGCAGAACAGCAGCACGGCGCCGAACTTGATGCGCTCGGCGAACGAACCCACGATCAGCGCGCAGGTGATGCCGGCAAAGGTGGCCTGGAAGGCGATGAAGATGTACTCGGGAATCATCACGCCCGGGGTGAACGTGGCCGCCAGCGACTCGGTGTTCACGCCGGCGAGGAAGACCTTGTCGAGCCCGCCGATGATCAACCCCTCGCCACCAAAGGCCAGGCTGTAGCCGTACACGGCCCACAGCACACTGATGAGCGAGAACACGACCATGACCTGCATCAGCACCGAGAGCATGTTCTTGCTGCGCACGAGGCCGCCGTAGAACAGCGCGAGGCCGGGAATGACCATCATGATGACCAGCACGGTGGCGATCATCATCCAGGTGACGTCGCCCTTGTCGACGGTCTCCTTGGGGGCCTCTTCGGCGGCAGCGGGAGCAGCGGCCGCGGGCGCTTCGGCAGCCGGCGCGGCGGGGGCCGCGGCAGCGGGAGCGGCGTCGGGCGCCGGCGTGGTCTGGGCGAGGGCTGCGCCACCGCCGATCGCCAGGCCGAGGCCCAGCAACAGGGAAGCCAGGAACTTCTTCATTTGGGGATCTCCGTTGGAATTCAGGGGGGTGCGGCTCAGATCGCTTCGTTACCGGTTTCACCGGTGCGGATGCGGACCACCTGTTCGAGGGGGGAGACGAAGATCTTTCCGTCGCCGATCTTGCCGGTGCGCGCGGCACCTTCGATGGCCTCGATGACGCGCTCGACGAGCTCGTCGGCCACGGCGACCTCGATCTTCACCTTGGGCAGGAAGTCGACGACGTACTCCGCGCCACGGTAGAGCTCGGTGTGACCCTTCTGACGGCCGAAGCCCTTGACTTCGGTGACGGTGATGCCCTGCACGCCCACGCCCGACAGTGCCTCGCGCACTTCGTCCAGCTTGAACGGCTTGATGACGGCTAGAACCATTTTCACGACGATCCCTCCAGGGGTTGGTTGATCCGGTCTCAGCCCAAGCAGCTTGTGTGCCAGGTGGATGTTTCCGCTTGAAACCGGTGAGGCACCAGAACGAGGCCTCAGAGCCGCCGGTGAGCCACCTGCGCCCGATACAGCACCAAAGCGGTGCCATCAGAGCCAGATTGGGGCCATCCGGCCATGCCGGAGGCGAAGGGGCGGCGGTGGGCGCACCAGCATGGCGCCCGACACCCCCGGCAGCACCCCCGCGCGCGCTCACCCACAATCGCCGGCCCGCGGCTGCAGCTGCCAGCCGCGCACAACAACAGGGAGAAGCAACGCATGGGACTGGCGCGCGTGCACAGCCGAGCCTTGCAGGGCCTGCAGGCCCGGCCCGTCAGCGTGGAGGTGCATCTGGCGAACGGGCTGCCCTCGTTCACGCTGGTAGGCCTCGCCGACACCGAGGTCAAGGAGGCGCGCGAGCGCGTGCGCGCGGCCATTGCGCACAGCGGGCTCGAGTTTCCCGGCAACCAACGCATCACCGTGAGCCTGGCGCCGGCCGACCTGCCCAAGGACTCGGGCCGCTTCGACCTGCCGATCGCGCTGGGGATCCTGGCCGCCAGCGGTCAGATCGCCGAGGAGGCGCTGACACACCACGTCTTCGCGGGCGAGCTGTCGCTGGGTGGCGAGTTGCGGCCGGTGCGCGGGGCACTGGCCATGGCGCTGGGGGTGGCCGGCGAATCAACCCACGCCACGCTGGTGCTGCCGCCGGGCAGCGCCGAGGAAGCGGCGCTGGTGCCGCGGGCGCGCGTGGTGCGCGCGCGGCATCTGGTGGACGTGGCAGCACGGCTGCGGCGCGAGAACCCGGCGCAGGGCGAAGACGCGGGCTGGCATGTCCTGCCCGCTCGCAGCACGACGGCGGCGCCGGCCAGCGCAGACCTGGCGGACGTGCGGGGCCAGAGCGCCGCGCGGCGGGCGCTGGAGATCGCGGCCGCGGGTGGCCACAGCCTGTTGCTGGTGGGCCCCCCGGGGGCCGGCAAGTCCATGCTGGCGCAGCGTCTGCCGGGGCTGCTGCCGCCACTCAGCACCGACGAGGCCCTGGAGGCGGCTGCCATCGCCTCGCTGGCCGGGCGCTTCGACATCGCCCACTGGGGCCAGCGCCCGATGAGCGCGCCGCACCACAGCGCCTCGGCGGTGGCGCTGGTGGGCGGGGGCTCGCCACCGCGCCCGGGCGAGATCTCGCTCGCCCACCACGGCGTGCTGTTTCTGGATGAGCTACCCGAGTTTCCCCGCCACGCCCTGGAGGCGCTGCGCGAACCGTTGGAGAACGGTCGTATCCGCATCTCGCGCGCGGCGCAGCAGACCGAGTTTCCCGCGCGCTTTCAGCTCGTGGCCGCCATGAACCCCTGCCCCTGCGGCTGGCTGGGCCACCCCACGCGTGCTTGCCGCTGCACGCCAGATCAGGTGGCGCGCTACCAGGGCAAGCTCAGTGGGCCATTGCTCGATCGCATCGACCTGCAAGTCGAGGTGCCAGCGCTGGCGGTTGGCGACCTGCTGCACGGCGCACCCGGCGAGCCCAGCGACGCGGTGCGTTCGCGCGTGATCGCGTCCCGCGAACGCGCCCTGCAGCGTCAGGGCAGCCCCAACCAGGCGCTCGCGGGGTCCGCGCTGCAGGCGCACGCCCAGGCCGACGCAGACGCCCTGGCATTCCTGCAGTCCGCTGCCACGCGCCTGGGCTGGAGCGGGCGCGCCATGCACCGGGCACTGCGTGTCGCGCGCACGATCGCCGACCTTGCCGAGAGCGATTCCGTGCAGACTGGCCATGTGGCCGAAGCGGTGCAATACCGGCGCGCGCTGGCGACGACCTGAGCCGCGGCGCACGCCGTGCTCAGACAGGCGTCAGAGATTGGGGGCCAGCCAGCGCTGCAGATCCTCGCGCGCCACGCGGCTGCGCTCAGCCAGATCGGCCAGCTGGTCTTCGCCGATCTTGCCGACGTTGAAATAGGTGCTTTGCGGGTGGCTCAGGTAAAAGCCACTCACGCTGGCGGCCGGCGCCATGGCCAGGCTCTCGGTCAGAGTCATGCCGATCTCGCCCGCCTGCAACAGCTCGAACATGCCGCGCTTGACGCTGTGGTCCGGGCAGGCCGGGTAACCGGGCGCGGGACGGATGCCCTGGTACTTTTCCTTGATGAGCTCTTCATTGCTCAGCATCTCACCCGCTGCGTAACCCCAAAGGTCGGTACGCACGCGCTGGTGCATCTGCTCGGCCAAGGCCTCGGCCAGCCGGTCGGCCAGGGCCTTGAACATGATGGCGGAGTAGTCGTCGTGGTCGGCAAGGAACTGCTTCTCCTTCTTCTCGACGCCGATGCCTGCGGTGACAGCGAACACGCCGACGTAGTCCTTCGCCACGCCGTGCGGCGCCACGAAGTCGGCCAGGCAGCGGCTCGGGCGCATCACGCCGTCGATGTCCTGCTTCTCGGTCTGCTGCCGCAGGCCGTGCCACACCAGCACGGGGCGCTCGCGCGATTCGTCGGCATAGAGCGCAATGTCGTCCTCACTCACCTGATTGGCGGGGTACAGGCCGATCACCGCGTTGGCCTGCAACCAGCGGCCGTCGATCAGGCGCTGCAGCATGCGCTTGCCGTCGCTGAACACGCGGCGCGCTTCTTCGCCCACCACCTCGTCCTTGAGGATTTCGGGGAACGGGCCGGCGAGGTCCCAGGTCTGGAAGAACGGGCCCCAGTCGATGAATTTCGCAAGCTCGGCCAGGTCGACGTTCTTGAACACGCGCCGGCCGATGAACTTGGGCGCGGGCGGCGTGTAAGTGCTGAAGTCGATCGGCGTCTTGTTGGCACGCGCCTTGGCCAGCGGCCACAGCGGCACCTGCTTCTTGTTGGCGTGCTGCTGGCGCACGCGCTCGTAGTCGGCGTTGACCTCGGCGATATAGGCCGCGGCCTGCTCCGACAGCAGACCCTGCGCCACGCTCACGCTGCGCGAGGCGTCGGGCACGTAGACCACCGGGCCTTCGTAGTGCGGCGCGATCTTCACCGCGGTGTGCACGCGGCTGGTGGTGGCACCGCCGATCAGCAGCGGGATCTTGCGGATGCGGAAGTGCTCGTCCTTCTGCATCTCGCTGGCCACGTACTGCATCTCTTCGAGGCTGGGCGTGATCAGGCCCGACAGGCCCACGATGTCCGCGCCTTCGACCTTGGCCTTGGCCAGGATCTCGTGGCAGGGGACCATCACGCCCATGTTCACCACCTCGAAGTTGTTGCACTGGAGCACGACGGTGACAATGTTCTTGCCGATGTCGTGCACGTCGCCCTTGACGGTGGCGATCACGATCTTGCCTTTGGGTTTCACGTCGCCGCCCGCCGCCTCCAGGCGCTTCTTTTCTTCCTCGATGTAGGGCAGCAGGTGGGCCACGGCCTGCTTCATCACGCGCGCACTCTTGACCACCTGCGGCAGGAACATCTTGCCCTGGCCGAACAGGTCGCCCACGACGTTCATACCATCCATCAACGGGCCTTCGATGACGTTGAGTGGACGCCCGCCCTGGGCCTCGATCTCGCGCCACATCTGCTCGGTGTCGTCGACGATGTGGTCGTTGATGCCGCGCACCAGCGCGTGCGACAGGCGCTCACGGATCGGCAGCTCGCGCCAGGCGTTCTTCTGCGAATCGTCCTTGGCCGCGCCCTTGGCGGTTTCGGCAATCTCCAGCAGGCGCTCGGCGGCGTCGGGCCGACGGTTCAGCACCACGTCTTCCACACGCTCGCGCAGCGTGGGTTCGAGCTCGTCGTACACGCCCACCATGCCGGCGTTGACGATGCCCATGTCCATGCCGGCTTTGATGGCGTGGTACAGGAACACGGAGTGGATCGCCTCGCGCACCGGGTCGTTGCCGCGGAAGGAGAAGCTCACGTTCGAGACACCGCCCGACACCTTGGCGCCCGGCAGGTTCTGCTTGATCCAGCGCGTGGCCTCGATGAAATCGACCGCGTAGTTGTTGTGCTCTTCGATACCGGTGGCGATGGCGAAGATGTTGGGGTCGAAGACGATGTCCTCGGGCGGGAAGGCCACTTCATCGACCAGGATGCGGTAGGCGCGCTCGCAGATCTCGATCTTGCGCTCGTAGGTGTCGGCCTGGCCTTTTTCGTCGAAGGCCATCACCACGGTGGCCGCGCCGTAGCGCTTGATGAGCTGAGCCTGGCGCTTGAACTCGTCCACGCCCTCCTTCATCGAGATCGAGTTCACCACGCCTTTGCCCTGCAGGCAGCGCAGGCCAGCCTCAATCACACTCCACTTGGAGCTGTCCACCATCACCGGCACACGCGCGATGTCGGGCTCGCCGGCCATGAGGTTCAAGAAACGCACCATGGCCGCCTCGCTGTCGAGCATGGCCTCGTCCATGTTGACGTCGATGATCTGCGCGCCGTTCTCCACCTGCTGGCGCGCCACCGCCAGCGCGTCTTCGAAGCGGCCTTCGAGGATCATGCGCGCGAAGGCCTTGGAGCCGGTGACGTTGGTGCGCTCGCCCACGTTGACGAACAGGCTGCCAGCGCCGATGGCAAGCGGCTCCAGGCCCGACAGCAGCATCGGACGCACGGGGGACGAGGAAGGGGTCTCGGAGGACATGCGGCTCACCAGGGTTGTTTGCAAAGAAACCGACCAGGTGAGCGTCGTTGGGGCCGTTTCACGCCCGACTCAAGCCTGACGCCCGGTGCCCCGCGAGGGGTGGGCGCTGCAACGCTCCTTGAGAGAGCGCGATTTTAGCTGGCGCCCTGCGGCAGCGCAGCAGAGCGCCGCCGCACGGCCACCACGCGCTCGCCGGTAGCCAGCGAACGTGCGCGCAGCTGGCCGCAGCCGGCGTCCACGTCCTGCCCCGCGGAGTGGCGCAGTTTGGTGAGGATGCCGCGGCGGTGCAGGCGGCGCGCGATGTCGGCTGCAGCCTCCCAGGCCGGCCGTTTGAACGGCAGGCCTTCGACCGCGTTGTAGGGGATGAGGTTGAGCACGCCGTAGCGCCCGCCGAGCAGTCGCACGATGCCCTCGACCTCGTCATCCCCATCGTTCACACCGGCCAGCAACGTCCACTGGTATTGCACCGGGTAGCCGGTGGCGCGGGCATAGGCGTCGGCGCGCTCGACCAGTTGCTCGGGCGAGAGGCGCGGCGCCCGCGGCAGCAGTTGCTCGCGCAATGCGGCCTTGGTGGTGTGCAGCGAGAGCGCCAGCGCGGGCTTGACGGCGCCGCGCGGCAGCGCCTCGAAGGCGCGCTCGTCGCCCACGGTGGAAAACACCAGGTTCTTGTGACCGATGCCGCCCACGGTGCCCAGCAGTTCGATCGCTTCGAGCACAGCGTCCAGGTTGTGCGCAGGCTCGCCCATGCCCATGAACACCACCTTGTTCACCGGCCGCCCAGCGCGCGCCAGCGCCACCTGGGCCACGATCTCGGCGCTGCCGAGCTGGCGGATCAAGCCGCCGGTGCCCGTCATGCAGAAGCCGCAACCCACGGCGCAACCCACCTGGGTGGACACGCACAGCCCGCCGCGCGGCAAGCGCACGCTCTCCACCGTCTGGCCGTCGCGCAGCGCCACCAGCAAGCGCGCGGAACCGTCTTCGCCCGGGTGCTCGGCCTGCAGGCGCGCCAGGCCCGCGAGCTCGTCGCGCAGCGCGGGCAGCGCCTCGAACAAGGCCTTGGGGAAATGGTGCTCGGGCTTGCGCCGCCCGGCATCGGCCGGCAAGGCATGCACCCAATGGCGCAGCACGCGCTGCGCATGCAGCGGCCCGGCCCCGAGGGCGGTGAGGCGTTGGCGCAGTTCGCTGACGTGCATGGGGCCGTGATTGTCGCGCAGCACCAGCGGGCACGTGTTCGGCCCACAATGGGCGCTGCACGATCAAGGAGACCCCCGATGCTCGAAATGGTGATCACCGCGCGCAGCGCCGACCTGGGCCACGGCCTGCTGGTGCGGCGCGTGTTGCCTTATGCGAAGCGCCGCATGGTTGGCCCTTTCATCTTCTGGGACCACGCCGGCCCGGTAACCTTTCCCCCGGAGGCGATCCCGGGCGCCGACGTGCGCCCGCACCCGCACATCGGCCTGGCCACGGTGAGCTACCTCCTCAGCGGCTCCATGACGCACCGCGACAGCCTGGGCACGGTGCTCGATATCCGGCCGGGTGACGTGAACTGGATGACCGCGGGCCGGGGCATCAGCCACAGCGAGCGCTTCACCCACCCACAGTCGTTCGAAGGCGGTGGGCTGGAGTTGATGCAGAGCTGGGTGGCACTGCCGGTGGAGCACGAGGAAACCGCGCCCGCCTTCGCGCACACCGGCAAGGACGCGCTGCCGACGATCGACGAGAACGGCGTCTGGATGCGGCTGGTGGTGGGCGAGGCTTACGGGGCGAAGAGCCCGGTGGCCACGCTCTCGCCGCTGTTCCACGTGCACGCCGAGGTGCAGGCCGGTGCGCGCGTGCGCCTGCCGGGCGGCCACGCCGAGCAGGCGCTCTACGTGGCCAGGGGCGAGGTGGAACACGCCGGACAGACGTATCAGCCCGGCCAGTTGCTGGTGTTCGGCAGCGACAGCGACGCCTTCGTCACCGCGCGCACGCCGGCCACGCTCATGCTGTTCGGCGGCGAGCCGCTGGGCGAGCGCCACATCTGGTGGAACTTCGTGTCTTCGCGCAAGGAGCGCATCGAACAGGCCAAGGCCGATTGGACGGCGGGCCGCATCGCGCTGCCGCCAGGGGACGACGCCGAGTGGATTCCGCTGCCGAAAACCTGAGAGCGCGGATCAGGATGGCCAGATGGGATCATCGGCGCGTTTGCGTTGCACCCGCGCCTGGCCCCAGACGACGTGCAGCTTCTTGCTCTGCCGCGCCAGGCTCTCGGCCACCTTGTCGATCACGTAACGCCGTCGCGCGGGCTCGCCCGGCACGTCGAACTCCCAGAGCTTGAACGAGCCATCGGGCTGCTCCTCGACCAGGATGGCGAAGCGGCCGCAAGGGTCGCGGTAGTTGAGGGTTCGGCAGTACATGGGCGGCGCGGGTTCCCCGTGGGTAACCCGACGCATCGGACAGTTCCAGCATCGCTGGCCAGGTCCAACCCAGAGACGCCACGGAACTGGCTCCGCCAGGCCGTCGGCGTCGTCCCCCCTCCCAGGGGGGAAGGCGCGCAGCGCCGCAGGGGGGTCAGTACTGTTTATACGGCAGGAACTTGCCCGACATCACGATCTTCACGCGGTCACCATTCGGGTCGGCCTCGCGCTTCATGTCCATCTTGAAGTCGATGGCGCTCATGATGCCGTCGCCGAATTCCTCGTGGATGAGTTCCTTGAAGGTGGTGCCGTAGACGCTGATGAGTTCATAGAAGCGGTAGATCAGCGGATCGGTGGGCACGCTGGTGGGCAGCGAGCCTTTGTAGGGCACCACCTGCAGCCACTTCTGCTCCTCGCTGCTCAGGCCGAAGATCTTGCCCAGCACCTTGGCCTGCTCGGGCGTGGCGGTCATCTGGCCCAGGCACAGGGCCGTGGTCCATTCCTTGGACTTGCCCACTTTCTTCGCGACGTCTTCCCACTTGAGGCCTTTGCTGACCTTGGTGCTGACGATCTTTTCGGTGACTTCGATGCGGCTCATGTGTTGCCTCTGTAGAAATGGTTGGGTGACGGGGGGTGAAGCGAGGACGCCGAGGAACCGGCTTTGCCGGGCCTCAGGCGTCGCCCCCTCGAGGGGGACGCGCGAAGCGCGGCGGGGGTGTTAGTGCGCTCTTGCGCGGGTGACGAGAAAATCGACGATGTGGTTGCGCAGCGCGTAGTAGCCGTCCAGGTGGTGCAGCTGCGTGCGGGTGCGATCACGCGGCAGCGGGTTGACCACCACCTCGGCCAGGCCGCCAGGCTTGTAGGCGCCGTCGACCTCCGCGCCGTTGCTCATGAGCAGGATGCGGTCGGCCAGCAGGATGGCCTCGTCCACGTCGTGGGTGATCATGAACACCGTCTGCTGTGTCTGGCGCACGATGGCCATGAGCTCGTCCTGGATGGTGCCGCGCGTGAGCGCGTCCAGCGCGCCGAACGGCTCGTCGAGCAGCAGCATCTTGGGCTGGATGGCAAAGGCGCGCGCGATGCCCACACGCTGCTTCATGCCGCCTGAAAGCTGCGACGGCTTCTTGTCGATGGCGTGCGCGAGGCCGACCATGCCGACGTACTTCTCGACCTGCGCATCAACCTCGGCCCTCTTCCAGTCGGGCCAGCGCGACTTGACCGCAAAGGCGATGTTCTGGCGCACCGTGAGCCAGGGCATGAGCGCGTGGCCCTGGAACACCACGCCGCGCTCCAGGCTGGGGCCGGCGATCTCGCGGCCGTCCATGAACGCGTGGCCGGCGCTCGCCGTGTCCAGCCCCGCCAGCACGTTGAGGATGGTGGTCTTGCCGCAGCCGCTGTGGCCGATGATGCAGACGAATTCGCCCTTGGCGATGCCGAAGTCCACGTCGGCGAATACCGGCTTGTCGGCCTGGTAGGCCTTGGCAAGCCCTTGGACCTGCAGGAAATCGCGGGGGGTGGCACTCATGGGCGCTTCTTTCTTTGCCGGCGCCACCACAGGGGCGCCGTGTTGGCGGGAATCACTCCACATAGGTCACCGCCTTTTGCAGCTGCGCGAACATGAGGTCGAGCAACATGCCCACGACGCCGATCATCAGCACCGCGAAGATCACGTTGGTGAGCGAGAGGTTGTTCCACTCGTTCCACACGAAGTAGCCAATGCCGGTGCCGCCGACCAGCATCTCGGCCGCGACGATGACCAGCCAGGCGATGCCCATGCTGATGCGCATGCCCGTCAGGATGGTGGGCGCGGCCGCGGGCAGGATGACCTGGAAGGCCTTGCGCAGCGGGTTCACCTCCAGCGTGGCGGCCACGTTGAGCCAGTCGCGCTTGACCGAGGCCACGCCGAAGGCGGTGTTGATCAGCATCGGCCAGATCGAGCAGATGAAGATCACGAAGATGCCGCTGACGTTGCTGTCCTTGAGCGTGTAGAGGGCGAGCGGCATCCAGGCGAGCGGGCTGATGGGCTTCAACACCTGCACGAAGGGGTTGAAGGCCTTCTGCATCAGCGGCGACATGCCGATCAGGAAACCCAGCGGAATCGCCACCAGCATGGCCAGGAAAAAGCCCAGGCCCACGCGCGCCAGCGAGTGCGCGAGCTGGATGCCAATGCCCTTGTCGTTGGGGCCGTTGTCGTAGAAGGGATCGGCCAGGTGGCCCCAGCTCGCCTTGGCCACCTCCAGGGGTGGCGGAAAGCCGTCGCTCTTGGTGGCACCCGGGTCCTTGCCCATCATCTTCGCGTACTCGATCTCTTCGGCCGTCATGCCGGCCGAGGAGCCGCCCACGCTGGGCCCGGTGGTGCCGAGCTGCCAGGCGCCGATGAAGACGCACAGCAGCAGCAGCGACACCAGCGCAGCGCGCAAATTCAGGTTGAGTCGTTTCATGGGGCCTCCCGCCGGGCCGCCCCAAGGGAGGGCCGCGCCCCCTCGGGGGGCAGCGAATACACGAAGTGATGAGCGTGGGGGCACATATTCACGCCGTCTTCGCGATGGCGAAGCTCTTGAGGTATTCGGCCGGTTTCGCAGGGTCAAACACCTTGCCCATGATGGTGTGCTTCTCGTAGCCCGGCCCGGCCTTGAACTCCATGCCGAGGTCCTTCATGTGCTTGCGCGCGTCGGTGATGAGGAACACGCGTTCGGCGATCTGGTTGTAGTTCACGTCGCCCTTGATGTAGCCCCAGCGCTGCATTTGCGTGAGCATCCACACCGCCATGCTCTGCCACGGCATGGGGTCGAAATCGGCGCGCGCGGGCACGTTCTGCACCTTGCCCAGGCCGTCGGCGAAGCGGCCGGTGAGCACCTGCGCGATCACCGTCTCGGGCTGGTTCAGGTAGGCCTGCGGCGCGATCACCTTGGCGATGAGTTCGCGGTTCTTGGGCTGGCGCGCCATGGCCGCGGCCGTGAGCACCGAGCGGTACAGCGCCGCAAAGGTATTGGGGTTCTGGCGGATGAATTCGCTGCTGGTGCCGAAGGCGCAGCAGGGATGACCGTCCCACAGGTCCTTGGTGAGCACGTGGATGAAACCGATCTCGTCGAACACCGCGCGCTGGTTGAACGGATCGGGGCCGAGGAAGCCGTCGATGTTGCCGGCGCGCAGGTTGGCCACCATCTCGGGCGGCGGCACCACGCGAATCTGGATGTCGGTGTCGGGGTTGAGCCCGTGCTCGGCCACGTAGTAGCGCAGCAGGAAGTTGTGCATCGAGAACTCGAAGGGCACGGCGAACTTGAAGCCCTTCCACGTCTTGGGGTCGCGCTTGTCCTTGTGCTTGACGTGCAGCGTGATCGCCTGGCCGTTGGTGTTCTGGATGGTGGCCACGTTCATCGGCGTGGCGTTGGAGCCGACGCCGAGCGAGATCGCCAGCGGCATGGGCGACAGGAAGTGCGTGGCGTCGTACTCCTTATTGATCATCTTGTCGCGGATCAACGCCCAGCCCGCGGTCTTGATGACCTCGACGTTGAGGCCCTCGCGTTTGTAGAAGCCCAGCGGGTGGGCCATGATCAGCGGCGTGGCGCAGGTGATGGGGATGAAGCCGATCTTGAGATCGGTCTTCTCCAGCGCGCCCTTCTTCTCCTGCGCCATGGCCTGCAGACTGGCCACGGGCAGCACGCTGGCGATCGCCGCCATGGCCGTGCGCTTGCCCACCGCTTTCAAGAATGCGCGGCGCACCGGCTCCTGCGGGAACAGCGACTTGACCAGCGTGGCTTCGATGAAAGCGTTGCTGTAGGCCTCGAACTCGCTGCTTTCGCTGCGCTCGCGCAAGGTGGTGGCAGCGCGCGCGGCGGCAGCTTCTTCCGCCTGGTGCTCGGCCACCGTGTGGTCGCGCCCGCAGCTGCACTTGAGCATCAGGGGCCGGTCGGCGTTGTACGGGTCGAAGTAGTCGGACATGGCGCACCTCGTGAGTTGGAGATGCGACCCAAATTGCAAGCACCGGGCCAACAGCGACCGGATGTGCCACCGGCTGGCGATTTCATGGGCCCTGCTTCGACGCCGTGTAGGGCCCGCCCTACAAACGGGAGGTGGCGCCGGGCCTCAGGCCCCCGAACGATGCCTTTCGGCGTACAGCGCGAGCTCGACGTCGTTCTTGGCGCCGGTCTTTTCCAGGATGCGCGCGCGGTAGGTGCTCACCGTGTTGGGCGCCAGGTGCAGCTGTGCACCAATTTCGCTCACGGTGAGTCCCTGGGTCAGCAGGCGGTAGACCTGGTGCTCGCGGTGCGACAGCGCCTCGGGCCCGGCCTGCGCGTGGGCGCTGCCCACGGCGGCGGCCAAGGCCTCGGCCGTGGCCGGTGTGAGGTAGCGCCCACCGCCGGCGCACTTGCGCACCGCCAGCAACATGTCGTCCGGGTCGGCGCTCTTGTTGAGGTAGCCACAGGCACCCAGGCGGATGCAGCGCACCGCGTACTGCTTCTCGGGGTAGGTGCTGAGCATGAGCACCGGCAGGTGCGGGTGTTCCTTGCGCAGGCGCTGCAGCACGTCCAGGCCGTCGATGCCGGGCATGGCGACGTCAAGCAGCACGAGGTCGATGCCGTCGTGGCCGCCGAGGGCGCGCACCTGCGCCAGCACCTCGTCGCCGCGCTGGGCCTCTGCGACCACGGTGACGTCGGGCGCGTCGGCCAGGATCTGCTTGAGCCCCTCGCGCACGATGCGGTGGTCGTCCCCGATCAGCACGCGGATGGTGTCGGCCAGCATGTCAAAGCGGCTGGCCTCGCTGAATTGGCTGTTCATGTTGACTCCAGGGCCACGGTGAGTGCCATGTGCGTGCCGTGGCCCGGACTGCTTGCGATCCGGATATCGCCCCCGAAGTGCCGCGCGCGTTCGCGCATGCCCATCACGCCGTAGGCGTCGGCGGCCTCAAAGGCCTGCGGCAGGGCGCCGACGCCATCGTCGCGCACCGACAGGTGCAGCACGCCAGCCTGGTGACGGATGCACACCGCCAGCCGACGGGCATGCGCGTGGCGGCCGACGTTGGACAGCATCTCCTGAAAGATGCGGAAGACCGCCATCGCCAGGGGCTCGGGCGGCTCGGGTGCGCCCTCCACCGCCATGTCCCAGTCGAGCGCGAGCTCGGCGCTGGCCACGAACTCCTGGGCCTGCCATTCCAGCGCGGCCCACAGGCCCTGGTGGTCGAGGATGCTGGGGCGCAGGTCGGTGATGATGCGCCCGACATTGTCGACCGCGCTCTCGATCAGCCGGCTCATGTTCTGGCACTTGCAGCGCATGCGCTCGCGCATGCCTTCGGCCTCGTCAGGGCGGCGTTGCGCCTGCTCCGATAACCGCTTGTCCATCCAGTTCACGTCCATCTTGAGCGCCACCAGCAGGCTGCCCAACTCGTCGTGCACCTCGCGCGCGATGCGCGTGCGCTCCTCCTCGCGCACCGCCTCGCTGCGCGCGGCGAGTTCACGCACCTGGCGCAGCGCGGTCTCCAGGGCGTGGGTGCGTTCACGCACGCGCTGCTCCAGCTCGCTCTTGGCGGCGCGCAGCGCGTCGGCCGCGCGTCGGCGTTCCGTGATGTCGACGAAGGTGACCACGGCGCCGCGCACCTGACCCCCATCGACGATGGGGTGGCTGCTGTACTCCACCGGAAAGGCGCTGCCGTCACGGCGCCAGAACACCTCGGTGTCGATGCGGCAGGGCTCGCCGCGGCGAAAGGCGTTGAAGATCGGGCAGTCCTCGACCGGGTAGTGCGCACCATCGGCGTGCGAGTGGTGCGTGAGTTCGTGCATGTTGCAGCCCAGCAGCTCGGCCGGCTCATAGCCGATCATGCGCGCGCCGGCGTGGTTGATGAACACGCACAGGCCGTCGAGATCGACCCCGAACACGCCCTCGCCGGTGCTGGCCAGCAGCAGGCCCAGCGGGTCGCGCCAGGCCGCGGTGGACGGTGCCACCGCGGAGCTGACCAGTTGATCGATTGCCAGTTGCATGGCACCAACGTAAGCAACGCCTGTGCCAAGTTGGTGCGCGCGGAGCGTGGGGGGATCAGGTATTCGGTGCCGTCTTGGCGCTCCAGAACATGGTGATCGCCAGAATGCCCACCACCACGCCCAGCGACACGGCCACCGGGATTTTGAAGATGTCGATCAGCATCATCTTGGTGCCGATGAAGACCAGGATGACCGCCAGGCCGTAGTTGAGCAGGTGGAACTTGCTGGCCACCGCCTGCAGCAGGAAGAACATGGCGCGCAGGCCGAGGATGGCGAACACGTTGCTGGTGAGCACGATGAACGGGTCGCGCGTGATGGCGAAGATTGCGGGGATGGAGTCGACCGCGAAGATCACGTCGGTGACGCCGACCAGCGCAATGACCATGAGGAGCGGCGTGGCGATGCGCTTGCCGTTCTCGACGGTGAAGAACTTCTCACCGTCGTAGTGCTTGCTCACCGGCATCAGGCGGCGCAGCAGCTTGAGTGCGGGGTTGTCGTCCAGCGCGGGCTCCTTGCCCGCGGCCCACCACATCTTCACGCCGGTGAGCACCAGGAAGGCGCCGAAGACGTAGAGGATCCAGTGGAACTGCGACAGCAGCCAGCCGCCGATGAGGATCATTACCGTGCGCAGCACGATGGCGCCCAGAATGCCGATCATGAGCACCCGCTTCTGGTACTCGGGCGGCACCGCGAAGTAGGTGAAGATCATCAGAAAGACGAAGATGTTGTCGACCGCCAGGCTCTTCTCGATCAGGTAACCGGTGAGGAACTCGAGCGATTTCTCGTTGGCGATCGCGGTCGAGCCGGTGGTGTCTTTCACGGCCCACCAGAACAGGCCATTGAAGATGAAGCTCAGTGCAATCCAGATGAGCGACCAGTTGAGCGCTTCCTTGACGCCCACGGCCTGGGCGCCCTGCTTCTTGAGCACGACGAAATCGACGAACAGGGCGGCCACGACGAACGCGACAAAGACCAGCCACAGCCACAGTGGGGCGATGCTTTCCATGAAAGACCTCGGTTTGGTGTTGAACGAACACCCCAAGGTCTGGTCGCGACCACCCGGTGGGTGGCAGGACGTTCCCGGCGGCTTTTCGACCGCGAATTGACGAGAACGCCGCGCTGCCGATGCCTCGCTGTGCGCGGGGTGGCAGGCCGATTACTCCCCTTGAAGGGAAGCGGGATTGTCACCGGGCCGGGAATTTCCCCGGCCGGCGTCGGGTATTCAGGCCGCTTCGGCGTAGAACGCGGCGCGGTGGCGTGGTGCGAGCGGCCGCACCGCCTGGCCGATGGCGGCGATGTGGTCCGGCGTGGTGCCGCAGCAGCCGCCCACGATGTTGACCAGGCCTTCGGCCGCGAATTCGTGCAGCAGGCGGCTGGTGACTTCGGGCGTCTCGTCAAAACCGGTGTCACTCATCGGGTTGGGCAGGCCGGCGTTGGGGTAGCAGCTGATGAAGGTGTCGCCCGCCACCTTGGCCAGTTCCTGGATGTACGGACGCATGAGCGCCGCGCCCAGCGCGCAGTTCAGGCCCACGGCCAGCGGCTGCAGGTGGCGAACGCTGGCCCAGAAGGCGGCCACGGTCTGGCCGCTCAGGATGCGGCCCGACGCGTCGGTGACGGTGCCGCTGATGATGAGCGGCAGCCGCTCGCCCGTGGCCTCGAACACCTCGTCGATGGCGAACAGCGCGGCTTTGGCGTTGAGCGTGTCGAAGATGGTCTCGACCAGCAGCACGTCGGCGCCGCCTTCCATCAGCGCCTCCACCTGCTCGCGGTAGGCGGCTCTCAGTTCTTCGAACGTGACGTTGCGCGCACCGGCGTCGTTCACGTCGGGGCTGATGCTGGCGGTCTTGGGCGTGGGGCCGAGCGCGCCGGCCACGAAGCGCGGCTTGTCGGGCGTGGAGAACTTGTCGCAGGCGGCGCGCGCCAGCCGCGCCGAGGCCAGGTTCATCTCGCGCGCCAGGTGGGCCATCTCGTAGTCGGCCTGGGCGATGGTCGTGGCACCGAAGGTGTTGGTCTCGATCAGATCGGCACCCGCGGCGAGGTAGCCCTCGTGGATGTCGCGGATGACGTCGGGCCGCGTGAGGCTGAGCAGCTCGTTGTTGCCCTTGACGTCGCGGGGGAAGTCCTTGAAGCGCTCACCCCGGTACTGCGCCTCGTCGAGCCGGAAGCGCTGGATCATGGTGCCCATGGCACCGTCGAGGATGGCGATGCGTTGCTCGAGGATGCCCGGCAGGGCCTGGGCGCGGGTGTAGGGCTTCTTGTCCATCGGGGGATTGTATGAAGCGGCCCCCGGCCCCACCGCGCGGCCGGTCGGGGTATGGCCGACACCATCGCCGACAATACGCCCCCATGAAGCACCTGTCCCCCAAGGAAGCCTGGGCCTGGCTGCAGGCCGAAACCGAGCGCCGCGCCGCGCTGGGCCAGGAGCCGCCACTGTTCGTGGACGTGCGCATGGAGATCGAATCGCTGTACGTGGGCCGCCCGCCCGGCGTGGAGAACATTCCCTGGTACGAATACCCCGACCTCACGCCCGAGCCGGAACGCTTTGCGCAGGCGGTGGCCGCCGAGGCCGGCAGCAAGGAGCGCCCGGTGCTGCTGATCTGCCGCAGCGGCAAGCGCACGCTGGACGCCGGCAAGGCGTTGGAGGAAGCCGGCTTCACCGACGTGGCGCACGTGGTGCACGGCTTCGAGGGCGAGCTCAACGACCAGTTCAAACGCTCCACACTCAACGGCTGGCGCCACGACGGGCTGCCGTGGGAACAGATGTGATCGACGTCGCCGAGGGCAGCGAGACGCTGGAAGCCTGCGTCGCGGTGCTGCAGTCGGTCTTCGGCTACGAGGCCTTCCGCGGCCCGCAGGCGCAGATCGTCACGCACGTGAGCGACGGCGGCGACGCGCTCGTGCTCATGCCCACGGGCGGCGGCAAGTCGCTGTGCTACCAGGTGCCGGCCATCGTGCGCGAGCGCGCGGGGCATGGCGTGGCGGTGGTGGTCTCGCCGCTGATTGCGTTGATGCACGACCAGGTGGGCGCGCTCAGCGAGGCCGGTGTGAGCGCGGCCTATCTCAACAGCAGCCTCTCGCTGGAGGATGCGCAGCGCATCGAACAGCAATTGCGACGAGGCGAGCTGACCCTGCTGTACGTCGCGCCCGAGCGCTTGCTCACGCCGCGCTGCCAGGCCATGCTGGAGAGCCTGCACGCGCAGGGCCGGTTGTCGCTGTTCGCCATCGACGAGGCGCATTGCGTGAGCCAGTGGGGCCACGACTTCCGCCCGGAATACCGCGAGCTGGCCGTGCTGCCCGAGCGCTTTGCGGGTGTGCCGCGCATCGCGCTCACCGCCACGGCCGATGCACTCACGCGTGCCGACATCGTGGAGCGCCTGCAGCTGCAGGACGCGCGCACCTTCATCAGCAGCTTCGATCGGCCCAACATCCGCTACCTGCTGGTGGAGAAGAAGGACGCCACCCAGCAGCTGCTGCGCTTCATCCGCGACGAGCACATGGGCGCGCAGGGCCACGACGCGGGCGTGGTGTATTGCCAGTCGCGCCGTCGCGTGGAAGAGGTGGCCCAGGTGCTTCAGCAGGCCGGATTGAAGGCGCTGCCCTACCACGCCGGGCTCGACGCCGCCGTGCGCCAGCAGCACCAGGACCGCTTCCTGCGCGAGGAAGGGATGATCATGGTCGCCACGATTGCCTTCGGCATGGGCATCGACAAGCCCGACGTGCGCTTCGTGGCCCATCTGGACATGCCCAAGAACATCGAGGGCTACTACCAGGAGACCGGCCGTGCCGGCCGCGACGGCGAACCCGCCAACGCCTGGATGGCCTACGGCCTGCAGGACGTGGTGAACCAGCGCCGCATGATCGACGACAGCCCGGCGCCGGACGAATTCAAGCAAGTGCTGCGCGGCAAGCTCGATGCGCTGCTGGCCCTGGCCGAAGCCTCGGACTGCCGCCGCGTGCGGCTCTTGCGCTACTTTGGCGAAGACAGCGCGCCCTGCGGCAACTGCGACAACTGCCTCAACCCGCCCGAGCTGTTCGACGCCACCGAGGCCGCGCGCAAGCTGCTGTCGTGCATCTACCGCGTGCAGCAGGCCAGCGGCCACGGCTATGGCGCTGGCCACATCATGGACATCCTGCGCGGCAAGTCGACCGAGAAGGTCCTGGCCAACGGGCACGAGCGGCTCAGCACCTTCGGCATCGGTGCCGACTGGAGCGAGACCCAATGGCGCGCGCTGCTGCGCCAGCTCATCGCGATCGAGGCGGTGCGCGTGGACGACGCGCCCTACAACACCCTGCACCTGGCCGACGGCGCGCGTGCCGTGCTCAAGGGCGAGGCCGAAGTGCGGCTTCGCCTGCTGGCGGAGCGAGCGCCCACACGTTCACGCAGCGCGCGCGCCCGCCCGCCGGTGGGCGACGACGGCGCGCCGCTCTCGCTGGCCGAGCGCGACTGCCTGGACGCGCTCAAGGCCTGGCGCGCCCAGGTCGCCAAGGAACACAACCTGCCGGCCTACGTGATCTTTCACGACGCCACGCTGCGCGCCATTGCCCAGCGCCGCCCCACCGACGTGGCCGATCTGGACGGGATCAGCGGCATCGGCGAGAAAAAACGCGCCGCCTACGGCGAGGCGGTGCTCGCGGTGGTGAGTGCTTTTCGCTAAGCACTCAAGTCTGCAGGCCCCGCGCCGAAAACCTCCGTGTGACACGCCCGACCGCCCGTCGGCCACCGCCCGTCGCGCGTGTCATGCCGCTCAAGCCGGCGGGTCACCGTGCCGATGTTTCCTGCAGAGGGGCTGAAAGGCCCCACCGGAAACGAACCCCAGATTGCACGGAGCGCGGCATGTTTTTCAAGCTGCCCTGGCTGGCCAAGCGCAAGACGCCCAGCTACCACGACACCCAGGTCCTCGAACTCGACTACGTGGTCGACGAATTCCACGCGGCCATGGCCGACATCCAGGACCCGCTGCGCACGCGCCTGCATGCCGCGCTGATGAACTGCCGCACGCCGCGCGACCTGTGGTTCCTGCGCGGCAAGCTGTTCAACCTGATCTCCAAGCACCACCACGAGGGCGAGGCCAACCGCCGCGTGGGCCGGCTCGACGCCAAGCTGCGCTTCTTCGTCGACAACCACCCCGACTACGACGCCGACGATCTGCCGAGCAAGCCGATGGCGCTGGTGCACTGAACCCCCTGCCGACCGACACGTCGGTACGCCACAAGGCCACCCCCGGGTGGCCTTTGTCGTTTCAGGGGGTGGTCGCCAGGCGGGCCCAGTCGCCGGCCTGCAGGCGCGCGATCACGGTCCAGTGGTCGGTTTGCGGCCTGATCACGACCGCCTCGCCCTGGTTCAGATGCGGCGGGCCGGCGATGGCGCGAAACGGGCTGCCGTGGCCCACGATCCACCGGTTCTGGCCGGGCGCCACCGGGCGCGCGAGCAGGCGCTTGAGGCCCATCGTCTCGCCGTTGGGGGCGCGCACCGCCACCGTCGGCTCGACCGGCCCCAGCATGCGCGTGGCGTGGTCCATGGTTCGGCAGTAGGGGCTGGCCAGGGCTTCACCCAGGGGAATGCCAAGCCGGCGGATCTGCTCGCCGATCGCGGCGGCATCGGCTCGGCCCTGGCTGGAGAGCAGGCGCTGGTTGTCGCAATCGTCCATGCTGCGCATCCCGGCGTCGGTGCGCGAGAAGTCGGTGTCGGTGTGGCGGAAGTAGATGACCAGCCCGCCGGCGCGCAAGGCCTGCAACAGCTGCGCGCCTTGCAAGGCGTCGGCAGGCGCGGGGGATGACTGCGCCGTGTCGGGGATGGCGGGTTGGGCCGACAGGGGCGCTGCAAGCAGCAGGGCCAGACTCCAGGCCACCAGCGGCGCAAGAAAGCGGCGGTTCATGGTGCGGCGGTTGACGGAACAGGCCAATATGGGCCCGCGCGCTGGAGTGCGCCGGGCGCGCGCAAGTTCCGCGCGGCGGCCGCGGCGCGGTGCCGCTTCAGTGCACGAAGCCGATGCCGCGGGCTTCGCGCACTTCGGGCTTGATGCGGTGTTCGGCTTCGAGCTGGTCAAGGAACTCGAGCGGGTCCATCGCGGCGCCCAGGATGTCGGCCTGGCGCTTGACCGCGGCGAAGTCGCCCGGGCAGAGCTGGTCCATGGCGGCCAGGCGTTTCGCGCTCGCGCCCTCCAGCCGCGTCGCATCGCCGCCCAGTGCCTCCACCACGAACATGGTCTCGCGCTGCTCCCGTGTGAGCGGCTTGAAGCGGATCTTGAAGGTGAAGCGGCGCAGGGCCGCCTGGTCGATGCTGTCCATCAGGTTGGTGGTGCAGACGAAGATGCCGGCGAAGCGCTCCATGCCCTGCAGCATTTCGTTGACCTCCGTCACCTCGTAGGTGCGCTGCGCGCCGCGGCGGTCCTGCAGGAAGCTGTCGGCTTCGTCGAGCAGCAGCACCGCGCGCTCGGCCTCGGCCTCGCGAAACATCGCTGCCATCTGCTGCTCGGTCTCCCCGACGAACTTGCTCACCAGGTCGCTCGCGCGGCGGATCATGAGCGGGCGGCCCAGCTGCTGCGCCAGGTGCTCGGCGAGGGCCGTCTTGCCGGTGCCGGGCGCGCCGTGGAAGCACAGGCAACCGTGGCCGCGCGCCTTGAGCGCGTCGATGATGCGCGGGATCGGGTGGCGCGATTCGACGTTGAGCATCGCCAGGCTGTACTGCGTGACGCTGGGGCGCTGCAGGGCGTCGGGCGCGCGACCGAGTGCGCGGTCGGCGTGGCGCAACTGACGCTCGATCAGATCGTCGAGCAGCGCCGGTGGCGCCGCCGCAGCTGCCTTGGCGGCTTTGCGACCAGGCGCGCGCACCGGCGCCACCGCCAGCTGCGCGAAGCGCACCGCGGTGCGGATCTGCGCCGGCGTGAGGCCCTTGCGTTCGGTCAGGCGGCCGATCAGGGCCTCGCTCACGGCCACGCCATCGAGCGTCTTGCGCACCAGTTGTTCACGCGCGCCGGGCGGCGGGCTCTTGAGCTCGAGGTGGTAGGCAAAGCGGCGCCGGAACGCCGGGTCGATCTGCTCGATGCGGTTGGTGATCCAGATCGTGGGCACGGCGTTCGATTCGAGCACCTGGTTGACCCAGGCCTTGCCGCTCACCGAGTGGCTGTGCGGCGCCGGCACCTGCTCGGCGCGCGCCATGAACTGCGCGGCCTCGCTGGAGATCGGCGGGAACACGTCCTCCACCTCGTCGAAGAGCAGGGCCGACTGCGCCGTGCCCTTGAGGAACACCTGCGCGATCTGCAGAGAGCGGTAGCGGTCGCGCCCGGAGAGCGCGTTGCCGTCGCGGTCGGCGTATTCCACCTCGAACAGGGCGAGCCCCGCAGCCTGCGCCACCACGCGCGCCAGTTCCGTCTTGCCGGTGCCGGGCGGGCCGTAGAGCAGCACGTTCACGCCAGCTTCCTTGCGCGCCACGGCCTCGCGCAGCAGGCCGCTGAGCAGGCGCACGTCGTCGGACACGTAGTCGAAATCGGCCGGCACGAGCGCGGACTTCGCGGCCGGGCGTGTGAACACCGCCATGAGCTCGCTTTGCGAGCGGTACTCGCGCATCAGCACGGGCGGCAGCTTCTCGCTGACCTTCATCAGGTCGGCCAGATCGGTGATGTTGTGTTCGGAGATCAGGTTCTCCACCATGCCGATGCGCTCCAGGCGCGAGCCGGCACGCAGCGCCTCGCCCACCTCGCTGGCCTTGACACCCGCCACGTCGGCGATGGCCGCGTAGGCCTCGGGCGCGTTGTTCACCTTGAACTCGACCAGGATGGAGCGCAGGTCGCGCTGGTAGCGCGCCAGCGTGCCATAGAGCAGGAGCGCGCGTTCGGCGCGGTTGAGCTGCAGCAACTCGGCCAGCGCGTCGATGTTCTTTTCCACCAGCGTGCTCTGTTTCTTGAGTGCCTGGCTCAACCATTCGCCGGTGACGGCCAGCACCGAGAGCAGGTCCTTGGGGGCCTCCTTGGCGTACTCGTCAAGGTAGAAGAACAGCGTGCCCTCTTCGTACGGGCCGCGCCAGACGCCGTAGCGGTCCATGAACGCTCCCGGCGCCAGTTTGTCGTGGCCGGCCCAGAGCTCGTTGTCCTTGCAGCGGCGCTGCAGGAACTCGCGCAGGCGCTGCAACACGGTGTGCGGCCACACGAGGTGACGGCCGGCGAGCGAAAGCAGGGTGTTGAGATCGCGCCGCACGTTGAAGCGCGGGCCCTGGCGCGCCGCCAGCGTGAGCACGAAGTGCGAGCACATGAGGTCGAGCACCGGCGCCTGACGCAGGCCGTGCGGCACGTGCAGACGGCCCTCGCCCGCGCCGACGGCGCGCGCCTCGGGCGTGCGGGCCATGGGGCTCGGTGACGAAAGCCGTTTGTTCATGTGCAGACCTCCAGGAGAACCCTGCAGCGCAGCGGGGCGCAACGCTGTCAAGGCCCCTGTGCGGAGCACCATAACGCAGCTTGATGCGCGATGGAAGTGCGTGATGACGGGCGTTCTCGGGCTTTTTCCACGAACGGCAGGCCACAATCGCGCCATGCTCCAGATCGACGACATCCGTGCCGCCGCCGCCCGCCTGAACGGCCACGTCCTGCGCACCCCGTGCGTGGAGTCGCGCACGCTCTCGCAGCTCACCGGCTGCCAGGTATTCCTCAAGTTCGAGAACCTGCAGTACACCGCCTCCTTCAAGGAGCGCGGGGCCTGCAACAAACTTTCGCAGCTCACGCCCGAAGAGCGCGCGCGTGGGGTGGTCGCCATGAGCGCAGGCAACCATGCGCAGGGTGTGGCGTACCACGCGCAACGCCTGGGCTTGCGCGCGGTGATCGTGATGCCGCGCTTCACGCCCGGCGTGAAGGTGGAGCGCACGCGGGGCTTCGGCGCCGAGGTGGTGCTGCACGGCGACACGCTGGACGAAGCCCGGGCTCATGCGCGCGCGCTGGCCGCGCAACAGGGCCTGGTATTCGTGCACCCGTACGACGACGAGGCCATCGTTGCCGGCCAGGGCACGGTCGCGCTGGAGATGCTGGCCGACGTTCCCGACCTCGACACGCTGGTGGTCGCGGTGGGCGGTGGCGGGCTGATCGCCGGTATGGCCACCGCCGCCAAGGCACTCAAGCCGGGCATCGAGGTGATCGGCGTGCAGACCGAGCGCTTCCCGGCCATGGTGAACGCCATCAAGGGCACGCACCTTCCGCAAGGCAGCAGCACGATTGCCGAAGGCATCGCCGTGGGCACGCCGGGCGAGGTGAACCTGCCGATCGTGCGCGAGCGCGTGGACGACCTGCTGCTGGTCGACGAGGGCGACATCGAGCAGGCGATCGTGATGCTGCTGGAAATCGAGAAGACGCTGGTGGAAGGTGCCGGCGCGGCCGGCCTCGCCGCGCTGCTCAAGCACCCGAAGCGCTTTGCCGGCCGCCGCGTGGGCCTGGTGCTGTGCGGCGGCAACATCGACCCGATGCTGCTCGCCTCCATCATCGAGCGCGGCATGGTGCGCGCCGGACGGCTGGCGCGCATCGCCGTCAACGCACGCGACGTGCCGGGCAACCTGGCCCGAATCACGGCCCTCGTGGCCGAGGCCGGCGCCAACATCGACGAGGTGCACCACCAGCGCGCCTTCACGCTGCTGGCGGCGCAGAACGTGGAGATCGAGCTCGTGCTGCAGACCCGCGGTCACGCCCACGTGCAACAAGTGATCGACGTGCTCAATGCCGCGGGCTTCGGCGCCCACGCGCAATGATCCATTCCCCACCGCAACCCGAACGCCCCATGGACGACACCACCCGCGCCCTGCAAGCCGCCCTGCCCGAGTACTTCGCCCCCTGGGTCCAGGCCCTGGGGCTGGCGGTCGAGAGCCACGATGAAGGCCGCGTGACGCTGCGCCTGCCGCAATCCGACCAGCTCAGCCGCGTCGGCGGCATGCTGTGCGGCCAGGCCATGATGGCCGCGGCCGACACCGCCATGGTGCTGGCGCTGATCCGCCACTTCGGCGCCTTTCGCCCCTGCACCACGGTGCAGATGAACACCAGTTTCCTCAAGCCGCTGTCGGGCCAGGATGCGCTGGTCGAGGCACGCGTGATCCGCGCCGGCAAGAGTCTGGCGTTCGGCGAGATCGACATCCGCGGCGCGCAGGACGGCAAGAGCGCCTGCCGCGCCACCACCACCTACGCTTTGCTGTGAGCGGCCCGCCGCGGCAGATCGCCTAAAATCCCGGGTTTTCGACGTCACCGCACTGGAGCACCCATGGCCCACCACGAGCACCACACCCCCGAGCAGACCGACGACGTGGTCGAGTCCATCGTTCCGCTGATGCCCATCGTGCTGCCCGTCGCCGGTGGTGTGCTGATGTTCCTGCTGGCGTTCATCGCCGTGTTCATGGCCTGACGCCAAGCGCGCCCCGACACCGGCCGAAGCGCCCGAGAGGGCCTTCGGCTTTTTCATGCGCACTTTTGTATGCATGCCAACGGTTTAGCGCGCGTCAACTGCATCACGTCATGCGGGTTTTGCATGTAACGCCGATGTAACCCGGAACCCCCTTCCCTAAAATCGCATCCATGGCCGATACGCGCCGTCGAGGGCGGATTCACCGATCCCCTGGCGGACCCCCGAGCTGTGTGCCCACCGCCCCGCAGCTGCGCGCCGACCGACCCGAATTTGCCGCCTGAGACACCCCCCCTGATGACAGCCGCTTCTGCGGCTGTTGGTGTCTTGGGCCGCCGCCGGTTTTCAACCTCTGGAGTCCGTCCGATGAACTCACCCGTGATGCAGGGCCTCACCCTCAACACACCCGCTTACGTCAAGCACGCGCGCCTGATCGCCTGGGTGGCCGACATGGCCGCCCTGTGCAAGCCCGACCAGATCGTCTGGTGCGACGGCAGCGACGCCGAGTACGACCGTCTGTGCCAGCAGCTGGTGGACGCCGGCACCTTCAAGCGCCTGAACCCGGCCAAGCGCGCCAACAGCTACCTCGCCTGCTCCGACCCGTCGGACGTGGCGCGTGTCGAAGATCGCACCTTCATCTGCAGCGAGCGCCAGGAAGACGCCGGCCCGACCAACAACTGGAAAGCCCCGGCCGAGATGCGTGCCACGCTGCAGCCATTGTTCGACGGCTGCATGCGCGGGCGCACCATGTACGTGGTGCCGTTCAGCATGGGCCCGCTGGGCAGCCCGATCGCCCACATCGGCGTGGAGCTGTCCGACAGCGCGTACGTCGCCGTGAACATGAAGCTCATGACGCGCATGGGCAAGGCCGTGTTCGACGTGCTCGGCACCGACGGCGACTTCGTGCCCTGCGTGCACACCGTGGGCGCCCCGCTGCAGGCCGGCGAAACCGACAAGACGCCCTGGCCCTGCAACCCCACGCTCAAGTACATCGTTCACTACCCCGAGACGCGCGAGATCTGGAGCTACGGCTCGGGCTACGGCGGCAACGCGCTGCTGGGCAAAAAATGCTTCGCCCTGCGCATCGCGAGCAACATGGGCCGCGACCAGGGCTGGCTGGCCGAGCACATGCTCATCCTGGGCGTGACCAGCCCCGAGGGCAAGAAGTACCACGTGGCCGCGGCCTTCCCCAGCGCCTGCGGCAAGACCAACTTCGCCATGCTGATCCCGCCCAAGGGCTTCGAGGGCTGGAAGGTCACCACCATCGGTGACGACATCGCCTGGATCAAGCCCGGTGCCGACGGTCGCCTGTACGCCATCAACCCCGAAGCAGGTTACTTCGGCGTCGCCCCGGGCACCAACACGGCCACCAACCCCAACTGCATGGCCAGCCTCAACCGCGACGTGATCTTCACCAACGTGGCCCTCACCGATGACGGCGACGTGTGGTGGGAAGGCATGGGCGAGGCGCCTGCGCACGCCATCGACTGGCAGGGCAAGGACTGGACGCCGCAGATCGCGAAGGAAACCGGCGCCAAGGCTGCCCACCCCAACGCACGCTTCACCGTGGCCGCCACCAACAACCCCGCGTTGGACGCCGCCTGGGACGACCCGAAGGGCGTGGCGATCGACGCTTTCATCTTCGGCGGCCGCCGCAGCACCACCGTGCCGCTGGTGACCGAGGCGCGCGACTGGACCGAGGGCGTCTACATGGCCGCCACCATGGGGTCGGAAACCACCGCCGCCGCCTTCGGCGCGCAGGGGGTGGTGCGCCGCGATCCGTTCGCCATGCTGCCCTTCACCGGCTACAACATGAGCGACTATTTCCAGCACTGGCTGAACCTCGGCGCCAAGCTGCAGGCCAGCGGCGCGAAGCTGCCCGGCATCTTCTGCGTCAACTGGTTCCGCAAGGACGAGAACGGCAAGTTCGTGTGGCCGGGTTTCGGCGAGAACATGCGCGTGCTCAAGTGGATGATCGACCGCATCGAAGGCCGCGGCCAGGGCGTGGAGCACGCCTTCGGCACCAGCCCGCGCTACGAGGACATCCACTGGAGCGGGCTCGACTTCTCGCGCGAGCAGTACGCCACCGTCACGGCGATCGACAAGGCCGCGTGGACGCAGGAGCTGCAGCTGCACGCCGAGCTGTTCCAGCAGCTGGCCTACCACCTGCCGCGCGAGCTGCAGGACACCAAGGCCCGCATCGAGCAACGCCTGGCGGCCTGAACGGCCGACCCGGACACAAAAAAGCCCCGCGATTGCTCGCCTAGCCGTTCGACTAAGGAGTTGACGGTCTAGGCCTTCAGCCAGGTTGATTCAAAGCCCCGTCCTGCTCTTGCAGGGCGGGGCTTTCTTCTTTCTGGGGGACCACCTGGGCGCGGGGCTGGAAGTA
>NZ_JAMBNO010000025.1 GCF_023715105.1 Hydrogenophaga intermedia | reverse complement strand
GTCCAGGAACTCGCGCTTGCGCGTTCGCTTGGTCTTGCGCTCGAATCCGCTCTCGCCCAGGCTCAATTGCTTCATGGCGGCAATGTCTCACATCACACAAGTGGGGTCGAGGTTGTGCAGACCTTCCCTATCGGTCTTGACACCAGAAGTTACAGCTTAACCGGATTTCCACCTTGATTTGAGGCTCCCGCATGTTCGCCGCCGTGGCGACGTTCCTGCTGTTCGACAGGAGCTTTCGTCATGGTCAGCCCTCACCATTTCGCGCACTGGTATCCCACGGCCGCTTACCTCTACGTCCTGGGGCTGGACACGCTCGCACTGGCCTGGGAGTACCTGCGCCGCCATCCTGATTACCGGCTCGACTGGCTGCGCCGTGCGCGTCGCTCTGATGCTGGGCATCGCTGGGGCTTGCGCCTGCTGGAAGACCCGGCGCTGGATGCGCGTGACGCGCACCCGGCCTGGCTGCCCGGCCACACTGGTGTGGTGCAGCTCTACCCTGATGCTGATCCGCCGCCCGACGCCGCCGCATTCGACTTCTGGAACATCCCCGGCCACAAACACCTGCTCCACGACGGCAAGCGACTGGCGCTGATCGCGCGCAGCCCCGGCCAGTGCCTGCGCTTCGCGCTGGCGCCCGGCCTGGAGGACGGCATGGCTGTCGCCTATGCCCATCACGGCGGTGCTGCCGCACCTGCACGCGGCCATGCGCCCGGTGCGGCGCTGGCCGATGCGCGGCCCCGGCCATCGCATTCGGCCTTGCTGGAACTGCACACCTTGCAGGCGCTCGACGCGGCCCTGACGGGCGCGTCCTTGCGCGACGTGGCCGAAGGTTTGTTCGGCGTGGATGCCGCGGCTGGTTGGTACAGCGACGGCGGCCTGCGCTCCAAGGTGCGCCGCCTGACGCGGCGCGGCGATGCGCTGATGCGCGGCGGCTATCGCCGCCTAGCACAGCTTGCTCCGCTTGAGAAGGGTCGTTTTGAAGGCCACGCAAAACGACCCTGAGCAGGAGAGCTTCGTTTTCTGAGACTGCCTCCATCCGGTTGCGCTGTGTGGCCGGAGCTTTGAAAGCTATGGAGGTTCTCACCATGCGTCCCGCTCCCTTGCGGCCTGCCGCCGCTCCCGCAACCACCTCGACCGCTACCGCGCAACCGCAGCGTTATCTCACCAACGACGAAGCTGCCGACTACCTGCGGCTGTCGCCGCGCACACTGGAAAAGCAGCGCGTGCTGGGTGGCGGCCCCAAGTTCCGCAAGTTCGGCCGCCGCGTCATGTACGCCGTGGCCGACCTCGATGCCTGGGCCGCCGAGCGCAGCTACGAAACTACGTCCGATCCCGAATACGCCGAGCAGCACTCGGCGGACAGCCGTGCGCGCTGATCGTTGGCGAGCGGGTGGCCTTCGCCATGTCCAGCCCTGCGCTGCCGTCCCGGCAGCGGCCCGTGCCAGAGCGCGAACAGCTCGACCTGTTCCGCGCCCTGCCGGGCGACATGGCACCGCGCGACAGCCAGGACTTGATGGCCTTTCCGTTCTTCTCGCTGGCGAAGTCGCGGCGCGTAGCGCCTATCGACTTCCAAGCCAGTGGGGTGACGATCCGCGTGGAGGGTACACAGGAGCACGGCATCGCCACGATCTGGGATGCGGACATCCTGATCTGGGCTGCGAGCCAGATTGTGGAAGCGCGCGACGCGGGCCTGCGCCCGTCGCGGCTGATGCAGGCCACACCCTACGAGATCCTGCGCTTCATCGGGCGCGGTACGTCGCTGCGCGATTACCAGCGTCTCAAGGCCGCGCTGGATCGGCTGCAGTCGACCACGGTGGCCACATCCATTCGGGAGACCACAGGAAGGCGGCTGCACCGCTTCTCGTGGATCAACGAGTGGAAGGAACTGGCCGATGCCAAGGGCACGCCCTTGGGGCTGGAGCTGATCCTGCCAGACTGGTTCTATGCCGGCGTGATGGATGCCGCCCTGGTGCTGACCATCGACCCAGCGTATTTCCGGCTCACGGGCGGCATCGAGCGGTGGCTGTACCGGCTGGTGCGAAAGCACGGTGGGCGACAGCCGGGGGGCTGGCAATTCGACTTCCAGCACCTGTACCGCAAATCGGGCAGCGTGGCGCGGTACTACGACTTCGCCGCCGACCTGCGGGCGCTGGTGGCTCGGCAAGCCTTGCCCGGCTATCGCCTGGGCATCGAATACCTCAGCACTGCTGCCGCGCCGCTGCTGACGTTTCGGCCCGTGCCGCCCACGGCACGGGGATAACTGCGGCAAAGCCTGTGGACGGGCTCGTGCTATCAGGCAACAGAAGTATCGTGCTATCAGGCAACGAATCCTCGTGCTATCAGGCAACAAAATCGGCCGCAAACCCAATGCTGGCGCGGGTTTCGGCCTCTCTTAACTTATCTAACTTAATTCCTAACATTAGTAGTAGCAGTGCGGCGTTTCGGTGGACAACCACCAAACGGCACGCGCGGGCCAGTGATTTTTGCCACCGGCAAGCCGGTTTTGCAGGCCGATCAAAGGCAGGTTTTCCAGCAAGGAGGGCTGCGCCATGATCGTCGCGCTGCTCAATCAGAAAGGCGGCGTGGGCAAGACCACGCTCGCCACCCACATCGCCGGCGAGCTGGCGATGCGCGGCCAGCATGTCGTGCTGCTGGACGCCGACCCCCAAAGCTCCGCGCTGGACTGGACGCAGCGCCGCAGCCAGCAAGGTTTGCCAAGGCTGTTCAGCGCCGTGGGCCTCGCACGCGAAACCCTGCACCAGGAGGCACCAGAACTCGCCAGGCGGGCCGATCACGTCGTCATCGACGGCCCGCCGCGCATCGCCGCCTTGGCACGCTCCGCGCTGCTGGCGGCCGAGCGCGTGCTGATCCCGGTGCAGCCCAGCCCCTACGACCTGTGGGCCAGCGCTGAGATGGTGGCGCTGATCCGCGAGGCGCAAGTCTTTCGGCCTACGCTGCGCGCGGCCTTCGTCATCAACCGGCGCGTCAGTACCACCGTCATCGGACGCGAAGCACGCGGCGCGCTGGCTGAGCAGCCGCTTCCTGCGCTGCGCGCGGAAGTACATCAACGCATCGTGTTCGCCGACAGCGTGGCCGCTGGCCGGCTGGCACGCGAGACGGCACCGGACAGCGCCGCCGCGCGCGAAATCACTGCGCTGGTGGACGAACTGCTGCGGTGGCCGACATGACTGCGAAGCCGCCACCGAACAGCAAACGCACGGTAAAGCGCGTCGGCATCGGCGCGCGTCCGCCCGCGAATCCGCACGCCGAGGCGTGGATTCGCCAGGGCGACGCCGATGCGCTGGGCAAGGGCGACCTCTATACGGCCCGCCTCACGCTCGACATCACGCCCGCCATGCGGGCGCGCATCAAGGTGTCGGCCTTCACGCAGGGCGTGACCGTGGCCGACCTGCTGCGCGGCCTGCTGGAGCGGGAGTTTCCAGAACACCGCAGGGAGAACACGCCATGACTGCATCCGCTTCGTCTGCCCCCGCGCCTGTTGCCTTCGCGGCCACGGCTGCGCTCGCAGCACCTTCCGGCCAGCCTGCCAGCGCGCCGCTGACGCGCGTGGCGCTGGCCTACATCGAACCGCGCTTCAAGCTCTACCTGCGCTTCGGCGAACCTGCGCGCACGCACCAGCTCGACCGCTGGCGGCGCTGCGCCGTGTTCCTGCCGGGCGCCATGTTCTGCCGCATTCGCTGGCAGGCCAACGACTACGGCACGATCCGCTGGCAGCTCATGGTGATGCAGGCTTGCACGCCGCTCGATGCGGCGCAGCGCATCCCCGGCGTTCAGCCGAGTGCACGCCTGCTGCTGCACGTCGAGGGCGACAACCAGGTGCGCGCCGTGCTGGAACGCATCGCCGCTATCGAGGCGCTGGGCATCGCGCCCGCTACCGCCTCGCCCGCGTACTGGCGCACGCTGGGCAACCGGCTCGCTGCGCGCTTGCCGTTGCCCGAATACAGCGCCGAGCGGCACGCCGCCTGGCTGGTCGGGAGGGCGCTGCCATGACCGCTGTTTCCACCGCCGGCACAACGCCGCGTTCTCGCTCGCGCCTGCGCGCTCGCCTCGTGCTGGCGGGCCTGTCCGCCTGCGGCCTCGCTGCGCTGGCCTGGGCGTCTTTCGTGCATCCACTGCCGCGCCTGACCTACAACCCGTCCGACAGCGTGGCGGTCGGTTGGTATCGCGTCGATCCACTTGACCATCGCACCAGCTCGCTGCCACGTCCGTTGTCCGTGGGCAGCATCGTGCTGGTGCCGCTGCCCGCAGAGGCCGCCGCGCTCGCTGCGCAGCGCGGCTACCTACCGACGCGCATCCCGTTGCTCAAGCGCGTGGGCGCGGTCGCGCCGCAGGAGGTGTGCATCGCTGACGGCAAAGTCCGCATCGACGGCGTGCCTTCGGCCGCCGTGCTGTCTGCCGATCGCTGGGGCCGGCCGCTGCCATCCTGGCCGCAGTGCCGCCGCCTTCGGCCTGGCGAGCTGTTTTTGCTCAGTGCGACTAACCCGGCGTCATTCGACAGCCGGTATTTCGGGCCGGTCAGCGCCGCCGCCGTGATCGGCGTTGCACGTCCGGTCTGGCTGGAGTCACGCCCATGATCGCCGCCGATTCGCTGCGCATCATCGTGCCATCGGGCGTGTCGTTCTGCTGTTCGTCCCCGTGTCGTCGCGCGTGCAGTGCGGGTGCATTCGCACCGCACTTCGCGCTGCCTCCGGTGCGGCAGTCCAACGTGCAGGCGTCTTGCCTCGAACGCGCCCGGCCTGCGGCCGTGTCTGCGTTCGCCGGCGCGCAGGCTGCTCGCGCAGCAGCGCCGCCGGGCCGCCGCTGCCCTGAGCGCCAGCGAGGGGCAAAGGCGGAAGGCAAGACAAAAGGACGCGGCACGGGGCCGCGTCGAAAGCCTGTCTGCACGTGGGGGTGGCGCGGCACGGAGCGGCTTCGCCGCCGTGCCGCGTGGGGCGCGAGGCCCGCGCCGATGCAGGCGTGCCCGCGTGCTTCGCACGCCCGGACACGCCAGAGCTTGCAGGGAGCGCAGCCATGACCGACCGCCGCGATGACGATTTCCGCATCCGACCCAGTGCCCCGAAGAACCGGGGCCAGGGCTTCGTCTCCAGGGTGCTCAAGCAGGCAGGCAAGGCCAGCAGTGGCAAGTCGTCGATGCGCCGTCCCGCAGCCGGCGGCAGCAGCGCACGCGCTGGCCAGCGGCCCGGCTCTCGACTAGGGCGCGGGCATACGGCGGCACGCTTCGCAGGCGCGAAGCTCACGCCTATGTCGCGGCGCGTGACCATCAAGACGTTGCTGGTCAACCAGCAACGGGCCAGCCCGCAATCACTCGCCAAGCACCTGCGCTACATCGAGCGCGACGGCGTGGGCCGCGATGGCGAGCCGGGCCAAGCCTACGGGCCGCTGACCGATGCCGCCGACCTCGACGCCTTCAAGGAACGCTGCGCCGACGATCGGCACCATTTCCGCTTCATCCTCTCGCCGGAGGACGGCGCGGAGCTGGAAGACCTGCGCACCTACACGCGGCACCTGATGGGCCGCATGGAAGCCGACCTGGGCACGGGCCTCGATTGGGTAGCCGTCAACCACTGGAACACCGACAACCCGCATACGCACATCGTCGTGCGCGGGCGCGACGACACCGGCAAAGACCTCATCATCGCGGGCGACTACATCGCCGACGGGTTCCGCCATCGTGCCGCCGAACTGGCGACCGAACGGCTGGGGCCGCGCACCGAACTGGAGATCCAGCAGACCTTGCGACGCGAGGTGGATCAGGAGCGGTGGACGAGCCTGGATCGCACCTTGAAGCGCGAGGCCGGCGATGATGGCCTGGTGCATGTCGAACGGCTCAATGAACCCCGACTGCAACGCCAGCGCTTGCTGCTGATCGGCCGCCTGCAACGCTTGCAGCTCCTGGGCCTGGCTGACGAGATGCAGCCGGGCACCTGGGCTGTCCATGCCGATGCCGAAAAGACCCTGCGCGCCCTGGGCGAGCGTGGCGACATCATCCGCACCATGCAGCGGGCCATGCGCGGCGAGCCGCGCGAGCTGGCGGTGTTCGAGCCGGGCCAAGATGCTGATGGAGGTGGCCGAACCATTCTCGGCCGCGTGGCAGCGAAGGGGCTGGCCGACGAGCTGCGCGACCGGGGCTATCTGGTCATCGACGGCGTGGACGGCAAGGCCCACTACGTCGCGCTCAACGCACACGATGAACTGGCGAACTATCCGGCCGGCGCCGTAGTGGAGGTGAAGGGATCGGCCGACGTGCGCGCAGCCGACAAGAACATCACCGCACTGGCGAGCGGCGGCCTATACCGCACCGACCATCACCTGGCCGTCGCGCAGGGTCAGGCCGTGCCGGGCCGTGATCCGCAGGAAGTCGTCGCGGCCCACATCCGCCGACTCGAAGCCCTGCGCCGCGCCGGCATCGTGGAGCGCGTGGCCGAAGGGCTATGGAAGGTGCCGGACGATCTGCCCGAGCGTGGCCATCAGTACGACGCGCAGCGCCTGGGCGGCGTGGCCGTGGAACTGAAATCGCAGCTGCCCATCGAGCGGCAGGCCCGCGTCATCGGGGCTACCTGGCTCGACCAGCAACTGATCGGCGGCGGCTCGGGCCTGGGCGACCTCGGCTTTGGCGGCGAGGCCAAGCAGGCGATGCAGCAGCGCGCCGACTTCCTGGCCGAACAGGGACTGGCCGAGCGGCGCGGGCAGCGCGTGATCCTCGCCCGAAACCTGCTGGGCACGCTGCGCAGCCGCGAGCTGGCGCAGGCCGCCAAGGACATCGCCGCCGAAACCGGCCTGGAGCACCGCCCGGTGGCCGACGGCCAGCGCGTGGCCGGCATCTACCGCCGCAGCCTCATGCTCGCCAGCGGTCGGTATGCGATGCTGGACGACGGCATGGGCTTCAGCCTGGTACCGTGGAGGCCAGTGATCGAGCAGCGGTTGGGGCAGCCGCTTGCGGCGACAGTGCGTGGCGGAACGACCTCATGGGAAATCGGGCGTCGGCTTGGGGTTTCTTTGGGCTAGTCACTTGAGGCTATGTGCCCCATGAACATGGCCCCTGCGCGTCGCCGGTTCGTGCAGATGGCGCGATGCTGAGGACAGCTCGGTCAAGATGCCGCACTGGCTGGCCTGCTGGGATTCACGGCAGCGTTCCCGCAAGGTCTTGAGCTGTCGTTCCAACGCTTTCAATTCCTTGATGCGGGTAGCCACATGGTCGATGTGCTCGTCGAGCAGGTCGTTCACCTGGGCGCAGTTCTCGTGCGGTGCATCCTTGAAGCGCAACAGAACCCGGATTTCATCCAGCGTCATGTCCAACCCCCGGCAGTGCCGGATGAAGGACAGCCGGTCAACGTGTTCTTCTGCGTACATGCGGTAGTTGCCATCCGTACGGGCCGTTTCGGGTAGCAAGCCTTCACGCTCGTAGTACCGGATCGTCTCTACCTGGGTATGTGCGGCCTTAGCCAGTTCGCCGATTTTCATGAGTTCATCTTCAGCGGTCGCGGGTTTTTCTCCAAGGCTCATTGTAGGCGCTTGACTCTGTAGTGGGTACAGGGTTTCCAATCTGACTGAAAAGGAGAATTTCATGAACTCTGCCCACCAACGCCAACACGCCGACGCTGCCTGCTGCGGGAGTGGCTGTGCAACAGTGCCTGTGGCGCCCGAGCCAACAGCGTCTGATGCAACGACTATTGGGCCGCAACGCTTTCGCATAGAAAACATGGACTGTGCCTCAGAGGAGTCGGAAATCCGCCGGGCGCTGGAAGGCATGGCGGGGATTCGCAGCCTGCGATTCAACCTGGGGGATCGAGAGCTTGCCATTGCCGCCGATGACCACGCGCTGCCCGAGGCCCTAGAAGCGATCCGCAAAGCGGGTTTCAAGCCAGAACCCCTCGGCGCGAAGAATGTCCAGCGCTTCCGCATTGCGAATATGGACTGTGCCTCGGAGGAGTCGGAAATCCGCCGGGCGTTGGACGGCATGGCGGGAATTCGTAGCCTGCAATTCAATCTGGGCGAACGCGAGTTGGCCATTGCCGCCGATGATCCTGTCTTGCAGCAGGCGCTAGACGCAATCCGCAAGGCAGGCTTCAAGCCGGAACCTCTTGGCGACACAGGCTCGTCGGCTGCTGCGGTTGCCTCGCCAACGGGCTTCTGGACGACATGGGGCAAGTCGCTGGGCGCCCTGGGGTTGGCTGTGGCGGCCGAGGGCTTGGCATTCGCCTTTCCAGACAGCGTACCTGTCAAGGCGCTGGGAATGGCGCTGGCCGCGGCGGCCATCGCGCTGTCGGGTTTCTCGGTTTACGGCAAGGGGCTGGCTGCACTGCGGCAGGGCCGCTTGAACATCAATGCCCTGATGACCGTGGCCGTGACCGGCGCTTTCCTGATCGGCCAGTGGCCCGAAGCGGCGATGGTGATGGCCCTATATGCGATTGCGGAAGCCATCGAGGCCCGCGCCGTGGATCGGGCGCGCGGCGCCATCAAGAGCCTGCTGGCGCTCGCGCCGGAGCAAGCTGAAGTGCGTCAAGACGATGGCAATTGGGTGCGCATGGGAGTCAAGGAAGTCACTGTGGGCATGACCGTGCGTATTCGCCCTGGCGAGCGCGTTCCGCTGGATGGCATCGTGAGCCTAGGTCAGAGCGCTATTGACCAGTCCCCCGTGACCGGCGAAAGCTTGCCGGTGGACAAGAGCCCCGGCGATGAAGTCTTCGCCGGCACCATCAATCAGGCTGCGGCGTTGGAAATCCGTGTCACGGCCCCCGCGTCCGACAGCACGCTGGCGCGCATCATCCACGCCGTTGAGCAGGCCCAGTCTTCCCGTGCGCCCACGCAGCGTTTCGTGGATCGCTTTGCCGCCGTCTACACGCCTGCGGTGTTCGTCCTGGCCGTTGCCGTTGCGTTGTTGGCGCCCTGGCTCATGGGGCTGACCTGGATGCAGGCCGCCTACAAGGCCCTGGTGCTGCTGGTCATCGCCTGCCCTTGCGCCTTGGTGATTTCCACGCCCGTCACCGTCGTCAGCGGTTTGGCCGCTGGGGCGCGGCGAGGCATCCTGATCAAAGGTGGTGTGTACCTGGAAGAGGCGCGCAAGATCAAGGCCGTGGCGCTGGACAAGACCGGCACCATCACCGAAGGCAAGCCCAAGCTGGTGGCCTTCGAGCCCGTGGACACAGGACTCGGCCAACAAGCCCTGGAGGGGCTGGCCAAGAGCCTCGCAGCGCGGTCGGATCATCCAGTGTCCAAGGCCATCGCAGATGGCGTGTCGTCCGCCACGCAAGAAGTGGATGAGTTTCAGGCTGTTGCCGGGCGCGGCGTGCAGGGGGTGATCGACGGCCATACCTATGTGCTGGCTAACCACCGCTGGATTGAAGAGCGCGGGCAGTGTTCGGCTGACCTCGAAGCCCGCCTTGCAGTGCATGAGCAAGCTGGCCGCACCGTCACGTTGTTGGCCAGCAGCGAACGGGTCATGGCCATCTGTGCAGTAGCCGACACCATCAAATCCTCATCCGCGCAGGCCGTGGCCGACCTGAAGGCATTGGGCGTGACGCCGGTGATGTTGACGGGCGATAACCTGGCGACGGCGCAAACCGTCGGCACCCAGGCGGGCATCGCCGAGGTGCGTGGCAACCTGCTGCCCGAGGACAAGTTGCAGGCCATCGGCGAGCTTCAGCAGCGCATGGGCGTCACGGCGATGACCGGCGACGGCATCAACGACGCCCCCGCGCTGGCGAAGGCTGACATCGGCTTCGCTATGGGCGGCGCGGGCACCCACACCGCGATGGAGGCCGCCGACGTGGTGGTCATGAACGACGACCTACGCCGCCTGCCCGAAACGATCCGGCTGTCCAGGCGCACCCACGCCGTGCTATGGCAGAACATCGCGCTCGCGCTGGGCATCAAGCTAGTGTTCCTGCTGCTGGCGATCTTCGACGATGCCTCCATGTGGATGGCCGTGTTCGCCGACATGGGGGCGAGCTTGCTGGTGGTCTTCAACGGGCTGAGGCTGCTCAGGCAGCAGGCGGGTCAGTAAAACCGAATATGGAGTGTTGAAAATGGGAATCCTGGATCGAATTTTTGGTGGGCATGGCGGCGGCCACGGCGGGGGGCATGGCGGCTCCCACGGGCATGGCAGTAGCCATGGCCACGGTGGCCCCAGCAGTCACGACTGGGGGCGCAATCCGGCGCCTTCGGCCAGCGGCATCACTTGCCCGCAATGCAAAGCGATCAATCCGAACGGCGCTCGCTTTTGCGGCCAGTGCGGGACATCGCTGGTGCCAGCGTCGTGCACGAAGTGCAGTAGCGTCATTCCGATCGGCGCGAAATTCTGTGCTCAGTGCGGCAACGCGGTAACTTAAGTCATGGTGATCTCGGCCTGGATCTACACCTTGATCCCGGCAGCGGCCGCCATCATCGGAGCTGCGGTCGCGGTGAACGTGCGGCCGGGGCCAACACTGGTCAGCGCGATTCAGCATTTCGCCGCTGGCGTCGTGTTCGCGGCGGCGGCCGGCGAAATCTTGCCCGACATCATGCACCGGGCCTCGCCTTGGGCGACGATGATCGGCGGCGGAATCGGCGTCGCCACCATGCTGCTGGTGAAGCATCTGGAAGCGTTGGCGAAGGGGCCGGCCGGTCTCCTGACCGTGATCGGCATCGACATCCTGATTGATGGCTTGGTGCTTGGTATCGGGTTTGCGGCTGGCCCAAAGGTCGGCTTGCTTCTGACCATCGCCCTGACCATCGAGGTTCTGTTCCTGGGATTGACAGTGGCCACGGAACTCGGCGAGAGCGTTCGCTCCCGTGCCAGGGTCGTCTGGATCACGGCCGCGCTCGTGCTCTTGCTGCCGATCGGGGCCTTGCTTGGAGCGCCGGTGGCGCTGTTGCCCAACCCTCTTCTGACTGGCTTCTTCGCGTTTGGTCTGATTGCGTTGCTCTACCTCGTGACCGAAGAACTGCTGATCGAAGCACACGAAACGCCAGATCGCCCCTGGGTGACGGCGATGTTCTTTGTCGGCTTTCTGGCGCTTCTCCTGCTGGAAGAAGTAATTGGCTAGTGGAGCCAGTCTGTTGGTGGTGCCCGATCCGTTGACTATTGCGCGCGCGGGGTGGGCACCATGAGCCCGATAGACGTGATGCCGTTGCTCGAATCGACCATCGTCCGCCCTCCGTGCATGCGGGCGATGGCAGCCACGATGGCCAAGCCCAGTCCATGATTGCGGGCGGCATCCGACCGCGCCGCATCTGCCCGGTAGAAGCGGTTGAACAGATTGGGCAAATGCTCGGCTGAAATCGTCTGCCCCTCGTTCACCACCCGCAGGGCGATCTCGCCGTCCAGCCGGTCGATTTGCACGACAACGGTGCTGTGCGGATGCGCGTGTCGGGTTGCGTTGCCGATCAGGTTGGATAGCGCGCGCTGCAACAGGCGCACATCGGCCAAGCCGGTGGCATCGCCGTCGATACGAACCTTCAGCCCGGCCTCTTCAATGGCCGCCTCGTGCAATTCCACCACCGCGCGCGCAACGCCGGCCAGACTGGCGACATGCTCGCGGCGGGCCTCAGCCCCACGGTCGGCTTGCGACAGAAAGAGCATGTCCTGCACGATCATCGACATGCGCTGGAGATCTTCGAGGTGCGAGCCCAACACATCTCGCAACGTGTCGGCATCGCGTGCTTTGCGCAAAGCAACTTCAGTGCCCCCCATCAACGTCGCCAACGGCGTGAACAGTTCATGCGCAACATCAGCATTGAAGGCTTCCAGTTGCCCGTACCCTGCGCTGTGGCGCCCCCTCGTGTCGCCTCAGTCGTCAAAGCGGCCACAACTCGCCGAATATCGAAGCGGCTCTGATTTGATGCAGGATGAACCTGAGAGGAGGCACGCTACGCGCACGGGGCTCTGAGAAAACCCAAGCAGCGAGGAGTGGCAAAGTAAAGCATGTAGCTGCTACACTGTTACCCCTATGCGCAAATGGCTGGCCATCGTCTTGCTGGTGTTCTTGCCGCTTCAATTCAGTTGGGCGGCAGTGGCCAGTTATTGCCAGCATGAAACCGGAGCTGCGGCCAAGCACTTCGGCCACCATGCGCATCAGCACAAGGCGGCCGACGGCCAGGATGCCAGCCCTGATCCGGCCAAGACCCTGGGTGGCGATCCTGATTGCGCGTCCTGTCATGCCGGGTGCTTCTCGGTCTTGTCAGGGGATGTCAAGCTGGCGTCGCCGGTCAGCCCGTCCCTGGATACGGGGTATCCCCCGGAGCACCTTGCTGCGCCTCCACCTGAACGTTTAGAGCGCCCTCAGTGGCGTGTCCTCGCCTGATCGGCGGGGAGCGCGTTCCTTTCCCTTCGTCCTCACCCCTGCCGTCGCGCATGGCGCGCTACGGTATCCAGCCGGCTTCGCGCGGCTGATGTGATGACGTTGCTGGCGATCATCTGGATCGCCCCCCCGCCGATTCCCTTGTGTATTTCAAATCACTGGAGAATCGGATGCTGAAGGATATTCACAATTACAACGCGAGGGCGGTTGCGGCAGGCTTGCTCCTTGCGCTCATGACGGGGACGGCTTTCGCTCAGTTATTGCCGACGGCACCAGCTCTTGGGCAGAGCGCCAACGGCGTAGAGCAGATTGAAGCAGCAACGCCCCTGACTCTGCAAAAGGCCGTCGCGCTGGCTTTGGAGGCGAATCTTGACCTAACTGTCGCCCAACGGGAAATCGAGGCGGTGGAGGGCCAGGTAATTCAGGGACGAGTACGTCCTAATCCCGAGCTGGCGTACTCGCTCGAAGACCAACGCACGCCAACCCGCACGCAAAGCGTCCAGATCAATCTGCCCATCGAGCTGGGGGGCAAGCGCGCTGCCCGCATTGCCGCGGCAGAGCGAGGGCGTGACGTCGCAGTTGAAGAACTGAACACGCGGCGCGTTGAAATTCGCGCCGCTGTGGTTGCCGCCTTCTTTGAGGCGCTGGCCGCCCAGGATCGCACGGCCTTGGCCCAGGACAGCGTTGACCTGGCCAGGCAAGCGACGGATGCCGTTGCCAAGCGCGTGACGGCGGGCAAGGTGTCCCCGGTCGAAGAAACCAAGGCTCGGGTGGCCGAGGCCGGCGTGCGGGTTGAACTGGCACAGGCGCAGAGCGAACAACGCAGTGCCCGCGCGCGGCTGGCCAGTTTGCTCGGGGCCAACCCGCCGCGTTTCACCCAGGTAGCGGGCAGCGTGGACGATCTTCCCAACGTCCCTTCGCTGGATGACATCCAGCAGCGCTTGTCGGCCTCATCGGCATTGCGCCGGGCGCAGTTGGAGATCGAACGCCGTCGGTCGCTGGCCGACGTGGAGCGCAGCAAGCAGACGCCCGATGTCACGGTCAGCCTGGGCGTGAAGCGTCCGAACGAGTTAGCGCGCAATCAGTTAATGCTCGGCATTTCCGTGCCGCTGCCTTTGTTCGACCGCAATCAGGGCAATCTGTTGGAAGCGTTGAAGCGTGAAGACAAGGCGAGGGATGAACTCCAGGCGTTGAATCTGCGCCTCAACACAGAGCTGTTGCAAGCCCGCGAGCGGCTGGCGTCGGTTCGCGGCGAGATCGACATATTGCAGCGAGAGGTGCTGCCAGGGGCCAAGAGCGCCTATGACGCGGCCACCGTGGGCTTTGGTTACGGCAAGTTCAACTACCTGGAAGTGCTGGACGCGCAACGCACCTACTTTGCCGCCAAGTCCCAGTACCTCAAGGCGCTCGCCGATGCGCACCGCGCGGCGGCGGACATGGATCGCGTGATCGGCGCATCCGAATCCACGACCACCCTGCCTGCAAACAAGGAATGAACATGAAACCCGAAACGAACAAACTGAACGTCGGCAAGAAGCAGTGGTTTGCCATCGCCGTGATCGCCGCAGTGGGCATAGGACTGGGCAGCGCCATTCTCGGCGGCAAGACGGATAAGAGCGCCGAGGGCGAGGGTCACGGCAGCCACGTTGAAGCCAAGGCCCACAGTGATGGTGAGCATCACGACAAGGCAAGTGGTGACCAGCACGACCACGACAAGGGCCATGCGGACGGTGAGCACCACGAAGGGCCGAGCAAGGGGGTGCATGGCGGCAAACTGTTCAATGAAGGGGATTTCGGATTGGAGGCGTTGCTCGCGGAGGAAGGCGGTGAGCCTCGTTTGCGAATCTGGCTCTATGACAAGGGCAAACCACTTGCCAGCAACACTGCAAAGGTCAGCGCCACCGTCACGCGCTTGACCGGCGAGAAGCAGGCGCTCAACTTCGCGCCTGACAAGGACAGCCTGCTGAGCCGCGAGGTCGTGCCGGAGCCGCACGCGTTCGAGATCAGCATCGTTGCCCAGACAGCCAACGAACCCTTCATGTTCGTCCTCAACCAAGAGGAGGGGAAAGTCGAACTCAGTGATGCACAAATCAAAGCGGCATCCATTAGCATCGACACGGCTGGCGCGGCACGAATCAAGTCAGCCTTGCAATTGCCCGGGGAAATTCGCTTGAACGAAGACCGGACTTCGCACGTTGTCCCACGCATTGCAGGAGTGGTCGAGAGCGTTCAGGCCAGTCTGGGTCAAGCAGTCAAGAAGGGACAGGTTCTCGCAGTCATTGCCAGCCCGGCTGCGTCTGAGCAGCGCAGCGAGTTGCAGACAGCACAAAAGCGTCTGGCCTTGGCCAAGACCACGTTCGAGCGTGAAAAGCGGCTCTGGGAGCAGAAAATTTCCGCCGAGCAGGACTACCTACAAGCAGGGCAGGCGTTAAACGAGGCGCAAGTCGCTGTGGCCAATGCTCAGCAGAAGCTGTCGGCCTTGGGGTTGAGCGCGGGATCTTCGGGAGGGCTGAATCGCTTTGAGTTGCGCGCCCCGTTCGATGGCCTGGTGATTGAAAAGCATCTCAGCCTGGGTGAGGCCGTCAAGGAAGACGCCGCCGTGTTCACCGTGTCCGATCTGGGACAGGTCTGGGCTGAAATCAACATACCTGCCAAGGACTTGCCACTGGTCAGGGTCGGCGAAAAGGTCACCATCAAGGCAACGGCATTCGATGCCAGCGCGCAAGGCACCATCACCTTTGTTGGCGCGCTGATTGGCGAACAAACCCGCATGGCCAAGGCCCGCGTGGTCTTGTCCAACCCCCAAGGCGCTTGGCGTCCCGGACTGTTTGTCAACGTGGAAGTGACCTCATCTGAGGCCGACGTGCCCGTGACGGTGGCCGGTGATGCCATTCAGACCGTGGGCGACAAGCCCGTCGTGTTTTTGAAAGTGAATGGTGGCTTCATTGCCCAGCCCGTGCAGTTGGGCCGTAGTGATGGCAAGCGCGTCGAGGTGGTTCAAGGGCTGAAGGCGGGGGCTCCGTATGCGTCGGCTGGCAGTTTTGTCGTGAAGTCAGAGCTTGGCAAAGCCTCTGCCGAACACACCCATTGATGCCGGAGCAACGCACATGTTTGAAAAACTCATTCGCGCAGCCATCGAGCACCGATGGTTGGTGTTGCTGGCAGTCATCGGTATGGCTGCCGTCGGCGTGTTCAACTACCAAAAGCTCCCCATCGATGCCGTACCGGACATCACCAACGTCCAGGTACAGATCAATACCCAAGCGCCAGGATATTCACCGCTGGAGACCGAGCAACGGGTGACCTACCCGATTGAAACCGTGATGGCGGGCCTGCCCAACCTGGAGCAGACCCGTTCCCTGTCGCGCTATGGACTGTCGCAAGTGACCGTGATCTTCAAGGACGGCACCGACATCTACTTCGCGCGCCAGTTGGTCAATGAACGCATCCAGGAGGCGCGGGAAAAACTGCCTTCCGGCATCACGCCTGCGCTGGGGCCAATCTCCACCGGCCTGGGCGAGATTTACCTGTGGACGGTCGAGGCCAAGGACGGCGCCAAGAAACCTGATGGCATGCCCTACACGGCCACCGACCTGCGCGAGATTCAGGACTGGATCATCAAGCCGCAGTTGCGCAACGTGCCCGGCGTGACGGAGATCAACTCGATTGGCGGCTATGCCAAGGAATACCAAATCTCGCCGATACCCGAGCGACTGGCCTCGCTGGGCGTCACCCTGCAAGACATCGTGACGGCGCTGGATCGAAACAACGGCAACGTGGGTGCGGGTTACATCGAAAAGCGCGGCGAACAGTACCTGGTCCGGGCACCTGGGCAAGTCAAGACGCTGGAGGACATTGGCAATGTCATCCTCAGCAGCGCGGGCGGCGTGCCAATCCGGGTGCGCGACGTGGCGGACGTGGGGCTGGGGCGCGAACTGCGCACCGGCGCAGCCACAGACAACGGCCGCGAAGTGGTGCTGGGCACGGTCTTCATGCTGATTGGCCAAAACAGCCGAACGGTTTCGCAAGCCGTCGACAAGAAGATGGTGGAGATCAACCGCAGCCTGCCTGAGGGGGTCCATGCGGTGACCGTCTACGACCGTACTGTTTTGGTGGACAAAGCCATCAGCACGGTCAAGAAGAACCTGCTGGAAGGCGCGATTCTGGTGATCGTGATCCTGTTCCTGTTCCTGGGCAACATCCGAGCGGCCATCATCACGGCGACGGTGATTCCCTTGTCGATGCTGTTCACCTTCACGGGCATGGTGCACTACAAGGTGAGCGCCAATCTGATGAGTCTGGGGGCGCTGGACTTCGGCATCATCATCGACGGGGCGGTGGTGATCGTCGAGAACTGCGTGCGCCGACTGGCCCATGCGCAGGCGCACCAGGGCAGGCCCTTGACGCGGGCGGAGCGCTTTCACGAGGTGTTCCTGGCATCCAAGGAATCACGCCGTGCGCTGCTGTTCGGGCAGCTCATCATCATGGTGGTGTACCTGCCCATCTTCGCCCTGACCGGCGTCGAGGGGAAGATGTTCCACCCGATGGCGTTCACGGTGGTAGCCGCGCTCGTGGGGGCCATGATCCTGTCGGTGACTTTCATCCCGGCAGCGGTCGCCCTGTTCATCGGCCATCGGGTCAGCGAGACGGAAAACTTCCTGGTCGTGCAGGCCAAGCGCTGGTATGGCCCGCTGCTGGATCGCGTGATGGCGGCCAAAGCAGTGATGCTGGCGGCAGCCGCCGTGGCAGTGGTGCTGTGCGGCCTGATCGCCACCCGAATGGGCAGCGAGTTCGTGCCCAGCCTGAACGAAGGCGATTTCGCCATCCAGGCGCTGCGCATTCCGGGCACCAGCCTTTCGCAATCGGTTGCGATGCAGCAGCAACTGGAAGCCACGCTGAAGGCCAAGTTCCCCGAGATCGACCGCGTTTTCGCGCGCACCGGCACGGCGGAAATCGCGTCCGACCCCATGCCGCCGAACATTTCCGACGGCTACATCATGCTCAAGCCGGTGTCCGAGTGGCCGGAGCCGCGCAAGTCGCGCGACGAATTGCTGGCGGCCATTCAGGAGGTCGTGGGCAAGGTGCCGGGCAACAACTACGAGTTCTCGCAGCCTATCCAATTGCGCTTCAACGAACTCATTTCAGGGGTCCGTAGCGATGTGGCGGTGAAGATTTTTGGCGACGACATGGATGTCCTGAATAAGACGGGTGAAGAGATCTCGTCCATGTTGCAGAAGATTCCCGGCGCGTCCGAGGTCAAGGTGGAGCAAACCACCGGTTTGCCCATGCTGACCGTGAATATCGACCGCCAAAAAGCCTCGCGCTATGGGCTGAACGTGGCCGACATCCAAGATGCCGTGGCCACCGCCATCGGCGGGCGTGAGGCTGGCACACTGTTCGAGGGCGACCGCCGCTTCGACATCCTGGTTCGCCTGCCAGAGTCCTTGCGCAACGACGTGGAAAGCATGAAGCGCCTGCCGATTCCGCTGCCGCGCGGAACGGGTGGCACCGGCAGTGCCGAAGGACGGACGAACTTCATCCAATTGGCCGAGGTGGCGAGCTTCGAGCTGGCACCCGGCCCCAACCAGGTCAGCCGCGAAAACGGCAAGCGCCGCATCGTGGTGAGCGCCAACGTGCGTGGCCGTGACGTGGGCTCGTTCGTGGCCGACGCCGAGGCGGCGCTGGCACAGGTCAAGATTCCCACGGGCTACTGGACGAGTTGGGGCGGCACTTTCGAGAATCTGCAATCAGCCACGCAGCGTTTGCAGATCGTCGTGCCGGTGTCGCTGCTGCTGGTCTTCCTGCTGTTGTTCGCCATGTTCGGCAACGTCAAGGACGGCTTGCTGGTCTTTACTGGCATTCCGTTCGCGCTGACCGGCGGCATCTTGGCGCTGTGGCTGCGCGACATTCCTCTGTCGATTTCCGCTGCCGTGGGCTTCATCGCGCTGTCAGGTGTGGCCGTGCTCAATGGCCTAGTGATGATTTCCTACATCCGCAGCTTGCGCGAGGACGGAACGCCGCTGGATGAAGCCATCCGCGAGGGCGCGCTGACACGCTTGCGGCCGGTGCTGATGACGGCCCTAGTGGCGTCGCTGGGTTTCATCCCGATGGCGATTGCCACGGGAACAGGCGCGGAAGTGCAACGCCCGCTGGCTACCGTAGTGATCGGAGGCATCTTGTCTTCCACCGTGCTGACGCTGCTGGTGCTACCGATTCTGTATCGGCTGGCCCATCGCCCGGACGAGCAAGAAGAGGATGTCACGGCAGAGCCCGCACATGAGGGCGTAACCGCTTGAAAGGAACAACGATGAACGCCGTTACGGCACCACGACAGACTCCTTCGAGCTTTACAGGGACATCGACTCATGGAATTTCGTCACCTTCGGTACTTTCTGGCCGTTGCCGAGGAGCTGCACTTCGCCCGCGCTGCGGAGCGGCTGCATATCGAACAGTCACCACTGTCGCGCGCCATCAGGGAATTGGAAGAAGAGTTGGGCGCACAACTGTTCGTGCGTACCAGCCGCAGCACGCGCCTGACGCTTGCGGGCAAGCTGCTGATGGAGAACGCGCCTCGCGTGCTGTTGGCGCTGGACCAGGCGCGTGAGAGCGTGAAGGCAGCGGCCAATGGCTTTCACGGCCGGTTGCGCGTGGCGCTGTCCGACGGCATCACCCCCTCGCGCTTGCCGGCGCTGCTGGCGCGCTGCCGCGAGGAAGACCCGGAGATCGAGATCCGCCTGTTCGAGGTGCCGCTGGCCCAGCAGCTCAGCGGCCTGCGTGACGATCTATACGACGTGGGCTTCTCGATGGCCGACGAGGTGGGCGACGGCATCATCATCGAACCCGCCTGGGAGGATGAGCTGATGGTCGCCATGCCCGCGCGCCATGAACTACTGGCCCACAAGAAGGTACCGCTGGATGAAGTGCTGCAACATCCCCTGGTGCTGGGCGACCCGGCAGTTTGCGAAGGCCATGCCAAGCAGATCGACCGCATCCTGCGCAAGCAGGACCGGGAGCCCTTGATCGAACAGTACGTCGCCACGTTCGACGTGATGATGACTTTCGTGTCGGCCGGCTTGGCGCTAGGGCTCGCAGGCGCCGCGCACATCGCTTCCAGCCGCGAGCCGGGCGTGGTGGGCCGACCGCTCGCGGGAAAGTCGCCCATGCTCACTACCTATCTGCTGCGCCGCGACGCCGAGCCGTCGCAGGCGCTAGCCCGCTTTATCGAGCGGGTCGAAGCCCTGGGACCGGGAGACGCTTAGCCATTGGCCCCGTTTCACTTCGGAGGATTCAAGCCATGAACCTATCCAAGATCATCGCTATGTCGTCGCTAGCAGTTCTGCTGGTCGCCTGCGGCAAGTCTGAGCCGTCCAAGCCCGCTGCCGTGCCCAGCGTGGAGGAACTGGCTGCTGACCCCGTGCGTTTGCGAGAACTGCGCCAGCAGTGCAAGACGGATCGTCCGACGATGGGCGACGTGCTGTGCAACCGAGTGGCCGAGGCGACGAACCGACGTTTCCTGGGCGACGGCAAGGTGCCTTATACGCCACCGAAGGAACCGCCGAAGTTCTGATGGTCGGCTTGCCGCAACGCACCTGCGCGTGCCTGCGCCTTTTTGCGCGCTGCGCAGCAGCGCGCTCATTGTGGCGGTCTTTCGCCCCAGTTCTTCCCTGCCGGAAACCATGTTTTTTGCGGCATCAACCTGCCGATAACGGTCTTTGACCGGCACGCCCAGCGGCACTGATCCTCACGAGGGCGGCACATGCCTGTGCTGCGATCGGAGGCTGGATGATGCAGGGAACGAACGTGCTGTTCGGTCAGATTGCCGTGGTGTTCGGCATCGTGATCGCTGGGGTGTGGAGCGCCACGCAATGGACAGCGGCGGCCCTGGGCTACCAACTACGCCTGGGCTCGCCGTGGTTCGATTTCCTGGACACACCGGTCTATCACCCGTGGCGGTTGTTCGAGTGGTGGTTCTTCTTCGATGCCTACGCGCCGCGCGTGTTCGATACCGGCGGCGCCATCGCGGGCGGCAGTGGCCTACTGGCGGTTGTGGTCGCCATCGGCATGTCGATCTGGCGCTCGCGCCAGTCGCGCCTGGTCACGACCTATGGCTCGGCCCGCTGGGCCAATGTGGAGGACATTCACAAGGCGGGCCTTGACCACCCTGCGGGCGTGTTCCTCGGCCTGCATCGCCAACAGTACCTGCGGCATGAAGGCCCGGAACACGTCCTGACCTTCGCGCCTACGCGCTCGGGCAAGGGCGTGGGCCTCGTGGTGCCGACGCTGCTTTCCTGGCCTGCATCCGCCGTCATCCACGACATCAAAGGCGAGAACTGGCAGATCACCGCCGGTTGGCGCTCGCGCTTCTCGCATTGCCTGCTGTTCAACCCCACCGATGCGAAGTCAGCGGCCTACAACCCGCTGCTGGAGGTACGACACGGCGCGCATGAGGTGCGCGACGTGCAGAACATCGCGGACATTCTGGTTGATCCCGAAGGTGCGCTGGAGAAGCGCAATCACTGGGAAAAGACTTCGCACGCGCTGCTGGTCGGGGCCATCCTGCATGTGCTCTACGCGGGCGAAGACAAGACGCTGCGCGGCGTCGCCAACTTCCTCTCCGACCCGGCCAGCCCCTTCGAGTTGACGCTGCACCGGATGATGACCACGCCGCACCTCGGCGATGGGCCTCATCCGGTGGTGGCCTCGGCTGCGCGCGAAGTGCTCAACAAATCGGACAACGAGCGTTCCGGCGTGTTGAGCACCGCCATGTCGTTCCTCGGCCTGTACCGCGATCCCACGGTGGCCCAAGTCACGTCGCGGTGCGATTGGCGCATCGCCGACCTGATCGCGGCCGAGCATCCGGTATCGCTGTATCTGGTGGTGCCGCCTTCGGACATATCGCGGACGAAGCCGCTCATTCGCCTGATCCTCAACCAGATCGGGCGGCGCCTCACCGAGTCGCTCGATGGCTCCGATGGCATCGAGCGCCGCCACAAGCTGCTGCTGATGCTCGATGAGTTCCCTGCGCTGGGGCGCCTGGACTTCTTCGAGACGGCGCTGGCCTTCATGGCGGGCTATGGCATCCGCAGCTTCCTCATCGCGCAGTCGCTCAACCAGATCGACAAGGCGTATGGGCAAAACCACTCCATCCTCGACAACTGCCATGTGCGCGTGACGTTCGCCACGAACGACGAGCGCACCGCCAAACGGATCTCCGAGACGCTGGGCACCGCCACCGAGCTGCGCGCGCAGCGCAACTACGCGGGCCACCGGCTCGCGCCGTGGCTGGGCCACCTCATGGTGTCGCGCCAGGAAACCGCGCGTCCGCTGCTGACGCCGGGCGAAGTCATGCAGCTTCCGCCTGATGAGGCCGTGGTAATGGTGTCCAGCGTGGCGCCCATCAAGGCGAAGAAGCTGCGCTACTACGCGGACGCCAATTTCAAGCGCCGCGTGCTGCCGCCGCCCACGCTGGCGGACGGGCAGTACGCCGACGCGCCGCCGGCCCGCGCCGATGACTGGAGCGGGCTGGCAATTCCTGCGGTGCCGGCACCTCTCGTCGCGGAGACCGTTGGCGACCTTGGCAGCGCCGATGACGGCGGCCCGCGTCGCCAGCCCGAACTCTCCGAAATCGCCGCCTACGACCCCGAGCTGGCCGCGCCTGCGGCCGACCTTGGGTTGCTCGATGACGACGACCTGCCGCTTCCCCTTCCTCGCCAGCTCGACCCTGCCCTGCAACGCACGGCCCGGCTGGCATCCCTCGACCCTGATGACGGAATCGACCTATGACCCAACACCGCCTCAACGTGTTCATCCAGCCGGAGCACGCCAAGCGGCTCGATGAGCTGGCCGCCAAGAAGGGCGTGTCCAAGTCGTCCATCGTCGCGGCGGCGCTCGCATCGTGGCTGTCGCCCGATGCCGCCGACCAGCGCGAGGCGGCCATTGCCAAGCGGCTTGATCGCCTGTCGCGGCAGGCCGAACGCATGGAGCGCGACCAGAACATCCAGATCGAGACGCTGGCACTGTTCATCCGCTACTTCCTCACGGTGAGCACGCCCGTGCCCGAAGCGCATCAGGACGCAGCGCGCGCCCAGGGCAAGGCGCGCTTCGAGCAGTTCGTCGAACAACTCGGGCGGCATTTGCTGCGCGGTCGCAGTCTGGTGCGAGACGTGGTGGAAGAACTGCATCCAGACCCGGCACGCATGGACGACGCGCAGGAGCGCGCGTCATGAGCGCCGTTCCTTCCTTCACCGCCGTTTCACTGGATCGCCGCATCCAGATGCTGCGCACGGCGATGGGGCCACTGATCGCCGCCGCGCTGGAAGACCCCGACGTAGTGGAAGTCATGCTGAACCCGGATCGCACCTTGTGGATCGACCGGCTTTCGTCGGGCCGCGCGCCGATGGGTGTGGAGCTGTCCGAGGCCGACGGCGAACGAATCATCCGGCTGGTCGCGGCCCACGTCGGCGCCGAGGTGCATCGCGGCCAGCCGCTCCTGACGGCGGAGCTGCCCGAGACGGGCGAGCGCTTCGAGGGCATCCTGCCGCCCGCTGCGCCGGGGCCGGCCTTCGCTTTGCGCAAGCGCGCCTTTGGCGTGATCCCGCTGTCGCGCTACATCGAGGACGAAATGATGACCGCCGCGCAGGCGGGCTTGCTGGTGCGCGCCGTGCGCGAGCGCCAGAACATCCTGATTGCCGGTGGCACCAGCACGGGCAAGACCACGCTCGCCAATGCCTTGCTCGCCGAGATCGCCGCCACTGGCGACCGCGTGCTGGTGCTTGAAGACACGGTGGAGCTGCAATGCGCGGCCTGCGACCACGTACCGCTGCGCACGCGCGCAGGCGTGGTGTCGATGACCGAGCTGGTGCGCTCGTCCATGCGCCTGCGCCCGGATCGCGTCGTCGTCGGCGAGGTACGCGGCGCCGAAGCGCTGGATCTCATCAAGGTGTGGGGTACAGGCCATCCGGGCGGCATTGCCACGATCCATGCCGGCTCCGCGCTGGGCGCGCTGCTGCGTTTGGAGCAACTGATCCTCGAAGTGGCGGTGAACCCGCCCCGTGCGCTGATCGCGGAAGCGGTCAATGTGGTCATCCACATCGCTGGGCGCGGGCGCAAGCGCCGCATCGAGAGCATCGTCCGCGTCATCGGCTTCGATGGCGTGGGCTACCACCTGGCGGATGCGCTGGAGGCTCCATTCCCGGAGCTGCTGTCGCAGTCCGACCTTTCCTCCCCGTCCCCTGACCACTCTGGAGAACTTCCATGACGCACGCTGATGCTTTCCGTATTTCCGCAAATCCGCTTCCTCGGCCCGCACGGCTGGATGGCCTGGCTCGCCCGGCCATGCAGGGCTTGATGCTCGCTGCCTTCATGCTGCTGCTCGCAGGTACTGCGCAGGCCGCCGGTTCCTCGATGCCCTGGGAAGGGCCGCTGCAATCCATCCTCGAATCCATCCAGGGGCCGGTGGCGCGCATCGTCGCGGTCATCATCATCATCGCTACGGGCTTGGCGCTGGCCTTCGGTGATACCTCGGGCGGGTTCCGCAAGCTGATCCAGATCGTGTTTGGCCTGTCCATCGCGTTCGCCGCTTCGAGCTTCTTCCTGTCGTTCTTCAGCTTCTCCGGTGGGGCCGTCGTATGAACGGCCCACACGATGGAATACCCGGCTTCGAGGTGCCGCTGCATCGGTCGTTGACCGAGCCGATCCTGATGGGCGGTGCGCCGCGCACCGTGGCCATCACTAACGGCACCTTGGCCGCTGCTGTCGGGCTGGGCTTACAGATGTGGATTCCAGGCGTGGTGCTCTGGATCGTCGGCCATTCGCTGGCGGTCTGGGGTGCGCGTGTCGATCCGCAGTTCATGGCCGTGTTCGCGCGCCATATCAAGCACCGGCCGCTGCTGGACGTGTGAGGGGAATGCCATGCTGAACCTTGCCGAATATCGCCAGCGCCCGGCCTTGCTGGCTGACTGGTTGCCCTGGGCCGGGCTGATCGCACCGGGCGTCGTCTTGAACAAGGACGGCAGTTTCCAGCGCACGGCCCGGTTTCGCGGGCCTGACCTCGACAGCGCGACGCAAGGCGAGTTGATCGCCACGTCGGCGCGCTTGAACAACGCGCTGCGCCGCCTGGGTTCGGGCTGGGCACTGTTCATCGAGGCCGAGCGCCGCGCCGCCGCCGACTATCCGCACTCGGCGTTCCCCGAGCCGCTGTCGTGGCTGGTGGACGAGGAACGCCGGGCCACATTCGAGGACTCGGGCAATCACTTCGAGAGCGGCTATCACCTGACGCTGGTGTACCTGCCGCCCGAGGAATCGCACGCCCGCGCGGCGGGGATGCTGTACGAGAACCGGCCTACCGACGGCGTGGACTGGCGCGAGCGGCTGCAAGCTTTCGCCGCAGAAACGGATCGCATCTTTGACCTGCTCGACGGCGTGATGCCGGAAATCGCCTGGCTGGATGACAGCCAGACGCTGACCTACCTGCACGCCACCATTTCGACGCGGCGCTACCGCGTCGGCGTGCCCGAAGTGCCGTTCCACATCGACGCGCTGCTGACCGACTCCGCACTTGTCGGTGGCTTGGCGCCCATGCTGGGCGACCGGCACCTGCGCGTGGTGTCGGTGCGGGGATTTCCGCCCTCGACCTGGCCGGGGATTCTGGACGACCTCAACCGGCTTGGATTTGCCTATCGCTGGTCAACCCGGTTCCTGTGCCTCGACAAAGCCGAAGCGGAAAAGGAACTCGTCCGCCTGCGTCGCCAGTGGTTTGCGAAAAGGAAGAACGTCATCGCGCTGCTGCGCGAAACGATCTTCCAGCAAGAAAGCCCGCTGGTCGATACCGACGCGAGCAACAAGGCCACCGACGCCGATGCCGCCTTGCAGGAGCTGGGCAGCGATCAAGTCGCCTTCGGCTATCTCACCGCCACGGTTACAGTGCTCGATGCCGACCCGGCCGTGGCCGACGAGAAGTTGCGGATGGTGGAGCGGGCCATCCAAGGGCGCGGGTTCGTGACGATCCCTGAAACCTTGAACGCCGTGGATGCGTGGCTGTCCTCGCTCCCCGGCAATGCCTACGCCAATGTGCGCCAGCCCATCGTCTCGACGCTGAACCTGGCGCACATGATGCCGGTGTCGGCGGTATGGGCCGGCCCCGAACGCAATGCCCATCTTGACGGCCCGCCGCTGATCGTCACGCGCACCGATGGCGCCACGCCGTTCCGGCTGGTGACGCACATCGGCGACGTGGGCCACACGTTGGTCGCAGGCCCGACCGGCATGGGCAAGTCGGTCTTGCTCGCCACCCTGGCGATGCAATTCCGTCGCTATCGCGGCTCGCGCATCTTCGCCTTCGACATGGGCCGCTCGATGCGCGCCACCATCCTGGGCCTGGGCGGCGAGCACTACGACCTCGGGATGGATGGCGAAATCGCTTTCCAGCCCTTGGCTCGTATCGACCGCGAGGGCTACCGCACCTGGGTGGCAGAGTGGATCGAAGGCCGCTTGCGGCATGAGGGCGTGGTCGTCGGCCCCGAAGAGAAGGCCGCCATCTGGTCGGCGCTCGGCAGCCTCGCCGGTGCGCCGGTGGAGCAGCGCACGATGACGGGGCTGTCCGTGCTGCTGCAATCGAACACGCTGCGGCAGGCGTTGTCGCCTTATGTGCTGGGCGGTGCCCACGGCAAGCTGCTGGACGCCGACCATGACCGGCTCGGCATGGCCGACGTGCAGTGCTTCGAGATGGAGGAGCTGATGCACAGCAAGGCCGCCGTCATGGCGGTGCTGCATTACCTCTTTGCGCGCTTCGATGAACGCTTCGACGGGGCGCCCACGCTGCTGATCCTCGATGAAGCGTGGCTGTTCCTCGATGACCCGGTGTTTGCCGCGCGTATCCGCCAGTGGCTCAAGACGCTCAGGAAAAAGAACGTCAGCGTCATCTTCGCCACGCAGAGCCTTGCCGACATCAAGGATTCGAGCATCGCGCCCGCGATCATCGAGAGCTGCGCGAGTCGCATCTTCCTGCCGAACCCGCAGGCCACCGAGCCGCAGATTCGCACGATCTACGAGGGCTTCGGCCTCAACAGGCGGCAGATCGAGATCGTCGCCACCGCGCAGCCCAAGCGCGACTACTACTACCAATCGCGCCTCGGCAATCGCCTGTTCGACCTCGACCTGGGGCCGGCGGCGCTGGCCTTCGCGGGCGCGTCCACGCCGCAAGACCAGCGCGACATGGACGCGGTGCTGGCCGACGCCGGCGTGCCCGGCTTCGCGGGCGCCTGGCTGCGCCATCGCGGCCTCGATTGGGCGGCCGACCTGCTGCCCTCGTTCCCCGGCCTCGCGCCGGGTTCCCTCGCTGACCAACCCCTGGAGAACCAGCCATGAAGAAACGTCTCATCGCCGCCGCCATCGCGGCCATGCTTTGCACCGCCACCGCCCATGCGCAATGGGTCGTGATCGACCCCACGAACCTCGTGCAGAACACGCTGACCGCGATCCGCACGCTGGAGCAGATCAACAACCAGATCCAGCAGCTCCAGAACGAAGCGCAGATGCTGATGAACCAGGCGCGCAACCTCGCCAGCCTGCCGTCCAGCGTGGTCGGCCAGTTGCGCGCCAATCTGGCGACCACACAGCGGCTGATCGCCCAGGCCAGAGGACTGGCCTACGACGTGACGAATCTGGATCGGGAGTTCCAGCGCCTGTATCCCGAGCAATATGCCGCCACCGTCAGCGGCAACCAGATGTACCGCGACGCGCAGGAGCGCTGGAAGAACACGCTCAACGGCTTGCAGACCACCATGCAGATGCAGGCCCAGGCGTCGCAGAACCTGAGCGACGACGAGGGCGTGCTGGCCGACCTCGTGGGCAAGAGCCAATCGGCCGTGGGCGCCTTGCAGGCCATGCAAGCCACCAATCAGCTTCTGGCTTTGCAGGCCAAGCAGTCCATCCAAACGCAACGCCTGAGCATCACCCAGGATCGCGCCGCGTCGCTGGAGTTGGCGCGGCAGGCTGCCGCCGTGGAGCGAGGCCGCGAGGTGAACCGGCGTTTCCTGGGTGAAGGTACGCCGTACACGCCGCAGACCGTCGATTTCTACGGCCGGTGACAGGTGTTGCCATGACCCGCGCGCCTGCTTTCTGCGGTCTCGTGCTCTTGCTGGCCGGTTGCGGCCAGCAGGAGGTGCCTTCGGTCGATGCACTCTCGGCCCATCCGGCGCGGCTGCGCTTGCTCAAGGAGCAATGCCGCGCGGGTCAGCTCGACGGCGCGTTATGCGCGCAGGTGGTCAAGGCCGACCTGCGCCGCTTTTTCTCCGGCAAGGCCGGGCCTGATGAGTACCGGACGCTGGCCGAATTGCCGCCGATTCCGGCCAGCTTCGATGAACCCACCGAAGACGGCGAGGCGGTGGCAGCGGCCTTGCCGGGGCAGGAGGACTCGCCATGAATGACATTTCGATCATTGATCGCTTCCTCGATGTGTTCTCGCGCTACATCGACTCGGGCTTCGGCCTGCTGCACGGGGAGGTGGCGTTCCTCACAGCCACGCTGATCGTCATCGACATGACGCTCGCCGGGCTGTTCTGGGCCATGAGCCATGCCAGCGGCCAGGGCGAGGACGTGATCGCCAAGCTGATCCGCAAGGTGCTGTACGTCGGTGCCTTCGCCTACATCATCGGCAACTTCAACACCTTGGCGAGCATCGTGTTCCGCTCGTTCGCCGGGCTGGGCCTGACGGCCAGCGGCTCGACCCTGAGCATGGGTAACTTCTTGCAGCCGGGACGGCTCGCCAAAGTGGGCATCGACGCCGGGGCGCCCATTCTTGAGCAGATCAAGGAGATGGCGGGCTTCCCCGAGGTGTTCATTCACATCATGCCCATCGTCGTGCTGTTCTTCGCATGGATGGTGGTCATCGTCAGCTTCTTCGTGCTGGCGGTGCAGCTTTTCGTGACGCTGATCGAGTTCAAGCTGACCACGCTGGCGGGCTTCGTGCTGGTGCCGTTCGCCCTCTGGAACAAGACGGCATTCCTGGCCGAGAAGGTCTTGGGCAACGTGGTGTCGTCGGGCATCAAGGTGCTGGTACTGGCCGTCATCGTCGGTATCGGCTCGGGGCTGTTCTCCGAGTTCAACATCCCGGCAGGTTCGGAGCCTTCGATCGACCGGGCGCTGGTCATCATGCTGGTCTCGCTGTCCATGCTGGCCCTGGGCATCTTCGGGCCGGGCATTGCGACCGGGCTGGTGTCCGGCGGCCCGCAGCTTGGCGCGGGCGCGATGGCCGGTGCTGCCATCGGCGCAGCCGGAACCGCCGTTGCGGTCGGCGCTGCTGCTACGGGTGTCGGCGGCGCCGTGGCGGCCGGAGCGCGTATGGCGCCCGCAGCCGCCAAAGCAGGGGTCAGTGGCGCCCGTTCGATGGCATCGACCGCCAGCAGCGCCAAGTCGGCCTATCAGGCGGGCTCCGCTTCGGCCGGTGGCGGCCTCCAGGGCGCCGCCGCCGGTGTGGGCAATGTCGCCAAGACTGGCGCGCAGGCAGCCGGGCAGAAGGTGGCCCAAGGCGCACGCTCGATGAAGGAGCGCGTCGCCGCCGCCTTCCGGCCTGATGACGCCGGATCGGCGTCGGGGGACAGTGCCGCACGGGCTGCGAGCGAATCTCCCGTCACAGCCCCATCCACCGCACAACCCGCTTGGGCCAAGCGCCTGCACCGCAGGCAGCAGCTCACCCATGCCGCCACGACCGCCGCCCACACGCTGCGCGGCGGCGACGGCGGCAGCTCCAGCCAGGGGCCAAGCCTGCGTGATTCCGATTCCTGATCTTCAAGGAGAACCCTCATGCGATTCAAAAGACCGCAGGTGCGCTACGCCGATACGCCGCAGCCTGCCACCCCCTACCAATCCGCCGCGCAGGTCTGGGACGACCGTATCGGCTCGGCCCGCGTGCAGGCCAAGAACTGGCGCTTCATGGCCTTTGGCTGCCTCACGTTGGCCGTGCTGATGGCGGGCGGGCTGGTCTGGCGCTCGGCGCAGTCCATCGTCACGCCCTACGTTATCGAGGTGGACAACGCGGGCCAGGTGCGCGCGGTCGGTGAAGCCGCTACGCCGTATCGGCCCAGCGATGCCCAGGTGGCCTATCACCTGGGCCGCTTCATCGGCCTGGTGCGCTCGCTGTCCATCGACCCCATCGTGGTGCGGCAGAACTGGCTGGATGCCTACGACTACACCACTGACAAGGGCGCCGTGGTGCTCAACGAGTACGCCCGCGTGAACGATCCGTTCGCGCGCATCGGCAAGGAGTCGGTGACGGTGCAGATCACCAGCGTGACCCGCGCCAGCGACACGTCTTTCAACGTGCGCTGGACGGAGACGCGCTTTGTCAATGGCGCGCTGGATCGCACCGAACGCTGGAACGCCGTGGTTTCCATCGTGCAGCAGACGCCGCGCACCGAGCAGCGCGTGCGCAAGAACCCTCTGGGTATCTACGTCAACGGGCTGTCGTGGAGCCGCGAACTGGAAGGAAACGAAGGAGCAAAGCCATGAATGATCTTTTCCGTAAATCCGCCTTGCCGATCATGTTGCTTGCCCTCGCGGGCTGCGCCACGCAGGGCAAGCCGCCGCCGTCCATTTCGCTCGATGAGCCGGCGCAGGCGCAGCCGCTGCCGGAGCCGCCTGCGCCTGTGGAAGTGGTGGCCGTGCCGCAGGTGCTGCCGATGCCGGCGCAGATGAAACCTGTGCCGGATGCCAAGCCCACGCCGGAACCCGCCGATGAAACCGTGCGTGTGTCCCGCGCCAACGCCGAGGCGCGCATTGCGCCCACGCGCGAGGGCTACGTCAACGCGATCCAGGTCTGGCCCTTCACCGATGGCGCGCTGTATCAGGTCTATGCGGCCGTGGGCCGCGTGACGGTGATCGCGCTCCAGCCCGGCGAGGAACTGGTGACGGTGGCCGCTGGCGATACCGTGCGCTGGATCGTCGGGGACACATCGAGCGGCAGCGCTGACGCGCTGCGCGTCAATGTGATGGTCAAACCGATCCGCTCGGGCCTGAAGACCAATCTCGTCATCACGACCAGCCGGCGCACCTATCTGCTGGAGCTGACCTCTACCGAAAAGACGTGGATGGCGTCGGTGTCCTGGGAGTACCCGAAGGACAAGATGCTGGCCTTGCAGCGCCAGGCGCAGGCGGCCAGCGCCGCCGCGCCGGTCGATGCCGGGCTGTCGTTGGAGAAGATCCGGTTCCGCTATGCGGTCAGCGGCAGCAATCCGCCTTGGAAGCCGCTGCGCGCCTTCGATGACGGCGAGAAGGTCTATATCCAGTTTCCGCCGGGCATCGCCCAAGGCGAACTGCCGCCGCTGTTCGTCATCGGCGCCCAGGGCGATGGGCAACTCGTCAATTACCGCTTCCGGCCGCCGTACTACATCGTGGATCGCCTGTTCGGCGCCGCCGAACTACGCCTGGGCGGGGACAAGGGCGATGTGGTGCGGATCGAACGTACCGATGGCACGCGGAGGAACTGAGCATGAGCCAGGACGATTCCCCTGACTTTGCGCCGCAGGCGGGCAAGGTCGCGCCCGAGGCGGTGGCGCTGCGCGCCCAGCCGCGCCCGGTCACACGCCTGAACCGGCGCACGCTGGCCATGCTCACCGGTGGCCTGTCGGTCGCCGTGCTCGGGGCCACGATCTGGTCATTGCAGCCGCACCGGCGCGGCGCAGGCGAGCAGACCGAGCTTTACAACGTCGATCGCGTCTCGAAGTCCGAGGGGCTGGATGGCCTGCCTTCGGATTACTCCAAGCTGCCGCGAAAGGTGCCCGAGCTGGGGCCGCCGCTGCCGGGCGACCTTGGCCCGGCCATCGTGAAGGCGCAGCAGCCGGTGACGCCCACCTACGCGCCGCCGGGCCACGACCCGGAGGATGCACGGCGCAAGGAAGCTGAAGCGGCAGCAGCTTCCTCGGTGTTCTTCCGCTCGGGCACGCCTGGCAAGACCGCCGCGCCAGCGGCTGCGCAAGTCGCTGCGGCTGGCCAAGCATCGGCCTTGGCGGGCTTCGACCCGCTCGCCGCCGGGCCGGCCTCGACGGCGGCCCAGCCCGCCGACCCGACCGCTGTGCAGAATCGACAAGACCAGAAAGAGGCGTTCCTGAAAGGCGGCTCTACGGAAACCCGCAATTCCGGGAATCTGAAAATGCCGTCCTCGCCGTATCAGGTGATGGCCGGGACGGTGATCGCTGGCGCGCTGGTGACAGGCATCAAGTCCGATCTTCCGGGCGACGTGATCGCCACGGTGACGGAGCCGGTCTACGACACGGCCACGGGCAAGTTCCTGCTGATTCCGCAGGGCTCGCGCATCCTGGGCCGCTACAACAGCCAGGTCAGCTATGGACAGAGCCGGGTGCAGGTGGTTTGGAACCGCATCATCCTGCCGGACACGTCCTCGCTGACGCTGGACAACCTCGTCGGCACCGATCCGGCCGGCTATTCGGGCCTGGAAGACGGTGTGGACTACCACTGGAGCCGCATCGTCGCCGGTGCGGCGCTGACGACGCTGCTGGGCATCGGCGCCGAGTTGGCCGCGCCGGAGAACCGGCAGGACGGCAACCGCATCGTGATCGCCGGGCGCGACAGCGCACAGGACAGCATCAACCAGGTCGGGCAGGAGATGACCCGGCGCAACATGAACATCCAGCCGACGCTGACCGAGCGGCCCGGCCTGCCGGTGCGGATCATCGCCAACCGCGATCTGGTGCTGCGTCCGTACCAGCCAATGTTCTTCCAGCGGGGAGCGATGCAATGAGCACGACCAAGAAACTGCGGCTCGGGCCACTGCCCAAGACCGAGAGCGTCAAGCTGACCTTCGCTTGCCCGGCCAGCCTGAGGGCCACCCTCGACCGCTATGCCGCGCTGCACGCGCAGGCATATGGCGAGACCGTCGATGCAACGACGCTTATCCCGCACATGCTGGAGGCGTTCATGGCGGGGGATCGGGGATTCAGGAAGGGCACAGCGACACGGAGCGCGCCAACGAAGCCGACATGATGGCGTCGCGTACCAATGGCATCCGTCGAACGCGCAGCCCCAGGCTGCGCGTTCTTCATTCTCTGGATGCCGCACGCAAAGCCTCTTGGGCTATGATGGTGCGACAGGCCCGCCGTTCCTCGGCAATCCCGCACGCTCCAGCGCGATCCGGCTTTCCCTCCCGACGCTCCTATGTGGCTCCTAGCCCACAAGGCCGCACTTCCGCAAAGTGGCCTGAAAACGAGCTAACCTACTGTCCCATATACGGTTTCAAGCTCTGCGTGATTTGCACGAAGGACTTGACACCAGAACTTTTTTGCTTCCACGTTCCTACTCCCTTGTCACTTGCAAGATCCGCTCTTGCGCCCCTGCGACGTCGCTCAGTGCCCCGCCCGCAGGCGCTCGATGATGCCGTTCAAGGCGTCCAGCGAGCCGAACTGGATCACGAGTTCGCCCATTTCCTCCACCCGGCCGTGGCGCTTGACGCGCTTCTTCACGCGCACCTCGACCTCGGCGGTCAGCAGGTCGGCCAGTTCCTCTTCCACGCGGCGGATATCGCGCGACTTTTCCTTGCGCGGCTTCTGCGGGGCCAGGGCGAACTCGGCCGAGAGCTTCTTGACCAGGCTTTCGGCCTCGCGCACCGACAGTTTTTTCGTCGCGATCTGGTTACCAGCGGTGATCTGCGAGGCCTTGTCCAGCGGCAGCAGCGCGCGCGCGTGGCCCATGTCGATGTCGCCGGCCATGAGCATGGTCTGCACCGGCTCGGCCAGTTGCAGCAGGCGCAGCAGGTTGCTGGCAGCGCTGCGCGAGCGACCCACGGCCTGCGCCGCCTGTTCGTGAGTGAGCCCAAACTCTTTCACCAGCCTTTGCAGGCCGTGGGCTTCTTCCAGCGGGTTCAGATCTTCGCGCTGGATGTTCTCGATCAGCGCCATGGCCGCGGCCGACTCGTCCGGCACCTCGCGCACCAGCACCGGCACGGCGCTCAGGCCAGCCAGCTTCGAGGCGCGAAAGCGCCGCTCGCCGGCGATGATCTCGTGCTTGCCGGCGTTCGGGCCGCTGGTGAGCTTGCGCACCAGGATCGGCTGCATGATGCCCTGGGCCTTGATGCTCTCGGCCAGCTCGTAGAGCGCGCCCTCGTCCATGCGCGTGCGCGGCTGGTACTGGCCGGGCACCAGTTCCTCGAGCGCCAGCGTGGACGGCGCGCCGGCCGCCGCTTCACCGGCGGGCTTGTCTTCGACTTTGGGACCGAGAAGGGCTTCTAGGCCGCGGCCCAGGCCCTTGGGTTTCTTGTTGACCATCAGGGGTTGTCTTTCATGAGTTCGGCCAGCCAGGCATGGCCCTGCGGCCAATCGCCCAGGCCGGAGTCGGCGTTGATGTGACCCGCGTTGCCGAGGTCGATGAAGCGCGCGCCCCAATCGGCGGCAAAGCCCTGGGCACGCTCGAAGGTGCAATACGGGTCGTCGCGGCTGCCCACCAGGATGCCGGGAAACGGCAGGCGCTGGCGCACCACGGGCGACCAGCTCGGCAGCAGGCCTTGTAGCTCCTCGCGCTCCGGGTCGCCTGGCGCCACGAGCAGCGCGCCCCGCACACGCGCGCTGTTCTTCGAATGCGCGGCCCATGCCGCGGTGAGCATGCAGCCCAGGCTGTGCGCCACCAGAACCACCGGGCCGTCGGCCGCCAGCACGACGTCTTCCAGCCGCGCCATCCAGTCGCCGCGCTGCGGCGTCATCCAGTCGTGCTGGTCGACGCGCCGGTAGCCGTGGGCCATCTCCCAGCGGCTCTGCCAATGTGCAGGCCCGCTGTTCTGCCAGCCCGGCAGGATCAGGACGTTCTCCGGTTTCACGTGAAACGTCCTACATCTTCCGGATGCGCTGGACCATCTCCTCGGCGAAGGCGATGAAGGCCTGGCTGCCGCGCGCGGCCGGGTCGAACACCACGCCGGGCAGGCCGTAACTCGGCGCCTCGGCCAGGCGCACGTTGCGCGGAATCACGGTGTCGAACACCTTGTCGGCGAAGTGGGCCTTGAGCTGGTCGCTCACCTGTTGTTGCAGGGTGATGCGCGGGTCGAACATCACGCGCAGCAGGCCGATGATCTGCAGGTCCTTGTTCAGGTTGGCGTGCACCTGCTTGATGGTGTTGACCAGGTCGGTCAGGCCTTCGAGCGCGAAGTACTCGCACTGCATGGGCACGATCACGCCATGCGCCGAACACAGGCCATTCAGGGTGAGCATGCTCAGGCTGGGCGGGCAGTCGATCAGCACGAAGTCGAACTGCTCGCTGACTGCGGCCAGCGCCTGCTTGAGCCGGCGCTCGCGCCGCTCCACCTCCACCAGTTCGACCTCGGCGCCCGCCAGCTCGCGGTTGGCGCCGAGCACGTGGTAGCCGCACTTCTCCGAGAAGACCGCCGCCTCGTTCACCGTGGCCGACTCCAGCAGCACGTCATAGACCGAGAGCTTCATGGCGCGCTTGTCCACGCCCGACCCCATGGTGGCATTGCCCTGGGGATCGAGATCCACCATCAGCACACGCTGCCCCACCTTAGCGAGGCCCGCGGCCAGGTTGACCGTGGTGGTGGTCTTGCCGACGCCGCCCTTCTGGTTGGCCACACAAAAGATCTTCGCCATGTCGGGTGCTTATTTGGAGAGGGCCAGCTTGACGCCGAAACCGATGAGGAACACGCCCGCAAGCTTTTCAAGCACGCGGCCGAACAAGGGGTTGGCGCGCAGGCGCTCGGCAAGGAAATGCACGATCAGCGTCATGCCCATTCCGTAGGCGAAGGTGAGCGCGGCGATGGTGGCAGCCATGGCACCGAAGGTGACCAGGCCCTGGTGGCGGGCCGGGTCCACGAACAGCGGGAAGAAGGCCATGTAGAACACGATGGCCTTGGGGTTGAGCAGGGTGATGGCCGCGGCCTGCTGGAAGTACTGGCGCGGGCGAATGTTCAACACCGGGGCGTCGCCGGGCTTGGCGGTGAGCATCTTCCAGCCCAGCCAGGCGAGGTAAGCGGCACCCACCCATTGCACGGCACCGAACAGCGCCGGGGTGGCGGTCAGCAGCGCGGCCACGCCGGCCACCGCGGCCCACATCAGCACCTGGTCGCCCGCGATCACCCCCAGGGTGGCCGCCAGGCCGCCCCGCACGCCACCCTTGCCGGTCGAGGTGATGAGGGCCAGATTGCCCGGGCCGGGAATGGCGAGGAACACGACGACGGCGATGACGAAGGCGCCGTAATCCGCAATGCCGAACATGGTGTGAGCCCCCGAAAAAGCAGGGGTCGAGTGTACGTGACCGCTTGCGGCGATCCGGACCGGCCGGGGCCCCCGGCGGCCCGAAAAGCGGCTTTCAGGACCGGTGGTCGCGCATCCAGACGATGCAGCGATCCGCCTTGAGGCCCGGCACGGCGATCGGTTCCACGTGAAACACCTCCACCCCCGGCGGCAGGGCCAGCAGTTCGGCCTGCGGGTGCTTGCCCTTGAGGGCCATCCACAACCCACCGATCTGCAGCGCGCGGTGCGACCAGTCGACAAAGTCGACCAGCGAGGCAAAGGCGCGCGAGGTGATGACGTCGAAGCCCTCTTCCCCACGGTTGCGCCGGTCCAGGGTCTCGACCCGGGCGTGCAGGCCGCGCAGGTTGACGAGCGCCAACTCGGTCGCCACTTGCTGGATGAAGGCCGCCTTCTTGGCGACCGTGTCCACGCAGGTGACCTCGATGTGCGGACAGGCGATCGCGATCACGACCCCCGGGAGGCCGGCGCCCGCGCCCACGTCCAGCAGGCGCACCGGGCGGCCGTCGGTCTCACGCAGCAGCGGCCCGACCACGGCAAGGCTGTCGAGCAAGTGGTGGGTGAGCATCTCGCCGGGGTCGCGCACAGCCGTCAGGTTGTAGACGCGGGTCCACTTTTCGATCAGGGCGAGATAGTCGAGCAGCAGTTCGACCTGCGCCTTGTCGAGCTCCAGGTCGAGCGCACGCAGACCCAGCTTGAGTTCCTGGCGCAGTTCGTCGCGCAGTGCTTGGGGCAGGCGGGTCATGTCGCGGCGGTCTCGGCTTGCGGGCGGGGCGCAACGCCGAAGCCCTTGAAGCCACCCTTCTTCAGGTGAATCAACAACAGGGAGATGCTCGCGGGCGTGATGCCCGAGATGCGAGCCGCCTGACCAAGGGTCTCGGGCCGGTGTTTGGCGAGCTTTTGCCGCGCCTCGAACGACAGCGACGTCACCTGCAGGTAGTCAATGTCCGGCGGCAGGCGCAGGTGCTCGAAGCTCGCCGCGCGCTCGACCTCGGCCTTCTGCCGGTCGATGTAGCCGCTGTACTTGGCTGCGATCTCCACCTGCTCGATCACCGCGTCGGCCAGATCGCCGAGTGTTTCACGTGAAACCGCATCGCTCTGGTAAGCGCCACCGTTCATGCCAGCGAGCGCCGCGTACGACACCCCCGGGCGGCGCAACAGGTCAAACAGGTTGTGCTCGTGCTCGATGGCCTTGCCCAGCACACGTTCACCCTCCTCCGCCGGCAGCACGCGTGGGTTCACCCAGGTCGCTTTCAGGCGCTCGGTTTCACGTGAAACCGCGTCGCGCTTGCGGCAGAACGCGTCCCAACGCGCGTCGTCCACCAGACCCAGGCGGCGACCATCCTCGGTGAGGCGCATGTCGGCGTTGTCCTCGCGCAGTTGCAGGCGGAACTCGGCACGACTGGTGAACATGCGGTAGGGCTCGGTCACACCCTGCGTCACCAGGTCGTCGACCAACACACCCAGATAAGCCTGGTCGCGCGACGGCACCCAGGGCGCCTCGCCGCGGCACTGCAACGCAGCGTTGATGCCCGCGAACAAACCTTGCGCTGCCGCTTCCTCATAGCCCGTGGTGCCGTTGATCTGCCCTGCGAAAAACAGCCCGGCGATCTGCTTCGTCTCGAAGCTGTTCTTCAGGGAGCGCGGGTCGAAATAGTCGTACTCGATGGCATAGCCCGGCCGCAGGATGTGCGCGTTCTCCAGCCCGACCATGCTGCGCACCAGCGCGTACTGGATGTCGAAGGGCAGGCTGGTGGAAATGCCGTTGGGGTAGACCTCGTGCGTGGTCAGCCCCTCGGGCTCCAGGAAGATCTGGTGGCTGTCCTTGTCGGCGAAGCGGTTGATCTTGTCTTCCACGCTCGGGCAATAGCGCGGGCCCACGCCTTCGATCTTGCCGGTGAACATGGGGCTGCGGTCGAAACCGCTGCGGATGATCTCGTGCGTGCGTTCGTTGGTGTGCGTGATCCAGCAGGGCACCTGGCGCGGGTGCATGTCGGCACGGCCCATGAAGCTGAACACCGGCACTGGCGAATTCGCCGGCGTGCCATCTGCCAAGGGCATGCCGTCGCCCGGCTGCTCGGTGCACTTCGACCAGTCGATGGTGCGGCCGTCCAGCCGCGGCGGCGTGCCCGTCTTCAGGCGCCCCTGCGGCAGCTTGAGCTCTTTCAACCGGACCGACAGCGACACCGCGGGCGGGTCGCCCGCACGGCCAGCGCTGTAGTTGTTCAGGCCCACGTGGATCTTGCCGTCCAGGAAGGTGCCGGCCGTGAGCACCACGGTGCGCGCGCGGAAGCGAACCCCCACTTGCGTCACCGCGCCCACCACGCGGTCGCCCTCCACCATGAGGTCGTCCACCGCCTGCTGGAACAGCCACAGGTTGGGTTGGTTCTCCAGCCGGCGCCGGATGGCCGCCTTGTAAAGAATGCGGTCGGCCTGCGCACGCGTGGCACGCACCGCAGGGCCCTTGCTGCCGTTGAGGATGCGGAACTGGATGCCGCCTTCGTCGGTAGCGATGGCCATGGCACCACCCAGCGCGTCAACCTCCTTGACCAGGTGGCCCTTGCCAATGCCACCGATGCTGGGGTTGCAACTCATCTGACCCAGCGTCTCGATGTTGTGCGTGAGCAGCAGCGTGGCGCAGCCCATGCGGGCCGCGGCCAGCGCAGCCTCGGTGCCGGCGTGGCCGCCGCCCACCACGATGACGTCGAATTCCTGCGGATACAGCATCTTGAACTCCAAAGCCCACGCAGGCCACAAGACCGGCGCGGGCAAGCCCGCGATTGTCCCACCAAGGGCCTCGCCCCGGACGGCGCAGGGGCGAGTCGCCGTGTGCTGCGCCACAATGCCGGCCCATGAACGCCTCCCCCCTCCCCGTCCTTGTGTTCGCGGGCAGCACCCGCGCGCAGTCACACAACCGCAAGCTCGCCCGCGTGGCCGCCGACATGGCGCGCGCCGCCGGTGCCCAGGTAACGTTGCTCGAACTGGCCGAGCACGAACTGCCGCTCTACAACGCCGATCTCGAAGCCCGCGGCACACCCGCTGCCGCGCGCCGCCTCAAGGAGATCTTCCACGCCCACCCGGCCTGGATCGTCTGCTCGCCCGAGTACAACGGCAGCTACACCGGCCTGCTCAAGAACACCATCGACTGGGTGTCCAGCCCCATCAAGGGCGACCCCGAGTGGTCCAGCGGCACCAAGCCCTTTGCGGGCAAGGTGGTGGGCCTGCTCAGCGCCTCGCCCGGCGCGCTCGGCGGCCTGCGCAGCCTGTCGCACCTCACGCCGTTGCTGCTCAACCTGCAGTGCTGGGTGACGCCGAAACAGTTTGCGTTGAGCAAGGCAGCCGAAGCCTTTGACGACAACGGGCAACTCGTCAGCACGACCGCCCAGGCGTCGGTGCAGGGCGTGGTCGAACAGGCGATCCGCGCGGCGAGAAAACTCAACACCCCTGACTGAGCATGGACTGCCGCCCCGGCTGCGCCGCCTGCTGTATCGCCCCCTCGATCAGCAGCCCGCTGCCGGGCCTGCCCCAGGGCAAGCCATGAGGGAGCTAGTGGAACTCGGCCTGCCATCGTATCAAGCATCAAGTTGCCGACCAGGGTGCGGCGCGTGCTGCATTGCGCCTTCCATCTCGACACCCATGCCGAAGATGCCTTATGGAAAACGAGCCGGCCAGAGGTGCGCGCACCTCACGCCGGAAATGGCATGCGAGTTGTTCGGCCGACACGAGCGGCCAGCAGTCTGTGGTGGGTTACAGCCAAGCAGCGAGATGTGCGGTACGTCGCGCGACCATGCCCTGCTGTGGCTTGAACGGCTGGAGCAGCAGACCAGCCCAAGAGGCTGAAGGGCGAGCCTCCCTGGGTCCTCGAACACAAGAGAGGCGCCAGAAGGCGCCTCTCTCCCCTTGCGGGGCTGCACAGTGCATTTAGCGAACGCGGCATAACCCACGAGCGGGCGTGCGGGGCGCACGCCGAATCAGGTAGTCCCCGATGACCTGTTCAAACTACGTGAGGTCTGACCTGTGTAGCTAGGCGATTTATACGCCCCGCTGCCGCAGGTCATGTAGCGTGACCGTGCTTGAGCCGACCCACACCAGCGGGTCACGCAGCTCGACTGCCACCAGCTTGACGCGCCGCTCCAGCATGACCCGCTCGGCGTGCGGACGGTCGCCCCACAAGGAAGTAGCGGCCAGGAGGATGCGCCGGGCGTGGTTCAACTCGCGGTCGTAGACGAACACCAATCCGCCCACCCTGTAGAGGCCTCCAGCGTCCAGCGAGCGCCCCACCAGCTCGGCCGCCCTCAGGCACTTCTCCAGCTCCTGCCGGGCTTTCGCGGCAACCTCCTGCTCGACCAGCTCCACCTCCATCGGGCCACTGGCCCGCCGCTGCCAGACCATCCCGTCTGGCAACTTGCGCATGACACGTACCAGGGCATCGACGCTGAACGGGGCCTTGCGGCGCAGCAGCTGGTACTCGCCGAGCACTTGTGCGCCCTCCACCTGGCGCTCGACGAGGTAGCGAGTGGCCAGGGTGCGGTGGAAAAACGTGCTGCCGGCCACGCTGGACAGGTCCAGCGTGTGCTGTGCTTCAACCCCGCGCAGCTCCAACCATGCCGCCCCGCCTCGGGTCAGGCAGAGGCTCCGCGAGCCCAGGGCGTTGCGACGCTCAAGCAGCAAGCCAGAGGCAACCAGCCTTGCCGCCATCCTGCGCGCCAGCTGCTCTGCGTATCGAGCCTGCGGCCACACCGAACGCGCCAGCTCACTGATGCGCAGGTGCCCAAACTGGGCGACAGCCCGCAGCGCCTTGTGCTCGTTGAGCCGGGCTGTCTCGCGCCCGCTGCGCTGGAGGGTCGGACGTGCGCGGCGTGATGGGCTGCGGTCGGGCTCGGCAGGCTTGCTCAGGAGGCCATGCAGGTATTCGGTGGGGAGTTGCTTCATGGGGCAGGCTTGGTTGGTGCCCCGTGTAGCTACCAATGTGGCTGTGCATGAAAACGTCTAACGGACTCATCCCGCAAGTGCGCATCTACGCGCAAGGCTAAAACCCCGCCCCTAAACAAGTCGAGACCAGCGCCTTGCTGGCTCCGCCACCGGTCGATACCGGCACGGAGAGACTTGATGACCTTCCTTAGCAAAGCCGCCCTAGTTGAAGCCCTGGGCATTTCCACACGCACCCTGGAGAACTGGATTTCCAGCCGGGGCTTCCCCGCGCCCATGCACGTTCACGGCAGCCGGCTCGCCTTCTTCAAACTCTCGGCCGTCGAAGCCTGGTTCGAAAGCCAGCTGGAGGGTCAGAAGTGAAGCGCGCCCGCAACCGCATCCCCAGCGACGAGAACAACCGCTGGTACGAGGGCTACGGCGAGGGAGGCTTCTTCTGCCTCCCCCGCAAGCTCCTGTTCAACGTGGCAGACAGCATCGACAACGCGACGCTGTACGTCTACGTGGCGCTTGCCTCCTGCCACTACGAGGGCAACACGACTTACGCAGGCCCGTACCTAGCCAAGGTGACGGGCAAGGACGAGCGTGCCATCCGGCTTCACCTCTCGGACCTTGAAACCCTCGGCCTCATCCGGCGCGAGCCGCTGGGTCAGGGATTTCGCATCCTGTTCGAGTGCCCGGACCGAGAGCGCATCAGGCAGGGGGTGCTCGCCATCGAGGCACGCAAGCAGGAGCGTCTGAGGAGACGCCAGGCTGCAAAGGCCTCCAAAGGGGGGTGACACGAGGCGGCCAATAGGCCGCCCTCCTCGTTCATCCGTCCGAGCCGTGCAGTCCGGTGCCGAACATGCTGACGCTGTCCACGGGGAATGGACTAACGTGACCGTAGGGCTTGCCCAGCACGTCCACCGCGCAGTCGAGCATGGGCGTGCCGTCTACGTTGACCAGGGGGCCGGCCGGCTGAAGCAGCGAGCAGACGCCCTCCGGCAAAGACGTGCCTGCGGTGGGCTCCTGAGGGGTAGCGAACTCCTGCCAGAGGGACGAGAAGATGCCGCCGAGGAAAAGGCCGATGCTCATGGTTTGCTCCAAGTGGTTGTGACGCCCTCAGTCAGCACGGCCACCTGGAGCACCTGACACCGGACACGCCACACGGCGGGCTGGCCTCTTCGAGCAGTCCACGGGCCTCCCCTTGCACAGCCGAGGGGCGGGCGCAGCCCGTCGCTATCTGTCACCCACAGCGGACAGGCTACCCCTCAGATGAACTCTTGCGGGTGACCGCCACCCTCGGTGGCCTTTTTCTATGTTTTTTGGGAAGTGGTTCTCCACCTGCTCGTTCTTCGTTATAGGTCTTTTTATTTGTGGGTGGAGGCATCGGGGTCGCCAAGCTCCGGGTGTAAATCACCCGGTACCTAACAACCGGCTCCCTTTTGTTGCCACTCACAGTGCCCAATGCACCGCTATCGACCCATCGACCACGCGAACACGGTCCAACGCCATCAGAGTGTCCAGAAGGGTGTACAGGCGGTCGCGCCAGCGCCCACGGCGCGGCAATTAGCGGGCCACGCCATCGGGGTCAAGACTGCGCCCGATGCTGCCCATCACCCGGCCGCGACCTTGATTTGCTCTGTCAGTCCTATGGGCACCAGGGGTAGCACTTTGGCGACCTTGGCCGGCTTGACTTCATAAGCACGACCTCGCCCCTGTTATCTGCCCCGGTGTCGCTGGTTACTTGTTTGCCCTTTCCGCAAACAGGAATTTCCGCTGCGTCATCATATTTGTCACCAAGCGCTGGCACAGTTTCGCACGGACTGCAACTGAGACACACCCAACGTGTCTCATTTCATGCTGCCTTGATATTCCGGCCGGAGATGGCGATAGGCGGCATTGCGCTAACAACGCGTACGTCAATTTCATCTACTCGCGTCATCACCTGGGCTCAGAGGGATGTTGAAACAAGGCATCCTATCGACTATAGTTATCAGGAAAAGACCGCCGGAAACTCCCTAACTCCGCCCTCCATCACAATAGAAGGTGATACTTTATGAGTGACAAAGAATATCTTATCGCACAAATTGAGCGCAACGGAATCCACATAGCTGCAAGTGGACACAGCACGGCCGAATTGACGGAGAAACTCAAGGATTCATTGCGGCTATGGCTTGCCTTCAATGAAGCATCCAAGAATCCAAATTCACCACGTGGGCCCGCCGATATTTCCGACAAAGCACAAATATTAGTAGATGAAGCGATTGCCGAGGGAAATTGCAAGATATTCAAGCTGACCGCTATGGGCGAACTATTTGAGGGAAGAAGGAAAATAAGCGAGCTTACCAGCAAAAACGAGACGTCAGATGCAATGAGGTACTTCGCATGCCTGTGGCAAATCACCAAGTCGAATAAGAATGCAGGCGGCGTACTAAGTGCCATACCAACTCCTGAAGAGCTTCGGTGGTTGGTCACTGATACTGGTTTTTTTATTACGAGGCAAAATCCTTCACCTGCGCAACACAAATATGCGGACGAGAGAAAACAACTAGTCAAGGACTTTATACAGCATTTTGAAGTTGCCTACAAATTTGGAGCGCCGCCGAAAGTGCTAGCCGTACTTGCGGGTATTGTTAAAGATGCCCTGACAAAGCTTGGCGAGGAGCAAGGCAATTACAATCACCTCTCCATTAGCGAACTAGAGGAAAAGTTAATTCAAGTGGAGGGTGCCGAAAAGGCTGTGGCAGAAATGGCAAAAATGGCAGAAATGGAGTCTTTAGGGATTTCCTTTAAATCCCCAAAGCTCAGTTCTGAGGAATTGAGAGGCATTATTGCGAAAAGAAAATCCGAAGGCAATTCGGATGCAAACCCTCTCGCGGACTTCAACATCAATTCCGAACTTCGCCGCTTTATGGATGCAGCAGCCGAAGGCAGTGTAAAAATGTCATGAAAGGTCTGCAACACCCCAGTCCCCGTACGATGAGAAGAACCCAGTGATGCCATGCGCCGAGCTAGGGAAGGTCTGCATAACCCTGCCGCCACCCGCGTGATGTGAGACATTGCCGACATGAAGCAAATGAGCCTGGGCGAGAGCGGATACGAGCGCAAGACCAAGCGCACGCGCAAGCGCGAGTTCCTCGACGAGATGAACCTGGTGGTGCCGTGGGCCGAGCTGGTGGCACTGATTGCGCCGCACGCACCGGCCCCCGGTGCCAAAGGCGGTCGCCCGCCGTTTGCGGTCGAGACGATGTTGCGCATCCACTTCCTGCAGCAGTGGTTCAACCTGTCGGACCCGGCGATGGAAGAGGCGCTGTACGACACGCCGATGTTTCGCGAGTTTGCGGGGCTGGACATGGGTGAGGAGAACCTGCCCGACGAGAGCACCATCCTGCGCTTTCGCCACCTGCTGGAGCAGAACAACCTGAGCCTGCAGTTGCTGGCCACGGTCAATGCCACGCTGACCGCCAAGGGGCTGCTCTTGAAGAGCGGCACGGTGGTGGACGCCACGCTCATTGCCGCGCCCAGTTCGACCAAGAACGGCAGCGGCGAGCGCGACCCCGAGATGCACCAGACGAAGAAGGGCAATCAGTGGCACTTCGGCATGAAGGCGCACATCGGGGTGGACGCCGACTCGGGGCTGGTGCACACGGTCATCGGCACGGCGGCCAACGTCAACGACGTGACGCAGGCCGGTGCGTTGGTGCATGGCCAGGAGAGCGATGTGTTCGCCGACGCGGGCTACCAGGGCGTGAGCAAGCGAGAAGAGACGCGGCACGTCGAGGCCAACTGGCATGTGGCGATGCGCCCGGGCAAGCGCAAAGCTCTGGACAAAGCCACGCCCATGGGCGCTGTGCTCGACAAGCTCGAACACGTCAAGGCCAGCATCCGCGCCAAGGTCGAACATCCGTTTCGGGTCATTAAGCGCCAGTTCGGGCATGCGAAGGTGCGCTACCGCGGCTTGGCCAAGAACACGGCGCAGCTGCACACGCTGTTCGCGCTCTCCAATCTGTGGATGGTGCGACGACCGCTTTTGCAGGGGGCCCGGGGATGAGTGCGTCCGCAGCGGCCGAAAGGGTCGACAACGGGGCGCGAATCGGCCCTCGAATGACCCGAATCACGCCGCAGTTGCCGCCATCTGAAAACTCGCGCATCAGCACTCGTCGCAACGAGCGTTGTGCAGACCTTCCCTAGTACCGCTCATCGCGCCGCGCGCAGGCCCCATTCGGCCCTTGGCTACAAGCCTCCGGTATCCCGCCTCTTCGAAAACAACCTATTGCAACTCAACAACTAGGTCCATCTGTCGGGCCCGCTGATGGCAGAGGTGCACTTCGACACACTGATGCTTCGCGAATTCTCTGAGCTGAACATGGGCAAAGACAACCCACCCGACGAGAGCACCCCCCTGGGCTTTCGTCGTCAGCTGAAGCAATAGGAAACCTGTTCCGGCAACTGCTGGCCACAGTCAGGCGTCCAGCCGCCGTCCAGCAAGCCGCACCCAGCCCACTGGGTCGGCACGCTGCCGGGGGAGCCGCAAGCAAAGCCCCGCCCTAAACGGGGATAGGAGCGCCCACGCTCCGGTTGCGCTGCGGGGGCAAAGCCCCGCCCCCAGCTCGCTGAAAGCGGGCGGGCAACCCGGGGGGTGTCCGGCGTCCAGCCGGAGCCGGCAGGGGCTGCGAACAGCGGCAACAACGGCAAGCACCGCGCGGGTTGCCCGCCCGTTGACAGCGCCGTGTGGTGTCAGCGGGATGGGGGCGCGGTATCAGCAGGGGATGGGGGGCGTCCAGCCCGCCAAGGTGGCGTGTCCCCCTAGGGACCAAAGAGCCGCCGACCCCGTGGGCTTACGGTGGGAGCGTCAGCTTCTACCGTCTCGCTACCGGCGACGGTCTGCAAGACGGTCGCGCATGACGGTGGCGCTCGGCGCCCCAGGTCAGGCGTCAGTCACCTTGTTTGGGCTGCAGGTGCTTGGGCAAGGGTGGCAACGCCAGCTTGCCGGTCAGGGCATCTGCGAGTGGCGCGTCATCAGCCAGCGGGACCCACACCAGCTCACGGCGCCCAGGCGCGAGGGTGGCGGCCAGCATCTTGTCGGGCCACACCCAGACGGCGGTGTAAGCCCGAGCCAGGCGGTCTCGCAGCGCCGCCCGCTCCGTCGCCAGCTGGTCTGTGACGTCCAAAACGGCCGCCATGGCCTTGCTGCGCATTCCACTGATGGCGGACAGTGATTCCATTTCCATCGCGGACAGCGTTCCAGGCGATGGCGGACACGTTGCACAGGTGTCCTGAGTGACGCTTAAATCGTAGCCGAAGTGTCCGCCATCAGCGTGGAACGGCGGTCGGCGTGGCCGGCTCAAGTGGCCTTGGCCAGCTTTCTCATCGACTCGCCCTTGAGGACTATCTTGTGCGAGCCGTGAACGATGCG
>NZ_JAMBNO010000024.1 GCF_023715105.1 Hydrogenophaga intermedia | reverse complement strand
CGCTGGCGAACCAGTCCAGAAACTCGTTCCAGTTGCTGGGGTAGTCCTTGCCAGCTGCCGGTGATGCGATATGCTGGATATTCATCCAGTGATGGTATCCGAACTGGAGCTAAGCGGATACCCCTTATGTTTATACAGTATTTCTACATGGTCACCCATGAGCGAACTCACCCTTCCCGCCGCGCTGCTCAAGGGCCGCGGCGTGTCGTTTGCCCAGCCGCATCGCTTCGAAGCCACTGCGCGTGGCGCCTTCGATGACGGCTGGGGCACGCTTGACGCTGCACAGGCCGAGGAACACACCGCGCCCGCCACCCAGGTGAGCTGGGAGGATCCGAAGAGCGCCATCACCACCAACGCCTCGCCCGATATCGGCTTCCTGCATGGCCTCAATCCCTACCGCGGTTGCGAGCACGGTTGCGTGTACTGCTACGCGCGGCCGAGCCACAGCTACCTCAATCTCTCGCCCGGGCTGGATTTCGAGACGAAGCTGATCGCCAAACGCGGTCTGGCACAGGTGCTGGCGCGCGAGCTGCAGCGCCCGGGCTACACACCCGATCACATTGCCATCGGCACCGTTACCGACGCCTACCAGCCGATCGAGCGTGAACTCAAACTCACGCGCGACTGCATCGAGGTGCTGGCGCGCGTACAGCATCCGCTGGCCATCGTCACCAAGGGCAGCGGCGTGGAGCGCGACATCGACCTGCTGGCACCGATGGGCGCGCAGGGCCTGGCGGCGGTCTACGTCACCATCACCACGCTCGATGCGAAGCTCGCCCGTGTGCTGGAACCGCGCGCGGCCGCACCCCACCGGCGGCTGCGCACGATTCGCACGCTGGCCGAGGCCGGCATTCCCGTGGGCGTGAGTGTGTCGCCACAGATTCCGTTCCTGAACGAAGACATGGAGCAGGTGCTGGCGGCCGCGCGTGAGGCTGGCGCGCGGCGCGCCTTCTACCAGGTGCTGCGCCTGCCCTGGGAGCTCGCGCCCATTTTTCGCCAGTGGCTCATGCAGCACTGCCCCGACCGGGCGGGCCGGGTGATGGCGCGCATCCAGGACATGCGCGGTGGCCAGGACTACGACAGCGACTTCGCCACCCGCATGAAGGGCAGCGGGCCCTGGGCCGAGCTGCTGCGCCAGCGCTTCCACAAGGCCTGCGCGCGGCTGGGCTACGCGCAGGAGCGCACACCGTTCGACACCACCCGCTTCAACCCGCGGGCGTTGTCGGCGCAGGGCGATCTGTTTGCGTAGTGCTCGCCTGCGCGATCGCCTCCAGCGCGTCGTCGGCCCAGTAGCGCACCGCGTTGTAGTAGCCCTCCCACACGCAGCCGTTGCAGCCGCGCCCGCAGCAGGTGGTGGGTTCGGGCGGTGGAGTGCGCAGCGCACGGGTCAGGTCCAACCCCGCGCGTTGCGCGCGGCCTTGCAGGTGCGCGATCAGCGCCTGCGCCGTGGGCAAGTCGCTGGGCTGCAGATCGGCCACGCCCACGCGGCGAAAGCGCGGTTGCTCGCGGCCGACGAACACCGCGGTCTCGTTGAACATGGTGCTCGGGCGCACCCACAGGCCGCCGCCCTTCAAGCCGTCGCCGTACAGCGCGCGGTACAGCGTCATGCCCTGCAGCGTCTCGCTGCAGCGCACGGTGTCGATCACCTCGTACCAGCCGCCCTTGTAATGGCGGTACAGCCCGGGGCGGGTGGCGTGCAGCGGCGGCAGGTCGTTATCGCTGGCCATGGTCAGCTGCCGTGCGCGGTGGACACGAGCACGTCGCCTTCGGCCTCTTCCAGCACGTGGCGCGTCACGCTGCCCAACAGCAGTTCCTCGGCGGCCTGGCGGCCATGCTTGCCGATGGCGATCAGGTCGCAACGCTGTGCCACCGCCACTTCCAGTATCCGTTGCGGGGTGTCGCCTTCGCTCACGCTGGGCTGCCAGGCCGTGTCGGGCAATGCGGCCTCGCGCGCCAGCGCGAGCAAGGCGTCTCGCGCCTGCACGCGCGCGTGCTCACGGTAGTCGCTCAGCAGGTCGTCGCTCACGCCGGCAAAGCGCAGCTTTTCTTCGAAGGGCACTGTGAACCCGTGGTGCAGCACCAGCGTGGCCCTGGGTGCCAGCGCCTGCACCAGGCGCAACGTGGGCAAGGACCAGCGCGAGAAATCCACCGGCACCAGCACGCGACGGTAGGGCTGCGCCGCGGCTTGCCGCACCACCAGCAGAGGTACGCCGCTCTGGCGCAGCAAGCGCTCGGCGGTGCCGCCGAGCACGCGCTGGTGCAGCGGCGGGTCGCTTCGTGCACCGATCAACAGCAGTTCGGCTTGCAGATCCTGCGCCAGGGCGCACAGCGCGGGCACGGGCTCGCCGTCGAGCAGCGTGGTCTGCGCCGGCGTGCCGAGCGCCTGGGTGGATGCCTGTAGCTGAGCCTGCGCGGCGTCGTGCAATTGCGCGGCCCAGGGGGTGTCGGCGCGCAACCACTGGCGCAGCTCGTCGAGCCAACGTCGATTGAGCACGTGCGCCAGGTGCAGCGCGGCGCCGTGTTCACGTGCAAGCAGCGCGGCGCGCTGCAGCGCGAGGGTGGCCGGCGCCGAAAAATCGGTGGCGGCCAGCAGGCAGCGCGGGGTCGGGGTCGGCTCGGTCATGGCCGGGCCATTGTAGGAAGCCGTTTCAGGGGCCGGCGCGGTGCGCGGCGTCCAGCGTGGGGCGGGGCCGCGCGGGTGGCACGAGTGGCGCGCCGTGCCGGCCCTGCTGCCACGCGGCCTGCCAGGCGGGCAGGGTGGCGCGCGGGTCGTCGCCCAGGCCACGCACCACGCATGCCGTGGCCGCGCCCGTGCGCGCCGCCTCCGCCAGTTGCGCGTGCGCGAGGATGCCGCCGATGGCGATCACCGGTCGCCCGGCCATGCGAACCCACCACGCCAGGTTGTCCAACCCCTGCGGGTGCCAGGGCATGGCCTTGGTGAGCGTGGGCCAGACCGGGCCGCAAGCGATGAGGTCTGCGCCCGCGCCGCGCGCGCGGCACAGTTCCCACAGGCTGTGCGAGCTCAGGCCCAATTGCAGGCCCTGCGTCTGCGCGGCTGCAATCTGTGCGCGATCGTCGGCGTCGAGCTCGATCCAGTCCTCCTGGCCGAGGTGAATGGCTGGCGCCCCGAGTTCAAGCGCGGTGCGCCAGTGGTCGTTCACCACCAGCGTGGCGCCGTGCGTGCGCGTGGCCTGCAGCGCGGCCGCGATCTGCGGGGCCATGGCCGGGTCGTCGCGCGGCACCTTGACGCGCAACTGGATCAGCTGGGTACCGGCTTCGGCGCAGGCCCGCACGCGCTCGGGGCTGTCCACGATGGCGTAGACACCGAGGTCTGTGGCGGTATCGCGCGCAGGCGTGCAGGCTGCGGGCGTTTCGTCGGCCGAGAGCACGGGCAGATCGGCCGCGTCGGCGCGGTCGGGCAGGCGCGCCAGCACGGCGGCGTCGGCCGCGACCCAACCTTGTGCAAGCGCATCCTGAAAGCGCGCCGCGTGGTCCGACGGACCCCCATGCGGCCGCGTGAGCCAGCCGCGCGCGTGTGGCGTGTCGAGCCAGTCGTGTCGATCGCGTGGGTCGTGCGGGTCGCTGGTGATCACCACCGCGAGCGCGCCTTGTTCGCGCAGGCGCCGGGCGAGCTCGGGCGCGTCGTGCACCCCGGGCGGTAGCCCCAGGCGCGCCGCGGCCTCGGCGGCGGTGAGCCGCAAGGTGTCGTGGGCCATGGCGCTCATCCGATCAACATCGGCCGCCCCGCCACCGGCGTGCTGGCCACGGCCATGTCCTGCGGCGCCATCACCCCAGCCTCGAAGGCCAGGCGCCCGGCGCGCACCGCGTCGCCGAAGGCGCGCGCCATGGCCACCGGTTCGCGCGCGTGCGCCACTGCGGAGTTGAGCAGCACGGCATCGAAGCCGAGTTCGAGCGCCTGCGCCGCGTGCGAGGGGGCGCCGATGCCAGCGTCCACCACCAGCGCCACACCGGGCAGGCGCGCGCGCAGCGTGCGCAGCGCCCAGGGGTTGAGCAGGCCCTGACCCGAGCCGATCGGCGCGCCCCAGGGCATCAGCACCTCGCAGCCGGCGTCGAGCAGGCGCTGGCAGGTCACGAGGTCGTCGGTGCAGTAGGGGAACACGGCAAAGCCGGCCTGCACGAGCTCGGCCGCGGCCTCCACCGTGCCCCAGGGGTCGGGCTGCAACGTGTGCTCGTCGCCCACCACCTCGAGCTTGATCCAGCGCGTGCCGTAGAGCTCGCGCGCCATGTGCGCCAGCGCCACCGCCTCGCGCGCGCTGCGGCAACCCGCGGTGTTGGGCAGCAGGTGCACGCCGCGTGCACTCAGGTCTTTCAGCAGCTCGGCGAGAAAGCCGTTGTCGCCGGCCGCGGCCAGGGTGCGGCGCAGGCCGACGGTGACCACGCCCGCGCCGCTGACGGCAATCGCGTCGCGCAGCACCGCGGGCGAGGGATAGCCCGCCGTGCCGATCATCAATCGGCTGTGCAGCGTTTCGCCGTATACGGTCCAGGCCTGGGGTTCGGGCAATGACATGGTTCAGCCTCCCACAATGGCTTCAAAGGTGATCACTTCGTCACCGGGATGCAGCGGCGTGGCGTCGCGTGCCTCGCGCGGCACGAAGCGTGCGTTGACCGCGGTGGCCACGCGCTCGGCGTTCACACCTTCGCGTTGCAGCAGCGTCGTCAGCGTGAGGCCGGCGGGGCAGGGCCGGGATTGGTCGTTGAATCGAATCGTCGGTTCAGGCATGGGTGGTCTCCAGCGGCGCCGCGATGTGCGCGGCAGCCAGCGCGTCGTCCACCAGCGCGGGCGCGATCAGCCAGCCGTGGCGGAACAGGCCGTTGATGCGCAGCAGGCCGCTGGCGTGTTCGATGAAGGGCGCGTTGTCGGCGCGCGCGGGGCGCAGGTTGCTCTCCAGGTGTTCGATGCGCGCTTCCGCGAGCTCGGGCAGCACGCTGTGTGCGGCGCTCAGCAACTCCAGCACACTGCGCAGGCTGGCCGGCGAGCGGTCTTCGCTTTCGATCTCGCTCGCGCCGACCACGATGCGCCCGCCCGGGCGCGGCACCAGGTACACGCGGTGGCGCGGGTGCAGCAGGCGCAGCGGGCGCGAGAGGACCACGCCAGGTGCGTGCAGCCACGCCACCTCGCCGCGCACGCCGCGCAGCGCGACTTGCGGGCGCGCGCCCAGACCGCGGGTGTCGATCGCGAGATCGAAACGGTGCGCCGCACCGTCGGCTTGCACCAGCCGACCGGAAGACACGTCGGTGATCGGCGTGCCCCAGTGCCAGCGCACGCCCTCGGCCTGTTGCGCGAGTGCGAGCAGTGTTTCGCGCGGCAGCACCTGGCCTTCACCGGGCAGCCGCCAGGCGAGCAGGCCGGTGGCCAGCGCGGGCTCCAGGGCGTGCTGCTGCGCGGCGGTCAGCACCTCGGCGCGCGGCGCTTCGGGCAGTGCGTCCAGCCGCGCGAGCACGCGTTGCGCGGCGCCGCGGTCGCTGCCGTGCGCGAGCAGCAGGCTGTCGTTCACGCGCACCAGCGGTTCGGCACCACCCAACGCCGCACCGATCACACGCCACATCGGTAGCGAGCGCCAGCCCAGCCGCGCGATGCCGGCATCGGCGTTGTCGAGTTCGGCAATGGGGCTCAGCATGCCGGCCGCGGTGAAGCCGGCCGCATGCGGCGCGCTGGCGCCGATCTGCCCCACCACCGGCGGTTGCGGGCCTGCCGCGGGGTCGAACACGCTCACCGCGTGGCCGGCGCGCGCGAGCCGCCAGGCCAGCAGACGGCCCAGCACGCCCGCGCCCGCAATGCCGATGCGCGCCACCGTTCAGCCTTTCTTGATCGAATCGAGCGGCACGTAGAACTCGCCGCCCGCGGCCTTGAACTCGGCCGACTTCTCGGCCATGCCGCGCTCCAGCGCCGCGGCCTCGTCCAGCCCCTTCTGCGCGGCGTAATCGCGCACGTCCTGCGTGATCTTCATGCTGCAGAACTTGGGGCCGCACATGGAGCAGAAGTGTGCTTCCTTGCTCGAATCCTTGGGCAGGGTTTCGTCGTGGTAGGCCTCTGCCGTGTCGGGGTCGAGGCCAAGCGCGAACTGGTCGCGCCAGCGGAACTCGAAGCGCGCCTTGCTCATGGCGTCGTCGCGCGCGCGGGCACCGGGGTGGCCCTTGGCAATGTCGGCCGCGTGTGCGGCGATCTTGTAGGCAATGATCCCTTGCTTCACGTCGTCGCGGTCGGGCAGGCCCAGGTGTTCCTTGGGCGTCACGTAGCACAGCATGGCGGTGCCCATCCAGCCGATCATGGCCGCGCCGATGGCCGAAGCAATGTGGTCGTAGCCGGGTGCGATGTCGATGGTGAGCGGGCCCAGGGTGTAGAACGGCGCCTCGTGGCAGTGCTTCAACTGCTCGTCCATGTTGGCCTGGATCAGATGCATGGGCACGTGGCCCGGGCCTTCGATCATGGTCTGCACGTCGTGCTTCCAGGCGATCTGCGTGAGTTCGCCCAGCGTGCGCAATTCGGCGAATTGCGCCTCGTCGTTCGCATCCGCCCCGCTGCCGGGGCGCAGGCCATCGCCGAGCGAGAAGCTCACGTCGTAGGCCTTCATGATCTCGCAGATCTCTTCGAAGTGCGTGTAGAGGAAGTTCTCCTTGTGGTGGGTGATGCACCACTTGGCGAGGATGGAGCCGCCGCGCGAGACGATGCCGGTTCGGCGTTTGGTGGTGAGGTGGATGAAGGGCAGGCGCACGCCGGCGTGGATGGTGAAGTAGTCGATGCCCTGCTCGGCCTGCTCGATCAGCGTGTCGCGGAAGATGGCCCAGGTGAGGTCTTCGGCCACGCCGCCCACTTTCTCCAGCGCCTGGTAGATCGGCACCGTGCCGATGGGCACCGGCGAATTGCGCACGATCCAGTCGCGCGTGGTGTGGATGTTCTTGCCGGTGGACAGGTCCATCACCGTGTCGCCGCCCCAGCGGATGGACCACACGAGCTTCTCCACCTCTTCCTCGATGCTGGAGGTAACCGCCGAGTTGCCGATGTTGGCGTTGATCTTCACGCCGAAGTTGCGGCCGATGATCATCGGCTCGAGTTCGGGGTGGTTGATGTTGGCCGGGATGATGGCGCGCCCGCGCGCCACCTCGTCGCGCACGAACTCGGGCGTGATGATCTCGGGAATGCGCGCACCCATCGGGTTACCGCGCAGGCGCACCTCGCGTTCGGCGTCGCCCAGGTATTCCTGCATCCATTCGCGCTTGCCGTTCTCGCGGATGGCGATGTATTCCATCTCGGGCGTGACGATGCCCTGGCGGGCGTAGTGCATCTGCGTGACGTTGGCACCCGATTTCGCGCGACGCGGTGTGCGTTGCAGCGCAGCCGCCTCCGCCCGCAGCGCATCGATGCGCTCGGCCTCGCGCGCTTCGTGCTTCACCCCGTCGTCCACCGCCTGCCGCTCGCGGCCGCTGTAGGTCTCGGTGTCGCCACGCGCTTCGATCCATGCCGCGCGCAGTGGCGCCAGGCCCTTCTTCACGTCGATCGCCACCGTCGGGTCGGTGTAGGGGCCCGAGGTGTCGTACACCGTCACGCGCTCGCCATTGGTGAGCGCGATCTCGCGCATGGGCACGTTCACGCCCGGCAGCGTGCCGGGCACGAACACCTTGGTGGACGCGGGGAAGGGCTCGCGGGTGAGCGTGAGCAGCGGAGCGAACTTGTCGGGGGCGTTCATGGGGCGGTCTCCTGGGTGGCGGCAAACAAACACACGGCAGTGGTGGTTTGCTCCGGAGGACCGCCGGACGGTATGGGGCCGTCGGGCAACGCTCTTCTTTCGCCGGTACTAGCCGGATCAAGTTCACGGGTTCGGCCGTCAGGCCATCTCAGCGCCAGACCAACGTCTGTGCACCCCGGAGCAGCCGCGAAGTGTACGCCGATCGCCGACGCGACGCGATTGACGTAACCAATTGACCGAGACGCGCTCCACCTGCGGGTTTGTCAGACCCACAACCCGAGTCAGAAGACACGCTTGTCGCTTCCCGCACAGGCAGAGCCGGGCGCGCACAAGGGCGTCCAGGCCGCAGCCCCATCGCGCGCCACGCTGTCGGTGTTCGACGCCGTGATCATCCTCGTCGGCCTGGTGGTGGGCATCGGCATCTTTCGCACGCCGTCGATCGTGGCCAACAGCGTGAGTTCAGAGTGGATGTTCATGCTGGTCTGGGTGATCGGCGGTGCGGTCACACTGGTGGGCGCGCTCTGCTATGCCGAGTTGTCGGCCGCGCACCCCGACACCGGGGGCGAGTATCACTTCCTGTCGCGGGCATACGGACGGCCCCTCGCCATGCTGTTCGGGTGGGCGCGTTGCACCGTCATCCAGACGGGCGCCATTGCGGCGGTTGCCTTTCTGCTGGGTGACTACCTTACGCAGGTGATGCCGCTGGGCCCGCATGGGTCGGCGCTGTACGCGGCGCTTGCCGTCATCGTGCTGACGGGGGTGAATGCCATCGGCACGGCCGAAGGCAAGAACCTGCAGATCGTGGTCACCTTTCTGCATTTGGCGATCATTGCCGCCATCATCGTGTTCGGGCTTGTCGGCCCGACTGCGCCCCCAAACCACGGGACCCTGGCGGTGCCGCCAGGAACTGCGGCACTGGGCGTGGCCATGATCTTCGTGCTCCTTACCTATGGTGGCTGGAACGAGGCGGCCTACCTCAGTGGGGAGTTGCGCGATGCCCCCCGCAACATCGCGCGCGTGCTGACCATCGGCACCCTGGTGCTGGTCACGTTCTACGTGCTGACCAATCTCGCATTGCTCTCGGTGCTCGGGCTCGACGGCCTGCGCGCCTCCGATGCGGTGGCCACCGACATGATGCGTGCCGCTGCGGGCCCATCGGCCGAGTTGATCGTCACGCTGGCGGTCGTCGTGGCGGCGATCTCCACGCTCAATGCCACCATCTTCACCGGGGCTCGCGCGTTCCACGCCATGGGGCGCGACATCACCGCGCTGCGTTGGCTGGGTGTGTGGAACGAACGCGGGCGCTCGCCCGCCAACGGGCATATCGTGCAGGGCGCGCTCGCGCTCGTCCTCATCGCGGTGGGTGCCTTCACGCGCGACGGCTTCAAGGCGATGGTGGATTTCACCGCTCCTGTGTTCTGGGCGTTCCTGCTCCTGGTGGGCGGTGCGCTGTTCGTGCTGCGCTGGCGCGAGCCGCTGCGGGTGCTGCCCTATCGCGTGCCCTGGTACCCGCTCACACCCGCCATCTTCTGTCTGACCTGCCTGTACATGCTGTACGCCAGTCTCGTGTACACCGGCGCGGCCGCGTGGATCGGCCTGGCCGTGCTGGCGTCGGGAATCCCGGTGCTGTACTTCCAGCGTTCTCCCAAGCATCGCGCTGTCGCGCGCGATGCACCGGGCGCGACGCGTTCCAACCCGCCGACCTGAGGAGAAACCCATGAACCTGCATCGCCGCTCCCTTGCCGCCGCCGCGCTGTCCTTGATGGCGTGCGCAAGCCCGGCCTGGTCACAGCTGAGCGAGCCGCCCGGTGCGGCCGCTGCCGACTACGTGCCCGACGAAGGCCAGCCCGGCAAGGACGTGATCTGGCTGCCCACCGCGCAAAGCCTGGTCGAGCGCATGCTGGCACTGGCGAAACTCACGCCCAGGGACCACTTGATCGACCTCGGCTCTGGCGACGGGCGCCTTGTGATCACGGCCGCGCAACGCGGGGCCACCGCGCACGGCATCGAATACAACCCCGACCTTGTGGCTTACGCGCAGCGCGCTGCGGCCAGCGCCGGCGTGAGCGATCGCGCCACGTTCGAGAAGGCGGACATTTTCGAGTCCGACTTCTCCAAGGCCACGGTGATCACGATGTTCCTGCTGCCCGACCTGAACATGCGGCTGCGCCCCACGCTGCTCGACATGAAACCCGGCACGCGCATCGTCTCCAACTCCTTCGGCATGGGCGATTGGGAGCCCGACGAAACCGTGGCCGTAAAGGAGGACTGCAGCACCTACTGCAATGCCTACAAGTGGACCGTGCCCGCCAAGGTGGCCGGTACCTGGCGTTTCGGTGACAGCGAACTCGTGCTCACCCAGACCTTCCAGAAGATCGCGGGCACGCTGCGCGAAGCGGGCAGCGCCCGGCCCATCAGCGAGGCCCATGTCAACGGTGCGCGCATCGGCTTCGTGGTCGGCGGGCAGCGCTTCAGCGGCGAGGTGGACGGCTCGCGCATTCGCGGCACGGTGGACGGCAAGCCCTGGCGCGCCACGCGACGCTGATGTTCAGTCCAGCACCGACCCCACCAGCGGCTGCTGGCTGCGCTTCAGGCGCGTGGTGCGTTGGAAGAACAGGCTGTTGGGCACGCGCAGGTAGGTGGGCTCCTGACCCTCGGGCGCGTCCTCCTTCAACGTGGTGAAAACCAGGGTGATGTCCATCACCTCACCGGCCAGGCCGGGCTTGTCGCCGCCTTCCAGGATCTCGATGTGGTCGTGCAGGCCGAATGGCCGCGAGGTGTAGATGAGCACCGAGCAGAAGATGTTGGAGAGCACGCTCCAGGCCGCAAAGAAAGCGATGGCAGCGACGGCGATGAAGCCGGTGAAGGCGGTCCAGATCAGGCCGGCCGACACGCCCATGCGGTCCAGGATCCACAGCAACGCGGCGACCGTGAGCACCAGCGTGACCAGCCGCTTGCTGCCGACGCTGAACTCCAGCGGCAGGTTCTTGTCGGCCGCCAGCCGCGTGATGAAGCGGTGCAGCAGCGAGCGCAGCAGCATCGCGATCAGGATGATCAGCGCGATCTGCAGACCGACGGTGATGGCTTCGATCCAGGGGTGGGCCCAGTCGGGCAGGACGGATTTCATGGGTTTGAGCATGCGGGTGGCAGGACGGGCCTCGCAGAAGGCCGGGTACGCAAAGCCTGATGGAGGCGTTGCGGTCGCGGATGTTCCGCGACCACCCCCACCATTGTCAGCCGCCCAGGGCCCTCAGCACCACCTCTGATGTGGCCGGCGCGTCCACGTCGTCGGGCCTGCCGCCCGCGCGCGCCACCGCGTCGCGCAGCGCCTCGTGCACGCTGATGGCCAGCATGAAGGGCGGCTCGCCCACCGCCTTGCTGCCGTGCACGTTGTCCTCGCGGTTGGCCTCGGGCCAAAGCGCCACTTTCCAGCGCGGCGGCAAATCGCCCGCGGTGGGGATCTTGTAGGTGCTCGGGGCGTGGGTCTGCAGTTGCCCCTTGGCGTTCCACACCAGTTCCTCGGTGGTGAGCCAACCCATGCCCTGGATGAAGCCGCCCTCGATCTGGCCGATGTCGATGGCTGGGATGATGCTGTGGCCCACGTCGTGGAGGATGTCGACCGCCAGCACCTTGCTCTCACCCGTGAGGGTGTCGATGGCAACCTCGCTGCAGGCGGCCCCGTAGGCGAAGTAGTAGAAGGGGCGTCCCTTCATGGTGGTCTTGTCGTAGTGGATCTTGGGCGTGCGGTAGAAGCCGTCGCTCCAGAGCTGGATGCGGTTGGCGTAGGCGGCGTGCACCACGGCCTCGAAGGTGCGTGTGCTCTTGGGGGTGATGACCTGGCCACCCGCGAAACGCACCGCGCCCGCGCCGCAGCCGTCGAGCCCGGCGACGAAGGCGGCCAGGTTGTCGCGCACATTGCGCGCGGCGAACTGGGCGGCGCGGCCGTTGAGGTCGGTGCCGCTGCTGGCGGCGGTGGCGCTGGCGTTGGGCACCTTGCTGGTGTCGGCCGCGGTGGCCAGCACGCGCTCGAACGGCACGCCCAGTTCGTCAGCCACGATCTGCGCTACCTTGGTGTTCAGGCCCTGGCCCATCTCGGTGCCGCCGTGGTTCACCATCACGCTGCCGTCGGTGTACACGTGCACCAGCGCACCGGCCTGGTTGAACAGCGTGGCGGTGAAGCTGATGCCGAACTTCACCGGCGTGAGCGCGATGCCCTTCTTGATCACCGGGCTCTTCGCGTTGAAGGCGTCGATGGCGGCGCTGCGCTGCGCGTAGTTCGAGGTTTGCGCCAGCGTGCTCATGAGCGGCTCGAGGATGTTGTCCTCGACCTTCATGTCGTAGTGCGTCACGTCGCGCTGGCCCGTGCCGTAGAGGTTGCGCAGCCGCACCTGCAGCGGGTCCAGCCCGAGGTGGCGCGCGATGTCGCTCAGGATGCGCTCGATGGCGATCACGCCCTGCGGGCCACCGAAGCCGCGAAACGCGGTGTGGCTCTGCATGTTCGTCTTGCAGCGGAACGAGTCCACCGCCACGTCTTCGAGGAAATAGGCGTTGTCGCAGTGGAAGATGGCGCGGTCGGCCACCGGGCCGGAGAGGTCGGCGCTGAAGCCGCAGTTCACCAGCATCTGTAACTGCAGGCCGCTGAGCAGACCGGTGTCGTCGAAACCCACGCGGTACTGGTATGCAAACGGGTGGCGCTTGCCGGTGATCAGGAAATCGTCGTCGCGGTCCAGTCGCAGCTTCACGGGCGCGCCCAGGTGGTTGGCCGCGATGGCGGCCCACACGGCCAGGTGGCCGGCCTGCGTTTCCTTGCCGCCGAAGCCGCCACCCATGCGCCGGCATTCCACGGTGACGGCGTGGCTGGCGATGCCCAGCGCGTGCGACACCCAGTGCTGCACCTCGCCCGGGTGCTGGGTGCTGCTGTAGACCCACCACTGGTTCTGCTCCAGCGGCAGCACATAGGCGATCTGGCCTTCGAGGTAGAAGTGTTCCTGCCCGCCGACCTCGAACTCGCCGTCGAGCACGTGGGGCGCGCGCTGGAGCGCGGCGAGCGCATCGCCGCGCGTTACGCGCACGGGGGGCAGCACGTAGCTCTGGCGTTCGTGCGCTTCATGCACCGTGAGCACCGCCGGCAGCGGCTCGATGCGCGGTGTCACCAGCCGCGCGGCGCGGCGCGCGGTCATCACGTCGTCCGCCACGATCAGGCCGAGTACCTGGCCAACGAACTGCACCGTGCCCTGCGCGAACACCGGCTCGTCGTGCGCGAACGCGGCGAGGATCTTGTCGCCGGGGACCTGGTCGGCGCCGACGAAGCCGCGTACGCCAGGCATCGCCAGCGCGGCCGCGGTGTCGATGCCGAGCAGGCGGCCATGCGCCACCGGCGAGCACACCGGTGCGGCATGCAGGGTGCCGCGCACCTCGGGGATGTCGTCGATGTAGGTGGCGGCGCCGGCCACCTGGGCGCGGGCGCTTTCGTGGGCGCGTGAGACACCAGCGGCCAGGCCAGCCGCGGCGGGTTGTTTCAGCAGGGCAGTATCGGGCGCGTTCATGACAGTGCCTCCAGATCCGCCGCTTCCAGCCTGAGGCCCTTGACGCCCCGGTGTTCCAGCCAGAGCCGGCGCAGCAAATTGCCCAGCACCGCGCGGCGGTAGTCGGCGCTGGCGCGCATGTCGCTGATGGGTTGGAACTCGGCGCGCAGCACGGCGGCGGCGGCCATCACGGTGTCGGCGTTCCAGGGCTGGCCGCGCAGCGCGGCTTCGGTCTGGCGTGCCCGCGCCGGCGTGGCGGCCACGCCGCCGGCACCGATGCGGGCTTCCCGCACCACGCCGTGTTCGATGTGCAAGCGAACCGCCAGGCACACGGCCGATATGTCGTCCTCGAAGCGCTTGCTCACCTTGTCCACGCGCAGAAACTCGCTTGCCGTGGGTCGCGGCACCTTCACCCAGCACAGCAACTCGTCCGCGCGCATCACGTTCTGGCGGTAGCCGCTGTAGAGGTCTTCGAGCAGGAGTTCGCGGTGAGCGATGGCGCGGCGCTTCGCATCCCAGCGCATCAGCACAACGCTGGCGCCCAGCGCGATCAACAACGGCATCGAGTCGCCGATGGGCGAGCCATTGGCGACGTTGCCGCCCAGCGTGCCGGCGTTGCGCACGGGAAGGCCGGCGAACCGGCGGGCAAAGGATCCAAGCTGTGGGCGCTCGGCCACGAGCGCGGCATAAGCGTCGGTGAGGCTCACGCCCGCGCCGATGGCGATGTGGTGCGGGTAGGTTTCCACGCGGCGCAGTTCGGCCGCGCCGGTCACGTCCAGCAGTTGCGGGTACTGCTTGTGCAGCTTGGTGATCCACAGGCCGACGTCGGTGGTGCCGGCGATCACCTGGGCGCCGGGGTGCGCGGCACGTGCCTTGAGCAAGGCCTCGAGCGTGGTGGGGCGTTGATAAGGCCCGTCCACCGGCGCCGGGCCCAGGGTGCGCAGGCCGCGCAACACGGCCGCTTCGTCCAGCCGGCTGGCGTCGGGGCAGGGGAGTTCGCCCATGCGTTCGGCGGCGTCCAGGATCGGCCGGTAACCGGTGCAGCGGCACAGGTTGCCTGAAAGGGCGGCCTGCGCGGACTCGCGCGTCACGCCCTGGCCGCCGCCGGTGGTTTCGTACAGCGCGTACAGGCTCATCACGAAGCCCGGGGTGCAGAAGCCGCACTGGCTGCCGTGGCACTGCACCAGGGCCTCCTGCACCGGGTGCAGGGCGCCGTCGGGCGCGGCCAGGTCTTCCACCGTGAACACGGCCTGGCCGTGCACCGCGTGCGCCATCTTGATGCAGGCGTTGACCGCCTTGAGCGCCAGCCGGCCCGCCACGGCCTCGCCCAGCACCACGGTGCAGGCGCCGCAATCGCCCTCGCCGCAGCCCTCCTTGGTGCCGGTGCAGTGCAGGTCTTCGCGCAGCACCTGCAGCAGGGGGCGGTCGGCGGGCACGGCGGGCAGGGTCACGGGCTGGCCGCGGCGCCAGAACGTGAGGGGCTGGCTGGGAATGGAAAGGCTCATGCGCGTCAGCATACCCACCGGGGTTCAGGGCATCATATGGGTTTGCATATGTCGCCGATGCCCTGTCCACGATGCCACTGCGGATGAGACCGTCATGAAATACGGGCCCATGTTCGACCGCATCGACCTGCACCTGATTCGCGTGCTGCACACCGTGCTCACCGAACGCAGCGTCTCGCGCTCGGCCATCAAGCTCGGCATGTACCAGCCCGCGGTGAGCGCGGCGCTCAAGAAACTGCGCGAGCTGGCGGGCGACCCGCTGCTGGTGCGCTCGGGCTCCGGCATGGTGCCCACCGAGGCCGCGTTGCGCATGATCGAGCCGGCCGCGGCCATCCTGCGCAGCGCCGAGGTGCTGTTCTCCGACGCGCGCGCCTTCGATCCGGCCACCGCCAGCCACACCTTCAGCCTGGCGGCGAGCGACTACCTTGACCCCTTTTTCCTCCCGCAGCTCGTGACGCAGGTGAAGGCCGCGGCACCGAACTGCGTGATCGACATTCACCCGCTCTCGCGCGACGCCGACTACCGCACCCACCTGGCGCAGGGCGCGGTCGACGTGGTGATCGGCAACTGGACGCAGCCGCCGGACGACCTGCACCTGGGCCGCCTGTTCGGCGACGAGGTGGTGTGCCTGGTGGCCAACCACCACCCGGCGGTGCGCCGGGGCTGGGACGAGGCCGCCTGGCTCGCGGCCGAGCACATCGCGCCCACGCCCACCCACCCGGGGGCGCGCGGCTTCATCGACGACCACCTGGCCAGCCTGGGCCTGGCGCGCCGCATCAGCGCGCGCTGCCCGCACTTCGGCCTGATCCCGGCCATGGTGGCAGGCAGCTTGCTTGTGCTCACCACCGGCCGTCAGTACTGCGAACGCTACGTGGGCGGCCTGCCCGTGACCATCCTGACCCCGCCTGTTGCCTTCCCGCGCATGATGTATTACCAGCTCTGGCACGAGCGCACCCACGCGTCCAACGCGGCGCGCTGGCTGCGCGAGCAGATCAAATCCGTCGCCGCCTCGCTGCGCGCGCCCGAAGCCCAGCGAGCCGCTGCATGACGATTTCAAGCCACCGACTTCAACTCACCGGCATCACCAAGCGCTACCCCGGCGTGGTGGCCAACAACGGCGTCTCGCTCACGGTGCAGCCTGGTGAGATCCACGCTGTGCTCGGCGAGAACGGCGCCGGCAAATCCACGTTGATGAAGATCATCTACGGCGCCGTCAAGCCCGACGAAGGCGCCGTGCTCTTCAACGGCCAGCCGGTGCACATCCGCAACCCGCAGATGGCACGCGCGCTGGGCATCAGCATGGTGTTCCAGCACTTCAGCCTGTTCGACACGCTGACCGTGGCCGAGAACGTGTGGCTCGGACTCGACAAGAGCCTGAGCCTGGCGGAGGTGGCGGCGAGCATTCGCGCCAAAGGCGACGAGTACGGCCTGCCTATCGACCCCGAGCGCCCGGTGCACACGCTCTCGGTGGGCGAGATGCAGCGGGTCGAGATCATCCGCGCGCTGCTCACCAACCCGCAGTTGCTGATCCTGGACGAACCCACCTCGGTGCTGACGCCGCAGGCGGTGGAAAAGCTGTTTCTCACGCTCAAGCAACTGGCCAGCGAAGGCTGCAGCATCCTCTACATCAGCCACAAGCTGCACGAAATCAGGGCGCTGTGCACCGCCTGCACCGTGCTGCGCGGCGGCCAGGTCACCGGCGTGTGCGACCCGCGTGAGGAATCCAACGCCTCGTTGTCCCGCCTGATGATCGGCGCCGAGCCGCCCGAACTCGAACACCGGCCGTTGCATGCGGGCGAGGCCGTGTTGCGGGTCAACGGCCTCACGCTCGCGAGCGACGACCCCTTCGGCACTGCGCTCGCCGACATCGCGCTCACGGTGCGCGCGGGCGAGGTGGTGGGCATTGCGGGCGTGTCCGGCAACGGCCAGGGCGAGCTGCTGCGCGCGCTGTCGGGCGAGGACACGCGCGCACCCGCCGGCAGCGTGTTGCTGGGCGCGCAGGACGTGGCGCGCCTGGGCCCGGGGCGGCGGCGCGCACTGGGCCTGCATTTCGTGCCCGAGGAACGCCTGGGCCGCGGCGCCGTGCCCACGCTCTCGCTGGCGCAGAACCTGCTGCTGTCGCGCCGCGACGCCGTGGGCCCGCTGGGCTGGGTGCGCGTGGGCGCACTCAAGGCGCAGGCGCAGGCCATCATCGCGCGCTACCAGGTCAAGGCCAACGGGCCGGGCGCGGCGGCCAAATCGCTCTCGGGCGGCAACCTGCAGAAATTCATCGTCGGGCGCGAGATCGAGGCAAACCCGAAGCTGCTGATCGTGAGCCAGCCCACCTGGGGCGTGGACGTCGGCGCGTCGGCGCAGATCCGCGGCGCCATCCTGGCGTTGCGCGACGCCGGTTGCGCGGTGCTGGTGGTCAGCGAAGAACTCGAAGAACTGTTCGAGATCAGCGACCGCCTGCACGTCATCGCCAAGGGCCGGCTCTCGCCCAGTCTGGACCGCGCCGATGCCACGGTGGAGCGCATCGGCGAATGGATGTCGGGCCTGTGGGACCACAACGACAAGAACAACCAGGAGACCACGCATGCTGCGGCTTGAAGTCCGCCCCCAGCCATCCCCTTTCTGGGGTTACGCCTCGCCGCTGCTGGCGCTGCTCATCACCGTGGTCATCGGTATCGCGCTGTTCGCCGCGCTCGGCAAGGATCCGGTGCGCGGGCTGCAGATCTTCTTCTGGGAGCCCATCAAGAGCGGCTACGCGATCTCCGAGCTGCTGGTGAAGGCAACCCCGCTGCTCATCATTGCCCTCGGCCTGGCGGTGTGCTTTCGCTCCAACGTGTGGAACATCGGTGCCGAGGGACAGTACATCATCGGCGCCATCTTCGCGGGTGGCGTCGCGCTGATGGCGGACAAGACCACGGGTGTGTGGATCGTGCCCGCCGTCATCCTGGCCGGCATGGTGGGCGGCATGCTGTGGGCCGGCATCACCGCGCTGCTGCGCGACCGCTTCAACGCCAACGAGATCCTGGTCAGCCTGATGCTGGTCTATGTGGCCGTGCAGATCCTGAACTACCTCGTCTACGGCCCCTGGAAGGACCCGGCGGGCTACAACTTCCCGCAGACCAAGACCTTCGAGCGCGTGGCGCAGATGCCGCGCCTGATGGACGGCTCGCGCGTGAACATCGGCCTGCTGTTCGCGCTGCTGGGCGTGGCCGCCGTGTGGCTGTTCCTGTTCCGCACCGTCTCGGGCTATGCGCAAATCGTGGGCGGCCTGGCGCCGATGGCCGCGCGCTACGCCGGTTTTTCATCGCGCAAGGCGCTGTGGGTGGCCCTGCTGATTTCGGGTGGCGCGGCCGGCATGGCCGGTGCATTCGAGGTCGCGGGGCCGATCGGCCAGCTCACGCCCTACGTGCCCGCGGGCTACGGCTTCGCGGCCATCATCGTCGCCTTCGTGGGACGGCTGCACCCGGTGGGCATCGTGTTCTCGGCGCTGCTCATGAGCATGTTCTACATCGGCGGTGAACTCGCCCAGTCGCGCCTGGGCCTCCCCAAGTCCATCACCGGCGTGTTCCAGGGCCTGCTGTTGTTCTCGCTGCTGGCCTGCGACACCTTGATCGCCTATCGTTTGAAGTGGAGCAAGTGATGGAGTCCTACGCGCTGCTCTTTGCCGCCACGCTCAACGCGGGCACCGTGCTGGCCATCGCTTCGCTGGGCCTGCTCATCAACGAGAAAGCGGGCGTCGTCAACCTGGGCGCCGAAGGCATGATGCTGTGCGCCGCGCTGGCCGGTTTCGCCACCGTGGTGCACACCGGCAGCACGGCGCTGGGCTTTCTGGCCGGCATGGGTGCGGGCGCGTTGCTCGCGGCCATCTTCGGTGTGCTGGTGATCTGGCTCAACACCAACCAGTACGCCACCGGGCTGGCGCTCAGCCTGTTCGGTGCCGGCTTCTCGGCCTTTGCGGGCACGCGCTACGTGCAGGAGACGCTGCCCGAGCAGGTTCGCTGGGCCATTCCGGTGCTGGCCGACATCCCCGTGCTCGGTGCGGCGCTCTTTCGCCACCACCCCATGGTGTATGGCTGCGTGGCCATCGCGTTGGGACTGATCTGGTTCCTCTACCGCACGCGCGCCGGTCTGGTGCTGCGCAGCGTGGGCGAAAGCCCCGAATCGGCGCACGCGCTGGGCTATCCGGTGCGCCGCATCCGCCTGATGGCGGTGATGGCCGGTGGCGCCCTGTGCGGCCTCGCGGGCGCCTACGTGGCCACCGTCTATACCCCGCTGTGGGTGGAGGGCATGATCGCCGGCAAGGGCTGGATCGCGCTCGCGCTCACCACCTTCGCCACCTGGCGGCCCGCGCGCGTGCTGCTGGGCGCCTACCTGTTCGGCGGCGTCACCATGCTGCAGTTCCACCTGCAGGCCATCGGCGTACAGGTGCCGAGCCAGTTCCTCACCATGCTGCCCTACCTGGCCACGGTGGTGGTGCTGGTGCTGATCTCGCGAAACCCGACGTGGATCCGCATCAACATGCCGTCGTCGATCGGGAAACCGTTCTACCCCGGTTCATAATTTGCTTCTGTCTGGATACCCTGCTGGGTAAACCATCGACCGGGCCAAACCGCCTCCGCTCACCACCCACCTCCAAACCCGAGGACACCATGACCGACCTGAACAAGAGATCCCTGATCAAGGCCGCCGCACTCAGCGCGCTGGCCGGCGCCGTGCTCATCGGCTGCGGCAAGAAGGAGGAGGCGGCTGCCCCGGCCGCAGCCCCCGCGCCGGCCCCGGCCGCCGCCCCGGCGCCCGCGCCCGAGCCGCTGAAGATCGCCTTCGCCTACGTCGGCCCGGTGGGCGACGGTGGCTGGACCTTCGCGCACGACAACGGCCGCAAGGCGATCGAGGCCGAGTTCGGCAACAAGGTGGTCACCAGCTTCGTGGAAAGCGTGCCCGAGAGTGCCGACGCCGAGCGCGTGATCCGCGACATGGCGGCCAACGGGAACAAGCTGATCTTCGGCACCACCTTCGGCTACATGGAGCCCATGCTCAAGGTCGCTGCCGACTTCAAGGACGTGAAGTTCGAACACGCCACCGGCTACAAGACGGCCGAGAACATGCGCACCTACGACAGCCGCACCTACGAGGGCGCGTACATGGCTGGGGTGATCGCGGGCGCGATGACCAAGACCAACACGCTCGGCGTGGTGGCCTCGATCCCGATCCCCGAGGTGATCCGCAACATCAACAGCTTCACCATGGGCGCGCAGTCGGTGAACCCGAAGATCAAGACCAAGGTGGTCTGGGTCAACGGCTGGTTCGACCCGCCGAAGGAAACCGAGGCCGCCACGTCGCTGCTCAACGGCGGCGCCGACGTGCTGTTCCAGAACACCGATTCGTCGGCCGTGCTGCAGACCGCCGAGAAGGCCGGCAAGCGTGCCTTCGGCTGGGATTCGGACATGACCGCCTACGGCCCCAAGGCCCACCTGGGTTCGGCCATCATCAACTGGGCGCCGTACTACATCAAGGCCACCAAGGATGCCCTGGAAGGCACCTGGACCACCGGCGGCGTGTGGTGGGGTCACAAGGAAGGCGCGATCGACCTGGTCTCCATCGCCGACGACGTGCCGGCTGAGATCAAGGCCAAGATCGACACCATCAAGGCCGGCCTGAAGGACGGCAGCTTCCACCCCTGGACCGGCCCCATCGTCGACCAGAGCGGCAAGGAAGTGCTGGCCAAGGACCAGAAGGCCGACGACGCCTTCCTGGGCGGTGTGAAGTTCTACGTCAAGGGCGTGGAAGGCAAAGTACCGCAATAAATGGACACCGCTCGGTGACCGGAGGGCTGCCGGCGTGCAGCCCTTTTTGTTTGAATCACGCTCATGATCGAACGACAACTCTGGCACCCGGTGGCCGATGCGCACATGCTGCGCGACGCGCCGCTGGCCGCCAGCCTGTTGGGCGAGCCGCTGGTGCTGTGGCGTGACCACGGCCGGGTGCATGCCTGGCTGGATCGTTGTCCGCACCGCGGCGCGCGGCTTTCGCTCGGGCGCGTGCTCACCACCGTGCATGGGCCGCGGCTGGAATGCCCGTACCACGGCTGGCAGTTCGGCGGCGGCAAGGAGGGTGGGCGCTGCCGGCACGTACCCGCCGCGCCCGACTTCAACCCGCCCGCGGGCCATGCTGCGACGGCCTTCGAGGCGCGCGAGCAGCACGGCCTGATCTGGGTGCGGTTGCAGGCCGGCGATGTGCCCCTGGCGCCGCCGCTGGATGCGCCACCACCGTTTGCCGAAGCCGACGACCCGGCGTGGCGGCGCGTTGTCTGCGGCCCCTACAGCGTGGCCACCAGCGCACCGCGCCTGGTGGAGAACTTCCTCGACCTGAGCCATTTCGGCTTCGTGCACGAGGGCTGGCTCGGCGAGCGCGGCCATGCGCAGGTGCAGGTGGGCCTGGTGACGGAGGACGGCGCGGGGCTGCACGTGAACGGGGCCCGGGCCTGGCAACCGCGCGCGTACGCCGAGGCCGAGGGCGGCGCCTGGATCGACTACGGCTACACCGTGCCGCACCCCTTTGCCGCCGTGCTGCGCAAGGACGCGAGCGTCGGCGACCCGGTGCGCAACGCCATAGCGCTCTTCATCCGCCCCGACGGCCACGAGGCCTGCACCGCGTGGTTCGTGATGGCCACCCAGAACGACCCTGCGAGCGTGGAATCGCTGGTGGAATTCCAGGATGCCGTCTTCGCGCAGGACCGCCCGGTGGTGGAGTCGCAACAACCCAAGGCGTTGCCGATCGGCCGCACCGGCCCCGTGACGGAAGTGCACGGCCCGGCCGACCGCGTGAGCAGCGCTTATCGTCGCCACCTGCAACGTCTGGCCATCACCCTCGGAACCTGTTGAACGTGTCCCTGTCCCCTGCCCAACTCGCCGCAGCCTTGCCCAAGGCCGAACTGCACATCCATATCGAAGGCTCGCTCGAGCCCGAGCTCATCTTCGCGCTCGCGCAGCGCAACGGCGTGAAGCTGCCCTACGCCAGTGTGGAAGCGCTGCGCCAGGCCTATGCCTTCACCGACCTGCAGAGCTTTCTCGACATCTACTACGCGGGCGCCAGCGTGCTGTTGCACGAGGCCGATTTCTTCGACATGGCCTGGGCCTATCTGCAGCGCGCGCATGCTGACCACGTCGTACACGCCGAAATCTTCTTCGACCCGCAGACCCACACCGCACGTGGCGTGGACATCGGCGTGGTCATCGCGGGCCTCAAGCGCGCCTGCGACAAGGCGCAGGCCGAGTTCGGCCTGACGAGCGCGCTCATCTTGTGTTTCCTGCGCCACCTGAGCGAGGAAGACGCCTTTGCCACGCTCGAAGCCGCACTGCCACACCGCGCGCATTTCATCGGCGTCGGGCTCGACTCGAGCGAGGTTGGCCACCCGCCATCCAAGTTCTCGCGCGTGTTCGCGCGCTGCCGGGAGCTCGGTCTGCGCATCGTGGCGCACGCGGGCGAGGAGGGCCCGCCGCCCTACATCTGGGAGGCGCTCGATGACCTGAAGGCCGAGCGCATCGACCACGGCGTGCGCAGCCTGGACGACCCCGCGCTGGTGGCCGAACTCGCGCGCCGGCGCACGCCGCTCACCGTGTGCCCCCTCTCCAACCTGAAGCTCTGCGTGGTGAACGATCTGCGCGACCACCCCATGAAGAGGCTGCTGGACGCCGGCCTGTGCGCCACGGTGAACAGCGACGACCCGGCCTATTTCGGCGGCTACCTCAACGCCAACTTCGTGCAGACCGTCGGGGCACTGAACCTCTCGCGCGACGACGTGATCACGCTCGCGCGCAACAGCTTCGAGGCCAGCTTCATCGACGCCGCCACGCGTGCGAAGCACCTGGCCCGGCTGGAGGCGCTCGTGCGGTGAATGCTGGCTCGATTCACCGCGTGCTCTGCGGTGAATCTACAATACGCCCCACGCGAGCCGGTGCTTCCCCGGCTCGCGTTTTTCATTCACCGGAAGCCATGTCGAGGAACACCATGTACAAAAACCTCGCGGCCTGGCGCGCCTTTGCGCCGGCTCTGGCCGCCTTGTTTTTCTCTCCGATCAACCACGCACAGCAGCCCGTCACCCCGCCGGTGAAGGCGGCTTTCGTCTATGTGGCGCCGCTCACCGCCGCGGGCTGGGTGCGCCAGCACGAGATCGGCCGCCTGGCGGTCCAGGCCACGCTGGGCGACAAGGTGCAGACCACCTATGTGGAGAACGTGCCCGAAGGCGCCGACGCCGAGCGTGTGATCCGCGATCTCGCGCAGCAGGGCAACCAGATCATCTTCACGCCCAGCTTCGGCTACATGGAGCCCACGCTGAAGGTGGCGCGCGAGTTCCCGAACGTGAAGTTCGAATCCATCACCGGCTACAAGGCCGCACCCAACGTGGCCACCGCCAACGCGCGCTACTACGAGGGCCGCTATCTGGCGGGCGTGGCCGCAGGCCGCATGGCCACGCAAGCCGGCTATGTGGCGGGCTTTCCCATTCCCGAGGTGATCCAGGGCATCAACGCCTTCACCCTGGGCATGCGATCGGTGAACCCCAAGGCCACGGTGAAGGTGGTGTTCCTGGGCGAGTGGTTCAACCCGCCGCGCGAGCGCGATGCGGCCATGACGCTCATGAACCAGGGCGTCGAGGTGCTGGCTTTTCACACCGGCAGCACCGCCGTGATGGTGGCCGCGCAGGAGCGCGGCCGCCTTGCCGTGGCTTACCACTCCGACATGCGCAGCGTGGCGCCCGACGCCCAGGTGGTGGCCGTGACGCACCGCTGGGACGACTACTACACGCGCCGCGTGCAGGCGGTGCTGGATGGCAGCTGGCGCAGCGAGCAGGTGTGGGGTGGTGTGGGCGCGGGCTTCATCCGCGTGGAGGGCTTCGGCCGCAAGGTGCCCGAAGCGGTGCAGAAAGAGGTGAACGCGCGCCAGGCCGACATGGCCGCGGGCCGGTTGCCGGTGTTCGCCGCCAAGGGCAAGGCGGTGCGCGACAACACCGGCAAGGTCGTGATCGCGCCCGGTCAGGCCCTCACGGACGCGCAGATCCTCGAGATGAGCTGGCTGGTGGACGGCGTGCAGGGCAAGCTCGGCCGCTGATGGCCGCCGCCGAGCGTCGTCGCGGTCTGCGATGGCCGTCATCGGCGCTGTCATATGCTGCCGCGCGCGCCCAGCGATAAGCTCGCGCCCATGAAAGCCTACCGCGCCCGGCTGCTGCGTTTCGACGACGCCAGCGGCCAACCCCTGTACGACGACGACGGCCTGCTGGTCATCGGCCCCGATGCCCAAGGCCGTGCCGTGGTGCGGGCCGCAGGGGCGCATGCTGCCCTCATCGACCGCTACCCCGGTGTGGCGGTGGAAGATCTGCGGCCCTTTCTCATCGCGCCGGGCTTTGTGGACCTGCACATCCACTACCCGCAGACCGACGTGATCGGCGCGCCCGCTGCGGGCCTGCTGCCCTGGCTGGAGAACTACACCTTCCCGCACGAGGCGCGCTTCGCCGACCCGGTTTACGCGCGCGGCGTGGCCGAGTTCTTCCTCGACGAACTCGCCCGCAACGGCGTCACCACCGCGCTCACGTTCGCCACCTCGCATCCGTCGTCCGTGAACGCCATGTTCGAAGCGGCCCAGGCACGCGGCCTGCGCTTCATCACCGGCAAGGTGCTGCAGGACCGCCACAGCCCCGACGGCGTGCGCGACGACACCGAGCAGAGCCTGATCGACACCGAGGCGCTGATCCAGCGCTGGCACGGCGTGGACCGCCTGGGCTACGCCATCACGCCGCGCTTTGCACCCACCAGCACGCCCGCGCAACTGCGCGGCGCGGGTGAACTGGCCGCGAAGTACCCGAGCGTGTGGATCCAGTCGCACGTGGCCGAGAACCTGGACGAGGTGCGCTGGGCGGCCGAGCTGTTCCCCGACAGCCGCAGCTACCTGGGCGTCTACGACGACTTCGGCCTGCTGCGCGAATGCGCGATCTACGCGCACTGCATCCACCTCGACCGCGCCGACCGCGAGCACATGGCGCGCGCCGGCGCTGCGGCGGCGGTGAGCCCCACCAGCAACCAGTTCCTCGGCAGTGGCTTCTTCGACTATCAGGCCGCTGACGCCGCCGGCATGCGTTACGGCCTGGCCAGCGATGTGGGCGGCGGCACCAGCTTCTCGCCCTTTCGCACCATGCTCGCGGCCTACGTGGTGGGCCGCGAAGGCCAGACCAAACCCGGCCTGAGCCTCACGCCCGGCCAGCTGTGGTGGCAACACACCGCGGGCGCGGCGCGTGCGCTCGGGCTCGACGGCGTGGTCGGCAACCTGCTGCCCGGCTGCGAGGCGGACTTCGTGGTGCTCGACCCGCAGGCCACGCCGCTGTTGGCGCGCAAGACGGCGCAGGCCGACAGCCTGGACGAGTTGCTGTTTGCGCTGATCGTGCTGGGCGATGACCGGGTGGTGCAGCGCACGGTGGTGGCAGGCCAATCGCGTTGACAGGTTGAGCGGGCTGGGCCTGCCCATGTCCGCAATCCGTCACCGATCCGGAAACGCCACTTCGATGGTCTTGCCTTCGGGGTCGGCCAGAAAGCGCACGTAGGTCTGCACCGCGAGCTTGTATTGCGCGAAGCTCACCTCGCCGCCTTCGCCCTGGCTGTAGAGCCCTTCGAACCAGACCTTGTCGCGGGTGCCCATCAGGCGCATCTGCTCCTCGATCTGCTGCACCGAGTACTTTCCCGCGCTCTTTCGGGCGAGGTCCCTGGCCAGCTCGCGCTCACCCGGGTGCAACTGCCGGTTGTTCACATCCGCGTTGAACGCCGCAGCGGCGCCCGCAGTGCCAGCGGCGATGGCGCCGATGCCCGCGGCCAAGCCCGCGCCCACCAGCTGCCTGACGCCATCGGGCATGTCCGCGGTGAATTCATTGAGCGTGTTGGCCGAGAGCGAAGCCAGCCCAGCGCCCGCTGCGCCGCCCGCACCCCCGGAGAGGCCACCCACCAGTGTGTGCGCTGCCACGCGGTAGGTGCCGCCCTCGGCCCACTTGGCGGCTTCTTCGGGGTCGGTGTCCTTGAGCTCGTTGTACTTCTTGCCCGCGTAATCGCCGATCGCTTTGCTCGCCTGCTGCCCGAACGCCTTGGTGATGTGCACCTGGGCATCGACTTCATCCTTCACCCGCTCCTTGTCGAAGATCGGCGCGATGCCGCTCTCGGCGTCGCCAGTGCGGGCGGTTTTCAATGCTCGTTCGGCTTGTTTGGGCTTTGTGGCTCTTCGTAGGTCCTCTTTGCCTTGCGCCAGCCGAGCGGGTCTTTTTCGAACGGTGGTGGAATTCCCACTGAGGCTGCTGAATTGCTAAGGCCGGCAATACCCAGAAGCACCAACGCCAGAATCAGGCTTGCAACACCGAGCCAACGGATTTCAGTTACGAAGAACGTGTACGCGAGTAGAGCAGCGGAAAGAATTACACACGCGAGCGTGCCCACTCCCGTCAGTCGCCCTTTGTTGAGCAGTCGAAGCCTCATTTCGCGGTCCTTTCAAGAAACGCTTTCCACTGTTCGTTGACCCAGGAATCAAGCGACTTAGAACTTCCAGAAGCTTTCCACGCCTCGACTACTTCATTCGTTGCGGGTGCGATTCCTGGCATTTTTCTATCTGCCCATTCTTGAAATGTGGTGAGCATGGCGTCTTGCAATGCCTCCCCAACATTTGGGCGCACGATCTGCCCAATTGCGTCCGCCGCGGTGCCAATGGCCGTAGCTCCTACCGCTGCAGCTTGGGCAGGCCTCCCGTAGGGCCCTCCCCGTGCAGCAACAGCCGTTGCCCCAGCCGCCACAACCCCTGCTGCCCGACTTGTAGCCTCCGCTCCACTGGCGATCGTATTTCTCGCCGCATCACTCAACTCCGGAATGCTCGACTGCTGCGCCCCCACCCCCGAGATACACGCCAGATCGCCGTTGGCGCAGCGCGCGGCCGTCGTCGCTGGTGTATTCGACCCGTATGGCAGAGATTGGCCTTCGGTCTTGCTGCCCACATAAGGCGACACGCCCGGAATGTAGCCCGCGTTGTCCGTGGTGTTGCTCATGATGAACTGCTGAATCTGCGCGTTGGGCTGGCCCGGTACTTCCACCACCGCGCGGCCATCGCTGGTCTTGGGCATGCCCGGGTCCTTGTTGAGGCTATCCACGATGGCGTTCATGTCAGTGAGCACCTCGGCGGTGTTGGGCTCAGCGTTGTAGGCCCGGTTGCCCATCAGGCGCATCTGCTCCTCGATCTGCTGCACCGAGTACTTTCCCGCGCTCTTTCGGGCGAGGTCCCTGGCCAGCTCGCGATCACCCGGATGCAACTGCCGGTTGTTCACGTCCGCGTTGAACGCCGCAGCGGCGCCCGCAGTGCCAGCGGCGATGACGCCGATGCCCGCGGCTAGGCCCGCGCCCACCAGCTGCCTGACGCCATCGGGCATGTCCGCGGTGAGTTCATTGAGCGTGTTGGCCGAGAGCGAGCCCAGCCCAGCGCCAGCTGCCCCGCCCGCGCCCCCGCTGAGGCCGCCCACCAGTGCGTGTGCTGCCACGCACTCCCCCGCCGAACTGGCCGCGGTTCTCGGTGATTTGTGGCTTGGTCCACGCGAATGTGCCGGCCTGGGTGCCGGCGTGGCGGTTGCTGCGCGATTCGCCGATGTCCAGCCGCATCGCACCAACGGCGCTCATAGAGCCTACGCTTGTGGCGCAGCAGGTGGCAATTTGCTCTTGAGTGTGTCGGATGCCGCCTCTCCCATGGCCCTTGCGGCGTCCACAACGGGGGTAATGACGGTGATGTCATCATGCCGTCCCTCGTAAATTCGACCTGGTCGCTGTCCAAGAGTCTTCAAGACGTTCTCGCACAGCGTGACGAGCGGATTTGGCCCCTCCTCAGCGGCAATGCTCACGGTACTCATCTCACGCTTGTATCCCTCGAAGGCAGTTGATACCGCTTCCTTGTATCGACCCCGGTTCATGCGCTGGTTCTCCCTGTGCTCAGAAACTCGCGTGCAGCTGGAAACCGGCGGTCGAGCCCGCACCCTGAAATCCCGCTGGCCGGTGCAGCGGCGTGCCGACGAACACGTCGTACTGCAGCGCTGCCCAGCCACCGCGCAGGCCCAGCACCGCGCCGGCCAGTCGCCGGCCAGCCAGCCACTGCGCGCTGGGGCCGCCCACGCGGCCCTGGTCGATGCCCGCATAGAGCTGCTGCCCCGTGTTGCCCAGCGGCACGCTCAACTCGTTGCGCCACCACCAGCCGCGCTCGCCGAGCAGGTTGCGTTCGCCATCGAAGCCGCGCACGCTGTGGCGCCCGCCGATGGCGAAGCGGTCCTGCGGGGTGAGCGGCGTGCGCTCACGCTGACCGCGCCAGTGGCTGCGCCAGCGCAGCGAGAGGCCCGCCACCTCGAACGGTTGTGACCACCCGGCGTCCACACTCACCAACGCAAACCGCGAGCGGCCTTCGTCGAACGCCTCCTCGGGCGCGGGACGTGCGCCGAAGGCCCCGGTGCCGCGCTTGAAGGCGGCACTCAGATTCAGCTCGCCACGTCCAACGTGGTGGCGGTGCTGCGCACCGAGCTCCCAGCCGCCGGTGCGCCGGCGTTGCACCGCGATCTCGGTGTCGTCGATGAAGTTGGCCGACTGGCGCGCGAAGACCTGCAGCTGCAGCGAGGTTTTGCTGGCGCCGTTGCGGCGCACCACGCGCGAGAGCGTGACGTCCTGCTGCGCGCCGCGGCCGCTGTAGCGATAGTCCTGGTTCAGCCCGGCCACGGTCTGGACGTAGCGGTAGCGGCTGGCGTTGAGTGCCAGGGCCCAGTGGCCCATGGGCAGTGCGTAGTGCAGGCTGGCGTTGCGCGTTCCACGCGTGCCTGGCATGCCGCCCCCCAGGTCGCGCCCCAACGAGAGATAAAACAGGTCGTTGATCGCCAGTGCGTGGTCGAGGCTGAGCGTGGCGTTGCCCTGGTAGCGGCCCGTGGCCTGGGAGCCGCCGTCGTCCAGTGACAGGTTCAAACGCAGCGGCAGCGCCTGCTGCCAGCGGACGATCAATTCGCTCTGGCCAGGCTCGGCGCCCGGGGCGATCTGGATGTCGGCCTGCACCGTGGGCACACGCCGCAGGTTCTCCAGCGCTTGCTCGATCTCGCGCAGGTTGAGGATGTCGCCCACCCGCGCCGGCAGCGCGTTGTGCAGCGTGGCGCGCGTCGACGTTCCCTCAGCAAGGCGGATGGCGCTGATGCGCCCGGGCAGCAGCGTGAGCGCGAGCGTACCCTGCGAGAGGTCCTGCGATTCGAGCAGGATGCGTGAGGTGATGAAGCCGCGCTCGATCAGCCACTGCTGCGCGCGTGCCGCCGCCAGCGAGACGCCTTGCGTGCCGAGGCAGCGCCCCACAGCGGCGTCAGGACCATCCTGCAGATCGATCAGCAACCATCCGAACGAGGCCGCTGCATCACCCCGAAGCAGCACGCGTTCGATGAAGAAGCAAGGCGACTCGTGTGCTGGCCAATCGCGGGCGTCGGGGGCCGTCGCGGGCGGGCCGAGCACATCGACACCCGGTTGCAGCGCCTCGCGCTGGCGGCGCTCACGCTCCGCAGCGCGGCGCTGTTCTGCGTTGTCGCGTGCTGCAGCGTCGCCCAGGTCGCCAGGGGCTTGTGCCCACGCAGCGCCAGGCGCTGCCATGCACACCAGCGCCGCGGTGCAAGCGCGCGCAATGAACCGATCGAATCCCATCCCTGCCTGTTGTGTCGAAAACCAACAGGCAGCGTAGAAAACGCGGGTGCTCTTGTCGCTACAGCGTTCGCACTAGATCAGCGGGTCAGGTGTGCGCTTGTGCACGTTTGATGACGGACGCGATCTAGCTGTAACTCAGCTCGCGCGCCTTGCCCCAGAACACGCGGTACATGAAGATCGTGTAGGCCACGATCACCGGCAGCGTGATCGCCACGCCGATGAAGATGACAGTGAGCGAACCCGTGGCTGCGGCGGCTTCCCACACGTCGAGGCGGCCGATCACGATGTCCGGGAAGATGCTGTAGGCCAGGCCGAAGAACGCCAGCACGAAGATGAGCACCGTGTTGACGAACACCAGCCAGCCGTAGCCGGCGTCCACCACGTTCGGGCGCGTGACCACCCAGCGCACCGCGAAGAAGGCGGCGGCGCACATCAGGGGCACCGGCAGCAGCGCAAAGATCTGCGGCACGCCGAACCATTTGTCGAACACGGCGGCGTTCACCAGCGGCGTGGCCGCCGAGATCGCCAGCAGTGCGGCGCCCATGGGCCAGAGCACGCGCCGCGCCCAGTACACCGCGCGCCGCTGCAAGTCGCCCTCGGTTTTCATGATCAGCCAGCCCGCGCCGAGCAGTGTGTAGGCCGCGGGCAGCGTGATGGCGATGCCCAGGCTGAACAGCCAGCCGATGCCGCCGTTGTCGAAACCGGTGATGTAGCTGCCCAGCATCCAGCCCTGCGCCATGCTGGCCACCAGCGAGCCGGTGAAGAAGGCGCCATTCCAGAAGGCCTTGTATTGAATCGGCGCCTTGACGCGGAAGTCGAATGCCACGCCGCGCAGGATGAGGCCGATCAGCATGATGGCCGCGGGCAGGTAGAGCGCCTGCAGCACCATGCCGTGTGCCTTGGGGAAGGCCACCAGCAGCACGCCCACGCCCAGCACCAGCCAGGTTTCGTTGGCGTCCCAGAACGGGCCGATGCTGGCGATCATCGTGTCCTTCTGCGCGTCGGTGCCCAGGGGCAGCAGCAGGCCGACGCCGAGGTCGTAGCCGTCGAGCACCACGTAGGCCAGCAGGGTCAGGCCCATCACGGCCATGAAGAACAGGGGGAGGAATTCGGCCCAGGTCATCGTGTGTGTCTCCGCGTGTTCAGACGCCGGCCTTGCCGAGTTCGCCCTGGGGCGCTTCCGGGGCGGGCTTCACCGGGTTTTCCGCCATGTGCTTGAGCACGCCCACGTAAGTGACGAGCAGCAGGCCATAGACGATGAGGTAGGCGGTGAGCGTGACGGCCACGTAGGGCGGCGCGATCTGCGTGGCCACGTCCGCGGTGCGCAGCGCACCGTAGACGATGAAAGGCTGGCGGCCGATCTCGGTGACGTACCAGCCCGCGAGTGTGGCCAGCCAGCCCGAGAAGGTCATGCCGGCCAGCGTCCACAGCAGCGGGCGCGGCAGGCTGGTCTGCGTGGCGTGGCGCTGCGGCCAGAGCTTCCAGGCGCTCCAGAGCGCCACCAGCAGCATCAGCGAGCCCATGCCCACCATCACGCGGAAGGCGTAGAACACCGGCGCCACCGGCGGGTGCGTGTCGGGGAAATCGGCGATGCCCTTGATCTCGCCGTCCCACTCGTGCGTCAGGATAAGGCTCGCGAGCTTGGGGATCTTGACCGCGAAGTGCGTGGTACCGGCCTCTTCATCGGGAATGCCGAACAGTGTGAGCGGCGCACCCTTCTCGGTTTCCCAGATGCCTTCCATGGCGGCGATCTTGGCCGGCTGGTGCTCCAGCGTGTTCAGGCCGTGCAGGTCGCCCACGAAGATCTGCAGCGGCGCCACGATGATCGCGGCGAACGCGGCGGTGCGCAGTGCCTTGTGCGTGCCGCGGGTGGCAGAGCCCTTGAGCAGTTGCCAGGCACACAGGCCGGCGATCAGGAACGAGGCGGTGAGCGCCGAGGCCAGCAGCTTGTGCGCCAGCCGGTAGGGGAACGAGGGGTTGAAGACGATGGCGAGCCAGTCGGTCGGCACGAACTCGCCGTTGACGATTTCGAAGCCCGCGGGCGTCTGCATCCACGAGTTCAGGCTCAGGATCCAGAACGCCGACAGCGTGGTGCCCAGTGCCACCAGCGAGGTGGCGATGAGGTGCACGCGTTCGCTCACCCGGCCGCGGCCGAACAGCATGATGCCCAGGAAGCTGGCCTCGAGGAAAAACGCGGTGAGTACCTCGTAGCCCAGCAGCGGGCCGGAGATGTTGCCGGTCTTCTCCATGAAGCCGGGCCAGTTGGTGCCGAACTGGAAGCTCATCACGATGCCCGAGACCACGCCCAGCGCGAAGGTGAGCGCAAACACCTTGGTCCAGAAGTAATAGGCCTGCTCCCAGGCCTCGTCGCGCGTCTGCACGAAGCGAATGCGGAAGAACAGCAGGAACCAGCACAACGCGATGGTGATGGTGGGGAACAGGATGTGAAAGCTGATGTTGGCAGCGAACTGGATGCGCGAGAGCAGCAGGGTGTCGAGGTCCATCGGGCGATCTTTCGTGGAGTCAGGCGGCTTTGTCTTCCCGCGCGGCGCGTGCGGCCGCGCCCTTGCCGGTCAGTCGGTCCTTGAGTTCGAGCACACGCGTCACCGTAGCGCCCATACCCATGAGTTGCAAGGCCGTCTCGGGCGCAAGCTTCTGCACGTCATCGAACCAGGTCATCAGGCGGTCGATGAGGTCGTGCATCTCGCGCATGCGCTGCTGCGCGTGCCGCTCGGCGTCATTGCCCGGCGTCTCCAGCAGCGCGGTGCGCAGCATCGACAGCGTGGGCTCGATCTCTCGGCGCCGGCGTTCTTCGGCCAGCACCCGGAAGATTTCCCACACATCGGCTGGCGCCTCGAAAAATTCGCGCCGCTCGCCCGGGAAATGGCGCAGCCGCACCAGGCGCCAGGCCTGCAGCTCTTTCAGGCCCATGCTCACGTTGGAGCGCGAGAACTCCAGCGTCTCGGCGATCTGGTCCGCGCACAGGGGCTCGGACGAAAGGTAGAGCAGGGCATAGATCTGCCCCACGGTGCGGTTGATGCCCCAGCGGCTGCCCATCTCCCCGAAGTGGGCAACGAACTCGCGGTTGAGGGGTGGGAGGTGGTCTTGCAGCGGCATGGTCGGCACTGTAGCCGCATCGGCCTGAAATTTCAGGAATTACTGAAAATTGGGAAACTGCGGTGCAGGGTCATCCAGCCGTTGTCGCCCGGCCGTCGACAACCGGACAGGGCATGGCCGGCACGCGATGCCTACTTGGTGAGGATCAGCTTGTTCTGCGCGGTGAGGCTGAGGCGGTATACCTGCCCGGCATGCTCGATGTAGACCTCGCGCCGCCCGTCGCTGAGCGTTGCGAACGCGACGCGCGGGGCGAGGGATGCCGGCGTCGCGGTGGGTGCTGGGGGGGGCGCAGTGGGTGAGGCGTTCCGGTTCACATCACCAGTATAAACACAAATGCGAACCATTCCCATCCAAGACGCTAACAAGGGGCCCGAAGGCCCGATGCTCGCGGATGAAGTGTCTTCAGGGCAGGGCTTCGGCGCGCAGCGAGAGGTTCTGGATGCGCGTGTCCTGGGCCGCCGGGGTGTCGGCCTCGGCGTAGGGGGTGGCGCGCGGGTGGGTGGCGATCAGGAAATCGGCCAGGGCCTTTTGCTCGCTGCCCGGCGCGGTGAAGCCGCTGCCCACCAGCAGGTTCACGCGGTTGGGGGCCGACAGCCCTGCGAACGGGTAGCCGTCGCCGCCATCGGCCAGGAAACCGAGCGTGACGAGGCGGTAGGCGGTGCCGGGCGCCACGGCGAGCGCACCGGCGCTGTAGACCACCTCGGGCGTGTTGATCGGGCCGCTGCCGTCCGGGTCGTCCACAACCAGGGTGCGAATGCGCGAGCCCGCGGGCTGCGCCGGGTCGTAACTGAAGCGCAGGCCTGCCACCTGCGGGAAGCGACCCTGGTTGCCGAGGGCGGCCACGCCGTGTTCGAGCAGTGCCTTGAGCTCTTCCGCGGTGACGCTGAGCACGCTCAGACCGTTGTTGAAGCGCAGCGCGAACTCGATGTCGAGCTGGGAGATGTCGCCGGCCTGTTTGCCCACGCCAGCGTTGGCGCGCGTGGGCCCCTTGGTGCCGCTGGTGGCACCGGGCGCGATGTCGAAGGCGCCGATCGAGGCGCGGATGCCACCGCCGTTCTTGAGCGAGACCGCGGTGGACGGCTCGCCATTGGCCCGGGCGTAGCGCAGGTTGGCCTGGGCGCTGAGATGGCCGAGGTTGGTCTCCTCGTTGCGCACGAAGCTGCGGTCACCTTCGAGGTACACGCTGGCGGCGCCGAAGAGGTTGCCGTCCTTGGCGGCGATCACCGCGGCGATCTTGTCGGCGATGGTGACCACGCCCGCCGTGGCGTTGGCCAGGCTGGTGCCGGCGCGCGACAGGCCGTCGCTGTCGGTGGCCCAGGCGCCGTTGAGGGCGGCGTCCAGGCGGGCGGGGATGATGCGGCCCGCGCCGTCGAACGGCAGCACGATGCGCCCGAGGTACTTGTAGTCGGCGTCCACGTTCACCACCAGCACCGGTTCGCTGGTGGGCGAGGTGTAGCGCAGCGGATAGGTGCCCTGGCTGGTGTCGCCGGGGCGGATGCGGTCGTCGGCGTCGAACAGGCGGGTGTTGGAGCCGCCCGCCACGATCAGGTCGACCCCGCGCAGGCGCGTGGCCAAGGCCTGCTCCACGCTGATCTGCTGCATGTGCGCGAGCAGGATCACCTTGTCGATGCCGGTCGCGGTGAGTGCGTCCACCTTCGGCTGGATCTCGGCCGCCAGGGCATCGATATCGGTGCCGGCCGGGCGCACGGTGATGTTGCCGGTGGACGTGATGCTGGCGAGCGTGGGCGTGGTGGCGCCCACGATGCCGATGCGCTCGCCATTGACCGTGATCACCGTGCTGCCCGCCAGGCGGTTGGCCTGGGTGGCAGCGTCGCCGCCATCGGCCACCACGCGCGCGTTGAGGTTGCTGTCGGTGCTGAAGTCGAGGTTGGCCGAGAGGTATGGGAATTGCGCGCCGCGCCAGCCGCCACCGGCGTTGATGAGCGCGTTGAAGAAGTTGGTGCCGAGGTCCAGGTCGTGGTTGCCCACGGCCGACGCCTGCAGGCCCATGAGGTTGAGGATCTCGATGTCGCCGCGGCCGGCGCCCGCCGCACCCAGTTCGGGCGCGAGAGAAGCGTCGTCGGACGCGTTGAAGAACGGCCCCGGGATGAAGTTGTCGCCCGAGGACAGGAACACCGTGTTGGACGGGTAGGCGGCGCGGAAGGTGTTCACCAGTGCCGACAGACCCTTGGAATTGGTCACCAGGTCCCCGCCGCTGTCCATGTCGGCCACGTGCAGCACCTGCAGCGTGAAGGCGGCGGCAGGCGCCGGTGGGCTGGCGGGCGAGGGCGGCGCGGCGTCGCTGCCGCCGCCGCAGGCGATGAGCAAGGCAGAGGCCAGGGTGGCGGCAAGACTGGTCATGGCGCGACGGCGCAAGCTGGAGTGGGGCGTCATGGTGGCAGAAGCGAAGGTTGAGGACGCGCGCAGTCTTGTGGCGCCCCATGTCACTCGCGTGTAGGCCCGATGACAACTCGGGTAAGGCGCCGCGCTGCTGCCTACAATCGCGCCCCATGAGCATCAAGAGCGACAAGTGGATCCGCCGCATGGCCGAGCAACACGGCCTGATCGAACCCTTCGAGCCCGGGCAGGTACGCCAGGTCGATGGCCGGCGGGTGATCAGCTACGGCACCAGCAGCTACGGCTACGACATCCGCTGTGCGCCCGAATTCAAGGTGTTCACCAACATCCACAGCACGGTGGTCGACCCCAAGAACTTCGACGAGAAGAGCTTCGTCGACTTCCATGGCGACCACTGCATCATCCCGCCCAACAGCTTCGCGCTGGCGCGCACGGTGGAGTACTTCCGCATCCCGCGCAACGTGCTCACCATCTGCCTGGGCAAGAGCACCTATGCGCGCTGCGGGATCATCGTCAACGTCACGCCGTTCGAACCCGAGTGGGAAGGCTACGTGACGCTGGAGTTCAGCAACACCACACCGCTGCCGGCCAAGATCTACGCCGGCGAGGGCTGCGCCCAGGTGCTGTTCTTCGAGAGCGACGAGGTCTGCGACGTGTCCTACAAGGACCGCGGCGGCAAGTACCAGGGCCAGGTCGGGGTCACGCTGCCCAAGGCCTGAAAGCTGGCCTACCATCGCGCCCATGCCGGTCCACCGGCCCAGGAGGCGCGCGATGAAGTGGGAAAACAACCGGCAGTCCGACCAGATCGAAGACCGCCGCAACAGTCCGGGTGGCGGGCGCATGCCGCGCATCGGCGGCGGGCGGGGCATCGGGCTCGGCACCATCGTCATCGCGCTGATCGCGGGCTGGCTGTTCGGGATCAACCCGCTCACCATCCTCGGCGCGCTCGACGGCGGCGGCCTGCAGGCGCCAGCCCCTGTCGAGCAACAGCAAGGGCAGACCGGAGCGCCTAACGACGAGATGGGCCGTTTCGTGGCGGCGGTGCTGGGCGGCACCGAAGACGCCTGGGGCCCGATCTTCCAGCAGGCCGGTGTGCAATACCAGAAGCCGCGCCTGGTGCTGTTTCGCGGTGCCACGCCCACGGCCTGTGGCACCGGGCAGTCGGCCATGGGGCCGTTCTACTGCCCGGGCGACCAGAAGGTCTACATCGACCTGAGCTTCTACGACACGCTGCGCCGCCAGCTCGGCGCACCGGGTGACTTCGCGCAGGCCTACGTCATCGCGCACGAGGTCGGCCACCACGTGCAGAACCTGCTGGGCATCACCGACCAGATGGAGCAGGCGCGCCGGCGGGTGAGCGAGCGCGAATACAACGCCCTGTCGGTGCGACTGGAGTTGCAGGCCGATTGCTTCGCCGGCATCTGGGCGCACCACAACCACAAGACGGGCGGCGTGATCGAGCCGGGTGACGTGGAGGAGGCGCTCAACGCCGCCGCGGCCATCGGCGACGACGCGCTGCAACGCAAGAGCCAGGGCCACGTGGTGCCCGACAGCTTCACCCACGGCACCAGCGCGCAGCGCCAGCGCTGGTTCCACAAGGGGCTGGAAACGGGCGATGTCCGCGCCTGCGATACCTTCAAGGCGGCGACACTTTGAGCGTTCCGGTGGGTGTTGGCGCCTCAAAACGGCCCGGATGCGACAATAGCGGGCTAATTCGTGGTCTGCCCTGGCGTTGCCGGGGTGGGTCACCCACCGACCCGACATGACCCAAAGCTTCTCCGAACTCAACCTCGCGCCGGCGCTCGCGAGGGCCGTGGCCGAAATGGGCTACGAGACCATGACGCCCATCCAGGCCCAGGCGATCCCGCAGGTGCTCACCGGGCGCGACGTCATGGGCGCGGCCCAGACCGGTACCGGCAAGACGGCGGCTTTCAGCCTGCCGTTGCTGCAACGCCTGCTCAAGCACGAGAACGCCTCCACCTCGCCCGCCCGCCACCCGGTGCGCGCGCTGGTGCTGCTGCCCACGCGCGAACTGGCCGACCAGGTGGCCGAGCAAGTCAAGCTGTACGCCAAGTACACGCAGCTGCGCAGCACCGTGGTGTTCGGCGGCATCGACATGAAGCCCCAGACCGCCGAGCTCAAGAAGGGCGTGGAGGTGCTGGTGGCCACGCCGGGGCGCCTGCTGGATCACATCGAAGCCAAGAACTGCGTGTTGAACCAGGTCGAGTACGTGGTGCTCGACGAGGCCGACCGCATGCTCGACATCGGCTTCCTGCCCGATCTGCAGCGCATCCTCTCCTACCTGCCCAAGCAGCGCACCACGTTGCTGTTCTCGGCCACGTTCTCGCCCGAGATCAAGCGCCTGGCCAACAGCTACCTGCAGGACCCGATCACCGTGGAAGTGGCGCGCTCCAACGCCACCGCGTCCACCGTGGAGCAGCACTTCTACCGCGTCGACGACGACGACAAGCGCGCCACGCTGCGCCAGATCCTGCGCGAGCGCGATCTCAAGCAGGCGTTCGTGTTCGTCAACAGCAAGCTGGGTTGTGCGCGCCTGGCGCGCTCGCTTGAGCGCGACGGCCTCAACACCACCGCGCTGCACGGCGACAAGAGCCAGGACGAGCGCCTGAAGGCGCTCGACGCGTTCAAGCAGGGCACCGTCGATCTGCTGGTGTGCACCGACGTGGCTGCACGTGGGTTGGACATCAAGGACGTGCCCGCGGTGTTCAACTTCGACATCCCGTTCAACGCCGAGGATTACGTGCACCGCATCGGGCGCACCGGCCGCGCCGGGGCCTCGGGGCTGGCGGTGTCGTTCGTCAGCGCGCGCGATACCCGGCTGGTGGCCGATATCGAAAAGCTGCTGGGCAAGAAGCTTGAGATCGAGGCGCTTGAGCTCGAAGCCGACCGCCGTCCGGCGGGCCGCTTCAATGACGGCCAGCGCGCGTGGCAGCGGGGCGACGAGCCGGCCGGCCGTGAGCAGCCGGTGCGCGAGGCACGTGCGCCGCGCCCACCCGCAGCACCGCGCGCACCCCGCGCCCCGGCCGACCCGTTGTTCGACCAGCCCTACGAGGCCAAGGCCAGCGGTGACGCACCGCCCGCGTGGGAGACCGCGCAACGCAGCGCGGCACCGCGCAGCGTGTCGCCCAACATCAAGACGCGACGCAAGGTGCCCGCGCTGTTCAAGGCACCCAGCCCCGCCGAGGGCGGCTGAGCGAGAGCGGGCGCTTCAGTCGGCGCCCGGCGCCTGCGCCTGCGCACAGCGCACCTCGATGCATTCGAACTCGCCACGCACCGTGCCGATGCGCGCTGCGGTGAGGCAGCCGCCCCAGACGCAGCCGGTGTCCAGTGCCAGCAGGTTCGGCTCCCGCAGGCTGCCCAGCGTCGACCAATGGCCGAATGCCACGGGCACGTCGGCCGTGCGTCGGCCGGGCACGGCGTACCAGGGCAGGTGGCCCTCGGGCGGCGCGGCCGCGGCGCTCTTGGTGGCGAACTCCATGGTCCCGTCCGGCGTGCAGAAGCGCAGCCGCGTGAACGCGTTGACGATCAGGCGCAGCCGGTCGGCACCGTCGAGCGTGGGCACCCAGCGCGCGGGCGTGTTGCCGTACATGCGGTGCAGGAAGTCCACCCAGTCGGGCCCCTGCAGCACGGTCTCGACCTCGTGGGCGAGTTCGAGCGCGTCGGTGGCGCTCCATTGCGGCAGCACGCCCGCATGCACCAGCAGCCAGCCGCGCTCCATCAGCGCGAGCGGGCGCTGGCGCAGCCAGTCGAGCAGGGCATCGCGGTCGGGCGCGGCGAGGATCTCTTGCAGCGTGTCGTGGCGGTGCGGCTTGCGCACGCCGTGGGCGGTGGCCAGCAGGTGCAGGTCGTGGTTGCCGAGCAGCGTCTGCGCGCTGTGCCCGAGCGCCATGATGCGGCGCATGGCGGCCAGCGAAGCGGGGCCGCGGTTGACCAGATCGCCCATCACCACGAGGCGATCCCGGCTGGGCGAAAAGCCCACCGTGTCGAGCAGTCGACCGAGTGCCTCGTCGCAGCCCTGCACATCGCCTATCAGATACAGTGACATACAGGCATTATGGATATTGTCCTGATCGTTTTTCTCACCCTGCTGAACGGCGCGTTCGCGATGTCGGAGCTGGCGCTGGCCTCCAGCCGCAAGGCGCGGCTCAACGCCATGGCCGAGGAAGGGGACAAAGGCGCCAGCACGGCGCTGGTGCTGCTCGAGAATCCCACGCAGTTCCTCTCTTCGGTGCAGGTGGGCATCACCTCCATCGGCATGCTCAACGGCATCGTGGGCGAGGCCGCGTTCAGCGACGACCTCGGCCAGTGGTTCCTCGGCATGGGGCTGGACGACACCACCTCCAGCGTGCTGGCCACGGCCATCGTGGTCACCGTGATCACCTTCATCACCATCGTTTTTGGCGAGCTGGTGCCCAAGCGCATCGGCCAGCTCTACCCCGAAGCGGTGGCGCGCTGGGTATCGCGCCCGATGGCTGCGGTGGCCACCGGCGCGAAACCATTCGTCTGGTTGCTCACGCACACCACGCAATGGATGCTCAAACTGCTGCGGGTGGACAACGCTGCGGCGCAGGTGGTCACGGAAGAGGAGATCCGTGCCAGCCTGGCCGAAGGCCTCGATGCCGGCATCATCGAGGCGCAGGAACACCGCATGGTGCGCAATGTGTTCGGCCTCGATGAGCGCCAGATCAACTCCATCATGCTGCCGGCCTCGGAGATCGAATGGCTGGACGCGCGCGACGGCGTCGACGAGGCCCTGCGCAAGGCCTGGGGCAGCGGCCATTCCTGGTATCCGGTGTGCCGCAACGGCCTGGAGGACGTGGTGGGTGTGATTCACGTGCCGCAGCTGCTGGCACTGCAAGCGCGCGGCGAAGCGGGGCCGATCGGCGAACACGTGGAGCCGGCCGTGTTCGTGCCGGAGACGCTCACCGGCATGGAACTGCTTGAGCAGTTTCGCGCCCGTGCCACGCGCATGGTGTTCGTGGTCGACGAATACGGCGTGGTGCAGGGCCTGCTCACGCCGCGGGACATGCTCGAGGCCATCACCGGAGAGCTCTCACCCGAGCGACCGGTGGATGCGTGGGCGCGCCAGCGCGAGGACGGCGCCTGGGAGATCGAGGGCGCGATGCCGGTGGCCGAGCTCAAGTCGCGGCTGGAGATCGACGCCTTCCCCGATGAAGACCGGGGCCGCTATGCCACGGTCGCTGGCCTGATGCACGCAATGGCAGGCACCCTGCTGCAGCGCGGTGAGCACGTGGACGGCGCGGGCTGGCGCTTCGAGGTGCTCGCGCTGGATGGCCGGCGCATCGACCGCGTGCTCGTCACGCGCCCACCGGCGCCGGTGGATGCCGACAGCGAATTCAACGGCGATGACGGCTGAGCGGTTCAGCCCAGGCCCCACCAGGCGGGCAGCAACGCGCGCACCTCGGCGTCGGCAAAGCGGCGGTCCAGCAGCAGCAGAGCGCCGCGGTCCTCGGGCGTGCGGATGAGCCGGCCCGCGGCCTGCACCACCTTGTGCAGGCCGGGGATGAGGTAGGCATCCCGCCAGCCGGCGCCCCCGGCCTTTTCCAGCCGCTCCCGCAGCGCTTCGGTCAGCGGATCGGGCGGGGGAAGGCCCAGCGTGGCCACGCTCACGCCCACCAGCCGCTCACCCGGCAGGTCGATGCCCTCGGCGAAAACGCCGCCCAGCACCGCGAAGCCCAGGCCCGTGTCGCCCGGCGTGAAGCGCGCGAGGAAGGCCGCGCGCGCCGCCTCGTCCATGCTGCGCGCTTGTGCCCACACCGGCACCTCGGGGGCCGCGGCCTGGAAGGCGGCCAGCGCTTGCTCGAGGTAATCGAAGCTGCTGAAGAAGGCCAGGTGCTTGCCAGGCGTGGCACGCACCTGGGCCACCAGCTCATCCACCAGCCGCGGCAGCGTGCGCGCGCGATCGACCCAACGCGTGGACAGGCCGTGCGCAATGCGCACCGACAACTGCGTGGCACTGAAGGGCGAGGGCACGTCGATCTGCGCGGTGCGCTCGTCGAGTCCGAGCAGTCGTTGCGCGTGGGCCATGGGGGCGAGCGTGGCCGAGAACATCGTGGCCGCGTGAGCAGCGGCCCAGCGCGGGCGCAGCAGCTCGGCCGGCAGCAGGCAGCGCAGCGCCAGCCGCGGGCGCGGACGACCGCGGCGCGCAGCGATGCCGGGGCTGCGTTCGAACACCGAGTGCGTGCCGAAACGATCGGCCACGCGCAGGAAGTGCAAGGCCTCGAACAACCAGGGCTGCAGTGCGACGCCCGCCTGCGGGTGCTGCGCCAGGAAATCGACAAGAACGCTCACATGGCGTCGCAAGGCGTGCACGAATTCGCCGGGCAGCTCATCGCCGATCGTGGTGTCGCCAGCCCAGTCGCGCGCCAGAGCGCCCCAGGCACGGTGCAACGCGTTCATCGTTACGGTCAGCGTGCGCGGTGCCTGCGCGCGCCAGGCCGCAAAGCGCATCGGATCGAGCTCGGCGCTGTACATCGCACGCGCGCGCTCGACCAGGTTGTGCGCCTCGTCGATCAGCAACTGCACGCGCCAGCCCTCGGCTTGCGCCATGGCCCACGCCTGTGCGTTGAGGTCGAACCAGTGGTTGACGTCGCCCACCACCACGTCGGCCCAGCGCTGCATCTCCTGCGCCAGGTAGTAGGGGCAGATGCCGTGCGCCAGCGCGATCTCGCGCAAGGCTTCGCGGCCGAGAAAGCCACGCTGCACGGCAGCGCTGCGCGCCGCAGCCAGTCTGTCGTAGAAGCCGCGCGCCAGCGGGCAGTCTTCGCCATGACATGCCTTGTCGGGATGTTCGCAGGTCTTGTCGCGCGCCATGCGTTCGAGCACACGCAGGGGTTGTGCACCGAGTGCGCGCAGGCCGTCGAGCGACACGGTTCGCGTGGTGCCCTTTGGCGTGAGCACCAGCAGTTGGTCGCTTGCGTTGAGCGGCATGGCGCGCAGCGCGCCGAACAGCGTCGCGGCTGTCTTGCCAATGCCCGTGGGCGCTTGTGCCAGCAAGTGCCGTCCGGCGCGTTGCGCGCGAAACACCGCTTCGGTGAGTTCACGTTGGCCGGCGCGATAGCCATCGAACGGAAATGGCAATCGCGCCAGCGCGGCGTCGCGTGCGCGCCGATGCTGCTGCTCCTGATGCGCCCACTGCGCGTAGCGCTCGCACAGCGCCTGCGTGTGCGCGGCCAATGCCTCGCGTGTGCAATGCTGCGTAAGCATCGTCTCGCGCGCGCTGTCGACGTCAAAGTAAACCAGCGCCACCTCGATCGTGTCCAGCGACTCGGCTTCGCACAGCAGCCAGCCATAGACCATGGCCTGCGCCCAGTGCAGGGCGCGCTGGTTGTCGGCGACGAGTACCGGGTCGCCACGATGCGTCTTGATCTCCTCGATGCGCTGGGCCAACGGATCCCATCCGTCGGCGCGACCCTGCAGCCACAACCCCGCGCAAGCTGCTGCCAGCGTGCGCTCGCGCTGGTAGTGCGCGGGCCGGCGCGCCGTCACCGTGGCATGCCCCTCGATGCCGGCCAGTGCACTGGGCGCCGGCGTGAACCGGTGGTCCAGGTCGCCCACACGCGCGGCGAACGCGCACAGGCTGCGAACACCCACGCGGGGCAGTTCGTCGGCAGGATCGGGTGGTCTCGGGGTCACAGCGCGAGGCATCATACGGGGCGTGATGGACGCCTTGCCCCTGACCCGGACGCACCACCAGCGCTTGCGCGAAATGCATCGCTCGGCCGGCTGGCCCTGCCACGATGCGATCGAGGTCGACCTGCTCGCCAGTGGGTTTCTTGAACGGCATTTCGACGCCGTCGGCCGCGAGACCCTGCGAGTCACAGACGCCGGCATCACTTTGCTGGCACACGCACAGCAGCGAAACCGTGCCCGGCGCGAGGCGCACGAGCAACTGGTATGGCGCGTGGCGCAGGCCCAGCGCCGCGAGGGCCGGATTGCCTGGTGCGGCCTGTCGCTGCGTGCACCGCTAGCGCGCGACGATGGTGGCAATGAGTGGGTCCTGGCCAGCCCCGATGTGTTCTCGATCCGTCGCAGTTCGCGTGCGGACTGGCTCGAGCCCGTGGTGCACGAGATCAAGGTCAGTCGAGCCGACCTGCGTGCCGATCTGCGGCGCGAGAACAAGCGAAAGGCCTACCTCGGCATGGCTGGCGCGGTGTGGTACGTGCTTGGGCGCGACGCGCGAGGCCGCGCCATCGGCGACGCCGGGGACGTGCCCCCCGAGTGCGGCGTGCTGCTTGAAGCACCTGAAGGCTGGCAGGTGCTGCGCGATGCGCCGCGGCGTGCGGTGCCTGCCCTGCCGCACCACGTATGGCTCGCGCTGGCGCAAGCGACGCCGGTGCCCGCCGACGAACCGCTGCAAGCCTTGCTCTGACCTGGGCTGAGTGCGTTCGCCAGCGTGACAAATGTCACTGCCAGGACGACGGCGCGCGGCTTCTAGCGCCATTGCGGTATGGCGAGCCATGGGTTGGCTCGCGAGGATGCGCGTTTGTGCCTGCGCAGCCCCGTCCAAACACGTTACCGCTTTCCTCATGACTCCCATCTCGCTTCGGGCACTGATCGCCCTCAAGTTGCTCGTTCTGGTTGCCCTCTGGTCGTTCGGTTCGGCCCGCACGGCGGTGTCGTCGCCACCCGGCGCCTTGGCGCGGGTGCAGTCGCACAACGGTGATGGCGGTGATCTGTTCGGCTCTGCGGTGGCGCTGTCGCGCGACGGGCAGGTGCTCGTGGTCGGCGCCGACCTGGAGGCCAGCCGCAGCAGCGCTGACGGTGCCGACAACGCGTTGCCTGGCGCAGGAGCGGCCTATGTGTTCCAGCGCGATGGGGATGGCTGGCGCCAGATCGCCTACCTGAAGGCATCCACGCCCACGTCCGGCGGTGGCTTCGGCTTCGCGGTCGCCGTGTCCGACGACGGACAGACGATCGCCGTCTCTGCGCCTTTCGAGCCGGGTGCAGGGCTGGGCAGCGTGCATGTGTTCCGGGGCAGCGGGTCGCAATGGACCCCGGTGGCCCACCTGCAGGCGCCCGAGGGCGTCGAGCGCTTTGGTGTCGATATGGACCTTTCGAACAGCGGTGCGGAGCTGGCCGTGGCGGCGGTGGGTCCGGCCGCGCAAGCCCAGGCGCATGTGTTCACCTGGCGCGCCCGTCGCTGGGCTCTGGACGGTGTGGTGACGCACCGGGCTGCGGACGGTGCCGAAGTCGTTCCCCGCGTCGCGCTCGCGGGCCACGGTCGCCTGCTGGCCCTGGCCAACGGGGCCACGGCGGTGAGATTGTTCGAACCCGCTGGCGACGGCTGGGCGCTGGCGCTCGATGCCCTGAGCCCGCCTCCCGCGGAGCACGACCCGGCGCTCGCGCTGGCCTTCTCCGCCGACGGGCAGACGCTGGCCGTGGCCCATGCGCAGGGCCGCATCGACGTGCACGCGCATACCCCAGCCACAGGCTGGACACCACAGGCCCATCTGCGGGCGGCCCCTGACGCCCCCGCGCTGGGGCAGCGCCTGACGCTCTCGGCCGATGGCGGCACCCTGGCCGCGATCGCCGCGGGCGACGCGGCAACGATCTACCGTTTTCGACGCCAGCACGGGCAGTGGCAGGCCATGACGTCGCTGCTGCCCGGCCCATCGCACGATCGGCCCTTCGGCTCGGCGATCGCACTGTCGCCGGACGGCAGCACGCTGGCCGTGGGTTCGCGCTTCGAACCCCGCAGCCGCTGGCCCTGGCCCATGGCGCCGTTGCCCGCCGCTGGCGCAGTGCACTTGTTCTCCCCCGCCTGATACGTGCACTGGCACGGGCACCACGCCCGATGTCGGCCCGGCTGCATCGGCCGTACAGCCGGCCCGTCCTAGAACAATCTCACGATGGGCAGACGCAGGTTGCCCCCCTATCGTGGGGCCATGCAACGGAGTGCGGACATGAACGTTTTCATCGGGTGGGCAAAGGGCAGGCACCTTGCATGGCTCGTGGCCGTGGCCCTGTTTGCAGGGTGTGGCGGGGGCGGTGAAGAACCGACGGGCACCGCGTCCGCGGGCGCTGGTTCGGGTCTGAACACGGGCGGTACAGGCGGTAGCGGTGGCACAGGTGGCACAGGTGGCACAGGTGGCACAGGTGGCACAGGTGGCACAGGTGGCACAGGTGGCACGGACACCGAACCACCGCCTTGGACCGCCACGCTCACGGCGCTGGCGAACCGGTCCCTGCGCATCGATTGGGACGCCTGGAGCGGTGCCACCCGCTACAGCGTGGAAGGCGACCGCGATGGTGATTTCGGGCCCGCGTCCATGGGAATCCTGACGTCGGTGGATGCGCCGACACAAACCCACGCCTTGTCAAACCTGAGTCTGGCCGACCTGCTGCACCAGACCTTTCGCGTGCACCCCTGCACCTCGACGCTCGCAAGTTCGTGCACCGTCACCGCCGACCTCAAGGTGACCGGCAATCTGGCCACTTCCATCGAATCGATCGCCGGCCTGGGCATGGCCCAGCGGGTGGCCGTGGAGTCGATGGCCTACGCGAGGCGCGACGTCACCCGTGAGATTCTGGTGCTGGGCATTCCCGAGGCCAACGGGACTGCGGGCATGGTCAAAGTGTTCACGCGCGACAGCAGCAACGCATGGGTGGCCTTGCCCAGTCTCACCAAGGGCGCGGGCGCGGTGGGTGACCGTTTCGGCCACAGCCTGGCCCTTTCGCAGGACGGCCGTTGGCTGGCAGTGGGTGCTCCCGGCGACGACACGGTGCCGGACATCCCCGGTGTGCAAGCCCACGACGCCGGCGCGGTGTACTTCTACGAATTGCAGCCGGACAACGTGCTGACCTTTCGCAGTGTGATCTATCCACCCAACCCCGGACGTGACGACGCGTTCGGCAGTGCCCTGGCCATGGACGCGATAGGCCAATTCATGGCTGTGGGCGCGCCGTTCGAAGACAGCAAAGCGCAAGGCAGCTTCAACGCCACCGATGCCGTGGATCAGTACGCTGACGCCAGTGCGTCCACCGAAGGGTATGACTTTGGTGCGGTGTACGGCTTTGTGCGCATTGGCACGGCGTGGGCGCTGCAGCGTTATGTGAAGCCCGTGAATACCCTGGCAGGTGCATCGCCGGACGCTCGCTCGCGCAGCTATTTCGGGTCCTCCATCGCGTTCAGCGGTGTGGGTTCGCACATGGCGGTGGGGGCGCCCGGCTCGTCGCGCGGCGCCGCCAATGGCGGTTCGGTCCAGGTGTTCCAGCGTGATGCGTCCTGGGCGTTTCAGTACGAGGTGTACCCCAGTACCGATGAAAGCACCTGCGTCAACCAAGCCGCATCGCCAGCACCGACCCAGCGCCGCTTCGGTGCGGCGGTGTCCCTGAATCGCGTGGGAGACCTGCTCGCCATCGGCGATCCCGGTGCTTCTGCAGAGGGTGTGCCGGAGGCCGGGATCGTTCATCTGATGTCACGCGCCGGCACCACCTGGATGTGCCATACCACGCTGAATGCCGAGAATCCCGCGAGGTACGCCCGCTTCGGCAGCGTGGTCGCGCTGAACGGTCCGGACGGACAGCACTTGTCGGTGGGTGTGCCTGGTGATCGCAGTGCCCTGGCGGGCTTGCAACGGCCTGCGGAAACAAGCGCTGACACCAGTGACAGCCGCGCCGGATCGGGGTCGGTCTATCGGTACCAGTACGTCGCGAGCGAGTGGAAGCTCAAAGCCCGCTTGAAAGCTCCCACCCCCACCATCGACGCCCGCCTGGGCCTGTCTCTCGCCGTTGATCGCGAAGGCGATTTCATCGCCGTCGGGTCGGAAGCCCGTGACGATCTGGGGGGCGCCATCTTCATCTACTGAACGCGCTGCAGCGCCTTGAGCGGCCAGTCCGCTGCGGCGCAGGCGCCGGCGCTGGCTGCGACCTAGGTGTTGAGTTGCAATAGGTTATTCCCACCGAGGCGGGAAGCCGGAGGGCGATGACCGAGGGCCGAATGAGGCCTGCGGGTGTTGTAGTAGCTCAAGAAGGATGGAAGCCAGGCGGTGCGCTCT
>NZ_JAMBNO010000023.1 GCF_023715105.1 Hydrogenophaga intermedia | reverse complement strand
GGCCGCACCGGCTACCCGAGCATGACGGCACGCCGTCGCAACACGGCCGAGCACAGCATCGAGGTGGTGGGTGCCCAGCTGCGCGCCATGATGCCCTGGATCGCCAAGAACAAGCTGGTGGACCAGACCCGCAACTGAGCCCGGGACCCTGGGCGGTGGCCCACACCGTCCACCGCCCGTCAGCCGCCGCAACGCAGCCGCGCGCCCTGCCTATCATGGCCGCATGGCGGCAGAGGACCTCGAGACCGACTACCTCGTCATCGGCGCGGGTGCCGCCGGCATGGCCATCACCGATGCGCTGCTTTCACATTCCGACGCCACGATCACACTGATCGACCGCCGACACGCGCCGGGTGGGCACTGGCTCGATGCCTACCCCTTCGTGCGCTTGCATCAGCCCTCGAGCTTCTATGGCGTGTGCTCGGTGCCGCTGGGCGTCAATGCCCTCGACAGCCGGGGCACCAACGCCGGCTACTACGAGCTCGCGGGTGTGGACGAGATCCGTGCCTACTACGCGCACGTGATGCAGCGTCACTTCCTGCCCAGCGGACGCGTTCGCTACTTCCCCAACTGCGATCACCTCGGCGAGCACCGCTTCGTCTCGCGCCTGTCCGGCCAGGTCGGTCAGGTGCGTGTGCGGCGCAAGCTGATCGACACCACCTATCTCGAAGGCCAGGTGCCGGCCACTGCGCCGCCGCCATTCGAGGTGGAGGCCGGCGTGCGCTGCCTGCCCGCGGGCGAGGTGGCGCGCCTGCGCGAACGCGCCGAACGCTACGTCATCGTCGGCGCGGGCAAGACCGCGCTGGACACCTGCGTCTGGCTGCTCGAGCGCGGCGTGTCGCCCGATGCCATCCGCTGGATTCGACCGCGCGAAGCGCGCTGGCTGAACCGGCACTACCACCAGCCCCACAGCCTGTTGCCCGATTTCTACCGCGGCCTGGCGCTGCAGATCGAGGCGATGGCCCTGGCCAGCGATGTCGACGACCTGTTTGCAAGGCTCGACAGCGCGGGCTTCTTCCTGCGCATCGACCCAGGCGTGAGCAGCAGCATGTTCCGCGGCGGCCTGGTGGGCGAAGGCGAGCTCACCCTGCTGCGCCAGGTGCAAGACGTGGTGCGCCTGGGCCACGTGCGCCGCATCGGGCGCCGCGAGATCGTGCTCGACGACGGCCGCGTGCCCACGAGCGAGGACACGGTGCACCTGCACTGTGCCGCGCAAGGGCTGGCCGCGCCGCCACTGCGCCCCATCTTCGAGCCCGGTCGCATCACCGTGCAGCCCACTGTGTGGGGTTTCGCCTGCCAGCAATTCGCCATGATCGGGGTGGCCGAGGCCACCATTCCCGACGATGCGGAGAAAAACCGGCTGTGTCCGCCCATCCGCTGGTGGAACCACAACCGCGACTACCTCACCGCCTTTTTCGCCAGCATGGTCAGCGAGCGCGCACGCGCTGCGCACCCCGCGCTGGCGTCCTGGTCACGACAGACGCGGCTCAATCCGCTCGGTGCGATCGGTCAATACCAGGACGACCCCGTTGTCGTGCAATCGCGCGAGATCATCAAGCGGCACGGCGCTGCCGCGGCGGGCAAGCTGGCGGCCTGGCTCAAGGGCTGACGCTCAGTGTCGCCCGCGTCTCCCGCCGGGTTGGCGACAATGCCCGGTCGCCGCCCTCGCTGATGTGCGGCCCCCCAGCCCACACACACGCCCCTTGCCATTGCCCATGCCCCGCCATCCCGACGACATCTCCAAGACCCTGCTCCAGGCCGTGGCCATCCTCTTGCTGATCGGGCTGATTGCGATGGTGCTGCACAAGGGCTTTGCCGACGTGTCGGCCGTGTGGCAGCAGCACTCGGGCGCCGAGTTCTGGAAGGCGCTGGGGCGCTACCTGTTGCGCAACCTCGCGGGCTGAGGCGCCGCGGGCTGCGGTATCAGCCGGTGCGCACGTTCACCGCCACGTCGATACCCGTCTTCACGCTTTGCGTGACGGTGCAGAACGACTCGAACTGGGCCAGCACGCGCTCCAGGTGCTGCAGCTCGGCCGCGGGCTTTTCCAGTTCAATGGCAACGTCGATGTGCGTGACGCGCAGGCGCCCTTCGGCGTTGCGGCCCTGGGTGAGCGTGGCGGTGGCGCGCACGGTGCCCGGGTCTTGCTTGTACTTCTGCAGCGAAAACAGCAGGCTGGCGCCGAGGCAGTTGGCCACCGCCGCGCCCAGCAGGTGCTCGGGCGAGGGGCCCGCGCCCTGCCCCAGCGGCGCCGGCAGGTCGGCGGTGATGTCGGGCATGCCGGCCCCGAAATCGACGAGGAACTGGTAACCCTGCTGGCGGGTGACGGTGATGCTCAGGGATTCGCTCATGGCTGGCCTTCGGATGGTTTGAGCAAACCATAACGCACCCTGCAAGGCCAGGGCTTGCGGCAGGTCAACCGCCGCCGCGCTGCATGTACAAGTCGAAGCGGCGCATGAAGCCGAAGCGCTGTTCGTCGTTCAGACCATCGAACTGGAAGTCCACCTGAAGAACAGGCATGCGCACCAGGGCGATCACCCGCGGTGGCAGCACCTTCCAGCGCAGTGCCAGGTGCCCCGGTGGCACCTGTACCGTCGCGCGCTGCCCGTCGCGCTGCCAGGCGCATTCGCCGACGGCCGCGGGCAACCAGCGCAACCATTCCGCTTCGGTGCAACCCATCTCGCGCGTGAAGCGCTCGGCGTAGTGCGACTGCACCGAAAGGCCTCAACCGCCGGCGATCGGCGGCCAGATGGCCAGCACGTCGCCGTCGTTGAGCGTGGTGCTCAGGCGCTGCTCGGGCGCGATGTACTTGCCGTTCACCAGCACCAGATGCACCAGCTTGGGCGGCATGCCGTAGGGCTCGATGATCTGCTGCACCGAGGCCGAGGGATCGATGTCGAGCTCGATCTGGTTGCTGCGGCGCGCGTCGGGCGGCAGGTAGTCGGTGAGGGTGGCAAAAAGTTTGAAGGTGATCTTCATGGGTGGCGGCTGCCCTTGGACAGGCTCGGGACGAACGATGACAGGCGATTGAAGCATGTCAGCGGCGGCGTTCGTCGGCGGCACCTGCCCATTGCCCCTGTGCCTGCGCGGCTGCGAGGTAGGCGTCCATCAGCTTCGTCGGGTCGGCCTTGAGTTTGTCCTTCCAGGCACCGAGCTTCACCTGGCCTTCGACGAGGCCACGCATCACGCCCACGTGCTCGGTCCAGCCCACCGAATTGCAGCCCACCATCACATCGCCCTGGAACTGCAGGCTCAGGTGGCGGCCTTCGTTGAGGTCGGTCAGTTCCACGTGCTCGCCGCCGGGCACGCCCTCCCAATTGCCGAAGCTGGTGGAGACCATGCCCAGGGTGTCGAGCACGTTGATCTGCGTCACGCCCTTGAGCTCGGTGCGCTGTCCGACCATGTTGAGCGCGGCCACCCGCGCCTGCTCGGCGGCATTGGGCTGAATCGCACTCACGATGGTCTTGCCGCTCACCTTGTCGAAGGCCTCCGCGCAGTCGCCCGCGGCGTACACACCGGGCACATTGGTCTGCAGGTGCTCGTCGGTGAGCACGCCTTGCAGGCAAGTGATGCCCGAATCCTTGAGGAAGCCGATGGCCGGGCGCACGCCGGTGGCGCTGATGACGAGATCGACCTCGACCGACTCGCCACTGGAGAGCTTCACGCGCAAGGGCGAACCCGCTTCGATGGCCAGCACCTTGGTGCCGGTGTAGACCTTCACGCCCTGCTTCTCGCACCAGGCCTTGATCATGCCGCCCGCGGTGGGGCCCATCATGCGCGGCACCATGCGGTCACCCATCTCCACCACGCTGAGCTGCACCCCGCGCTGCTTGAGCGCTTCCATGATGATGCAGCCGATGAAGCCGGCGCCCATCTGCAGCACCCGCGCACCGGGCTTGGCGAGCCGCGCGATGGCGCGCGCGTCCTCCAGCGTCCAGCAGGGATGCACCCCGGGCAGGTCCATGCCCGGGATGGGGGGGCGCACCGGGTGCGAGCCGGTGGCGATCAGCAGCCTGTCGAAGGTGAGTGTCTGACCGTTGTCCAGTGTCACGGTGCGCTTGGCGCCATCCACCGCCGTGGCCTTGGCACGCACCGGGTTCACCCGCAGTTGATCCAGGTGCTTCGGGTTTTTGCGCAGGTAGGTACCCGGCTCCTCGATGTTGCCGATCAGCAGGTAGGGAATCGCCATGCGCGAGTACGGTGGCTCGGCCTCGTCACCCACAAGGGTGATCTGGTCGTGCGGTGCGTGCTTGCGCAGCGTCTCGGCGGCGATGACGCCGGCCGGGCCGGCGCCGAGAATGACGTGGTGCATGCGGGTCTCCCGAGCAAGAAAAGAGGGGGCAGCGCGCGCACTGCCCCCAGGAGGTTCAGGTGGAACCGGTAAGGGCCTTCGCCCTCACAGGCCCAGTCTTGCCTTGGTCTCGCTGGTCGGGCGGCCCTCGCTGTCCCAGCCACGCACCTCGTAGTACTTGGGCAGCATCTCGGGCAGCTTGCTCACCATGCCCTTGGAAGCACCGGTCTTGGCCGCTTCCGTCAGCAACCGCTTGGGCAGCGAGTCGTCCTTGGCGGTGAAGCCGGCCGCGTTGTTGAACTCGCGCTCCATGTTCCAGATGCGCTCGCCGATCTTCTCGAGTTCTTCGGTGGTGTACTGCTCGTCGCACGCGGCCTGCAGCTGCGGCGCCAGATCGGCCACGCCCCAGGCGAAGGTGGTGAACACGCACAGACCCGAAGAGTCGAAGGCCGCCGTCGCGTCCTGGAAGGCCTTGACGAGCTCGGGCTTGCCGTTGCTCTCCACCGGGTCGGTCTTGACCGGAATGCCCAGCACTTCGGAGGCAATGGTGTAGCCGCGCAGGTGGCACGCACCGCGGTTGCTGGTGGCATAGGCCAGGCCGATGCCCTGGATGGCGCGGCCATCGTAGGCCGGGAACTCCTGGCCCTTGACGCTCATGGACAGGTCGGGGTGGCCGTACTTCTTCGTCAGGCGCGCCGAGCCCTGGCCGATTTCCTTGCCGAAGCCTTCACCCTTGCCGACCATTTCGGCAAACGCCGCCAGTGCCGCGGCCGAACCGAACGGCGCCTCGACGCCGATCTGCGCCTTGGTGAGCACGCCCATCTCGTAGAGCTCCATCACCGCGCCCACGGTGGCACCGAAGCTGATCGGGTCCATGCCGTACTCGTTGCACAGCAGGTTGGCGTACTGCAGGGCCTCGAGGTCGTTCACGCCGTTGGCCGCGCCCAGCGCCCAGGCCGCCTCGTATTCCAGGCCGCCGTTGGCGCCCCAGTACTGCGGCTTGTTCTGCACGGTGAAGTGGTTCTCGTCCATCTTGCTGATGCGTCCGCACGCGATGGTGCAGCCGAAGCAGGCCTGGTTGGTCACGAGGTGCTTCTTGCCATCGCTCTCGCGCGGCGTGGCCATGGCCTCGGCCGAGATGTCCTTGGCACCTTCGAACTGCACGTCGCGGTGGTTGCGCGTGGGCAGCGCGCCCACCTCGTTGATCACGTTCATCAGCACCTGCGTGCCGTAGGTGGGCAGGCCCTGCCCCGTCACCGCGTTCTCGGCAAGGATCTTCTTTTTCTCCTTGGTGACCTGCATGAAGGCCTTCGGGTCGCGGATGTTGCCCACGCCCTTGGTGCCGCGCACGGCGATCGCCTTGAGGTTCTTGCTGCCCATCACGGCGCCCACGCCCGAGCGGCCGGCCGCGCGGTGCAAGTCGTTCACCACGGCGGCGTAGAGCACCTGGTTCTCGCCGGCCTGGCCGATGCAGGAGACACGCACCAGCGGATCCTGCAGCTGGGTCTTGAGCGTCTCCTCGGTCTTCCACACCGTCTGCCCCCACAGGTGCGAGGCATCGCGCAGTTCGGCCACGTCGTCGCTGATGTAGAGGAACACCGGCTTGGGCGATTTGCCCTCGAAGATCACCATGTCCCAGCCGGCCATCTTGAGCTCGGCGCCCCAGTAGCCGCCCGAGTTGGAGCAGGCGATGGCACCGGTGAGCGGGCCCTTGGTGATGACGGTGTAGCGCCCGCCGGTGGAGGCCATGGTGCCGGTGAGCGGCCCGGTGGCCCAGATGATCTTGTTGTCGGGCGACAGCGGGTCGACCTTGGGGTCGATCTCGCTAATGAGGTATTTGCTGCCGAGCCCGCGCGAGCCCAGGTAGGCGCGCGCCCACTCCATGTTCAGCGGTTCGGATTTCACGGTGCCTGCCGTCAGGTTGACGCGCAGGATTTTTCCAGCCCAGGACATGTGTATCTCCTTGTGTGCGTCGGGTTGATCAGGCGGCGCTGGCCTGGTTGCCGAGTTTGTCGGCCCACTGTTTCATGCGATCGATGCCGGTCCAGTTGGCGTCGATGAAGGTGATCGCGCTGGTCGGGCAGGCGTCGGCACAGGCCGGCTCGCCGCCGCACAGGTCGCACTTCTGGACCTTGCCGGTTTCCTGCACGTAGTTGATGGTGCCGAACGGGCAGGCGATGGTGCAGACCTTGCAACCCACGCAGGTGCTCTCGTTCACCACCTTGGCCCCGGTGACCTTGTCGACCGTGATCGCCTCCACCGGGCAGGCGTGCAGGCACCAGGCTTCGTCGCACTGCGTGCAGGTGTAGGGCACCTTCTTGCCGGTGTGATGGAAGTCGAACACCTTGATACGCGACTTCGAGGTCGCAAAGGTGCCGTAGTTCTCGAACGAGCACGCCATCTCGCACTGCAGGCACCCCGTGCACTTGTCGGGGTTGATGTGAAGCACTTTCTGCATTCTTGTCTCCTGTGGGGCGACGCCACACCCGCGGCGCGGTATGCATGCGTCTGCATACGATTCTTGGCGCGCGGGGTTGGGCGACATTGAGGGTTTACCCGGGTGGGCGACAAAAAGTCTCAGATTGCGACAGGGGCATGCCGCCACCGGGGTCGTCGTCGGCGTGGCATCCTCACGGCCATGGAAAACCTCGACCTCCTCGTGCTGCGCACCTTGCTGGACTGGCGCCGTGCCGGCAAGGCCACGCTGCTGGCCACCGTCATCCGCACCTGGGGCAGTTCGCCGCGCCCGGTGGGTTCCATCATGGCCTTGTGCGAAGGCGGCGCGGTGGTCGGCTCGGTCTCGGGCGGCTGCATCGAGGACGACCTGATCCACCGCTACCGCAGCGCCCTGGCAGACGGCCCGCCGCAGCGCACGAAATACGGCGTGAGCGCCGACGAAGCCCACCGCTTCGGCCTGCCCTGCGGCGGCACGCTGGAGTTGCTGCTGGAGTTCAACACCGATGCCGACACGCTGGCCGACCTGGTGGCGCGTCTGAGCGCAGGCCGCATGGTTCAGCGCAGCACCGAGATCGCCAGCGGGCGTGTGGTGCTGACCGACATTGCCCAGCCCGAGGCGCTGCGCGAGCACGATGGCTGGCTGCACAACGCCTTCGGGCCCGAATACCGGCTGCTCATGATCGGCGCCGGTCAGCTCACCGAGTACCTGGCCACCATGGCCTTGTTCAGCGGCTTTTCGGTGACGGTGTGCGACCCGCGCGAGGAATACCGCGGCGCCTGGCAGGTGCCGGGCGTGACGCTCTCGCACGACATGCCCGACGACCTGGTGCGCGGCTTTCGCGCCGACCGCCGCACCGCCATCGTGGCGCTCACGCACGACCCCAAGCTCGACGACCTGGCCCTGCTCGAAGCGCTGGGCACCGAGGCGTTTTACATCGGCGCCATCGGCTCGCGGCGCAACCAGCAACTGCGCCACGCGCGCCTGATCGAGCACTTCGAGCAGACCGAGGAGAGTCTTGCGCACCTGCGCGGGCCGATCGGTATCTACATCGGCAGCAAGACGCCGGCCGAGATCGCGGTGAGCGTGATGGCCGAGATCCTGGCGGTGAAGAACGGCGTGCCGCTGCCGCGCGACCTGGCCGTGGGCCCGGCCAAGGAAAAGCTCGACGTGCGGGCCGATGACGCCGTGAGCTGCTTCGTGCGCGAAGCCCCGTGACGCCAGCCCTCCACACCGTGGCGCTGGTGCTGGTGGCGGGCGCCGGGCGCCGCCTGGGCCATGTGCCCAAGTGCCTCATCCGCCTGAGCGGGCAGACGCTGCTGCAGCGCCTGCTCGATGCCCTGGCCACGCTCGGCATCCGCGACGTGCGCCTGGTGCTCGGCCACCACGCCGACGCGGTGGCTGCGCATGTGAGCACCCTGCCGGCCGGACAGCGCGCGCTGCTGCTGCGCAACCCCGCGCCCGGCGACGAGCCCGCAGATTCCCTGCAGTGGGGGCTGCGCAGCCTCACGTCCATGCCCGAGCGCTTGCTGGTGCTGCTGGGCGACCAGCCCTTGCTGGGTGCGCCGCAGATCGATGCCGCGCTGCGGGCTTTCGAGCAGCGCGAGCGCGGCCGTCACGCCCTGGTACCGCAGGTGGATGGTCGCCCGGGCCACCCTGCGGTGCTCGACGGCCTGGCCTGTGCGCAACTGCGCAACCATGCCGGTGGCCTGCGCGCCTGGCGCCGCGAGCGGCCCGAAGCTGTCGCGTTGTGGAACACGCCAGACCCGGCGCACACGTTCGACCTGGACACCCCGCTCGATCTCGATCGACTGGCACAGACAACCGGTTTGGCGGTGGCGCTGCCGCCGAACGCCCCCATGCCGCAGTGCGGCATGCACAACGGTTGATCGAGAAGCGACAGCCTGCTTCAATGCACCCCATGCCCGTCGGATCCGCTGCCCCCTCCCACGACCGCCTGACCCTGATCGCCCAGGCGCGCCGCGCGATGCTCGACGCGCACGACCCCGACGCCGGCCCACGCCTGTCGCCGTGGGTGGCTAACTCCTGGCGACGCTGCCTGCAACTGGGCCTGGAGCCGCGGCGCGAGGTGGCTTTCGAGGCGGTGAGCAGCGCGCAGATGCAGCGCGCCATCGAGGGCAGCCAGCCGCTGCTGCGCGCCGCCAGCCCCGTGATCCGCCAGCTCGCGCGTGCGATGTCGCACACGCGCTACTTCGCCATCCTCACCAACGCGCACGGCGTGGTGATCGACGTCAACGGCCCGATCGACCGGCACGATCCCAGCGTCAACCGCATCGCGCGTATCGGTGTCGACCTCTCCGAACGCGCGGTGGGCACCACGGCCATCGGCATGGCCCTGACCGACCTGCAGCCGGTGTGGCTGCACCGCGGCGAGCATTTCTTCGACGCCACCAGCGTGTACAGCTGCGCCGGTGCGCCCATCTGGGGGCCCGACGGCCAATGTGTGGGCATGCTCGACCTCACCGGCGTCAACGTCAACGAACAGCCCGCGCTCAAACACCTGGTGTCGCAATCGGCGCGCAGCATCGAGAACGCGATGGCGCTGGCGCAACCGCACCACCTGCTGCTGCGCATGAACTGGCCCGGGCGCGTGCTCGGCGACGACAGCGACGGTCTGGTCTGCCTCGACGCCGACGGCGAGGTCACCGCCCTGAACCGGCCCGCGGCCGAGATGCTGGGCATCGCCCCCGGCACCCCGGTGGGTCACGCCAGCCTGCATTTCGCCTCACCGATCGAGGCGCTGTTCGACGCCGCACATGCCCACGCCAGCGCGCTGGAAATCCCGCTTTGGTCGGGCCTGCGTCTGCAGGTGCTCGCACAGGCCGGGCACCGCAGCGCACGCAGCGCACCGGTGGCGCAGGGCATGCCGCTCAAGGACCTGGAAACCGCCCTCATCCGCAAGGCGGTGGACGACGCCCGCGGCAACGTGATGGACGCTGCCCGCGCCCTGGGCATCAGCCGCGCCACCATCTACCGCAAGCTGGGCGCGAAGCGGCGCTGAGCCAGGCAGCGCCTCAGCCCAGCCACCGCACCGAGCGCAGCGGCTTGAGCACGCTCGACGGCGTCATGCCGAAGGTGTTGCGGAACACGCGGCTGAAGTGCGACGAATCGGCGAACGCGCCGTCGAGGGCGGCGTCGGTGAGGCTGCCCCGGGGCCGGTATCCCGCCATCGCGCGGCGCACCTGCGCCCAGACCCGATAGCTGCGAAAGCTCACGCCGACCTGGGCGCTGAACAGGTGGTTGAAGCGAGAGGCCGACAGATGCACCTCGTGCGCCAGCGCCTCGCGATCGGGCACGGTCTCGCCGGCTTCCCGCAAGCGCTGCAGGCTGCGCAAGACGCGCGCGTCCACCGGCTGCAGCGGTGGCCAGGCCGCGCGCCCCAGCAACGCGGGCAGGTCGAAGCTGTGCAGGCGTTGCTCGGTGTGCCAGCGCTGTGCTGCGCGGGGTGCAAAGTCGCCCAGCACCGGCCCTTGTCGGTCGAACAGAGGCCGCAGCCGGCGCACCTCGGGCGCGTCCGGCTCCAGGTAGATCAAGGCCACGCGCTCGCCCTGCGGGTCGAACAGGTGCTCCACGCCAGCGTCGATCAGCGCGCTGTGGCAGGTCTCGCGCCAGCCCCCGGGGCGCTCGATCGCGAAACGCCCCGACAAGCCCAGCAGCAACACCGGCGCCGCATGGCGGTGCAGCCCGGTGGCGGGCAGCTCACCCAGGTAGAGCGCCTTGTCGGCGCACAGCGTCAATGCGTTGCCAGCCATCACAGCCCAAACCTTCAAGACAGCGCGGCGCGCCACCCGTACCGTGACGCCCCTGCCCCCACACGACACAGGAGAACGAGGTGCCGATTTCCACCACCCGCCAACGGGTGCCGCCCCGGTTGGCCCAAGCCGGCTTCGTGAAGACCGCGAGCCATGGGTTGCCACATCTGTTGAAAGCCCCGCTGATCGGGTTGAACCGCTGGATGGCGGGCCTGCGCGCGCACGAGATCCGCGTCGCCGGGCACCGCCTGCATTATCTCGATGGCGGGCGCGGCGAGCCGGTGCTGCTGCTGCACGGCATCTTCGCCGAGAAGGACCACTGGGTCGACTTCGCGCGGCAGCTCACGCGGCACCACCGCGTGATCGTTCCCGATCTGCCCGGGTTCGGGGAAAGCGATCGGCACGAGGACCAGCACTACGGCTACGCGCAACAGGTGCCCCGCTTGCAGGCGCTCCTGGATGCCCTGGCGCTGCCGCGCGTGCACGTGGCGGGCAGTTCAATGGGCGGTGCCCTGGGCGCGCTGCTGGCCCTGGCCAGCCCCGAGCGTCTGGCCACGCTCGCCTTCGTCGGCGCGCCGCACGGCCTGCGCTCGCCGGTGCCCAGCGAGACCGACCGGATGATCGATCGCGGTGAAGCACCGCTGATCGCACGAGACCCCGGGGAGTTCGAGGCCATGCTCGAGCGCCTCTTCGAACAACGCCCCTGGCTGCCCTGGCCGATCCGGCGCGCCGCCTGTGCAGACGCGATCGACCGCGCCGCGTCGAACCAGCGGATCTGGCAGGAACACCTGGCCGACCGCCATGTGCTGCAGCTGTGCCTGGCCGGCGTGCAGACGCCGCTGCTGGCGCTGTGGGGCCGGTGCGATCGCGTGTTCCACGCCTCGGGCGTGCGGGCACTGCGGCGTCAGCGCCCCGACGCCGAGATCGAACTGCTCGAGGACCTGGGCCACCTGCCCATGATGGAGGCGCCGCGTGCCGTGGCGCAGCGCTACCGGCGCTTCCTCGTGCAGCATCTTGCAGGTACAACTTCGCCATGACGACCCCTGCCGACCCCACACCCCGAAGCACAACGCGGCTGGCCAGCATCGCCGCCCTCGCCTTGTGCAGCCTGCTCGCCGCCTGCGAAACGGCGCCACGCGCGGGCGCCGAGACCACGGCCCAGGTGCTGCAGGTGGCGCCCGATCGGGACAGCCTGCGCGACGGCTACCCGGCGCTGCACGCCGCCCTGCGCGCGGGCGTGGTCCGACGTGACCTCGAAGAAGCACGCCTGGTGCAGGGCGAATGCGGCGTGCCCGATGCCAGCCGCAGCGGCGGCACACGCTGGGTCAGCGTGACGACCCTGGTGCCGCGCGGCACCGCATTGGCACAAGGCAGCCGCATCGTCGTGCGCGATGCCCGCTCCGCCTGGGCGGGTGTTGCGCCCGAGCGGGCCAGCGCGCTGCACGGCCAGTTCGTACGGGTCGACGACACACCACCCACACGAACCACCCCTGCGTGTCACACGAGCGAGCCTGCAGGCGCCACCACCTGGCACCTGCGGGTGCACCTCACGCCCCCGGCCTGGCAGCACGACTTTGCGTCGGCGGCCTTCCAGCGCCTCGATGCCCTGCGCGACGAGGACTTCGCGGCCGGGCGCGTGTTGCGACTGGGCTGCCAGCTCAAGGTGATTGACGGGGGCGACTGGTACGCGCCGCAATGGGTGGCGCTGGCGCCGCCACAACTGCCTCTGAAGGTGGGTGACGTCGTGCGGCTGCGCGCGGGCGCGCAGATGGAGTCGAAGGACGTCGGCCCACGAGCCGAGGTGCTGGCCCGGCTCGACAACGTCCCAACGCCGGCGGGCAATGCCACGGTGCGCTGCAACTGAACCAGCCGCGACGCGCCCGCACGCCGGTAGGCCTTGCCCGGCGGTATGCTCATCGCGGTTCCGAACGGAAGACGCGAATACAGGCAAGGAGATGGCGATGTTCGTGCGAGGCCTTCGTGCCCCATTGCTGGGGCTGTCCCTGGCCATGTGGATCACGGGCGCGCACGCGGCGCAGGCCACGGTGGCGGTGGCCGCCAACTTCGCCGAGCCCATGCGCGCGGTGGCTGAGGTGCTGCGCAAGACCACCGGCCACACGCTGGAGATTTCCGTGGGTTCGACCGGCCGGCTGTACGCGCAGGTTCGCAGTGGCGCGCCTTTCGACGCCATGCTCGCGGCCGACCAGCGGGTGCCCGAGCAACTGGAGGCCGACGGCCTGGCCGTGCCCGGCAGCCGCTTCACCTACGCCACCGGCAAGCTGGTGTTGTGGTCGGCCGACGCCGCGCAGGTAGACGCACGCGGCGATGTGTTGCGCAGCGGCGCCTGGCGCAAGCTGGCCATCGCCAACCCCAAGACAGCGCCCTACGGCGCTGCCGCAATCGAAGCGATCGACAAGCTCGGGCTGGCCACGGGCATCACGCCCCGCCTGGTGCAAGGTGAGAGCATCGGCCAGGCCCACAACTTTGTGTTCACCGGCAACGCCGAGATCGGCTTCGTGGCGATGTCGCAGGTGCTGCAAGGCGGTCGCCTCAAGGGCGGCTCGATGTGGGTGGTGCCGCAGGCGCTGTACACGCCCATCCGACAGGACGCCGTGCTGCTCAAGCGTGGCGAGCACAACGAGGCGGCGCGCGCGCTGATGCAGCTGCTGCGCAGCGAGAGCGTCAAGGCCTTGATTCGCTCCTACGGCTACGATCTCTGAGTGATCCTCACGCCATCCGACCTCCAGGCCATCGCGCTCACGCTGCGCGTCGCGGGGCTGACCACGCTGATCCTGCTGGTGCTGGGCGTGCCGCTGGCGTGGTGGCTGGCGCGCACGCGTTCGTGGTGGCGCCACCCGGTGGGGGCGCTGGTCACCCTGCCCTTCGTGTTGCCGCCCTCGGTGCTGGGCTTTTACCTGCTGGTGGCCATGGGGCCCGAGGGGCCCGTGGGGCAGTGGACGCAATCGCTCGGTCTGGGCCTGCTGACCTTCAGCTTCGGCGGGCTGGTGGTGGCCTCGGTTTTCTATTCGCTGCCCTTCATGGTGCAGCCGGTGCTCACGGCCATGCAGCAACTGGGCGAGCGTCCCCTGGAGGCCGCGGCCAGCCTGCGCGCCTCGCCGCTGGACCGTTTCTTCACCGTGGTGCTGCCGCTGTGCAGGCCCGGCCTCATCACTGGCACCGTAATGAGCTTTGCCCACACCGTGGGCGAGTTCGGCGTGGTGCTCATGGTCGGCGGCAACATACCCGGCGTCACGCGCGTGGTCTCGGTGCAGATCTACGACCACGTGGAAGCGCTCGAGTACACCGACGCCCACCGCCTGGCCGCGGTGATGCTGGTCTTTGCATTCGCGGTGCTGCTGTCGCTGCAGTGGATCAACCGGCGGCGCACATGAACTCCCAACCGATCGAACTGCGCGCCAAGGTGCAGCGCAACGACTTTGCGCTCGACGTCGACCTGCGACTGCCCGGACGCGGTGTCACCGCGCTGTTCGGGCCGTCGGGCTCGGGCAAGACCACCTGCCTGCGCGTGCTCGCCGGGCTGGAGCCCGCAGTGAGCGCGCGCGTGGTGGTCGGCGGGGAGGTCTGGAACGACACCGCGCGCGGCCATTGCCTGCCCACGCACCGCCGCCCACTGGGCTACGTGTTTCAGGAAGCGAGCCTGTTCGAACACCTGAACGTGCGCGACAACCTGCGCTACGGCTGGCGCCGCACGCCCGACGCACAGCGCCGCCACGGCTGGGACCACGGCCTGCAATTGCTGGGCATTGCACACCTGCTCGATCGCCGGCCGGCCGAACTCTCGGGCGGCGAACGCCAGCGCGTGGCCATTGCGCGCGCGCTGGCCACCAGCCCGCGCGTGTTGTTGATGGACGAACCTCTGGCATCGCTGGATGCCGCACGCAAGGCCGAGGTGCTGCCGTGGCTGGAGCAATTGAACGAGCGGCTTGACTTGCCCATCGTGTACGTTACGCACGCGTTCGACGAAGCCCTGCGCCTGGCCGACCACCTGGTGTTGCTCGAGGAGGGTCGCGTGCGCGCGCAGGGCCCGATCGCCGAGCTGATCACGCGCAGCGAGCTGCCGATCGCCCATGGCGATGCGGCCAGCGCCTTGATCACCGGGCAGGTGCTTGGCACGGACGCAGATGGCCTGACCACGCTTGCCATCGACGGCGGGATCTTGCGGCTGACTGCACCGCGACGCGAACCGCATGCCCCCGGCACCACGCTGCGCGTTCGGGTGCAGGCACGCGACGTCAGCGTGGCGCTGCAGGAGCCCCGGCAGATCAGCGTGAACAACGTGCTGCCCGCCACCGTGCAAGGGCTCACCGACGACGGCCCCGGCCAGGTGCTGGTCACGCTGCAACTGGGCGATCGCACAAGCCTGCTTGCGCGGCTCACGCAGGGTTCGGTGCAGCGTCTGGGCCTTGCAACGGGGCTTCCCGTGTTCGCGCTCATCAAGGGCGTGGCCGTGTTGCGCTGAGCTCAGCTGCGCCAGGGCAGTTCCAGCGCCTGGCCATCGGGCAGGCGCACCGGCACTGGCGTCTGGCCGAAGATGCCGGTGAGCTCCAGCGGGGTGGCGCCCACACTGAACAGCTGGTGCAGCTTCTCGCGCGGCAGCACCACACTCTGGCCGGCGCCGAAGCTCCGGACCTGGCCGTCGATATGCAATTCGCCCTGGCCCGCATGGCAAAGCACCACCTCGTCGCAGCTGTGGCTGTGTGGAGGGGTTGCCGCGCCGGGCGTCAGCGTCTGGCGCCAGACGGACAACTGCGTGAGGCCGTCGCTGACGCCTGCCCAGGTGGCGTGTGCCAGGCCTTCGATGGGCGTCGCTGCCGGGGTGGATTGATCGATGACATACATGGTGGGACTCCTTTCGTCCGGGGTTTGTGCGGACCACCATGGCCCGCTGCGGGGCGCAGTGTCTGGCAGTTGAATTCAATCCGGAATAAGCTTTAGCATCGTTTCATTGCCGAATATTCTTCGTTAATCCAGATGGGACCTTCATGACCGGCATTGCAGGCGCGCACGCGCTGATCGCGTTCTCCGAGGTGGCGCGTCGACAAAGCTTCGCTGCCGCGGCACGCGAACTCGGTCAGGCGCCGTCCACCTTGGCCAAGGCTGTCGGACGGCTTGAAGACTCACTGGGCGTGCGTCTTTTTCACCGCACCACACGCAAGGTGAATCTCACCGAAGACGGCGAGCGGCTGTTCGCACGCTGCCAGCGCGTGCTGGGGGAATTGCAGGAGCTTCAAGAAGAAGCCGACGGCCGTCGCGCCACGCCCAGCGGGACGTTGCGGCTTGACCTTCCGATCGCGTACGGGCGGCGCAAACTGCTGCCGGTGCTGGCCTCACTCGTGCGCAAGCACCCCGGCATCACGCTCGACGTGCACCTCTCCGACGCCTATGCCGACCTGGTGCAGGGCGGGCTTGACGCTGCCGTGCGCGTGGGCAGGCTTGAGGATTCGGGCCTGGTTGCACGGCGCTTTGCGAAGCAGTCCATGCTGTTGTGTGCCGCACCCGGCTATCTGCAACGCGTCGGGCGCCCACGGCGCTTCGACGATCTCGCGCGCCACCCCTTCATCGTCTATCGCCAGCACTCCAGCGGGCGGGACCGGCCCTTGCAGTTCGTGGTGAAAGGCAAGGCAATGACGCTGCACCCCGAGCACACGGTGCGCATCAACGATGGCGAGGCCATGGCGCACGCGGCCGCACTGGGCCTGGGCCTGACCCAGTTGCCCGACTACATGGTGGAGGACGAACTCGCGAGTGGCGCGCTGGTGGAGGTGTTGCCAAGCCTGCGTCCGCCCGACATCCCCATCCACCTCGTGATGCCCACGCAACGCCTGATGCCGCCGCGTGTGCGCGCCCTGCTCGACGAGCTGGCCATGGCCTTCGATGCCAAATGAAAAAGCCCCGCCAAAGCGGGGCTTCGGTTGGGCGCTGGCTGTTCAGGCTTTGCGGCGGCGCGCAGCGGCCAAGCCCACCAGGCCGAGGCCCAGCAGGGCCAGGCTGGCCGGCTCGGGCACATCGGTGGTCTTGAGCTGCACCAGCGTGAAGTCGGACTGGTTGTTGCAGCTCTGGTAGTCGCAGAAGGTACTGGTCAGCGCGGTGAACGAGATGCTCACGAAATCGGTGTAGCTGCCAAACGGGTTGCCGGTCAGCGCCCAGACAGCACCCGAACCGTCGGCCGCCTGCGAGAGGTTGGCCAAGTCGCCTGTGCCACTCCAGATGGCGGTGGTGGCGGTATCGGCGCGCAGGGTATGAATAATGGAACCGCCGCCCTGGCGAACGGCCGTGATCTGGGCGATCTCGTTGTAGTCGCCGAACTCGGGGCCGTCGAACAGCACGCCTAGCGTGAAGCCCGCGATGCCGAAGGTGCCCGAGACCGCGGTGCCGGTGAGGTACTCGCCGATGTCGATCTCGTCGCCGGTGCGACCACCGCTGATGCCCACGCCCGTGAACCCGCCCATGGTCTTTTTCTGGAAGGTCCCGCCGGGCGCGATGGTCCAGTTCAAACCGCCGATCACCTGACTGGGTTGGCCGTTGGTGAAGTCGCTGCCATTGATCACCGCAGCGGCGCTCGCCACCGAGGTGGTGCCCATCAAGACCACGGTACCGAGCGCCAGCGCGACTTGGGAGAGGATGGATTTCAGTTTCACGGCAGCTTCCTTGGGGGTTCAGTGGACGGCCGAGGCCGGGATGTGGCACGAATCAGCAATTGACGTGCCACCGTTGCAAGCCCTTGATTTGCAAGCAAAACGCGCGTGCTCTGCAGGGCGTGTGGCAAGATTTCCGACAGTTTGGCTACCCCACGCACCCATGAACCCCGACGCCCTCGCTGCCGCCCACGCGCTACCTGACCGTTGGCTGGCGGCCTTCAACGCCGCGGACTTGGCGGCCATCACGGCCCTATATGTACCCGACGCCCGCCTGTGGGGAACGACCGCGCCGCAAGCGATCGACCACCCGACGGGCGTGCGGGCCTACTTCGCGCGGGTGTTCGACCTGCATCCGCGGCCACGCATGGTGCTGATCGAGCGGCGTGGGCGCGCGCTGGGCGACGGGGTGGTCATCCAGAGCGGCCGCTACGACCTCGAGCTTGCGCCCGGACGGGTGCTGGCGGCACGGTTCACGCTGGTGTTGCGCCTTGAGGCCGATGCCCCCGTCGCGCCCGGTGCGGGTATCGCGTCGTGGCGCATCGTCGAGCACCACTCCTCGGCAGTGCCCGACCCCCCTGACCCCTGGCGTCGCGACTGTCACAGCGCGTTGACCGGAATCTTGAGGTAGCGCACGCCGTTGGGTTCGGCAGGCGGCAGCTCCCCGGCGCGGATGTTCACCTGCACCGAGGGCAGGATCAGGTTGGGCATCTCCAGCGTCGCGTCGCGCTGGGCGCGCATGTCCACGAACTGCTGTTCGCTGATGCCGTCGTTCACGTGGATGTTGTGCGCGCGCTGCTCGGCCACCGTGCTCTCGAAGCGCACCGCGCGCCCCGCGGGCGGGTAGTCGTGGCACATGAAGAGGCGCGTCTCGGGTGGCAGCGAAAGGATCTTGCGGGTGGAGGCGTAGAGGGTTTTCGCGTCGCCGCCGGGGAAGTCGCATCGCGCGGTGCCGACATCGGGCATGAACAGCGTGTCGCCGACGAACACCGCGTCGCCCACGTGATAGGCCGCGCAGGCTGGTGTGTGCCCCGGCACGTAGAGCACCTCGGCCTCGAGCTCACCGATGCGGAACTTCTCGCCCTCCTGGAACAGGTGGTCGAACTGAGAGCCGTCGAGGCGGAACTCCGGTTCCAGGTTGAAGATGGCCTTGAAAACCTTCTGCACCTGAGTGATGCGCCCGCCGATGCCGATGCGCCCACCAAGTTGTTTCTTCAGGTACGGCGCGGCCGAGAGGTGATCGGCGTGCGCGTGCGTCTCAAGGATCCATTCAACCTTGAGATCGTTGGCCTTCACGTAGGCGATCACCGCGTCCGCCGACACGGTGCGCGTGCGGCCGGACTTGGGGTCGTAGTCGAGCACCGAGTCGATGATGGCCGCGGGCGTGCCCGGACCGTTGTGCACGACGTAGGTGACGGTCCACGTGGCCGGGTCGAAGTGGCCGTGGACCTGAAGACGGGGGCTGGCAGCGGACATGGGGCACTCCTTTTTAATAAGTCGTCATTAATATATTGACAGACAATCTATTTGTCAATATATTGATGTTCATCGACAGAACCCACCCGACATCACCATGCCGAGCGTCAAACTCAATCTTGAAGACATGCAGGCCGCTGCCGCCGACGCCTGCCGCCTCATGAAGGTGCTCTCCAACCCCGACCGGCTCATGCTGCTGTGCCAGCTGGTCCAGGGCGAGCACAACGTCGGCGAACTGGAAGCCGCCTTGGGCATCGTGCAACCCACGCTGTCGCAGCAGCTCACCGTGCTGCGCGAAGAGACGCTGGTGAGCACGCGCCGCGAAGGCAAGAACATCTATTACCGCATCGACAGCCCGCAGGCGCTGGCCGTCATCCGCACGCTTCATCAACAGTTCTGCAACCCCTGAAGGACCGCACGCCATGACCATCGACTTCGCCAACTTCACGCCCTGGGCCTCGCTGGCCGGCGGCGTTCTGCTCGGGGTGGCCTCCGCCCTGTTCATCCTGCTCAATGGCCGCGTGCTCGGCATCAGCGGCATCGTGGGCGGCCTGCTCTCGCCCAAGGCGGGCGACATCGGCTGGCGCGTGGCGCTGATCGCGGGCCTGCTGGCCGCGCCCGCCGTCTACGCCCTGATCGCACCCGCGGGCTTCATCACCGCGCCGCGCATCGACGCCGGCTTCGGCCTGGTCGTGCTGGCCGGGCTGTTGGTGGGCATCGGCACGCGCTATGGCTCGGGCTGCACCAGCGGCCACGGCGTGTGCGGGCTCTCGCGCCTGTCGCCACGGTCGTTGGTGGCCACGCTGGCCTTCATGGGCACGGGCTTCGTCACCGTGTTCGTCATCCGTCACCTGATCTGAGGTCCACACCATGCAGAAACTCTCCGCTTTCATCGTCGGCCTGCTGTTCGGCCTCGGCCTCATCCTCTCGGGCATGACCGACCCCGGCAAGGTGCAAGGCTTCCTCGACCTGTTCGGCAACTGGGACCCGTCGCTCGCCTTCGTGATGGGCGGCGCCATCGCCGTCGGCTTCTTCGCCTACGCGCTCGCCAAGCAGCGCACGCGCAACTTCCTCGGGGGTGCCATGCACCTGCCCAAGGCCACGGCCATCGACAAGCGTCTGGTCATCGGCAGCCTCACCTTTGGCGTGGGCTGGGGCCTGGCGGGCTTCTGCCCGGGCCCCGGGCTGGTCTCCATGGCCTCGGGCGAGGTCAAGGGCGCGGTGTTCGTGGCCGCCATGGTGGCTGGCATGGCGGTGTTCGAGTGGCTGGAGCGCGTGAGCACACTCAAGCCCGCGCCCAAGGCCTGAAGCTCAGCGAGGGAACACCATGGACCTGCGCCGCCTCACCCCCCAACTGGCGGTGGCCGCCCAACTCGTGCCGAGCGACGTGCGCGCCGCCGCGGCCGCGGGCTACACCACCTTGATCTGCAACCGCCCCGACGGCGAACAACCTGGCCAGCCCGACCACGAAGCCATGGCGCAGGCCGCGGCCGCCGCCGGCATGCGCTTCGTGTTCCAGCCGGTGATCAGCGGGCGCATCACGCCTGAACAGGCCCGAGCCTTCGGCGACGCGTTGGCGCAGGCCGATGGCCCGGTGCTGGCCTATTGCCGCAGCGGCACACGCTGCGCCACGCTGTGGGCCATGTCCCGGGGTGCCGAACGCCCGTGGGCCGAGGTGATCGAGACCGCCGCCGCCGCGGGCTTCGATCTGCGCGGCCTGCCGCAGCCGACGGGTCGGAACTGAGCCGCCCATGACCACCGCCCACAAGCCCGCTGCCCGCCACTGGTGTCCCGATCTGCCGGTGCGACACTGGGCGCGCCAGTACGACCGCGACACGCTGCTGCGCGACGCGCTCGCTGCGGCCATCGTCACGCTGATGCTGATTCCGCAGAGCCTGGCCTATGCGCAGCTGGCCGGGCTGCCGCCCGAGGTGGGCTTGTACGCGAGCGTGGCGCCACTGGTCATCTACGCGCTGCTGGGCACCAGCCGCGTGCTGGCCGTGGGGCCGGTGGCGGTGGTCTCGCTGATGACGGCCGCGGCCGTGGGCGAGCACGCGGCCGCGGGCACCGGCCACTACATCGCCGTGGCGATCACGCTGGCGTTCCTGTCGGGGCTGATCCTGCTGGCCATGGGCTTGCTGCGCTTGGGTTTTCTCGCCAACTTCCTGAGCCACCCGGTCATCGCCGGCTTCATCACCGCCTCGGGCATCCTGATTGCCGCGAGCCAGCTCAAGACGCTGCTCGGCGTGTCGGCCGGCGGGCATACGCTGATCGAGATGGTCTCGGCGCTGTGGGCGCAGCGCGGCGCGGTCAACGGGCTCACGCTGGGCGTCGGCCTGTCAAGCCTGGCTTTCCTGTTCTGGGTGCGGCGCGGTCTGCAGCCGCTGCTGCGCCGCCTGGGTGTGCCGCCACGCGCGGCCGAATTGGGCGCCAAGGCCGGGCCGGTGGCTGCCATCGTGGCAGCCACCGTGTTCGCCTGGGCCATCGACGCCGGCACCCACGGCGTGAAGCTGGTGGGCGCGGTCCCGCAAGGGCTGCCACCGCTCACCCAGCCGCTGTGGGACATGGCGCTGCTGCAGTCACTGCTGGTGCCCGCGCTGCTCATCAGCGTGGTCGGCTTCGTCGAATCGGTGTCGGTCGGCCAGACGCTCGCGGCCAAGCGCCGCCAGCGCATCGAACCCGACCAGGAGCTCGTGGCGCTGGGCGGCAGCAACCTCGGCGCCGCCTTCACCGGGGGCTTTCCGGTCACCGGCGGTTTCGCGCGCTCGGTGGTGAACTTCGACGCCGGCGCGCAGACGCCCGCGGCCGGTGTCTACACGGCGGCGGGCATCCTGCTGGCCTCGCTGCTGCTCACGCCCGCCCTGTTTTACTTGCCACAGGCCACGCTGGCCGCCACCATCGTGGTGGCCGTGCTCGCGCTGGTGGACTTCGGCATCCTGCGCCGCACCTGGGTCTATGCCAAGGCCGACTTCATCGCCGTGCTGGCCACGCTGTTGGTCACGCTCGCGGCGGGCGTGGAAAGCGGCCTGGTGGCCGGCGTGGGCCTGTCACTGGTGCTGCACCTGTGGCGCACCAGCCAGCCGCACATCGCCGAGGTGGGCCAGGTGCCGGGCACCGAGCACTACCGCAACGTGCTGCGGCACCAGGTCATCACGCAGCTCGACGTGCTGGCGCTGCGCATGGACGAAAGTCTGTACTTCGCCAACGCCCGCGCGCTGGAGGACCGCATCAACGCGGCTGTGGCCGCGCGCCCTGCCCTGCGCCACGTCGTGCTGCAATGTTCGGCCATCAACGACATCGACGCCAGTGCGCTCGACAGCCTGGAAGCCATCAACGAGCGCCTGCGCGACGCCGGTCTTCAGTTGCATTTGTCCGAGGTGAAGGGCCCGGTGATGGACAAGCTGCAGCGCAGCGACTTCCTGCAACGCCTGAGCGGGCGCGTGTTCCTCACGCACCACCAGGCGGCACAGGCGCTCGCCTGAGCCTCACTTCATCGCGTTCGGAAAGAACAACTGCTCGCCACCGATCTTGTGGCTGGCGATGGCGGCCTGGCCGGCGGCGCCGGTGATCCAGTCCACGAAGCGCTGGCCCTCGACCGTTTTCACCTGCGGGTGCCTGGCCGCGCTCACCAGCATCACGCCGTACTGGTTGAACAGGCGCCGGTCACCCTCGACGAGCACCACCAGGTCACCGCGGTTCCTGAAGTTGAGCCAGGTGCCGCGGTCGGTGAGCGCATAGGCGCCGCTGCCGGAGGCGATGTTGAGCGCCGGGCCCATGCCGCAGCCACATTCCCGGTAACCGCTGCCCTTGTTGGCATCGGTGGCGGTCATTTTCCAGAAGCGCAACTCGGCCGCGTGCGTGCCACTTTTGTCGCCGCGCGAGATGAAGGGCGCGTTGGACGCGGCCACCTTCTGCAGGGCGGCCACCACGTCCTTGCCAGCGGTGCGGGCCGGGTCGCTCCTTGGGCCGACGAGCACGAAGTCGTTGTACATGACCTCCTGGCGCCTGGCCGAGAAACCGTCGGCGACGAACTTTTCTTCGGCCACCTTGTCGTGCACGAACAGCACGTCGGCATCACCGCGGCGCGCCATGTCGATGGCTTGGCCGGTGCCCAGGGCCACCACCTTCACGTCGATGCCCGTGGCCTGCTTGAACAACGGCAGGATGTGGCCGAACAGGCCCGACTGCTCGGTGGACGTGGTGGACGCGACGACGATGCTTTGCGCGAGCGCGGCACCGCCGATGAGCAGACCGGCAGACAGGGCGACGAGGGTGCGAACGGCTTTCACCAGCTTTCTCCTTGAACAAACAGATGGGCGTGCGGGCATAAGGCCTGCAACAGATCGGCGTTGAAAAAATCGTCCACGGGCAGGTCCGCCAGCACCCGACCCTGCTCGAGGTAGATCACGCGGCTGGCCAGGCGCTTGACCTGGCCGAGGTTGTGGCTGGCGAACACCAGCGTGGTGGGGCGCACGCCCGCGCGCGTGGCGGTGAACTCGGCAATCAGTTCCTCGACCTCGCGCTTGGCGTGCGGGTCCAGGCTCGCGGTCGGCTCGTCGAGCAGCCAGATGTCGGGCTTGAGTGCCCAGGCGCGCGCCAACGCCAGGCGCTGCTGCTGCCCGCCCGAGAGCGCGCGGCCGTTGCGCTGCGCGATATCGCCCAGGCCCACGCGGGCCAGCGCCTCGTGCGCGCGGGCGCGCGCCTCGGCCCACGGCACACCCTTGAGCCACAGGCCCAGTGTCACGTTGTGCAGCGCGCGCACACGCAGCATGTGCGGGCGCTGGAACAGCATGGCCATACGCGGCGCGGCCGGGCGCAGGCAATGGCCGGCGGCCAGCGGCAGCAGGCCGTGCAGGGCGCGCAGCAACGTGCTCTTGCCGCTGCCGTTGGCGCCGATGAGGGCGACGCGCTCACCCTCGACGATGCGCAGGTTCACGTCGTCGAGCGCGGGCGCGCGCGGTGGCGGGCCCAGGCGCACCTGCAGGCCGCGCAGTTCGAAACAGGTTGTGGGCACCAAGGCCTTGACCACCGGCAGGCTGGTCACGCTGCAGCTCCCACGGGCATCAAGCCGTCGGCGCGTTCGCGCCAGCGCCGCACCAGCGACACCAGCGCGTTGAGCAGCAGCACCACGGCCAGCAGCACCACCCCAAGCCCTAGCGCCAACGGCAGGTCACCCTTGCTGGTTTCCAGCGCGATGGCGGTGGTCATCACGCGCGTGAAGCCGTCGATGTTGCCGCCCACGATCATCACGGTGCCGACTTCGGAGATGGCACGGCCGAAGGCGGTGATGAAGATGGTGAGCAGCGCGTAACGCTCGTCCCAGGCCAGCAGCAGGCTGCGCATCAGCGTGCCGGCGCCCAGGGAGCGAAGTTGCTCGCCGTGGCCGAGGTCGGCGTCTTCCACCACCTGGCGCACCAGCGCCGTCACCAGCGGCAGCACGAGCAGCGTCTGCGCCACGACCATGGCGGGCACGCTGAACAACCAGCCCAGAAAGCCCAGCGGCCCCGAGCGCGACAGCAGCAGGTACACCACCAGACCCACCACCACCGCGGGCACCGCCAGCGCGGTGTTGAGCAGCGTGAGTACCGCACCGCGACCCTTGAAGCGCGCGGCGGCCAGCCAGGCACCAGCGAGCAAGCCCACCGCATACGCAATGGCGGCGGCCAGCACGCTGACCAGCAGCGAACGCCACACGATGGACCACAGGCCGGCATCGCCGGAGAAGACAAGGCCGATGGCCACGCCGACGCTGTCGGAAAAGGTACTCATAGCGACCGGAAGCTTAGCCATGCCCGGCCACGTGCGCCCTACGTGTTCACGCGGTATGCACCGGCTTGCATAAGGTCCTTGAGGCACACTCGCCGCCATGCGACGCATCGAGCTGGCCTACCACCTGAGCACACAGGACCACGCCGCCACACCGGGAGGATCGCCCCTGCGCAACCCCATGATGGACGTGTTGCAGGCCATCAAGAACAGCGGATCGATCTCGGCCGCGGCACGCGAACTGGGGTTTTCCTACCGCCATATCTGGGGCCAGCTCAAGGACTGGGAAACCGAACTCGGGCAGGGGCTGATCTTCTGGGAGCGCGGCCAGGCCGCCCGCCTCACGCCCTTCGGTGAGAAGCTGCTCGCGGCCGAGCGCCTGGCCCAGGCCCGCCTGGGCCCGCAACTGGAGAGCCTGCGCGTGGAGCTGGAACGCGCGTTCGCCCAGGTGCTGGCGCCCGAGGACGACGCCCAGGCCGTGCCCACGCTGCGCCTGTACGCCAGCCACGACCACGCGCTCACCGAACTGGTGAGCCACGCCGCGCAACCCGACAGCGGCAAACCGCTGCACCTGGATGTGCATTTCTGCGGCAGCGTGGATGCGATCCGCGCGCTCAACGAGGGCCGATGCAACATCGCAGGCTTTCACGCTCAACCCTTTGCCGGCGCCGGCACCGCAACAGCGCGCACCTACCGGCCGCTGCTCAAGCCAGGCCAGCACAAGATCATCGGCTTCGCACGGCGCACGCAGGGCTTGATCGTGGCACCGGGCAATCCCCTGCGCCTGCGCGACATCCAGGACGTGGCGCGCCTGCAGGCGCGCTTCGTCAACCGCGCGCTGGGCACCGGCACACGGCTCTTGCTCGACGAATTGCTGGCACGCGCCGGGTTGCTGCCACTTGACATCGATGGCTACGACCAGATCGAACGCTCGCACGCCTCGGTCGCACTCGCCGTGGCCGGGGGCACGGCCGACGTCGGCCTGGGCACCGAGTACGCCGCGCGCAGCGCGCGGCTCGATTTCGTGCCCCTCACCGACGAGCGCTATTTGCTGGTGGGGCTGAAATCCACGCTGGATGACCCGCCGACCCAGCGCCTGCTGCACTGCCTGCGCAGCCGCGCCTGGCAGCAGCGCATGGCGGCACTGCCCGGCTACCAGCCCGACCACTGCGGCGAGGTGGCGGCGATGAAGCGGCTGCTGCCCTGGTGGGGTTGAGCCGCCTCCCTGCGGTCGATCAGATCAACCCGATGCTGCGCGCCGCAGCCTCCAGGCCCTTGTAGTTTTCGGGCTTGGTCTCGATGTAGCGTGTGGCACGGTTGAGGCGCAGGATCTCGGCCTGCTCGGGCACTGCAGGCGACAGGCCAATCAGCGCGGCCTTGATCCTGTCCTGCAAGGCCTTCGGCATGTCGGCGTGCACCGACCAGTTGTAGTTGAAATAGCCGGGCGACGTGTAGAACACATCGACGGCCTTGGTGTCGACCCTGTTCTCGTTCACGAACTTGCGCCAGACGGTGATGTCGAGTGCCGCCGCATCGACCTTGCCACTGACCACTGAGGCGATGGTGGCGTCGTGGGCGCCGCTGTAGGCAATGCGCGCAAAGTCCTTCTCGGGGTTGATGCCAGCTTGCAGCAGGAAGCTGCGCGGCATGGCATGACCCGACGTGCTGCTCTGCGAGCCGAAGGACACCTGCTTGCCCTTCATGTCGGCGAGGGTCTTGATGCCCGAGTCGGTCTTGGCGATGAACACCGACTGGAACTTCGTGTCCTCCTCGCGCTGGGCGAGCGGCACGATCTTGCCGCCCGAGCGCAGGTTGGCCTGCACGTGCGTGAAGCCACCGAACCACACCAGGTCAACCTTCTTGTTCACCAGCGCCTCCACCGCGGCCGGGTAGTCGTTCACGGGCGTGAACTCCACCTTCATGCCGAGCTGTTTCTCGAGGTAGGACGCAAGCGGCGTGAACTTGCGCACCTGCTCGGTGGCGGCCTCTTCGGGGATGGTGGTCACGCGGAGCACCGCCTGCGCGTGGGCAGCGGCGGCGATCAGGCTGGTGGCGATCAGCAGGGCGCCGCGAAGGCGATGGAGAACGGTTTTCATGGTTGGTTTCCTGACAAAGGAAGGAAGGTCTCGGAGAAAAGGGCGCAGCCTTGCACAAAGGGAAGGCGGCATGCCCGGGGTGAAAAGGGCCGACAGGATATACGGCTCGGCGCCGCGTTGCCTCAGCCCAGCCGGCGCGCGATCTCGGCCATCAGCGCGCGCGCCAGAGAGAGTTTGTCGGCGCGCGGCAGTTCGCTCGCACCGTTCGCGTCCACCAGCAGCAGCGCGTTGTGGTCGCGGCCGAAGGTGTCGGGGCCAATGTTGCCCACCAGCAGCGGCACGCCCTTGCGCGCGCGCTTGGCCTGGGCGTGGGCCAGCAGATCGTGGCTCTCGGCGGCGAAGCCCACGCAATACAGCGCGCCGCTCTTCGCACGCGCGCTGGCGGCCACGCCGGCCAGGATGTCGGGGTTCTCGACGAAGGCCAGCGCGGGCACGGCGCCACTGCCGTCCTTCTTGATCTTCTGGTCGGCGGCACTGGCGGGCCGCCAGTCCGCCACGGCAGCAGCGGCAATGAAGACGTCGGCTGCATCGGCGCTGGCCTGCACGGCGCGCTGCATGTCGGCGGCGGACTCGACGTCCACGCGTTGCACGCCGCGCGGCGTGGGCAAGGCCACCGGCCCGGCCACCAGCGTGACCTGGGCGCCCGCTTCGCGCGCGGCGCGCGCGATGGCAAAGCCCATCTTGCCGCTGCTGCGGTTGGTGATGCCGCGCACCGGGTCGATGGCCTCGAAGGTGGGGCCGGCGGTGATGAGCACGTGCTTGCCGGCCAGCCGCTTGGGCTGGAAATGTGCGATCAGCTCTTCCAGCAACTCGTCAGGTTCGAGCATGCGGCCATCGCCCGTCTCGCCGCAGGCCTGGTCGCCCGAGCCCACGCCCAGCACCACGGTGCCGTCGGCACGCAGTTGCGCGAGGTTGCGCTGCGTGGCCGGGTGGGCGTACATCTCGCGGTTCATGGCAGGCGCCACGATCAGGGGCACGCGCTCGATCGGGCGCGCCAGGCAGAGCAGCGAGAGCAGGTCGTCGGCGCGGCCGTGCAGCAGCTTGGCCAGGAAGTCGGCGCTGGCCGGCGCGATGACGATGGCGTCGGCCTCGCGGCTGAGGTTGATGTGGGGCATGTTGTTGCCCTCGCGCGCGTCCCATTGCGAGGTGTAGACCGGCCGGCCGGAGAGCGCCTGCATCGTCACCGGGGTGATGAAGTGCTCGGCCGCGTCGGTCATGACCACCTGCACCGTGGCGCCGGCCTTCACCAGGCCGCGGCAGAACTCGGCCGCCTTGTAGGCCGCCACCCCGCCGCTCAGGCCCAGGACGATGTGTTTTCCCGCGAGATCGCTCATGGAGGCGCAATGTAGCAGTGCCCCGCCAGAAGCCCCAGCGGCCCCGGGCGCCGGGGGTGGGCCACCTATAATTGGAATTTCCCACCTGAGCGTGCCCGCGGGCGCGCCCGAGTCATGACCAAATACGTGTTCGTCACCGGCGGTGTGGTGTCCTCCCTGGGCAAGGGCATTGCTTCTGCGTCTCTTGCCGCGCTGCTCGAATCGCGCGGCCTCAAAGTCACCCTCATCAAGCTCGACCCGTACATCAACGTGGATCCGGGCACCATGTCGCCGTTCCAGCACGGCGAGGTGTTCGTCACCGATGACGGCGCCGAGACCGATCTCGACCTGGGCCACTACGAGCGCTTCATCGAAACGCGGATGAAGAAGTCCAACAACTTCACCACCGGCAAGATCTACCAGTCGGTGCTGGAGAAGGAACGCCGCGGCGACTACCTCGGCAAGACGGTGCAGGTCATTCCGCACGTCACCAACGAGATCCAGGAATTCATCCGCAAGGGGTCGGGCGAGGGCACGGCCGATGCCGTGGACGTGGCCATCGTCGAGATCGGCGGCACCGTGGGCGACATCGAGTCCCTGCCGTTCCTGGAGGCCGTGCGCCAGATGAGCCTGCGTATGGGCCCCAACCACTCGGCCTTCGTGCACCTGAGCTACGTGCCCTGGATCGCCGCCGCCGGCGAGCTCAAGACCAAGCCCACCCAGCACACCGCGCAGAAGCTGCGCGAGATCGGCATTCAGGCCGATGCGCTGCTGTGCCGCGCCGACCGCCGCATCCCCGACGAAGAGCGCGCCAAGATCAGCCTGTTCAGCAACGTGCCCGAGTGGGGCGTGATCAGCATGTGGGACGTCGACACCATCTACAAGGTGCCGCGCATCCTGCACGAGCAGGGCCTGGACGGCCTGATCTGCGACAAGCTGCGCCTGAACACGCCGCCGGCCAACCTCAAGCGCTGGGACGACCTGGTGTACGCGGTGGAGCACCCCAAGGCCACGGTGCACATCGCCATGGTCGGCAAGTACGTCGACCTGTCCGACAGCTACAAGTCGCTCAACGAGGCGCTGCGCCACGCCGGCCTGAAGAACCAGGCCAAGGTCGCCATCGACTACATCGACTCCGAGACCATCACGCCGGCCAACGTGGCGCAGATCCTCGGCCGATTCGACGCCATCCTGGTGCCCGGCGGCTTCGGCAAGCGCGGCACCGAGGGCAAGATCTGCGCGGCGCGCTACGCCCGCGAGAACAAGGTGCCGTACCTCGGCATCTGCCTGGGCATGCAGGTCGCAACCATCGAATACGCGCGTCACGTGGCCGGCCTGAAGGACGCCAACAGCACCGAGTTCGAGCCCGACACCCCGCACCCGGTGATCGCGCTGATCACCGAGTGGAAGGACAAGGACGGCACCATCCAGCAGCGCGACGCCAACTCCGACCTCGGCGGCACCATGCGCCTGGGCGCGCAAAGCTCCGACGTCACCAAGGGCACGCTGGCGCACAGCATCTATGGCGACGTGGTGACCGAGCGCCACCGCCACCGCTACGAGGCCAATGTCAACTACCTCGACACACTGCGCAAGGCAGGCCTGGTGATCTCCGCGCTCACGCAGCGCGAGCAGCTCACCGAGATCGTCGAGTTGCCGCAGGCGGTGCACCCCTGGTACGTGGGCGTGCAGTTCCATCCGGAATTCAAATCCACCCCCTGGGCCGGCCACCCGCTGTTCAATGCCTACGTGAAGGCCGCGCTGACCCACCAGGCGCAGCGCCAGCCCGCCAAGGCCGTTGCTTGAGGACACACAGCATGAAGCTCTGCGGATTCGACGTCGGCCTGGACAAGCCCTTCTTCCTGATCGCCGGCCCCTGCGTCATCGAGTCCGAGCAACTGCAGCTCGACGTCGCTGGCCGCCTGAAGGAAATCACCGCCTCGCTGGGCATCCACTTCATCTTCAAGAGCAGCTTTGACAAGGCCAACCGCAGCAGCGGCAAGAGCTTTCGCGGCCCGGGCCGCGAGGCCGGCCTGGCGGTGCTGGCCAAGGTGCGCTCACAACTCGGCGTGCCGGTGATCACCGACGTGCACAGCGAGGACGACATCGCCCCCGCCGCCGCCGTGTGCGACGTGCTGCAGACGCCCGCCTTCCTGTGCCGTCAGACCGATTTCATCCGCGCCGTGGCGCAAAGCGGCAAGCCGGTGAACATCAAGAAGGGCCAGTTCCTTGCGCCGCACGACATGAAGAACGTGATCGACAAAGCGCGCGACGCCGCGCGCGACGCCGGCCTGCCCGAAGACAGCTTCCTGGCCTGCGAGCGCGGCGTGAGCTTCGGCTACAACAACCTCGTCTCCGACATGCGCGCGCTGGCCATCATGCGCGAGACCGGCGCCCCGGTGGTGTTCGACGCCACCCACAGCGTGCAACTGCCCGGCGGCCAGGGCACCAGCAGCGGCGGCCAGCGCGAGTTCGTGCCGGTATTGGCGCGCGCGGCGGTGGCCGTGGGCGTGTCGGGCCTGTTCATGGAAACCCACCCCGACCCGGCCAAGGCTCTCTCCGACGGGCCCAACGCCGTGCCGCTCAAGCACATGCCCGCCCTGCTCGAAACCCTGCTCGCGCTGGACGCCGTGACCAAGAAGAACGGCTACCTCGAGGACCGGTTCAACGCATGAATGCCGCCGAGCTGCCATCCGACGACACCATCAAGGCCGCTGTGGCTGCGGTGGTGCCCTCGGCTACCGCCGTGTGGCTGTTTGGCAGTGCGGCCAAGGGGCAATGGCACATCGGCAGTGATCTGGATCTCGCTGTGCAGACGCCAGGGCCCTGGTCATCGGCCGAGCGCTTCGATGCGGCCCAGGTGCTCAGCCAGCGCCTGGGGCTCGACGTCGACCTGCTCGACTTCCAGCGTCTGGACACCGTGATGCAGGTCCAGATTCTCGATACCGGTCGCCTGCTGATCGCACGCGACCCGGTGGCGCTGCTCCAATACGCAGGTTTTCTGCACACGGAGTACCAGCACATGCAGCGCTGGCGCCAGCCCATGATGCGCGCACTGGCCGACCGCCTGGTGGCCCGCGGAGGCACAACATGAACAGCAAGCAGGTGCTGGCCGACGCGATTGCACAGAAGGCGGTGCGGCTGGAGCGCTGCGTGGCGCGCGCCCGTGAGGAATTGAACGCCTCCACCGACTTCCGCCATGACCACACCCGCCAGGACGCAGCGATTCTCAATGTGCAACGCGCCTGCGAACTGGCGATCGACATGGGAAACATGGTCATCGCACACGAAGCCTGGGGACTGCCGCAAGGAGCACGCGAGATGTTTGCGATCCTGGCCCGGCAGGGCCTGATCGACGACGCCATGTCGACCGGACTGCAGAACATGGTGGGCTTTCGCAATGTCGCCGTGCACGAATACGATGTGCTGGACCTGGGCATTGCCGAACGCGTGATCCGCCACGAGCTCGATGCCCTGCTGCGCTTTGCCGGCCTGCTGATGCAGCGCTGTTTGAACAACCGTTGATTCTTTCTTTGACCCTGAGGACCTGAGATTCATGAGTGCCATCGTTGATATCGTCGGCCGCGAAGTGCTGGACAGCCGCGGCAACCCCACCGTCGAATGCGACGTGCTGCTGGAGAGCGGCGTGATGGGCCGCGCGGCCGTGCCCTCGGGCGCGTCCACCGGCTCGCGCGAAGCCATCGAACTGCGCGACGGCGACAAGAGCCGCTACCTGGGCAAGGGCGTGCTTAAGGCGGTGGAGCACATCAACACCGAGATCAGCGAGGCCGTGCTGGGCCTCGATGCCTCCGAGCAGGCCTTCCTGGACAAGACCCTGATCGACCTGGACGGCACCGAGAACAAGAGCCGCCTGGGTGCCAACGCCATGCTGGCCGTGTCGATGGCCGTGGCGCGCGCCGCGGCCGAAGAGGCCGGCCTGCCGCTTTACCGCTACTTCGGCGGCATGAGCGCGGTGCAGATGCCGGTGCCGATGATGAACGTCATCAACGGTGGCGCGCACGCCAACAACAACCTCGACCTGCAGGAATTGATGATCATTCCCGTGGGCGCGCCGAACTTCCGCGAGGCGGTGCGCTGGGGCGCCGAGGTGTTCCACGCGCTCAAGAAGATCATTCACGACAAAGGCATGAGCGTGGCCGTGGGCGACGAGGGCGGCTTCGCCCCGAACGTGGCCAGCCATGAGGCCGCGCTGCAGATGCTGCTCGACGCCATCGCCGCCGCCGGTTACACGGCCGGTGAGCAGATCGCGCTCGGCCTGGATTGCGCCGCCAGCGAGTTCTACAAAGACGGCAAGTACCACCTGGAAGGCGAAGGCCTGGTACTGACCGCACAGGAGTGGACCAACGTGCTGGCCACCTGGTGCGACAAGTACCCGATCGTCAGCATCGAGGACGGCATGGCCGAGGGCGACTGGGAAGGCTGGAAGCACCTCACCGAGCGCCTGGGCAAGCAGGTGCAACTGGTGGGCGACGACCTGTTCGTCACCAACACCAAGATCCTGAAGGAAGGCATCGACAAGGGCGTGGCCAACTCGATCCTCATCAAGATCAACCAGATCGGCACCCTCACCGAGACCTTCGCCGCCATCGAGATGGCCAAGCGCGCGGGCTACACCGCCGTCATCAGCCACCGCAGCGGCGAGACGGAAGACAACACCATCGCCGACATCGCCGTGGGCACCAACGCGGGCCAGATCAAGACCGGCTCGCTCTCGCGCTCGGACCGCATGGCCAAGTACAACCAGCTGCTGCGCATCGAGGAAGACCTGGGTGACGTGGCCGTGTACCCCGGCCGCGACGCGTTCTACAACCTGCGCTGATTCATGGCGAATCGCCTGATCCCCGGCCTGCTCGTGGCACTGCTGCTGGTGCTGCACGCGCAGCTGTGGTTCGGGCGCGGAAGCGTGCCGCAGGTGGCGCAACTCGAGCGCGATCTCGCAGCGCAGCTCAAGGCCAACGCCGAGGCCCAGCAGCGCAACGACCAGGTGGCCAGCGAGCTGCGTGACCTGCAGGAAGGCCTGGAAATGGTCGAGGAGCTCGCCCGCCAGGACCTCGGCATGGTCAAGCCGAACGAAGTTTTCGTGCAGATCGCGCGCTGAGCGCGCGCACGCGGTCGCCATGCTCCGTGTTGCGCTGCTCGGCGGCGAGTCCAGCGGCAAGAGCACGCTGGCGCAGCAGTTGCACTCGGGCCTGAGCACGCAGGGCATCGACGTTCACACCGTGCCCGAGCACCTGCGCGAGTGGTGCGAGCGCGCCGGTCGTGCGCCCCATGCCCACGAGCAGGCGGCCATCGCCACCGAGCAAACCCGGCTCATCGAAGCCGCCCGCGCCGAGGTGGTGATTGCGGACACGACCGCACTGGTGGTGGCCGCCTACAGCGAGCTGTACTTCAAGGATCGCAGCCTGTGGCCCGCGGCCATCGCTGCGCAGCGCAGCATGGGGCTCACCTTGCTGATGGGCCTGGACCTGCCGTGGCGCAGCGACGGCTTCTTTCGCGACAGCCCGGCCGTGCGCGAAGCCACCGACGCGCTGCTGCGACGCGAACTGCAGGCAGCGGGCATCGGCTTTCAGACCATCTACGGCCAGGGAGCGCAGCGCCTGCACGCCGCGCTCGGCGCCATCGGCAATGCGCTGGGGCGCGATCTGTTGCCCGACGACCCGACGCTTCGAGAGGGCAACGCTCGCTGGCAGTGCGAGTCGTGCAGCGACCCGGATTGCGAGCACCGCCTGTTTCGCGCGCTGCTCGCGCGTCGCGACGCCCGATGACTCAGTGCTGCTGGGCGCTGCCCGGCGGCTGGTCCTTGGCCTGCAGGAAGATCTGCGCCGCGTCCACCGGGTCGAAACGGTAGCCGGCACCGCAGAAGTCGCAGCTCACCTGCACCTCGCCCTGCTCGGCCAGGATGGATTCGATTTCCTCGCGACCAAGCGAGCGCAGCATGTCACCCACACGCTCGCGTGAGCAGGTGCAGGCAAAGCGAGGGCCGCTGCTGCCTTGCAGGGGCTCGAAGCGGCGCACGTCTTCTTCCCAGAACAGGCGGCGAAGAATGGTCTCGGCGTCGAGTTCGAGCAGTTCCTCGCGCTTCAAGCTGCTGGCCAGGATGGCAATGCGGTTGTAGTCCTCGTTGCGGCCGATCTGATCCTCGTCTCGCTGCTGCGACTGCCCCGCGAGGTTGGCCTCGCCCTGCAGCGGCAGGCGCTGGATCAGCAAGCCCGCGGCCATGTGCTGGTTGGCAGCCAGCACCAGCTTGGTGTCCAGTTGCTCGCTCTGCAGCATGTAGTGCTCCAGAACGTCACTGATCTTCTCCAGCTTCTCGTGCCGGTCGCCGAACAGCGGCACCACCCCTTGGTAGGGCTGCTGGCCGGGCTGGCGGTCCTTGGGGTCGAGGGTGATCGCGCAGCGGCCCTGGTTGGTGACGTTGACCATGTGCGACAGCGGCGCCTCGTCGGCCACCTCGCCCGTGACGGTCGCGGTGGCCCGCAGGCGCAGGTCGGGCTGCACCTCGGCCACGGCGAGCTTCACCGGTCCATCGCCCTGGATCTGCATCACCAGCGCACCGTTGAACTTGATGTTGGCCTGCATCAACGCGGCCGCGGCCGTCATCTCGCCGAGCAGTTCGGTCACGGCCGCGGGGTAGCCGCCGGCCTGCGCACGCCGCTGCAGGATCTCCTGCCAGGCATCGGTGATGCGCACCAGCATGCCGCGCACGGGCAGGCCTTCAAACACGAATTTGTGAAGCTCGGACACTTGTTTCCTTCGACCAAAACCGGGCAGATGACGTTCAGCCCAGCTTTTTCAAGCCCTTGCGGTAGCGCTGGGCGTTCTCGACGTAGTGGGCCGCGCTGCGGCGCAAACCTTCGATCTGCTCGGGGGTGAGCTGGCGCACCACCCGGGCCGGGCTGCCCAGGATCATCGAGCCGTCAGGGAATTCCTTGCCCTCGGTCACCAGCGAACGCGCGCCCACCAGGCAGTGCTTGCCGATTTTCGCGCCGTTGAGCACGGTGGCACCGATGCCGATGAGCGATTCGTCGCCGATGGTGCAGCCGTGCAGCATCACTTGGTGGCCGATGGTGACGCGCTCACCCACCACCAGCGGAAAGCCGTAGTCCGCGTGCATCACGGTGCCGTCCTGCACGTTGCTGCCCTTGCCCACGGTGATGGTCTCGGTGTCGCCCCGCAGCACGGCACCGAACCACACGCTGGTTTCCTCGTGCAGCTGCACATTGCCCATCACCTGCGCGCTGTCGGCCACCCAGGCCGATTCGGCCATCTGCGGCGCCACGCCATCGAGTTCGTACACAGCCATGCGGGGTCTCCTGTCGGGTTCTTCGGAAAGGGCGAAAACCTAGAATTGTAGGGATGCCCCCCACCCCATCGCTGCGCGCCGAGGCATTGGCCACACTGTGCTCGGCCGAACCCACCGCCAAGGTGGAACGCACGCACGCCCTGTGGACGCGCTGGCGCGCGCTCGGCACCGACGACGCATCCGCCTGGGACCGCGAACGCACGCTCACGCCCGATCCGACCACGCCGCTGCCCGGCCGCCCGCCCCGGCCCGAGCTGGTGGCTCCGCAGCAGGTGGCGCAACGCTCGCCCTTCAGGCGCGAGGGCCTGGCCGCGCTGCTGCACGCCATCGCGCACATCGAGTTCAACGCCATCAATCTCGCGCTCGACGCGCTGTGGCGCTTCCCAGGCATGCCGCTGGATTTCTACCGCCAGTGGCTGCAGGTGGCCCAGGAGGAGGCCATGCACTTCGGCCTGCTGCGCGAGCACCTGGCCACGCTCGGCCACGCCTACGGCGACTTCCCGGCACACAACGGCCTGTGGGAGATGTGCGTGAAGACGCAGCACGACATCACCGCGCGCATGGCGCTGGTACCGCGCACGCTGGAGGCGCGCGGACTCGACGCCACACCATTGATCCAGGCCCGCCTGAAGCAGGTGAACACGCCCGAGGCACGGCGCGCGATCGAGATCCTGGACGTGATCCTGCGCGACGAGATCGGCCACGTGGCCGTGGGCAACCGCTGGTATGCGTGGTTGTGTGCGCAACAGGGGTTGGAGCCCGTGGCGCACTACCGCCACCTCGCCCGGCTGCATGCAGCGCCGCGGCTGCGCGGGCCGTTCAATGTGAACGCACGGCGCAGGGCGGGCTTCAGTGATCAGGAGATCGCGGCTTTGTCGGCGCCTGAGTGAGGCCCCTTTGCAAGCCTCGATCACCATGCCATGGCGCCCGGGGGTCGCATTTTGTTGACCCTGGGTGGCCGATGCCCCTTGTGAGCACCGGCGCATGCGTCTAGCATGAGGCACACAAGAAAAGTAGAGGATCGCCATGGTGCCCCAGCACGTCCAGCTGGACGAATACCTCGGCCAGGCATTCAACCGCATGCCGGTGGCCATGATCGTGGTCAACCAGCAGGGTGCTATCACCCGCGTCAACCACCTCGCGGAGACCACCTTCGGCTACGAGGCCCGCGAGCTCATCGGCCAACCGGTCGAGACCCTCATCCCTCAGCGCTACCGCGGCCAGCACCCTCACTACCGTCGCGGCTTTCTCGCCGAAGCCACGGCCCGCCCCATGGGCCTGGGTCGTGACCTGAGCGGCCTGCGCAAAGACGGCAGCGAGTTTCCGGTCGAGATCGGCATCAACCCGGTCGATACGGGCGAGGGCCCGATGGTGCTGTCGGTCATCCTCGATCTGTCCGAACGCAAGCAGGCCGAAAAGCGCATCCAGGACGCGCTGTCCCAGAAGGATTTGCTGCTGCGCGAAGTGCACCATCGCGTGAAGAACAACCTGCAGGTGATCCATAGCTTGCTCGACCTGCAAGTGCTCAAGCTCGACGATCGCGACGTCATCGGCGTCCTGCGCGACAGCCAGAACCGCATCCGTTCGATGTCGCTCATCCATCAGACGCTATACCAGTCGAGCAATTTCGCGTGTGTGGATTTCCAGCGTTTTCTCGACGAGCTCGTGCCGTCGCTGATCGAGTCCTATCGTTCGGTCGTCGGGCAGGTGAACATCGCCATCGACGCTCACCAGGTCAAGCTACCCATCAGCGAAGCCATTCCTTGCGGGCTCATCATCAACGAGCTGGTCAGCAATGCGCTCAAGCACGGCTTTGCAGGCGCACACCACGGAACCATCACGGTGTCCGTTCTGGCCACCCAGGAAGACCAGGTCGAGATCTCGGTCAGCAACGATGGCCACCCGATTCCGACCGATCTCGACTTCGCCCAGTGCACCACGCTCGGGTTTCAACTGGTTCGCCTGCTGACGCGCCAGCTGGACGGCACGCTGGACATACAGCGCGCCGGGCCAACACGCATTGCATTGCGATTTCCGCTGGAGGTGGAAGCATGAGGAACCCCGCCAAGATCCTGATCGTGGAGGACGAAGGTATCGTGGCCTTCAACTTGCAACAACGCCTGCAGCAGCTTGGCTACAAAGTCATCGGCCCGGCCGAATCCGATACCGAAAGCCTGGCCCTGGTGGCCAGCGAACGGCCCGACCTGGTGTTGATGGACATCCACATCAAGGGCGAGCTGGACGGCATCGATCTCGCGGGCCTGCTGGGTCGGGACTATCAGCTGCCGATCGTCTACCTCACCGCGTACTCCGAAGACGCCACTCTGGAACGCGCGCGCCACACGCGGCCTTACGGCTACCTCATCAAACCGTTCTCCGAGCGGGAGCTGCACGCCACCGTCCAGATGGCGCTGGAGCGGCACGAGGTTCAGCGCGCACTGGCCGCCAATCAGACCTTGCTGGAGCAGGCCATGAGCGCGGCGGAGATGGGGTTCGTGCGCATCCGCCCGCAAGCGGGGTCGATCCGGATGAGCGGGGAACCTGCCGCGTTGGCCGCACTGCCCGACGACCAGGACAAGCCCTTGAGCGACTTTCTTTCGCGAGTCTCGCCTACGGATCGGGAGCAGTTCCTCTCCGATTGCGAGCAGGGTGTTCTGAGACGTCGTACCCTGAAACTCGGCGAAACCGATGACTTCCTGCACTGGCTGCAGCTCGATGCGGCCTCGAACGACGAAGGTCTGCTGCAAGGCGTGGCACAGAACGTGAGTGAGCGCGAGGCCGCACGCGCTGCGCTGCAGCGCAGTCACGACCTGCTCGAAGAGCGGGTGCGCGAACGCACCGAGGCGCTGCGCCTGCACATGCGCGAAATCGAATCGTTCAGCCATTCGGCGGCGCACGATCTGCGTTCGCCGATCCGGGCGATTGCCGGCCTGAGCCACCTGCTCGACGAATCCCACGGCGAGGCGCTGGGCGACGAAGGCCGAGCACTGCTGGGTCGTATTGGCCATTCCGCCCGACGCATGGCCGAGCTCGTCGACGCGCTGCTGGGCCTGGCCAAGCTCTCGAACACGCCGCTGAACCCTGAACCGCTGGATCTGGCGGAAATGGCCCGCGAGGTCCAGCAATCGCTGATCGAGACAGAACCCACGCGCCATGTCCAGTTCCGCATCGCACCCAGCGCACCCGGATACGGGGATCGACCATTGGTCCGCAGCGTGATCGAGAACCTGTTGCGCAATGCCTGGAAGTTCAGTCGCGATCGCGACCCCGCCGTCATCGAGTTTTGCGCCGAAACGCGCGATGGCCGCACGGTTTACCACGTGCGCGACAACGGCTGCGGTTTCGACAGCCGTCAGCACGACAAAATCTTCGCCGCCTTCCACCGCCTGCACGACGACCGCCAGTTCGGCGGCTTCGGCTTGGGCCTGAGCATTGCGCAGCGCATCGTGGTGCGCCATGGCGGCGAGATCCAGGCCGAGAGCGAGATCGACCGCGGCGCAACCTTCTACTTCACGCTCGGGCACTGAAGCTCCGACGCTCACCCCCTCGGGTGGTGCTGCGCCACCACGTTCTTGAGCCGCTCACGCGCCACGTGCGTGTAGATGGTGGTGGTGGAGATGTCGGCGTGGCCGAGCAGCATCTGCACGGCGCGCAGATCCGCGCCATGGTTGAGCAGATGGGTGGCGAAGGCGTGGCGCAATGTGTGCGGCGACAGCGGCGCGGTGATGCCCGCCTGCACCGCGTACTTCTTCACCAGTTGCCAGAACATCACGCGCGACATGGCCTCGCCGGCGCGCGCGCCGCGCGAGGTGACGAACAAGTCCTCGCTGGCCTGACCATTCAGGATGGCCGGGCGTGATTCGGCCAGGTAGCGTTGCAGCCACTCGCCCGCCACCTGGCCGAAAGGCACCAGGCGCTCCTTGTTGCCCTTGCCCGTGATGCGCAGCACGTGCTCACCCAGGCCGACGTGCCAGGCCTTGAGCGTGACGAGCTCGCTCACGCGCAGGCCGCTCGCGTACATGAGTTCCAGCATCGCCCGGTCGCGCAGGCCCAGCGGCGTGCCGGTGTCGGGCGCCGCGAGCAGCGCCTCGACCTGGGCCTCGGAGAGTGTCTTGGGCACGCGCAGCGGCTGGCGCGCGGGCAGCAGGCGCAGCGTGGGATCGACGCTCACGAAACGCTCGCGCAGCGCCCAGCGGAAGTAGCGCTTGAACACCGTGAGCCGCCGGTTGGCGGTGGTGGCGCGCGTGGCGGCATGGCGCTCGGCGAAGTAGGCGTGGATATCGGCCTCCTGCGCTTCGGGCAGGGCCTTGCCGCGCGTCGCCAGCCACTGGCCGAAGAGCGTCAGGTCACGCCGGTAGGCCTCGAGCGTGTTGCGCGCAAGGCCCTCTTCGAGCCAGAGGCTGTCGATGAAAGCCGACAGCGAAGGGTGTTCGCTGCCGGCCACCGGCGCGGACATCAGGGCTCCCGCCGGGCCGCCCCAAGGGAGACCTGCGCCCCCTCGGGGGGCAGCGACAACACGAAGTGCGCAGCGTGGGGGCTCATCAGTCCAGCTTGAGTTTCTGCTTGGCCACCACGCCCTTGTAGACCTCGAACTCGGCCTTGATCTGCGCCGTGAACTCGCTCGGCGAGTTGCCCACCACCAGCGAGCCGGTGTCCTCGATGCGCTTGCGCACGCCAGGGTCCTTGAGCGCCTCGGTGGCAGCGGTGTGAATCTTGGTCACCACATCAGGCGCCATGCCCTTGGGGCCGATCAGGCCGTAGTAGGCCATGCGGTTCACCGGCTCCAGGCCCACCTCCTTGAAGGTGGGCACGTTGGGCAGGGCAGCCACGCGCTGCGGCGCTGCGACCACGATGGCCACCAGCCGCCCACCCAGGATGTGCGGCAGCGCCGAGGGCAGGTTGTCGAAGATGATGGGCACCTGACCGCCAATGGTGTCGTTGAGGGCCGGGCCCGCACCGCGGTAGGGAATGTGCGTGATGAAGGTGCCGGTGAGGCTCTTGAACAGCTCGGTCTGCAGGTGGCCGATGCCACCCGTGCCCGAGCTCGCGTAGCTGTACTTGCCCGGGTTCTTCTTCACTTCTTCGAGGAAGCCCTTGAAGTCCTTGGCCGGGAAGCTCGGGTGCACCGCGATCACGTTGGGCGTGGCCGCGATGTTGATGATGGGCGTGAAGTCGTTGAGCGTGTCGTACGGGATCTTGGGGTTGATCGCCGGGTTGGCCGCGGTGGTCGACACCGTGGCCATGCCGATGTAGTGGCCATCGGGCGCGACGCGCGCAAGCTCCTGGGCGCCGACCACGCCACCACCGCCCGCGCGGTTGAGCACGACGACGTTCTGGCCGAGCGCCTTGCTCAGCGGCTCCGACATGACACGAGCAATGATGTCGGTGGTGCCGCCCGGCGCGAACGGCACCTGCAGGGTGACGGGTTTGCTCGGGAACGCCTGTGCCAGGGCAAGGCCCTGCGCGCCCAAGGCGGCCAGAGCGACTGCACTGGCCAGCGCGGTACGACGGTTGATCATGGTGGGGATCTCCTGAGGGGGTTACAAAAGCGAAGTACGCCGACTGTACCCAGTTGGAGCGCGCGACACCTTCGGGACAATACATAAGGGGAAACCCGGCCGCGGCGGTGGCCGGCCGCTACGATCGCGCGGTGAACTTCGCGCAACTGCTCTTCCCCGATTTCTCGCTCATCCTGTGCGGCTACCTCGTGTGCCGCTTCACCAAGCTCAACCGCACGGTGTGGGAGCAGGTCGAGAGCCTGGTCTATTACTTCCTCTTTCCGGTGCTGCTGTTCCACAGCATCGTCAAGAGCCCGCTCGATCTGTCGGCCGCCTCCAGCCTGGTGGGCGCGGCGGTGTCCCTGGCGCTGTGCGCCATCGCCCTCACCTACTCGCTGCCTCACTGGCCGTGGCTGGGCAAGCGCATCGACGTGCGGCTGCATGCCGCCAGCGCCCAGGTAGGGTTCCGCTTCAACTCCTTCATCCTGCTCGCCATCGCCGAGCGCGTGGCGGGGCCGCAGGGTCTGCTGATGGTGGCGGTGATCATCGGTTTTTGCGTGCCCATCTTCAACATCGGCGCGGTGTGGCCCATGGCGCGCCACGCCAACAAGGGCTTCGCGCGCGAGTTGGTGCGCAACCCGCTCATCATCGCCACCGCCACTGGCCTGGTGGCCAACCTGCTCGGTTTTGCCATGCCGCCCTGGCTGGAGCCCACGGTCAACCGCATCGGCCAGGCCTCGCTGGCGCTGGGCCTCATGGCCGCCGGCGCCGGCATGCAGTTCGGCAGCCTGGCCAGCGCCAAGCTGCTGGGCATCCTGGTGCTGGGCATCAAGCACCTGGCCGTCCCGCTGATGGCCTTTGGCCTGGCGCTGCTGTTCCGGCTCGACCCGGTGCAGACGGCCGTGCTGCTCACCTTTTCGGCCGTGCCCACCGCGTCCAGCTGCTACGTGCTGGCGGCGCGCATGGGCTACAACGGACCGTACGTGGCGGGGCTGGTCACGCTATCCACGCTGCTGGGCATGCTGAGCCTGCCGTTCGCACTCGGGGTGCTGGGTTCCCTTCAATAGCCCAGCAGGTTCTGCCGCACATGCAGCAGGTGTTCCAGCGTGAGCTGGCGCGCGCGCACGGTATCGCGCTCGCGCAGGGCGTTCACGATCGCGCGGTGCTCGGCCTGATACGCCAGGCGGCGCTCGGGCGTCACGCTCTTCTTCTTGAGTTGGCCCCAGTCGCTTTGCGCGCGCACGGTCTTCATGAGCGTGAACACGTTGGCCACGAAGCTGTTGTGCGCGGCGTCGGCAATGGCCTGGTGCAATTCACCGTCCCAGTGCTCGAAGGCCTCCAGCGTTTCGGCACGCTCGGCCTCGTCGCAACAGGCCTGCATGCGCTGCAGGTCGGCCGCGTTGGCGTTGCGGATCGCCATGTCGATGATGGCCGGCTCCAGCGCGAGACGCGCCTCCATCAGCTCGGCCGGGCTGGTGTGGCGCGATGAATCGGGCGCAGCGGCCCGGACCAGGCGATTCAGCCGCGTCGACGCGTGATCGGCCACGTAGGTACCGCTGCCCACGGTCTGCTCGATCAGGCCCTGTTGCTTGAGTTCCGCCAGTGCCTTTCGCACGGTGGTGCGGCTCACGCGGTGGCGCTGCGCGAGTTCGCGCTCGGTGGGCAGACGCTCGCCGGCGCGCCACTGGCCCGACTGCAGTTGATCGAGAAGGGTCTGGCGCAGGGCGAGGGGCATGCTCATGGCGTCGCACTGTACCAAAACAGACCAATCGGCGGTAGACCGGCCGGCCAGGGTTATTCCCTGATGGCATCGATCGTTTCACCCTCTACGATTCACAACCTGGTACCTATTGGTATTCATTGGTATATCGACCGTCAGCAGGAGTTTTCGTGCGCATCGTCACCTTCGTTCACCAGGGCCAACGCTTTGTCGGCCTGGTTTCGCCCGATCAACAGACCGTCACGCCGTTCGCGCTGTCGCCCGCCGAGGCACAGCGCGGCGCCTTGCCCTTGGTGGAGGCCGCCGCTGCGGGCCAGGCCCTGCCGGCCACCCAGGGCCCGGCACTGGCGCTGTCGGTCGTGCAGCTGGAATCGCCCATCCCGCGCCCGCGCCGCAACGTCTGGTGCGTGGGGCGCAACTACCACGAGCACGCGAAGGAGCTGCAGGGCTCGGTGTTCAAGAACAACAACGCCAACCCCGCGGTGTGGCCGATCGTCTTCACCAAGGTGCCCGAGTGCGTCGTTGGCCCGACCGACACGGTGAGATTGCCGGGCGAGACCATCTCGCCGCAGATCGACTACGAGGCCGAGCTTGCGGTGGTCATCGGGCGCGGCGGCAAGAACATCGCCAAGGCCGATGCGATGCAGCACGTGTGGGGCTACACCATCGTCAACGACGTGACCGCGCGCGACGTGCAGATGCGCCACCAGCAATGGGACATGGGCAAGAGTTTCGACACCTTCTGCCCCATGGGCCCGTGGCTCGTGACGGCCGACGAACTGGATGGCCAGCACACGCGCGTGCGCTGCTGGGTCAACGGCGAATTGCGCCAGGACGCGCGCACCGAGGACCTGATCTTCGACATCCCGACGCTGATCGAGACCATCTCGCGCGGCATCACGCTCTACCCCGGCGACATCATCGCCACCGGCACGCCGGCCGGCGTGGGCCTGGGCCTGAACCCGCCGCAGTTCCTGAAAACCGGTGACGTGGTGCGTATCGCCATCGACGGCATCGGCGAGATCCAGAACCGCTTTGCCTGAGCCCTCCCCTTCAAAACGACACAGGAGACAGACACCATGCAACGACGCGACTTCCACCGCCTGCTGGGCGCATCGGCCATCGGCCTCACCGGCCTGGGCACGGCCTTCGCGCAAGACGCCTTCCCGAGCAAGCCGATCACCATGGTGGTGCCCTTCCCACCCGGCGGCGTGGCCGATGCCGTGGGCCGGCCGGTGGCCGAGGCCATGGCGCGCCACCTGAACCAGTCGGTGGTGGTGGTCAACCGTGGCGGCGCGGGTGGTGCCATCGGCATGGCGGCGGTGGCCAAGGCGCCGGCCGACGGCTACACCGTGCTGATGGCGCTGTCGTCGCTGGTGGTGCTGCCCGAGGCCGACCGTATCCTCAACCGCCCGCCGCAGTTCGAGGTGAATCAGCTCGCACCGATCGCGCGCATGACGGCCGATCCCACGGTGCTGGTGGTGCGCGCCGACAGCCCGTGGAAAACCTACGCCGAGTTCATCGCGCACGCCAAAGCCAACCCGGGGCGCATCAGCTTCGGCTCATCGGGCAACTACGGGACGATGCAGGTGCCGATGGAGCAGCTCAAGGCGGCCACCAATACCTTCATGCTGCACGTGCCTTACACCGGTGCGGGCCCGGCCATCGTGGGCCTGCTGGGCGGCCAGGTGGAAGCGCTGGCCAGTGGGCCGGCGAGCATCGTGGGCCACATCAAGAGCGGGCGCCTGCGCGCGCTGGCGCACTGGGGCGAAGGCCGCCTGCCGCTGTTGCCCGATGTGCCCAGCTTCAAGGAACTGGGCGTGAACATCGGCTACTCGCAGTGGGCCGGCCTGTTCGCGCCCGCGGGCACGCCGCAACCGGTGATCGACAAGCTGCGCGAGGCCGCGCGCATGGCCGCGCGCGACGAGCGCACGATCCAGATCATGACGACCGCGGGCACGCAGTTCCAGTACCAGGACGCGGCCGAGTTCGACGCCTTCGTGAAGGCCGACGCGGCCGCCATGAAATCGGTGGTTCAGCGCATCGGGCGCGTGAACTGAAGCGCGGCAGCCGAGCTCAGCGCGGCGGCGCCACGGTGTCGATGCGGCGCTGCAAGCGCTCGACCTGCGCCGTGTCGCCCGCCGCGCGCGCGGCCTGCTGCTGCACGCCCAGCCACGCCAGCAGCGGCCGCGGCCAGCCCTGGGCCGAGGCCGTATCCACCGCCACTTGCACAACGCCGGGCGACGCCTGGCCGCGGCGCAGCGCAGCACCGGCGGCCACCAGTCGCGTGACCGGGTCGGCCACGCCTTGCAACGCACCCGCGGGGTCGGCCACTCCCAACGCGGCGCGGTGCGCCGGCGGCATGCGCTCGGCATCACCGGGCTGCAGGCGGTTCGACAGGTAGCGCGCGTAGGCCGCGTCCTCGGGCAAGGCGTCGGCCGACACAGTGTCGAAGCCGGTGCAGGGCTCGGGGTGCAAGGTGGCCACGCGCAAGGCGCAGCGATAAGCCTCGGTGCGCGCCACCAGCTCGGGCCGGCCGGTGCGGGCCACGGCCGCGCGGGCGCGCGCGAACTCGGCGCGTTCCACCGCGTCGCGGCCCTCGAACCAGGCAATGGTCGCGTTATCCAGGCTGCTTTTCGCGCTCATCTGCCAGTCCGGTGGCGGCGGCGTGCTCGAACACGCAGCGAGCAGCGTCACGCCGATCAGGATTCCCAGGCGTCTCATGGCAGCTTGATCTCCGTGTCGCGCGCGAAGGGCCACTTGCGGTTGATTTCGTTGATCAGGCTGTCGACCTGGCGCAGGCTGCGCTCCACCTCGGCGCGCAGCGCGGTGAGGTCGGTGGTGGCCTCGCGCGTGTTGGATGCGATGCCCTGCGCCTCGACCAGCACCGCGTCCACCTTCTGCAGGCTGCCGCGCGCGTCGCCCAACAGACCGTTGAGCTGCGTCACGGTGGCGCGCACATCGCCCAGCAGGCTGCCCTCGCCCGGCGCGGCGCCCTGGCCGAACACCTGGCGGTCGGCGTTGGCCACCAGCGAGTCGAGCCGCGCGGTCAGCGCGTTGGCGCGCGCCATCAAGGCATTGGCGCTGGCGATGGTGGCGGCGAGCTGCTTTGCATCCGCCTCGTTGCCCGTGAGCACACCCAAAGCACCGTGCGGGCCGTTGAGTTTCTCGGTGGTGGTCTGCAGGTTGGCCAGCGTCTGGTTGAGCGCCGCGTCGCGTTGCGTCATCGCCTTGAGGTTTTCCAGCAGCTCGCGCACCGCCGCGGTGATCTGCGGGATCTCGGCCGCAGCATCGCCGCGCAGCACGGTGCGTTCGGCGCCGTCGGGCAGCGGCGGGTCGTCGAGCACGCCGCTGAAGGCGCGGATGCGCGTGCCGCCCACCAGGCTGCGCTCCATGGTGAAGATGCTGGAGCTGCGCAGCCACTTGGCGTCCTTCTCGGCCACGTCGACCAGGATGCGCGCATTGCCGTCCTCACCGAGCTCCACGCGCGCCACGCGCCCGATGGCAAAGCCGGCGAAGGTCATGTCCATGCCCACGGTCACGCCCTCGGCGTCGTCGGCGATCAGCACCACGCGCTGCGTGGGCTCGAACACGCCGCGCGCGAACATCACGTACAGCACCGAACCCACCACCAGCAGCAGCGTGAGCGCCATCAGCAACGCGGCCTTGAAGGCGAGACCACGCACCGGCGGTGGCTCGGGCACCAGGGGGTCTTCGTGCTGCGGGTTGGTCATGGCGTGATCAGTAATAGTTGCCCACGAGCGAAACGATCTCGACCATCAGCAGCACCGAGAACAGGCGCGCGAATTCGGTCATGTCGCTGCGTGGCACGAAGCGGCCGTGCGCGTCGGGTTCGGCGGCGCCGGCCAGCGGCACCACCGCCACGGCCAGGCTGAAGAAGAAGGTCTTGAAACCGAAGATCAGCGAGACCACCGGCGTGAACACCGAACCCACGTCGCGCGTGTAGCCGGCCAGCGCCCAGGGCGAGGCGCCATAGACCATGAGGTAGGTGAGCACCAGCGCGATCACGCCCGAGAGTGCGGCCAGCAGGATGACCGAATGGATGCTGGCCAGCGCGCGCGGCAGCAGAACGCCGGCCAGGCCGGCAATGCCCGGAATGCGTTGCCCCGTGCGTTGGCGCGCGTCGAGCTGCGCGCGCAGCTGCTCGGCCCCGGGCATGGCGTGGCGCAGCGCCACAAACAACGCGGCCGTGAGCGGAATGAGCTCCAGCACCAGGGTGCGCACCAGCACTTCCAGCGCGTACTGCGACAGGCCGTAGCTGCTGGCGGTGGCGGTGACGATGCGGATGATGACCAGGCTGATGAGCAGCGACAGCACCAGGAACCAGGGCAGTAGCGGCAGCACCGCGTGCACCATGTGCAGCAGCACCGCGCGGCTGCGGCCCTGGGTGTAGCTCGACGGCGAGAGCACCAGCACCAGGATCTGTGCCGCCAGTTGCAGCGCGTGCCACCAGGCCACGGCCTGCCCGCGCAGGCGCCGGGCTTCGCGGCCGAGGGCGTGTGGCGGGTTGGCGTGCAGCGGCATGCGCAGCATGATAGCCAGCGCCCGTGTCTCGCCGGCATGTCGCAAAGTGAGACTTCGTGACAGGCGGGTGACGCAGGGGCGACGCGCTCGGTGTTTGTGCCGATGGCCAAATGGCAACCCGCCGCTCCAATGCCCAGCGGCACCGACCCGACAGCACCCCGGAGACAACATGAAGCACGCCTACTCGCCGCTGGTGCGGCGCCAGACCATCGCCGACGCCCTGCACCGCACGGCCCTGCGCCTGCCGGACAAGCTCGCCATCGCCTGCGGCGAGGTGCGCTGGAGCTACGCCGACTTCAACGCCCTGGTGAGCCGCCTGGCTGCCGGCCTGGCGCAGCTCGGCGTGGCCGAGGGCGACAAGGTGGCCGTGCTGGCGCGCAATTCGCACGGTTTCGCGGCGCTGCGCTTTGCCGTGGCGCGCCGCGGCGCGGTGCTGGTGCCGATCAACTTCATGCTCAAGGCTGACGAAGTCGCCTACATCCTGCGCCACGCGCAGGCGAAAACCCTGGCCACCGACAGCGGCCTGAGCAGCCTGGCGCGCGCCGCGGCCGCGCTGGACACCGCGGTGGAGCGCTTCATCTGGCTGCCCGGCGAAGACCCGAGCGAGCCCGACCCGACCATGCACCGCTTCGACCACCTGGCCGCGTGCGCCGACCCGCTGCCCGAGGTGACGCTGCAAAGCACCGACGTGGCGCAGATCGTCTACACCAGCGGCACCGAGTCCATGCCCAAAGGCGCCATGCTCACGCACGACGCGGTGCTGTGGCAGTACGTGAGCTGCGTCATCAACGCCGAGATCTCCGAGACCGACGTGGCCCTGCACGCGCTGCCGCTGTACCACTGCGCGCAGCTCGACGTGTTCTTCGGCCCCGCCATCTACATCGGCAGCAGCAACGTCATCACCGGCAAGCCGGTACCCGACCATTTGCTCAACCTGCTGGAGCAGCACCGCATCACCAGCTTCTTCGCGCCGCCCACGGTGTGGATCGCGCTGCTGCGCTCGCCCGCCTTCGACGCCGCGCGCCTGAAGACGCTGGCCAAGGGCTACTACGGCGCATCCATCATGCCGGTGGAGGTGTTGAAGGAACTGGCCTCGCGCCTGCCCGCGGTGCGGCTGTGGAACCTGTACGGCCAGACCGAGATTGCGCCGCTGGCCACCATGCTGCCGCCCGAGGACCAGCTGCGCAAGCCGGGCTCTTGCGGCAAGGCGGTGCTCAACGTGGAGACGCGCGTCGTCAACGAACTGATGGAAGACGTGATGCCCGGCGAGGTGGGCGAGGTGGTGCACCGATCGCCGCACCTGATGCTGGGCTACTTCAACGACCCCGAGAAAACCGCCGCCGCCTTCAGCGGCGACTGGTTCCACAGCGGCGATCTGGCCACCATCGACGACGAGGGCTACATCACGATCGTCGATCGCAAGAAGGACATGATCAAGACCGGCGGCGAGAACGTGGCCAGCCGCGAGGTGGAGGAAATGATCTACCGCCTGAGCGCGGTGAGCGAGGTGGCGGTGATCGGCCTGCCCGACGCCAAGTGGGTCGAGGCGGTGACGGCCATCATCGTGGTCAAGGCCGGCCACGCGCTCACCGAGGACGAAGTCATCGCCCACTGCAACACGCACATGGCGGGCTTCAAGAGCCCGAAGCGCGTGGTGTTCACCGATGCGCTGCCCAAGAACCCGAGCGGCAAGCTGCTCAAGCGCGAGCTGCGGTTGAAGTACGCGCAGCAAGGCTGAACGCGCCCGCGCGCCCGGCCCTCAACCCTGCGCCAGCGCCCAGGCCACGTGCTCGCGCACGAGTGCGCTGGGGTGTTCGGCGCGCGCCTGCAGCGCCTGCGTGATGGCCGGGTCCGGCTTACCACGCAGCGCATTGCCCAGGCCCACCGCCAGATTGCGCAGCCAGCGCTCGTGGCCAATGCGGCGGATCGCGCTGCCTTCGGTGCGGCGCAGGAACTCGTCCTCGCTCCAGCCGAACAGCTCGACCATCGTGGCGCCGGCAAAGCCCTCGCGCACGTCGAAATCGGGCAGCGTGGCGCGCTGCGCGAACTTGTTCCAGGGGCAGGCCAGCTGGCAGTCGTCGCAGCCGTAGATGCGGTTGCCCATGGGCGCGCGCAGTTCCAGCGGAATCGGCCCTGCGTGTTCGATGGTGAGGTAGCTGATGCAGCGGCGCGCGTCCACGCGCTGCGGGCCGGTGATGGCCTGCGTGGGGCACACATCGATGCAGGCGCTGCACGTGCCGCAGTGGTCGGTGACCGGTTCGCTCGGCGGCAGTTGCAGATCGACGTAGATCTCGCCCAGGAAGAACATCGAGCCCGCCTCGCGGTGCAGCGTGAGCGTGTGCTTGCCGCGCCAGCCGATGCCGCTGCGTGAAGCGAGCTCGACCTCCAGCACCGGCGCCGAATCGGTGAACACGCGGTGGCCGAACGGGCCGATCTGCGCGGCAATGCGGTCGGCCAGTTGCTGCAGGCGCGCGCGCAGCACCTTGTGATAGTCCCGCCCACGGGCATACACCGAGACGATGGCCTCGCCCGGGCGCTGCAGGCGCTGCCATTCGTGGTCCACCCAGTCGGGCGGCGTATCGCGAGGCAGGTAGTCCATGCGCGCGGTGATCACGCTCAGCGTGCCGGGCACCAGCTCGGCCGGGCGCGCACGTTTGAGGCCGTGGGCGGCCATGTAGGCCATCTCGCCGTGGCATCCAGCCGACAACCAGGCCATCAATCCCGGTTCTGCGGCGCTCAAGTCCACCCCGGCCACCCCGATTTGGGAGAATCCAAGTTGTCGTCCCCAAGCACGCAACTGCGAGACGAGTTGAGCAGCATCCAACACAGCCTTCATGGGGCGCCGATGGTAGCAACGCCCCCCGCCACCTGGCAGGGCCGCTGGGCCCACGAGGCCGACACCCAGGCCTTTGCCCAGCGGATGGCCACGTGCCCGGCCGTTGCCCACGCCACGCTGGCCCTGCATGGCGACCTCGGCGCCGGCAAGACCACCTTCGTGCGCCACCTGCTGCGCGCCCTGGGCGTGCGCGGGCGCATCAAGAGCCCCACCTACGCGGTGGTGGAACCGCACAGCGCCATCGACTGCCCGCTGATGCCGCCCGGCGAGGTGCTGTCCATCTGGCATTTCGACTTCTACCGCTTCTGCGACCCGCGCGAGTGGGAGGAAGCGGGCTTTCGGGAACTGTTCGCCAGCCCGGGCCTCAAGCTCGTCGAATGGCCCGAGCGCGCGGCCGGCTTCCTGCCCCCGATCGACCTGGACCTGCACATCGACCCCGACCCGATGAACACCGACCCCGAGCACGACGACGCGCGACGCGTGCGCGCCGAGGCCCAAACGCCCGCCGGCCGCCTGCTGCTGGCCGCCATCGCATGACGGCACCGCCGCAAGCCGCCCTGCCCCGCCGCACGCTGCTGCGCGCCGGCACCCTGGTGCTGCTGCTCGGCAGCGCGCACATCGCGCGCGGCGCCAGCGTGCTGGCGGTACGCCTCTGGCCGGCGGAGGACTACACCCGCGTCACCATCGAAAGCGATGCACCGCTCAGCGCGCGCTCCTTCATGGTGAACGAGCCGCCGCGCCTGGCGGTCGACATCGAGGGCATTGACCTGCTGCCCGGCCTGCGCGAGCTGGTGGCGCAGCTGCGCGCTGACGACCCCAACATCGCCGGTATCCGCGTGGGCCAGAACGCGCCCAACGTGGTGCGGCTGGTCATCGACCTCAAGCACGCCATCCAGCCGCAGGTGTTCAACCTGCCGCCGGTGGCCGCCTACCAGCACCGGCTGGTGTTCGACCTCTACCCCACCAACCCGCCCGACCCGCTGGAACAGCTGATCGCGCAGGCCATGAAATCGCGCGACGAGGCGAGCGAGCGCGCGGCACGCCTGCTGGGCCTGGAGACCGGACGCCTGGCGCAGGCCAGCCCCGGCCCGGCCGCGCCGCCCACCCCACCCGGTGAAGCGCACGACCCGCTGGGCGACCTGATCGCCCGCGCGGGCAAGCCCGGGGCGGCGCCGGCCGACAAAGCCAACGAAGCGGCCGGCGCCCCAGCCAAACCCGGCGACGCCACCACCGTGGCCAAGGGCCCGCCCCCGCCCAGCAAGCAGCGCCCCGGCAGCGCGCCCGCGCGCAAGACCGAACGCCTCATCGTCGTCGCGCTCGACCCCGGCCACGGCGGCGAGGACCCGGGCGCTATCGGCCCGCGCGGCACACGCGAGAAAACCGTGGTGCTGCAGATCGCCCAGAAGCTGCGCGACCGCATCAACGCCACCACCGTCAACGGCAACCCCATGCGCGCCTACATGACGCGCGACGCCGACTTCTTCGTGCCGCTGCAAACGCGCGTGAGCAAGGCCCAGCGCGTGCGCGCTGACCTTTTCATCAGCATCCACGCCGACGCCTTCTACAGCCCCAAGCCCGCAGGCGCCAGCGTCTACGCGCTCAGCACCCGCGGCGCGAGCTCCGCCGCCGCGCGCTGGATGGCCGACAAGGAAAACGCGGCCGACCTGGTGGGCGGCATCAACGTCAAGGCCAAGGACGCCACCGTGCAGCGCACCTTGCTCGACATGAGCACCACCGCCCAGATCAACGACAGCCTCAAGATCGGCAGCAAGCTGCTGGGCGAGGTGAAGCAAGTGGGCAAGCTGCACAAGCCGCGCGTGGAACAGGCCAACTTCGCGGTGCTGCGCGCGCCCGACATCCCCAGCGTGCTGGTGGAAACCGCCTTCATCAGCAACCCCGACGAAGAGCGCCGCCTGAACGACCCCAAGTACCAGAACGAGCTCGCCGACGCCCTGCTGCGCGGCATCGTGCGCTACTTCGAGGCCAACCCGCCCCTGGCCCGCACACGGCAGATCTGAACGCGGCCGCGCGCGGCAGATCGCGCTGTGCATGGACAAGCGCAATCAGCCTGGGACATGATGCGGCGACGCCATCGCTCAGGAGGCATCGTGCAGATCACCGGCAAGCGATTCGATGTGGCCATCGTGGGCGGTGGCCTGGCCGGCGTCGTGGCACTGGCCTATGCGCGTCGGGCCGGGCTGGACGCCGTGGTGCTGGAGCGCCAGGGCCGCGTGGGCGGGCTCTGGCGCGACCTCCCCGCCTGGCAGGACATCCAGATCAGCACCGCAGACTGGCAGCTGGGTGACCTGCCGTTGCAGGGAGCGACCCAGCCGCACATCCTGGCCAACATCGAAGCCTGGGTCGAGCACTTCGGCCTGGCCGACGGCATCCAGCTGAACACGCCGGTGCAGTCGGCCCGGGAGGACGCCGCCGGCTGGGAGCTGGCCACGCCCCAGGGCCTGGTGCACGCGCGGCACCTGGTGGCGGCCACGGGCGCACACAACACGCCGAACATCCCTGCATGCGCGCGCACGGGAAGCACGGTGCGCGAATTCCATTCGAGCGCGCTGCGAGACCCCGGCCTGTTGAGTGGCCGCGACGTCCTGGTGGTGGGCGGCGGCGCCTCGGCCTTTGACCTGCTGGAGCTGTGCATTCAGCACGGCGCGCGGCGCCTGACCTGGGCCTTTCGGGGCACGCGCTGGTTTGTGCCCACGCGCAAACCCAAACACGTGGCCGGTAGCGTGCGCGGCTTTGCCCGCCTGCAGGCCAGCGGCATGACGGCCGAGCAGCAAAGCGCAACCATCGGTGCCGACATGCGCGAGCGCTACCAAAAATTCGGCATCACCGACATCATGCCCACGCAGCCCTTCGACGTGCTGCGCGACCAGCTCATTCCAGGGCGCCCCGCCATGCTCGAGCACTATGCGGAGATTGATCGCCACCACGCCAGCGTGGAGAGCATCACCGGCAACACGGTGGCGCTGTCAAACGGGCAGGCCGTACCAACCGAGCTGCTGCTCTGGGGCACCGGCTACGGTATCGATCTGTCGTACTTTGCATCGGTAGCCATCGCCTCCATCCGCAATGTGGAGGATCTGGCGGCGCGCTGCGGCTGCATCTTTCGCAGCCTGGACGCATCCAACCTGTACTTCCCTGGCGTCGGCCTGGACGGCATTGGCTCGTCCCCGTGGGCCTACGCGCTGCTTTGCCGCACCATCATGTCTCACATCAAGGGCACAGCACGGCTCGACGACGTGCCCATGGGCCACAAAGTCAACCACTTCGACATCGTCCAACACCTCGCCCCGCGCGACCCGGCGAGCTACCCTCCCGACAGCTGGCAGTCGCACTACCGCGATCTCGCGCTCAACACACCGGACGAACTACCGTATCCGATTCCTTGAGGAGAGGTCTGCCCGATCTTGGGGAGAACGGACGCAGCCATTGGCCAACATGGTCTGGGCGATGTCGCAGGCATCCTGTTCACTCAAGCGCAGCAGATGGTGCATTCGCTTCATGGGTTGATGAGCAGCTCACCAGGCGCAGTTAGTTTTTTCCCAAAGTCGAAACCATGGGCTGCAGCCTCGTCTTTGCCGACCTCGAGAGAGGCCCCCTGCCATCGTCAGGTCACCAGCTCGAGATACTCCTGTCGCGTCTGCGGCAGTACGCTCGCGACAAGTTGCTCATATGACGTTTGGTGGCTGGCCAGCATGCGGGCCGATGCCACGGACTTCGACCGGCAATACCAGTGACAGGTATGCTGCATCAGGAGCATCTCGGCCAGAATGGCAAAGGCGCGGTCCTTCGGGGAGGCGCCCTGTTGCTCGATCGCACGGCAGATGCCGCGGGCGTGTACGCGCAGCGCCTCTCGCATGTCGAAGGACCTGTCGAACGCGGGCGAACCGGGCAACCAGATCGGGAACTTGCTCACGCGCGTGGCCGTGGGCTCGACACCCGCGAAGTCCTCCGCCAGCTTGCTGACCTGCCGGCTCAGGGCATCTTCCGTCCCGCGCAGCACGCCCCAAACCTGCTCGCCGCGGGTGGGGTCTGATTCGCCCAGGGCGCGCGAGTAACCCTGCGACAGCGTCTCAATGTGCTTTTCGATGTCGTGGCCGTGCAGGTAGCGGGCCAGGATGGCTATGCGCCGTTGCTGCTGCCTGCCCCTGGTGATCCACAAAGCAACGAGCGTGAGAGGGAGGAGAAGAAGGAAATCCACGGACCGATGGTACACAGGCCATCACCCGACGGCCGCCCGCTTTCCAGCGGTCGATCACCGAGAACCCTGTGGCGATCGATGCGAAGGGTGCGGTGAGGATCACGCCAGGTTGGGGTAAGCGACTGATCGACTTTTCTGAAACGGGTTGACCGTTGCCGCTGTCGCTTCATCTGAGATTCGGAGCTGCAACGGGTGCTTAAGACTGGACTGAGACGTTCCCTTTTGAAACGTGGCCGGCATCTTCTGACCCGGAGCAGTCCTTCACCCACGTTCCGAAAACCGGACCTTCAGTTCTAAGGTGCCAAATTATCCAGAGGGCTGGCGGTGCTACCAGTGGCCACCTTCAGCACATGTGTGTAGATCGCTGGGTATTTCGGACCAACGTGACCGGTGATTTCGGCATCGTGACCGAGGATTTCGGCCTATCGTGACCAAGTCCATTTTCGGTTCATCGTGACCGGTCGTTTCGGCAACGTGACCGAGCATTTCGGTCATCGTGACCGCCGTTTCAGTCCTCATTTTTGTTGGGCCTGAAGCCTGGCAGTGCTGCGTAGAGAACTCAACCCGGGCGTCCTAACCTCGACGGCTTTTGCCCTCAGGAGCCAGATGCCCAAACCTCGAATGTCTCTACGCATGATCAAAGACGTTATCCGCCTGAAGTGGCAGGCCGATCTCTCGCACGAGCAGATCGCTGCCACCCTCAACATATCCAAGGGAGCCGTCGCCAAGTACGTTGGCCTGACCAATGCCG
>NZ_JAMBNO010000022.1 GCF_023715105.1 Hydrogenophaga intermedia | reverse complement strand
CCGCAGGCTGCATTCGTCGCTAGGCTATCTCAGCCCGATGCAGTTCGAGCAACGCTGGTACGAGGCACAGCGAAAAAAGGCCGCGTAATCGTCGGGCTAAGAGCTACACAGAACGAGGGCAAGGTCACCCCTCCACCTCGGCGACAACCGGCGCCGCCTTCACGGTGATTGCGGTTGTGTCCGGATCGAACCGTACGTGCAACCAGCCCTCGTATTCGTAGGCGTGAGCGAACTGCACGTGCTGTCGGGAAATCGGGTCGTAGCAGCGACTGACTGCGCCACGAAATTCGGCATAACGCCCAGTGCGTCCGCCCCAGCGGGTAAAGTCTTTCATGGTGTGTAGGTCTCGAAGACCCATGGAGGCGGCCACCGCATGCGCGGGCCAGAGCCACAGGGATTTCTTCAGATGGCGCCGCTGATGCGGTACCACGCGCTTGAGGGATCGCGTCCTCGATCCCAGGCCGCCCCGTTTAAGGCACGGCCTGACCTCAGGGCTTGACAGCCCAGCCATTTGCGCCGACACTGCTGCTCAAGGTTCCCCAACCTGAGAGCAGTGACGACGCCGCCCAGCTTGCTGTGCGGCGTTTTCCATTTTGGGTGGTCTACGGACGGTGTTTCGGTTCTTTGCTCGTCGCTAGTCCTTTCCGGGCGACTCGCCCGCAGCCCGGACCGGTCCCAGCTTCGCCAGGATGCCGGCCCTCCAGTTGCGCACTTCGCTGGCGCTCGCGAACCACCCGCGGCGCCCCTCAATCTTCACCAGCATGATTGGCAGGCGGCCACCGCGAGCCGCCGCGCGAAATGCTTCTCCCGTACGAAAGCCCAGCGCCTCGCGCAACGCGGCGCCTCCGAGGAGTTCCTCTTCGTCCAGAGTCTGAGCGTACAGGCCGACTTTTGGCATCATTCATCCAACTACCGTCAAGTTGCGCAGGTTACGAATCGAGCGACGACTCCGTCTAGCGTTGAGGCAGTAATTCAATTCAGCAGTAAAACTTGTTTAGTAATTCATTTCTGCGCGCAGTTCCAGCCGAACGCGTGATCGACTTGGTCCCGCGGTCCTCTCTTTGGGCGAAGCCGACGATGTATCGGGCGCAAAGAGCGATCCAGCGCTGGAAGACGAAGGCGGTGCTTCAGGCACTGTTGGACGAGACCGGCGCCTCGGGACCCTACGACCTCGAATCCAAGCTGATCGAGGCCTACGGGGATGCCCTAGGGCCCCGGTGCAGTGCCTTCGACCGGATGAAAAAACTTGGGCAGCCGGATGTCGAGAAGAATTTGTCGCGGCTTGCACGGGACCCAGCCAATGCCTCCAGGTGGATGTACCACGCAACCCTCTATGCGCCCGAAGCGCTCGCTGTGTTGCGGGAGGTAGTCTGGCGATTGCTCGACCCGACGCCCATCGGATATGTCGAGTTGTCAGACCTGTACGAGCGCCGCTATCCGACGTGGGAGGTGCCACGCGGCATCAAGGTCGTGCTCGACGATCTGGAAGGATTCCCAGACTATGAATGGGTACATGTCAGGACCGGAGCTCTAAAGCAAAGGCGGGGCCTGACGGACGCGCTGTATGCCATGCGCAGCGCTGAACTACGGGGCAAGGAACGCGAGTACCACCTGCATCTATTGGGTGCGATGGAGCGACTCGCGAGCAAAGAATTGGACCCTGATTTGCAACTACTGGGGGTTGAGTGTTGTGACTACTTGGCGACTTGCTTCGGCCGCATTGAGGTCCCGCAATCGGTCCGCCGGGACAAGGTGATGGAACTTCGTCTAGGGCTTTCCGCTTACCTGGGCGCCGATCCGTTTGGTGTTATTACGGGCGGCGAACTCGAGTGGTGTCCGCGTTGATCCGCTGAGGTGTGGGATCGGCAGGATCGTTGGAACAATGAGCCTATCCGGCGCGATCCCCTGCAACTGACCCTTAATGGATTCGAGCACGGCGAATAGACCTAGTAGGATTCATGGGCCAATTTGCGCGTACTCGGTCAAAATGCTTTTGAATTCAGCATCTTAGATGACCTGGGTTGTCCCACCTCTGTCACCAACCTGCTGATCGGCCTGTTTGGCGCCGTACGCAATCCACTGGCCCATGCACCAAAGACGAATTGGCCCATGTCCGAACAGGACGCACTGGACATCCTGACGTTGGTATCGCTGATTCACCGCAAGCTGGATGGCACCACGAAATTCGCGGCCGTATCGCCATAAGGGAAGGACAAGAATGGACGAGGCGATCGTTGTCTTCTCTCGGAAAGGGATTTTCCAGACCACGATCGCCGCGCGCGATGTTCGCAGCCGGGAACATGCGCGAAAGCTGTGGCCCCTGGTGTCTCCCGGCGCATCTCGGCAGATGGTGACGTGGGTCAGCCCCTCCTTTGAAGGCGGGAAGCTGCGTCGGCGATCCCACTTCCGCGCACTTCCTGCCCAGCACACCTTTAACCCCAAAGCGCACTTCGACGATGAAGAAGCCACTCGGTGGCGCGCCGTGAAGGAAAGTCCCGAACACCGGTGTGCGAAAGAACTTGTCGCAGCCGAACTATCACGACGTTTGAATGCCGGGCTGGCGATGCCGTGGGCGTTCAAGGATGCGGATGCGTCGGACTATCCGCTGGAAGGCAACCTATTGCTCGGCGCCGACCAGGTGGAAACCGAGCATCCCCTAGAGACGCCATTCGGAAGCAAATTCCGGCTCGACGTTGCTGTGCTCGGGCCGCCGGTCCAGGCTGAGCCGATGGTGCTAGGCGGCGTTGAAATCGAACTCGGCCATGCCTTCGACGGGCGCAAGGCGCTGATCGGGAAGTCGCTCGGATTTCCGCTGATCTCCATCGACATCACCGAGATGAAGCTGGACGAACTCACGCCTGAGTGGGCGCAGCAAGTATTGACCGCGACCACGCGGAGCCACGAGCAAGGACGCCGGCAGACCTACATCTATCTCCACGACCTGATGTACCCCCTCTACGGGCAATTGCCGACGTTTCTGGACGACGAGCAACGCCATCAGTTCCTTGTGTTTGCCGACGATGAGACTCTGAACAAGTTGGTGCGCTGGATGAACCTGCTCGCCGAAAAGCTGGAGTACCACAAGGGTACGGTCGCCGTTGGCCTGGTCAATGGCAAGACTAAACAGTCGCGCAAGATGCTGGAACGCGCGGGGCAGGTCGTTGGCCCCGACTGGAGTGAGTTCAACGGCCAGCGATGCCTACGGCTGACCCTGCCGCGTCCCAAAGGCCCGGCGGATCTCCAGGCCCATCGCTTCCACATGACGATGGCGCGCATCCTGCTGTCGCACACTGATGCGCTGGTCGGCTACAAGTATTGCAACGGCGTGGACAACAACCATCCCGAAGAAGACGTGTGGGTTGCGCATCGCTGGATCGCCGACCTGAAAACCCATACCCAGCATCGCGTATTGCCGAAGCGGCTGGCCGAACCGATCAACAGGTTGATTGCGGTGGTTTCGGGCCTACATCGCAATAGCGCAGCCCTTTCGCCGAGTAAGTGAAGATGTGATGTGAGAATAGAAACAGTCTTCGCCAAGATAGCAGGCGGTGAAAGAGCCATTGGAATTCCGCGAAAGAGATCACATCGACTCACAAAGAAGGAAGCTGCCAGAGCCAGCGACCTGGATTCGAAGTCGGGCTTTCACGGTATCTTCCCTTCGCACGAAAAACTGCGTCTCCATGTCGGCAAAGCTCCAAAAGCTGCCACGCAATCGCGGGAACGAACGGCCGCTGACGCTGCAGACCAGTCCCCTACCATCCCTCAATTTCGCTCACTTCCCACCTTCAGCCTCTCCGGCGCAAACGGTACCAAGAACTGGTCACTGCGTTCAGGCGTGGCCACGAGCCACTCGTCATAGGCCGCCTCAGGCAGTATCACGACCATGCGTTTCTCGTCGGTCGGCTTGTGGAACTGGTTCATCAGTGGGTGGGCATCGGCGTTGATAGTCAGCATGGTGTAGCTGTGCACCCATTCCCCCTGGGGTGACTTCCAGGCCGACCAGAGGCCCGCAATGCCCATGGGCCGACCGTCATCTCGCTCGATGCGTGTTGGAATGGCCTTGCCGCTGCGCCAGTCCGGTTCGTAGATGGCCTGGGCCGGGATGATGCAGTGCTGCGCCTTTTTCCACGCATCCCGAAAACTCGGCTTGGTGGCCACCGTTTCGCTGCGGGCGTTGTAGGTGCTGCGGCAGATCTTCAGGTCAGTCGCCCAGTGGGGCGCCAGGCCAAACAGGCCCGGCAGCACCTCTCGCTCCGGCACCGCGTCATCGCCCGAGTCCTTTTCTCGGGGACGGCGGATCAGCAGGCCTTGGTACCCCGGCCACAGATCGGCTTTGCCAATGTCGGCTGGAGGTTCCGCCTGGAACATCTTCCGTAAGACCTGGGTGTCCCGCACCCCTTCGTAGTGACTGCACATGCCTTCATCCTATGCGCGGATGCCCATCCGTTTTTATGAAGCATTCCCCAAACGAAGAGCCTGGCTTCTATACTGTTGTTATGTCCAGTATTACAACAGAGTTCCAGTTGCCACCCCTGCGCCCCGGCACTGAGTCGGGGCGCTGCAGTACACCAAGGCCCTTTGCCGAGTGCACCCTCCCCGCCTTCCAATTGGAATCCCGGATTCGAGCGGGTTTTCCGTCACCGGCCGAAGATTTCCAGGCCAAGCGCATCGACGTGCTCGAACACCTGATCAAGCACCCGCAGGCAACCTACAGCATGACGGTCCGCGGCGAGTCCATGCGTGAGGCAGGCATCTTTGATGGGGATGTGCTGCTGGTGGACCGGGCGATCAAGCCCAGCCATGGCCAGATCGTGGTGGCGGTGGTCGATGGGGACTTCACCTGCAAGCAACTCTGGCAGCGCAGTGGGCGCCTGAAGCTCAAAGCGGCTAACCCGACCTTTGCCGACATTGTGCCCACCGAGGGCCAGACGGTGGAGGTCTGGGGCGTGGTGATCGCGGCGATCAAGCAGTTCAAGCGCTGAAGTTGGTTGAACTTCTCTGCGAATGCTTCATGGCTTCCCCGCTGTATGCCCTGGTCGATGGCAATAATTTCTACGTCTCCTGCGAGCGGGTGTTCCGCCCCAGCCTGAACGGCAAGCCGGTGGTGGTGCTCTCCAACAACGACGGCTGCGCCATCGCCCGCAGCAACGAGGCCAAGGCCCTGGGCATTGCCATGGGCGCACCCTGGTTCAAGATCCGCCACATGGCGGAATCCCAGGGACTGGTGGCCTTGTCTGCCAACTTCCCGCTCTATGGCGATCTGAGCGACCGGATGATGAGCCTGGTGGCCGGGCTGGGGCACCGGCAGGAGGTCTATTCCATCGACGAGTCCTTCGTCGATCTTTCCGGGGTTCGCGGCGATTTGCTCAAACGCAGCCAAACCATCCGCGAGCGCGTGCTGCAGTGGGTGGGCATTCCTTGCTGCATCGGCATCGGGCAGACCAAGACCCTGGCCAAGCTGGCGAACCACATCGCCAAGACCGCCGAGCGAAAGCCTGACAGCTACCCGTCGGAGTTGGCCCAGATCTGCAACCTGGCGGCCTTGGACCGAGCATCATTGGAAGCGGTGTTGGCTGCGACCTCTGTCGACGAAGTCTGGGGTGTCGGACGCCGCATTGGGGCGCAGCTCAAAGACGGTGGCATTCAAACGGTACTGGACCTGGCTCGCATGGACCTCGGCACTGTTCGCCAGCGCTGGTCGGTTGTACTGGAACGCACTGTGCGGGAGCTGCAGGGGCAGCCCTGCGTGGGTCTTGAGGACATTGCACCTGACAAGCAAGAGATCGCCTGTACCCGTTCATTCGGCCGCACGGTGAGTGCCTTGGGTGACCTTAGCGAGGCCGTGAGCGAATTTGCCAGCCGAGCGGCCGAGAAGCTGCGCCGCCAAGACGGCCATGCCTGCCAGGTGCTCACCTTCGTTCGGACCAGTCCATTTCGGACCGACCCACAGTACAGCCGCTCAATCGTGGTTCCGTTGCGTCGGCCGACATCGGACACAAGCCGGATCGTTGAGGCAGCGCTGGCCGGCCTGCACTGCATCTACAAGCCCGACTTCTTGTACGCCAAAGCCGGGGTCATGTTGCTGGAGCTGCAACCGGCCTCAGTGCACCAGACGGAGCTGCCCCTGGAGCTAGAGGACGAGCGAGACAAGGGGCGCCTGATGGGTGCGCTGGACGGGCTCAACCGACGTTACGGCAGAGGTACGGTGCTGCTGGGCAGCACAGGGCTGCAGGGCGATCAGAGGCGATGGTCCATGAAACAAGAACGCCGCACGCCCCAATACACGACCCGATGGGAAGACATGCCGGTGGTACGCGCTTGACATGCCCAAATGGAGGTGTGCCCGATGCACCCAGGCGCAAGTTTTCATAGACGGCTCGGGCCAGCCGAATCGATAATGCACTCGGGGCAGCCTGAACAGCCGCCCCTCCTCCCTGAAAAGTCGTGTGACAGCGACTTTGATTTACCCGGCACTCGTGCCGGGTTTCTTTTTTCTGGCGCGCCAAGACGGCAGGGGCCTCGCGCGCTACGAATGTGCTGGAAAACAGCCCAAATCCAGCAGCGGCGCAGGGGGTTTCAAGTCCTACATTGACCTCACGGTGTTCAGAGAGCAGGCAACCGATGCCCCATCAAGAACAGCGTCAATCCGAGGGACTTGACCATGAACCATCCACCTCCCGCCGACACCCGGTGCTGGCAATCCACCGAAGCGGCAAACTCGCCGAGAAAGTTGGCGGCAACGCTGGCGAGCGCCGCCGTCAGCATGTTGCTCACTTTGGGGCTCCTCGCACCATCGACGGCACGCGCCGTCGATGGCTGCCTGGTTCTGCTGTGCTTTGCGGCACCGAGCTGGAAGTCTGTCCCTCAGTGTGTGCCACCGATCCGAAAGGTGCTACGGGATCTGGCTCGGGGCAAGGCGTTCCCCATGTGCGGTATGTCTGGCGCGGGCAATTCGGCGAGAAATGTGTGGGCTCGGGCGCCCGGCAACTGCCCACCCCAGTACACCCAAGTGCATGAGACCGAGAGCGGACCGATCTACACCTGCGACTACACCGGGGCGATCACGATCACGATCGACGGCAAGCAGTTCACACGCACCTGGTGGGACATGGGTGGCGATACCGTGACGGACTTCAGCCCGGTCGCGAAGTCCCAGCTTGGCAAGTGGGACACCCGGTACGACAACGACCATGCCAACTGGCTTCGCTCCCGTCCGTGAGGGCTGCGCCATGGAAGCCTCCACCTTCGCAGCACTGGCCTTGGCCTGCGCGCCACAGGTCCACCTGACAACGGCTCAGGCGCTCGTCTCTGTTGAAAGCGCCTTCAACCCCTGGGCCATCGGCGTCGTAGGCGGCTCTCTGCAACGCCAACCCCGCCAACGCACCGAGGCACTGGCCACCGCGCAGGCTTTGCAGGCGGCCGGTCGCAACTTCAGCGTGGGCCTCGGGCAAATCAACCTGGGCAACTTCCAGCGCTTGGGACTGTCGCTGGAATCGGCCTTCGAGCCTTGCACCAATCTGGCCGCCATGCAGGCTGTGTTGAGCGCGTGTTTCGAGCGGGCGCGACGCAAGTCGCCCCGCAAAGCGGGAGACCAAGCAGCCCTGCGCGCCGCCTTCTCCTGCTACTACAGCGGCAACTTCACCACGGGCTTTCGCCATGGCTACGTGCGCAAGGTGGTCGCCGCAGCCCGCAACCCTCTCCCCATCAGTCAACCCAACCCCGTGAAGGAGCCGTCATGAACCGCTTTCGTCTCATCGTTCCCCAGCGCCACACCGCAACCGCCCTGCTGCTGTTCGCTGCAGCGTCCAAGGGCTGGGCGCAGGGTTTTGACAAGATCAACACCACGGTCACCAACGTCAACACCATCCTGGTGACGATCTCGATTGCGGTGGTGACCATCGCGATCATCTGGGCAGGCTTCAAGATGATCTTTCAAGGCGCACGCCTGGCCGATGTGGCCAACGTGCTGATTGGTGGCACGCTGGTGGGTGGGGCGGCGGCCTTCGCCAGCTACATCGTCAGCTGACGGCTGAAGGTGCAGACCATGCAGGCCGAAGCCATCTACAAGGGCGCCACGCGCCCGGCCATGAAGCTAGGCATCCCGCTGGTTCCGCTGGTGATCCTGATTGGCACCGGCATGTTGCTGATCATGTGGGGCGGCATCCTGGTGAGCTGGTGGCTTGCGCTGGGTGTGGTCCTTTCCATTGCACCGGTGTTGCTCTGGATGCGCTGGTTGACGGCCCGCGATGACCAGCGGTTCCGGCAGATTTTTGTGGCCCTCAAGCTGAAGCTGCACGACCGCAACCGGCGGTTCTGGCGCGCGCGCAGCTACTCGCCCACGCTCTACCGGGGAGGCTCCAATGTTTGGCATGTTTGACCGATCTGGCAGCACGGCCCGTCGTCGCCTCGGGCGACCTGCTGCAGGGCAGCCACAGCCGCGCCACTGGGCACAAGCGCTGAAGGAAAACCCGCTCTCGCGGTTTGTGCCTTTCTCCTCACTGGTCAGCGAGCACGACGTGATCACGCGAGGTGGCGATTTCATGCGCGTGTGGCGCCTCGACGGCGTGGCCTTTGAATGCGCCGACGAACACCTGATCGCCGAACGGCATGAAGCCCTGTGCAGTCTGTTGCGCAATCTGGCCGGCGGCCAGTGGGCCGTGTGGACCCACCGGCTGCACCGGAAGATCCAGGACCAACTGGAAGACCCGCTGCAAGCTGGCTTCGCACGCGACCTGTCACAGGCCTACCAGGTCAGGCTGGGCAAGCACGCCATGATGAGCAACGAGCTGTACCTGACGCTCGTCTACCGGCCCAATGCCTCACGCCTCAGCCGGGCACTTCAATCGACCCAGCGTTCGAAGACCGCCATCGCCGCAGCGCATGCTGAAGCCTTGCGCGTGTTGGAAGAAAGGACCGCGTTTGTGCACCGGGTGCTGCGCGGCTTTGGCCCTCAACTGCTGGGGGCGCGCATGCAAGGTTCAAGGCGGTACTCCGAGCTGGCCGAGTTTCTGGGCTACCTGGTCAACGGCAGCTGGAGGCCGGTGCCCCTTGCGGCGGGGCCGCTGTACCGAACCTTGCCCACCACCCGCCTTTCTTTCGGTGGCGACAAACTGGAACTGCGCCACGGCGAACAGCGCCGTTGCGCGGCCCTGGTGGACATCAAGGAATACGCTGACGCGGTGGAGCCGGGCATCTTGAACTCGCTTCTGTATGAAGACAGCGAGTTCATCGAAACCCAGAGCTTTTCGATACTGCCCCGGCGCGAAGCCATGAGAGCGCTGGAGCTGCAACGCGACCAGCTGATCGCCAGCGACGACGTGGTGGCCAGCCAGATCGCCGACATGGACGAAGCGCTCAACGAGCTGGGGGATGGGCAGTTCTGCATGGGCGAATACCACTACAGCCTGGTGGTGTTCGGTCAGCCAGGGGAAGACAGCCTGGCAGATGCCGGGCGACGGGCTTCGCAGGCGATTGGTGCGGTGGGCGAGGCGTCCAGCCTGCAGATGTCGCCGGTTGATCTTGTGGCCGATGCTGCCTGGTTTGCTCAGATGCCCGGCAACTGGCAATGGCGTCCGCGCGATGCCAAGTTGTCGTCCCGCGCTTTCGCGGCCCTTGCCAGCGGTCACAACTTTGCCCGGGGCAAGCGCGACGGCAACCCCTGGGGAGAAGCGCTGGCCTTGCTGCGCACCCCATCGGGCCAGCCCTTCTATTTGAACCTGCACAGCAGCCCCGAAGGCGAAGACTCTGCCGACAAGAAGCTGCCGGGCAACACCCTCATCATCGGCTCCACAGGCGTCGGCAAGACCACGCTGGAGATGTTCCTGCTCACGCTCACCCGAAAGTGGAACCCGGCTCCAAGGCTGGTGTTGTTCGACCTGGACCGAGGCTGCGAGATCGCGATTCGGGCCTTGAACGGCCGCTATTTCACTCTCGAAGCGGGCAAGCCCACCCACCTGAACCCGCTGCAGCGCGACCCCACGCCAGCACGCATCCAGTTCTGGGAACAGCTGATCCGCATCTGCATTGCCACGCCCGCCCTGCCCTTGCTACCGGCCGATGAGCGGGCGATTGCCGACGCCGTCAAGACGGTGGCCATGATGCCGACAGCTCTGCGCCGCTTCTCGACGGTTCGCCAGAACCTGCCGAAGTCGGGTGAAAACAGCTTGTACGAGCGGCTCGGGCGCTGGTGTGAAGGTGGCGCCCTGGGCTGGGTGTTCGACCAAGCCAACGACCAGTTGGCGGACCTGGATGCGGCATCGGTGATCGCCTTCGACACCACCGAGTTTCTGGACCTGCCCGAGGTGAGGACGCCGGTAATGCTCTACCTGCTGCATGTCATGGAAGAGCTGGTAAACGGCGAACGCCTGATCTATGTGATCTCGGAATTCTGGAAAGCGCTGGACCACGAGATCTTCAGTGACTTCGCCAAACAGAAGCAGAAGACCATTCGCAAGCAAAACGGCCTGGGCATTTTCGACACCCAGAGCCCGTCCGATGTGCTGCGCCATCCCATCGGGCGGACCATGGTCGAACAAAGCGTGACCAAGATTTTCCTGGCCAACCCGGAAGCGGTGCGCGAGGAATACGTCGAAGGCTTTGGACTCAGCGAGGCCGAGTTCGGCATCGTGCGCAGCCTCGGCGCGCAGGGTGGGCGCCGCTTCCTCGTCAAGCAAGGCCACAGCAGCGCCATCTGCGAGCTGGACCTCAGCGGCATGGACGATTTCATCACCGTGCTCTCGGCCACCACCGACAACGTGGCCCTGCTCGACACCGTTCGTGAACGGCACGGTAACGATCCGTTTCTGTGGCTTCCCGTGCTGCTGCGCGAGGTTCAGGATCGCAAATCCCGTACTTCAAGGAGAACCCCATGAAAGTCCACGTTCAACGGTTTGCGCTGATCGCTTTGGCGCTGGCCACCAGCGCCGCCTCGGCCCAGTTCGTAAAAGGCAATGAGGCGATCCGTGTCATGGCCGATGGCACCCAAAAGGTGGAGGTGCCGCCGCTACCGTCGGTGGCTTTGGGTTCGCCATGCCCAGCCGCCAAGTCTGGCTGCGCTGGCGGTGGCTGGAAGATGTTGGAGAGCGATTCGGGTCTGGTCGAGTGCACCGAGGTCTTTGCGCGACCCACGACCTGCAGGCCCTCAACCTACGGCGCTGAAAAGCGATCACGCGCGTGGATCGTGAAGCTCAAAGGCCAGTGGGTGCAGTGCGCTCAACCCGACATTTCGGGGAAGTGCGTCAGCCTGAAAAGCCTCCCTGTTAGCGCTGTTCAATAGCTGAGGAGACATCCCATGTTTGCCTGGGTCGGCTCACAGTTCGATGCGGTCCTGAGCACTTACGTGATCGGCGTCGTGGGTTCGCTCATGGCCGGGATCGCACCGATCGCACTGACGGCGATGACGATCTGGGTGGCGCTGTATGGGTGGGCCGTTCTGCGCAATGAGGTTCCAGAGACGGTGCCCACCTTTCTTTGGAAGGTGTTCAAGATCGGTCTGGTGCTGGCGTTTGCCTTGCAATCGGCTTTTTACATCGCGAACGTGGCCGACACCGCCAATGCGCTGGCAACGGGAGTGGCCACCACGTTTCTACCGGCAGCCGCAGACCCCACCACGATTTCTTCACCTTACGCACTACTGGACAGGTTCAATGACGGCGCCAGTCAACTGGTGCTCGATCTGCTGAAGGACGCGGGAATCATGCGTCTGGACCTGCTCTTCGCTGCCGTGGTCTGCTCCATCGGCAACGTCGTGTTTCTCTGCATCGCCCTCTTTGTCGTCACGCTGGCCAAGCTCTTCCTGACGTTCGTCATCGCCGTGGGTCCGCTCTTCGTCTTGTGTCTGGCTTGGCGTCCCACTGCACGCTTTTTCGACAGCTGGTTGTCCATGGTGTTGAACGCCGTCGTACTGACCTGGTTTGCATTTTTCGCCTTGGGTATCAGTGCGTTCATGGGCGATGCGATTGTGCAAACCGTTCAGGTCAATGGTGGATTTCAGGGCTCGACGTTCAACGTCGTCGGGGAAAGCCTGAAGTACTGCGTCGTCATGGTCCTCATGGCCATCATCTGCTTTCAGGCGCCCAGCCTGGCCTCGGCGCTCACCGGCGGTGCCGCCATCCAGCAAGGCATCCAGATGATCCAGAACGCCATGATGGTTTCGGGCCTGCGTTCTGCCTCGTCGGCTCGGAGCGCCAGTGGTGTCACCAGCGCTGGCGGCGTCATCCGTGCAGGCGCCGGTCTTCCACACACCGCCGCGTCCATGGCCCGCCGAGGCTACGGCGCTGCCCGCTCCGCCGCTTACAAACTCGCCGCCCAACGCGGCCGGTCCTGACCACCCCACCCGCCAAGGAGTTCACCATGCACACCCGCCTCAAAGTAGCTGCTGCCGTCCTTATTGCTCTGGGCGCCACCCAGGCCCGAGCCACCGGCATTCCCGTGATCGATGTGGCCAACCTGGTCCAGACCGTCCAGCAGGTCATCAACGACATCACCAAGATCAACAACCAGATTCAGCAGATTCGACAACTGCAAACCCAGATCGAGAGCATCAACGGCATTCGCAATCTGGGCGACGTGTTCAACAACCCGCTGCTGAAGAACTACGTTCCGGCCGAAGCCTTCACCTACCTCAACGCGGTGAACACCTCGGGCTACAGCGGGCTCAACGCCACGGCCAAGGTGTTGCGCGATGTGAGCATGATTTACAACTGCATGGACCTCACCGGCGGCGCCCGCACCCAGTGCCAGGCCACTCTGGCGCAGCCCTATCAACAAAAAGGGCTGCTGCAAGACGCCATGCAGACCGCGGCGGGCCGACTCACGCAGATCCAGTCGTTGATGACCCAGATCAACGCCACCACCGATCAGAAGTCGGTGCAGGAAGTCCAGGCACGAATCGGCGCTGAAAACGCCTTGCTGGCACACGAAATGTCGCAAGTGCAGATGCTGCAAGGCATGGCCGACAGCGAAGAACGCATCGCCCGATCTCGCGAGCGCGAACGGCAGTACGAAATGCTGGGCCGCACCGGCAAGGTAGCGGATTTTCTGCCGTAAACCCGCCTGAATCCCGCCGCCCCCCAGACCCACCGGAGAACCCCATGAGTGCCATCCTGTTGTCAGGTAAAGCCGCCGCATGGCCAAAACGTCCCCCTGAACCGTCGAACGAGGCTGAATCGGCGCCCTTCAACGCGAACCGCGACTGGGAAATCGACCGATCCCTGATGCTCGAACGCTCGGAACGCCGGGCCTGGCGGGTCGCGGTGGCCGGTTTGATTCTGGGTCTGGTCGGAATTGCTGCCGTGTTCGTGCAGGGGCCGCTGCGCCGCGTGGTGGAGATTCCCATCGTGGTGGACCGCGTCACTGGCGAAACCACCATCCAGCAGCGGCTGAGCGAAGAAACCATCCCCGCCATGGAGGCGCTGGACAAGCACAACCTGGCGGCCTTCGTGCGAGCGCGAGAAAGCTACAGCTGGATGTTCCTGCAGCGCGACTTTGACCAGGTGGCGCGCATGGCGGTGCCGGGTGTCTTCGCCGAATACAACCGGCAGTTCGAAGGTGACGGCGCGCTGCAGAAGAAGATCGGCGCCGCTGAGGAATGGCGCATCAACATCGTGGGGGTGCGCCTGCGGGCTTCCGGGCGAAGCGGCAACCTGAGCGACGCCACGGTCACTTACGACAAGGTGGTCCGCCTGACAGACCGCAACCTGCCGGACGTCACGACCCGCCACGTGGCCAGCATCGTCTACCAGTACCAGCCCAAGGTGCTCGCCAAAGAAGCCGACCGGCTGGAGAACCCGTTCGGGTTCGTGGTCACCGCCTACCGGTCCGACCCAGAGATCAACACCCAGGCAGCGGGAGCACGGCCATGAAGCGCACTGTCTTGACGCTACTGGCTGCCTGCGCCGTGTCTTCGAGCCTGTTCGCTCAAGCGAATCCGAAATCGGCCGACCCGCGCCTGCGCGACGTGGTCTACGACCCGACGGCGGTGGTGACCGTCCCCGTCAAACGGGGCATGGTGACCCTGGTGGTGCTCGCCCAAGACGAAGTGATCACCGAAGTGGCCGCAGGCCAAGGCGGCGATTGCAGCAAGGCCGATGCCGTCTGGTGCGTGGCGGCGCAACCGGGGGGCCGCAACCTGTTCGTCAAGGCCAAGTCTGGCGCGGATGCACCCAACAACCTGGCCGTGGTCACGGACCGGCGCACGCATGCGCTGCGTTTCGTGGTCCTGCCTGACGGCGACAGACAACAGCCCGTCTACCGCTTGACCGTCAACGCGCCCGCACAACCCAAGCCCAACACTGGCCTGTCAGCGAAAGACCTGGCGGCACTTGCCGCCCTGCCCCCCCTGCCAGCCCAGCCGACGCCGCAACAGGTGGTGGCTGAACGACTGCAGGCCAGCCCCACGGTGATGAACTCCCAGTATTCGCTGGCCGAAGGATCAGGCTCGCAAGACATCGTGCCGACCCTGGTCTATGACGACGGGCGATTCACCTACCTGCGCTTCCCCGGCAACCGCGAAGTGCCAGCGGTCTTCCATGTGCTCGGCGATGGCAGCGAAACCCTGGTCAACGCCCGGATGGAAGACGACCTGCTGGTGGTGGACCGCGTCAGCCGAAAACTGATGCTGCGGGCTGGCAACGCGGTCGTGGGCATCTGGAACGAGGCCTTTGATCTGGATGGCACCCCGGCAGAAGGTGCGACCACTGTCCCGGGTGTGCACCGGGTTCTCAAGGGTGTCAACGCCTCTCTCGACAACCGCCCCACTGGAGTCAGGCCATGAACGACCAAACCAACGCCCACAACCCGTCGACCCCAGAACCTGCGGACGGCAACACCATCACACCTTTGCCGGGAGAGCCCGGCATCCCCCAGGTGACGGCGGCACGCAGCGTCAACTGGTCGCGCAAGGGCGCGCTGGGGCTCGGCATGATGGTGCTGACACTGGTGTTGTTCGCGGGCTTTGCCATCAACCGCTATTTCACCAGTGGCCCTGCAACAGACCAAGACGCCAAGCTGGTGCGCGACAAGCCCTCCGCCGCCAGCGCCGGGACACGCGCACTGGACATGACGGCTCCACCCGCACCGCGTGTGCCCGCTTTGCTGTCCACCCCTGAGATAGCTGAGCCTATCGGGGTGCGCAGCGGCGGGGCTGCTGCGCCCAAAGGCATCTCTGCAGACGATGCCCCGGTGCTAATCGTGTCTTCTCGTCCTGGCGTGCACTCCAGCTCAGCGGTCCTACCCAACGCAACGGTTCCCGGCGACCCCTCGGCCAATCCGGACGATCCAATGGCCAACACCGGCCGCAACCTGCAGACCTACCAGAGACAACTGCAGGGCCTGCTCGACAACCTGACCCAGAGCACGGCCATGACCAATGGCCAGGGTGGCGACTCGACCAACCTTGGTGCCCTCGGATCTATGGCAGGTGCCTCATCGGGCGGGGGGTTGCCTGCGCCTTCTGCGGGCCTGTTCGGCGGTCAACTGCATGGCTCCGCCACACCCAAGGTCGCGGCCAGCACACTGGGCGACCGCAGCCTCACGCTGCCAAAGGGCACGGCCTTCACCTGCGCCCTCAAAACCAGGGTGATCAGCGCTACGTCGGGCCTGGTGGGCTGCCAGGTCCAGCGCAACGTGTACGGCGACAACGGGCGCGTGCTGCTGATCGAACGCGGCTCGCACCTGGACGGCGAGTACCGCATCTCGTCGGTTCGCACCGGCACGGTCCGTATACCGGTGTTGTGGACCCGGGTACGAACGCCGCACGGTGTGACAGTGGACATCGAGTCGCCCAGCACCGGCCAGCTCGGCGAGTCCGGCATTGATGGCTACGTGGACAACCGCTGGGGTGAACGCATCGGTGCCGCCATGCTGCTCTCGCTGATCGACGACTCGGTGAAGCTGGTGATCCAGAACCAAACGCAAGACCAGCAGGCCGACACCATCGTCCTACCGTCCACCACCGACAACACCAGCAAGCTGGCCGAGAAGGTGCTGGACAGCACCATCAACATCCCGCCCCTGCTGTACCAGAACCAGGGCGGCATCGTCGGCATCTACGTCGCCCGCGACGTGGACTTTTCCTCGGTCTACGAACTCCAGCCGCGGGAAAGGTGAAGGCGATGAACACCCTGCCCGGCATTGAAGAAGACCCGCTCGACGGCTGGTGCGGCGACGCCACCTCGGTGGTGGAGTTCCTGCGCCCGTTGCGCGAACAGCTGGACGCTCCAGGCGTGCTGGAGGTCTGCGTGAACCGCCCCGGCGAGCTGCAGGTGGAAATGGTCCATGGTTGGCAAGCGGTCAACGCACCGGCCATGACGCAGGAGCGTTGCCTGTCCCTGGCCACGGCGCTGGCCACCTACTGCGACCAGCAGATCAACCAGGAACGCCCGCTGCTGTCGGCCACGCTGCCCACCGGCGAGCGCATCCAGTTCGCCATACCGCCCGCTGTGCCACGCGGCACCGTGTCCATCACCATCCGCAAGCCGTCGAATGTGGTGCTCCGCCTGAGTGACTTCGAGCAAGACGGCTTGTTCGGCCGCGTGGGTGAAAAAGCCGCCGCACCGATCCCGGAGAACAACGACGGCCTGCAGCCCTTTGAGCGCGAACTGCTGGCCTTGAAGGCCGCTGGCCGACACGCCGACTTCTTGCGCCTGGCCGTGCGGCATCACCGCACCATCGTGGTCAGCGGAAAAACCGGCTCGGGCAAGACCACCTTCATGAAAGGTCTGGTTGAAGAAGTGCCGAAACACGAGCGCCTGATCACCATCCAGGACACGGCCGAACTCACCTTGCCCAACCACCCCAACGTGGTCCACCTGTTCTACAGCAAGGACGCCCAGGGCATGGCCCGGGTCACCGCCAAGTCTCTGCTTGAAGCCTGCTTGCGCATGAAGCCCGACCGCATCTTCCTGGCCGAGTTGCGCGGTGAAGAGTGTTTCTCCTTCATCCGGCTCGCCGCCTCAGGCCACCCGGGCAGCATCACCAGCGTGCACGCCGGCAGTTGCGATCTGGCGCTGGAACAGATGTCGCTGATGATCCGCGAAAGCGGCGCGGGTGGCGGCCTGCGCATCGATGAGATCAAAGGCCTGCTGCGCATCGTGATCGATGTCATCGTGCAGTTCGACCGGGACGAACGGGGCCGCTTCATCGCCGATGTGGCCTACGAACCCCGCCGCAGGCACCATGCCGCCAGTCTCAACCCGCAGCGCGCCAGCACCCTGCAAGAGCCCAGCGCTGCCGCGAGCGAGGGGCTGCCATCATGAGCCAGGCATTGGCCTTGCCCTTCACCGCCTGGTCCTTGGGCCGACGGGTTGCCGCAGGCGCCTTTGCAGCGGTCATGGCCGCTGCCCTGCTCTGTGCGGCGGTCTACGTCTCGGGAGTGTTGTTTTTGCTGCTCAGCAAGGCCGACCCCAGGCAGGCCCGGTGGAGCAGCATCACCACCTACTGGCAGCTCTATTCAGACGATGCTGTTTTGCGCCAGCGACTGTTCACCGCCATGGCCCTGTCCGGCGCTGGCTTGCTGGTCTTCCTACCCGGCGCGCTCATCGCAGCGGCCCGGCCACGCCGCGCATTGCATGGCGACGCGCGTTTCGCCTCGGCTGGCGAGGTGGCCCGCGCTGGGCTTGTTGATTCGGCCAAAAACCCTGAAACCCCGAGCATCCTCATCGGACGATTCAAAGGCCGGTATCTCGCCCTGCCCGGCCAGTTGTCGGTGATGTTGTCCGCCCCCACCCGCAGCGGCAAGGGTGTGGGTGTGGTGATTCCCAACCTGCTCAACTGGCCCGACTCCGTGGTCGTGCTCGACATCAAAGGTGAAAACCACGCCATCACGGCGGGCTACCGCGCCGCCCACGGCCAGCCGGTCTACGCCTTCTCCCCGTTCAACGAACAGGCCCGCAGCCACCGCTGGAACCCGATGACGGCGGTTCGCACCAGCCCGCTGCACCGGGTCGGCGACCTGCTGGGTATCGGCCAGGTGTTCTTTCCCAACGACGGCAGCGGCACCTCGTCCGAAGCCTTCTTCAACGACCAGGCGCGCAACCTGTTTCTGGGCCTGGGCCTGTTGCTGCTGGAAACTCCCGAGCTGCCTCGTACCGTGGGTGAGCTGTTGCGCCAGTCTTCTGGCAAAGGCCAGCCGCTGAAAGACCACCTGGGCAGTCAGATCGCCCAACGCCGCGAACAAGGCAATCCGCTTACCGACGAATGCGTCGATGCGCTGCAGCGCTTGCTGAGCAATTCCGAGAACACCCTGTCCAGCGTGGTCGCCACCTTCCATGCGCCGCTCACCATCTTTGCCGATGCGGTGGTCGATGCCGCCACCAGCGCCGACGACTTCCGGCTCGAAGACCTGCGGCGCCAGCGCATGTCGGTCTATGTGCGCATTCCGCCGCACCGCCTGGCCAATGCCCGCCCCTTGCTCAACCTGTTCTTCTCGCAGCTGGTCAGCCTGAACACCCAGCATCTGCCCGAACAAGACCCCAGCCTCCGGTTTCAATGCCTGCTGGTCAACGACGAGTTCACCGCCATGGGCCGCGTGGGTGTCATCACCCACTCTGCTGCCTTCCTGGCTGGCTACAACCTGCGCCTGCTCACGGTGGTGCAGGCCATGTCGCAGCTGGACGCGGTCTACGGCGACAAAGAAGCCCGCACCTTCGCCACCAACCACGGCATGCAGATCCTCTTTGCGCCCCGTGAGCAGCGCGACGCCGACGAATACAGCGCCATGCTCGGCCACTTCACCGAGCGCGCCACCTCACGCGGTCGCAGCCGTTCTTTCAGCGGACACGGCCACAGCACCGTCAGCCGCAACGAAAGCGAGCAACGCCGCGCCCTGCTGCTGCCGCAGGAGTTCAAGGAACTGGGACGCGAGCGGCTGGTGGTGATCTTCGAGAACTGCAAACCGATCCTCGGCGAAAAGATCCGTTATCACCGGGACAAGGTGTTTCAAGCCCGCCTGCGCCCTGCCCCAGCGGTGCCCCGGATGAACATGGACCTGCACCAGGCCAAGGTCCAGCAACGCTGGTGTTACGCCGATGACGATCTTCCGCCCGAAATGCACACCCTGGACTGCGAGGCGCTGGCCCACGACATCCAGTTGGCACCTGAGGTTCTGAACGGTCCAGCCGACAGAGCGGCCGACGCCCTGCTCGACCCCTTTGACCAGAGCAAGGCACTTCAAGACGGAGGTGGATCGATCGAGCCCGCCAACGAAGACGCAACCGACGAAAGCACCACAGCCCCACCCCTGTCTGCTGAGGAAGGTGGACCTCAGGTGGAGATCACAGGAGAACGCCCATGACCGCCCCATTCAATCGCTTCGTATGGACCAGCCTACTGAGTTTGACGCTGGTTGCCTGCAGCTCGCCGCCCAAGCCACCCACGGTGGACGAATCCCAGAAGCGACCCGCCAACGCGCAAATGGCCGTCGAGTTGCAGGTCTGCAAGAACGATCTGCAAAACACCCGCATCCTGGCCACCGAATCCAGCCGCCTGGCCGAGACAACGGCCGCCACGTTGGCCCAAATGGCGGCTCGTCAACAACTGTTGGCGTCGATCCAGGAGAAAGCAGCGGCCAACAGCCTGCGCATCGTCCACTTCGCTTTCAACAGCACGCAGGTGTCCATCCCAACGGCTGAGGCATCGGCACTGGTGGAGGAAGCCAAAGTCGCGCCGCTCGTACTGTTGCGAGGGCGCACCGATGGCACGGCGGACTCATCTGCCGAAAGCCGAATAGCTCAGGCTCGAGCCAACGCGGTTCGCGACTACCTGGTTGCCTCCGGCGTGGACCCCTCCCGAATCCGCACCACCCATCAACCCAGCGGCGACCACCTGGCCGACAACCGCAACCCCCAGGGCCGCAACCTCAACCGCCGGGTCGAGATCGAGGTGTACCGCACCCTGCCCATTGCCCAACAAACAGCACAGCAGCAGCCCTGACCCATCCGCCAGCAAGCTCCAACCCCAGGAGGTTTCCATGGACGACAGCAATGCCCCCGCCCAACGTGTGAGCCGGTCCATTCCGGATGCCCCAACTTCGCAGGGCGGCACGGTGGAACCCGCCAACCGCGCTCCGGTGGCCATCCGGACGTTTCAGGCGCCCGAACCCGAGCCAGGCGAGCGCTACGAACTGCGCGACCCCTTCACCGACCTCACCTACCGCAGTGACCGTCTCCAGGAAATAGTGGCCAAAGCCGATCAGCTCGGCGCCAACCGCTTCGTGGTGCTGGATGCAAGGGAACAAAGGTCCTTCATACACAAGGTGGATGGCCAGTGGCAGCGCGAAGAGCCGCGCGAGCCAAAACGCGACGGGCAAGCCATCCCACGGGCGACAACCAGCCCAGAGCCCAGCTCACAGCAGCCGCCCACCAACGACATCCCCCTGCCTTCGACGCAAAAGGAGCCAATGGCGCAAGAGACCACTGATCTGCAAGCCTCAGCGCGAATGGATGCCCAGGCCGAACGCGCCGCCTTGGTGGCCAAGCTCGAAGCCTCCTTGCTGGACCGCTACCTCATCAAACGGGCTCCGGTCACCGTGGGTGACGTCAAGATCGGCCTGACCGAGTACCGGTTCAAGGGCGATACCTCGCGTGTCGCTTTCACCGAATCCACCTTCCGACTGGCCACAGAAACCAACAGCCCGTCTGTGGCACGGTCCATGGTGGACGTCGCCGAGGCCCGCAACTGGCATTCCCTGCGGGTGTCCGGCAATGAGGACTTCAAACGCCTGGTGTGGCTGGAAGCCGCCGCACGCGGCGTGAAAACACTGGGCTACGAACCCAACTCGGCCGACCTGGAACGCCTCAAGGTGGAACGCGAGCTGCGCCAAGTCAACCGCATCGAACCAGGCCGGGAAACGAACGCCAGCCAGGGTAGCGCACCCGGCGACAAACCTGCGGGCCGTGGAAGCGGTGGACGCAAAGCCGTGTTGGCTGCCGTTGAGGCCATTCTGGTTGCCAATCGCGTGCCCGAGAAGCAGCGTATGGCCATCATGGCAGCTGCCACCGAAAAGCTGGCCCAACGCATCCGCGACGGCCACACCCTCAAGGTCAAGGTCTACGACAAGAACGCACCGTCCCAGCGCCCAGCCGTAGTACCCAAGCAAGAACAACAGCGCACCCGTGAACGGGCAGCGCCCGTACGGTGAGGGTGTCAGGATGCTCAGCGATGACGTGCCATACATGGCGTATGACATCGGTGGTCGGCGCTGGATGAAAGGCGCGCCCGGCTTCGCCGAAGCCATCGCAGAAGCCCATGCCACCCGCCAGCGGCCACTTTGTCTTTGCGTTCCACAAGGCGTCGAGATGTACGTGGCACGCCTTGCAGGGCCTTGCGGGGGCTTCATTGTCAAACGCATGCCCGACACTGGCTATCGCCATGCCTACGACTGTCCCTCCTACGAGCCACCGGCCGATGTTTCAGGTCTGGGTCAATTGCTGGGCACCGCTATCAACGAAGACCCCGCCACCGGCCAAACCAGCTTGCGGCTGGGCTTTTCTCTGACCAAGATGCCAGGCCGCTCACAGACGCCACTGGCAGGGGAAGAGAGTGAAAGCGTCGCCACTGACGGCACTAAGCTCTCTCTCCGCGGCCTGCTCCACTACCTGTGGGACCAGGCCGAACTGACGAAGTGGCATCCGGGCTTCGCGGGCAAACGAACCTGGGGGACGGTGCGCAGGCAGCTGCTGTCGGCGGCGGATGACAAGATCGCACGAGGCGATTCGCTGCGCTCGCGCTTGTACATTCCCGAAACGTTCTTTCTTGACCAGCGCGATGCGATCAATGCCAGGCGATCTGCGCAATGGTTACAAGCCCTATCTGCACCCGGCAGGCCGCAGTGCCTGTTGCTGTTGATTGGTGAGGTCAAAGAAATCGTGCCGGCGCGCTATGGCTTCAAAGCCGTGTTGAAGCATGTTCCTGACCAGGCTTTTGCACTGGATCAACAACTCTACCGAAGGCTGGGAAGGCGCTTCGAGACGGAGCTTGCGCTTTGGAGTTCCTCCGACCACATACACATGATGATCATCGCCACGTTCAGAGTCGCTGAGACAGGATTGCCAGTCGTCTCGGAACTGTCGCTGATGTCCGTCACGCAGCACTGGGTGCCCGTAGAAAACGCATTTGAAGAACAGCTCGTGGACCGATTGGTGAGCCAAGGGCGCACTTTCAGAAAAGGCCTGCGATACAACCTTCCTGCAACGATACCTGTGGCCAACGCGACCCTCATTGATACAGGCGACGACCCCTGCTTTCTCCGATTAACACGCGAAGTGAGGACTGCCATGGATATGTCGGGACACATTGAACCCAGTGACCCATCCGACCCGTTGCAGAGCTGGGTCTGGTATCCAGAATCCGAAGCCATGCCCCCGCTACCGAAGAAGCGCTTGGTCGCCGAAACCCTCGGCAACCGCCAGTAGGTGAATCGCCTTAGCAGCTACTTCATTCCTTCTTCTTTGCTTTCTGCGAAGGTGAAGAAATCGGCAAGGTGGGTTTGCTTTCAAGCGCTCTCACGGCCGATCTCAAGTCTTCCACCTTTTGCCGCAGGTCGGCATTCTCGCCTTCCAGCTTTGAGGATCGCGAGTTGGACACCTTCAACTCATCCAGGACTTTCGCTTGCCAGTCATCGCCCGACTTGTTGTTGAACCAATCTTGAAGGAAAGAGGCCCCGGCTAACGCGGCAGCGATTGCCACGGATCCCACAGCAATCCAAAGCTGAATTTTGGTCGTTCGTTTGGACTCGTCGTCACGTTGGTCGAGTTTCTCCAACATCGTGCTGGCCGCAGCAGCAAGCTCTTGGAGGGTCTCAGCAGACTGCGCTGTCATCTGCCCAGTCAGCCTCACCATCTCGCGGTCTTCAGACCGTTCACGCGCCGATCTAGCGTTGTGTTCGGCCAGGTGGTTGCTCAACTCCAGTGACCTGGCTTCAATTGAAGGAGAAATACCAGTGGAGGGAAAAGCGCTGGCCCTTGTCAGTCGCTCAAACTGCTGCCGGGTATCGCCGAGTGCTTGGCTGGCTTTCCGCATCTGATCGAAGATTCCATGCGTTGAGCCGAGAGCCTGTTCACGCAGCTTCTTGAATAGGTTTGCCTGTTCCTCAATCTCACCGTGCATGAGCCTGCCCAGATATGCCGTCGCAGGTTCATCCGCCTCCCTCACGATGGGCGCACGGTCCTTTCCACCTTCGCGGACGGATCGAACACCATTCGACGAGACAAAGGCCTCAGCGATGGCTTCGACCATTTCGTCGGACAGACTGGAGGCATGGTCCGGCGTGATGCCAACACGCTCGTGCTTCAACCCGTAGTCAGAATACAGACTAGCGATGCACGGCAAAAACTGCCTCGCGCGATCAACGTGATTTGTCTTGGGCAGTGCACCAAAAGCTTGAAGGTCTGAAGTACGCAAAGGGAACAGATACAGCTTCCCAATAGGGGTATCGACCTCGGCAACATGCTTCAAGAGGCTGCTGAGATCAAACCCCTTCTTCTTGGGCTCATCCCCCTCGCGGTCTCCCAACTCGCTATCCGTGGTCATTGCTTCACCAGTTCCATCAACTTGCCGAAGCTGTCCACCACGTCGTACCTGACCTGCTCAGGGGCGAATTTCTGATTGATGTCGTCGAAGAACTTGCGGGCGCACTTGATCTTGGTTCTCTCGATCTCGCGCAGCTCCATGGAAGACATGGTGCCCTTGGTCTCGGCCACGAAGTAGACGTGCTTGACCGCGCCTTCCTTGAAAGAAATGGCCCAGTCGGGGTTGTAGTCACCTACCGGCGTGGGGATCAGAAAGCCTCGGGGCAACTTGGCGTAGACCACGACATCGCCGCTGGTGTCCAACTCCTTCACAAACTGGCGTTCGACGTTGGAGTCGGTCAGAACGTAGTCGTAGATATGGCGCTGCAGCTTGTCGCCAGCCTTGCTGAAGTCCTGCTTGGTCAGGCCGGCCGTGAAGATGTCGAGGTCGAACTTGTCTTCCACCGGGTCATAGGCCAAGTGCTCGATGATGACCGTGGCCTTCTGCTCGTTGATCAGGCGGATGGCTTCAGCGATAAAGCTCTCGGGGTTGGTCTTAAACTGCGCGAAGACCGCGACGTTCATGCACTTCAGGATCTCGGCAATCGTGCGCCGGGTTAGCTGTGTGCCTTCGGCCAGCTTGCCGATCAGGTCGTATTTGACGGCCGAGTGCACCGACAGGCGGTTGACCTCAGTTTCCGTGGCCTTGAGCTTGAACGCTTCACCGGACTTGATGCCGTCGTAGGTGACGGCCTCGGTCTGCTCGCCGCGCTGGATCGTGTACTGCAACGGGGTGACACGAAGGCCCGCGTCTTTGTCGTTCAGCACGGCCACGGCCTTCTGGACCAGCTCGGCCTCTTCGAAGCTGACGCTGTAGGCCGCCTTGCGGTTGATGCGGCTCCAAAGGGCTTTGAACTCTTGCTTGTCGAAGTTGGCGTTGAGCGGGTTCTTCTTGGGGCGGCGGTCGTCGCCGATCTCCGGCAACTGGCTGGCGCTGAACACGCTGTCGATCAGCTGGTAGACCTGCGCCGCATAAGGCTTCAGTTCAGGCGGCAGTTCGGCCAAGGTCTCGGCCTTCTTCGCGTCGTGATACGTGCCAGTGATGCGGTCGGCATCATCGGTGTAGTCGTTCTTGAGCAGGTACTTGTAGATTTGCTTGGCCACCTGCGGGGTGACTTCCACGTCGCCGGTGACCGTCTTCAACACCTTGCCAGTGAAGAAGGCTTCGTCTGCCACCTTCGGACGGGCAGACAGCGAGTCACTGATGTCCTTCTGCAGTGCCGCAACGAAGTCCTTGTAGCTCTCGCTGGCCACCACCGTGAGCACGTTCACATCGTGGACGATGGCCGGATGGTCCATGCGGTCGCCGTGCTGGTTGACGGACAGGCGCAGACCCCGGCCGACTTCCTGACGGCGGGAGATCGTGTTGTCGCTGTGCTTGAGCGCGCAGATGACGAACACGTTGGGGTTGTCCCAACCTTCGCGCAGCGCCGAATGGGAGAAGATGAAGCGCACTGGCTCGGCGAGACTGAGCAGTTGCTCTTTCTTGCGAAGAATAAGGTCGTAGGCCTCCACGTCGTTGGAAAGGCCCGCGTTTTCGCCGCGTTTCTCTATGTCAGGATCAACGTCGCGCTTGGTCTTCTTGTCGATAGAGAAGTAGCCGCTGTGGGTCTTTTCGGCGGTGATGCCCTTGAGGTACTTGACGTAAGCCGTCTCGTCCAGGTCCAGCATCTCATTGAGGTATAGGTTGTATTCCTCCTCGAAGATGCGGGCGTACTCGCCTTTCTCGTCTGGCTGCGAGTAGTCGCGGTACTTGGCCACCTCGTCGATGAAGTACAGCGTCAGGACCTTTACGCCCTGCTGGAACAAGGCCTGCTCCTTGTCGAAGTGGGCCTTGATTGCCTCGCGAATCTGGATGCGGCGCAGTGCGGCCTCAGTCACGTCGCCGGTGGCATCACCCACCGTCAACTGAAGCCCGTTGGTGAAGCTCAGGGTGTCGGTGTTGGCGTTGATGTCCGACACCACGAAGCCGTCGCGGTACTGGTCTAACCCGTTCGAGAAGCCGCCTGAAAAGAGGTTGTCGCCCTTGGACAGCTTCTTGACCACGCGCTTGATGTTGCCGCCTGCCAGCTTCTGCTCGAACTCGACGCGGGCCTCGGGCGGCTTCTTGCTCGAAATTTCGATGGATTGCAGGTACAGGTAGCCCGCAGTGCCCGCCAGGCCCTTCACCGCGATGCCGCGCACGGCGATCTTCTTCACCAGCTTCTGGTTGTAGGCGTCCAGCGCGTCCAGTCGGTGAATCTTGTTGTGCGTTGTCTTGTGCGTGGCCGAGTAGCGCAGCACCATCAAGGCCTTGAACTCCTCCAAGGACTTCAAGGTCTGCGCGCCTTCCATCTTTTGCGGCTCGTCCAGGATCAGGATGGGCCGGTTCGCGCTGATGACATCAATCGGGCGGCGCGACTGGAAGTCGTCCAGCACCTCGTAGATTCGACGGTTGTCTGCCCCACGCGCGGCAAAGGCCTGCACGTTGATGACCATGACGTTGATGCCAGCATCCGACGAAAAGCTCTCCAGGTGGTGCAGCTGCTTGGAGTTGTAGATGAAGAAGCGCGCCTTCTTCTGATAGGTCTCCAGGAAGTGCTCGGCGGTGATCTCGAGCGACTTGGCCACGCCCTCACGGATGGCGATGCTGGGCACGACGATGATGAACTTGCTCCAGCCATAGAGGCGGTTGAGCTCGAAGATGGTCTTGATGTAGCAGTAGGTCTTGCCCGTGCCCGTTTCCATCTCCACATCGAGGTTGACGCGGGCGACCTTGTTCTTCACCAGCGTGTCGGACACGGGCAGGTTTTGGCCGCGCTGCACCTGCTGGATGTTGTCCAGCAAAGCCAGGTCGGTCAGCGCAAGGTCCCCGTTCTTGAAGCCGTCCTCGGTGCCCAGCGTAGTGCCCAAGGTTTGTCCACGTGCTGCGCGACCGGGGTCGATGCGATAGCTGATGGCCTCCGCTGATTCGGGTGGCTGGCCCTTGAAGCAGTCCACCACGGCTTGCACCGCCGCAGACTGGTAGGCCTGGGTCTTGAACTTGAGTTTCATCGCCAGCCCTTCAGATGCACTTCACTTCGGTGGCAGGCGATAGCAGCTTGAAGATTTGCTCCACGTTGATCTTGACCGAGCTGTCTTTGAAGCCCGCGTCGCGGAACACGGCGCGCAGTGGCTGTACCTTGGCCAGCTCTTTCACGAAGTCTTCATCGACACCGCCGTGACCGTCGAAGCACGCGGCCAGTGCATTGCCGTCGACCAGGAAAACGTCCTTGCCCTGGATGGCTTGCTTGGCGATAGGCAGCGCAAGGTCGACGCCCCAATCGAGCATCACTTGGAACAACAGGTCCTCCGGCGTGCGGTCGGGCTTGATGTTGTCTACCAACAGGTCGATTTGGCCAATTTGATACTGATCTGGCGCGTAATAAACATCGGACAAATTTGAAGTGTCGACCTGCACAGCACGGAAACCAACGTCCCGGCGCCAGCCCTCGCTGCTCTTTCCTTCCAAAACCTGCTTGCCTGATCGCCGCAATCTCTCTTTGCTGATATCTGATATCTTGGAAAACCCCTCTTGGTCACAATTCTCTGGCAACTGAACCAAAATGAAGCGGCGATTGTTCCCATCTTCAGCGTTCTGCTGCATAACAGCATGCGCGGTACTTCCACTCCCGGCAAAGAAGTCGAGGATGAGATCATCACCTGCGGAGGCCAGCGCAATCATTCGCTGCAAAAGTCTTATTGGTTTTTTTCCATTTGGGAACTCAATATTCCCTTCTTTGGTGAGGTTGTTGTAGTCGATGTCATCCCAAAGCGACCCAATCTTATCCAGGTAGTAATAGACACCATCAATCTTCTGAACGACATCCGAAAGAAACATAACCATGTTTCTTTGATCACTCGTGGATCCCGTTTTGTATAGGACCTCGATGACCGTTCCCTCGTTCCGTCCTTTTATTGGCGAATACTCACACCCGTACATCGGGAAATCTGTATTTCTTGTCTCCTTGATGACTGTTTGTCTTACACTACTTTGGGCATTGGTTGTGCGGAAAATCTTGTCCGCGTACTGGTTATAAACATCTTCCTCCGTAAGCCTATTTGCTCTCGCGAAAGCTTGGATTGACATTGTTTCAAGGGTCTTGTAGCCGAAGAAACGTACGCCTTTACTGGCATCCTCCTTTATTAAAATTTTGTCTGCCAACTTGGTGATAATGGAGGTGTACTTCCAGCTCTTTCCATCTTGCTCATAGGCACGAATCCGATCCGACAACTTCGTCTTTATATAGACCGGATTCAGCTGAAGGTTCTCTTTGTTCTTTGCAAAAGCCCAGATAAATTCCGTGGTGTCCTTGAGGCTCTTACCCTCCGAGCTTCCGGAAACTCCTCCCACCTTTGTCTTGACTGTAATAATATTTACAAAGTTATCCTCGCCGAATACCTCAGTGCACAGCTTTCCGAGTGAATCTACTTCGTTGTCGTCAATATGAACAAACACGATGCCGTCATCGCGCAGTAAACTTGATGCCAGCTTCAGTCGCGGATACATCATTGAAAGCCAATCTGAATGGAATCGTCCATTGGACTCGGTGTTGGCCACAAGGCGGTTTCCAGATTCATCCTTTTGATTGGATTGCTTTAGAAAGTCATCAGCCGTCACCGAGAAGTCATCGTCATAGATGAAATCATTGCCCGTGTTGTACGGCGGATCGATGTAAATCATCTTCACCTTGCCCAGATACGTTTCTTGCAAGAGCTTCAGCGCATCCAGGTTATCGCCCTCAATGAACAGACTCTTTGTGTTGTCAAAGCCCACGCTTTCTTCCCGTCTGGGCCGAAGCGTCTTTGCAATCGGCGCATTAGCAGTCAGCAATGCCTCACGCTTGCCAGGCCAGTTCAGGTGGTAGCGTTCCTGTGGCCCCTCGACGATCGACTCAGTCAGTTCTTGTCGCAACTGGTCGAAGTCCACTGCGAGCTTCACGCTGCCGTTGCTGTCCCTGGCCTCGGTTATGCAGCCCGGAAACAGATCGCGAATGCGGGCGATGTTGACTTGCGTGAGGTTGGGCGAGTGCATCTTAAGTTTTTCCATGTTGTTATTCCGTGTCTTTGGCCGCTTGCTTCAGCTCGGCAAACTTGGCGGCCATGGTGGGGTTGCCCCGGGTCAGTTTCTTGATCGTCACATCCTGCGCTTTGTCGTTGGCCAGCCGCAGGTTGCGGTCGGCGCCGAGCAAGGCTTCTTTGGTCTTCTGCAGGTGGTCTATTGACTTGTCGATTTCGTCGATTGCCGTTAGAAAACGTCGCGAAGCCAAGTCGTAGTTCTTGCCAAATGCCTCCTTGAAGCTATCCAGCTGGTTTTCAAAGTTGGTGATGTCGATGTTCTGTGACTTCACCAAGGCCAGCTCGGTCTTGTACTTGAGCGAGTTCAAGGCCGCGTTGCGCAGCAGCGTGATGATGGGAAGGAAGAACTGTGGGCGCACTACGTACATCTTTGGAAAGCGGTGCGACACGTCGATGATGCCTGTGTTGTAGAGCTCGCTCTCGGGCTCTAGCAATGAGACCAGTACGGCATATTCGCAGCCCTTTTCGGAGCGGTCTTTGTCCAGCTCCTTGAAGAAATCTTCGTTCCTTTTCTTGGTGGCAGTTGTGTCGTTTTCATTCTTCATTTCGAACATGATCGACACGATCTCGGTGCCCGCGTCGTCTGAATCTTTGAAGATGTAGTCACCCTTGCTGCCGCTGCTAGCGTCGTTGTCCTTTTCAAAGTACGCGCGGGGAAAGGCCATGGCGCGGAGGCGGTTGAACTCTGTTTCGCAGTGCTGCTCCAGGGTTTCGCCCACCATCTTGGTGGAGAGCTTGACCTTGAGGTCTTTCAGGCGTTCGATGGCGTCTTCGCGCTCCTTGATCTGGAGTTCGTACTTTTCTTTGAGCGACTGCTCGGCAAGGCGCTTCTCCAGCTGCGCTTGTTCAAAACGGCTTTTGAACTCATCCCGCTGCTTTTCAACCGTGCTCAAAGCTTGGTTGACGGCCAGTTGCTGGTCCTTGGTGGCGGCATCCAGTTGCGCCCGCAGGGCTTGTATTTCTGCGGCGCTGGCGGCAGCGGCCTGTTGCAGATCAGCCATGCGTTGTGCTTGCGCCAGTGCAGCGGCGGCTTGGTTGTCGCGCTTGACTTGCTCCAACTGGTGGGCCAGCGCGTCGCGCTCTTTCTCAGCACTGCTCAGTGCGTGGGCCACCGCCAGTTGTTGCTCCTGGTTGGCTGAGGTCACCTTGGCTTGCAAGGCCTGAATTTCAGCATCCTTGACAGCCGCGGCTTTCTGCAGCTCGCTGGTCAACCGAGCCTTGGCCAGCTCGACCGCACTTTGCTTGTCCTTCTCGGCCAGCTCCAGCCTTTCGTGCAACTGCTGCTCGAACGCGCTGTCGCGCACTTGCTTGAGGATGTCTGCATAGCCGGCCTCGTCAATCTTGAAGGCTTTGTGGCAGTGGGGGCAGATGATTTCATTCATTTGAGTTGCTCCTCACTATTCGGAGTAGCGGCTTCTGGTTGTGTTGCCGACATTTGTTGCCAGTCATCCGCGATGGCCTTCCAGTTGACGCAACGCTTAATCGCCTCTCCATCGCGGTTCTTGCCTGACCAGACCGCCCAGAAATCTGGGTCGTCGGATTTCGGACGATGTTGCTCGGGCAGAGCGATCATCTGCACCAGTACGGGCAGCTCTGACGCCCAGCCAAGCAGGATGGCATGGCGGGACGGCAAAGACGGCAAGTCGCGGAGCAGCCCACGCAGGTTGTCCGGTACCAGTTTGTGGACAAGCTCCTGGTCTCGGTCGTTGCTGATTCGGTGCAGCAGATAGCTGTTGCACTGGGACAGCACAGTAGGTGACAGTTCGCTTGGACGCTGAGATGACAGCACCAGGCCGAGTCCAAACTTGCGCCCTTCTCGGGCGATCTTCTCGAATACTTGACAACAAATAGCAGCCGAGTTCTGATTTTCTGCGTCGTCGTGGTAACGCTTGATGAAGGTGTGTGCCTCTTCCATCACCAGCACGGTAGGCAAGGTCTTGCCATGATGCAGTTTGCGATAGCGTTGAAGCGCCTCCAACGTCATGCGGGCGATCACAGCCGTAATGATGTGCACCACCTCGGCGGGCACCAACGAGAGGTCGATGATGGTGACCGAGCCGTTGGATGCCTGGTCGTCACCGATGTAGCTGCCCAGCCAGTCATCCAGCGTGAGGTCCTGGGCGGTACCCGAGACGACTTTCATGCGGTTGTCTGACAGCAGAGTGCGAATGCGCATCTGCATGGTTTCTACGTACTCGGAGACGCCGAGCAGCTCAGCTGTGCCTTCGACGCTGCGGAGAAGCTGGTCGCCGGTAAACGGACGTGGCACATCGGCGTCAATGGGCAGGATGTCGGTGTCGCTGCCGCCGAAATTGGCGTGCGCGGACTGGAGCAACGACAAGAGTTCGTTAACTTCGCCACGCGTGAACTCGTAGGTCGGGTATTGACCGGCGCGCGCATTGATCAAGCTAGTGAGCTCGTCTCGGACAGCACTGAGTGACGCTTTTTCGTCGTCTGAGAATGAGTCCTGAGAAGCTAAACCCTCCTGCCACTTCTTCAGCTTTTCAAAGAATCCTTTGGGCTGTGGAAACTTACCCCAAGGACTACCGGCGTTGCGCTCTAGTTGCAAGATACTGACCAAGGTGCGTAGATAGCGCCGCATTTCATGGCTAGGCGTGACCGTGGCACCGAACACGCCGTCACGGACTGATCGCAACGCCTGTACTAAGGTTGGTCGCTGGGTCTTTGCGCTGGCCTGCGTAAACGCACTCCATTCGGCGCTGTTCCAGAACCACAGCGGGATTTGCAGTTGCCCCACGCCTTCGCTGGGCTCGACGGCGAACACCCGCACCTTGCTCATGTCTCTGAAGGTGTTGGCGTATTCGCCATTGGGGTCAAGCACGATGAAGCGGGCATTGGGGTCTGCGCCGCCACGAGCTTTGCGAGCCTCGTCCATCGACCAACGGATCAAGCCTGCAACAGAGCATGACTTGCCACTGCCTGTGTTACCCAGCACGGCCAGATGGCGGCCGAACAGCCGATCCGGGTCAATCTTGACCTCTGCATTGGCGGCCAATGGGCTCGTGCCGATCAGCACATGGCGGTTTTCGCCTGACTCTACGATGGCACGCAGCTGATTTTGTGTGGGCAGCAGTACTGCATCGCCAACTGTCGGATAACTTTCGACACCGCGCCGGAAGCGAAAAACGTCGCTGCCGTTTGCGTCTTCGCGCTCATAGGCGAGCACCCCTAGGGGGTTTAGGCTCATCTTGCGCAGCGGATAGGGCAAGTCCAACAGACCGAAGTCCTGCATGCCTTTGCGCTTGGGGTATTGCGAACGCTCGATGGTGATCCACTCAACCTGGGCGACCAAGTGCCCTTCGTCACTGGGAATCAGCACATAGCCATTAATGCGCGGGAAGGGACGCGGCGTGCCGGTATTGAGCGCCACGCCATCGGGCGCCTCGATGTCGAGCAGCACTTTGATCTCGTCGGGCGACACAAAGTCGATGGTGCCGATGCGCAATGAGTCGGCATAAGCCAGGGGGGACATACTCATACGAGATCACCCCCATCGGAGGCACCTGCTTCCAGTGCTGCACCTTTGGCCGCTTGCGGCTCTGTCCCCATGCGCTGCTTGAGCAGCTCACTCATGCGGAAAGTGGTCTTGTCGATGGCCGGCTTGGGCAGGAAATGCTCGGTCAGCATGGTCAAGTCTGCCAATGCCGGGCCGATCAACAGGCTGATCTGGGAGGGCCGACCCAGCTCTTGGTAGGTCTGCATGATCCGGCCCAATGGGTCGTCATACGAGATCACGACCAGATGCGTCGATGGGATCGTGAGCATGTCACGGATGACTCGGTTAATGTGCTCATCGCCAAAGCTGTAGCCGTAGGTCACCAGTGTGCTGTTCGGGCGGCACACCGCAGCTGCGAGGTCGCGGAATAACTCCACATAGGGGTAGTCAGCAGTTTCCCTGTCCTTTGCTGCGTTGGGGTAGATCATCAGTTCGTGCGCTGACACTCCACACAGGCCCGGTGCCTGCAAATAGGGTTCAACACTGGCAGCACCAAACGGCAATCCGATACGGCGAATGTCTTTGTCTGTCTGCACCCAGTCCACCGAGCCGTGCAGCTTGGTGTAGCGGGCCACGCCTTCCAAATAGCGCGGCTCGCCACGAATGCCAGGCGGGTTGTAGTGCATGTCCAGATCCAGGCGCGAGGAGCGAAAGACCGGCATCAGCTTGCCCAGGAAGCGGTCCAGCAGGTGCAGCCCGGCCAACTCGGCCCCAGCCTCGATCAGCCGGTCGTAGTTGGTGGTGAATATGTTCAGCCGATCGCGCACGCCAGTGCGGCTGGCGAAACTCATCAGGAAGGTGACGAGGGTGTTGAAGGCATGCTCGCGCTGCTCGTGACCTGAAGTGGCAATGCCCGCTTCGCTCGCTAGGATCGATTGGGCGAAAGCCAGCATGCCCGTCTGAAGTTCCTTGCGCAGGGCTTTGGCCTCATCGTTCTTTTGCAGAATCTCAAGACCTCGCAGCAACTCGTTGGCAACTCGAAGTTGATCTTCCAAGTTGCCCTTCTTACGCCCGGCCGCTACAGAAGCCTTTTCAGCAGCCTGATTGATTACGGCTTGATGGTTGCTCAACGTCAAGGCACCCATGCCAGCAGCGCCTTTCTGGGCGGCCAAGTAGTGCACTGCATGGGTCAGACCCGAGCCGGCTAGGAGTGAGAGATGCTCAGATTGAAACAGCGATGTCAGCCACGGCTCAATACGTTGGCGAAGGTCTTTATTGCTGAATTCGTTCTTGCTCAGCCATGAAACTTCAGTATTTTCCTTGAGCTTGTATTTCCCATTGCCTCCAGAAAACCATGCTGGAATTGGGTCATCACGAACCTTGAGGATATTCTTGCATTCGGGCGCCACGTCAGCAGCATGAGCCATATTTGTCGTATCAATTTCTTCCGTCATCTCAATTTCTCCTCCGCTATCGTGCAGTTAATGATTGAAGTTCAGCTTTGAGTTGACTCAGTGTGGAGTTGATTTCCACTTTGCGATTGAATTGCTTCTCTTTGGCAAGGCGGGCCTCGGTTTTTGCGACTTCTCGTTCTTTAGCTGTGACCTTTTCTGCCCGCGCCACCAAGTCGTGCAGGGGCTCGCCGGGCCTGGCGGTGACTGGCGCCAGCCGGCGGAGTAGCTGCTCATAGAGCCCACCAAGGTCTAGGGCCAGCGGCAGCGATGCGCGCACAGCCGCTGCGGGCGTCCAGACTGACTCGAAGTAATCGGAGCACACCCAGCTGGCAGGATCCGTTTCGCTGGGGCGCTTGTAGGCGCCGACGACCTGCGATCTGGCTTCGACTCCTTGGCCGTGAGTCAGTTCAAAGATGATGGGGAACTGGATGGCACCGTCGATGCAACGGAGGACGTCACGGTGCAGTTCTGACGTCTTGAGCTGGATGGCGAAGACTTGAATTTCCGGCACGCCCGGCTTCGCGGCCAGGTTGATCGTTTCCGGGGCCAGCTTGTAGCGCCAGACGATCTTCTCCACCTGCTCAACGAACAAATCCCTCAAGCGGGTGTTGGCGCCGCTGTGCTCGTAAATCTTGTTCTTGGGCAGCGTGCGGTCGAATTCGGCTTGCTTGGGGTACGCGAACAGGCCGCTCATCCCGCCTCCTGGATCACCAGGAAGGTGATGAGTTCGAAGTCGTCCAGGCCGGAGATGGTGTTGGTCAGCGCCGTGGTCTTGCCGCCGGTGAACAGGCTGTCCAAGTCCTTCTCTTCCTTGACCTCGATCATGGTGCGAATGGCCTTGCCCAGCAGGTCTGAGTACACCTGCATCTGTCGGCCCTCGGCGGTCTCTTCGTTGAAGATCAGGGTTGCTTGCGGGATGGGTTTGTCCTGACCTTTGCAGCAAGTGCGGGCCAAGTCCAGCAGGCGCTTCACCTCGGTGTGGTCGTGCACCACTTTGCCAGCCCGGTCGATGTAGACAAGGTAGTACGGGTGCAGCCGGTTGTGCTGGTTGACGTTGACGCCCGTGTTGAGGTTGCGCAGCGTGAAGATGACGCCAGGGTGCAAGCCCATGGCAGGCTTGGCGGGCACCACGGCATGCATGCCGTTGGGCACGTTGCGCAGCTCGCCATGTTCCTTGACGTAGTTGAGCAAGTCCATGCGAAAGTCGTTGAGGCCGAGGTCGGTGATGGACACGCCGGTCTTCAGGTCTTCCAGTTCGATGACTTCCTCTTGCAGGCGACGCAGTTGCTCCTTTCGGTACGACACGTCGTTGGCCTGGGCAGAGAGCACGTTGTCGTCACCGGTGGCGGTCACGTCCGCAATCATCATGCGGCTCTCCACCCGATCCTTGAGGTTGATGTACTCGTCGAGGGTTATGTCCGGCCAGTAGTTGACCAGCTGGATGCTGGTGTTGGGCGAACCGATGCGGTCCACACGGCCAAATCGCTGGATGATTCGGACTGGGTTCCAGTGGATGTCGTAGTTGATGAGGTAGTCGCAGTCCTGAAGGTTCTGGCCTTCAGAGATGCAGTCCGTGCCGATCAGCAAGTCCACCTCGGCGGGCTCACCCGGCAGTACCACGGCCTTTTCTTTTGAGCGTGGGGAGAACAGTGTCAGCAGCTCCTGGAAGTCGTAGCCCTTCTTCAGCGTGGACTTGGGGGCGCCCTTTCCAGTCACCTTGGCGGTGTGCAAGCCGTGGGCTTCTAGCAGCACGGGGGCGAGGTTGGCATAGAGGTAGTCGGCCGTGTCTGCGAAGGCGGTGAAGATCAGCACCTTCTTGTTGCCGGGGTTGATCGGGTTGGCGATCTTCTCCAGCACATGGGCCTTCAGGTGTTGGAGCTTGGCGTCGTCCTCGGGCGTGACGCGGTGCATGATGGCCAAAAGGTCGTCGATCACCTTCAGGTCGGCCTGCAATTCGTGTTTCCACGAGGGCAAGTCCATGTCCGCCAGGTTGATCTTGACCTTGCCGCCAATCTCTTCGTCCCCCTGGAAGGAGATGTCGTCCTCTTCGGCGTCCAGTCCTTCCAGTGCCTCAGTGAGGTCGCCAACCAGGGTGACCTGGCCGTTCTGCTGGAAAGCGTTGATCTTGCCCAGTGTGTTCGTGTGGTTGGCCCGCAGGGACTCCAACGTGAGCCTGAACGACTGGACGGAGCTTTCCAGGCGCTTTAGCAGGTTGGTCACCATGAGCGCCTGCAAGCTGCGCTCGCGATCAATCTGCCGCAACGTGCCTTTGCCCGACCCCACCTGGGTGTCGTACATGTCTTCGTACTTTTTCAGGCGGCTGGGCAGGATGTAGCTGATCGGGGCGTAGACCGCGAGTTTGAGCAGGGAAAGCTGTTCGAAGATGCCGTTGAAGCCCATCACATCGGTCCGGGCGGTCAGCGGAGACTGAAAGGTCAGCGGCTTTCTGCGTTCAGGAAACTGCCCGATATCCTTGGTGTCGTAGAAGGTCTGGATGTGCTTTCGCGAGCGCGCGATGGTCACGCTGTCCAGCAGCTCAAAGAAGTCGAAGTCCAGGGAGTCGAGGATGGCCCGTGCGGTGCGCTCGGCCGGAGGCAGTTTGGCCCAAGCATTGAACGAACCTTGTGCCCCGCGGAAAATCTCTTCAACGGTTTTGCCGGTCTTGAGCTTCTTGCTGAGGTTTTCCGAGTCCCCCTCGTAGGCCAGCGCCAGCTGATTGCGTAGGTCGGCAAAGCGGTTGTTGACCGGGGTGGCTGAGAGCATCAGCACTTTGGTCTTCACCCCTTCCTTGATGACCTTGTTCATCAACTTCTGGTAGCGCGTCTCCTTCTCCTTGAAGGCGTCGTTGTTGCGGAAGTTGTGGGACTCGTCGATGACCACGAGGTCATAGTTGCCCCAGTTGATCCGGTTCAGCGGCGTGCCGAAGGATTCACCGCTGGTGCGGCTGAGGTCGGTGTGGCAAAGGACGTCATAGTTGAACCGATCCTTGGCGAAGATGTTGGTCTTGAGGTTGCGGTTGTAGTTGAGCCAGTTGTCGGCCAGCTTCTTCGGGCACAGCACCAACACCGACTTGTTTCGCAGCTCGTAGTACTTGACCACGGCCAGCGCCGTGAACGTTTTGCCCAAGCCCACGCTGTCGGCCAGGATGCAACCACTGTAGGTTTCCAGCTTGTTGATGATGCCGGTGGCTGCGTCCTGCTGGTAGTTGAAGAGCTTCTTCCAGATCAGCGTGTCCTGGTAGCCGGTGCGGTCGTTGGGGAGTACGTCCTCGTCGATCTCGTCCAGGAACTCGTTGAAGATGTTGTAGAGCATCAAGAAGTAGATGCTCTCGGGCGAATTCTCTTGGTACACCGAGGCGATGTGTTCGCAAATCTGCGCAGTCACGTCCTCCAGCTTCTCTGGGTCGTTCCAAATCTGGTCGAACAGGCTGAGGTAGGTGGCGGCAAAGGCGGGCTCGTCCATCTTGTTGACGAGGTTGGACACGGCGTTGCCTTGCTGGTAGCCCAGATCCACTGCTGTGAAGCCGTGGAGCGGCATGTAGGCGGTGTCTGCGCCATTGGCCTGGACCACGGCGAAGGGCTGCATGGGAGCCTTGGTGCGGTTGCTCTTGAAATGAGCTTTGCGGCGTATCCAGTCGGCGCACTCCTTGGCAATAGCGCGCTGGTTCAGCTTGTTGCGCAGCTGAATCTCGAACTCGCTGCCGTACAGGCTGCGTTCACGGTCGAGCTTGGGGATGTGGAATTCCTTGCGCTCTTTGCGAATCTTGTCGGTGACCTCGCTGGCCGTAAAAGTGGGCGAGGTGAAGATGAAGCTGAGTTCGTCGATCTTCTCCAGCTCGGCCTTCAGGGCTTCGAAAGCGTACATCGAGAAGCACGAGGCGGCGATCTTGAGCCGTGACTTGGGCTTCAGCGTCGCTTTGAGGTCGTCACCCAGCAACCGGGTGATGTTGTCAATCAGTTCCATGTTTCTTCTTCCGCTCCCCAGCGTTGATTTGCGCTTCAGGCTCTGCATCTAAACCATGCTCTTTCGCATAGGCCAGAACCAGAACCTCAACCATGGAAGCGACTGAGCGGTGCTCCCGCTCCGCTGCCAGCCTCAGCATTTGCTTGATGTCAGCTGACGTGCGGATAGACAAGGTCTCATCCTTTAGTCGTTTCATGGTTTTGCACCCAAATTGTCTTGTCCTGCAAATGTACTGCGTCTTGAATGACTGCAAGTTCGGGGCCTTGGGAGACGGATCTGCTGGGCTCAAGGTATATCTGTTCGGGCATAGTCGAAGCCCATTGGGCAACCAGGGCCTGGACATCAACAACCCGGAACAGAAGTACAGCCTGAAGGCCCGGCTAGTTCTCGGGCCTGCACCTGCTGTCCATCATGTACGCGGCGTTCCATCAGATCGATCCCGGTATGAACTTGGGCATGGACTTCGAAGCCGAGCACAAGGCGGCGATGGAGCTGAAAAAAGGTTGAGGGTTCAGCGGGCTCCAGCGCAATTTCACGCCGAGCCGACAGGTCGCCTTTATCGATTCAGTCCGATGTCTCTCGGCAGGGTCTGCGGCTGCAGATTCGGTTGAAGTTCGGATTTCTGTGATGGGAGCTGGACCGTTGGCTCCGAGCGTACGGGGCTCCGCTCCGGCACACCCGGCTGGGTATCGGTCATCTCTTTGACGAACCTGGCGACATGCGCGGCCAATTGCCGGTCAGCTGCATCCCCCGATTGGGCCAACGCCAGACCGATTTGCACCCAGGCATCAACAGCCGCCTTCCTCGCCGGATGGTTCTGCGCTTCGCTTTGTTTGGTTGATGGCGTGCGGCGCAGGCGCCCTTCTTCCCGGGCCTTCAAGCGCCACAACGGATCGGGCTGGCGATGTTGGCCGCGCGTGGTTTGCCGGGTTGCCTCGGCCTCGACGCCATAGCCTCGCAGATTTTCAGCGAAGGTTTCTCGCCAGCGGTGCAGGTCGTTCTTGCGCGGGTTGAGGCGCTTGCCCAGCCTGGATACCGCACGCACACTGATGTGCACGTGCGGGTTGGCCTGGTGGTCGTGCAGCACCATCACGTATTTGTGGCCGGCCAGTTCGGCCCGCGCAAAGTCACGCGCGGCGCGCTGCACGATCAGTGGATCGGTGCCACGAGGCATAGACAGCATGATGTTGAAGGCCTCGCGCCGCTGGCCTGGCTCGGCGTCGTCTGGGATGCGCGCGCCGCCCATGCGCCACTCATCGGCCAAGTGGTGCAGGCTGTCTTTGCCTTGCAGGGTCTCCCCACGCTGGTCTTCGATCTCCAGCCGCCCGTTTTTGCTGATGTAGCGGAAGTGCGCCGTTATGGCCGCCATGCTCCGCCCTCCCCCGGTAACCTTGACCATGACCTGCGGGGCACGCCGAACAACGGTGGCTTCGATGCGCTGGCGGATGGCGTTGGCTCGCTGGTGCGCGCCCGAAGCGCCCAGCTTGGGCTGGGGCCGAACCTGGACGAGGCGGTTGCCCGGATAGAACAGGCGGTCGCCCCAGGTGATGAGGATGCCGTCGAGCGAGGGGTTCTGAGGCGTGTTGGCTCCGTACGAATGACCTTGGACTGACGCTCGCGAAGACGAGCGAAGTTGGCCAGATGGCGATTTCATGGGGGGCTCCTTCGGTTTCCGGGCCGGGTGCAGCCCCTTGGTTCTGCGTTGGCGGGGCGGCGCGGCTGCAGGTCAGCGAGCGCGCTGGAAGCGAGGTCGAGGTGCTGGCGCACATCGCGCGCCAGGGTGTCGAGCTTCAAGCGCAGCGGCCTGGAGGACTCGTCTTCGCCTCGGCGCAGCAGCGTGCTCAGCAGGTGGAGATTGCGGCTGAGGGTGGCGAGCTCTGCGGTGGATTCACTCAAAACAGCGATGTGCTCAACGCGGCTGGCACCGCCTGCCAACACCGGTACGTGGGCCACCAGACCGGCCAGGTAGGCACCGCGCGACAGGCCTGCGGCTCGGGCACCAGCAGCCAATTGAGCGGCCTCCTCGGCTGTCATGCGGATCGACAGCTTGACGCTGGCAGCGCGCCCAACGCCATGGGGCACCTCCACGCTTTGAGGCTCACCTTCGACCACCGAAAGACCCAGATTGCGCGCCACAGCGCTGCGCACCATCTCCGAGACGCTGACCCGTTGCGCCTGCGCACGGGCCACCAGCGCGGCCTTCAAGCCGCGCATTTCAACCGTGACGAAGTCGTGTGTTGGGGTGTTCATGGGCCGACGACTGGAGGGGCGCGGAGCGCTTGTGAAACCGGCGGCAGGCCGCCTATCTCTGCACTCACCATGAACCCAGTATTGGCCCGAACCAAGGCTCTTGAGCTGCTGGATTTGGGTCCAAATCCAGCGCGTGAAAGGGCAGCAGGAGGGTCGAAGATGGGTCACAACGCAAGGCACCCATCACACGACTGAACAGAAAGTGCGCAGCAACTGCACAGGTTGAACAGCCAGCGCACAGGCACTGCACAAACTGAACAGCAACCGATCAACTGCTGCACAAAAAATGAATAGAAATGACGCGATAAAGCTGGTCCCGAGCGAACCGCCCGGCCGAAGCTCTCGCAAAGCGCGGCGCTTTGCGCCCGAGATGCGAGCGCTGCGTGCCCAGGGCTACACCTTCGAGGCCATTCGTCTGGCGCTGGCGTCCTCTGGCGTGCACGTCAGCAACGCGACCGTGCAGCGCGAAGTGGCCAGGGCAACCAAAGCATCTTCAAGCGCACAGAGCGCGGGATCCGGTGTTCGTCCAGATGAATTGCCGCCTGTTCTCACTGAGTCGCAGGTGTATGCATCCCCACCATCTACCAACGCGCCCCAGTCACCTCAGGTCGTTTCCGTGGTGACGGACATGCGCAGCGGCAAAGAGATCGCCGAAGCGTTCGCCAGCAGCCGGATCACCAACCCCCTGGCACGCGCCAGGCTCAACGCAAAGGACTCATCATGAAAATCGCCGTCATCAACTTCTCAGGGAACGTGGGCAAAACCACCATCGCCAGGCACCTGCTGCTGCCGCGTATCGACGGCGCGGAGCTGTTTTCTGTGGAGAGCTTGAACGCGGCCGACGGCGAAGGCCATGCGATGCGTGGCCGGCAGTTTGGCGAGCTGCAGGAACTCCTGCAAACCATGGACAGCGCTGTGGTGGACATCGGGGCCAGCAACGTGGAGGAACTGCTCGACCTGATGCAGAAGTACCAAGGCAGCCACGAGGACTTCGATGCGTTTGTGGTTCCCACGGTACCAGCCCTCAAGCAGCAGCAGGACACCATCGCCACCCTGGTCGAGCTGGCGCGGCTGGGCGTCTCCCGTTCAAGGGTGCGGCTGGTGTTCAACATGGTCAGCAGCGCCGCCGATGTCCCAGCGCAATTCGATCTGTTGAGGGCCTTCCTCAAAGCGCAGCCCATCGCCACAGAAACCGCTGCCTGCTATCTGGGCCCCAACGAGGTGTATGGGCGCATCCGGGGCAGCAACACCGACCTCGCCACCCTGGCCCGTGACGACACCGACTACAAGGCCTTGATCGTCAAGGCCAGCAGCACCGCCGAGAAACTCGCGCTGGCCCAGAAGCTGGCCACACGGCGGCTGGCGGTTGGGGTGTTGCCGCAGCTGGATGCCTGCTTTGCGGCGCTCGGACTGGGCGAGAGCGCGGCCAGCAACGTGGTGCCGTTGGCACGGCAGGTTCAGTGAGCGACCTGGTCACGGCCCGCGAAGAGCTGATGGCCGTGGCCATCGGTCAGCTGGGGGAATTACTGGACCGCATGGATACCCTGGCGCCCAACCTGGACGCAAGCCGCATGGAGTTGCTGATAACCAGTACCGATCTGGCAAAAAAAGTCGAGGCCTATTCAAAGCGCATGGATGAAATCACCGAGAACGCGAAGGTTCAGACGGTGAAGCACATTGCCCGCCGCGCCGACGAAATGGCCCGGGTGACTGTGGACACACAGACCCGGGCCATGGAGGAAGCGGCGCGCACCGTGTTCCGCCATGAAGTGGGCCCAGCCCTGCAGCGGGTGACGTTGCCGCTGCAGGACGTGGCAGACTTGGCCCGCAAGGGTGCCCGTCCCTGGGAAGGGTGGTTGTTGCACGCCGCGACGGCGGTGCTTGCTTCGGCCATCAGCTGGGCGATGGCCGCCTGGCTGTGGCTTCGGTGAGAAGCTGCAGCCGAAATCGCGCGAGCCGGCGACAGCCGGCGAGCGCGTTTCGGAATTTCTGGTGGACCACACCGCCCAGCGTTGGGGCGGTGTGGCGTTAAGCGCGTTCAGGCTTTGAGCTTGCGCATCTCTTCGGCCAGAACCCACAGCGCGCGGTTCAGGCTCACGCTGCGGTCGATGCTGGCCACCGGGCGGGTGTGCAGGCGCCGACCCTTGGCTCCGCGCCCGGGCTGACCACCGCGCAGGGCGTTTTCCTGCACCCGCTGGAACGTGGTCCACAGGCTGTTGCCGAAGTCTTCCGGCCGGCGGGCTTCGATCAGCTGCTCAGCGGTCACCGGGGCCGGTGGTTCACCCTCCCCCCGTTCACCGTAGCGCAGCGCCAGGGCGGCGGTGGCAAAGGCCTGCTGTTCCTCGCGCTGCAGCGGCAGGGCCTTCATGCTGTCGGTGGATGCGTCCACCACCTCGAAGTCCTCCAGCACCCGGAACGCGCCTTCGATCACCTCATCCTGGATGTTGCCCTTGTGCGGGATACGGATGTCGTTGGTGACGTCGCCGACCACCAGACCGTTGCAACAGACGAACCTGAACAGACCCGAAAGCATCTGGTAGCTGCTGGCGCCGTCGTGGCTGTTGATCAGGATGATCTCGTTGGCCTCGGGCCGGGTGTTCACTTGCCCAGCGTGGCGCATGCGGATCATGTGTTTGGTGAACTCGGTCTTGCCTTCGATGCGGCTCTTGCTCTGGGCCACCATGAAGGGCTCGAAGCCCTCCTGCCGCAGACCGCGCAGCACGTCGATGGTAGGGATGTAGGTGTAGCGCTCGGAACGGCTGCCGTGTTTGCCTTCGGCAAAGATGGACGGTGCGGCCCGGCGCATCTGGTCTTCGGTCAGCGGTGTCTCGCTTCGGATGACGAAGGTGTTCTGGCCAAAGCGGGTGGCCAGGGGGCGGGAAGCTTGGACGGTGTTCATGGTGATGCTCCAGAAATCAGACTTGAAATGGGTTGGGATGGGAAAGCCGGGCGGCTGGACACCGCCCGGTGTGCTGCGTCAGGCGTGCGCCGGTTGGCGCTCGTTGCGGGCCTTGCGGCTGGGGGTGGGTGCGCTAGGAGCGGCTGCGGGTGGATCGCCTGCACCTTCACGCGCGCGGCGGGCCTCGCCTTCGGCCTTGCTGTCGAGGTAGTCGATCTCGTCCACGGTGAACGCCAGCCCGTAGACCTCGGCCCCGTCGCTGTCCTGGTAGTGGTTGTTGCGCACCCGGCCGACGATGTTCACGTGCGAGCCTTTGCCCAGGTACTCGGCCGCGTGTTCGGCCTGCTTGGCCCACAGCGTCCACTGGATCGCGGTGGCTTCTTCGGACCGCTCGTCGCCGCTGCCCCGGCGGCTGTTGCTGATGGCGGTTAGCACCGCCTTGGCGACCTTGCCCTCGCGCCCGTTGACGAATTCGAGCTTGACGGCAGATGCCAGGTGCGCGTGACGCTGGATGACTTGAACGTTGGCCATGGTGGAACTCCTTGCATAAGCGAATCAGCCGGACCCCGACCCGGGTTCCTCAAAGCTGATCCTCTCGCTCGGACTCCCTCGCTCCCGCCCACGGGCGGGCGGGGGGTGGGCAAGGCCCCTTCCCTCGGGAAGGGGTGGGGGATGGGGAAACCTTGCAGCACGAAACAGTGAGCCAGTCACCTGGCCCACCGCTGAAAGATCCCCCCACAAGTCCCCCTCACCTGTGGATGGGGGCGCCGTGGGGGGATGACGGTGGGCCCATTGGCGCACGCGCTGCCACAGCCTCTTCGGGCGACCAGCGAAGCGCAGGCGACCGTGTGACTTGAGCAGCGGCGGCTCTGCGGACGGCGTGACACCAAGCGCAGCGACTGGCGCGGCGTTCGAGCCGATGCGATCACTTCAGGGGTTTGCTGTCTCCGGTAGTCCCAGCGGCCCGGCTTCGGGCATGGCGGGTGACCGGGGGGACGATCTGGCGAACGGGACGGGACCACAGCGCAGCGGCGGGAGCGGACCGAACGTCAGTTCGTCCAGCGGGCTCGTTCCCGCGCAGCGGGAAGGAAACCAGACCGCGTTCCCCGGGCACGGGACAGGGCCGCTGCTCCCCGTGCTGCCAGTGATCACCGGCCGTGCTTCGCCCTCCCCTATTCCCGCGCACTGCGCGCTGATCAACAACAAAAAATTGGGGCAGAAGGCCCCAGGGTTTAGACCATTCCCAATTCGGCCATCGAATTCACGGAGTCGCCCGCCACAATGAAGTGGTCGAGCACCCTCACATCGACCAGAGCCGCTGCAGCCTTGATGGTCTGCGTCAGAACCTCGTCGGCCCTCGATGGACGGGCAGCGCCGCTGGGATGGTTGTGCACCAGGACCAGTGCGCAGCTGTTCCGAAGCAGTGCATCGCGCACCACCTCGCGCGGGTAAACCGATGTCTGGCTCACCGTGCCCCGGAACATCTCGACGTAGTCCAGCACACGGTTCTGTGAGTCCAGGTGCATCACCGCAAACACCTCGTGCGGCAGATGGCCCAGGCGAGAGCGCAGGAATTCCTTGACCACGGCAGGCGAGTCCATCAGGTCGCTGCCGCGCACTTGGGCCGCCAGCAAGCGCTGCGCGGCCAGCAGAACCTCGTCGGCCTCGGCGGGACGGTACTGCCCAGTCACATCGCGGATGAGCAAGCCGCCCGAACCAGCGGGCACCGACAGGAAGGAATCGAGGGAAGAGAACAGATCGTGCTGCATGACCAACTCCGGTGATCGGGCGGGATTGCCCGAGACCGGAACCGGCACGCCGCAGCGCAGCGGTCACAGGTTCGAAGACGGCCGAACGGCCGCCAGCGCCCACAGGGCGCGCAGACCTTGACGGCGAGAACGGTGTGCAAGGATGAAGGGCTCAGCAAGCCAGCCCCACCACACCTGCAGGCGTGAAACAGGCAAGCGCAGCGCGCAGGCCGGGGGCATGCCATCGGCCGGAGACGTCAGGGATCGGAGCCGAATGGCCGCGCCACACAGGGGCGCGGGGCGCAGCCCGCAGAGCGCGACGGCGGCACGCCGGGACGCTATATCAAAATCGGCACTCTTCAACTGCTGCACCCGACAGCACCGAAGACAAGTCACCCAGATCCATTTGCATACCCCATGACCACCGCCGCCAGAGCCGACACCACATCTTGGGCCTTCCGTACCCGGTTTCGCAGGGGCGCGTTTGGCTGGAAAGGCACTCAGCTGGCCATAGGCCGCATCAACGAAGCCCTGACCGAGATCCGTGCCGTTGCCCGCCACGACACCGCCTGTGCCGCCGAAGGTGCCGTGCTGCTGCTCGAGAAGCTTTCCCCTGCCCTGTGCCAGATCGACAGTTCGTCAGGCGCCCTGGGCAACGCCACCCACGCCGCGGTCCAGGAACTGGCGCCCCTGATCAGCCATGCGCCCGTGAGCACCAAGGTGCGCCAGCAATGGCTCGACCGCCTGTTCGAGGCCATTCAGGAAGACGATCCCCCCTACATCGAAGCCCTCGGTGATCACTGGGGCGATCTGTGCGCTACAAAAGAACTCGCCTCCGCCTGGGTCGACCAGCTCCTACCAACCCTGAAAAACGTCTTGCGAGAGCGCAAGCGCGGCACCTACGCCTTCTTCTCCGGCGCCACCCTCTGTTACAGCGCCCTGTTCAAGGCCGAGCGGCACGATCAGCTCCTGGAGTTACTGGACATGGACCCGCACCCGATTTGGCCCTACCTGGTCTGGGGTGCCAAAGTGTTGGCGACCCGAGGCCAGATCGATGAAGCCATCGCCTACCTGCGTGAACGCGCAGGCAGCACAACCAGCGAAACATCCATCGCCCGCTTTGCTGAAGAAGAACTGCTCAAGGCCGGTCGCCGCGCCGAAGCCTTCAACCAGTACGCGCTGCTCGCCAATCAGGCCAACACCCACATCGCCACCTTCCGGGCCGTCGCCAAGAAGTACCCCGAGCTGGGCAAAGACAAGCTGCTGAACCACCTGATCGCATCCACACCCGGTGAACCCGGCAAGTGGTTTGCCACCGCCAAGACGCTGAAACTCTTCGACCAGGCGACCCGCCTGGCTTGGGCCACCCCGTGCGACCCCAAGACCCTGAACCGCGCCGCACGCGACCACCTGAAGACGCAACCAGACTTCGCCATGCAATGTGCGCTGGCCTCGTTGCACTGGATGTCACTGGGCCACGGTTACGAACTCACCGGCATGGATGTGCAGGATGCGCATCGAATGGCCATCGAAGCAGCAGCCGCCACACAGCAAACTCAACAAGCCCACGCCACCATTGGGCAAGTGCTTGCAGCCGACAGACCGAAGTCTGCCTGTATGAAGCGGTCATTGGGCAATGTGCCGTAACTGGCGTAGTTAAGGCTCGCACCTTCCCTGAAGTAGCAGCTTTCCAGACAGGTGCGTTGTCCCAGTCAGGCGCGAGCAAACTCCCGTTCGCTGCCTCTGACCGTTCAAGGCTGGGTGCTGCCGCGCGGGTTCAAATGCGGAGCGGCCTCATATCGACAGTAACCGGTCACAAAGGGGACTACTTACTCACTGCGAGGCGCTTCAGCTCGCGTGTATCCTAAGGCAACAAGATGAATTTGGGACCTATGGGGAGTGGCAGGCAATGACATTGATCGTCTACGGCGAAAAAGCCGGACGGACTCACGAAAACCAGATGCTCCAGATCTTTCTGGAGCGACTGGAAGATCGTTGGGCAGACAGTACCGACTGGATTGTTGCCGTTGCAAACGCGATGTGGAACGGCGCCGAAATCGACTTGGTCTGCATCCTGCCGTCCGCCATCATGGTGGCCGACTTCAAGAGTTATGGCGGTGTATTGACCGGCACCGAGAACGGGCCTTGGCAAGCGGATGGTGTGATAGTCAAAGGCGGCCGGAAGGCCAACCCCTACCAGCAATTGCGCGACAACAAGTTCTCCGTTCTGGATTGGCTGCAATCCAAGGCGCTGCTGTCCGGGCGCAACCTGGGTCATATCTCTGCCGGTGTCATCTTTTCAGGCGGGATTGAAGATCAGTTGGAATTTCCCTCCAAGGTTCGCTCCTGGTTCTACCCGTCGGATTTGGCCAACTGCGCCGTGATGCTCGATGGCCTGTCGTCACCCGAGTTGAGGATTGCTCGCGACGAAGCGCTGGAGATTGTCCGCAGGCTGGGCGTTCAGCCGATTGAATGGGCCTCCACTCGCCCACAGGTTCGCGATATTCATTCGCGTCCGGATCAACCCCAAGCGCGCACCCCGCTGACCGGACATCAACGCGAGGCGTTGCAGACCCTGAGCAGCTTCGTCGCTGCGGACGATTCTGTCAGTCTTTCAGTTCTGGGCATGACTTCGACCGGCAAGAGCCGTTTGCTTGCTGAGTTGGCCGACGAGGTCAAGAAGGCGGGCAAGCAAGCCATCGTGTTGCAACCTAACCGGCGCCTTGCCGATGGCGCAGAGGTGGAGTCCAACAGCATCTACGGGCATCTCTACACCGGCAGCGTGAACGGTGATGATGAACCGGAAAATGAAGCAGAACAGAAGAAGCTCAAAGTCATCCCCTTGCGCGCCTGCGATGACGAGGCCGACTGCGTCTACCTTCTGGACGACGCCCACTTGCTGGGTAACTCAAGATTTTCTACCCCTGACGGCAAGCAATATGGCAGCGGCCAGTTGTTGTCGGACTTCTTCGACTTTGCTGCTTTGGGCAAGGGGGCGCGCAAGGTCGTTTTCTTTGGCGATCCGTATCAGATTCAGCGCGGCGGCAGCGAGGGGGCCGTGCTTTCGGGTGACTTCCAGAAGTCACGTGAGCTAAAACACCAATCGCTAGAGCTGACGCAACTGATCGACACCACAGGTGGTTCAGCCAAACTGGCCAACGCAGTCAAGCTGGTAACCGCCATCCGTGCCCAGAAATTTGCTGCTTTGGAACTGGAAACCGATGAGGGTTTCAGGGTTCTCGATAAGAAGGATGCGGCCAATGAGATGGTGGATCACTTCCAAGCAGACCCAAGTTCAGTCTGGTATTTGGCCGAGACACATGGCCAGGCGAACGCATTGATCCAGTGGATTCGTGAGCGCTTGCACGGCAAGAAACTCCTGGACACGGTGGAGGTGGGCGACCTGCTGGAGGTATACGTGAGCCCTGATGTGCGCGATGTATTCGGCGCCCGGGTAGCCGTGCAGTCCGGCGGGCGTCTGACAGTCGCGAGTGTCGGCAAGCGATCCGTGTACCAACAAGGGTTGAGCTGGGTAAAGAGCGGCCCGATCAAGTTCCATTCCATCAGGTGTAGGGTCGAACGTCGCGATGAGATTGAACTTGAGGTGTTCGAGGAGTTCCTGCGGGCGGAAAAGCCGGAGTTGGACAAAGAGACGGCAGTTGCCGAAAGCGTCTGGCGAAATGTCGCAAAGCGCGACAGAGAGAAAGCGTTCGGCGGGAAACAGGCGGCGCTACAGGGGATAGAGATGCTGTCCCCGCCACCAACCGCGCCAGATTTCACGTATGCCCGTTATGGCTATGCCTCCACGGTTCACCATGCCCAAGGCATGTCACAGCCGATTTGCTACGTGAATTGCGATCATGCAGCAGGCCGCCACTCGGAAGGATTCTTCCGTTGGCTGTACTCGGCACTCACTGTGGCCGAGCGTGAACTGGTTTTGTTGAATTTCACTGACATACACCCCTTCGACGCTGCTGTTTGGAAACCAGGCGCTGTCAAGGTGGCTGCTGACATCGCAGTGGGCGCGGGCTGGGTATTTCAGCCCAACGGAATTGCGTCCGAAAGAGATCAGCAACGCAGCTTGCCCGAGGGGCTTGATCAATCGAAAGACGTTCTCAAGTCCGTCGCCATCTGGCTTCGTGTCGTCAACGCCGCAGAGCAGTTTGACTGGCGGGTCGTAAAAGCGGCCTGTCACCCCTACCAAGAACAGTATGACCTTTCTGGCCCGCTGGGCGAACACTGCCTACTGCGGATCGCCTACAGCGGGAAAAATGTCGTCACGGCCATGCACGTGAAGGAATCCGAGCACTGGGGTTTGCTTTCCGACGTGGCTTTTGAATGCCTCGCGACGAATGACTTTTCACCGGAAGCTGCCTCCTTGCTCCGATCTACTCGGTCGCGCTTGGATCAAATTGGATGGAAAGTCGTTTCTGCCACTGAGACTTCGTATCGTTTGGCAATAACGGTTGCTCGCAGCCAGGATGAGCGAGTCGGGCTTGAGATCAACTTTGACAAGCAGGGGCTCGTATCCAGCTTGCGCCCGTTGACGTGCAGCAGCCCAGAGTCCGTTGATACGATAAGGTCTGTTTTCCAATGACGTGGGCAGAAGTACAAGCGCTCCGTAAATCCGGGCGTTTCCAAGAGGCTGTTGACCTTGGTCTCCAAGAGCTTGCTGACGATCCCGATAACTTCAAACTGCGGACGCAGATTGACTGGGCGTTCTATGGCTTAGTCAAGAACCATGTGTCTTCCATAGTTTCCAAGCTAAAAGGAGGGCAGGCGGCCCCCAACGCGGTCGTCAATCAGATTCATCAGGCGTTACGCCGTTACGCGCGGCAACCGAAGCGCCGTCCAGACAACGCGCTGTCCAACATCTTGCGCGAGTTGTCGAAGATCGCATCGCACTTTCCATTCTTCCCTGGGTTTGTTCGGTGGGTGGGCTTCGACGGCCTCGCTGCGGAAGATTGGCAGTACAACCAACTCGATGAAAATCGTTTTCCGCCCATTGCCCTTGGAATCGCCCGTGGCTTGGCGAAGTGGATGAAGGCATTCCCTGATGCGGCCCAAGAGGAAATTGATCTGGCGCTTGAATGGATCGACCGCGTGCGACCAGTGGCTGAGGGTGACGATGCCCTATGGATGGACTGGGACAGAGTTTATCTGCTGCGGCGCGTCCATCGCCATGCCGAGGCTGCCGGAGTTCTTGGTCCAGTCATCAAGGCGAAGAGAAACGAGTTTTGGGTATGGGCCGAGGCGGCGAGGCTGTATTCGGAGGAGCAGCCAGACCTTGCATTAGCGTGCGCGTGTCGGGCGTTGGAATGCGGTTCAGACCCCAAGTTCACTGTGAAGGTTCACCGTGAGCTTGCCCAGATGTTGGCAGATCGCGGTGAGTTTGCTCAGGCAAGCAGCGAACTGGCTTCGGCGATAACGCTCCGGCAAGAACAAGGTTGGGGAATCGATGCGGAGCTTCAGGAACTGATCAACAGCAGTTGGTACGACCCGTCAGCGCAAGGTGCTGAAAGGGCAAGAGACTTCTACGCCCACCACTCCCAGGACGCACTGGTACTGTGTTTCGATTCCGTGGAAGTGAAACCTGCGACCTATTTGGGAACGATCGTGCCACAGCCGCAAAAGGATGCTCAACCGGAAAGGAAGGTCCGGCCTCTTCCACGTTTTGCGATACGTGAATCCAATGGTGCATCGGTCAGTATTGTTGGGCCGGGCGTTCGTTGCCGCAATATCAAGGTCGGAGATCCTGTAACGCTAGTTCTCGGCAGGCAACGGGATAGTGATCGTGACGCAATTGTTCAAGTTTCAGTTCGCTTGGATGGGGCCAACTGGGACTGCACCGATTCGGGGCAGGGGCTGGTAACCCGCGAGGCAGCAGATGAGAGACGGGCAAAAGTCTTTGTTGATCGGGATCTGGAGGTTGGAATCGACAACGACGCTTGGATCGGGTCACATTCCCCCAAAGTTGGCGAAGGCGTTCGTTTTCGGGTGACTCAAAATCCCAAGACGGGCCGAAGGGATCTCTTCGCCGTTGAACCAGGTCCTCGTCCAGATGTTGATGTCAAGGTGAAAACTGGTCACTTGAAGCGGAACCCTAAGGGTTTCGCTTTTGTTGATGATGCCTTTGTTCCTCCATTTATGCTTGAGACAATCCCGGCAGATGTCGCTACCGTTGTTGCGGTGCTTGTGTATGCCAAGCACCCGAAGGAGGATAGACACGTATGGCGAGCAGTCGACGTAAGCGCGACTTGACTGCAGCTTGTCAGTGACCGGTAGTGGTCAGCCAGTGTGAACTTAATTGAAGAGGCGGAATGTCAGCAGTCGCACTTGAGTCACTCAGGTCTTTGTATCGCCTCTTCTGAATGGGATGGTGGCGTCACCCTTTTTCTGAGGACTTAGCTGGCTAGACCTGTGCCTGCAGAAGTACCTACTGAGTCGCGCACAGTGGCGGCGCCAGGGACCACCTTCACATCATCAGGCGTTGGCTGCAGAGCCGCAGCCTCAATAAAGTCAGCTACCGTCTGCCATCCGGCGCGCAACTGCGCTTCACTCTTGCCCACATAGTGACCCAAGGTGACATCCCCTGCGACCGAGTGGTTGAGCATTCGCTTCAGCAAACCACCTGACACCAACTCTTCAGCGATGCTGGCAAAGGTATCCCGCAAGCCATGTCCCTGCACATTGGTTTTTGCCTTTGCATTGATCCACTTCAACGTCTTACGCGCATCGGTGATCGGGAACAACACTTCTTCCGGCTTCCTGCCTGCGCAGTGTTTCGAGGCGATCTCCAACGCCTGCCGGGCTAGCAGCAGCTTGTGGTCGCTACGGTTCTTCGTGTCCCGCAGAACGACTTTCCCGGCATCACAGTCCACGTCACCCACCTTGATTGGTGGGTAGTTGTATCGCTTGTCGCCATGAATTTCGCCGCCACGACAACCGGTCAACAACTGAAAACGGTAGTAGTCGGCTGCGATTTGTGAGGGGGCTTTGCTGCTCACCCGCCACCAGGCGCCGAGTCGTTCCGGGGGGATGGGAGCCGGATTCCCCTTCGCTGGAGTGAGCACGATCCGATCACGCCCTGCTGTATCGCGTCCCAACGGGTTGCCTGGCACCACAACCCCATGCCATCGCATCACCGCTCGCAGCACCTGCATCGCATAGTCGGCTTGCCGCTTTGACCGCTTGAGCAGTGACGAATACTGGTCCCGAATGTCACCAGAAGTGAGCTTCACCAACAGCTTGTTTGCGAGCTGAAATAGCAACCCGTCAGCCAGTTTCTTCCCCGTCTTGGTTACTTCCCCGGGTTCGACCATGGCCAGGTAGTCAGCCTTTGTACGGGCCTTCAGTGGCAGACCATCTTTTGCCCGCCGCTTCTTGTCGACGTACTCGCGGAGTGCTTTGGCCACGGTCATGCCCTCTTGCCGGTCCAGTTGCTCGCGCTCAGCTGTCTCTGCCCGCAAACGCGCCTCCTCTTGAGCTGGCCAGTCCACGCCGTCGCGGGCCAGCGCCCGGATGCGAGCGGCCTCGGCACAGGCCGTGGCCAGCTTCATTTGGCCCAGACCTTCCCCATACTCCTGCGGCAATCGATACTGACGCTCAACATCGCACCCTTTGACGGTATAGCGGACCAGCAATGTGCGAACTCCATCTGGCGCGATGCGCAACTGCAAGCCTCGGTCGAGCGTGAGCTTGTAGGGCCGCGCTTTGGCTTTGTGGGTTTCGATCGCTCTGACAGTGAGGAGCGGCATTTGCGTGTTCCGTGTCCGACTGGTGTCCGAAAAATCCTGAGATCAAATGCTACCCAGCGAGACCGCATGAAACAACAAAATCTTGTAACCCATTGATTTAGAATGGTTTTATCTCGTCCCAGGACGTCCCGTAGCGTCCCAGAAAATCCGGTTTATACTGACTGTTAATCCGCAGGTCCCTGGTTCGAGTCCAGGTCGGGGAGCCACCCAACACCCAGCAAAGGCCTTCCAACGAAGGCCTTTGTCGTTTCTGCATCCATGCAAAACATGCCAACGCTTGCGCGCATTGCGTTCTGGTTCAGCCTTGCGGCACTCACCATTGCCTCGCTGGTGCCCGTTGCGCTGCTGCCGCCGCAGGCCATGAACCTCTGGGACAAAGCGCAGCATGCGCTGGGCTTCGCCTGGTTGGCGGCGCTCGGGCTGGCCAGCTATCCGCGCTCGGCGCCGTTGCTTGCAGGCAGTCTGATCGCCTGGGGTGGTGCCATCGAGCTGATGCAATGGGGCACCGGCTGGCGCTACGGCGAGTGGATCGACTGGCTGGCCGACGGTGTGGGCGTCGCCGCGGCGTGGCTGGTCTGGCGCGCCATGCCTGCGCGCTGGACGGGCCGCACTTGATGCCATCGAGGCGCTGCGCACAATAGCGCCATGACCCAAACGCCTCCCACCCGACCGCTGCCCTGGCTGGAACCGGGGGACGCGTTTCCGCCGGTGGAACAGGCCTGGGGGCCGCACGACCCGGCACCGGGTCTGCTCGCTGCGGGCGGTGTGCTGGACGTGCCCACCCTGGTCGCGGCCTACTCACGCGGCATCTTCCCCTGGTACAGCTCGGGCCAACCCATCCTGTGGTGGAGCACCGACCCGCGCATGGTGCTCGAGCCGGCGCAGTTTCGCCTGCATCGTTCGCTGCGCAAGACCCTGCAGAAGCTGCTCCGGGAAGGCCGCCTCGAGGTTCGTTTCGACCATGATTTCGACCGTGTCATCCAGGCCTGCGCGCAGATTCCCCGTGACGGCCAGAGCGGCACCTGGATCCTGCCGGCCATGGTGCAGGCCTATGCCCGCTTGCACCGGGCTGGCGTCGCGCATTCGGTCGAAACCTGGATCGACAATGAGCTTTGCGGGGGTCTCTACCTCGTCAACCTGGGGGCCATGGTGTTTGGCGAGTCCATGTTCAGCCGCCGCAGCGATGCCTCCAAGATTGCCCTGGCGGCACTGGCCGCGTTTTGTCGCGCCAACGCCATTCCCGTGATCGACTGCCAGCAGGACACGGCCCACCTGGCCTCGCTGGGTGGCCGGCTGATGCCGCGCGAGCGCTTCGTGCAACACCTGCGGCTGGCCGTGCTGCAGCCCGCACCGCGCTGGGAATTCAGCCCCGTATACTGGCGCGAACTCCTCCTCCCTGGCGACGACAGCGCGTGACGCACCCCAAGGAACTTCCCCTTCAGGCGCTGCAGTTCTACGCCACCGCGCCCTACCCGTGCAGTTACCTGGCCGGACGGCAGGCCCGCTCCCAGGTGGCCACGCCCAGCCACCTCATCCACAACGACGCCTACTCGGACCTCGTCACGCACGGTTTTCGCCGCAGCGGCATGTTCACCTACAGGCCCTACTGCGATGGCTGCAACGCCTGCGTGCCCCTGAGGGTGCCGGTGGCCGACTTCCGGCCCAACCGCAGCCAGCGGCGCTGCCTGCGCCAGCACGGCGGGCTGGTGACCCGGGTGCTCAAACTGTGTTTCGTGCCCGAGCACTACCAGCTCTACCTGCGCTACCAGAACAGCCGCCACGCGGGCGGCGGCATGGACCACGACAGCGTGGATCAGTACACCCAGTTCCTGCTGCAAAGCCGCGTCAACTCAAGATTGGTCGAGTTTCATGAGCCCGGCGTGGACGGCCAGCCGGCGAGGCTGAAGATGGTCTCCATCATCGACGTGCTCAACGATGGGCTGTCGGCCGTCTACACCTTCTACGAGCCCGAGGCCGGTTCGGCCTATGGCACCTACAGCGTCCTGTGGCAGATCGACCAGGCTCGCGCACTGGATCTGCCCCACGTGTACCTGGGTTACTGGATCGAACAGAGCCCCAAGATGAACTACAAGGCGGGTTTTCGACCGCACGAGCGTCTGATTCAGGGCCACTGGCAGCGGTTCGAGGACTGAGACGCGTCTTCCCGCGCAGGCACGCGGGGATTTCATCTCGTAAGATGATGGTTGCATTGGCAGACCATGATCAAACGAACCGACACCACCCCGGCAGCGCCCACCGTCCAGGTGCTGGAGCGCATGTTCAACCTGCTTGAAGTTCTGGCTTCACGCGAGGAGCCGGTCTCCCTGAAGGAGATCAGCGAGAAGACAGGCCTGCATCCCTCGACGGCGCATCGCATCCTCAACGACCTGACCATCGGGCGATTCGTGGACCGCCCGGAGGCTGGCAGCTACCGGCTTGGCATGCGGCTGCTTGAGTTGGGCAATCTGGTCAAAGGCCGCCTGAACGTGCGTGACGCCGCACTCGGTCCGATGCGCGAGTTGCACAAGCAGATCCAGCAGCCGGTGAACCTCAGCGTGCGCCAGGGCGACGAAATTGTCTACGTGGAGCGTGCCTACAGCGAACGCTCGGGCATGCAGGTGGTGCGCGCCATCGGCGGGCGCGCGCCGCTGCACCTCACCTCCACCGGCAAGCTCTTCCTCGCCGATGATGACCCGGCCCGCGTGCGCACCTACGCCACCCGCACGGGCCTGGCGGGCAACACACGCAACAGCATCACGCAGCTGCCCGTCCTGGAGCGCGAACTTGCCCAATGCCGGCAAGTCGGCGTGGCGCGCGACAACGAGGAACTTGAACTTGGTGTGCGCTGCATGGCTGCCGGCATCTATGACGACCAGCGCAAGCTCGTGGCCGGCTTGTCGATCTCGGCCCCTGCCGATCGCATCGACGAGGGCTGGTTGCCGCGCCTGCAAGCCACGGCGGCCGACATCTCCGCGGCGCTGGGCTGCCCGATGGACCGTCAGCCGCGGCCTGCGGTGCGCTGATCAGCCCTGGGGGCGGGCCGGGCTGTCCGACAGCAGATCGGCCTGCTTCTCGACCCAGCGGCGGACCCGCTCGGCGTCCTGCAGGCGGCCCAGCTTGCCCGACGCGTCGAGGAACACCATGATGAGTTCACGCCCCGCCACACGGGCCTGCATCACCAGGCAACGCCCGGCCTCCGAGATATAGCCGGTCTTTTGCAGACCGATATCCCATTCGGGGTTCTTGATCAGGCGGTTGGAGTTGTTGTAGTGCAGCGTGCGCCGGCCGACGTCGACCTCGTAGCCGGGTGAGGTCGACAGGTCGCGCAGCATCGGGCGCTCGGCGGCGGCAGACACCAACGTGACGAGGTCCCGCGCACTGGAGCGGTTGTCGCTGGACAGGCCGGTGGGCTCGACATAGCGCGTGTCCTGCATGCCGAGTTCCTCGGCCTTGCCGTTCATGCGGCGCACGAACTCGCGCATGCCACCGGGAAAGGTTCGCCCCAGCGCATGTGCGGCGCGATTCTCGCTGGACATCAGCGACAGGTGCATCAGCTCGCCGCGCGTGAGCGTGGTGCCCACGGCCAGACGGGAGCGGCTGCCTTTCATGGTGTCGATGTCGTCGGCCGTGATGGTGATCGACTCGTTCATGTCGAGGCCGGCATCCACGATGACCAACCCGGTCATGAGCTTGGTGAGCGATGCGATGGGCAGGACGGCGGAATCGTTCTTGGAAAAAAGGATCTGGTTCGACGCCTGGTCGACCACCAGAGCGACGCTGGAGCTCAGGTCCAACGGGTCGTCGCTCTCGCGCAAGCCGAGCCGCTGGCCAACCGAAGCGCGCGCTGGTACCGAGACGCGCACCACCGAGTGGCGGGACTGGGTGACACGTGTCTTGCCACCCGCCACCGTGGCTTTGACGCGGCGAGCCGGCTTGGCGTGAGACACCTTGCGCACGGCGGCCTTCTTCACGCTGGTGACCGGCTTCTTCACCGCGGGCTTCTTCACCGCGGGCTTCTTCACCGCGGCCTTCTTGACCTTGCTGGGGCTGCTCGACGCCGCGTGGGCGGTCGACATATGCCCGAGGCCGCCCACGAAAGCCAGGGCCGTGACCACGGCACACAGCGACCTCAGGGCGAACGGGCGAAAAAACATGAGACCACTCCAGCTTCAAACCAACGCTGGGGCGGAGTATAGGGACGTCGCAGAAGTTCAGCAATATCAAGAACTTGGGCGGTTGTCTTTAGCGATCAGTGGAAAAAGACCACCTATCCGGTGCTATTTTTCACTTTTGGCTTGATGTACGCCCAAGTTATTGATTTAAAACAACTTATCCCTGTGCAGCCACGCGGTCAGCCTTGCTGTGAAGCTTGTTGAGCGCGCTCAGGTAGGCCTTGGCCGAGGCGACCACGATGTCCGGGTCGGCGCCCACACCGTTGACCACACGCCCGCCGTGCTGCAGGCGCACCGTCACCTCGCCCTGGCTTTCGGTGGACCCGGTGGTGATGGCGTTCACCGAATACAGCAGCAGTTCGGCACCGCTCTTGACGTGCTGCTCGATGGCCTTGAGAGACGCGTCCACCGGGCCGTTGCCATCGCTCTCGCCGTGCAACTCCTTGCCATCGACGGTGATCACCACCGCTGCATGCGGGCGCTCACCGGTCTCGCTGCGCTGGGAGAGCGACACGAAGCCGTACTGCTCCTTTTCGGTGGTCACGCTCTCGTCGCTCACCAACGCCAGGATGTCTTCGTCGAAGATCTCTGCCTTGCGATCGGCGAGTTCCTTGAACTTGGCGAAGGCGGTGTTGATCTCGGTCTCGGACTCCATCTCGATGCCGAGTTCCTGCAGCCGCTGCTTGAATGCGTTGCGCCCCGAGAGCTTGCCCAGCACGATCTTGTTGGCGCTCCAGCCCACGTCCTCGGCGCGCATGATCTCGTAGGTGTCGCGCGCCTTGAGCACGCCGTCCTGGTGGATGCCGCTGGCGTGCGCAAACGCATTGGCGCCCACCACCGCCTTGTTGGGTTGCACGACGAAACCGGTGGTCTGGCTCACCATGCGGCTGGCCGGCACGATCTGCGTGGTGTCGACCGCGACATCGAGGCCGAAGTAGTCGCGCCGCGTGCGCACCGCCATCACGATTTCCTCGAGCGAGCAATTGCCCGCGCGCTCGCCCAGGCCATTGATGGTGCATTCCACCTGCCGCGCGCCACCGATCTTGACCCCGGCGAGCGAGTTGGCAACGGCCATGCCCAGGTCGTTGTGGCAGTGCACGCTCCAGATCGCCTTGTCCGAGTTGGGAATGCGCTCGCGCAGCGTGCGGATGAAATCGCCATACAACTCGGGCACGGCGTAGCCGACGGTGTCGGGGATGTTCAGCGTCGTGGCCCCCTCCTTGATCACGGCCTCGAGCACGCGGCAGAGGAAATCGACATCGCTGCGATAGCCGTCTTCCGGGCTGAACTCGATGTCCTCCACCAGGTTGCGCGCAAAGCGCACCGACTGCTTCGCCTGCTCCAGCACCTGCTCGGGCGTCATGCGCAGCTTCTTCTCCATATGCAGCGCACTGGTGGCAATGAAGGTGTGGATGCGCGCACGATTGGCGCCCTTGAGGGCCTCGGCGGCGCGGGCAATGTCACGGTCGTTGGCGCGCGCGAGGGAGCACACGGTGGAGTCCTTGATGTGATCGGCAATCGCCTTCACCGACTCGAAATCGCCGTTGGAGCTGGCCGCGAAGCCAGCTTCGATCACGTCGACCTTCAGCCGCTCGAGCTGGCGCGCGATGCGCAGCTTTTCGTCCTTGGTCATGGACGCGCCGGGCGACTGTTCGCCGTCTCGCAAGGTGGTGTCGAAAATGATCAGACGCTCGCTCATCTCGGTTCTCCGGTTCGCCACGCATGCGTGGCAGGCAAAAACCCACAGCCCCAAAACGAACGGCCCGCTGCGGGTGCAAACGGGCCGTTGGTGTGAATCGCTCGCGCGCTACCGCATCTGCCCGTTCAGGACACCCAGTAGTAGCAGCGAAGCGGCTTTGGACATGCTTTGCAATGTATCACAAAGGCCCAGGGGGCCGATAGACAATGACGATCGCCGCCATCAATCGTGCAGACCGCGCTCGTCAGGCTCGTCGGTCGAGGTGCTGATGACGCTCGTGGGACGGCCCTTGGACTTGCGCCACAGGTACACGCCATAGCCCGACAGGCCGTAGACCACGAAGAGCAGGAACAACACCGTGGGCGGGTGGATGTTGATGACCGCGATGCCCAGCGCCACCAGCACCAACGCGGCGAAGGGCACGCTCTTCTTCAGGCTCAGGTCCTTGAAACTGTAGAAGGGTACGTTGGTCACCATGGTCAACCCCGCATACAGGGTGAGGGCAAAGAGCACCCAGGTCACGTCGGTGGGCGCGACTTCGGTCTCCTGCATGAGCCAGATGAAGCCAGACACCAGGGCAGCGGCGGCCGGCGACGGCAGGCCCTGGAAGTAGCGCTTGTCGACCACGCCCGTGTTGACGTTGAAACGCGCCAGGCGCAATGCCGCGCACGCGCAGTAAACGAAGGCCGCGATCCAGCCCCATCGCCCGAGGTCGCGCAGCGCCCATTCGTAGGCCACCAGCGCCGGAGCCGCACCGAAGGACACCATGTCCGACAACGAATCCATCTGCTCGCCAAAAGCGCTTTGCGTGTTGGTGAGCCGCGCCACCCGGCCGTCCAGGCTGTCGAGCACCATGGCCACGAAGATGCCCACGGTGGCCAGGTCGTAGCGACCGTTCATGGCCATCACCACCGCATAGAAGCCGCCAAACAAGGCGGCCAGCGTGATCATGTTGGGCAGGAAATAGATGCCCTTGGGGCGGCGCGGGGCGTCGCTTGCGCGTTCGATTTCGGTATCGGTTCCGTCGTGCATGGGTTGATTCATCGGTTGCGGCCCGGGTAGCCCGCCAAAGGCGCAGTGTACGTGGCACGCGCCACAAAGAAAAAGGCCGGGTGCGCCACCGCGCACCCGGCCCTGACCGATGGAGGTCGCAATCAGTTGCGGCTCTGGTCCACCAGCTTGTTCTTGGCGATCCAGGGCATCATGGCGCGCAGCTGGGCACCCACCACCTCGATGCTGTGCTCGGCCGTGTTGCGACGGCGTGCCGTCATGCTCGGGTAGCCGGTGCGGCC
>NZ_JAMBNO010000021.1 GCF_023715105.1 Hydrogenophaga intermedia | reverse complement strand
ACCCCGCAGGTGTCCGACATCAGTTTGGAATGATGTCCGACTTCAGCGTGGAACAGCGTCCGCCATCACGCTGGAACACTGTCCGCCATCAGCATGGAGTCGTGTCCGCCATCGCGTGGAATACGCAGCCTTGCCAATCGCATCCTCGACGTCCTCATCGCACAGGGGGCCTTGGCTGGCATGCAGCTCGGCGCGCAGGGCCTCGGCCTCAGCTCCGGCTGCGGTGGCCTTACCGTCCAACTCGCGGAAGCGTTTCTCCAGCAGGGGGCTCGATGCGCTCTGGAGCATGGTCAGGATGCGCTCGGCGGCCTTAGAGGCGTCTCGATGCTCGGCCTCCTTGGTGTCCAGCAAGTCGCGCAACGCGGCCAGTCGGTCGGTTCGTGCTACCTCGCTGACGGCGTTGCGCACGAGATTCGGCAGCAAGCGCTGTTCCAGAGGCCGGGCTGCAGCAGTCGGGCACTGCGTTTCACCACAATGTCTGCCGCTACACATGTACTGGGCATAGCCGAGCGAGTTCTTTGAGCCGCCCTTGCGCTTGCGCAACAACGTCTGGCCGCAGTGACCGCAGAAGGCGAACCCTTGCAGCACGTTGTGGTATCCAGCGTCGCGGCGGTTGGGCAGGTGAAGACGGTTGTGCGCGGCCGCCTGGGCCTTGAGAAAGGTGTCCTCATCGACCACGCGAGGGTAGTAGTCGGTCCATACCTCGCCCATGGTGACACGGGTGGAGCCCTTCATCTCCTTGGGCTCGTACTCTCCGAGAACGGCTCGGTTGCGAAGCAGCTTGTTGGGCAGCGTCGTGTTCCATCGCTCCACCTTGGCCGGGGCGACCCAGCCCTCGGCGTTGGCCAGGCGGGCAATAGCGGTGCTCCCCACGCCCTGAATGCTCAGCTCGAACACCCGTCGGATGCTCTCAGCCATGCCGGGCTTCAGGTCCCAGCCAGACCCATCGGGCTTGCGTACAACCCAGGCCGGTCCTTGTCCGAATATCGCCGGGTCGCGGCGGGCGCGCTTGGCCTGATGAATCTCACGAATCCGCTTGGAGCGACCCACGCTCTCGTCGTGGGCTCGCCCCATGAAGATGATGGTGACCATCAGATTGGCCGTATCGGCCACGGTCTGCTCGTTCCAGACTTTGCCGTCCATGAGGGTCGCAACCACGATGCCGGCCGACACGAGGCGCAACAGCAACTGCAGGGCGATATGGACCTCGGCCCGCGAAAGCCGGTCGAAGTTCTCCACCAGCAAGTAAGACCCGCGCCGGATGCTTCCGTCCTCGACGGCCTTGATGAACGCTGCGAGGGCTCCGCGCTCGATGTTGTCACCCCTGAAAGCGCTCAGGCCCAGGTCGCGGTAGGTCAGCTCTTGAAGTTGCAGGCCATGCTTGTCGGCGTACTCACGGGACAAGGCAAGCTGGCGGCGCAGGCTGTCGCCGTTTTTCTGACGCCCGTGGGAAAAACGGACATACGAGTAGGCCATCGGCGCGGTGGCGCCTGCCTTCGGGGAGGGGGAGAGGACTTCTGGGGTGCTCGCTTCAGCGACAAAGGGGGTGAGGCTCATCAGGGGCTCCGTGGTAATGGAACCCAGTACAGGGAGTCGGTTTTAGCCTTTTGGCACCCACACGGGTCAGCCGCATGGGCGCCATTGAGACTCGACCTGGGAACTGGGCTTCGAGCCGAGTTCCAATGACTCCTTCACGGCAAGCCCGCAGGCATGCCCTGTCCGCAGCTCGATCAAGCCCTGCGCTGCCGCCTTTTCGGCCAGCCCGAGCGGCCGGCGGTGTGCCGCTCACTTAAGCCTAACGAGGAAATGTGCGGCAGCGAGCGCTCACATGCAATCCTCTGGCTCGAACGGCTTGAGGCCGCGACGCAGCCCTGATCCAGATCAAACCGCGCGGGCTTGTATCGGCATCCAATGTGATTGAACATCAACGTTCACTGATGGAGATCACCATGACCCGCAACGTCGGCGGCATCGACCGCACCCTTCGCATCGTCGTCGGCCTCGTGCTCATCGCCCTGGCCGCCACCGGCACCGTGGGCTGGTGGGGCTGGCTCGGCGCGCTGCCCCTGGCCACCGGCCTCATGGGCTGGTGCCCGCCCTACGCCCTGCTCGGCTTCAACACCTGCAAGACGAAGGCCTGAGCGCGCCTGGCCTGTCGCTGCACGGACAGCACAGGCCACGCACGCAGGCCTAGAGTGTGTGCCGTGCCACCCACCCCGGGCGGCCGCGGAGACACGCCATGCACATCCCCTCCCTGAAAGAAGTCGTCAGCGCCGAAGAATGGGCGCTGCGTTGCGAGCTTGCCGCCTGCTACCGCCTGGTGGCGGCCTACGGCTGGAGCGACTTGGTCTTCACCCACATCAGCGCCAAGCTGCCCGACAGCGTCACCGGTGGCGAGCACCAGTTCCTCATCAACCCCTACGGGCTGATGTTCGATGAGATCACCGCGAGCAGCCTGGTCAAGGTCGACATGGCCTGCAACAAGCTGCACGACACGCCCTTCCCGGTGAACCCCGCGGGCTTCGTGATCCACAGCGCCGTGCACGAGGCGCGGCCCGAGGCGCAGTGCGTGCTGCACACCCACACCCGCGCGGGCGTGGCCGTGAGCGCGCAGAAGCACGGCATCCTGCCCATCAGCCAGCAGAGCACCTTCGTGCTGGCTTCGCTGGCGTACCACGACTACGAAGGCGTGGCCTTCCGGCCCGACGAGAAGCCGCGCCTGCAAGCGGATCTGGGCAACGCCGACTACCTGGTGCTGCGCAACCACGGGCTGCTCACCGTGAGCCGCTCCATCCCGGGCGCTTTTCTCTCGATGTACACGTTCGAGAACACCTGCCGCATCCAGATCGACGCCCTCGCCGGTGGCAGCGAACTCACGCAGGTCGACCCGCGCATCCTCGCGGGCATGGCCGACGTGATGCGCATTGCCACCGCCGGCCAGGGCCCACAGATTGCGTGGCCCGCGCTGCTGCGCAAGCTCGACCGCATGGACCCGTCGTACAAGAGTTGAGGTTCAGCGCCCGGCCACGAAGGCCTGCATGCCCGCGAGCACCGTGCGCAAGCGCATGAGCTCGCGCGACGTGTCGAGCCGGCGCGACCACGACGCCATGCGCGAGACGCGCTGCAGGCGCGGCAGCAGCCGCGCGATGAAGCTCCGCAGCGCCTCGCCCTGCCCCGTGTCCACCGACGCGTAAGCGCGCAGCACCGCGTGCGCCGCCGGTGGCCCCAGGGGTTCGATCAACCGCGCCAGCGAGAGCAGCAGTTGCAGCACGTCGTAGCGCTGCACCATCGCCAACGGCAGGCCCGGCACCAGCCGCTCCTCGAAATCCAGGCGCGCAAACCGCTGCCCGTCCCAGGTAATGTTGCGCGCCTGCGCACCGCCATGCCACTGCCCGCGCGCGTGAAAGCCGGCCAGGTCGGCGGCAGCGGCGCACATCAGCGGCAGGCGTTCCTCGGGCGGGCGCTGGAACAGCAGGAAGTCCAGCGTGGGGCCGATGTCGCCCGTGACCAGCGCATGGCCGTCGAAGGCCAGCACCGCGGGCACATGCTCGCCCACCGCGGCCAGCGCCAGCAAGCGTTCGTGCTCAAAGGCCAGCAAGGCCACCGCGTCCGTCTGGCGTGTGGCCGACCACGGAATCGGCACGCCCACGAAATGCGCGAACAACCAGATGCCTGCCGACTTGCGCCAGCTGCGCAAGGGGCGGTCGGTGGTTTTGGTCCAGGTGCGGGTGCCGTCGGCGGTGGTGGTGGGTTCGCTCACGCGGCGGATTATCCCGACCCGCGACGCCCGGGCGCGCGCGGGGTCAGCCGGCGTCGGCGTAGCGCTGGCGTTCCCAGTCGCTCACGTGGGCATGGAACGCGGCCCATTCGGCCTGCTTGAGTTGCAGGAACTGCGCGGCGCAGGCCTCGCCCAGGCCGCCACGCACCACGGCATCGGCCTGCAGCGCTTCCAGCGCGGCGCACAGGTCGCGCGGCAGGCGCTCGGGCAAGGGCTCGCCCGCGGCGTGGCGTTCATAAAGATCGTCCTTGCACGGTTTGGGTGCGCGCAGGTGCTGGTCCACGCCGTCGAGCCCGGCCGCGATCAGCGCCGCGAGCGCCAGGTAGACGTTGCACGACGGGTCGGGCAGCCGCCATTCAAGCCGACCCGCCACCGCGCGCAGCAGGCAGGTGCGGTTGTTCTCGCCAATCGCCTTCCACACCGGTGACCAGGTGGTGCCCGACGCGCTGCGGCTGGCGGCCAGACGCTTGTAGCTGTTCACCGTGGGCGCGCTCACCGCCGCCAGTGCGTCGGCGTGCGCCAGCAAGCCGGCGGCAAAGCACCAGCCGGTCTCGCTGAGGCCCAATGCCCCCTGGGCGTCGGCCATCAGTGGCACGCCAGCGGCGTCGGTGAGGCTGATGTGGAAATGCAGGCCGCTGCCCGGCGCGTCGGCCAAGGGCTTGGGCATGGTGGAAAACACCATGCCGTGGCGTTCGGCAACGGCATGTGCAGTGAGCTTGAAGAGCTGGTAGCGATCGGCTGCGGCCAGCGCGTCGTCATGGCGGTAGTTGATTTCGTACTGGCCGATGGCATCCTCGTGGTCCATCTGCTGGAGCGCGAACCCCAGCGCGCCCAACGCGTCGCGCATGTCGTCGAGGAAACCCAGGTTGCGGCCGATGGACTTGAGGTCGTAGGAGGGCTTGGCGAGGCGGTCGTTTGCATCGGCCACGCCCCAGCGGCCATCGGCGCCGCGCTTCAACAAAAAGAACTCGGGCTCGATCCCGACCCACAGTGTCCAGCCGCGCTCGCGCAGCCGTGCCACCTGGCGCTTGAGCACCTGGCGAGGGTCGGTCTCCAGCGGTTCGCCGCCGGCAAAGCCATCGCACACCGCGTGCGCCACGCCGGGCATGAAGGGCAACGGTCGCAGTGTTTCGGGCAGCACGCGGCCCATGTACTCGCTGCGCGCGCCCATGCGCGGCAGGCCGGTGCCCACGATGCTCGGGCCCGCGAAGCCCGCGCCCGTGTTCACCGCGTCGGCCAGGCCCTCGAGCGGCACCAACTTGCCCTTGGACGTGCCCTCCAGGTCGGTGAAGGTGGCGAGCACCGTGTGCACGCCCTGCGCGCGCAGCGCCTTGGCACGCACCTCCAGGGGCGCGTCAAGCTCGTGCGCTGTGGCGCTGCGGTGGTTCACGCAGCCACCTCGGCGAGGGCCTCGTCCAGGATGGCCAGGCCTTCGTCGAACACCGCGTCCTCGATGGTGAGCGGGAACAGGTAGCGGATCACGTTGCCGTACACGCCGCAGGTGAGCAACAGCAGGCCGCGCTTGAGCGCCGCCATCTGCACCTTCTTCGTGAGCTCGGCATCGGGCGCGCCGGTCTTGGGGTCCACGAATTCGCAGGCCACCATCGCGCCCAGGCCGCGGATGTCGCCGATGCGGGGCATGGCAGCGCGCTTGGCGATCAGGTGCGCGATGAGCTTGTCGCCCAACCGTTGCGCGCGGTCGCACAGCTTCTCTTCCTGCATCACGTCGATCACCGCGTGCGCGGCCGCGATGGCCAGCGGGTTGCCCGCGTAGGTGCCGCCCAGGCCGCCCGGCGCGGGACCGTCCATCACCGCCGCCTTGCCGCACACCGCCGACAGCGTGGTGCCGCCCGCCATGCTCTTGGCCAGGGTCATGAGGTCGGGGCTCACGCCGTAGTGCTCCATCGCGAACATCCTGCCGGTGCGCGCAAAGCCGGTCTGCACCTCGTCGGCGATCAGCAGGATGCCGTGCTGGTCGCACAGCTCGCGCAGCCACTTCACCGCGGCCGGCTGGATCGGGTTGAAACCGCCCTCGCCCTGCACCGGCTCGAACACGATGGCCGCCACGCGCGAGGGCTCGATGTCGGCCTTGAAGAGGTGCTCCATCGCCTTCTTCGTGTCCTCCAGCGAGCTGCAGTGGCAGGGGAAGGGCACGTGGTAGACCTCGGGCGGGAACGGGCCGAAGCCGGCCTTGTAGGGCTGCACCTTGCCGGTGAGCGAGACTGCGAACAGGCTGCGGCCGTGGAAGGCGCCGCCGAAGGCGATGATGCCGCTGCGCCCGGTGGCCGCGCGCGCGATCTTCATCGCGTTCTCGATCGCCTCGGCGCCGGTCGAAAAGAACGCGGTCTTCACCGGCCCGTCGATCGGCACCATGGCGTTGATGCGCTCGGCCAGCGCCACGTACTCGGTGTAGGGCACCACCTGGTAGCAGCTGTGCGTGAAGCGCTGCAGCTGCGCCGCGATGGCGGCCTGCACCTTCGGGTGCACGTGGCCGGTGTTGAGCACCGCAATGCCGCCCGCGAAGTCGATGAAGCGGCGACCTTCGATGTCCCAGAACTCGGCGTTCTTCGCCTTGTCGATGTAGAAATCGCCGAACACACCCACGCCGCGTGGCGTGGCCGCAAGACGACGCGCGTGCCAGGCGGCGTTGGTGTGCGGGGCTTGCAGGTTGTCGGGTTTTTGCGGGGCATTCATCGGGTTCTCCTTCAAACGCTCATGTCGGCGCAGGGTGTCTGGTCGAGGACGCCACGGAACCGGCTTGGCCGGGCCGTTGGCGTCGTCCCCCTCAGGGGGAAACCGCGTCAGCGGTGCAGGGGCGAGTCAATCCTTATCCAGGTGGTTTTGACCTCGGTGTACTTGTCGAAGGCGTGCAGCGACTTGTCGCGCCCCACGCCGCTCTGCTTGAAGCCTCCGAAAGGCACGGTGATGTCGTCCTCGTCGTACTGGTTCACGTGCACGGTGCCGGCGCGCAGCGCACGCGCCACGCCGTGCGCCTTGTTGATGTCGCGCGTCCACACCGCGGCCTGCAGCCCATAGATGTTGCTGTTGGCCTGCTTCACCACGTCGGCGGCATCGGTGAACGAGAGCACCGAGAGCACCGGGCCGAAGATTTCCTCGCGCGCGATGGTCATGTCGTTCTTCACGCCATCGAAGATCGTGGGCAGCACGTAGCAACCGCCTTTCACCGGCTCGGCCGCCTCGCCGCCCGCGAGCAGCTTCGCGCCTTCCTTCTTGCCACTGTCGATGTAGCGCAGCACGGTGTCCATCTGCACCTTGTCGACGATCGCGCCCATCACGGTCTTCTTGTCGAGCGGGTTGCCCGGCTGGTACTGCGGCACCAGCTTCAAGGCCTTCTCCAGGAAGGCGTCCTTGATCGACGCCTCGACGAACAGGCGCGAGGGCGCGTTGCAGCTCTCGCCCTGATTGAAGAAGATGCTGCCGACCGCGGCCTCCACCGCCTTGTCGAGGTTGGGGCAATCGGCGAACACGATGTTGGGCGACTTGCCGCCGAGTTCCGTCCAGGCGCGCTTGAGGTTGCTCTGCCCGGCCATCACGTGGATCTGCTTGCCCACGCGCGTGCTGCCGGTGAAAGCGATGCAGTCCACGTCCATGTGCAACGCCAACGGGCTGCCGGCCTCGGCGCCGAAACCCGGCACCACGTTGAACACACCGGGCGGAATGCCCGCAGCCAGCGCCAGCTCGGCCAGGCGCAGCGCGGTCAGCGGGCTCTTTTCACTGGGTTTCAGGACCACCGAATTGCCCGCCGCCAGGGCCGGCGCGATCTTCCAGGCCGCCATGATCATCGGGTAGTTCCAGGGCACGATCACCCCCACCACACCCACCGGCTCGCGCGTGATCAGCGCCAGCGCCGTGTCCGCTGTGGGCGCGATCTCGTCATACACCTTGTCCACCGCCTCGCCGTACCAGCGGATGCAGTTGGCTGCGCTGTTGACGTCCACCGCACGCGCGTACTTCACGGGCTTGCCCATGTCCAGCGTCTCGGTCAGCGCCAGCTCGTCGGCATGCTGCAGCAACTGGTCCGCGAACGCCATCATCACGCGCTTGCGCCGCGCCGGCGGCAGGCCGGCCCAGCGGCGGTCCTCGAAGGCCGCGCGCGCCGCAGTCACGGCGGCGTCGATGTCGGCCGCCTGACCGCGCGCCACGGTGGTCAGCAGGCGGCCGTCCACCGGCGAGAAGCAGTCGAAGGTCTGGCCGTCGCGCGCTGCGACGCGCTCCCCGTTGATGAAGGCGCGGCCGTCGAGGGAAAGATCGGGGGCTGGAAGGGTGGTGGTGGTCATGGCAGAGGGGCCATTGGGGCCAGGAAAATTGGCCCCATGCTACGCCCCTTGCATGGTGCCGGGAACAGCCACTTTCCCGGGTGCGCGAGCGTCCACTCGCCCCTTCACCCCCGGATCGCCGCCGCCATCTCCCGCTCACGCCGGCGCGTTGCCCGTGCCACCCACACCGCGTAGCTGATCACCACGATGGTCACCGTCACGATCAGGATCGTGGCCGCGGCATAGATCGTCGGGTTGATGCCGCGGCGCGCGTAGCCGAAGATCACCTGCGGCAGCGTGCTCACACCCGGGCCGCTCAGGAATTCGGTGATCACGACGTCGTCGAACGACAGCGTGAACGCCAGCAGGAAGGCCGCCAGGATGGCCTGGAAGATGTTGGGCAGCGTGACCAGGAAGAACACCTGGTGCGGCCGCGCGCCCAGGTCCATCGCAGCCTGCTCGATCGAGCGGTCCATCTCCAGCAGGCGGCTCTGGATCACGACCATGCCGTAGGCCATGCCGAGCAGCGTGTGGCCCAGGATGATGGTGAGCATGCCGCGCTGCGGCCAGCCGAACAGGTTCTGCGAGCCCACGAACAGCAGCAGCAGCGACAGGCCGATGATCACCTCGGGCATGACCAGCGGCGCGTTGACCATGCCGCTGAACACGGTGCGGCCCAGGAAGCGGCGGTAGCGCACCAGCACGAAGGCCGCAAACGTGGCCAGCACCGCCGACAGCACGCCGGTGATGGCCGCGATCTTCAGGGACAGGAAGAAGCCGTCGACGATCTTGCTGTCGTTGAGAAGCGCCTCGTACCAGCGCAGCGAGAAGCCGGTGAAGCGCGCGTCCTGGCGGGTGCTGTTGAACGAGAACAGCACCATGAAGGCCAGCGGCAGGTAGAGGAAACCGAACACCACCAGCAGCCAGAACTTGCCGAAGTGCTTTTCGAGGAAGGGTTTCATGGTCGTCCTCTCTTCAGCGCTGCTCGGATTGCTCAGCCGCGTACTTGTAATAGAAGGCCAGCGGCACCACGATGATCGCGATCATCACCACCGCCAGCGCAGTGGCCTTGGGCCAGTCGTTGGCGGTGAACATCTCGTCCCACACCACGCGCCCGATCATGTAGTTCTCGGGCCCGCCCAGCAGCGAGGGAATCACGAACTCGCCGACGCAGGGAATGAACACCAGCATGAAGCCCGCGATGATGCCGGCCTTGGACAGCGGCACCGTCACCAGCCAGAACGCCTTGAACGGCGTGGTGCCGAGGTCGTACGCGGCCTCCAGCAGGCGAAAGTCCATCTTCACCAGGTTCGCGTACAGCGGCAGGATCATGAAGGGCAGGTAGACGTAGGTCATGCCCACCAGCATCGACACGTTGGTGTAGAGCATCGGGATGGGCTCGCTCGTGATGCCCAGGAACATCATGAAGCGGTTGATCACCCCCTGGTCGGCCAGCAGGCCCTTCCAAGCATAGACGCGCAGCAGGAACGAGGTCCAGAACGGCAACATCACCAACAGCAGCAAGGCCGGGCGCACGCTGGCCGGGGAGCGCGCGATGAAGTAAGCGAACGGGTAGCCGATCACCAGGCAGAAGATCGCCGTGAGCAGCGCGTACCAGATAGAGCGGAAGTAGGCATCGACGTAGAGCGTCTTGAACAGCGGCGCACCTTCCTCGACACGGAAGATGTCGAGGTAGTTCTCGTACTTCAGGCGCAGCACGCCCGTTTCCGGGTCCCACAACGGCTTGAACGGGCTGATGTCCGCGCCCATGTCCACGAAGCTGATGTAGAGCAGGATCAGGAACGGCAGGAAGAAGAACAGCAGCAGCCAGCCATAGGGCACGCCGATGACGAAACGCTTGCCTGGAAAAGGAACAGAAGCCATTTGAGTTCCTCGAGAAAATGTTTGCCTGTCAACACCCGAACCCAGGGCTGCGGAGGAACCGGCTTCGCCGGGCCTCTCGCAGCGTCCCCCTTCCAGGGGGAAGCCGCGAAGCGGCGCAGGGGGTCAATCCCTTAACACGACGCCGGCGGTGTCACTCCACCAGAAATGGACCTCGTCCTCCCAGGTGATGTCGGAGAGGTCATGACGCGAGGTGTTGGCCTCGGTGATCTTCACGCGCTGACCGTTGCTGGCCACCACGATGAAGGTGTTGTGCGCGCCGAAATAGGCAATCTCCTTGACCTTGCCCTTGAACACGTTGGGCCCGGCGTCGGCCGGCGGTGGCGCCTTGCTGATCTCGATCTTCTCGGGCCGCACGGCCAGCGCCACCGGCATGCCCAGCGTGCCCGGCATGCCATGGCCGACGTGGATGCGGCCGATGGCGCTGTCCACCGCGCAGCGGTCGGGCTCATCGACACTGAGCTTGCCCTCGAAGAGGTTCACGTTGCCGATGAAATCGGCCACGAAGCGGTTCACCGGGTGCTCGTAGATCTCGGCCGGCGTGCCCACCTGCAGCACGCGGCCCTTGCTCATGATGGCGATGCGGTTGGCCATGGTCATGGCCTCTTCCTGGTCGTGCGTCACCATGACGCAGGTCACGCCCACTTTCTCGATGATGTTGACCAGTTCGAACTGGGTCTGCTCGCGCAGCTTCTTGTCCAGTGCACCCAGGGGTTCGTCGAGCAGCAGCAGCTTGGGCCGCTTGGCCAGGCTGCGCGCCAGCGCCACACGCTGTTGCTGCCCGCCGGAAAGTTGGTGCGGCTTGCGCTTGGCGAAAGGCGTGAGCTGCACCAGCGCCAGCATCTCGTCGGTGCGCTGCTGGATCTCGGCCTTGGGCAGACCTTCGCGATTCAAGCCGAAGGCCACGTTCTCCCACACCGTGAGGTGCGGGAACAGCGCGTAGCTCTGGAACATCATGTTCACCGGCCGCTCATAGGGCGGCACCGCGGCCACGTCCTGGCCACCGAGCAGGATGCGCCCGGACGTCGGCGTCTCGAAACCCGCCAGCATGCGCAGCAGCGTGGATTTGCCGCAGCCCGAGCTGCCGAGCAGGGCAAAGATCTCGCCCTTGCGGATGGACAACGAGACCTCGTCGACGGCCACGGCCTCGTCGAAGCGCTTGACCAGCTTTTCGGTCACCAGGAAGCCGGTGGTGTCGGTCATGAAGGAGCTCCAGATGGAAAAAGGGCTGTTCGTCCTGGTGGATGAACAGCCCCTGCAGGCGCCTGAAAGGCGTGATGCTTACTTGCCGCGCTTGAACGCGTTGTAGGTGTCGTTGAGGACGCCGGAGATCTCGTTGGAGAAACCACCCGTGGCGATCAGGCGCGCGGTGTCCTCGGGGCCCAGGAAGATGGTCTTGTTGTTCTTGACCTCATCCTTGATGTCGGCCAGCGCGGCCTTGTTGCCCGTGGGGTAGTTCATCTCGTTGGCCATGGCCGCGCCGTTGGCCGCGCGCAGGTAGAAGTCGATGAAGACGTGCGCGTTGTTCACGTGCTTGGCGTCCTTGGGGATTGCCATGGTGTCGATGAACACCAGGCCGCCACCGGTGGGCAGCAGGGGCACGATCTCGTCCTTGCCGCCGGTTTCCTTCACGCGGTCGGCGGCGATGTTGATGTCACCCGACCAGCCGATGAAGGCGCAGGCCTTGCCACTGGCGATGTCGTCGATCATGGTGCTGGAGAACAGGCGCACGTCGCGGCGGACCTTCATCAGCATGTCCAGCGCGGCCTTGAAGTCCTCGGGGTTCTCGCTGTAGGCCGGCTTGCCGACGTAGTGCAGCGCCACCGGCAGGATCTCGCTCGGCGAATCCAGGTAGGCGATGCCGCACGAGCGCAGCTTGCTCGAGTACTCGGGCTTGAACACCAGGTCCCAGGCGTTCTCGGGCATGGCCATGCCGCCCAGCGCCTTCTCGACCTTTTGCTTGTTGATGCCCACGGTGGTGAAGCCCCAGGCCCAGGGCACCAGGTGCTTGTTCTCCGGGTCGACGCCGGCGATCTTGCTCATGAAGTCCGGGTCGAGGTTGCCGTAGTTCGTGAGCTTGCTCTTGTCGATCGGCTGGTACAGGCCACCGTCGATCTGCTTCTTGGCGAAGCCGGCGGTGGGGATCACGATGTCGTAGCCCGAGTTGCCGGCCACCAGCTTGGCGTGCAGCGCTTCGTTGTTCTCGAAGGTGTCGTAGTTGACCTTGATGCCGTACTCCTTCTCGAAGTCCGCGATCATGGTCTCGGTGATGTAGTCGGGCCAGTTGTAGATGTTGAGGACCTTCTCGTCATCCAGCACCGGGCCGGCCGGCGCGGGGGCGGGTGCCGGGGCGGTGGCCACCGGGGCGGGCGCGGGGGCAGGAGCGGGCTCCTCCTTCTTGCCGCAGGCGGCGACCAGGACGGCCGCCATCGCGAGAACCAGAACGTGCTTCTTCATGGTGATGCTCACTCCAAAGGAGGGTTAGGACCAAAAAAACGGCTCAACCGTGGCGGCTGAAGACCCGCCCGGGGCATGCAAGTTCCAGACCCGCGACACGCGTTCCCGGCACCGGCGATGCCCCAATTCGGGGATCGCCGGTCATTCTAGTCAAGCGTGGAGGCCTTTCTGGCGCAATTCCGCCAATGTGGCGTCCAGGCACTTCAGGATCAGCGCCACCATCTCGTCGATCTGCGCCCGCGTCATCACCAGCGGCGGCGCGATGATCATGCGGTCCCCCACCGCGCGCATGATCAGCCCGTTCTTGAAGCAGTGGGCGCGGCACATCATGCCCACGCCCAGGTCCGGGTCGTACATGGCCCGGCTGGCCTTGTCCTTCACCAGCACCAGCCCGCCCACGAAGCCGCAGGTCTCGGCCACTCCCACCAGCGGATGCTGGCCGACCTCGGCGAAACGCTCGGCCAGGTAAGGGCCGATGTCCTCACGCACCTTGCGCGGCAGGTCCTCGCGCTCCATCAGCTCCAGGTTGGCCAGCGCCACCGCGCAGGCCACCGGGTGGCCGCTGTAGGTGTAGCCGTGGTTGAACTCACCACCCTGCTCGATCAGCACCTTGGCCACGCGGTCGCCCACCATCACGCCGCCCAGCGGCACGTAGCCGCTGGTCACGCCCTTGGCGAAGGTCACCAGGTCGGGTCGGTAGCCGAACTTCTCGTACGCGAACCAGTGGCCCAGGCGGCCGAAGGCGCAGATCACCTCGTCGCTGATGAGCAGGATGCCGTACTGGTCGACGATGCGCTGGATCTCGGGCCAGTAGGTGGCCGGGGGAATGATCACGCCACCCGCGCCCTGCACCGGCTCGGCAATGAAGGCGGCCACCTTGTCGGGGCCGATCTCGAGGATCTTCTCCTCCAGCCAGCGCGCCGCGCGCACGCCGAACGCGGCTTCGCTCTCGCCCGGCTTTGCGTTCTCCAGGTAGTACGGCTGCTCGATGTGCACGATGCCGGGGATCGGCAAGTCACCCTGCGCGTGCATGCCGCTCATGCCGCCGAGCGAGGCGCCCGCCATGGTGGAGCCGTGGTAGGCGTTGTGGCGGCTGATGATGGTCTTGCGCTGCGGCTGACCCAGCAGGTCCCAGTAGCGGCGCACCAGGCGCACGTTGGTGTCGTTGCTCTCCGAACCGCTGCTGGAGAAGAACACGTGATCGAAGTGGCGCCCGCCCACCTCGGGCGCCAGATCAGCCAGCTTGGCCGCCAGCTGCGCCGCCGGCACGTTGGTGGTCTGGAAGAAGCTGTTGTAGTACGGCAGCGTCATGAGCTGCTGGTAGGCCGCGTCGGCCAGTTCCTTGCGCCCGTAGCCCGCGTTCACACACCACAGACCGCTCATGGCGTCGAGGATCCTGTTGCCCTCGCTGTCCCAGATGTAGATGCCCTCTCCCCGCGTGATCACGCGCGCGCCACGCCCGGCCAGCTGGCCGTGGTCGGTGAAGGGGTGGATGTAGTGCGCGCTGTCCAGCGCCTGGATGGCCTTGGTGTCCTGCTGTTCGGCACGGCGCACCAGGGCGGGGGGGGCGATCAGGGTCGAGGTGTTCATCGGCGGCTTTCAGGTCAGACGTGAAGCAGGAGGTGTTCCCGCTCCCAGGGCGAGATCACCTTCATGAACTCGTCGAACTCGAGCTCCTTGATCTCGGTGTAGATGGTCACGAACTCCTTGCCCAGCACGTCGTGCAGGTCGGGCTCGCGGCGCAGCCAGTCCAGCGCCTCACCCAGGCTGCGCGGCAGCGCGTAGGGCGAGAGGTAGGCGTCGCCCTTCATCTCGGGCTTGGGCTTGATCTTGTTCTTCATGCCCAGGTAGCCGCAGGCCAGCGTCATGGCCATCGCCACATAGGGGTTGGCGTCGGCCCCGATCACGCGGTTCTCGATGCGGCGCGCCTCGGGCGAGGCGATCGGCGAGCGGATGCCCACGGTGCGGTTGTCGTGGCCCCACTCGATGTTGATCGGCGCGGCCGTGTGGCGGGAGAGGCGCCGGTAGCTGTTCACGTAGGGCGCCACCAGCGCCATCGCGGCCGGGATGTAGCGCTGCAGACCGCCGATGTAGTGGAAGAAGGCCTCCGACGCGGTGCCGTCCTCATTGCTGAAGATGTTCTGGCCGGTCTGCTTGCTCAGCACGCTCTGGTGCATGTGCATGGCGCTGCCCGGCTCGCCCGCGATCGGCTTGGCCATGAAGGTGGCGTACATGTCGTGGCGCAGCGCGCACTCGCGCACCGTGCGCTTGAAGAAGAACACCTCGTCGGCCAGGCCCAGCGGGTGGTCGTGGAAGAAGTTGATCTCCATCTGCCCGGCACCGATCTCGTGGATCAGCGTGTCCACGTTCAGACCCATGACGTTGCAGTATTCGTAGATCTCCTCGAACAGCGGGTCGAACTCGTTCACCGCGTCGATGGAGTACGCCTGGCGCGAGGTCTCGGCGCGCCCGCTGCGGCCGATCGGCGGGCGCAGCAGGGTGTTCGGGTCGGTGTTGCGCGCGGTCAGGTAGAACTCGAGCTCGGGCGCGATCACCGGGTCCCAACCTTCGGCGGCGTACAGGTCGCAGATGCGCCGCAGCACGCTGCGCGGCGCGTAGGGCACCATCTTGCCGGTGTGGTCGAAGCAGTCGTGGATCACCTGCGCCGTCGGATCGGTGGCCCAGGGCACGATGCGCACCGTCGTCGGGTCCGGGCGCAGCTGCATGTCGCGGTCGGTCGGTTCGACCACGTCGTAGTACGGGCCGCTGGCCGGCTGTTCGCCGGTCACGCTCATCGCCACGATGGCGTGCGGCAGCCGCATGCCGCGGTCTTCGGTGAACTTCTCGCGCGGCAGGATCTTGCCGCGCGCCACGCCGGTGAGGTCGGGCACCAGGCATTCGACTTCGGTGACACGGTGCTCGTTGAGCCAGCTCTCCAGCTCGTTGAAATTCTTCGGGGCGCTCATGGCCTGCTCCTGGTTCTTCGTTGGTGATTCGTTCGATGCGACGGCAGGGAGCGAACCTAACCGGGCTGGCTGCGCGCCAGATCGCTGGCCTGAAGGCGCTGGCTCATGCGCTGGCGGCAGGCGCGGCCGAAGGCCTCGAAGATCGCGGCGTAGAACGGGGTTTCCCAGCAGCGCCACTCGGGGTGCCACTGCATGGCGTAGGCAAAGGTGCGCGCGCCCTTCACGGCAAACGCCTCCACCAGGCCATCGGGCGCCCAGGCCAGCGGTGTCAGGCCCTCGGCCAGGCGCGCGATGCCCTGGCCGTGCAGCGAGTTCACCTGCGCCGAGGTGCCGCCGGCCCAATCGGCAAACGGGCTGCCCTCGGCGATGCGGATCGGGTGGCGCGGCGCGTACTGTTCGTCGGGCGGTGCGGTCTTGGGCTCGCGGTGGTCGTTCATGCCGGGCACCTCGTGCACCCGCTGGTGCAACGCGCCACCCAGGGCCACGTTGATTTCCTGGAAACCGCGGCAGATGCCCAGCAGCGGCACGCCCTGGTGCACGCAGGCCTTCACCAGCGCCAGCGTGAGGGTATCTCGCGCCGGGTCCAGCGGCAGGCTCGGGTCGGCCACCTCCTCCTGGAAATGGGAAGGGTGCACGTTCGAGGGCGAGCCGGTGAGCATCACGCCATCCACCAGCGAGAGCAGTTCATCGATCTGCTCCGCGTCGGCGAGCGGAAACATGACCGGCTGGGCCTGCGCGCCCACCTTCACGGCCCGCGCGTACTTGTCGCCCAGCAGCAGAAAGGGCATCTGGTGCCCGTGGTCGCCCAGCAGTCGATGGTCGGCCGGGAGCCAGACCATGCATGGCGGCTTGTTCATGGGTTCTCCACGCAATCAGCATTCATTGTGGAAGGGGAATTGGATGACAATGGGGGCCAGTTGTGCCCATGGCATGGTGCCACTTGAGGCGCACGAACGCCACCGCCCCATGTTGTCCGAATTTCTGCTGGCCGAGATGAACCGCCTGGGCGCGCAAGACGCCCTGCCCTTGCACCGCCAGCTCTATGAGGCGCTGCGCCGCGCCATGCTCGACGGCAAGCTCGGTGCTGGTGAACGCCTGCCCTCCAGCCGCGACCTCGCGCAGGACCTCAACCTCTCGCGCAACACCGTGGTGGCTGCCATCAACCAGCTCAGCGTGGAAGGCTACCTCGCCAGCCGCGTGGGCAGTGGCACCTACGTGAACGACCACGTGCCGCGCGCCAGCGGCCTGCGCACCCCACGCGGCGCACTGGCGCAGGCGCCACACCACCAGGCAGCGCTGCTGTCGCAACGCGGCGAGGCGCTGGCACACCGCTTCAGCGCCACCGGGCTCGAGGTGCAGCCCTTCACCCCGGGCATCGCCGACTTCAGCGCCTTCCCGCTCGCGTTGTGGCAGCGGCTGCAGAACAAGCACTGGCGCATGACCTACCCGGACATGCTCGACTACAACACCAGCGGCGGCTATGCCCCGCTGCGACGCGCCATTGCCGACTACCTGCGCGTGTTCCGCAGCGTGCAACTCGAGGCGGACCAGGTCATCGTCACCACCGGCACGCAGCAGTCGCTGGAGTTGTGCGCGCGCTTGCTGGCCGACCACGGCGACACCGTGTGGGTGGAAGACCCGGCCTACTGGGGCGCGATGAAAGCCTTCATCGCCAATGGCCAGCACGTGCACCCGGTGCCCACCGACGACGAGGGCATCCGCCCCACCGAGGCCGACGACGCGCAGCCGCCAAAACTGATCTACGTCACGCCATCGCACCAGTACCCCACCGGCGCGGTCATGTCGCTGACGCGGCGCCACCAGCTGCTGGCCACCGCGCGGGCACACGGCGCGTGGGTGCTGGAGGACGACTACGACAGCGAGTACCGCTTCAGCGGCCCGCCCCTCTCAAGCCTCGAAGGGCTCGATCTCGATGGCCGCGTGCTCTACATGGGCACCTTCTCCAAGGTGCTCTACCCCGGCCTCAAGCTGGGCTACCTGGTGGTGCCCAAAGGCCTGGTCGAGCCGTTCCGCCAGGCCCACTACGACCTGCACCGCCCCGGCCACATGCCCACCCAGGCGGCGCTCGCCGAATTCATCGAGATGGGCCACTTCGCAAGTTCACTGCGCCGCGCGCGTCAGACCTATGCCGAACGGCGTCAGTGCCTGCTCGAAGCGCTGCGGCCTGTGCTGGGCGAGGGCCCTGACGCGCCGCGCATCAGCGGCGCCGAGCAGGGCCTGCACCTGTGCCTGCGCCTGCCCGCGCAGATCGACGACCGGGCCATCGCGCACCGACTGGCGCAGCAGGGCCTGATCGTTCGCCCGCTTTCGGCCTACTGCCTGAGCCGCCAGGACATGCGCGGCCTGGTTGTCGGTTACGGCTATGCGGCGCTCGCCGACATCCAGCGCTGCGGGCCGGTGGTGGCGGCGGCGGTGAAGAAGGCAGTGGGTTGATCAGCTGGCGAGGCCGCCGAACTCGCGCCAGCCGCTCACGGCCACGCCCGCGCGTTCGTAGCGGCCGGCGCCGCCGAACACCAACTGCGGCGCGGCCATGCGCTCATGCTGTTGCTCGGCGAGAGTCGCCCAGCGGTGCAAGCCGTCGAACCAGTCGCCCGCCACCGTACTGCCCGACTTGATCTCCACCGGCCGCAAACCCTCGGGCGCGTCGATCAGCACGTCCACTTCATGGCCGATGTGGTCGCGCCAGAAGAACAGATCGCTCGCCTGACCGTCGTTGTAGCGGCGCTTGAGCAACTCGGTCACCACCCAGGTCTCGAACAGCGCGCCGCGCGCGGGATGGGTTTCCAGCACCTGCGCATCGCGAATGCAAAGCAGCCAGGCCATCAGCCCGGTGTCCAGGAAGTACAGCTTGGGCGACTTCACCAGGCGTTTGCCGAAGTTGCGGTGGTGTGGCAACAGCCGCGTCACCAGGTAGCTGGTCTCCAGCACCGAAATCCATTCGCGCACCGTGTTGCCGGTGATGCCGGCCTCCGCCCCCAGTGCCGCCATGTTCAGCAATTGGCCCGAACGCGCCGCGCACAGACGGATGAAGCGCTGGAACTGACCCAAGTCACGCACTTCGACAAGCTGGCGCACGTCCCGCTCCACGTAGGTGGCCACGTAGTTCGCGAACCAGTCGCCCGGCGCCAGCGGCCGATCGTGCAGCGCCGGGTAACCGCCCTTCAGCAGCCAGTCATCCAGCCGGGCCGGCGCCCGTGCCGCGCCCAGCTCCGACAGCGACAACGGCAGCAGCTCGACCCGCCCCACCCGACCGGCCAGCGACTGCGTGATACCGGCCATGAGTTCGAACCGGGCGGACCCGGTCAGCACGAACTCGCCCATGCGCCGATGCTCGTCCACGATTCCCTGCAGCCAGGACAACAGCTCGGGGCAGCGCTGCACCTCGTCGAGCACGACGCCCTCGGGAAACCGGGCCAGAAAGCGCTTCGGGTCGTTCAATGCGAACTGCCGCTCTTCCAGGTTCTCCAGACTCACATAGGGCTTGTCCGAAAAGACCGCGCGCGCCAGCGTGGTCTTGCCCGACTGGCGCGGCCCGGTCAACGCAACGATGGGGAAGCCTTGAGCCAAACGCTGCAGCGCGGCGGCCCCGTGCCTGGGGATCATTTACAAATCTGCAATTCAATTTCAGATTTGTAAGAGTACCCGGTCACACCACGTCGCGCAAGCGGTGCCACAGCATGCCCAGCGCCAGGCTGGGCGTGCGCAGCAGCGGGCCGCCCGGGAAGCGGCGGTGGCGCAGGCGGGCGAAGACGTCGAAGCGGCCGGCCTGGCCGATCACGGCCTCGGCGACGAGCTGGCCCGCCAGCCCCGTGAGCGCCACGCCGTGGCCACTGAAGCCCTGCAGGTAGTACAGGTTCGGCCCCAGGCGGCCGAAGTCGGGCGCGCGGTTCATGCTGATGTCGACGAAGCCGCCCCACACGTGGTCCACCGGCACGCCGCGCAGCTCGGGGAACACGGCGCACATGCGTTCGCGCATGGTGGCCTGCAGGTTGGGCGGTGTGCGGGTGGTGTAGCTCACGCGGCCGCCAAACAGCATGCGGCGCTCGGCGCTGAAGCGGAAGTAATCGAGCACGAAGTTGTTGTCGCACACCGCCGCGTTGCCGGGAATCAGGCGATCGGCCAGCGCCGCGTCCACCGGCGCAGTGCCGATGATGTAGGTGCCCACCGGCATGATGCGCGGCGCGATCTCGGGCGCCACCGCTGGGCCGTGCTCGGCCAGCATACAGTTGCCCGCCAGCACGCCGAAGCGCGCCGACACCTGGCCCTGCGCGGTGCGCGCCACCAGCGTGTCGCCGCGCTGCAGCGCCGTCACGGCCGAGCGCTCGAAGATGCGCACACCCGCCGCCTCGGCCGCGCGCGCCAGGCCCAGCGCGTACTTCAACGGGTGCAGGTGGCCGCTGCGGTTCTCGCGCGCGGCGGCCACGTAGCGGCGCGTGCCGATCAGTCGCCCGACGTCATCGCCCTCGGCCCAGTCGATCGCCATGCCGCGTTCGGCGAGATCGTCCATCTCGGCACGCAGCGCCGTGGCCTTGCGCGCGGAGTCGGCCACGTACACGTACCCGAACGCGCGGTCGCAGTCGATCCCGTGCTCGGCGATGCGCCGGTCGATCAACTCGATCGCCTCGAGCGACATGGCCCAGGCGCGGCTGGCTTCGTTCGGGCCGAGTTGCGACTCGAACGGCCCCTGCCCGCTGGCATAGCCAACGATGGCCTGACCACCATTGCGCCCGCTGGCGCCGCTGCCGATGCGATCGGCCTCCAGCACCACCACCGACAGGCCGCGCTGCGCCATCTCCAGCGCGGCCGACAGGCCACTGAAGCCGGCACCGATCACCACCGCGTCGGCCCGCAGGTGCTCCTGCAGCGGCGGGCGCGCCGGCCCGCGCTGCACGCTGGCCTCGTAGTAGCTGCGCTGGTTGAGCTGGGTGTCCGAGCCCAGCAGCGACGGCCGCCAGGCGCTCATCGCTTCGCCACCTGCCCGGCCAGGTAAGTCCAGACGAAGCACGCGGCGGCGTTGCTGGTGAGCTCGGCGTGGTCGTAAGCGGGCGCCACCTCCACGCAGTCCATGCCGATCCAGTTCAGGTCGGCGAGTCCTTCGAGGAAGGTCAGCACCTGAGAGCTGCTCAGACCACCGGGCTCGGGCGTGCCGGTGCCCGGCGCAAAGGCCGGATCGAGCACGTCGATATCGAGGGTGAGGTAGGCGGGTTTGTCACCCAGGCGCGTGCGAATCGCCTGCAGCGTGGGCTCAAGGCCGGCACCGTCGAGCCCGCGCAGCGCGCGCGCCGTGAAGATCTCGCCGCCCTGGTCGGCCACGTACTCACGCGCTGCGCGCTCACCGCTGGAGCGAATGCCCACCTGCACCGTGTGCGCCGGGCTGACCAGGCCTTCCTGGATGGCCTCGTAGGTCCAGGTGCCGTGGCCCGAGGGCTCGCCGAAGTGATCGACCCAGGTGTCGCAATGGGCGTCGAAATGCAGCAGGGCCAGCGGCTGGCCATGACGTTCGCGCGCTGCACGCAGCAGCGACAGCGTCACCGAGTGGTCACCGCCGAGGAAGACGCAGTGGTGCTTTGCCATCAGCGCCGCGGCCTGGCGCTGGATGTGCTCGCGCACCTCGGGCAGCGGTGAAGCGTTGGGCAGGCGCATGTCCAGCGCGTCGCCCACGTGCTCCAGCGGGGAAACATCGAACACCGGGTGGATGCCGTCGCACAGCATGAGGCTGGCCGCGCGAATGGCCTGCGGACCGAAGCGCGCTCCGGGCCGGTTGGTCACCACGCCGTCGTAGGGCACGCCACAGACGGCAAAAGGCTGGTCGCTCAACGGCGCGCAGGCCAGGAAGCGGTTGGTGTTGTTGGCGTAGGCGAACTGACCGAGGGCCATGGGTAGCAGCGCAAGTGAGGGATGCCGGTGACAGCGGGTGCGGGACGATAGCGCCAGCCACCACACCCCCAGGGGGCCACTTGTGCAGGCCGGGCGGCGTCCACCTGCCCAGTTGGGTGACGGCAATGACTTTGGTCACTTCCCGCGCAAGCGCCCCTTGCCTACCATGCACGCCATGGCCTCCCTTGCCGAGCCCGATGCCGCCACCAGCACCGCCAACGGGCTGCTGTTGGTCGACGACCACGACCTGGTGCGCCTGGGGCTGCTGACGCTGGTGCAATCGCACGCCGCCGACACCGGCCGGCAGGTACCGGTGTTCGAGGCCCGCACGGTGGCCGAGGCGCTGGAGCAGTACCGCGAGCAACGCCGACACATCGGCCTGGTGTTGCTCGATCTGCAGCTGCCCGACGCCCATGGCCTGGGCGCGCTCGACGCCTTCCTGCACGCCTGGCCCCAGGCGCCGGTGGCGGTGCTCTCGGGCGTGAACGATCCGGGCCTCATGCGCCACGCGGTGGCGCGCGGCGCGCTGGCCTACCTGCCCAAGTCGGGTGACCTGCAGCACGTCATCGGGTTCATTCGCTCGCGCGGCACGTTCGGCGAAGCCGACAGCCGGCACGCCCCGCCACCACCACCCGAGCCGAGCGGCCTGTGCACCTGGCGCGGCAGCAACGGCTTGCGACTCACGCTCACCGAACGCCAGGCCCAGGTGCTCGACTGGGTGCTGGCCGGCGCCTCCAACCGCGAAATCGCCATGCGCGCCCACCTCAGCGAAGGCACCGTGAAGAACCACGTCTCGGCACTGCTGCTGCTGTTCGGCGTGCGCTCGCGCGCCCAGCTCATCAGCCAGCTGCGGTGATTGCCGCACCGCCGCCACTGGGTATCGAGGAGCGCGTGCACCGCGCGCAGGTCGCCGCGCTGTTTCGAAACCTCGCCGCCTCCACACTGGCCGACGTGGTGCTCGCCTGGAGCGTTGTGGCGCTGTTCTGGTGGCAGCTGCGTGACACGGGCGTGCTGGTGTGGTGGGGCCTGCACACCCTGCAGACCGCCCGCTATCCCTTCCTCAGCCGCTGGCACCGAGATCCGCAAGCGCATGAACGCAGCGCGCACTGGGCCCGGCTGCACGTGCGCGAACACTCGCTCTACAGCCTCACCTGGGGTCTGGCGCCCTGGTGTTTCCTGCCGCTCGACAACCAGCCACTCACCGCCCTATTGATGCTCGTGATGCTGGGGCTGTGCAGTGCGGGCGTGCCCGCCACGGCCTCGCGCTGGGCCTCGGTGCTGGCATTCACGCTGCCCATGGTGCTGGGCCTGACCAGTGCACTGGCCTGGCGTGGCGACACCCTGCACCTGTTCCTCGCGGTCTGTTGCCTGGTCTACCTCGCCGCCACGCTGCTGTTCGCGCGCAACCTGCACCGCCTGCTCACCGAGGCACTGCGCACCCGGTTCGAGAAGGAAGCCCTGGCCGAGCAGCTGGCCGAGCAGATGGCCATCACGCGCCGCGCCAGCGAGGACAAGACCCGCTTCTTCGCCGCCGCCAGCCACGACCTGCGCCAGCCCTTGCACGCCATCGCCTTGTTCGGCGCCGTGCTCGAGCGCGAGCTGCAGGGCCGCGCCGCCCTGGCGCATGCGCAGCGGCTGATGGGCGCCGTGCGCGCGCTGGGCAATTCGCTGGACACCATGCTCGACGTGTCACGCCTGGATGCCGGCGTGATCGAACCGGAGCGGCGGCCGTTTGCCCTGGCCGACGTGCTGACCGCGCTGCTGCCCTTGTTCGCCAGCCGGGCCGAGGAAGCCGGGCTGCAGCTGCGCATTCGTGCCAGCGGGCTCTGGGTATACAGCGACCCGCAGTTGCTTCAACGCCTGCTGGCCAACCTGGTGGAAAACGCCATCAAGTACACGCCGCGCGGTGGGGTGTTGGTGGTGGCGCGCGCACGCGGTTCAAAAGCCTGGGTCGAGGTGGTCGACACCGGCGTTGGCATCGCACCCGAACATGCCGAGCGCGTGTTCGACGAGTTCTACCAGGTCGACAACCCGGGCCGCGACCGAACGCGCGGTCTTGGCATGGGGTTGGCCATCGTGCGCCGCCTGGCCGCACTGCTCGAGCACCCGCTGCAGCTGCGCTCGCGTCCCGGACAAGGCACCCGGTTCCGCCTTGAACTGCCCGCCGCCGAAGCGCCGCGGCTGGCCGCAGCGCCCGAGCCGGTGCAGCCCGAGCCCGCCCTGATGCAGCGGCTGCCGCAACACGTGCTGCTCATCGAAGACGAGACCGATATCGCGCAGGCCACGGGTGCGTTGCTCGACGGCTGGGGCATCCAGCTCACCGCGGTCGACGGCGAGGCGCGCGCTGCCGAGGCGCTCACGCGCCAGCGCTTTGACGCCCTGATCTGCGACTTTCGCCTCGCCGAAGGCGCCGACGGCCTGCTCGTGGCGCAGCGTCTGCGCGAACGCTATGCACCCCGGCTGCCGCTGCTGCTGGTCACCGGCGAAACCGCGCCCGATCGCCTGCTGCGCCTGCGCGACGCCGGCGTGCCCGTGCTCTACAAGCCGGTCGACCCGGCCCAGCTGCGGCGAGCGCTGGGCGAATTGATCGCGGCCTGAGTGAGGCCCGAGCACGGACCGCAGGTCCCCCGTCGGTGTATCAAGACGTGACTTTCGGCACTGTTCAGCGCCCAGCCCCCCTCCGTATCGTGCAGCCCTGCCCACGCACGACGGGCCTCTGGCCCGAGGAGATCTCCCATGGTGACCACCACGCTTCTCACACGGACGCACCGCGCGCTCGGCGGCGTCCTGCTCGGTCTGCTCCTCGCTTCCTGCGGGGGCGGCGGCGGTGACGCCCCGGCCACGCCGGCCCCGGCGCCTGGCGTGACCACCACCGTGCCCCTCGCGGCGCCCGCCATCACCACCCAGCCCGCCAACCAGACCATCACCGAAAACAGCAATGCCGCTTTCAACGTCGTGGCCAGTGGCAGCGGCCTGAACTACCAGTGGCAAAACAGCACCGATGCGGGCGCCACGTGGGCCGATGTGTCGGGTGCCACCTCCGCCAGCCTCAACCTCAACGCGGTGCCGCTGGCGCGCCACGGCGAGCGTGTGCGCGTGCGCGTGTCCAACGGCGGCGGCCAGGTGCTCTCGTCCGAGGCACTGCTCAGCGTGAACGCCGCCGGTGCACCACGCGCGTGGCAAACCGCGCAACGGCTGCGCGCCGCGGATGGCCTGTCCAACGGTACCGCGGGGCCGGCGGTGGCAGGCAACGCCAGCGGCGCCTTCATCGCCGCCTGGGTCGATGTTGACCTGACCACCGGCGACAGCGCCTTGCTCACGCGCCGCTACAGCCCCGGCGCGGGTTGGGGGACGACGGACCTGGTGGCCAGCTGGACCAACGCCGACGACCCGACCTTCCACGGCTTCAGCATCGGCCTGGCGCCCAGCGGCACGGCGGCCATTGTCTTCATCGGCCGCGCCAACCTGCGCGACAGCCTGTACGGCTCGCACCAGGTGGCCGGAGGCGCCTGGGCCGCGCCCACGCTGCTCGAGGACGACGACATCGGCTCCACCTTTTCGCGCATGGCGCTGGTGATGGACGACAACGGCGTGGCCACCGCCGTCTGGGGGCAGGACTTCGGCGGATTCCCCGCGGTGTTCAACACGCGCCGCGCGCTCGCTGCGCGCATGGCCCCTGATGGCAGCTGGAGCCAGTACGTGGACATCGACTTCCCCGCGGTCAGTGGCATCAACGGTGTGACCCTGACGCCGCGGCTGGCGGTCAACGCCAACGGCGACGTGGCCGCGGGCTGGACAGCAAGCATCCCCTCGGGCCCCAACGGTGGCCAGTACGCCGCGGCCGCCGTGTACACCCAGGCGGGTGGCTGGGGGAGTCCGGTACTGCTCACACCGGGTGTGGGCGGCAACAACAGCGTGCTCGAGGACATCAGCATCGCGGCGGATGGCTCGGCCGCCGCCAGCCTGCACCTGTATCCCTACACCACCCCGGGCGCAACGCGCAGCGTGCTGTTGGCGCGCTACGCCCCGGGCAGTGGCTGGGCCAACGCGGTCGAGGTCGACCAGACAGCCGCTGAAAGCCTGTTCAGCCGGGTTGCGCTTGGCGACGATGGCACCGCGGTGGTGATCTGGCAGCAAGCCAGCCTCGGCGGGAACCTGCTCTACACCAACACCGTGAGCGCGGGTGGTTCGGTGGGCACGCCGCTGATGCTCAGCGCAAACACGGGCAGCATCGTCAACGGCCAGACCTTGCGCCGCGACCCCGCGGGCAATGTGATGGTGCTCTGGGGCACTTACGAACCCAGCTACCGCCTGGTCTCGCGCGTGCGCGACGCGGCCGGCAACTGGGGCGCCCAGGGCAGCGTGTGGACGCTCGCGAGCAACATCGGCTTTGATGCCGACGCCATGCTCGCGGTCGCGCCCGACGGCACGGCCGCAGCGGCATGGCACGTGAACGACGGCACCGGCAATTCGGTACCCTGGATCAATCTCTACCGTTGACGCTGTTTCAGCGCTGCGCCTCGCGCCCGCCGCCGAACAGGCCCTTGAGACCCTCGCCCACACGGTCGCCCAGGTTGGCGCCGGCGCTGGTGCCCACGCCGGGCATCAGCGCGGTGCCGATGGCCGCGCCCAGCAGCGCGGCGCGCGTGAGCGTGACTTGCGGGTCGTCGAGCGTGCCGCCCAACGCCAGCGGGACGCCCGTCACCTGCCCGGTGGTGCCGCGGGTCAGATCCACCCGCACGCGGCCGGAAAGCGCCCGGCTCGGTGCGATGTTGACCTCGCCAGTGGCCGCGAGCACGCCCGAGCTCGCCACCAGGTTGGACAGCGTGATCGCCTTGCCGCGGGTGCTCACCTGACCGGCCAGCGTGTCCAGCCCGGTCTGGCCACCGCGCGACAGGCCCACGGTGGTGACCGCCTTGGCGAGGTCGATGCCGTTGATCACCGCCTCGCTGACGGTGAAACGGGTGTCGGTGCGCAAGGCAGCCACCAGGGCATCGGCGCTCACGCGCTCGGGGAACTGCGCGTTGATCTCGGTGCTGGCCTGCAAGCGGCCCGTGAGCGTGCGGCTGGGCGCCGTCAGCGCCGACACCTCCACCCCCTCGGTACGCAGCGAACCCTTGAGCGCCACGCGGCGGTTCTTCGCGTCGGGCGCCGGCGGGCTCACCGCGATCGGCCCCTGGATGCGGCCACCGCCCACGCGCGCGTCCAGTCGCCAGGCCGTGGCGCCAGCCTCGCGCTGGAGCGCGATCGTGGTGCCGCGCAGGTTGCCGCCGGTGATGGCGACCTTGCTCTCGCGCGGCCAGCCGTCGCCGTCGAAGCGCAGCGTCGCATCCACCGTGGTGCGGGCACCGTCGGCCGCGAACCAGGTCACCTCGTCGAGCACCAGTTCGCGCGGCAGCAGCGAAAAGTCCAGTGCCTCGTCGTCAGGTGTCGCACCACCGCCGGCTTTGCGGGTTGCGGCCTTGTCCTCGCTCAGGCGCGCACTCAACAGCGCAATCGTTGCCTCGGGCAGCACCGCCTCGCGCACCACCAGCGTCTGGATCCGCACATTGCCCAGGAACAAAGCGCCCCAGCGCGGGCGCAACTCCACGCGTTGCAGCGACAACGGCGTGCGTGCCTGGATCGTCAGGCCGTCCACAGCCACCGCGGGCAGCGGCCACCAGGCCAGCGACAGTCGCTGCGCTCGCACCGGCGCACCCAGCGCTTCGCTGGCAGCCGTCCCCAGGCGCTCACGGAAATCATCGCTCGCGATCCAGCGGTTCAGCGCGAAGGCAGCACCCACCAGCAGCACGGCTGGCAGGCCGATCCAGAGGGCAACGCGGGTCGAACGGCGCATGCGCGAATTGTGCCCACGGCCCTTGCGAAGCCGATGAAGGCCCGGCGCCGTTCGCGCCGCCGCCACGCCCTCACAGCGGACGCTGGCGCCAGGCGAACACCGCGCCCAACGCCAGCGCCACGGCCGAGAACACCAGCCCGCGCGCCAGACCGCCAGGGCCGTCGCTGATCAGCCCCACCACCACCGGGCCCACGATCTGGCCCAGCGCGAAGCACACGGTGAAGGCGCCGATGCCGCGCGCCCATTGCGCCGGCGGCAGGTTGTGGCGCACGAAGGCGGTGGTCGAAGCCACCACCGAGAGAAACACCGCGCCGAACAGCAGGCCCGACACCAGGGCCAGCAACAGGCCGCCCCCCAGCACGGGCAGCAGCGCGGCCAGCGCGAGCAAGGCGTTGAGCCGCGCCAGCGCACCACCGCCGCGTTCACGGTCGAGCAAGCCGGCCCACAAGCGCGGCGCAGCCACCACCGCGGCGCCGAGCAAGGTGTAGTACACGGTGATGCCGGTCGCCGACAGCCCTTGTTCGCGCAGCAGCGCGATCGAGAAGGTCATGTAGCCGATGTAGCCCACCCCGAAGAGCGCATAGCCCGCAAGCGCCCAGCCCATCCGCGCAAGGGAAACCGCGCCGACCTCGCCGTGCGCGGCGCTGCCGCCGGCGGTGGGGGGGTCGGCCAGCGCTAGTGCGGGCGCCACCATGCCCCACGCAGCCAGCGCGCACAACACGGCCAGCCCCCACCAGGCCCAGGCCCAGGCGTGCGGCATGTCACCCGCCGCGTGCAGCAGCGGCGGCACCGCCAACGCCGACGCCGCGATGCCCAGGCCGGTGCCGCCGTAATAGAGCCCGAGCAGCAGGCTGCCACGCTGCGCGTCGCGTGCGGCCAGGCGTGCCGCCAGGAGTCCACCCGCCACGAACACCAGCGCGCTCAGCGCACCGGCCACGACGCGCTGCGCCAACAACCACCCTGCATCGGCGAAAAAGCCGGTCAGTGCCATCACCAGCGCCGCCGCCCAGCCGGCGCGCACGAACACCGCCGCCGCCCGCCCGGCCGCCAACAGACGCGGCACCACCAACGCACCGACCAGATAGCCCACCGCGTTGGCGGTGTTCATCGCGCCGGCCAGTGTGTAGCTCCAACCCAGGTCGGCGCGCATCGGCGGCAACAGCAGCCCATACGAAAACCGCGTGATGCCCAGGGACACCGCCGCCCCGAGCGACAGCGCCAGCGCCAGGCGCAACAGGGCGGCGGGGCTGTCCTGGCTTGTTTCAGCGGGCGCTGTGGCAGGTGTTCGATCGGGCATGGCGTCGATTGTCGACACGAACGCGCGGCCGACCTGTCGCGCCGGTCCGCCGAACGCGCGCCTCACTGGCCCCACATCACGCGCCGACACGGCCTAGATGTTGAGTTGCAATAGGTTATTCCCACCGAGGCGGGAAGCCGGAGGGCGATGACCGAGGGCCGAATGAGGCCTGCGGGTGTTGTAGTAGCTCAAGAAGGATGGAAGCCAGGCGGTGCGCTCTGAGCTGTGCTGCCACGTTCTGCCGTAAGCCCATTCGCGCAGGCAGGTCTGGATGAATCGCTCGGCCTTGCCGTTGGTCTGCGGTCGGTAGGGCTGAGTGAAGCAGTGCTTGATACCCAGGGCCTGGCAGGTCTTGGCGAACAGGCGCGAGCGGTAGGCCGAACCGTTGTCAGTCAGCAGGCGCTCGATGCGCACGCCCAGCGCCGCGTAGTGAGCGACGGCGGCTTGCAGGAAGTCCACCGCCGAGGCCTTGCGCTCATCGGCATGCATCTGCACGAAGCCCACCCGGCTGTGGTCATCGATGGCCACGTGGGCGAACTCCCAGCCTGCGCCATCGACGGAGTCGCGGCGGTTGCCGGTGACGCGGTGGCTGGGGCGCTCGATGCGCCCGAGCTTCTTGGTGTCCATGTGCAGCATGGCCCCGGGCGTGTCGTGTTCGTAGCGAACCACGGGCACAGCTGGCTGCAACGCTTTCAGGCTGGAGAGGCCCAGCCTGGCCAGCCAGCGGCTGATGGTGGCCACGCTGCGCCCGACCACAGCGGCGATGCGGTGCATGGGCATGCGGCTGCGTCGCAGCTGCTCGATGCGCTGGCCCAGCGCCTCATCGATGGTGCTGCGCGTCTTGGCAGGCCGGGAGCTGCTGTCCATTAGGGCATCGAGTCCGCCAGCTTCGAAGCGACGGCGCCACTTGCGGGCAGTCCGAACGCTGATGCCAGCGGCCTCGGCCGCTGGCATCAGCCCCATGACGGCGATGCGCTCGATGAGCAATTTGCGTCCTTCAAACGTCAATCTGGCATTCTTGTGGCTGTTCATCCGACGGGTTTCCTCTGTGAGTGCTGAAGCGTGGTAACTCCAGTCTCCCAGATGCCGTCGGGTGAACAACCTATTGCAACATCACACCTAGAGTGGGCGCATGAGTACCTCCCCGACCCCGCAGCGCATCGCGGCCCTGCAGCAAGCCGAGCGCGAGCGCTTCATCGCCACCCACCCGCAGTCGATGGCACAAGCCGCCGCCGCGCAAGCGCACTACCTGTTCGGCGTGCCGCTGCACTGGATGCGCGACTGGCCCACGCCCGCCACACTGGCGGTGCACTCCGCGCAAGGTGTCACCCTCACCTGCGCCGATGGCCTGCGCTACGCCGACTTCTGCCTCGGTGACACCGGCGCCATGTTCAGTCACAGCCCGGCACCGCTTGCGCGCGCCATTGCCGAGCAAGCGGCTCAGGGCCTCACCTGCATGCTGCCGTCCACCCGCAGCGTGGCCGTGGGCAAGGGCCTGGCGCGTGTGTTCGGGCTCCCCCTGTGGCAAATGGCGCTCACCGCGAGCGACGCCAACCGCTTCGTGCTGCGCTGGGCGCGCGCGATCACCGGCCGCGCACAACTGCTCGTGTTCGACGGCTGCTACCACGGCGCGGTCGACGACACGCTGGTCGACCTCGACCCGGCGAGCGGTGCCACCGTGCCTCGCCCCTCGGTGCTGGGACAGGTGCACAACCACCACCGCTTCACGCGAGTGGTGCCTTTCAACGACCTCACGGCGCTGGAAGCTGCGCTGGCCACGGGCGATGTCGCTTGCCTGCTGGCCGAGCCCGCGCTCACCAACTTCGGCCTCGTGCCGCCGGCCGAGGGCTTCTGGCCCGCGGCGCGCGAGCTGTGCCGCCGCCACGGCACGCTGTTCGTGATGGATGAGACCCACACCGTCTCGACCGCGCTCGGCGGCTACGCGCGCCTGCACGGGCTCGAGCCGGACCTGCTGGTGGTGGGCAAGGCCGTCGCGGGCGGGCTGCCGTGCGCGGTTTACGGCTTCACGCAGGAAGTGGCGGCCCGCATGACGACGGCCAAACAGCACGCGCCGGAAGGCCACAGCGGCATCGGCACCACGCTGGCGGGCAACCCGCTCACGTTGGCCGCGCTCGATGCAGCGCTCACCCACCTGCACACCGGCGCCAACTACCGCCACATGCTGTCGCTCGCAGCAGCCCTCGAACAAGGATTGATGCAGCGCATCGCCGCCGCACAGCGGCCCTGGACGGTGACGCGCCTGGGCGCGCGCATGGAGCTGCAGTTCATGCCCCGCACGCCCCGCCACGCGCAGGACGTGCGCGACCTGGCACAAAGTGAGCTGGAGGCGCTCACGCACCTGTTCATGCTCAACCGTGGCGTGCTGCTCACGCCTTTTCACAGCATGATGCTGGTGAGCCCCGAAACCACCGCCGCCGATGTGGACACACTGCTCGCGGTGTTCGACGAACTGCTGGCCGCGCTCGACGGCTGAGGATCAACCCACGCCAACGGGCGCCGGCGCCAGACGCACGATGCGCGTGAACAGGCGGTCGAACGCCGGATCGCGAGCGCCTTCGGGGCTGAGGGGATCCACGTGGTTGGCGAAGGCCGCGTCCAGTGCACGCCGATCGGACTCATCGAGCGAGGCTTCGGCCGCGGGCAGCACCACTTGCTCCTCCAACCGCATGTGCGCGAGGTAGAACGCCACGTAGGCGCGAGCCTCGTCCTCGAAGGCCTGGCGACGCGGCTCGCCCAGGTACTCCCAGGCCATCAGCAGGTGCACCAGCTCGCGCACGCGGCCCTCACCGCCCAGGTGGTCTTTCTCCAGCCGTTCGATCGCCTCCAGCGTATGCGGCGCGGCGCGCGCCACGCGCGGGAACAACAGGTCCGATTCCTTGGGGTGGTGCAGCTTCTCGGGAAACTCGCCGATGTAGAACAGCATGGCGCGAAACACATCGAAGAAGCGCTCGGCGCCATCGGCCTCGGGCCCACGGTCGAGCATCGTCAGCAGCGAGCGCAGCATCGCAGCCAGGCTGGCGTGTTCGTCGCGCACGATGCGCAGCGCGTCGCGTTTCATGGTCGGTCTCCTCACGGATGGAAAGCCAAGCTTCCCACGCGCAAGGCCACCGCACCTTGACCCACGTCAAGGCCGCCAGCGCTTGAGCAGCAGGGCGTTGGCCATCACGCTCACGGAGCTCATGGCCATGGCCGCACCCGCCACCACCGGGTTGAGGAAACCCAGCGCCGCCAGCGGAATACCTGCCACGTTGTAGATGAAGGCCCAGAACAGGTTCTGGCGGATCTTGCGCACCGTGCGGCGCGAGATGTCCAGCGCCGCACCCACCAGCCGCGGGTCGCCGCGCATCAGCGTGATGCCCGCGGCGTGCATGGCCACGTCGGCGCTCGCGCCCTCGGTGTGGCCCATGGCCAGGCCCACGTCTGCGGCCGCCAGCGCGGGCGCGTCGTTCACGCCATCGCCCACCATGGCCACCACGCGGGGCATGCCATGTTCACCCTGCTGCAAACGCCGGATCACGGCGGCCTTGTCGGCCGGCAGCACCTCGGCAATCACCTCTCCTTCGGCGCTGCGCAGACCCAGACGCACCGCCATGGCCTCGGCCGCGGCACGGTTGTCGCCCGACACCAGCGCGAGCTTCAGGCCGCGTGCGCGCAGCGACGCGATCGCCTCGGCCGCACCGGCCTTGGGTTCGTCACCGAAAGCCAGCACCGCCAGTGCCGGCCCGCCCTCGTGCGCCAGCACCGAGACGGAGGCGCCTTGCGCCAGTGCCGCGTCCACCGCCGGCTGCAGGGGCCCGAGCGGTATGCGCAGCGCATCCAACCAGCGCAGGCTGCCCAGCAGCAAACGCGCGCCCCCCACCTCACCCTGAACGCCACGGCCGGTCACGGCCTGCATGTCGCGTGCCTCGGGCCAGGTCAGGCCCTTGTCCTTTGCTGCGTCCACCACGGCACGCGCGAGCGGGTGTGCGCTGCCCGCCTGCAACGCAGCAGCGCGCGACAACAGCGTGGCATCGTCCTGCCCCGGCGCGGCGCGCAAGGACAGCAGGCGCGGGTGGCCCTCGGTCAGCGTGCCGGTCTTGTCGAAGGCCACGCTCTGCACGCGGTGGGCCAGCTCGAGCGCCTGGGCGTCGCGGATGAGGATGCCGTGGCGCGCCGCTACCCCGGTGCCCGCCATGATGGCAGCGGGTGTCGCCAACCCCAGCGCACAAGGGCAGGCAATCACCAGCACCGCCACGGCATGCTGCATCGCACTCTCCAGCGGCGCACCCGCCATCAGCCAACCCAGCAGCGTGGCCAGGCCGATCAGCAACACCACCGGCACGAACACCGCAGCCACCTGGTCCACGAGCCGTTGCACCGGCGCCTTGCCGGCCTGCGCGTCCTGCACGAGGGCAATGATGTGCGCCAGCACCGATTGCGCGCCGCTGGCACTCACCGACACGACCACCAGGCCTTCACCGTTGAGCGAACCGCCCGTGACGACACTGCCCGGCGCCTTGGCCACCGGCATCGCCTCGCCGGTGAGCATGGATTCGTCCGCCTGGGTATGACCCTCCAGCACCTCGCCGTCGGCTGCAAAGCGCTCGCCCGGCAGCACCTGGATGCGGTCGCCGGGCAGCAACTCTTCCACCGGCACCTCGACCATTTCCGTGCGCCGCACCCCATCGGGCAACAGCCGCGCTCGCTCGGGCCGCAGGGCCTGCAGCGCGCGAATGGCCTCGGTCGTCTGGCGCTTGGCGCGCGCCTCGAGCCACTTGCCCAGCAAGACCAGCGTGATGACCACCGCCGAGCCTTCGTAATAGAGGTGGACCATCTCGCCTGGCTCCGCGCGCCACCAGAGCCAGGTCGACAGTGCCCAACCCGCCGTGGTGCCGATGGCCACCAGCAGTTCCATGTTTCCGGTTCGCGCCTTCAGGGCATGCCAGGCTGCGCGGTAGAAGCGCGCGCCCAGCACGAACTGCACCGGTGTGGCCAGCAGGAACTGCCACAACGCCGGCAGCATCCAGTGTTTTCCGAACAGATCGCCGACCATCGGCAAGGCCAGCGGCGCCGACAGCAGGGCCGCGAGCAACACCGGCCAAGCATGGCGCGGTATGCCCAGCCAGCGCTCGGCATCGGGGTCGCTGTCGGCTTCGATCGCGCGCGGTTCATAGCCCGCGTCGCGCACGGCACGCTTGAGCCGTGCCGCCAAAGCCGCATCGCCTGCGGTGGCCTTCACGCGGGCGGTTTCGGTGGCCAGGTTCACGCTGGCGTCAAGCACACCGGGCTGCTTGCGCAGCGCGCGCTCGACGCGGCTCACGCAGGAAGCGCAGGTCATGCCCCCGATACCGAGGTCGATCTCGCAGACTTCGGCGTCGGCCACATCGGATGGGAGGGTGGTGGTGTTCATGGATCGCATGGTGCACCTTGACACCATGGCAAGGTCAAGCCCAGCCGGAAAATGACCGCAGGCTTGACGTTGACATCGTGTCAAGCTTGAGAATTGTTTCATCCCAACCCGGAGCAACACCATGAACCAGATCTTCACCGTCCAGGGCATGACCTGCGGCCACTGCGAGCGCGCCGTCACCACCGCCATCAAGCAACTCGACCCGCAAGCCGAGGTCCGCATCGACCGACCGCAAAACCGTGTCGAGGTGAGCAGCGCACAGCCGCGCGAGAAGATCGCCGAAGCCATCCGCGAGGAAGGCTACGCGGTGGCCGCGTGATGGAGGCGGGCCTGCAGGACATCGCCTGGCCGGTCACCATCGGGCAGGCTGCGCAGCTCAGCGGCATCTCGGCCAAGATGCTGCGTCACTACGAGGGCCTGGGCCTGCTGGGGCAGGTGCCCCGCACCGATGGCAACTACCGCCAGTACGGCGAAGCCGATGTGCACACGCTGCGCTTCATCCGCCGCGCGCGCGACATGGGCTTCACACTCGACGAAATCCGCACGCTGGTGAGCCTGTGGCACAACCGCCGACGCAGCAGCGAGACGGTCAAGCGAATCGCCGAGCAGCACATCGGCGAGCTTGACCAGCGCATCGCCGCGCTGCAAGCCATGCGCCGCACGCTGCAGGACCTGGTGCAACGCTGTCCCGGTAACCAGCGGCCCGACTGCCCCATCCTGGATGACCTGGGTGGCAGTGCTTGCGACAAACATCTTTACAACCCACACACAGAAGCCACCCATTTGCTGCACAGAGCCGGCGCACAGTGAACGCACGCCACCAGCCCGGTGGCCCATCCACCGCAAGGAGTGCCCATGAAATCGTTGTTCACCCGCCGCCGCCCTGGCCACCGCCATTGGTGCGCTGTCGGTCACCGCCATTGCACAAAACACCCCGGCGCCCAACGCGCCTGCCACCGCCGAAACCCGCGCGGGCCATCGCCATGACCCGCAACACCACGCCGAACGAATGCAGCGCATGCAACAGCGCATGGTCGAGCACCAGGAACGCCTCAAAGCCAGCCTGCAACTGACTCCGCAACAGGAGCCGGCGTGGAACGCCTTCATCGCGCGCATGCAACCTGCACAGCGAGCGGCCCAACCACGCCTGGACCGCGACGCCTGGAAGCAACTCAGCACGCCCGAGCGCCTGGACCGCATGGAAGCCATGAAGGCCGAGCGCGACCGCGCCATGACCCAACGCCATGAAGCCATCCGAAGCTTCTACGCCCAGCTCAACCCGGCCCAGCAAAAGGCTTTCGACGCGCAGCACGGCATCGGGGTCATGCGCGCCGGCATGAAAGAGCACGGCATGCGCCACGGCCATGGCGGCAGGCACCACCGCATGTGACGCCCGCGGCCGTGGGCTTGAGTTGTTCTGTTGTTCTTATCTGAACTCTCTTTAAAAGATAGTTGTAGGTAGTAGAAGGCGCTGTCCTATGTGGACAAGCGCCTTTTTTCCTTGAGCGACAAGGCCTTGTGCGTCCGGACAAGCCTGTGTGGTGAACCCCGGCGCCGGCGCGCGCGATTGGGGACAAATCGGGTTTTGCCGTCGCGCCTGTGGATAAGCCCCGGGTTGTGCCAATGCTGTCCACAGCCTTGTCCAACATCCGGTCACGAACGCTCACGCAAGGCGGCAAAACCCGCTGCTACACTGCGCGCCTTTCACGCTCAGCCTGTCCCCTGCTCATGCCCGTGTCCCTGGGCGGCCAAGCGCCCGCCAGCTTCGATCTCAAGAGCGCCCATCTCCCCTTGCTGGCCTTGCTGCTCAAGTCGAGCGATCTGGACTTGCTGCAGCGCGAACTCGCCGAGCGATATGGCGACCAGCCCGATTTTTTCGACCACGATCCCTTGCTGATCGACCTGCAGGCCATGGCAGGTGCAGCGCCGCCCGACCTGGCCGCCGTTTCGGCCTTGTTGGGGCAGTACCGTCTGCGCGCCGTGGCCGTGCATGCGCGCGACGAGGTGCAGCGTGCCGCGGCGCAAGCCGCGGGCCTGCCCGTGGCCGATGGGGTGAGTTTGCCGCGCGCCGAGCCCACCCGGGCCACGCGCGAGGAGCCCGCCGCACCGCCACCCCCCGCCGTGAACCCCAGCGCGCTGGTGATCGACAAACCCCTGCGCTCCGGCCAGCAGGTTTATGCGCGTGGGCGCGACCTGGTGGTCCTGGCACCGGTGAACCCGGGTGCCGAGGTCATCGCCGATGGCCACATCCATGTCTACGCGCCCTTGCGTGGCAAGGCCATCGCGGGCGCGCGTGGCCAGGCTGATGCGCGCATCTTCTCGCTCGCCATGGCGCCCGAGCTGGTGTCCATCGCCGGCATCTACCGCACCAGCGAGGTGCCGCTGCCCGGCGTATTGCTGGGCAAGCCTGCGCAGGTGCGCCTGCAACGCACGGACGATGGCGACAAGCTCGTGATCGATCCGCTGTCTGCCTGAACCGCTGAACCAACCGATTCCAAGGGAGCCTTCCATGACCCGTATCGTCGTCGTCACCTCCGGCAAGGGTGGGGTGGGCAAGACCACCACCAGCGCCAGCTTCGCTGCCGGACTGGCCCTGCGAGGCCTCAAGACCGCCGTGATCGATTTCGACGTCGGCCTGCGCAACCTCGATCTCATCATGGGCTGCGAGCGGCGTGTGGTGTACGACCTCATCAACGTGATCCAGGGCGAGGCCCGGCTCGGTCAGGCGCTCATCAAGGACAAGCAGGTCGATACCCTGCACGTGCTGGCCGCCAGCCAGACGCGCGACAAGGACGCGCTCACGCAGGAAGGCGTCAAACGCGTGCTGGACGAACTCACCGAACAGGGTTTCGACTACATCGTGTGCGATTCGCCCGCGGGCATCGAGACTGGTGCCCTCATGGCCATGCATTACGCCGACGAGGCGCTCGTCGTGACCAACCCCGAAGTCTCCAGCGTGCGCGATTCCGACCGCATCCTGGGCATGCTCGCCAGCAAGACGCAGCGCGCCATCGATGGCAAGGAGCCGATCAAGGAACACCTGCTGATCACGCGCTACAACCCCACCCGCGTGGCCGACGGCCAGATGCTTTCGCTGCAGGACATCCAGGACATTCTGCGCATCCCGCTCATCGGCGTCATTCCCGAGAGCGAGAGCGTGCTCACGGCGTCCAATCAGGGCACGCCCGCCATCCACCTCAAAGGCAGCGATGTGGCCGAGGCCTATGGTGATGTGATCGACCGCTTCCTGGGCGCCGACAAGCCGTTGCGCTTCATCGAAGCCGAGAAGACCGGCTTCTTCAAGCGCTTGTTCGGAGGGAAATGAGCATGTCGCTGCTGTCCTTCCTGCTGGGCGAGAAGAAAAAGACCGCCAGCGTCGCCAAGGAGCGGCTGCAGATCATCCTGGCGCACGAGCGCGCCGGGCGCGGCGCGGCCGAACCCGACTACCTGCCCGCGCTGCAACGCGAGCTCGTGGCGGTGATCGGCAAGTACATCCGCATCGACCCGAACGACATCAAGGTGCAGCTCGAGCGCCAGGACAACCTGGACGTGCTCGAGGTCAAGATCGAGCTGCCCGAGCGGCGCTGACGCCGGCGGGTACAATTCCTGCTTCGCGCGGCCGTGCCGCGCAGCACCAGGGCCCTGCACACGGGCCCTTCACGTGGCCATCGCTCCGGTGGCCTTTTCTCGTCTTCCCGCATCCGATGGCACCACGTGCCGATGGTCCGAGCGGCGTGGACGAACCACGTCACTGCAAGGAACCGCATGGCCAAGGAAGAACTGATCGACATGATGGGGATCGTCAACGAGGTGTTGCCCGACACGCGTTTTCGCGTGACCCTGGACAACGGGCACCAGCTCATTGCCTATTCCGCCGGCAAGATGAAAAAGAACCACATCCGCATCCTCGCGGGTGATCGCGTCTCGCTCGAACTTTCGCCTTACGACCTCACCAAGGGCCGCATCAACTTCCGCCACCTGGAAGGTCGGGGCCCGGCCGCACCGCGCCGGCGCAACTGAGGCTTTTGACACGCTTGCGCTGCCGTCGGGTGTCAGGGCCCGATCGGTGGTGTTCAGTGCACCGCGACATCGGTCGAGATCAAGGACAGCGCCCCAGCCGGGGCCATCTGTCCGAGGTCCACGATGTCTGCGCGATCCATCCCCTCCCTGCCGTTCTCCGCCAAGCCGCTGCTGCTGGCCCTGGCGCTGCCCCTGGCGGGTTTCGGCGTCTCGGCAGCCCGCGCCGATGAAGCGTCGGCCGCTGCCGCCGATCAGCCCCAGATCTGGATCAATGTGGGCGGCTTCTCGCGCCACTTCGACCGCGACCCGCGATACAACGAAAACAACTTCGGCTTTGGCATCGAATGGCGCCGCTCGCCCGAGCTGGCCGTGATGGCTGGCGTCTATGACAACAGCCTGGGCAAACCCTCGCAGTACGCCGCCATCAACTGGCAGCCCTGGCAAATCGGGCCGGTCAAGCTCGGTGCGGCCATCGGCGTTCTCAATGGCTACCCGGCGATCTCTCGCGGCGGCACCTTCTTCGCTGCGTTGCCCATGGCGTCCATCGAGGGTCGCCGCTTCGGCATCAACCTGGGCCTGATTCCGTCCATCAAGAACGTCGACGGCGCCGTGCTGCTGCAGTTCAAGCTGCGCATAAACTGAGGCGATGGATCTCGCCACCTGGCTCGCCTTCTTCGCCGCTTCCTGGGCCATCAGCATCTCGCCCGGTGCGGGCGCCGTCGCGGCCATGAGCGCGGGGCTCACGCACGGTTTTCGACGCGGCTACCTCACCACGCTTGGCCTCGTGCTCGGCATCTGGACGCAGATCGTGGTGGTGGGCATCGGCCTGGGTGCGCTGGTGGCCACGTCAGCCACCGCTTTCGCCGTCATCAAGTGGGCGGGTGTGGCCTACCTCGTGTGGCTGGGCGTTCAGCAGTGGCGCGCCCCGGCGCGGCCGATCGCGCAAGCCAGCGCCGACGCCACCCCGCGGCGCGCTCGCGATCTGATCGTGCGCGGCTGGATCATCAACGCCCTCAACCCCAAGGGCACGGTGTTCCTGCTGGCCGTGGTGCCGCAATTCCTCAACCTGGGCCAGCCGCTGGCCCCGCAGTACCTGGTGATCGCGCTCACCCTGGGCTTCACCGACCTGGTGGTGATGGCGGGCTACACCGCACTGGCCGCGCGCTTGCTGCGAACGCTCAAGTCCACCGCTCACGTGCGCGCACTCAACCGGCTGTTCGGCTCGCTCTTCGTGGTGGCAGGAGGACTGCTTGCGATGTTCAAGCGCGGCGCCTGACGAGGGACGTCCGTGACCTGGCACTACGATGCGCCCCTGGTGTCCATGCGACGCGTGATCGACCAGGTGCTGGACGCGCCCGCGCTGTGGGCCGAATGCCCGGCGTTCGCTGATCTCGACATGGAAACGGCCGACGCCGTGCTGCAGGAAGCCGCGCGTTTCGCGAGCGAGGTCCTGCAACCCCTCAACGGCCCGGGCGACCTGGCGGGCTGCACGCGCCACGCCGACGGCTCGGTGAGCACGCCCGCTGGTTTTCGCGCCGCCTACCAGGCCTTCGTGCAAGGTGGCTGGCCCGCCCTGCCCTGCGATCCGGCCTGGGGCGGCCAGGGCCTGCCACTGCTGCTGGACGCCGCGATGCGCGAAATGCTCGACGCCTGCAACCACGGCTGGAACATGTACCCGGACCTGCTGCACGGGGCCTTTGAGACGCTCAAGCACCACGGCAGCGACGAACTCAAGGCGCGCTACCTGCACCAGATCGCCAGCGGCGAATGGCTGGCCGCCATGGCGCTCACCGAGCCCCAGGCCGGCAGTGACCTGGGCCAGCTGCGCACGCGCGCCGAGCCGCTGGCCGACGGCAGCCTGCGCGTGAGCGGCAGCAAGATCTTCATCAGCGGCGGCGAGCACGACCTGACCGACAACATCGTGCACCTGGTGCTTTGCCGCCTGCAGGACCCTGCAAATCCGGCACCACCAGGCACCAAGGGCCTGTCGCTCGCGCTGGTGCCGAAAGTGCTGCCCGACGGTTCGCGCAACGCCATGTTCTGCGACGGCATCGAGAAGAAGATGGGCATCAGGGCCAGCGCCACCTGCGCCATGCGCTAGGAAGACGCCACCGGCTGGCTCGTGGGCGAGCCGCACCGCGGCCTGGCGGCGATGTTCCTGATGATGAACTCCGCGCGCCTGCACGTGGGCCTGCAGGGCCTGGGCCACCAGGAGATGGCGGCGCAGAATGCGCAGCGCTGTGCGGACGAGCGCGCGCAGATGGGCAAGCCCATCGCGCAACACCCCGCGGTGCGCCGCACGCTGCAGCGCCTGCGCACCCTCACCGAGGCGCAGCGCGTGCTGGCCTACCGCGCCGCGCTGGCGCTCGACCTCTCGGAACTCCACCGGGACGAAGCGGTGCGCGCGCGCGAGAAGCGCTTTGCCGCGCTGCTCACACCCATCGTCAAGGCCTTTTGCACGCACCACGGCTTTCACGACCCGGCCGACGCGCTGGGCGTGTGGGGCGGCTACGGCTACGTGCACGAATACGGCATCGAGCAGACGGTGCGCGACGCGCGCATCGCGATGATCTACGAGGGCACGAACCAGATCCAGGCGATCGACCTCGCGCAGCGCAAGCTGCTGGCCGATGGCGGTGTCACCGCGGTCGAGCTGCTCGACGGCTTGCGCGCCGAACTCGGCACCTCGCCAGGCCTGTGTGCCGTGTTCGGCGAAGCGCGCGCCTTGCTGCCGCGCTGGCTGGCGCGCGCCGCCACCGACAACGCCTTCGTGCTCGACACCGCCGACGACCTGCTGCACGGCCTGGCTTTTGCGCTGCTGGCCTGGGCCGTGGCGCGGCTGGATGCGGCGGGCGAGGCGCACACCGCGGTGTTCGAGCGCGAGGGCGTGCCCGAAGGCCTGATGCACTGGTGGCGCGTGCGCGACGCGCTGGAGCGCTGACGCCGCAACGCGCTCAGTGCAGCTTCACCAGCGGCGTGGCGCGCTTGACGAGAAAGCGCGCGAACGCCAGCACGCCGGTGCGCAGCGTGCCCAGCACCGCCTGGTGGTGCATCAGGTGCAGGCTCACGTACATCGCGCGCGCCAGCAGGCCCTGCACGAACCAGGTGCTGCCGAACAGATTGCCCATCAGATTGCCAACCGAGCTGCGCGTGCCGATCGACACCAGTGAGCCGTGGTCGCGGTAGACGTAGGGCTTGTCGTCCAGCGCCTGTCCCCTCGAGGCGCGCAGCAGCCGCGCAGCCAGGTAGCTCGCCTGCTGGTGCGCCGCCTGTGCGCGCGGTGGCACCCCTCGACCGTCGGGCTGCGGGCAGGCCGCGCAGTCGCCCAGCGCGTACACGTGGTCGAAGCCAGGCACCGCGAGCGTGGCGTCCACCTGCACCTGTCCACCACGCGCCACCGGCAGGCCCAGCTCGCGCAGCAGGCCCGGCGCCTGGATGCCCGCGGCCCACACCACCACATCGGCCGCGAACACGCGGCCTTCGCTGTCTTCCACCTGGCTTGGCGTGATGCGCGCGACGCGGCAGCGTGTGAGCACGTCGACGCCGCGCTCGCGCAGCAGTGCGCTGGCCGAGGCCGACACCTTCTCGGGCAGCGGGGCAAGGATGCGCTCGGCGCCTTCGAGCAGAGTGAGCCGCACATCCTCGCGCGCATCGAGCCGGCGAAACCCGTAACGCGCGTGCACCTGGCTTGCCTCGCGCAGTTCGGCCGCCAGCTCCACACCGGTGGCGCCGCCCCCGATGATGACCACGTTGACCTTGCCCTCGCCGCCCGCGCTCTTGCGCAACTCGGCCGCGGTCATCAACTTGAGCAGGCGCAGGCGGAAGTGTTCGGCATCGGCCGGCTGGTTGAGCGCGATGGTGTGCTCGGCGGCGCCCGGCACGTTGAAGTGATTGGCCGTGCTGCCGAGTGCCAGGACCAACGCGCCGTAACCCAGCGTGCGCGCCGGGATCAGCTCCTCGCCCTGCTCGTCGTGCACCGCCGCCACGGTGATCTCGCGCCGCGCGGCGTCGAGCCCGCTGAGCGCGCCGTAGCAGAACACGAAGCCGTTGTCGTGCGCCAGCATCTCGTACGACAGGCCTTCCTGGTGGATGTCCAGCGTGCCCGCCGCCACCTCGTGCAGCGAGGGCTTCCAGATGTGGAACAGCTGGCGGTCCACCAGCGTCACGCGCTGCGGGCCGAGCCGGCGTCCCAGCTTGCAGGCCAGCTCCAGCCCGCCTGCGCCGCCACCCACCACGATGATGGGCTGGGCGGTGGTGTCGTCATCGTTCATCATGTCCTCTCCGTCAACCGCGAGCGTAACCGCGCGCCCCTGCCCCATGGCCGACCCCACCCCGTCCGCAGCCCCGCCACTCGCCGTGTGCCGCCTGGGCGCCCACGATGCCGCGCGGCTGCGCCGCCTCAACGCCCTGTTCGCCGACGCCTTTGGCGACACCGAGACCTACCTCGCCCAGCCGCCCGACCCGGCCTGGGTGCAGCAGACGCTGGCCAACCCGCAGGTGATTGCGCTGGTGGCCGAGCGCGGCGACGACGTGGTGGGCGGCCTGGTGGCCTATGAGCTGCCCAAACTGGAGCGCCGCCGAAGCGAGGTCTACCTGTACGACCTGGCGGTGGCCGAGGCGCACCGCCGCCAGGGCATCGCCACCCGGCTCATCGACGCGCTGCGGGCGATTGCGCGCGAGCGGGGTGCCTGGGTGGTGTACGTGCAGGCCGACCACGGCGACGACCCGGCCATCGCGCTCTACACCAGCCTGGGCGTGCGCGAGGACGTGATGCACTTCGATCTGCCGTTGAACTGACCCCGGCTCAGATGCGCGCGCCGGTGGCGCGCTCCATCGCCTGCATCGCGCCCTTGAAGATGCGCTGGCGCGCCGCGAGCGAGATCTTGTGGCGATCGTGCAGCTCGTTGAGGGCAATGGTGAGGTCGAGCACCAGGTTCTTGAGCGCCTTGCGGTCCAGCTCGTGCCCAATGCGCCCGTTGGGCAGGCGCACACCCGGCCCCAGCGGCAGCAGGCACAGCAGCAGCACGGTCCACAGGTCGGGTTCGGGCGCCAGGAAGTGCATCCAGTAGGGCCAGCGCTCGTGCAGGGCGCGCAGCACATCCCGGCATTCGGGGATGGTGTGCACCTGGCGCGGATCGCGCTCCAGGCCGTTGAAGGCAAAGAATACGCTGCTCGTGAACTGCTCGGTGCGCGCAGCGTTGTCCGACAGTTGTTGCAGGTCGCGCGCGCACAGGGCCAGCCGCTCCGGTTCGGTGTCGCGCATCTCCAGCGTGAACACCACGCCCGACAGGCCCGTGGGCAGCGCGGCCAGACCCGTGCCGAGCGCCAGGCGCGGTGGCGGGGTTGTGGGTGGGCTGGACGTCATGGTCAGGTCCTGGGGGTTGGGTGCGACGCGCCATGCGCGCGGCAGGGCGAGACGTTAGCACGAGCGCGGTGCTGCGGTGATGCCTGGTGCTCAGCCGTGTGGCCAATGGCGCCGCACCACCGCTTTCTCCAGTTCGGCCAGCGCGAACACCACGAGTCCGGCCAGCACCACCCTGCCCCACTGGGCGGCGTCCAGCGCTGTGGATGCGAACACCGCCTGCAGGGGCGGCAGGTGCACGAAGCCGAGTTGCAGCAGCCCGCAGGCCAGCAGCGCCCAGGCCACCGCGGCGTTGCCGCCCAGGCCCGCGCGCGAGAGCGCCGGCTGCAGCACGAAGCGGCTGTTGAGCAGGTAGAACATCTCGGCTGCCACGATGGCACTGACCGCCGTGGTTCGGGCGGTCTCCAGCGGCGTTCCCCGGTGCAGCTCCCACAGAAACAGGCCCAGCGCGGCGCAGGCCATCAGCACCGAGACCATGACCACGCGCCAGACGAAAAAGCGCGACAGCAGCGATGCGCCCGGCGGGCGAGGCGCGCGCCGCATGATGCCGGGCTCGGCCGGCTCGAAGGCCAGCGCCAGGCCCAGCGTGCTCGAGGTGACCATGTTGATCCACAGCACCTGCGCCGGCGTCATGGGCAGGGTGAACTGGAACAGAATGGCCGCGATCACCACCAGCGCCTCGCCGCCGTTGGTGGGCAGCATGAACAGCACGAACTTGCGGATGTTGTCGTACACCGCCCGCCCCTCCCGCACCGCGGCCGCGATGGTGGCGAAGTTGTCATCGGCCAGCACCACGTCGGCCGCTTGCTTGGCGGCCTCGGTGCCCTTGCGGCCCATCGCGACGCCCACGTCGGCGCGCTTGAGCGCCGGCGCGTCGTTCACGCCGTCGCCCGTCATGGCCACCACCTGGCCGTGGCGTTGCAGCGCCTGCACCAGGCGCAGCTTGTGTTCGGGGCTGGCGCGCGCGAAGACGTCGATTTCCAGCGCCACGCGCTGCAGTGCGTCGTCGTCCATCAGCTCCAGCTCGGCGCCGGTGATGGCGGGCTTGCCGGTGCCGATGGCCAGCTGTGCGCCGATGGAACGCGCGGTTTCGCCGTGGTCGCCGGTGATCATCTTCACGCGGATGCCGGCGCTGTGGCAGTCGGCCACGGCCCGCACCGCTTCCTCGCGTGGCGGGTCGGCGATGCCCACCAGCGCGAGCAAGGTGTAGCCCTCGGCCACGTCGTCGAAGTGCAGGCCGTGGCCTGCCGGTGCGCCGCGCTTGCACGCCAGCGCCAGCAGCCGCAAGCCGCGCGCGGCAATGTCGTTGGCCATGCGCCGCCAGGTGTCGACGTCGATCGCGCGCTCGCCTTCGGGCCCGTACTCGTGCGTGCTGATCTCGATCATCTTCTCGGGCGCACCTTTGGCGAAGATCCACGGCGCGCCCTCGTCGTCGCGGTGGGCGGTGGCCATGAAGCGGTGCTGCGACTCGAACGGAATCGAGTCCACGCGCGGCCAGGCGGCCGCCGTGTGGGCGTGCAGCAGCCCGGCCTTGTGGCCCAGCACCAGCAGCGCGCCCTCGGTGGGGTCGCCCAGCACCGACCACCGGCCGGCCTGCTCGGCCATGCGTGCGTCGTTGCACAGCACGCCGGCGCGCAGCGCCAGGGCCAGCGCGGGGTGACGGTCGGGGTCGATGGCACGCGCACCGACGTGGAACTCGCCCTCGGGCGCATAGCCCACGCCGCTCACGCTCACGTCGAGCCCGGCGCACAACACCCGCTGCACCGTCATCTCGTTGCGCGTGAGGGTGCCGGTCTTGTCCGAACAGATCACCGTGACCGAGCCCAGCGCCTCCACCGCGGGCAGGCGGCGCACGATGGCCTGGCGCCGCGCCATTCGCTGTACGCCGAGGGCGAGCGTGACGGTCATGATCGCCGGCAGGCCTTCGGGAATGGCCGAGGCGACCAGCGCCACGACCAGCATGAACATGTCGGCCGCGGGCAGCCCGCGCAGCCACACCCCGGTGACAAAGGTGGCCACCGCGATCGCCAGGATCACCACCGCCAGCGCACGCCCGAAGCGGTCGATCTGGCGCAGCAGTCGCGTGCTGCCGGCCGACACACCGGCCAGCAGACGGTCGATGCGGCCGATCTCGGTGGCCAGACCCGTGGCCACCACCAGCCCCGTGGCCTGTCCGTAGGTGACCAGCGTGCCCGCGTAGGCCATGCACCGGCGCTCGCCGAGCGTGGCCCCGGGTGCCACCGGCGCGTCACCCTTCTCCACCGGTACCGATTCGCCCGTCAGCGTGGATTCGTCGCAACGCAGCGATTTGACCTGGATCAAGCGAAGGTCGGCCGGCACGCGGTCGCCCGAGGCCAGCAGCACCACGTCGCCGGGCACCAGCGCGGCGGCATCGATCTCGGCCCGCTGGCCGTCGCGCAGCACCAGCGCGCGCGGCGAGAGCATGGCGCGAATCGCCTCCAGCGCCGATTCGGCCTTGCCTTCCTGCACGAAGCCGACGATGGCGTTGACGAGCACTGCCGCCAGCAGCACGCCGGTGTCGATCCAGTGGCCCAGGAACGCGGTGATCACCGCCGCGCCCAGCATGACGTACAGCAGCACGTTGTGGAACTGGTGCATGAAGCGCGCCAGCGGACCGCGCCGGCGGGCCGCCGCGAGCTCGTTGGCACCGAAGCGCGCCAGCCGTTCTGCGGCGCCGCGCGTGGTCAGGCCCTGCGCCTGCGCGTCCAGGCGCGTCAGGGCCTCGTCGGCCGTCAGGTTGTGCCATGGCCGCGGGTCGACGGGATCGCTCATCGCTGCTCACCTCCTTCGACGCCGCATGTTCCCGATTCCGGCTCGCGTGTAAACCGGCGGCGCAGCGCGCTGCCGGGCAACCGCTTGACAGCGGGGGGCCAAGTGCCACGTTGCGGGCGCGGGCCGCGGGTTTGTCGCACACTTGGGGCCCTGCGCGGCAACCACGCCGCCCGTCAAGAGGAACGAGATGACCACCACCGCCACCGCCACCGTCTCTGCGCCTGTCATGCGCGCCCCCACCACCAACCCCGCGCCACTGTCGCCCTTTCACCTGGCCTTCCCGGTGCACGACCTCGAGGCCGCGCGCGCCTTCTACGGCGAGCTGCTGGGCTGCCCCGAGGGCCGCAGCTCACCCGAGTGGATCGACTTCAACTTCTACGGCCACCAGATCGTGGCCCACCTGGCGCCCGAGGCTTGCGGCAGCGCGGCCACCAACGCGGTCGACGGCCACGGCGTGCCCGTGCGCCATTTCGGCATCGTGTTGCCCATGGCCGACTGGGAAGCGATGGCCGAGCGCCTCAAGAGCCTGGACACCAGGTTCGTGATCGAGCCCTACATCCGCTTCCAGGGCCAGCCCGGCGAGCAGGCCACCATGTTCTTCCTCGACCCCTCGGGCAACGCCATCGAGGTCAAGGCCTTCGGCGACATCAACAAGCTGTTCGCCAAGTGAGCGGCTTCGAGCCGGTGCGGCTCGAACACGCCAGCAGGCTCATCAACCACGGCCCCACCGTGCTCGTGACGAGCGCGCACGGCGGCCGCCGCAACGTCATGGCGGCGGCCTGGTCGATGCCGGTGGAGTTCACGCCGCCGCGCATCGCGGTGGTGATCGACAAGCACACCTTCACGCGCGAGCTCGTGGCCGCCAGTGGCGCCTTCGGCCTGTGCCTGCCCGGCCTCGCGCTGGCCGACCTGACCTACAGCGTGGGCCAGCACAGCGGGCGCGATGGCGACAAGTTCGCGCGGTACGGCATCGAGGCCACCAGCGGCCCGGTGCTAGGCGTGCCCCTCGTCGAGCGCGGCTGCGCGGCGTGGCTGGAGTGCCGCCTGATCCCCGAGCGCCACACCGAAGACGCCTACGACACCTGCTTTGCCGAGGTGGTGGCCGCCGCGGCCGACCCGCGGGTGTTTGCGAACGGCCGCTGGGTGTTCAACGATCAGAACAGCGACCTGCAGACCATCCACCACCTGGGCGCGGGGAACTTCGTGCGGTCGGCTGGCATGGTGCAGGCGCGCGCGCTCTGACGCGCCGGCGCCGGCTCAGGCCGGCCCGCCCAGCGCCCGGAGTTCGGGGCTCAGGTGTTCCACCCAGCCCAGCTGCTCGGCCATGTGGCACACCACCCATTGCGCCTCGGGTTCGCTCAACACCGCGTCGGGGCCCTGCGTGATCGGCAGCAGGCTCTCCAGCAGCTTGTGAATCACCTCGGCCTCGGCGATGCCGAACTTGAACTGCAGTTCCTGTGCGCGCGGCAGCAGCGTGGCGGCCATGTCGTCACACACTTCGAAGCGCTGCGCGATCTCCGCGGCGCGCTGGCGCGGCACGGGCTGACCACGCCGAACGAACAGGTGGATGAAGCTGTCGGGAACGTGGATCTGGGAGTCGTCCATGGCGGCTATGCGGGTGCGGTTGGCGGGTGTGGTCGGTGGGGTCCCTACACTCGGCGCCGGTGCGCATCATCCCATCGCGGCGCATCGGCTTCCTTTTGTTTTCTCAACGTCCCTGCCCACCATGAAACTGCTCGAACAGCTCTTCGACCACCCCCGCGCCGGCCTGCTGCTGCTGCGCTGGACCCTCGCCCTCCTCATGATCCTGCATGGCGTCGCCAAGGTCATGAACGGGGTCGACGGCATCGAGGGCATGCTGCAGGCGCGCGGCCTGCCGGGCTGGCTGGCCTATGGCGTCTACGTGGGCGAGCTGGTGGCGCCGCTGCTGCTGCTGGCCGGCGTGTGGATCGTGCCGGCCGCGCTGCTCATCGTGGTGAACATGGTGTTCGCCGTGGGCCTGGCCCACATGGGCCACTGGCTGCAGCTCACCAACTCGGGCGGCTGGCGCCTGGAGCTGCAGGCCTTCTTCTTCGTCACGGCGCTGGTCGTGGCGCTCACGCACCGCCAGCAGCGTTGAAGGCCCGCGTGGGTGGCCGGGACGGGCGGCAGGCGTATCCTCCGCCCCACAACCACCACCAGTCGTCGGGACCATGACCACCTTTGCCGCCACGCTGAAGAAGGAGATCGCGCGCATCGCCCGCAAGGAGCTGCGCGACGACCTCACCACCTTGCGCAAAGCCAGCGCCACCCACCGCCACGAGATCGCCACGCTCAAGCGCGAGCTGCGCGAGACGCAGGCGGCCCTGCGAGAGGCCAACCGGCGCGCCGGCAAGGCGCTGCAGCAGGCCGCGCGCGCGCAGCCCGCCGCCGCTGTGGCCGCATCGGCCGATGACAGCGCCCCAAAACGCGGCCGCCGCGCCGTCTTCAGCGCCGAACGCTTCAAGGCCCAGCGCGAGCGCCTGGGCCTCACGCAAAAGCAGATGGCCGCCTACCTCGGCACCTCGGCCCTGTCGGTGTGGAAGTGGGAAAGCGGCCAGGTGACGCCGCGTGCCCGCTTCCTGCCCGCCATCCTGGCGCTGCGCAGTCAGGGCAAGCGCGATGTGATGAAGGCCGTGGTGTCGGCCTGAGCCGCGCGCCACGGGCATGCGGTGCCCTCGCCGACCGGCGGCCTCAAGCGCGTTCACCGACCTGCCGATAGCCCCGACAAGGGCGGCCACGCCGCCCGCCCGGGAGCATCCATGATCAAGGTCCTGTCCACCGCCACGGGCGGCCTGCAGGCCGCCACCCGGCGGCTCGACACCAGCGCCCACAACATCGCCAACGTGAACACGCCGGGCTTTCACCGCCACGAGGTGAAGGCCACCGCGCGCGCCGAAGGCGGCGTGGACACGCGCATCGAACGCGCGCCGCGCGAAGGCGTGTCGCTGGAACAGGAAATCGTTGATCAGATCGCCGCGGCGGCGAGTTTCAAGGCCAACGCGAAGGTGATCGGGGTGGTGGAGCGCACGCTGGGAAGGTGGCTGGACGAGCGGGCCTGACGCGCCAAGGGACATCAAATATAATTCTCTGAACTATTCTTGAAAAATTCAGGGACTCAACTTGTCTGCCGCTTCAAGGAACCCGGAGGGTTTGGATTCCGCCCTGCTGAGAGTGCTTCGGCAGGGTCCGCAAACGGCGACGAAAGCCATTTCCGCGCTCGGCATCAGTCAACCCACCTTTTCCCGAACCATTCAAAGCCTGGGTGACCAGGTCACCATGTTCCGGGTCTCGGGCCAGCGCACCCCGTTGTATGCAGCGTTGCGCCCCCTCCCGATGGGCATCGCCCCCCGGCAGCCGATCCACCGCTACCTGAGCGCCGGGAAGATCGCGCGTTTTGCCGATGTGGAGTTCCTCGCCGGCGGCTCGACCCTCGAGCGCGACCCGAACGGAAGGACGACCCTCTATGACGGACTGCCCCCCTACATGGCCTTCTCGGCGCCCTCGGGTTTTCTTGGACGACAGATCGCCCAGCAAGTGTCTCGCGCCCAACCCTTCCCCGAGAGCCTGAAGGACTGGAGCGACGAGCACCGCATCGCCTGGCTGTTCACGATGGGCCTGAACCTGCCCGGCAACCTGGTTTTCGGCAGCGCCTGCCTGCAACGGGAGATGGAATTGCGCGCGGCCGAGCCCGTGCCTGAAGCTCAGAAGCTCACCCACTACGTCGAGATGGCGCAGGCACTCAAAGCGGCTGCGTATGGCTCCAGCGCCGGCGGCGAGCAGCCCAAGTTCCTGTCGTTCACCGAGGGCGCCGGGCATGTGCTCGTGAAGTTCGCCAAGCGGGGAAGCCGCATGGCCGATCTGCTGCCTTTGGAGCACCTGGCGCTTCGGGCACTGGCGACGGTCGGCGTACCCAGCGCGCCCACGCAATTGCTGTTGAGCGAGGACCACGTCTTCCTGGAGGTCGTCCGCTTCGACCGCGAAGGGACCACCGGCCGCGTCGGCATGCTGTCGGCGGGCGCTGTCGATGATGAGTTTTTCGGCAAGCGAGACACCTGGCCTGAATTTGCAGCCCGGTGCTTGCGCGCGAAGTACATCAGCGCCGAAGACGCCGCGCACATCGACACCATGGCCGCCTTCAGCGAGTTGATCGGCAACACCGATCGCCACTTCGAGAACCTCTCCCTGCTGATCGACGACGAGGGCGAGTACCAGGGTGTCGCACCGGCATACGACATCCTGCCCATGCGCTATGCCCCCATCGGTGGCGGTATCGAGCCTGACCTGAACCCCATCGAGCCCAAGGTCGGGACGGTGGGTGCAAGGCCCGAGATTTGGTCGCGTGCAGCGAAGGCCGCCGGGCTGTTTTGGCACACCGTTCAGGTGGCCGACCTCCCTGCGCCGGTATCAACCGCCATGCGGCAGCTGGCAGCGCGCAACCTGGATGTCGTTCGCACCTTTCTGGCACCGCTGGTGCCCGATGAGGTGCTGCAGAGCGCGCTGAGCCGTAGGGCGCCAGAGTAGCTGCTCTGGCGTGTTCGAGAAATCAAAGACTTGCAAGACCTCGCGCCACAGGGTTGGCCCGGGTCAGGTCAGACTTGATGAGAGTGGCCTACTTCGCTGCCAAAGTTCTTGCAACTGGACTTCCGGCGAGCAGCCTCTTCTGTGCATCTCGACAGTGGGGCCGCGACTGCCGCCTGACTTTGACCAATCGGCCTCCACAAAAGCCAGGGTGTTTCAAACCTCATCAATAAGAGGTAGGCACCAGGTCCATGCTATTGCACAGGGCAGGCACCTTCTCCACACTAAGTCTCTCGCGAACTACGGGCAGGCCCGTCGCCTGAGCAACCATGGGCAGAAGCGTCACCTCGTTGGTCCTGTTGTGCCTTGTTGTGCTGGCAAGCGGGTGCGGCACCCATGCCCCAACCACCCGCGAATCGCGGGGTATCGCGTTTCCACTAAAGGGCTGCACGGACGAGCACATAGCCGAAGCGGTCAGAAGACTGCAGACCCCCATGGATTCTTTACAGTTCGATGACAGCTGGGTATGCGTGACCGACACGGCGGCCCAGGCCAAGAAGCGCCAACGAACTCCGCAGTCCCTGAACGACAGCGTGCCGGCTGTAGGCGACTCGCCCAGCCCTCCAGTGGCCGACCAGCCCACTTCAGAAACGACGCTGACCGACCAGCAGCGCGAATCACTGGCCAGAACCCGGCGAGAAGCTATGCTTCGATCAGCACTTGAGCAGCCTTATATCAATACTTCCGCTGAAAGCGCGAATCTGGGCATTGCGCTTTCAGGAGGGGGCAGCAAGGCCGCTGCATTTGGCTCGGGTGTTCTCGCCGGCCTCGCCGACATCGACCAACTTGACAGCGCGTCGTACATCAGCACCGTGTCTGGCGGAGGCTATGCTGCCTACTTCTACTACACCCACAAGATCTTTCCGCACCTACGAAAGGACAGCTTGGGCGTGGCCAGCTCGAAAGAGCTTTATCACGACTGCGTGCGTCTTCCCGGCGCAACTACCTCAGGTAGACCACAAGGCGAAGACGACTTCGAAGCGACGGCCGAGCTGAAAAACCGTATCGAGGCTGCAGGTGCTTGTGCCCGATATGAACTGGTGACCCGGGACGTGAATGGCAAACCAACACTTCCCAACCACTACCAGGGATTTGTTCGTTGTCAGCAGGACATGTTGAATCCGGGCAAATGCTCCATCGAAAGCACGATGGGGGACTTTGGTCTCTCCGGCGCCATGGTCGCATCAAACTTGCTTACGGCTATTCCCAGCTACCTTTCCACGATCGTATTTGACTGGGGCATACCCACGTCACCCGCAGCAGAAACCTACCGGACGGGCATCGGTCTGGCATACGGTGCCACAGTGAGACATCCTGCCAGCTTAAAGAACATTCCTGCAAATCCTGGTTACCTGCAGTACGCATGCGATTCCCCAAATACAGGTTTTGCATTGGACTGCGCACCAGGTCCTGGATACCCCTCCCCGATTCCGTTGACCTTTGAAGAACTGCTGGAGACCTATCGGAGCGCCAGAACCGCCCCCGAACGCCGAGTGCCTTTCTGGATCATCAACGCCGTCGCTTCGCAGCAGCGCAGCTTCTTTGGATGGTGGAACATCTCACCTCCGAACACCACCAGCAGTGACATCTTCGAGATGACGGCGGTGAGTCATGGATCCGGACGCTATGGCTATGTGTCGGCGCCGCCCTCGCTTCACAAATTGACGGTGCTGGACGCTGTCGGCGCAGCTGCCGCATTCCTCGATCCGAATCAGAACGCGGTCGGGTCGTCGCCAATCAAACGGGGCGCGCTAGGCGTGCTTATGCGACTGGGCAACGTCGACTGGGGCATCGATATTTCCAACTACAACGTAACCGATGCCCGAAGAACATTACATACCGTGATGCCCTTCCCTTTCTTCGATGCTCCCATCTCCAAACACATACTTCACCGAGGGCTACCGGTGGAGGACAAAGAGCGCGTCGGCTCGGTGTTCATCCGCCTGATCGATGGGGGAAATGGCGAGAACCTCGGGGTAAACGCACTGCTCAAACGCGGGGCGCGCAACATCGTGATCTCCGACGCGGCTCAAGACGAGTTCGGCAATTTCGCCGACGTCTGTGAATTGCGCCGACGGCTCTCTCATTTGCCAGATAGCAGCTCTGAGGTAGGCGGCGGGTTCGCAAAGAATTTGTACATACCTGGCCTGCCCGAGTTTTCGGAACATTGCGACACCCTCCGAACCGCGGATCCCCCGAAGGGCTACGGCGTGCACCACTGGCCATTCAGTTTCCCTGTGCTGGTTGGGTGCGTTCGAAAGCAGAAGATCGAGCCGGAAGGAGCAGCCTCCTGTGATGATCTCGACATGACCACAGAGAACGGCCAGCCCGATGCACGCCTATTTATAGTGAAGCCAGCCATCAACGTGCCCCACCTGCGAGCTCAACAAACCTGGCACGTGCAGAACTCCAGCAAAGAATTAAGAGTCCAGATAAGAGACTGCCTCCTGCCTCACGAAAGGGTGACGGATGCGGTTGCAAGTCAACGCATGTTGAACTGTGATTCCGCCCTGTTCTTCATCAGCAACTGGGAGGGCAAGCTGGGCGATTGCCAACGTTTCCCTCAGCACAGCACCGTGCTGGCCACCGCGAACTCATCCAACAGCATTTACGCTGCCTACCGTGAACTGGGGCGCCAGTACGTGCACCGTCTGGAACCCATGCTCAAACTAGCTGGGCAGAGTCCGAGCGGCGGGCGGGAAGTGTTCGAGCGCATTGCACACGAGCAGTTCAAACAATCGCAAGGCTTCAACTCCAAGGCACTACCCTGCGACAAGACACAGCACACGCCCACTCGATCGAAGGCTTCGATCCTTAGCGCCAGCAGCCCTTAGTTGACTCAACTAGCGAACCTTTGAAGCCCCCTCGATCTCCTGAGCAAGCCAGAAGTTGAGGTGAGGGAGACGGTGCTCGACCTCCTGGACTCGGTCGATGGCTTCATGGGGTTGGTGTCCATGCAAGCGAATGCGTCCCGCATGGCCGCGTGAGAACCTACATCTGCTCGCTGCAGGCTTCATGTTCTCCCCGAATCGGGGTCCCCGTTATTCTTCACGCCGATCGTCGATCGGGCTGAGGATCAATTGGACAGTGCTGATCGGTCCAGGTGGCCATTCAGACATATCTACATCAACGTAGTCGTAACCGCCACCCCGTGACGAGGTATCTGCGATGTAGCCGACTATGTTGTTGTTCCCGCGCGCGACACGAAAGCTCCTGGAGATCGGACGGGCTGCTGTCACCTGGAGCAACTCGTCGACGGTAAAAGACCAGTCGTCTGCGCCGCCACTTATTGCTTCTCGGCTATACCCAAGGACGCCAGTGGCCGCGTTGGCCAGAAAGTAAGCGAGGGACACAGGACAGTTGAACCACGGTGTGGTTGTCTGCGTCAGCTCATGTCGCCATACAGGCGTTGAACTTCTGAGATCAATGCCACCGTATTCAGCTGTATGCGCAGGCACGCCAACTGGAGTTGCTCCACCCAAGTCCCGAACGCGCTGGTCATAGCCGGCTTCTAGGAAGGTAAACGGCGGAAGCCAAGCTAGCAACTCGTGTTGCACCCATTCACTGCCAGACAGCTTGACGTGACCGCCCTTCAACATTTTCGCTTGTACAAGAACCGCGCGCCGGTCAACTCGCATGTATGGGCCATCGACGTGGTCAATCACGAGGAGCAGATCCGCAAGCTCGCAGCGACGTGGCGTATTGCCTCTAGGGTAGTTGGGATGAGGTATCGGCGTGAAGGTTACGTGTGGCCGAGAGTGGCAAAAGACAGCGCGCAACTTGATGCGATAGCCACAGCCTTTGAGGATAGGCGACCAAGCGGTAGCGATTTCGTCGAATCCATCGAGCGTCATCGTTCGCACCGCACTGACTTCACCGGTAGGCTTCCCGGTGCGTGTCCCGCCATGTGCAAGCACCCTCGCAATGACCGGATCGGCGGCGTTGGCGAGGAGGGGGGTCAACGAGGAGGGGAGCATATGTGCCCTTTATGCGATAGCCGCCCTACGCATTGGTCGTTCGACGCTTTGGAGACGTTGGCTCGGGTGGTGCAAAAGAGCCTTGGTATCACCAGCCTAAGACAGTTCGCATGTCAGTCAACAATTGAGCATAGCCACACGAAAGTTCACTTCAGTCACGAGTTGACTTCGAAGCAGGCTTGGAGAAGACGGATCTGAATGCAGAGATGATCTCGCTCTTGCTACTGTCCATAAGTGGCCCAAGGTAGCTTGCAACTTCATCTGCAACAGCCTCGCCTGCGTCATCGGCGATCTTCTCGCCAAGCTTCTTGAGCGCCGACTTGAGGACGCCTTTGAGAGATTTGTCCGGGGCACCTGCCTTGACGAGCGCTTCAAGCGTCGCTGACCTCTCCGTTTCAGAGAGTTGTTCCTCGATCAGAGCCACCATTGCGTCCAATGTAAGCGTGACAAGGCTTGGGGAGAAGGAGCCATCTGATACGTGCCCCAAACGCTGAAGCAGAGCCCGAAGATGATCTGAGAGCAGAGGGTTCTCTACCTCCAGTACAAACAAATCGCCTCGCTTCTGGATGATCGGCTTCCGAAGCAGCCGACGCACGTCGCCATCGAGGTCCGCTTGGGTGCGGCTGCGGAGATCTTGGTCGTAAATGAGCCGGCGGGCCTTGGCCCGCGTAATCCTTAACTTGGACACCAGTTCGTATACGCTAGGCCGCTCGTCGACCGCGCCCACTTGAGTCAGAAGCCGCAGGACCAACAACTCAACTTCCAGCTTGGGGAGCGCGCCGAACGCTGGACTAAGAAAGCGTGCAAGAAACTCGTCTAGAGCCGCCTTGGTCCGATCAGGGCCCGCATGATTTGTAATGTCTGGAATCTTCATGACTATCTCCCTCATCTATGGTCCACAACAAGAGAACTGAACAACCAAAGAGCTGCTGCTGCTATTGCTCTTGATGCGCTTGTTGAGCATCGTTGTGCCGCTTCCAAAGCATCGGACCATTCGCCTACAAATTGAAGCCTACGCTGAGCAGTTGCCGGGATTATTCACCTTAGGCCTCAAAAACGGAACCGAAGCCGTTGCTTACATGCTTCCCAAGCTCCCTCAAGAGCTCTGTCATGCGCCGCCTCATTGGGTCGAGTCCATCAGCGATTTCTAGCGCCTCTGTGCGCCACGTCTCAAACTCGTCGGGGTGCCCCAGTAAAAAGTCTGGTTGCTGTTCAAGGCTCGAAATCATCCAGTGCTTGCGTGCGCACAAAGTACTGCCGGGCACCGTCAACTGAAGGCCCTGAGACAAGCTCGAGGTGCTCATTCAATGCCCACGAATGCGCATTCCGCGGTAGAACACCAGCGCGCCTCGCAGCGCTGACCAGTGGCTCATAGTGCTCCTGAAACCTCCTTAGCTCGGTCGACGAAATGCTGCGCGAGTTCCGTCTACCTGTGTCCCTCACCTGAGTTGAAATCAGTCCCTGATTCACCAAGCCGTACAAGACCTCTTGCTTGAGCCTCAAGGCGATCGCGGCCTGAGGTATGGTGAGCCAGTCCATTCGATTGAGTCTTTCTGTCGGCCGCCATGCACGGACCTCCCTCACGCTGAGATTCAAGTCACCCAGACGCGGGAGCTTCTCGGAAGAATGGATGTGAAGTTCACCTGCGCATATGGCCGCCAGAAATTCACCGGTATCCCGCGCGCGGACCCACCTTCTGAATACAACGCTCAAGCTCACAGTCTCCTCGCTCGCGACGCATTTCCTGATGCGCGCGCGAACCATGCTTGTCAGCTCCTGTACCGAGCTTCTCGAGATGTACGCGCCACTTGCATGCAGCGTGCCCGAGGCGACCAATGCAGCGATTCGTCTCGGTTGAATCGCCAGGAGGTCAACGGCCTGCCCGATGGTGACCTTGTCGAAGAGATGAGCCTTCAGCATCTGGCGATCCTCCTCCCGAACAACCAGTTTTCGCCTGCCTTTGCCAGCTCGCCGGATGCACAGATGTCCATTCGGCATTGAGTCAATCAAGTGCGATAGGCGTCTCAGGCTGACATTGAGCTCTTGCGCCAGCATCCTGAGACTGGGCTGAAGTTCAGTAGCCTTGTCGGTGGGTGTACTGATGGGGTTGATCGATCTCGCTGATGCGATCACGAACTCGCGCATCGCGTCTTGCACTAGCTTTCGCCACATGTCCGAGGCAACATCACGAACCATGCGACTAAGATTGGGAAAGGCCTCTATCACCAGCTGAGGCACACCGGTTGCGAGTGGTGGCTGGCGAACCTGATCCAGCAGTACCGAAAACGACCCGGGCCACCCGTTGATGATCTTGGCGCCGGCAGTTGCCAAGTCTCGCTGCACAGAAACGCGGCGCACAGTGGCCCGCTTCTGAGGTTTGGTCGTCAGTCCAAAGTGGGCGAGTGCGCCCAGCCAGATCAGGAGTTCGTGTGGTGTATCGCCTCGGTGTAGAGCGCGAGCAACTTCAACATCGACAGGTGCGTCTCCCGCTTGTCCGAATGGCTCACCGCATTTGCACGTCTGTAGGTTACTGGACGAAAACTTGATCTGACTCCCGCAGGCAGTGCATTTGTCGGTAAGCCAAACCTGGTGAATCGGACAGATCGGAAGAAAGCTCGACGTCCATGACTCTGGCCAGCGCGCCGACCCTTCGCGCAAGCAAGCTGGACAGACACGAAGCTGCGCAGAAGACCGAATGCCCAGCTTTCCTGCAAGTAACTTCGTCTCGCGTAAGCCGTTTTCGTGGGCAACGCGATGCCAGTAGCCGAGTCGGCATTCATCGCTTCCCTTCTCCGATCGAACTAGCAACTGGCCGCGCAGGTCGGGTGCTATCCCTGCTGAAATCTCTCGGCGCACTTTGGCCAGTGCAGCAGGACTACTGCTGACCTCTTGGCGGATGTTCGGGATGTGGTCCGGTTGATTGCGAGAGCTCATTTCAGTGATCCCGAAACAGGCTGTCACCTCCGGCAGCTCCCTCGGCGGCAAATCTCAAGTGTTTGGTTCGCAGGTGCCTGATGCGATGGCGCAACCAAGCCATGGCGTCAGTCCCCACAAAAAACGACGACAAGCCGGGCCTGTTCAACGAACGGAACAGTCGAACTTCTCCTGCTGCCGCAGCTTTCAACAACGACATGCGCTCAGTGTTCTTGCGAGCTACTGTCTTCAATTCAGGGCCGAAAAGAGGCCACATAAACATGGACTCCTGCTCATCGCAGGGCGCGCACTGCAGCTCCAGCCGAAGCACCAAGTTGCTCGCGCTTTCCCTTGTGATGTATCGACACCGCGCGTAGTCGATGGTCTGCAAGACGCCACCCTTGTAGAGCATGTGGCCTGTGTCCTCATCCAGGGCGTGCAGTTCGCAAAACTCCTCCCTGGTGAGCAACGACCGACGAAGGTGAAGAAGTGCCCTCACCTCGTCAGGTGGAACGAAGCGCAATCGAGGATGGGGAACATTGGAACGGTCCTCAGTGCGGATCAGGCCTGAGCGGGCCCACCTTCCAGCGGTGACGCCAGAGACGCCCAGTACTTTGCTGAGCTGGTGCACGCTCATCCCACGTTGATCGTCTTGAACGAAACACTTGGTACCCACCGTGGGCTTTATCCCGATCTCAGGCCGCGCAGCCTGAATGGCCTGAAGCAGTAGCTCAAGGTTGACGCTGGACACCAGCGATGGCTTCTGCTTTTCCATGCAATCAATCCGCTGGATGTGCCGCATGCCGCCGGCATACGTTTGGTGTTCCCTCAGATCTCTAAAAAGTGCGAGTACGCCGGCGCGTGACGCACTGACCTTGAGGTTGTTCGACCGGAGATACTCCGCGATGCCTTCAACCGGGCCTACAAAAGTGCGTCTGCTCAAGCGAGAGCAATTGATTCGTGCTAATCGATCAATCAGTGACCAGGTCAGAATGGACCAAGCTGCCTGCGAGCCAAGTTTCTCGCTCTCGCTCTCGATCGCGGTCGGTGATGTTTTGCAAACAAGCTGCTCAAAATCCCCCCAGACGGCTTGATGAATCATCAGCTCATCTGGAGTGCAGTACTTTGCGCTTTCAAGAAGCGCCGCCTCGCTCATCTGACTGAGCTTCTTCCCAGACTTCGCTGTATAGCCGCTCGGTACCAGGAAGAGTTGAAGATCGCGCTTAATGAAGCAACGATGGAGAGAACAGATCTGGTATCCGTTCAATCGCCACCTCGCTAGAAAGTAGCCATCGTCGATGAGGCAATGCGGGCAGTAGCGCGCTGGACCAAACCGGGAATAGGCCGCCCAATCGGGAACAGGGACGCCTGCATATAGCGGGTACCCTGAGGTCACCAGGTGGACCTGACTAGGATCTCGGAGAGCCGTTGTCTTTGTGGTCTTTGTACGAGATCGTATCCAGGTTACGTCTTTAGATGACGGTTGCTTGATCCCATGATCTCGAACCACTTCCACAAGGTAGGTGTCGTGCCACTCGTCTGCTTTGAGTGGCCTACAGAGCAGTGATTCCGAATCAGCGTGTGACTGGTTGTACCGCGCCATCATTGCCTCCTGGGCGCGTACGGCTCTCCCGTACCTGTCAGAGCCTTGCCATTGAACTTGCGCGTGAAGGGATTTCGTTCGTCCGGACTTTCCGCGAAGACGCACTCACGAAAAGCTTGTGCGAAGACTTCGCCCGGCTTGTGCGAATCACCCTCGCGAGACCCGATCTCCACAGCCCTGACGAACAGGGCCCGGATGTTGCGCAGGCGTCCGCCGCTGGCCATGGCCATCGCAGCGGCATGGGCGTCGTCCTTGAAGTCAGGTATCTCGATGCACTTGATCAAGTTCGAGAAAGCCTTGAGCACTGTTTTGAGCTCCTTGAGATCCTCCTCGCTATGGGAAAGTGGGCGCAGCTGGATTGCCTCATGGAAGCGGTCACCCAACTGCTCATTGGTCATCCACAGGACCTTGGCAGCATGTGTGCCAGCCAGTGCGATGGGGACCCTCGATTCGCTGGAGAGCGACTTGATCCAATCACCCACCATATAGTGGGATTTTTGGCCTCCACGGTCTGCCAGGTGATTGACCTCGTCAAAGATGATCAGACGGGTCTTGCACTTCTTGAGAAGAGTCAGCAGTTGGTAGGTCAGGTCCTCCTCGTTCCCCCTCCCCGCAAAGGGCGACCCCATGATGCGTAAGATTCGCGAGCAGAGAAGCTTGATCGTGCACTTCGCCGGTACAGGAACTAGGAGCACCGGGATTTCGGTGAACTCCTGGTGTTCGATCCGCGGATACCGACTGGCGAACTTGGCAAGAACCGTGCTCTTGCCCGTGCCAGTTTCCCCGATGATCGCCATACCGGCAGGCTCCTCTTCCACGCACCGAAAGTCCACAAGTCCTTTTAGGCCCTGCTCGATCCGGACCACCTGTGGAAACTTCCCGTAGAAGCCCCTAATTCTGCGAATGGTGAGCGCGATATCCCCAACGTCCACATCAGCTTTCATGGAACGACTCCTCCAGATCGACGGGAAGTTCAACCTCAACTTCGGGAATGTCCTCGTGCTGTTGGGAGCCTGAGTTCGCGGTCGACATGTCCGTACGGTGGATCCGGACCGGGCGGTCCATAGGCTGCGTTTCTGAGGAGGACTCGCGAAAATCTTTGGAGGTCTTGTTGGCAAGGCGCCCCCCCTTGCGCCGCTGTGCATGCCTGGTTGCCTTCATGGCTTCGTTCGCCATTTCACGCACCGCCTCATCGGCCCTGGCCGGCCGCAGATCGGCCTTGGCACCGTTGGATGCGACGTTCGCACGATGCGCTTTGGCCTGCTCTAGCGTCACGCCATTGAAGTCAGGATCGCGATTCTGGGCTTTGAAAAATTCTTGATTAACCGAGTCCCAGATCCATACGAAGCCAACGTCTCGGCGGGCCCACTTGACGGTCACCTTCGAATCGCGCGGAATGCATGCGCGAAGATTCTGCAGCTGGCTGGAGTCGTACCGAAAATTGTTGAGATCGATGCCGTAGTGTTGAACCCTGCTGGTCGTCACTTCACAGAACTCGATGTCGATGTCTTCTACGTTCATCTTGAGCAGGGGCGGGCAGATCTTTGCACCTTCCTCCCAGACTTCTAGCGGCGATCGGCCTCCCAGGCCTCGATGTGGCCTGCGGTGGTACTTCTCGCAGATCCATTTGTGACAGACACGATCGAGTTCCTCAAGCGTCAGCGATGCCTCCTCGAAAGGATCAAACCCCACTCTTTTGTAGTGACGGTCCAGTGTCGTACCTGGCAGTGTATGGATGAGTTCATAGTTGATCCGGCGGTTGAAGCGTTCCACAAATGGCTTGGCGTTGGGTTCCCGGCTCGGTGCGAATTCGGTCGCAATTCCCAGGCTCAACAGCGCGTCTGCAACTGCCTCGGCGTGAAACTCGGGGCCGTTGTCCATCAACACCCGTTCAAACCACCCGAAGCATGGCCATGTCAGGCCCAGTTCAGAGTACGTGTCCTTGAGATAGGCCTTGGGAAGCAGTGCGTGCCTGAGAGCTTCAAAGACGGCTGGCACGCCGTGGCCCGCCAAACTGAGATGAAACCCCAGTACGCACCTGGATCGGCGATCAAGAACGATCGTCATGTCAGGACGGCCCGCTGTCTTGCGATCGTCATTCAAGACAATGATGTCGGCTGGCGTGTGATCGATTTCGACCAACTCCAGAATCCGCGTCACCTGCCGAGAGTTTTGCAGATGCTTGAACCTCCGCTTTGCGAATTCGGGAGACGTTTTGGCGATCTCAAGATCGAGCGCAGAGACCAGAGAGACTCGGCGTTGAACAGTTCGAAGCGAAGGTGGGGTGAGCTTGAACCCCTTCTCCCGTGTTTCGTTTGCGCGGTCAACTGCAAGTCGGACTACGTCAAAGACCTGGTGCGCTGAAGACCTCCGTTGTCCAAGAGTGATCGTCTCGATTGCATCATCGATGAACCGCTCAACGGTAGGGCCGATGCGGCTCTCCCCTTTCCCACCTTGTGAATCGAACCCGGCGATGAGAGCCCGCACATCACTCATCGCGCCGACGTACTTTCTGTGCCAACGATAGATCGTAGAAAGAGTGGGTGCGCGATGCTCACCTCGCTCAGCAGCGATCGTGCTCACTTCTTGCCTTAGTCCTTCTTTCGACGAAAAGAAGGCTCCAGTTCGTTCAAGGCGTGTGATGTAGTCGACCCGGCGGTGGGTTTCTGACCTGGCGAGCTCAGACAACATCTGAAACCGGCTGGAGTCTGGTAGCTCTGTCGATACCTTGCGCAGCGCGCCCTTGCGCTGCGAAGCAGTCTTGAAAACACCGCAGAGGTACTTTGTGACCAGGCTGCTTGTCGAGATGCGAATGCGTTCGCCGGTTTGTCGGTTCTCGAGCAGGGTGTCTTCGGTGGGCGAACCACAGATGACGATGTACTCGATGTCGTCGAGGTAGACAGTTTGGTTCTTGAGTAAGGTGAGCATGGCGACCTCACTGAAAGCATTCGACGAACTCCTCGGGATCTCGACCCATCACGCGGCGCAGCAGCGCGTTGCACTCTTCCTGAGCCTCTCGCCAGAGGCGAAGGTCGTCCGCAGTGGGCGTGGTGGTGTTGAGGGGATCCCACGCCGATTTGTTGATTCCCGCTTGCCTCCTGGCTCCAGCTGGGCGCCTGCGCAACAGTTCTCTCAGTCGCCCTTGCAGGCCGTTGTCTCTGATGTCCCGCTCTGCCATGATGGCGAATGGCACGTCGCGCTCCTTGAGAGCCCTGCATGTGCGAAGCAGTGAAGCGCGCGGTTTCTGAAGCTTTAGAAGCCAGTCACCTTTCACCTCGATGACGTAGGACGTGTGCGGCAACACCACGTGCAGGTCAGGTGTGTAGTCAAACTCTTTCCCCGAGCTTGGGTCGATGAGTTGAAGAACGAAGGGGTGGCTCCTGCACTCAAGAACAGAGGATGCAATTTCCATGATCCTCAGGGCGTCCTCCTCCACCAAGGACTCGTAGCGCGTCTGACTGAACCGGTTGGATGGGAATCGTCCGCGTGCCCTTTGGCCGCTTCGGGTGATGACGGGCCGGACCTTCTTGAGCGACATGATCTCCGCGATGCGTTGCTCAACTCCGTCGACTGATTGCGCATTCCACTGATGGCGGACAGTGATTCCATTTCCATCGCGGACAGCGTTCCAGGCGATGGCGGACACGTTGCACAGGTGTCCTGAGTGACGCTTAAATCGTAGCCGAAGTGTCCGCCATCAGC
>NZ_JAMBNO010000020.1 GCF_023715105.1 Hydrogenophaga intermedia | reverse complement strand
CCGAGCCGCCGCGCTGGGCGATCTCGGCGGCGCTGGCAGCGAGCTGGTTGGCCTGGCGCGCCGCATCGGCGCTCTGGCGCACCGTGCTGGTGAGCTGCTCCATGCTCGCTGCGGTCTGCTGCAGGTTGCTGGCCGTCTGCTCCGTGCGCGCCGACAGGTCCTGGTTGCCGGTGGCGATTTCCTGGCTCGCGGTGCCGATGTTGTCGGCCGCGCCGCGCAGCTGGCGCATCATGGTCAGGAAGTTCTGGCGCATGCGCTCGACCTCGCGCACGAGGTTGCCCACCTCGTCACGGCGTTCGCTCTGGAAAGCCTGCGTGAGGTCGCCCTGGGCCACGGTGGTCACGGCAGTGGTGAGCTCCTTCAGGGGCGCGCTCACGTTGCGGCGGATCAGCACGAACAGGCCGATGCCCAGCAGCACAGTGGTTGCTGCAAGCAGGGCCCAGAACGTGTACATGGTTTGCCAGTAGCTCGCCATGGCCTCGTCGTCCGAGACCTCGGCCAGCACCCACCAGCCCCCGGCCTTGGCGGTTCGCTTGACGGTCCAGGGGTTGCTGATCTGCGCGTTGAACAGCGGCGCGGCTTCGCGCACGAACACGTCGTCGCTGGCGCGCAGCGCGGTGAGCATGGCGTCGGCCTGTGGATTGACGTCGAGCACCTTCTTGCCCGCCATCGCCGGGGGCGAGATGAACACCGCGTCGGCGTTGGCCTGGCGCGGGTCGACGACCACGGTGCCGCCGCTGGCGAAGAAGGTCGACTGGGCAACGAGCTTGTCCAGCGCGGCCTGGAAGTCGGCCACGTCGAAACCGATGAACAGAATGCCCACGATCTGGCCGCTGGCGTCCTTGATCGGGTCGTAATGCGTCATGTAGGCCTTGCCGAACAGCACGGCACGGCCGGTGTAGGTCTTGCCCGCGAGCATGAGCGGGTAAGCCGCATGGCTGCGCGCGAGCGTGGTGCCCACCGCGCGTTCGCCGTCTTCCTTCTTGAGCGAGGTGGCGATGCGCTCGAAGTCATCGCCCTTGCGCATGAAGATGGTGGCCACACCACCGTTGCTCTTGTGAAAGGTATCAACCTCGCTGTAATCGCCATTGAGCAACATGCCCCAGCTCTTGAGCATGTTGTTGGCGGTATCGAGCTCGAAGGTCTCGGCGAATTTCTGGCGGAACGGCCGGTAGGCGCGATCGGTCATCATGCGCGCCGTGGCGTCGAAGGCATCCACCGAGTCGGCCAGCGAAGCGGCCTTCACACCGGCGACGTCGGCCATGCGCTCACGCGAGCCTTTTTCGGCCATCACGGCCATGCCGGCACTGATGACGGCCAGCGTCACGGCCAGCAGGGCCACCGCCTGAAGGGAAAGGCGTCGCGCGATCGATGCGCTGCCGTTGTTGTTCTGAAGCTTGAGCATCTCGCGGGTCTCCTGCCGCTGGTTCAACGGGATCGGCTTATTGCAGCGCCTGGGCGCTTTCCATCAGGCCCATGTCGGCACCCGACATCAGGGCTTCGATGTCCATCAGGATCAACATGCGCTCGCCGACGCTGGCGATGCCGGTGATGAAGGAGGTGTCCACCGTGGTGTTCATCTCGGGCGCCGGCTTGATGAGATCGCCCGCGAGCTCGAGCACGTCGGACACCGAGTCGACCACCGCGCCGACCACGCGGCCGCGCACGTTGAGCACGATCACCACCGTGAAGCCGTTGTATTCCACCTTCTCGCAGCCAAGCTTGATGCGCAGGTCCACCACGGGGACGATGACGCCGCGCAGGTTGACCACGCCCTTGATGAAGCTGGGCGCGTTGGCGATGCGGGTCGGCTCTTCGTAAGAGCGGATTTCCTGCACGCGCAGGATGTCGATGCCGTATTCCTCGGCGCCCAGGCGGAAGGTCAGGAATTCGGCGCTGCCTTGCTGGGCGGCGGCGGCGCGCGCGCCTTCCTGGCGGGCGATGTGGGTGGCTTCGTTGCGCATGTCCATGGTCTCGATCCTCGAAATGGGGGGGTGTCCCGGAACTATCGGCCGCCAGCGCGCGCACTGAAGTCCGGAAAAGACCGGCATTCCTGCCGTTGAACCGTGTCGAACGGTGTTCAGGCCTCGGGGTTGAGTACCAAAGCACGCACAACGGCGTCGCCCGGGTGTCCGCGCCGTGGGCGCCGCTCTGATAGCGTGTGGTCATGGATGCGTACCTGAGCCCGACCCCTGCCATCGACAGCGAACACCCGGCGGTGCGCGATTTCGCGCGCGCGCACGACCCGGGTGGCAGCGTGCGCGAGCGCGCGGTCGCGCTGAACCTGGCGGTGCGCGACGGCGTGCGCTACGACCCCTACCGCATCGACCTCTCGCTGCCCGGCATGCGCGCCAGCACCGCGCTGCTGCAAGGCCACGGCTGGTGCGTGCCCAAGGCCGTGCTGCTGGCCGCGGTGGCGCGCGCCGCCGGTATTGCGGCGCGGCTGGGCTTTGCCGACGTGAGGAACCACATGACGACCGAGAAGCTGCGCCAGAGCATGGGCAGCGACCTGTTCGTGTGGCATGGCTACACCGAACTCTGGATCGACGGCGCCTGGCGCAAGGCAACGCCGGCGTTCAACCTCTCACTGTGCGAGAAGTTCGGGCTGCTGCCGCTCGATTTCGATGGCGTGCACGACTCGCTCTACCACCCCTACGACCGGGCCGGCCAGCGCCACATGGAGTATGTGAACGAGCGCGGCAGCTTTGCCGACCTGCCGCTGGAGGCGATCACGCAGACCTTTGCCCAGGTCTACCCCGGGCTCGGACGCACGGTGCTCGACGGCGACTTCGGTGCCGACGGCGCACGCGAAGCGGCCGCCGGCTGAGCAGGCCCGTCAGTTCGAGAAGCGGAACACCGCGGTGCTGGCCAGCAGGTTCGGCAGGAAGCGCACCTCGCGGCCTTCGTGCAGACCGAAGCTGTCCTCGATGGTGAGGCCGTTGCGCCGCGCCAGCACCTCGAAATCGGCGTGCGTGCCGACGCGGATGTTGGGCGTGTCGTACCACTGGTAGGGCAACCGCTTGGTCACCGGCATGCGGCCTTGCAGCACCGCAAGCCGGTTGGGCCAGTGGGCGAAGTTGGGGAAGGCCACGATGCCGATGCGGCCCACGCGCGCGGTCTCGCGCAACATGGTCTCGGCATTGCGCAAGTGCTGCAGGGTGTCGATCTGCAGCACCACATCGAAGGCGTCGTCACCGAACATGGTCAGGCCGTCTTCGAGGTTGAGCTGCAGCACATTGACACCGCGGCGCAGGCAGCCCTGCACCTCGGCGTCGTCGATCTCCACGCCATAGCCGGTGCAGCCGCGCGTGGCCTGCAGGTGAGCCAGCAGCGCACCATCGCCGCAACCGAGATCGAGCACGCGCGAGCCCGGTGGCACCAGCCGCGCAATCGATTCGAGCACGTCGCGCTCGCTCATTTGGCGCCTCCTGCAACGGTGTGTTCGAAGTAGCTGCGCACCGCCGCGTGGTAGCGGGGATCGTCCAGCAGGAAGGCGTCGTGCCCGTGCGGGGCGTCGATCTCGCAGTAGCTCACGGCGCGCCGGTTTTCCAGCAATGCCTTGACGATCTCGCGGCTGCGCGCGGGCGAGAAGCGCCAGTCGGTCGAGAAGCTCACGAGCAGGAACTTCGCCTTCGCGCGCGCCAGCGCAGCGCTCAGATTGCCGTCGAACTCGCGCGCCGGGTCGAAGTAATCGAGCGCGCGCGTGATCAGCAGGTAGGTGTTGGCGTCGAAGTACTCGCTGAACTTGTCGCCCTGGTAGCGCAGGTAGCTCTCGATCTGGAACTCGACGTCCTGGGTGGTGTAGCGGTAGGCCAGTTCGGCCACCGCGGCCGGGTCCTCACCGTCGACCGGGCGCAGCGCACGGCCGAACTTCTCGTTCATCACGTCGTCGCTGAGGTAGGTGATGTGGCCGATCATGCGGGCAATGCGCAGGCCGCGCCGGGGCAGGGTGCCGTGGCGCAGGTAGTGGCCATCGTGAAAGTCGGGGTCGGTCACGATGGCGCGGCGCGCCACCTCGTTGAAGGCGATGTTCTCGGCCGTGAGGTTGGGCGCGCTGGCCACCACCACGGCGTGGCGCACACGCTCGGGGTACTGAAGCGTCCAGCTCAGGGTTTGCATGCCGCCGAGGCTGCCGCCCATCACCGCAGCCAGGGTGTCGATGCCCATGGCGTCGAGCAGCCGGGCCTGGGCCTCGACCCAGTCCTCCACCGTCACCACCGGAAAGTCCGCCCCCCAGGCCTGGCCGGTGGCCGGGTTGGTGTGCGTGGGGCCGCTGGAGCCGAAGCACGAACCCAGGTTGTTGACGCCGATGACGAAGAAGCGGGTGGTGTCCACCGGCTTGCCGGGGCCGATCATGTTGTGCCACCAGCCCTCGCTGCGGGCCAGCGGCTGGCCGTGGGCGTCGGCGTGGAAGCCGGCCACGTGGTGCGAGGCGTTGAGCGCGTGGCACACCAGCACCGCGTTGGATTTGTCGGCGTTGAGGGTGCCGTAGGTCTCGACCACCAGCTCGTAGGCCGGCAGCACAGCGCCGCTGCGCAGGGCCAGCGGGCGGTCAAAGCGGTGGGTGACGGGGGTGACGATCAAGCTCGAACCCTGCCAAAGCAGGCCAACAAAAAGGAAACCCGGCACCGCCACAAGGCAGAACCGGGCTTTTCCGGGCTCCCCTTTAGCGGCATTTGTAAAGCGCCCGCAATCCGGACAAATCGGCGCTGGGCGGCAGTATAAGCCCGAGCGCTTGTTGTATGGGCGCATCGCCGCCGGGCGCGGGTGAACCCTAGCCCTCTTTTCTTACCGCCTTTTCGACAAACGGCGCATAATTCAACGGCTGCCGTGTATTCGGTGGCATGTCAAGTGATCGGTTGGTTTCGCGCGCTGCATTGTTGTGCCGGACGACGGGGCTCCATCGCTTCTTTCCAGTGTTTTGAGGAGTCCCTTTTCATGGGCAACAAGCTTTACGTCGGCAATCTGCCTTACACGGTGCGCGACGAAGATCTCAACCAGGCTTTCTCGGCTTTCGGTTCGGTCAACAGTGCCAAGGTCATGATGGAGCGCGAAACCGGTCGCTCCAAAGGCTTTGGTTTCGTCGAAATGGGCAGCGATGCCGAGGCCCAGTCGGCCATCCAGGGCATGAACGGCCAGTCGCTCGGCGGCCGCAGCCTCGTGGTCAACGAAGCGCGCCCGATGGAGCCGCGCCCGCCCCGCTCCGGCGGCGGTGGTTTCGGTGGTGGCCGTCGTGAAGGCGGCTACGGCGGTGGTGGCCAGGACGGCGGCTTCCGCAGCCCCTACGGCAACGGCGGTCGTCGCGATGGCGGCGGCGGCGGTGGTCGCGGCGGCTACTGAGCCCGCCCGGACCCCCTGAGATTCCCGAGCCCCGTGGCGCAAGCCCCGGGGCTTTTTCGTGGGCGCTCACTCACCGGGCCAACGGCACCCGATGCCGCTCACGCGCGGCCTTCGCCCTGACGGTGCTTGCGCGGGCGACCGGCAAGCACGCGGTCGAACAGCGCGTTGGGCAGCAGACGCAGCAACCGGGCCACCACCCCCATCTGCCAGGGGATGACGCGGTAGCTGGTGCGCGCCTCGATGGCGGCGAAGGCCTGGTCGGCGAACGCTTCGGGCGACATGAGGAAGGGCATGCGGTAGCGGTTCTCGCGCGTGAGCGGCGTGTCCACATACCCCGGCAGCAGGGTGACCACCGCCACGCCGCTGGCGCGCAGCTCGCCGCGCAGGCTTTCGCAGTAGCTCACCACCGCTGCCTTGCTGGCGCAGTAGGCGCCGTGGCCCGGCAGGCCACGGATGGCCGCCACACTGGCGATGCCCACCAGGGCGCCGCGACCGCGGGCTCGCATGGCGTTCACGAACGGGTGGAAGCTGGCGGCCATGCCGGTGTTGTTGGTGGCGAAGGTGCGCGCCATCACGAACAGATCGTCGTGTTCGGCCGTGTCCATGCCGACACTGATGCCGGCGTTGGCGATCACCACTTCGGGCACGCCCTGCTGCGCCAGGCAGGCCTGGCCCGCGGCCACGATCTCACCGATCTCGGCCACGTCGGCGCGGTAGACGCGGCAGCGGGTTTCGTCGAAACCCTGGGCACGGGCCCAGGCCTGCAGTTCCTCGCTGCGCCGCGCCACCAGCGCCAGGCGGTATCCGGCGCGCGCAAACCGCGCGGCCAGTGCCTGGCCGATGCCGCTGGACGCGCCGGTGATGAATGCCAGGGGGGCGTCGTGCAGGGTCGGCTCGTTCATGGGGCGGTGCGGGGTTGGAGCTGCACGCGCACGTTGCCGGCAAAGGTGGCCACGCGGGCATCGCCGTCATAGGTCATGCGTTCTGCGGTGATGCGGTCGCCGTCGCGCAGCAGCTCGACCGGCTGGTCGGAGCTGAAGCGTTCGACGGGCTCGAGCTCGACCAGCAGGTACTCGCCGCGAAATTCCAGCCGCGGCAGGGGCTGGCCCTGGTCGTCGCGCCCACCTTCGCGCACCACGACGGCTTCGCCTTCGAGCACGAAGCGCGTGTTGTCGCTGTTGGTGGTCACGCGCCGCGCGGTGGCCGTGGTGACGGCGCGGTTCTCGCCCAGGTTGCGCAGCCGCGCGTTGTCGATCTCGACCCGGTCGTCGTCGGGGTGGTGACGCGCCTCGTCACCCAGCACCTCGGCCCGCAGGTTGCCATTGGCATCGAAGGAACGCACCGAAAAGCCGCGCATGTAGTAATCGGGCTCACCGCTGACGGGTTTGTCGACCACCGGCTCGGGCGCACGTGGCGTGGCGCGCAGCAGCCAGTAGGAACCAAGTGCGAGCACGCCCATGAGCATCACGGGCAGGTAGATCGAGAGCCGGTCCCACCAGGGCGTGCGCCGCCGGCGCGCAGGCGTCGCCGGGACGTGACGGTCCAACCCGGGGATGAGATCGAAGTCGTCCTCGGCGTCCACCGTCGGCCCGCCTCAGGCGGTCTTGTCGAGTTCGGCCGCATAGGCGCCGTGCGCCATGAGCAGCAGGTCGCAGAACTCACGCGCCGCGCCCTCGCCGGCGGCGCGGACGGTGATGTGGTGGGCGATGGCGCGCACCTCGTCGTGCGCGCCCGGGGGGGCGCAGGCGATGGCGGCGTTGCGCATCACAGGCAGATCGGGCCAGTCGTCGCCCATGGCGGCGGCCTGCGCCCAGTCCAGCCCGAGCGATTGCAGGATGGCCTGTGCAGCAGGTGCCTTGTCCTCGGTGCCCAGGCGCAGCTGGGTGATGCCCAGGGCCTCCAGTCGCTGGCGCAGCGGCTTGCCGTCGCGCCCGCTGATGACGGCGGGCACGATGCCGTGGCGCTGCAGAAGCTTCAAGCCGTGGCCATCGAGCGTGTGGAAGCGCTTGAGGGTTTCGCCGGCCTCGCTGAAGTACAGGCCGCCGTCGGTCAGGACGCCGTCGACATCGAAGAAGGCCACGCGCACAGGCTGCGCGCGCAGCAGCAGTTCGGGGGCAAAGCGCAGCACGGGGGCAGGCATCTCAGATCACCTTCGCGCGCATGAGGTCGTTACTGTTCAGGGCGCCGGTCAGGCGGCCTTCGGCGTCCACCACCAGCACGCTGGTGATGCGTTGCGCTTCCATGAGGTCGGCGGCCTCGACGGCCAGCGCGTCGCTGCGCACCGTGCGTGGGTCGGGGTGCATCACATCGCGTGCGCGCAGGTTGCGCAGGTCGGCGCCGCTGCCGGCGCGCTCGATGAGACGACGCAGATCGCCGTCGGTGAAGATGCCGATGGCGCGCCCCGCGTCGACCACCGCACTCATGCCCAGGCCCTTGGCGCTGATCTCGCGCATCAGGTCCATCAGGCTGGCGTCGGGCGCCACTTGCGGCACATCCGCACCGCTGCGCATGACGTCGCCCACATGGGTGAGCAGCTTGCGCCCGAGCGCGCCGCCCGGGTGCGAGCGGGCAAAGTCGTCGGCCTTGAAGCCGCGCGCGTCAAGCAGCGCCACGGCGAGCGCATCGCCGAGCGCCAGCTGCGCCGTGGTGCTGGCGGTGGGCGCAAGGTTGTGGGGGCAGGCCTCCTTGGCGACCGAGGTGTCGAGCGCCACCTCGGCGTGCCGGCCCAGGGTGGAGTCGGTGCGCCCGGTGAGCGCCACCAGCGGCACACCCATGCGCTTGATGAGGGGCAGGATGGCACTGAGCTCCTCGCTCTCGCCCGAGTTGCTGAGCGCCAGCACGGCGTCGGCCTCGGTGATCATGCCCAGGTCACCGTGGCTGGCCTCGGCCGGGTGCACGAACATGGCCGGGGTGCCGGTGGAAGCCAGCGTGGCGGCCAGCTTGCGGCCAACGTGGCCGCTCTTGCCCATGCCCATGACGACCACGCGGCCGCGGCAGGCCAGCAGCAGGCGCACGGCATCGGCGAAGCGCGCGTCCACACGTTGCGCCAGTGCCGCCACGGCATCGGCCTCGATCTGCAGCGATTCGATGGCGAGTTGCTGCACGCGGGCGGGGTCGAACGGCGGGGCGACAGACATGCCGGGATTATCGCTGCCACCCTGGTGGCAGCGCGCCCGTGAGACCGTGCGGGCCCGCTTACCATGCGGACATGACCTCACTCGATCTGGCCTTGCTGTACCTGCTGGCCGCGGTGCTGGCTGCGGTGGCCTGCCGCACGCTCAAGCTGCCGCCCATGCTGGGTTACCTCGCCGTGGGCGTGTTGATCGGTCCGAACGCGCTGGCCCTGGCCCAGAACTCCAGCGGTCTGCGCTACCTGGCCGAGTTCGGCGTGGTGTTCCTGATGTTCGTGATCGGGCTGGAGTTCAGCCTGCCCAAATTGCGCGCCATGAAGCAGCACGTGTTCGGGCTGGGCGCGTCGCAGGTGGTGCTGACGGTGCTGATCACGACACTGGCCTCCCTTGCGCTGGCCATGTTGCTGCCCCACTGGTGGAACCTGAGCTGGCAGGCCGCGTTCGCGCTCGGGGGCGTGATGGCCATGAGCAGCACCGCCATCGTGGTGAAGCTGCTGGCCGAACGGCTGGAACTGGAGTCCGAACACGGCAAGCGCGTGCTCGGTGTGCTGCTGTTCCAGGACCTGGCCGTGGTGCCGATGCTGGTGTTGATCCCCGCGCTGTCGGCGCCGCCCGAACAACTTGCGATGTCGCTCGGACTGGCTTTGCTCAAGGCGGTGGTGCTGCTGGGCCTGTTGCTCACCGGCGGCCAGCGGCTCATGCGCTGGTGGCTCACGCTGGTGGCGCGGCGCAAGAGCGAAGAGCTCTTCATGCTCAACCTGCTGCTGATCACGCTCGGCCTGGCGTGGCTGACGGAGCACGCCGGGCTGTCGCTCGCGCTGGGCGCCTTCGTTGCCGGCATGCTGATCGCCGAGACCGAATACAAGCACCAGGTGGAGACCGACATCCGGCCGTTCCACGACGTGCTTCTGGGCCTGTTCTTCATCACCATCGGCATGCTGCTGGACTGGCGCCTGGTGCTGGAGCGCTGGCCCCTGGTGTTGCTCATGCTCGCGGCATCGCTGGGTTTCAAGCTGGCGCTGATCACCGGGCTCACCCGTGCCTTCGGTGCGCCCATGGGCACGGCCCTGCGCACCGGGCTGTACCTCACGCAGGCTGGCGAGTTCGGCCTGGTGCTGCTCACGCTGGCCGGCCAGCACAACCTCGTGCCGCCGGCGTTGTTCAACCCCATCCTGGCGAGCATGGTGATCTCCATGCTGCTCACGCCGTTCATCATCCTGTACAGCAACCGCATCGTCACCCGGCTGGTGGGCAGCGACTGGCTGATGCAGTCGGTGCAGATGACGGCGATCGCGCGCAAGGCCATCAACGCCGACAAGCACGTGATCATCTGCGGCTATGGCCGCTGCGGGCAGAACCTGGCGCGGCTGCTGGAGGCCGAGGGCATTCCCTACATGGCGCTCGACCTCGACCCCGATCGCGTGCGGCAGGCTGCGGCCGCCGGCCATTCGGTGGTGTTCGGCGACGCCGCGCGGCTGCAGGCGCTGATGGCAGCCGGCTTGCACCGCGCCAGCGCATTGGTCGTCACCTACCTGGACACGCCCAGCGCACTCAAGGTGCTGCACCACGCGCAAACGAACGCGCCGCAGGTGCCGGTGGTGGTGCGCACGGTGGACGACGTGGACATCGAGCGCCTGCGCGCCGGCGGCGCCACCGAGGTGGTGCCCGAGGCCATCGAGGCCAGCCTGATGCTGGCCAGCCACGCGCTGGCCCTGGTGGGAGTTCCCATGCGGCGCGTGATCCGTGTCGTGCAGGAGCAGCGGGAAGCCCGCTACGAACTGCTGCGCGGCTACTTCCATGGCGCCGACGACGACACCGCCGACGAGTTGCAGCACGAGCGGCTCAACAGCGTGACGCTGCCCAGCGCCGGTCGCTGGGTCGGCAAGCCGCTGGAAAGCCTGGCACTGCCGGCCATGGGCGTGCGCGTGGTGAGCCTGCGCCGTGCCAACGGGCGCGCTGCCGCTGCCGAGGACAACGCCGTGCTGGCCGGCGGCGACACCCTGGTGCTCTGCGGGCAGGCACCGGCGCTGGCGCTGGCCGAAGACAAGCTCCTCGGCGGCTGACCGGCCACGGCCAATCCCGAGAGGGGTCGTGGGAATTGTGACCACGTGGTCGCATTGGAGACGTATCCGTACGTATGCTCACGCTCCCCAGCCACCCCACTTGGAGACACCGCCCATGGACCGCCGACACGTCCTCGGCGCCGGCATTGCCGGCGCCAGCATGCTCACCTTCTCCTCCGTGCTCTCGCAAAGCGCCCCCAACCCGGGCGCGCCCACGCTGCCCGAGCCTGGTTTTCGCAAGATGACGCTCGGCAGCATCGAGGTCTACGCCATCAACGACGGCGCGCTGCGCCGCCCGCTGGGTGACGAGTTCGTGCGCAACGCCCCGCTGGAGCAGGTCAAGGCCCTGCTGGCGGCCCAGAACCTGCCCACCGATTACGTGGACATCCCGTTCACGCCCTACCTCATCGTCTCGGGTGGCACCAAGTTCCTGATCGACACCGGCTTTGCCGACAACGGCCCGCCGACCACCGGCAAGCTGCGCGCCAACATGGCCGCCGCCGGCCACAAGCCGGAAGAAATCAACCACGTCATCCTGAGCCACTTCCACGGCGATCACATCAACGGCCTCATCAACAAGGCCGGTGAGCTGGTGTTCCCCAACGCCACCGTGCACGTGCCCGCGCCCGAATTCGCCTTCTGGATGGACGATGCCAAGATGAACGCGGCACCGCCGGCCGCGCAGGGCGCGTTCCAGAACGCGCGCCGCGTGCTGGGCAAGATCCCCACGAACAAACTCGTGCGCTTCGAAGCCGGTGCTGAAGTGGCGCCCGGCATCCAGTCGGTGGCGGCCCACGGCCACACCCCGGGCATGTGCGTCTTCACGGTGCGTTCGCAGGGTCAGTCGTTCATGTACACGGCCGACGTGACCAACGTGCCCTCGCTGTTCGCGCGCAGCCCCGACTGGGCGGTGACCTTCGACATGGACCCCGAGATGGCCCGCCAGACGCGCCGTCGCATCTTCGACCAGCTGGTCAAGGACAAGATGGCCATGGGCGGCTTCCACTTCCCGTTCCCCGCGCTGGGCACGCTGGAAGCGTCGGGCGGCGGCTACCAGTTCAAGGCCATGGCCTGATCCCGGGCGGCGGTGTCCCCATAATCGGGGCATGGACACCGCCGCCTATCTCCGTTCGCACATCCGCACCGTGCCCGACTGGCCGGCACCGGGCGTGCAATTCCGCGACATCACGCCCCTGCTGCAGGACCCGAAGGTGTTTCGTTCGCTCATCGACACCTTCGTGCACCGCTACATGGACCCGGCAATGCGCCCCAGCGTCGTCGCCGGGCTGGACGCGCGCGGCTTCATCATCGGTTCGGTGCTGGCTTACGAGCTCGGCGTCGGTTTCGTGCCCATCCGCAAGAAGGGCAAACTTCCCTTCCACACGGTGGAGGAAACCTACGAGCTCGAATACGGCAGCGCCACGGTGGAACTGCACACCGACGCGGTGAAGCCCGGCGACCGCGTGGTCCTGATCGATGACCTGATCGCCACCGGCGGCACCATGATGGCCGGGCGGCGCCTGCTGGAGAAGCTGGGCGCCACGGTGATGGAGGGCGCGGCCATCGTCGACTTGCCCGAGCTTGGCGGCTCGGCCAAGCTGCGCGAGAGCGGCCTGGCGCTGTTCACACTGGTGGATTTCGCCGGGCACTGAACCGGCGGCCTGCGGCACAACGCCGCCTGCACGGCATCAAAGCTTGCCGTGCTGCGTGTCGCTCAGTGCGGCGAAATCACTCACCGCTTCGGGCATCGGCAACTGCGGCTCGCGCGGGTGGCGATACGCCGTGCTGGGCGGCGCGGCCAGGGCCTCGCGGAAGGCGCGCACCTCGTCATCGCTCACCTGCTCGGCCGGGCCGCCTGTGCCCGACGCCGGCGGGCGCGGAATGCTGGTGTCGGCGTTCTCGCGCCGCGTCTGGGCCACCATGGCGGCACGCAATGCCTGCCCCACCTGCTCGGGCGAGGGCTTGCGGCGCCAGTAGATCGCGCGTACGTCCATGGTGTGGCGCGCCTTGGCGCTTTGCTGGATCCAGCGCTCGATCTCGAGCAGAAACTCATCGGGCAGCGACTGCGCCGGCAGGGCGAGGTCGACCAGCACGATGAAGCTGTCGCCATTGCTGTCGAGGTTGAGCACCTTGAAGGAGTAGCTCGTGGAGAGCACACCGCCGCGAATCAGCGATTCCCGAACCACACCGAACAACTGCTCGCGGCGCAGCAGCCGCCGGCCGCGCCGCGGCGACATGAGCGGCATGGTGGTGGTGCGAAAGGCGTTGCGCGCGCGGGCCAGTGCACCCTTGCCTTTGCCGTTGGCGGTTTTCCTGGCTTGCAGCCAACTCATGAAGGACATGGTCAGGGTGGGCACGTGGTGGCTGGTGGTTCTCGGGCTGGGGCTGCGTGCGGTCGTGGCGGCGGGGCGCCCGCTCAGGTCACCGCCACGCGCTTGGGCTTGTTGTACATGCGTCGCGCCAGCACCGCGGACATCGCGATCGTGAGCTCCAGCGCAATCTGCGGGTGGCGCACGCCGAGCTCGCGAAATCGCAGGGGCGTCATGCACCACAGCCGGCAGTCGCTGCCGGCGTTGACGGTGGCGCTGCGCGGCAGGTGGCTGAAGAACGCGCCTTCGCCAAGCACCGAGCCCGCACCCACCACGGCGATGCGCACGCGTTCCTTGGAGTCCTCGTAGTGCACGGTGAGCGTGCCGGACTCGACGAAATACACGGTGCGGTCCTTCACGCCCTGCTCCATCAGCACCTGACCCTGCTGCATCGCCACCGGCTGCATGTAGTTGGCCAGCGTGACCCAGTGGGCCTCGCTGAGGTTCAGGGGCACGGCATCCAGCGCGCTGCTGTGGCGCATGGCCTGCGCCAGGTGCTGGATATCGAACCGTGCGGACGTGGTCGCGGGGTTCATGCAGCGGAGTTGACCGCAGCCGCCGTCGCCGCGCAACCCGGAGTTAACCGCTGTTTACAGTTCAGTTCCCAGCGGCAGGCCAGCGCCCCTGGGCGGCATGCCCGGCCTCACTTGCCGATGCAAAAACGCGAAAAGATGACGCCCAGCAGGTCGTCCGCGGTGAATTCGCCGGTGATCTCGCCCAGCGCGTGTTGCGCCAGCCGCAATTCCTCGGCCAGCAGGTCGAGCTGATCGGCCGCCTGCGTCAGCAGCTCCTGCGCCTGCTGCAGGTGTTCCCCGACGCGCGCCAGCGCACGCAGGTGGCGCTCGCGCGCCATGAACAAGCCCTCGCCACCGCTTTGCCAGCCGGCCAGTTGCAGCAGGCGCGTGCGCAGCACATCGAGCCCGGTGCCGTGCTTCGCCGACAACGCGATGTCGTCGTCGCCTGCGGGCGCACCGCCGGCCTGATCGACCTTGTTCCACACGTGCAGCACCGGCACGCCTTCGGGCAGCCCGCGCAGGATGTTGGCATCGCCATGCCGGTAGCGAGGCTCGCCCCAGCGCGTGAGGTCGTGCAGGAACAGCACCGCGTCGGCACCGCGGATGCGCTGCCACGCGCGCTCGATGCCGATGCGCTCGACCTCGTCCACCTCGGGGCTGTCGCGCAGGCCCGCGGTGTCGGTCACGTGCAGCGGCACGCCTTCGATCTGGATCGTCTGCTGCACCACGTCTCGCGTGGTACCCGCGATCGGCGTCACGATGGCGAGTTCGGCACCCGCCAGCGCGTTGAGCAGCGAGCTCTTGCCGGCGTTGGGCTGGCCCGCGATGACCACCTGCAGGCCGTCGCGCAACAAGGCGCCCTGGCGCGCCTCGGCCTGCAAGGTGGACAGCGCCTCGCGCAGCCGCTGCAACTGGCCGCTCGCGTCGGCCTTCTGCAGAAAGTCGATCTCTTCTTCGGGAAAGTCGAGCGTGGCCTCGACCAGCATGCGCAGGTGGATGAGCGCATCGCGCAGGGCGTGCACGCGCTGCGAGAACGCGCCCGCCAGCGAGCGCGCGGCGCTTCGCGCGGCGGCCTCGGTGCTGGCGTCGATCAGGTCGGCCACGGCCTCGGCCTGCGCCAGGTCGAGCTTGTCGTTGAGGAAGGCGCGCTCGGTGAACTCGCCCGCGCGCGCCAGCCGCAGCCCGGGCAGCATGCCTTGCGAGACCTCCAGGCAACGCGCCAGCAGCAACTGCAGCACCACCGGCCCGCCGTGCCCCTGCAACTCCAGCACGTCTTCGCCGGTGTACGAATGCGGCGCGGGAAACCAGAGCGACAACCCGTGGTCGATCGGCTGCCCATCCGCCCCGCGCCATGGCCCGTAAGTGGCCTCGCGCGGCTTCAGATCGCGCCCGATCAACGCCCGCACGAACGGCGCCAGCCCCTTGCCCGACACCCGCACGATGCCCACCGCGCCCCGGCCGGGGGCCGTGGCAATGGCAACGATGGGATCAACGTGATGCGGGAGCATGAAGAAGCGTTCGCGCGCCAACCCCCCGAACCCCAGAGACACCCAGGAACTGGCTTAGCCAGGCCTGCGGTGTCGTCCCCCCTTGCCGGGGGGAAGCCGCGCAGCGGCGCAGGGGGGTCACTTGAACTTCGGCATGTTGAACTTGAGCGGCACACCCATGCGGTGGTTGATGTGCGCCTGCTGCGCGATGGTGAGCACGTTGTTCGTGATCCAGTAGAGCACCAGGCCCGACGGGAAAAAGAAGAACATGACCGAGAACACCAGCGGCATCATCCACATCAGCTTGGCCTGCAGCGGGTCGGGCGGCAGCGGGTTGAGCGCGGTCTGGATCATGGTGGTGACGGCCATCACCAGCGGCAGGATGTAGAACGGGTCGGGCGAGGACAGGTCGGTGATCCAGCCCAGCCAGGGCGCGTTGCGCATCTCCACGCTGGACAGCAGCACCCAGTACAGCGCGATGAACACCGGAATCTGGACCAGGATCGGGAAGCAGCCCCCTAGAGGGTTGACCTTCTCTTCCCGGTAGATCTTCATCATCTCCTGCTGCATGAGCTGCGGGTTGTCCTTCAGGCGCTCGCGCATTTCCATGATGCGCGGGTTGATCGCCTTCATCTTGGCCATGCTGCGGTAGGCGCTGGCATTGAGCCAGTAGAACGCGGCCTTGATCAGCACCACCAGCAGCACGATGGCCCAGCCCCAGTTGGCCACGTAGCCGTGGATCTTCTCGAGGAGCCAGTACAGCGGCTTGGCCAGGATGGTGAGCCAGCCGTAGTCCTTGACCAGTTCGAGGCCGGGCGCCAGGCGCTCGAGCAGCTTTTCGTCCTGCGGGCCCACGAACAGGCGAGCCTGCGCGGTGTGCGACTGGCCGGGCGCGATCTCGGGCAGGGTGCTGATGGTGCCCACCGAGTACAGGTTGTCGGCCACCTTGCGCACGAAGTTCTCGCGCGCCTGGCCGTCCTCGCCGAGCCAGGCGGTGGCGAAGTAGTGCTGCACCATGGCGACGTAGCCGTCGCTGGTGTTGCGCACGAAGCTGCCCTTGTTGGACGCGATGTCGCCGAAGTCGACCTTCTGGAACTTCTGCTCGCTGGTGTAGATGGCCGGGCCGGTGAAGGTGGAGTAGAAGGGCGTCTCGCTCTCGACGGTACTGCCGTCGCGCACGATCTGGCGGTACAGCTGCGGCTGCACCGGCGCCGCGCCGCGGTTGATCACCTCATGCGACACCGCGATGTCGTAAGCCCCACGGCGCAGCGTGTAGGTGGTGGCCAGCTGCACGCCGCCCACCTCGCCCGATTCGAAGCGCACCTGCAGCGACTCCTGGCCGTCCGCCAGCGCTGCCGGGTTGCCGATGAGCGTCATGGGCGTCTTGTGGGTGGGAAAGCTGCCCCCGATGAGGCCCGTCTGCGCCACGTAGGTGCGGCCGTTCTCCTGCGTGAGCAGGGTGAAGGGCGCGGCTTCGGTCGCGGTCTTGCCACCGGTGGCCTGCGCGTGCTTGAGCAGTCTTGCGCCAACCAGTGCACCACCCTCGCTCTGGAAGGTCAGCTCCATCACGTCGGTGCGCACCACATGGCGCGTATTGGCAGCGCTGGGTGCGGCGCTGTCAGCACCAGGCACGTCGCCCGACGCGGCCGGTGCGGCCTGGGCCGATGCCTGCGGCACGCTGCCGGTGCCCGCGGCACCCGTGGCGCTGGCTGGGCCCGTCTGCGCCGGGGCTGTGGCCGCCGGGGGCGCCGAGGGGAAGAAGGTGGCGGGTTTGCCGTTGTGGATCTGCCACTTGTCCCAGATCAGGACCATGGAAAAACCGAACACCACCCACAGGATGGAGCGACGGATGTCATTCATGAGGCGTTCTTCTTCTCGGAAGTGCGGGGGACGAGGCGGGTGAACAGGCCGGCCGGCGCGGTGGGCACCGGGTCATGGCCGCCCTGGCACCAGGGGTGGCAGCGCGCAAGCCGCTGCAGCGTGAGGCGCCCACCGGTGAGTGCCCCGTGGCGTTGCAGCGCTTCGAGCGCGTAGGCCGAACAGGTGGGCTCGAAGCGGCAGCCGCTGCCCAGCCAGGGGCTCAGCAACAGGCGATAGCCCTTCACGAGGGCGATCAGGATGCGCTGGGGCCACTCACGCCACATGGCCGGTGGCGGCGTGCGCGCCGCGCGCGAGGGCCCGGGCCCAGAGCTGCTGGAGTTCTTCGCGGACCGCGTGCGTGAGCGCGGCCGAGCTCGCGCTCACGAAGTGGCTGCGGTCAAAACCGCTGCGCAGACGGACCACGTGCGCGGCCACCGGCAGGGCCACGGCGGCGGGCGCCGTGGCGTAGATCTGGCGGCGGATGGCGTTGCGCGTGACGGCGCGACGCGCCCAGCGTTTGGGCACGAGCACACCCAGCCAGGGGCCGGGTTCGGGAAACAGCGGGCTGCTGCCCTCGGCAGCGGGGCCGGGGGCAAGGCGGTGCAGGGCGAAGTGGGGCGTCTTGGCCACAGGGGCGTTGGCCAGCACGGCCTGGAACTGCTGCCGGGACCGCAGACGTGGGATCACCGGCGCGCGGCGGCCAGCGAACTCAGACCGACAGGCGCTTGCGACCCTTGGCGCGGCGGGCATTGATGACCGCGCGGCCACCGCGCGTCTTCATGCGCACGAGAAAGCCATGGGTGCGGGCGCGGCGGATCTTGGAGGGTTGATAAGTGCGTTTCATGGTGGACCTGTCCGGAATCGGGGAAACCCGCAATTATCGCCAGAAACACGCCCGGCCGGCAAGCTGCATTGCGGGCAACCCCGAGACCACCCCAGGCGGGCCCGCGCCCGGACCGCACGAAGGACGAACGGTGGTCGACGCGCTTGTGGATAACTTCGCGCCGTGCCTACAATGCGCGCCCTGGGCGACAGCCCTTGTCCACAACGATAAACAGCTCCCGCTTGCGTTTCATGTCCGAGGGAATCACCCCGTCCGCCGCGCTGCGCGACGATCACGCCGAGCGTTCGCTCTGGTCGGCGTGCATCGATCGACTGGCGCAGGAAATCCCCGAGCAGCAGTTCAACACCTGGATCCGCCCCTTGACCGCCAGCGTCACGGCCGACGGCTCCCGGGTGGTGCTGGCCGTGGCCAACCGCTTCAAGCTCGACTGGATCCGCGCCCAGTATGCGGCGCGCATCGGCGCGGTGCTGGAGGCCATACAGGGTCGTCCCGTTGCACTGGAGTTGGCGCTTGCTCCGCGCGAAGCTCCCGTTCGAACTACGCCCGCCAACCGCCCGGTGTTCGATCCCGTGACCGATCAGGCGCTGGGCGAGCTGCCCGAGGTGGCGCACGCCGAGCCCGCGGGCACGGCCGTGCCCAAGACGCGCCTGAACCCCGCGCTCACCTTCGCCAGCCTGGTGGAAGGTTCGGCCAACCGGATGGCGCGCGCCGCCGCCATGCACGTGGCCGGGAGCCTGGGCCAGCTCTACAACCCGCTGTTCATCTACGGCGGGGTGGGCCTGGGCAAGACCCACCTGGTGCACGCGATCGGCAACCACCTGCTGGCCGAGCGCCCTGGCTCGCGAGTTCTCTACATCCACGCCGAGCAGTTCGTCTCGGATGTGGTCAAGTCCTACCAGCGCAAGACCTTCGACGAGTTCAAGGCGCGCTACCACTCGCTCGATCTGCTGCTGATCGACGACGTCCAGTTCTTCGCCGGCAAGGAAAAGACCCAGGAAGAGTTCTTCAACGCCTTCGAGGCGCTGCTGGCCAAGAAGAGCCACATCGTGCTCACCAGCGACACCTACCCCAAGGGCCTGGCGGATATCTCCGACCGGCTGGTCTCGCGCTTCGGCTCCGGCCTGACGGTGGCGATCGAGCCGCCCGAGCTGGAGATGCGCGTGGCCATCCTGATCAACAAGGCCGCGGCCGAGGGCGCCGTGATGCCCGAGGAGGTGGCCTTCTTCGTCGCCAAGAACGTGCGCTCCAACGTGCGCGAGCTCGAGGGCGCACTGCGCAAGATCCTCGCCTACAGCCGCTTCAACCTCAAGGACATCTCGATCCAGCTCGCGCGCGAGGCGCTGAAAGACCTGCTGTCGATCCAGAACCGGCAGATCGGGGTGGAGAACATCCAGAAGACGGTGGCCGATTTCTACAAGATCAAGGTCGCCGACATGTATTCGAAGAAGCGGCCGGCCAGCATCGCGCGGCCGCGGCAGATCGCCATGTTTCTGGCCAAGGAGCTCACCCAGAAAAGCCTGCCCGAGATCGGCGAGCTGTTCGGCGGGCGCGACCACACCACGGTGCTGCACGCGGTGCGCAAGATTGCCGGTGAGCGCCAGCAGAACACCGAACTCAACCAGCAACTGCACGTGCTGGAGCAAACCCTGAAGGGCTGAGGCCGGCGTGGGCCCCGAAACCAGCGGAAAACACTGTTCAAAAGAGTGAAAATACGGCGGTTCCAGCCGCCCCGGGTGCGCCAGGCACCCGCCCATAACGAAAGAGCCGCCGATGATCGTTTTCAAATCCTCCCAGGACAAGGTGTTGGCCGCGCTGCAGGCGGTCGCCGGCATCGTGGAGCGGCGCCACACGCTGCCGATCCTGGCCAACGTGCTGATCCGCAAAACCGGCCCGCAGCTGCAGCTCACCACGAGCGATCTGGAGATCCAGATCCGCACCACGGCCGACCTGGGCGGTGACAGCGGCGCCTTCGCCACCACGCTGGGCGCGCGCAAGCTCATCGACATCCTGCGCACCATGCCGGGCGACCAGACCGTGAGCCTGGAGCACACGGCCGGCAAACTCGTCCTCAAAGGCGGCAAGAGCCGCTTCACGCTGCAAAGCCTGCCGGCGGAAGACTTTCCCCTGGTGCAGGAGGCCGCGAGCTTCGGCCCCGCGTTCAGCGTGCCGCAGAAGACGCTCAAGAGCCTGCTCGGCCAGGTGTCGTTCGCGATGGCGGTGCACGACATTCGCTACTACTTGAACGGCATCCTGTTCGTGGCCGAGGGCAAGCAACTCAGCCTGGTGGCCACCGACGGCCACCGCCTGGCCTTCGCCTCCGCCACGCTGGACGTGGAAGTGCCGAAACAAGAGGTGATCCTGCCGCGCAAGACGGTACTGGAGATGCAGCGCCTGCTCTCCGACAAGGAAGGCGCGATCGAGATGCAGTTCGCGGCAAACCAGGCCAAGTTCAGCTTCGACGGCATGGAGTTCGTCACCAAGCTGGTCGAGGGCAAGTTCCCCGACTACAACCGCGTGATCCCGAAGAACCACAAGAACATCGTCACCCTGGGCCGCGCGCCGCTGCTGGCCAGCCTGCAGCGCACCGCCATCATGACGAGCGAGAAGTTCAAGGGCGTGCGCCTGAACGTGGAGCCCGGCACCCTGCGCGTGGCCTCCAGCAACGCCGAGCAGGAAGAGGCCGTCGACGAACTCGACATCGACTACGGCGGCGACACCATCGAGATCGGCTTCAACGTGACCTACCTCATCGATGCCCTGCAGAACATGGGGCAGGACATGGTGCGTGTGGAGCTGGCCGACGGCAACAGCTCCGCGCTCGTCACCAACCCCGACGACAACGCCTTCAAATACGTCGTGATGCCGATGCGCATCTGACCCACGACCCACCAGCTTGCCCCGAAGCCCGACCCGCTGACCAGCGGGTTTGGCGTTTTTTGCGATAGAGAAAGCCCTTATGTCCGACGCCGCACCGAGCCCCGAGAGCTCCAATTTCCAGCCCAGGATCGACGCCCACCAGGCCGGTGCGAGCGAAGGTTACGGCGAAGGTTCGATCCAGATCCTCGAAGGCCTGGAGGCCGTGCGCAAGCGCCCGGGCATGTACATCGGCGACACATCCGACGGCACCGGCCTGCACCACCTGGTGTTCGAGGTGGTCGACAACTCCATCGACGAAGCGCTGGCCGGCCACTGCGACGACATCGTGGTGACCATCCACACCGACAACTCCATCAGCGTGGTCGACAACGGCCGCGGCATCCCGACCGGGGTCAAGATGGACGACAAGCACGAGCCCAAGCGCAGCGCGGCCGAGATCGCGCTGACCGAGCTGCACGCGGGCGGCAAGTTCAACCAGAACAGCTACAAGGTTTCGGGCGGCCTGCACGGCGTGGGCGTGAGCTGCGTGAACGCGCTCAGCAAGTGGCTGCGCCTCACGGTGCGCCGCGAAGGCAAGGTGCACCAGCTGGAGTTCTCGCGCGGCTTCGTGCAGAACCGCATCGTCGAGCCCAACGCCGATGGCGTCGAGATCTCGCCCATGAAGGTGACGGGCGCGACCGAGAAGCGCGGCACCGAGGTGCACTTCCTGCCCGACACCGAGATCTTCAAAGAGAACAACGACTTCCACTACGAGATCCTGAGCAAGCGCCTGCGCGAGCTCAGCTTCCTCAACAACGGCGTGCGCATCCGCCTGCACGACGAGCGCAGTGGCAAGGAAGACGACTTCTCCGGCGCCGGCGGCGTGAAGGGCTTCGTCGAGTTCATCAACAAGGGCAAGACCGTCCTGCACCCCAACATCTTCCACGCGCTCGGCGACCGCCAGAGCGACCAGGGCACCAACATCGGTGTCGAGGTGGCGATGCAGTGGAACAGCGGCTACAACGAGCAAGTCCTCTGTTTCACCAACAACATCCCGCAGCGCGACGGCGGCACCCACCTCACGGGCCTGCGCGCCGCGATGACGCGCGTCATCAACAAGTACATCGAAGAGAACGAACTGGCCAAGAAGGCCAAGGTGGAAGTCACCGGTGACGACATGCGCGAAGGCCTGTGCTGCGTGCTGAGCGTGAAGGTGCCCGAGCCCAAGTTCAGCAGCCAGACCAAGGACAAGCTCGTCTCCAGCGAGGTACGCGGCCCGGTGGAAGACGTGGTGGCCCGCCTGCTGACCGACTACCTGCAGGAACGCCCGAACGACGCCAAGATCATCTGCGGCAAGATCGTCGAGGCCGCGAAAGCGCGCGAGGCCGCGCGCAAGGCGCGCGAGATGACGCGCCGCAAGGGCGTGCTCGACGGCATGGGCCTGCCCGGCAAGCTGGCCGACTGCCAGGAGAAAGATCCGGCGCTGTGCGAGATCTACATCGTCGAGGGCGACTCCGCCGGCGGCTCGGCCAAGCAGGGCCGCGACCGCAAGTTCCAGGCGATCCTGCCGCTGCGCGGCAAGATCCTCAACGTGGAGAAAGCGCGCTACGAAAAGCTGCTCACCTCCAACGAGATCCTCACGCTCATCACCGCTTTAGGCACCGGCATCGGCAAGGCCGGCGGCGGTGACGCCAAGAGCGGCGCCGACGATTTCGACGTCGCCAAGCTGCGCTACCACCGCATCATCATCATGACCGACGCCGACGTCGACGGCGCCCACATCCGCACGCTGCTGCTCACCTTCTTCTACCGCCAGATGCCCGAGCTGGTGGAGCGTGGTCACATCTACATCGCGCAGCCGCCGCTGTACAAGGTGAAGAACGGCAAGGAAGAGCTCTACCTGAAGGACGCCGGCGCGCTCGACGGCTTCCTGCTGCGCATCGCACTGAAAGACGCCAAGGTGCTCACCGGTGGCAGCACCAACGCCGTGCTCGAAGGCAACACGCTGGAAGAGCTGGCGCGCAAGCACCAGGTGGCCGAGCAGGTGATCGCGCGCCTGTCCGCCTTCATGGATGCCGAGGCGCTGCGCGCCGTGGCCGACGGCGTGGCCCTGAACCTCGACGACATGGACGCCGCCGCGGTGAGCGCGCAGGCACTGCAGACCCGCCTGCGCGAACTCGCCACCACTGGCGTGCCCGCCACCGTGGGCGCCGAGTTCGACGCCCGCACCGACAAGCCGGTGCTGCGCATCAGCCGCCGCCACCACGGCAACATCAAGAGCAGCGTCATCACGCAGGACTTCGTGCACGGCGCCGACTACGCGGCCCTGGCCGAAGCCGCCAACACCTTCCGCGGCCTGCTGGGCGAGGGCGCCAAGGTGCAACGCGGTGAAGGCGAGAAACAGAAGGAAGAACGCGTGAGCGACTTCCGCCAGGCCATGCAATGGCTGATCGGCGAGGCCGAACGCACCACCGCCCGCCAGCGCTACAAGGGCCTGGGCGAGATGAACCCCGAGCAGCTCTGGGAAACCACCATGGACCCGAACGTGCGCCGCCTGCTGCGCGTGCAGATCGACGACGCGATCGAGGCGGACCGGGTGTTCACGATGCTGATGGGAGACGAGGTGGAGCCGCGGCGGGACTTCATCGAGACGAACGCGCTGCGGGCGGGGAATATTGACGTGTGAGAGCGCTGCTCACGTAGGGCGCCACATTAAACGGAACTGGCGCCAAAGTGCTGCGACTGAAGGTCGCTAGTTGTTGCGACTGCCCTATTCCGCGCCAAAGTTTTCGCCAACTGGCGCTGGCCATTGGTTTTGGCTGCATCCTTCCCACCGCGCCTAGGACGACAGAGTCAAGGTCGTCTATGCAGCGGGAGCTGTCGGCTGGGTTTGTGCGCCGAACGTTCGTTCTGGGCCACGTTGCGGACGTTCAGAACTCCGCAATGTCGGTCGACTGCTTGCAGAAGGCGAGGTCATAGCTAGACTGCCGCAATCGGCCAGAAGCAGGCTTCTGGCTGAACGCATGGTTCTTTGTTGCGCTGACTCAGTTCTTCTCGCCGACGATCTTGCGCGGCTCCTTCGCAGGCCGGGTGCACGCCCGCGTTGCGGGCGCTAACGGCGCCAAATCTGTGAGGGGCCAGCCGGGCGACCCTCCTTACAATGTTTGCGAACGAGCCACTCCTATGTTCGCCAGGCTGCGGCCATCTTGGTGGGCGACTGAGGCGAGCGCCGCGTTGGTGGTCAGATCGAACCGCAAGGGATCGGCGCTCTTCGGGACTAAGTCATAGTTAGGTCCTGCGATATGCGTGCAATACCACTACCAAGCTAGCGCGTTGAACTGGAACACGCGGCACCCGAACAGGGGCAATAACCAAAAAGGGGGGCAGCATGGCGACAGCGCCAGAGAGGGACGAAGACGACGAGATCGACGCCCAGTCAGACGACGCGGGCGAAGGGCCGGAGCGCCCTGAATCGGACCAGGAATGCGCCGTTAGCCTGAATGTAATTGAGGTCGAAGGGGAGGAGCGGGCCGAGATCTACGCTCACGGCGAGGTTGCGGACGACACCGGCCGGCGCGCTGACCAGCAAGTGTTGCTCGCGCACGTCGCGCCCGACGAGATGATCATGGCGCCGGTGGTCGCCGCGTCCTACCGCCGGGACTTCCTCGGCCCAAAGTATCGGCAAATTCAGCGCATCCGCATTCCCGGCGAATGGCCGGTGCCCCATGACATCTACGAGTTCGACGAGCTTTTGCAGGCGCTCCCAGTCGGCTTCTCCCGCCACGCGCGTAGAGGGCTTGGACTACGCTACGAGCACCGCCTAATCCTCGAGGCAATTGAGCGGGCGACCAACGCCACCGAGCTCCTGCTCGTGGACGGTGACGCTGCCTCGCTCTCGGGAAACACGTTCACCCTGGGCCGGGACCGGTTTGAACGCGCCCGCAAAGCACTGGACCAGATCGGCCGGCGCTCCCAGCGCCGAGCGCTGCAAGAGCGACAGCGCCTCGCCCACAACGAGATCGTTCACGCCGTAGACGCGGAGCGCTTCCCGAGACAGGATCGTCAGCCGCAGCCTGGTGAGATCTACGAACTCGTCCGACTGAGCTCACGGGAGCCCACGAGAAGCCAAAGCGACCGAAGTGCAGCCACGGACCTCGTACTGCACGACGCGTCGCAAATCGCGCGGGAAAACCCGCGAGCGCTGCTGGAGTTGCGCGCTGAGATCGAGCGAGTCACCCTTGCGGACATCATCGATCGGTTGGAAGCCACATTGCGGCGGAACCCAGACGAGCCTGTGTGGCAACGCTTCTTCGAGGAGCATCCATTCGTCCTCGGGATGGCTTTTCCCTATCCAGTGCTCCTCGTCGGGGCACAGGCGCACGTTGGCGGTGTGACCTGGGATGGTCGGGGCGAAAACATCGCGGACTTTCTGTATCGCCAGCGACTAACGGGCGGCCTGGCGCTCGTCGAGATCAAGACTACACGCACGCGGCTCCTGCAAACACGTCCGTTCCGCGGGAGCGTCTACGCCGCTCATGCGGAGCTTTGCGCCGCCATTTCGCAGGTCCTTGCACAGCGCTCCGAGCTCACGATGAACTTTCACGCGCGTGCTCGTGGTCTTGTTGAGACGGACGAGACGCACGTCGGCCATGTGCACTGCATGGTGATCGCTGGCCGCGATCCCGACACACAGGACAAGCGCCGGTCGCTCGACCTGTTCCGAAACGCCACGAAGGATGTGGTTGTGATCACGTTCGACGAACTGCTTGATAAGCTGCGCGCTATTCACCGACTCATCTCGCAACCAGGGGAGCAAGGCGTGCCCGCGGTCGACGCTGAGGCCAGTACGGCGCGCCCCGACGGGGAGTCCGGCAACCCGGCATAAGAAGGTAATTGAAAGCAAGAGGAGGCGTCGATGCCGGCAATCAGGAAAGTCGTCCTGCGCAATTTCAAGCGGTTCGAGAGGTTGGACCTGCCATTGAATCCAGGACTGAACGTGCTCCTCGGCGATAACGAAGCCGGAAAGAGCAGTGTGCTCCTCGCCATCGATCTTGCTTTAAGCGCGAGCAGATCAAAGATCGAGGCGTTGGGCGTTGAGAGCTTATTGAACCTCGACTCGGTCAACCGTTTTCTGGCAAGCCGCCGTCTAGTCGTAGATTTGCCTCGCGTGCTGGTGGAAATTTTCCTCACCGATTGCGATGAGCCGCTTCTGTGCGGGAGGAACAACGTCGACGGCCAGATGTGCGACGGCATCAAATTGGAATGCGCCGTGCCCCGGGAGATCGAGGCCGAAGTGACGGAACATCTCCGCGATCCCGACGCCCCTTTTCCGTTTGAGTACTACGCACCGAGGTTCGCCACCTTCGCCGAGGACTCACAGATCGCATTCAGGAAGCACGTCCGGCACCTTTTGTTGGACAGTTCCCGGATTGACAGCGAGCAGGCTACCCGCGCTTACACACAACAGCTCTTTTCTGTGAGCGCGGATGTGAAAGCTAGGAACAAGCTAGAGAGCTCGTATCGCAAGGCGAAGGACGACTTCCGCAACGAGCATCTCAAAGCCATCAACGAGACGCTCACGGAATACCAGTTCGCGGTCCGCACGAGCACTAAGGCGAACCTCGAGACCGACCTAGTCATTTTGGAGGACAAACTGCCGCTTGACGTGAGGGGAAAAGGGCGGCAGTGCTTCGTGAAGACAAGCTTCGCACTGCGACGGGGCGGTGAGGGCACGTTCCCGCTCCATCTGCTCCTGCTCGAGGAGCCGGAGAACCATCTGAGCCATGCGCACATGCGCAAGCTCGTAGAAAGGCTCGCGAAGGCCGAGGATCGCCAGCTCGTGGTCGCGACCCACAGCAGCCTAATTTGTTCGCGCCTTGACCTCCGCAAGGCGATGCTGCTCGGTGCGAGCCCAGAAAAGCGCGCCGCGTTGTCTAACCTGAGCGAAGCGACGGCTAGGTTCTTCATGAAGGCGCCTGACAATCATGTGCTGGAGTTCGCCCTCTCCAAGAGGGTGATCCTCGTCGAGGGAGACGCGGAGTTCATCCTCATCCAAGCTCTTTACGAGAAGCACTCCAAGGGCTCGACGCTGGCCGAAGACGGGGTCCACGTGATCTCTGTTGGCGGCACAAGCTTCAAGCGCTACCTCGAACTCGCTAGGCTCTTGGGCATCAGAGTAGCGGTGGTGCGCGACAACGACGGACACTGGCAGAAGAATTGCGTCGACAACTACGCAGATTTTGAAATGGAGAACGCGCGAGTCTTCGCAGATGCTGACGACAAGCGAAACACATTCGAGGTGTGCGTCTACCAGGACAACCAAGCCTTGTGCGAGAGGCTTTTCGGGGCTGCGCGCAAGTCTCTGAGCGTGCAGGACTACATGATCGCCAACAAGGCCGACGCGGCGTTCGAGTTGCTTGAACAGGGTGCACCCGAGCTCACCGCACCTAAATACATCCGGGATGCAATCGCGTGGATAAGGCAGTGACCTTCGCGGTGGCGGGCTCGGGCAAGACTCGAAGCATTGTCGACCGGATCGACCCGTCGCGCCGATCGTTAGTGATCACCTACACCACCAACACGGAAGACGACCTGCGTCGCCGTATCGCCAAAAGGCTCGACGGGCACCCGGCCACAGTCACGGTCAACACCTACTTTTCCTTCCTCAACCGCTTCTGCTACAAGCCCTTTCTTCATTCCGAAATGTGCAGCCGCGGCATCTCATTCGCGATCCCCACCAAGGAATCAAGTCGTATGCCGCTGACCAGTCGGCTGCGCTACATGCACGGCGATCGGATCTATCACTGTCGCATGGCCAAGCTACTAGCCGTCAAAGGATACATGGAGGAACTGCGGGCTAGGGTCGATCGCTACTACGACGATGTGTTCGTCGACGAGGTCCAAGATTTTGGCGGGCACGACTTCAACTTCTTGTTAGCCCTCGCAAAGACAAAAGCGACCTTTCGCTTGGTTGGGGACTTCTATCAGCACACGTTCGCGACGAGCCACGATGGAAACGTGAATCGGTCACTGCACGACAACTACGAAGCCTATCGAAAGCGATTCGAAATGGCGGGTTTTCACGTCGACATCAGTTCCCTTTCGGAGAGCCACCGTTGCGCTTCTCAGGTCTGCGAGTACATCACCAAGACGCTTGGCATTCAGATCGCCTCAGCAGCCTCAACCAACGTGAGTGTTGAAGTCTTGGAATCTCAAGCTGACGTCGATCGTGTTTACGCGAACCCGGGGATCGTGAAGCTCTTTCTGGAGCAGCACTGGCTTTACGGCTGCAATTCCCACAATTGGGGAGCCTGCAAAGGTCTCGATCACTACGAGGACGTCTGCGTGGTGCTCAATCCAACGAGCTGGGCTCTTTTCTCTCGCGGCCAACTTTCCCAAGCGAAGCCGATCATTCGGAACAAGCTCTACGTGGCCTTCTCGCGGGCGCGGGGTAATCTTTTCATCGCGCCTGAGAAGCTGTTCAGAAAGCACCGGGGCGCATCTTGAAAGTGTGATCTATCAGCGCATCTCCGCGATCCTGAGCTAGGGAAGGTCTGCACAACCTCGGCGCCGCTGGCCCGATGTGAGACAGTGACGGCATGAAGCAAATGAGCCTGGGCGAGAACGGATTCGAGCGCAAGACCAAGCGCACGCGCAAGCGCGAGTTCCTCGACGAGATGAACCTGGTGGTACCGTGGGCGGAGCTGGTGGCGTTGATTGCGCCGCATGCACCGGCACCCGGCGCCAAGGGCGGACGCCCACCCTTTGCCACTGAGACCATGCTGCGCATCCACTTCCTTCAACAGTGGTTCAACCTGTCGGACCCGGCGATGGAAGAAGCGCTGTACGACACACCGATGTTTCGCGAATTCGCCGGGCTGGACATGGGCGAAGACAACCTGCCCGACGAGAGCACCATTCTTCGCTTTCGTCACCTGCTCGAAACCCACAACCTGAGCCTGCAGATATTGGCCACGGTCAACGCCACGCTCACGGCCAAGGGCCTGCTTCTGAAGAGCGGCACGGTGGTGGACGCCACGCTGATTGCAGCGCCCAGCTCGACCAAGAACAGCAGCGGCGAGCGCGACCCCGAGATGCACCAGACCAAGAAGGGCAATCAATGGCACTTCGGCATGAAGGCGCACATCGGGGTGGATGCCGACTCGGGGCTGGTGCACACAGTCATCGGCACGGCCGCCAATGTGAACGACGTGACGCAGGCCGGCGCGCTGTTGCATGGCGAAGAAGCGGACGTGTTCGCCGACTCGGGCTACCAGGGCGTGGCCAAGCGCGAGGAGGTGCAGCACATCGAGGCCACCTGGCACGTGGCCATGCGCCCGGGCAAACGCAAAGCCCTGGACAAGGCCAACCCGATGGGCGCGGTGCTCGACAAGCTTGAACATGTGAAGGCCAGTATCCGCGCCAAGGTCGAGCACCCGTTTCGCGTCATCAAGCGCCAGTTCGGGCACGTGAAGGTGCGCTACCGGGGGATGACCAAGAACACGGCGCAGTTGTACACGTTGTTTGCGCTGAGCAACTTGTGGATGGTGCGCCGAACGCTGTTGAGCGAGGCCCGGGGATGAGTGCGCCCGCAGCGACCGAAAGGGCTGGCAAAGGGCCGCAAATCGGCCCTCGAATGACCCGAATTGCCCTGGAGCTGCCGCCATCTGAAATCTCATGCATCAACCCTCGCTGCGGCGGGTGTTGTGCAGACCTTCCCTAGGGATTTGCTGCGCAGCGCCTACACCGCACCCCCAGAATTCGCGCGAATCTGAACGCGCGGGTCTGACGCGTTGAAGCCCGGGACTTCTGCTTATGGCTGATAGTGGTCATCGCAGGCCGCAGCGTCGAACGACCGAGATCAGTCTTATGCGGAAGCTGGACAACTCAAGAAGTTGAACGAGTGCAGTCCTGCGCGAGCCGCATCTGAATCGCTCAACGCATGCGCAGCATCAGCTCGGCCTGCGCGGTGCCGCCCACGGTGATGTGCTCCACCATCGCGCGGTGCGCTTCGGGTTCGTCGCCGCGCACGATGGCGCGCACGATGGCGCCGTGCTCGCGGTGCGACGCCTTCATGCGGCCAGGCCGCTCGAACGACACCGGCCGGTAGGCCGCCAGCCGCTCGCGGATGTGCACGATCTGGCCGGCCAGGTAGCTGTTGTCGCAGCCCTGGTAGATGAGGTCGTGCAAGCGCAAGTTGAGCCCGGTGTAGGCCGCGATGTCGTCGCGTTCCACGGCCAGCTCGGCCTCCTGCTGCACCGCGTCGAGCGCCTGGCGTTGCGCGTTGCTCATGCGGCGTGCGCTCAGCCGGGCGGCCTCCGATTCGAGCACCGCCAGCACCTCCAGCATGCCGAACACCTCGCGCGGCTCCAGCCGCGTCACCACCGCGCCGCGGCGCGGCGAGAAGTTCATCAGGCCCGCGGCGGCCAGTTGCAGCAGCGCCTCTTTGGCCGGTGTGCGCGAGATGCCGAAGCGCTCGGCCACCGCCTTCACGTCCAGCGCGTCGCCCGGGCGCAGGCGGCCCTGCCGGATGTCGTCTTCCAGCGCCAGTCGCACCTCGTCGGTCACCGTGGTCGTCGTGCGTTCGGCTGTTGTCGTCGCGTCGCTCATGGGCGGCAGTGTACGGCCAGGGCGCCTTTCGGGAATTCATGCGTCGTGGTTTTCCCTCATTTCAAATGCTCTTGACCTTGAAAACGCGTTCATATAAATTCATATGAATCGAAAGGAGACAGAAATGAATGCAAGAGACGAGAGCCTGGGCGATCTGCCCGGCCTGGCCATCGCCGACGGCGTGGCCACCGTGACGCTCCAGCGCCCCCGGGTGCTCAACCGCATGCAGGCCGAGGACGTGATCCGCCTGCGCGAAATCCTGGCCGAGGTCGAACGCGATGCGCAGGTGCGCGTGCTCGTGCTCACCGGCGTGGGCCGCGTGTTCAGTGCCGGTTACGACCTCGATGAGCTCGGCGAGCGCAGCGGCGCCATCGCGCCGGCGGGCCGGGCCGAACGTCCGCTACCCGACTTCCCGGCCATGACGCTGGAACTGGAGTCCCTGCGCGTGCCCACCGTGTGCCGCCTCAACGGCAGCGTCTACGGCGGCGCGACGGACCTCGCGCTGAGCTGTGATTTCCGGGTCGGCCGCAGCGATTGCGAGATGTTCATGCCCGCCAGCCGCCTGGGCCTGCACTACTACACCGAAGGCCTGATCCGCTGGTCGCACCGCCTGGGCACCAACGCCGCACGCCGGCTCTTCCTCACTGCCACCACCATCAAGGCCGAGGAAATGCTGCGCATCGGCTACCTCACCGACGTGGTGGCGCCTGAGGCCCTGGACGGCACGGTGGACGCGTTGGTGCGCACCCTGAGTGCCCAGGCGCCGCGTGCGGTGGAGGGCATGAAGCGTTCGCTCAACGAGATCGCCCGCGGCGAACTCGATGTGGCGGCGAGCGACGAGCGCCACCGCGCGAGCCTGGCCAGCGAAGACCTGCGCGAAGGCATGCGCGCCTGGCAAGAAAAGCGGCCGCCGGTGTTCAAGGGCCGCTGAGCCGCGGCCGACACCCATCACAACGAAGGAGACAAGACATGCACATCGATCGACGAACCCTGCTGCGCCTGATGGGCGCGGCCCCCGCGGCGCTGGCCGTGCCCGCGCTGCACGCCAACACCTGGCCGTCGCAGGCCTTCAAGCTGCACATCGGCTACAGCACCGGCGGCGCGGCCGACATCGTGGCCCGCACCCTGGCCGTTCGGCTGGAGAAACTGCTCGGCCAGCCCGTGGTGTTCGAGTACCGCCCCGGCGCGGGCGGCGCCATCGCCGCTGCCTACGTGGCGCGCCAGCCGGCCGACGGCTACCACCTCTACCTGGCCGACACCGGCAGCATGTCGATCATTCCCAACCTGCGCAGCGTGCCCTACGACCCGGTGCGCGACTTCACGCCCCTGGGCTACGTGGGCGCAAGCGGCCTGGTGCTGCTGGTCAACAACGACGTGCCCGCCAACGACGTGCCCTCGCTGGTCCGCCTGCTCAAGGAAAAGCCTGAGGCCTACGCGTACTCCTCGTCGGGCATCGGCTCGCCGCACCAACTGGCGGGCGAGCTGTTCAAGCAGCTCACGGGCACGCAGATCCGCCACGTGCCCTACCGCGGTGCCGCCCCCGCGATGAACGACCTCATGGCCGGCCAGGTGCAGGTGGCGTTCGCCACCATCGCGCCGGCGCTGCCGCTGATCCAGGCCGGCCGCATGCGCGCCATCGCCGTCACCTCGGCACAGCGCGCCGCCAGCATGAAGAACGTGCCCACCATCGCCGAGCAGGGCGTGGCCGGTTACGAGGCCACGCCTTGGTTCGCCATGGTTGCGCCGCCGCAGTTGCCGGCACCGATCGCGCAGCGCCTGCAACAGGCCATGGTGCAGACCATGGCCGACCCCGAGGTGGTCGCCACGCTCGACAAGTACGGGGTCGAGGACGCACAGGCGCGCACGCCCGAATGGGTGCAGGAACGCGTGCGCGCCGACCTGGCCAAGTGGGGCCAGGTCATCAAGACCGCCGGCATCAAGATGGAAGGTTGAGCGAATGACCGAGCAGACCGCTCTGCCCGAGGACTTCGACCGCCCGCTCGCGGGCCTGAAGGTGCTCGAGCTCTCGCAGATCATGGCCGGCCCCGTGTGCGGCGTGCTGCTCTCCGACATGGGCGCCGACGTGATCAAGGTCGAGCGCTTTCCCGGCGGTGACGACGCGCGTGGCTACCAGCGCCCGGGCGATCTCGGCCTGTCGCCCGCCTTCGTGATGATCAACCGCGGCAAGCGCTCGGTGGCGCTGGACCTGCGCACGGCCGAAGGCCGCGCGGCGCTGCTGCGCATGGTCGCGCAGGTCGACGTGGTGACCGAGAACTTTCGCGTCGGCACCATGGAGCGCCTCGGGCTCGGCCACGAGGTGCTCCTGCGCGCCAACCCACGCCTTATCTACGCTGCCATCTCCGGTTACGGCCGCACCGGGCCACTGGCCGAGCAGGGCGGCTTCGACCTGATCCTGCAGGCCTTCTCCGGCCTCATCAGCGTCACCGGTGAAGAGGGCCGTGCAGGCGTAAAGCCTGGCATCTCGGTGGCCGACGTGAACGCCGGCATCCTGGCCGCGCTGGGCGTGCTGGCCGCCTACATCCGCCGCCTGCGCACCGGCCAGGGCGGGCGTGTCGACACCTCATTGCTGCAGGCATGCATGCAGCAAACCTACTGGTTCGCTGCAGCCTACTTCTCCAAAGGGATCGTCGCAAAACCCATGGGGACGGCACACCCGCTGATCGCGCCATATCAGACCTACGCATGTGCCGATGGCGCCATCGCCATTGGAGGAGGTAACCAGGCCAATTGGGTGCGCATCGCCGCAACGCTGGGGCACCCCGAATGGACGCAGGACGAGCGCTTCGTGAGTGGTGCCGCGCGCTTGGCCAACCGCCGTGAGCTCGAAGCCCTCATCAACACGGCGCTGCGCACTGAATCGGTGGCTTATTGGACGCAAGCCCTTGCGCAGTCAGGCGTACCCGTGGGCCCCGTGCAGGACGTGGGGCAGGCACTGAGTCATCCTCAGACCCGCGCCGTGGGCATGGTGATCGACAACCACGACACCCGCGCCGGCCTGGACCAGGCCGTGGGTTGTCCACTGCACTTTGACGGCGTTAGTCCTGCCCGTACAGGCCCGGCGCCGCTGATCGGTGAGCACACATTTGAGGTCTTGAGCGAATTCGGTTTCGACGAAGCCGAGGTACAGGGTTTGGTCGATGCTCAAGCCGTTGCAGGACCACAAGCGTCTGCCTCGGTAGGCTGAAGGCGCGCAAGCGGCCCAGGGCGGCTTCGGGAGAGCACGCTGGCTGTCCAACAACCGAACTGAGCCCAGTCGCTGATGCGCAGGCGCAGGCGCAGATTGCCATGTGACAAGACAAGCCGCCGTCGAAAGCTGTTCTTCGCAAGCCCTCGCAAAGCAATTAGTGGCCCTCGCAGTGCACTGTCGGCGCTACATCCCAGAGTCCACAACAGACTGATGGCGGAAGTTCGCCCTTCATGGCCCCGCCGGCAGCTTTCGACCCACAGCAGCCGGCGGTTAAACAGAAGACCGGTCATTCCCGCGGCGAAGGGCGACCCCAACGGCTGCAGCTTCCTTGAGACCAGGGCGCATGCGCGCTCGTTGACGTGAAACCCGTCGGCAGCGGCGAACCACGGCCTCTCGGTGGTAACGCTCGGAGTGGCACTGACCTGGCGCGTACGCGCCGCCGTCTTCAGAGGCGTCACCTTGGATGCCTTCGCCGAGTTTGTGCTTGGTCGGGCAGCTTGGTCGGCTGACCGTATCGGTGCCGTCCACGACGCCGGAAAGTGGTCTGCAGGGTCAGGACTCAGGTCGTCCAGCGCATCAGCGTCACGAGCAGCACCAAGACGCCCAGGCCGAGGTTGATCGAGACCCATGTGCGAATCTGCGCCAAGACCGCACCACCGGCGGCCCACTCGGACGCTGCCACGGCCCGGCCGAGCCGCTTGAAGAGCACGAAGCGGATGTGCATGAAGATCGCCACCATCGCGACGCCCACCGCCGCCATGACGGTCCAGGCCAGCGGCATCTCGAAGTTGCCCCCCGACTGCACCACCTGCTTGGCCACACGGCCCAGCATCCACACGCCGCTGGCCAGCGTCAGCAGCGCGGCCACAAGTACCGCTTGGAAGAAGCGGCCGAGCACATCGTGCATCAGCCGCAAGCGGACTGGCGCTTCGAGCTGGGCGACGGCCGGGCGCAGGAAGAAGTGCGCAAATGCCATGCCACCGATCCACAGGATGATGGCCAGCACATGAACCGTCTTGAGGGCAGCGTAGATCATTTCGAACTTCCGTTCAGATTCAAAACAAACCCAGGAGCCAGTCACTGCCCCAGGCCCATGCCATCAGCATGACGCCCGCAGTGACGCACATCGCCAGGGCCGCCATCGCCAGCCCCAGGACAACCGCAACACCATCGCGAAACACCAGCCCCAGTCCGATGAGCATCAGCGCCAGCGCCGGGAGCACGTTGCCGAAGGGGATGGGCATGACGACGATGAAAGCCATCAACCCAATCGCTGCGGCGGTCCATGACCGTCTCTCCGGGGATGCAAGATGGCTCAGCCGGGCCCTGGCAAGACGCCCAGCCACGCAATAGGCAGACGCAAGCATGCCCAGCACCCGCTGCGCCCAGGTGCGTGAGAGTTCGAGTTCAGCCACCCGCCGAGGAAGGCATGCAGAGGACTGACCCCGCCACATCGCCGCCGCCAGCGCGGCCATTCCCAGGCCAAGCACAGTGCCGACGCCAGGCACGGGAAGGAGACACGGGACTGCCATCAGCAGCAGCCAGGTGCCGTGCGCGGCAGGCCCGTGGGCTTGCGCCAGGGTTTGCATCGACACCCTCTCGGCAGGCAGGTTCGCGGCTGTTTCACGCAGCCGCTGCACGATGGATTCCGTCATGGGGCCTCGACGTCGTCCCGCAAGGCACGGCGGGGACTGAGCAGATTGTCCTGAATGCTCATCAACTCACTCACGGCACGCTGCTTGCCGCCGGACGGCGGATCACCACCACCACCAGCGTCACCACCGTCAGAGGAACGACGAAGCCAAGCATGACACCCGAGAACGCCTGCAGCGCGTCGTGCTGCTGCGCGGCCAGGATCAGGTAAGCCACGTAGGCGACGTAGTAACCGAGGAAGACGCCGCCTTCCCAGCGCGCAATCTCACGGCCTGTGATGAAGACCGGCAGGCACGCGAGCGCCACGGCCAGCATGACCCAAATGTCGAAGGCCAGCAGCGACGGCGCCATGGCCAGGCCGAGGTCACCCGACACCAGGCCCGACAGGCCCAGGCAGCCCAGAATGTTGAAGGTGTTGCTGCCGACGACGTTACCTACTGCGATGTCGCGCTCGCCCTTGATGGCAGCGGTGATGCTGGTGGCCACCTCGGGCATGCTGGTGCCCGCGGCGACGATGGTCAGGCCGATGATCAAGTCGCTCACGCCCATCGCCTTGGCGAAGTTCACCGAGGCCTGCACGAGGTATTCGGATCCGAACACCAGCGCCGCCAGGCCGGCACCGATTAGCAGCAGTTGGGCGGGCAGCCGGTCGTCCCAAGCACCCGCTTCGGCGGGTTTGATCTCGTGGGCGTACTCATCCTTGGCGGCCTGTGTCTCGCGCCGCGATTGCACGACGAGGAACGCCGTGTACGACACGAGCAGCACGAAGAGAATTCCACCGTCGAAGAACGACAGTCGGCCGTCCAACCCCAGCGCCAGCAACAGCAGGCTCGCGCCGATCATGATCGGCACTTCCTGGCGGATCAGTTGGATGTTGACCACCAGCGGCGCGATCAGCGCACTGATGCCCAGGATGAACAGCACATTGAAGATGTTGCTGCCCACCACGTTGCCGATGGCAATGTCGGTCTTGCCGTCGAGCACGGCACCGACACTCACCGCGACCTCGGGCGCGCTGGTGCCGAAGGCCACGATGGTGAGTCCTACGACGAGCGGGCTGATGCCGAACGACAGCGCCAGCTTGGACGCACCGCGGACGAGCACGTTGGCACCGATGACCAGCAGGATCAGGCCACCGAGAAAAATGAGTATGTTCATGATCTGGCACTGTAGCTGCAAGCGTTCGCCCACCGCAGGCTGCAACGCCACCTGGGCCACTCAGCGGTCGGCCTGAGAGCCAGTTCCGCAATCAGACCCGGGAGCGGCTGCGGCTGCGCTCGGCTCAGCATCGCGGGCTGGGCCTGCTCCGCCCCACGGGCCCTCACAAGACCCGACCCGCGTGCTGCAGTGGTGCCACGCCCAAGAAGCCTACCAGTCAAGCTGCCACTGGCTGGCGCGGCTGAGGACCTGAGCCGCCACCGCGGCGGCGCAACAGCGCGATGAGCAGGTGCAGCCCGGCGCCTAGCAGCACGAGCAGCACGCTGCCGATGCCCCAGATCACCCATGTCGCCACGGTCAAGCCACCCGCCAGCGCGGGTGCGGCCTGCAGCAGGCCGTCGACAAACGGCGCAAAGCCCGCCATCAGTTGGCTTGCCCACTGCGCGACTTCGGGCGGCACCCAGGGGGCCAGCCAATCCGGCACAGCGATGGTGCCGGCGCCTGATGCAGCCCCTGTGAGCGCGCCCGCGTTCGAAACCGTCCAGACGGCAACGGCATGCAGCGCCCAGGCAGCCAGCGACCACAGCGCCAGAAGTGCGACGACGGAGAACCAACTGAGGACGTAGAACATGACTGGACTTCCTATGGTATTCGAATGGCACAGAGTATCGGGACCAATGCGCTTCGCACAAACCAGATTCGCACGCACTTAAACTTCGGTTTTCCCGCACCGGAGGACACATGCTGAACTACCGACATCTCCACTACTTCTGGGTTGTCAGCAAGGAAGGCGGCTTCGCCCGTGCCGCCGAACGGCTGGACATGGCGGTGCAGACCATCAGCGCGCAGGTGCGCGAGCTGGAGAAGGCGCTGGGCCACCAGCTCCTCAAGCCCTCGGGCCGTGGCGTGGCCCTCACCGAAGCAGGTCAGGCTGCTTTTGCACGCGCCGAGGAGATTTTTCAGCTGGGCCAGGGCATCCCTGACGAGGTGCGCGAAGCGGCCAGCGGCAAGGTGGCCCGCCTGGCGGTTGGGTTCTCCGATGGCATCTCGAAGCTTGCAGCCCATGCGCTGCTGGAGCCCGTGTTGAGCACACCCAACCTTCGGTTGGTCTGCCACGAAGGAGAGTTCGAGCAGCTGCTGGGCGAACTGGCGCTGCATCACCTGGACCTGGTGCTGGCCGGTCAGGCCGCACCGCGCAACCCGAACCTGCGCCTCACCAGCGAGCGCCTCGTTGAGTCACCGGTCGAGTGGTATGGCCCGGCCCGGCTGGTCGGGAAGCCCGAGCGCGACCGGTTTCCGCAAAGCCTGAACGACTTGCCTGTTCTGCTGCCCACTGGGCACTCGGCCCTGCGCCCGACGCTGGACCACTGGTTCGAAACGCAGGGCCTGCGCCCTCGCATCGTAGGGGAGTTCGAGGACAGCGCCCTGCTGGCGGTGTTTGCGGCTCGCGGCCTGGGCGTGTTCCCGGTCAGCCGACTCGGAGCAGACGACGTCGGCCTGATGCGCGGCCTTCGGCTGCTGGGCAGTAGTGATGGCGTGAAGGAAGAGATCCACGCCATCCGGTCGCGGCGCGGCCAGCACCACCCCCTGGTGACGCAGGTGGTGGCCGCGGCGCGACTTTAGAGGTGTCCTGATCGACCTCGATCAGGCGGCGTGGCGATGGGCCACCTTCGTGGCGCTCGGCTCCTCGCCATCGTAGAGCTTCCAGTGGCGTCGAGCGGCCTCCACCACCAAGGTTTCGCCGTCGGCCAGATGGCCATCGGCGCGCGCCGCGGCCAGGGACAGGCGCATCACCTTCCTTTGCCGCGCCGGATCGGAGATCTCGGCCATCAATGACGCCAAGGCGCTGTCATCGACGTTGCCCATGAGCGATCCGGTCTCGTACCCACCCGCCAGGAGCTCTTCGCACAAGGTGTGAACGATGTGCGGCAGGAGCTGGGGCTCCAGCCCGAGTTCGCGCTCCGCGCCCAACTGCTTGAGGATGTTGAATTCGGAACTGCACACGTGACCGTCGGAGATGAGCACCAGCGCGACGATGCGCGCGGCGGCTTCTGGGCTGTTGTGGGGGTAGCTGCGCACGATGGGTCTCCGTTGAGATAGGTCAGTCTGAGGTGACAAGCTGAGTTTCAGAGTCAGTCGCCCCGGGCGGGATGCCGGCGTTCAGACTGGCGTGTACGACGCTCGGCCGGGATCGGGATGGGCACGAGCACTGGCGCTTGCTGTGGCACCCACTGCCTGAGGTCCTCCTTCAGCAAGCGCAGGCTCTGCTTGATCCGGGCAAGTACGAGGGACGCAAAGCGGAAGGAAGGCTTCATGGCGGGTGAGCTCGGAAGTGAGGACAGGCGGGAATATGCATCCTGTCCTGCTTCTGAAGAATCGATACTTCCGAGCATCTAACTCAGGAAAATACGAACTCGCCGGAAGATGGAGCGCCCGTTGCAGAGCGGAACTCACGTCCGGTCCGGCCGGACCTCACTGACCTTGGCGAGCCGGAAAGCCCGGTCGTCGCCCTTGTAGTCCCACTGCTCGATCCGACAGCATCCCGGCGCCGCATCCGCGCCCCAGCGCAGCAGATTGACCGAGTTGGGCATGCCATCACGCACCCGGGACGACACGGCCGTGCCCGCCTGCACGACCCACAGCGAACGCGCCAGGCCTTGCAGCGGCATGACGTAGGGGAGGTGGATGTGACCGCCCATGACGAGGTCGGCACCGGCTTCAGCCCAAGGCTGCAGAGCGGCCGCATGCCCGCGCAGTCGGTTTGGCTCTTCCTCGGCACGCGTGACGGCTATGGGCTGGTGCACCACGACCACGCGCAGCTGCGCGGGGTCGGCATGCTCCACAAGTCGCGCGACACGGTCGATCTGCAGCGCGGATACCTCACCATCTTTGTGTCGCCAGGGTCGCGTGGTGTTGACGCACACCACCAGGAGTTCCGGGGAGCGGTGCACCGGCTCGAGGTCTATGCCGAACGCGGCGCTGTACCGCCCATACGGGCTGCGCAGGCGCGCCCACAGATCGAAGAGCGGGATGTCGTGGTTGCCTGGGACGGCCAGCACGGGAGCTCCCAGACGGTCCACGAACGAGCGTGCAGCCCGGAACTGGGCCGGACGCGCGCGCTGCGTGATGTCGCCCGACAGCACAACCACATCAGGACGCTGCTGGTGGGCCAGCGTGCCCAGGGCTTCGACGACCGCGCCCTGCTCGGTGCCGAAGTGCGTGTCGGAAATCTGCAGCAGGACGCTCAAGGCGCTGCCCCTTCGGCGCTGGATCGGGCGTCGACAACGGCAGCGTCGCGCTGTGGCATCAGCAGGTACAGTGGTTTGGCCAGCACCCGGAAGTCCAGCGGTGCGCGCATCATCGTCACTTCGCCATCGAAGGCCACCTTCACCCCGCTGCGGCCCTGCGGCAGCGTAGGCCGCACCACCAGGTGCTCGAACTCGAAGCGCTCGACGCCTGCGGCTTCACCCAGCCTGCCCATGGCGCCATGCAGCATCAGGCCGATCATCGACAGCGTTCCGATAGGCCGCAGCACGAGCGCGGCCATGCTGCCGTCGCCTGGCGTGCCGGCCAGGGTGTCATCGGGCTCGGCGCCGAACTGCTGCAGCTGCAGGCGGTTGTTGCCCACGAAGAGCGTCAAGGTCTGCATGTCGCGCACCTTGCCACCCATCTCGATGTGCAATCGCAAGCGGCGCTGCGCACGAAGCAAAGTCGCACAGGCTGCCACGAACGCCACCCAGCGGCTGCGACCGAAGCGGGCCTTGTAGGCTTCACGGTCTTCCAGCAGTTCAGGATAGAGCCCGAGACTGGCGTTGACCAGGAACACGCGGTCGTTGATGCCGGCCACTTGAACCGGCGCAGGCACCGAAAGCAGCAATTGGCGGACGGCATCGGCCGGGTCTGCGGGTATGCCGTGCGTGCGGGCAAAGTAGTTGAAGGCGCCCTGTGGCACCACGCCCATGGCGCAGCCCGCAGCGTGTGCAGCCTGTGCCACGGTGTTGAGCGTGCCGTCGCCACCGACGGCGACCACGGCCGTGCGGGTGGCGATCGCCCTCGTCGCCGCCTGGTGCGACACGCCAATCAACTCGGCGGGGCTGCAGAAGAGCAAGTCACCCCGCCGTCCACCCGCGCGCAGCGCGGCTTCGACGATTTCGCGCTTCGCCTCCGCGTCGCTGCTGCCCGCCGCCGCATTGACGATGAACTGCAGCGAAGACGTGGGGTCGATTTCCGGGAGAGCGGCCATGGCCCAAGGCGCGTTCAGGTCTTTTCCCGCGTCAAACGTTCTGCAAAAGAGATGCCGATGGCAGAGAGCACGAAGGTGAAGTGAATGACAGCCACCATCGTCACGATCTGGATATTCTCCAAAGTCAAATCGCCGCTCAGGTACGTCTTCAAGGCATGCACGCCTGAGATCGAGATGATGGCGAATGCAAGCTTCAACTTGAGGTTGTAGGTGTTGACGTGGTCCAGCCAGTCGGGCTTCTTCATGTCCTTCTTGTCGAAGTGCCCCGTGGTCACGAAGAGCGACACACCGGCGAGCGCGACCACCCACACCAACTGCGCCACCATCGTCATGTCCACCAGTTCGAGCACCTTGATGATCAGGTCGATCTTCTCGAGATCGCCGAACAGCAAGGTGCTCATCAGCTTGTAGGTTTCCAGCAGGAACTTTCCCAGAATGCCGAAGATGATCGCCACCAGACCCACATAGAAAAACAACATCGTGAATCTCATGCCGTAAAGCAGCGACCCGACCCGTGAAAGCAGCATTTCCATTCTTGTTTTCCTTGAAACAGAGCCGACAATTACGTCGAACAGCGAACCAGCCGAAGCTTCCTGCGCCACGCAGGCCAGCTCGCCCAGGCGACTGAAGCTGACCGAGGCGGACGATTTCAATCGTGGCGCAGCAGGTCACCGAAGACGGTGTGCTCGCCCTCCTTGCGATCGGCGCCAGGCGCGTCGTACAGCACGAGCCAGCGCGCCTTGCCGCCCGACAGCGCCGGCGGCAGGTCACAGATGGCTTCGGCACGGTTGGTGCCGCGACCATGTGGCAGGGGCACCGACTCGGTCAGCGCCGACTCGAAGCGCACCGGCTCGCGGTTCGCGGCCAGCAAGGGCCGGGCGGCGGGCCACTTGAAGACGCGGATGTCGCCGTTCAGCACCATCGTCGGGCCGGCCAGGATGTAGAGGTCGTCGCCGGAGAAGTGCAGGTCCCGCACGCCCAGGCCGTCGAGCTGCAGGAAGTGCTTGCGGATCAGCGTGCCGCTGTCGTCGAGGGGCGCCAGGCGCAGCTGGTCACCGCGGGTCTCGACCGCGACCTCGAGCAGCGCCGACCAACCGCGCAGCACCGGGCCGCGCAGGCCGAGCAGCAGCCGGCGGCCGTCCACGGCCAGGCCTTCGATGTCGAAGCCGTTGTCCTTTCCCGGGATGGCCAAATACGGTCCGAAGTGGGGGTCATCGGCGAGCGCACGGGTGAGCAGGTTCGTTTGCGCATCACCCTTCAGGCGCAGCGCCCGTCGGCCGTCCTTGGCCTGCCGTACCAGGCAGGGCTCGCCCTTGGCGTCAGGCTCGATGGGCAGGCAGGCCAGCAGGCGCCGATTGCCGTCGAGCGCCACCTTCGACAAGCGCTTGGCGTTGTCGGCGTGGTCCCGGTCCGGTTTGGCGTTCTTGCGCTTCAGGCCATGCGAGCCCACCAGCCACAGGTAACCGTCGGCCACGGCCATGCCTTCCAGATCGGCCTCTTCCCCGGCCGTGCCGGGCAGGTCCAGCAGATCGGCGAGCGGGAAGTCGCGCACCTCGCCGAAGCGCAAAGCCTCGCGCCCCACCGGGGCGAGCAGGCGCAGGCGGTCCAGGCCGCAGGCTTCGTCGCCCGCCACCCAGAGCCAGTCGCCGGTGAAGGCCGCGCCGGACAGATTCGATTGAACCAGGGAGTCAGGAGCGAACTCCAGACGGACGGCATTGGCGGTTCGAGCGTTGGGCATCTGGTGCTTCTCCAAAGGGTGACGGGCCAGCAGGCACGCGTGCTGCAATGCGTGCCGGCCTGAGCCGCCAAACCCCGAAGTCTGCGGCCGAAGCTCCTTCCTATGTTCAGGTTTATCCGATGTTCACGTTCTCGAAAGACTGCTTTTCCAGAACCGCCAGGCACCCCACATTCCGTCTGTCCCTCAACCGATGGAGATCCGTGATGCAAGTGCTCTTCAAGTCCCGCCATCCGCAAGCCACTGACTTGCGCGACCTGACCGAGCGCCGCGTGCGCTTCGTGCTGCGACGCCTGGGCTGGCTCGTGCCGCGCGCCGAGGTGCAGATGTCGGACGTGAACGGGCCGCGCGGCGGCATCGACAAGCGCTGCCAGGTGGAACTCCGGACCGATGGCGCCGGGTCGGTGGTCGTCGCCTCCGTGGCGAGCGACTGGCGCACGGCGCTGGACAACGCGCTGGCGCGTGCCGCGCGGTTCCTGATGCGCTTGTGGCGCCGGGGCAGTGACTCCCGTCGCATGCGCCAGCGCTTCATCGGTCACGAACGCTGAACTCGAACGACCTCAGGACTCGACTCCATGAACTCCATGACGCCCATCCCCTCGACCACTCGCCCGGAGACCGCGCATTCGGCGTCTATCGCCGCAGGCAACGCGACACCCACGGATGTCGTAGGTACGAGCCGTGTGCTGCGCAACACATACGCCTTGCTGTCGATGACGTTGCTGTTCAGCGCGGCCATCGCTGCTGCCAGCGTGACGTTCCAGCTGCCGGCGCCGGGCATCCTGCTGACCCTGGGCGGCTACTTCGGCCTGCTCTTTGCTGTCTACAAGTTCAAGAACAGCGGCTGGGCCTTGCCGGCTGTGTTTGCGCTGACGGGCTTCATGGGCTACTCCCTGGGGCCGGTGTTGGCCAAGTCGCTGGCACTGCCCGGCGGTGCACAGGTCGTGACGATGGCCCTGGCGGCCACGGGCGCCACCTTCCTGGCCTTGTCGGCCTGGGTCTTGACGACCCGTCGCGACTTCAGCTTCATGGGCGGCTTCCTGTTCGCCGGCATGGTCATCGCGCTGATTGCCGGCCTGGGCGCGGTGTTCCTGCAGGTTCCGGCGCTGGGCCTGGCCGTCGCCGCGATGGTGGCGCTGCTGTCGGCCGGCCTGATCCTGTACGAGACCAGTCGCATCGTCACCGGTGGCGAAACCAACTACGTGCTGGCCACCGTCGGGCTGTACGTCTCGATCTTCAACCTGTTCACGAGTCTGCTCAGCCTGTTCGGCTTCGGCAACTCGGATGAATGAACCCTCATCAGGAGCACCCCATGAAATGCCCCACCTGCACCGACACCGCACTCGTGATGAGCGACCGCCAGGGCGTCGAGATCGACTACTGCCCGCAATGCCGCGGCGTGTGGCTGGACCGCGGCGAACTCGACAAGCTGATCGAGCGCTCGGCGAGCCTGGCACCACCGGTCCCAGCCGGCAACGCGGCCGCCCGATCACAGCCCCAGTTCGCGGACTCCGATTACGAGCATGGTCGAGGCCAGCAGGGCGGCCGCAGGAAGTCCTGGCTAAGCAACATCTTCGACTGACCCGCGACCCACTGCACCCAAGGGAGACCCATGATGCGCAGTTATCCCGTGAACAGCCCGCAGGCCGCAGCCCGCATCGTCGCACTGACGGTGGTCGCCGATGGCGACATCGGCGACGCTGAGATCAAGTGGCTCGACCGCCTTGCCGTGCATGAGCAGTTGGGTCTGCCGCGGCATGAGTTGCACGCGCTGCTGGACACCTTCTGCGAGGATCTGCTATCCAGCGACCAGTTGAAGTGGGCCGACGCCTGCCCGGTGGACGAGCGCACGCTGGCGGACCTGATGGGTGAAGTCCAGGACCCCGCGCTACGGCTGAAGTTGCTGCGCTTGTGTGTCGAGCTTGCAGAAGTCGACGCGCATGTTGACGACGGTGAATCGAGCGTTCTAATCGCCGCGGTCGAGCATTGGGGCTTGCACCGTGAGATGTTTCGGCCGTCGTCTCGGAACTGACCGGCTCGCCCTGCCTGATCAATCCGAGGTGTGGGTCTGTGGGCTTTCGGCGGGGCGTGTCGGAAGTGCCCCATGGCGTGCCCATGATCGGGTCGAGATCGATGTTGGCTGTCCGCTATGGAGACACAACGGCTATGTCTGCTGATGGCCGAGTGCAGCCGCTCAGTTTTGGCGGCTGAGAGGCCGCTACCGCTGCATAGGCGACCATCATCTCCATGAGACTGCTCCAAGCTGATCCCGGAGGTTCGCGAGCGACCTGGCGCAAATGCGCGGCCTTCCAAGACAGCTGCCAACCAGTCCTATGCCCAGTAGTTGGAGGGGTTCAGCTTGCAAGCACCTGCCAATCGCACTAAGGAACGGACAGCAGATGTGCAGCGCTGATTCTGTGGACAGCCTGATCTGCGCGTTTGTCAACTGCAAGAAGGCAACTCCCAGCTTGAGCAATAGCGAGCGCGTCATTCTGAGTGGGGTTCTGCACCGAGGATGCCTGTAGCGCGCCGACAGCTCCCTACCGTAAAGGCGCGTCGCGTTAGCTGGAAAGCCGTCTGCCCAGGGCATCATGACCTTCACCGGTCTGTCAGGATAAGTTTGAGCGGACGCCAGACCCGCCAAGCAGGTCAGGGCGGCAATTGCGAGATTGACGTATACGGCTGAGAGTTTCATGGGGCGTCTCCTTTGGAGGTCCCATTATTCGAAGGGACGCCGAAAACCACTTACCCTGCACGGAACTAAATGGTCGCCCGCCGCTTTCAAGCGTGCAGCTTGTTTGCCTTCTCGCACCTCCACTTGGGTCGCAGCGGCGGCGGCAGGTGCTGCAAGCGCGCGCGGTAATTTGACGGTGTCCAGCCCGTATTCGCTCGCATGAAGCGGGTAAAGAGCGGCGGCGCGCTGAAGCCGAGGTCATAGGCGATGTCGCCGACCGAGCGTGTGGCGTCGCCGAGCAACACGAAAGCAGCTTCGAGCCGACGCATGTTGTAGAAGGCCCTCGGCGGCATCTGCGTGGCGCGCCGAAACAGCGTGAGAAAGTGTCGCTCGGAAATGCCGTAGGCGGCCGCCCGGCGCAACGAGCCGAACTCCTGCAGGTCGTCTAGGTCGATAGCCTCCGCCTCGCGCCCGATGTGTGCCTGCAATCCTGCGCGGCCCGCCGCCGGCAAGGCACCGTCGAGCAGCGGCGCCATGGTCAACTGCAGCTCGGACACACCGCGTTGGACGGCGCCCACTTCCGGCGTCTCGCGCAACAAGTCGGCCACCAGCTGCGCTGCGTTGTCGCGCCCCGCGCTTGACAAGCGCAGCAGCGGCAAGCGGTCCGTCCGAACGCCCTTGAATGGCAACTCGCCCGGCACGTCCATCTTAATAAGTATGAACCCCAATGCTCTGGCGGCCGACGGCTCGTCGATCTGGCGTGGAATGGCGTAAGTCTGCCGCGGGCGGATCACCGTGCCGTCAAACGGCCGCAGCGCACGCGTGACGCCATCCACCCGCACGATGAGGGCATCCGAATGCATGTTCACAAGAAGTTGCATGCAATCGCGAGCGTGGTCGGCCAGCTCGGCGCCCGCCGTCATCAGAGAAACGCGGCCGAACTCGCCTCCACAGTAGGCGAGATGAGGAGAGCGATCAGCGCCAGTCTGTTCGTTCAATGGGTTCTCCTCGTTCGTGCCGCCGGCACTAACGCTACACCGTTGCCTCCGTCCCCAGGATAACTGTGCTCTGGGCCGACAGGGTGCCGCCGTTGCCATGCGTGATGGCGGTGTCGCAGCCTGCCACCTGGCGGCGACCGCCCTCGCCCCGCAGTTGGCGCACGGCCTCGATCAGCACGAAGATTCCGAACATGCCGGGGTGACAATAGGACAGGCCGCCGCCGCTGGTGTTCACCGGCAGCAGGCCTCCAGGCGCAATGGTGCCGTCAGCGACGAAGCGGCCGCCCTCACCCTTGGGACAGAAGCCCAGATCTTCCAGGAACAGCAGCGTCGTGATCGTGAAGGCGTCGTAGACCTGCACCACGTCGATCTCGGCGGGCTTCAAACCTGCCATCGCGTACGCAGCGGCACCGGAGCGGACCGCGCCAGTCACGGTGAGGTCGGGCATGTTGCTGATGCTGTAGTGACTGACATCCTCGCCGACGCCTAGCACGTAGGCCGGGGGCTTGCGAAGCGTCCGTGCCCGGTCCGCTGAAGTGACGACGAGCGCGCCGCCACCGTCCGTCACCAGGCAGCAGTCCCGCACCGTCAGAGGCGTGCTGACCATGCGCGAGCTCAGCACATCGGCGACGGTCAGCGCCTCCTTTTCCCAGGCCTGCGGGTTGAGCAGCGCCCATTCGCGTGCGGCCACGGCCACCTGCGCGAGTTGCTCGCGCGTGGTGCCGTATTCGTGCATGTGGCGCGATGCGGCCAGCGCATACGAGCTGGCGGTGTACAGGGGCCGGTACGGTGATTCGTATGGATTGGCATCGGGCGCCGCAACATTGGCCCGGCCAAGGCTGCGCTGCGTGCTGGCATAGGTAATCAGCGCCACCTCACACAGTCCCGCCTGAATTGCGGCTTGGGCATGCGCGACCATCGACATGAAGCTGCAGCCGCCGATGTTCGTTCCGTCGTGGTAGCGCGGGCGGATGCCGAGGTACTCCGCCAAGGCCAGCGTCGGCATGCGGCTTTGCGAGGTGGTGGCGAACAGGCCATCCACGTCGCGCAGTGACAGGCCGGCATCGGCCAAGGCGCGCTGCGTTGCCTGCCCCATGAGGTCCAGGGGCGAGAGTCCAGTCGCCACTTCGCCCAGGTCCGATTCTGCGACGCCGACGATGGCGCAGGCACCTCGCTTGAGGCCGTTCTGCGTCATGCCGCCTCCGGCACGAAAACAGGGTATGGAGATGCGCCTTCTGGCGTGTGGACGCGCGCGCGCACGCGCAAACCGATGCGCACGGCTTCGGCGGGCACGTGCTCGACCCGGCTCATGAGGCGAAAGCCTTCGTCCATGTCGACCAGCACAACGTTGTACGCCGGCTCACCGCGAGGGCTGATCACAGTCACTGCATGCACCGTGCCCTTGCCCGCGCTCACGCGCCATTCGGGAACGTTGCCGGTTCCAGGCGCAATCACCCGGGGATAGAACACCGGCTGACCGGATGTAGCGTCGAATTGATACGCCAGTTCCCCGCGCTGGAGGTGGTCGCGGAACTGCGCGAGTGGCGAAGCGTCTGCGGTGATCGTGTCGAGGCTCATGGGATTCAGATGATGCGGTTGGCGCGATGGCGCGCGATCTCTTCGCTGCTCAGGCCGAGCAGTCCGCCGAGCACGTCCTCTGTGGCGTCGCCCAGGGTCGGCGGCGCGCGGTCGTACACGGGCGGCGTGCCTAGCAGGCGCAAGGGGCTGGCGATCGTCGACACCGTGTGGCCGTCGGGGCGGAGTAGGTCTACACGCAGTTTGCGGTGCCTCACCTGCGCGTCCTCGAAGACCTGGTGGTAGTCGTTGATCGGACCGCACGGCACACCGCAGGCCTCCAGCCTGGTCAGCCAGTCAGTGCGTTTGCGTTCGAGCATGGTTCGCGCCAGATCGGGCACGAGTTCTCCGCGCCCGGTGATGCGGCCGGTGACCTTGCTCCAGCGGGGATCGGCCGCGAGGTCCGGCCGCTCAATGGCCGCGCAGTATTGCTGCCACTGGCTGTCGTTGCCGACCGCCACGACGATCTCGCCGTCGGCGACGGTGAACACCTGGTAGGGCACGAGGCTCGCGTGCGCGTTGCCGAAACGGCCTGGCACCTTGCCGCTGGCGAAATAGCCCGTGACCTGATTCCCGCCCAGCGCCACGATGCAATCAAGCAGGGCCATGTCGATGTACTGGCCGCTGCCGGACACCGATCGGTACTGCAGAGCCGAGAGGATCGCGATGGTGGCGTACATGCCTGTCATCACGTCAGCGATGGCGATACCGGCCTTTTGGGGCCCGCCGCCGGGCAGGTCGTCGCGCTCACCTGTGATGCTCATGAGGCCGCCCATGGCCTGAAAGACGAAGTCGTAGCCGGGCTTGTGGGCGCTCGGCCCGTCCTGGCCGTAGCCCGTGATGGAGCAGTAGACCAGGCGTGGGTTGATCTGCGAGAGCGAGGCATAGTCGAGTCCGTAGCGCTTGAGGTCGCCGATCTTGTAGTTCTCGATCACCACGTCGCTCAGGGCCGCCAGCTTGCGCACCAGCTCCTGCCCCTCGGGGCGGGAGAGGTCCACCGTAACGGACTTCTTTCCGCGGTTGGCGGCGGCGTAGTACGTAGAGTCAGCCCCACCCTGGGCTCCTTCGACCCAGGGCGGGCCCCAGCTGCGCGTGTCGTCACCTGCACCGGGGCGCTCCACCTTGATCACCTCTGCACCCATGTCAGCGAGGTTCTGACTACACCAGGGCCCGGCCAGCACCCGCGATAGATCGAGCACGCGCAGGTGCGACAGTGCGCCCGGCCCCGCCGGCTGCGCCTTCTTCGTATCAGGCACTCCGGTCTCCCTACTCGATCTTGACGTTGGCGTCACTGATGACTTTGGCCCACTTGTCCAGCTCGGCATCGACGAATTCGGCGAACTGAGCCTGCGTCATGGAGCCTGGTTCGGCGCCCAGCTTCGCGAACTGCGAGCGGATGGCTGCGCCCTGCATTACCTGCAGGACGTCTCCGGCGAGCTTGTCGCGCAGCCTGGGCTCCATCTTGCCGGGCGCGTAGAGCCCGAACCAGGCCGTGGCTTCGAAGCCCTTGATGCCTGCCTCGTCGATGGTGGGAACGTCGGGCAGCGCAGCCGAGCGCTTGCGTGTCGTCACACCCAGGGCCCGCAGCTTTCCCGACTGGATGTGCTGCAGCACGCCCGGCACTGAGTCGAACATGATGGGGATCTGTCCGCCCAGCAGATCGTTGAGGGCGGGTGCCGCGCCTTTGTATGGAATGTGGAGCATGTCAACGCCCGCCATGGACTTGAACAGCTCTCCAGAAAGGTGGTTGGCGCCGCCCGTGCCTGACGACCCGAAATTCACCTTGCCGGGATTGGCTTTGGCGTATGCCACCAGTTCCTGCACGCTTTTGGCGGGGAACGAGGGGTGCACCACCAGCACGTTGGGGACGGCCGCCACCTGTGCAATGGGCGTGAAGTCGGTGCGCGTGTCGTACTTGAGGTTCTTGTACAGGCCAGGGTTGATCACGTGATGCGTGGCCGTGAGCATCAAGGTGTGGCCGTCGGCCGGCATGCGTGCCAACTGCTCCGAAAAGATGGTGCCGCTGGCGCCTGCCTTGTTGTCGACCACCACTGGCTTGCCCCAGCGCTCTCCGAGCTCCTTGGCAAGCTGCCGCGCGAGGATGTCTGTGGTGCCGCCCGGCGGGAAGGGCACGACGATCTTCACGGTCTGCGTGGGAAATTCCTGGGCATGCGCCGCCAGCGGCGCTGCGAAGGTCCACAGCAACGCCAGCGCCGCTGCCGCCAGCCGCGCCTGATAGGTCTTCATGTATTGCATCGTTGTCTCCTGTTGTCTGGGATGGGTAGCCAGCGTGGTGGCTTCAGTGGTCCAGGGGAATCTGGACCATCGCTTCGCCGACGGCCACGACCTCGCCGCGCTGGTTCTGAACCTGTACGTCGAGTACCAGCCAGCGACCTCCCTGCGTGTCTTTGCTGCTCTTGATGACTGCGCTCGGGGTGATGGTGTCCCCTGGCTTCACGGGCATCTTCCAGCGTGTCTCCAGGCGGCGCTGGACGCCGCCATGGGCATAAATCCAATCGGTGAGCATCTTGGTGATGACGCCGAAGTTGTTCATGCCATGCATGATGATTCCGCCAAAGTTAGTCTTGCCGAAGTCGCCCTTCATGTACTCGTCGTCGAGGTGCAGCGGATTGAAGTCCAGCGAGGCTTCGCAGAACGCACGGATCGATTCGCGCGTGGGAGAGAACGGCGAGCCCGTGATCTTGTGGCCGGATTCGAATTGATTGGAGGTGCTCATGTCGTCGTTCCTTCTCAGGCCGGGCGGATGGTCTGACCGCGCCCGGAGCAGATGACTTGGTTGTGCTGGTTGAAGAAGACGTTGTCGTGCACGACGAACAAGCGGTCCTTCTTGATGAACTTGTCGAGCGCGCGCGCCTCGAGGCGGATGGTGTCACCCGGACGCGCGGGAATGTTGTAGCTCCATGACTGGCCCGCGTTGACGGTGCCGGGGCTGCGCATCCAGTCGTCCGCCGGGGTGCAGGCGAACATCAGCAGGATGTGGATGGTCGGCGGCGCGATCAGCCCCTTGTACGGCGAGGATGCGGCGTACTCCTCATCGAAGTACAGCGGATGGTTATCACCCACCACACGGCAATACTTGTGGATCGCCTCGAGCGTGAGCGTGTAGGGGATGGTCTTTCGCGGTTCACCGGGAACGATCTCTTCCCAGGTCTTGCGCAACCCGTTGTCCTTCCAGAAGTCGGTTTCGAAAGTTTGTGCGGTCATAGCTACCAGTTCAGGGGTTGAAAAGTTCGGCGGCACCCGCTAGAATGTCCGCCTAGCGGTTATTTACGTCCGCCTGATGATCATTATTGGCCGCTTGACGGCCAACTGTCAAACGAAAAGCATGGCAACCCCAGAAAGCGAATCCTTCGTCCGCACCTTTGCGCGCGGCCTGAAAGTCATCGAGGTGCTCGGCCAGGGCCCAGGAGGCCTGACGCTCGCCGAGGTCGCGGACGGCGTCTCGCTGCCGCGCACGGCGGTGCGCAGATTCCTGCTGACGCTGATTGATCTGGCCTTCGTGCGTACTGACGGCAAGCGCTACTGGCTTACCCCACGCGTGCTGCGCCTCGGGCTCTCCTACCTCTCCACGCTGCCCTACTGGCGCGACGCGCAACCTGCGCTGGAGGAGCTGTGTACGCGCGTGCAGCAGTCCTGCGCACTGTCAGTGCTGGACGGCGAGGAGCTCGTCTACGTGCAGCGGCAGCACGCCAAACGGATCCTTCCCATGAGTCCAAGTCTGGGCAGCCGTTTGCCAGCCCATGCCGTGTCGATGGGCCGCGTGCTGCTGGCAGGGCTGCCGGACGATGAACTGGAGGCTTACCTTGCCAGCGCGAAGTTCGTGGCGCTGACGCCGACAACGCTGACAGATCGCGATCAGATGCGCGAAGCCATCCTCACCATCCGGCATCAGGGCTGGGGCTGGGTGGATGGCGAACTGGATGAATCGATTTGTGGCTTGGCAGTGCCAGTCAGAGACCGAGGCGGCGCCACGATCGCTGCGTTGAACGTCAGCCTGCCTTCGGGCGAGTTCACACAGCAGCAAGCAGTGGAGAGCTTTCTGGGCGAACTGCGAGTCGCAGCCTCACGGCTTCGAGCGACCGACCGTTGAGCGCGCAGAGGCAATCCTGTCAGCCCTCACGGGTCCGCTACGTGGCTCACATCTGCGCGCTGCACCGCCAGCACCACGTGAGAAATCAGCAGGCTCGGTAGCACCGACCGACGGAGTTTGAGTCGCAAGAACTCTGGCGGCGAGTCAGGTCAGTCGCATCAACTGTGACACCAGGAGATTCAGCCCTGTGGCGCGAAGTCTCGCAAGCCTTTGATTTCTAGGGCGCGCCAGATCAAATACTGTGGCGCCCTACGGCTCACGTAGGGCGCCGCACTAAACGGAACTGGCGCCAAAGTGCTGCGACTGGAGGTCGCTAGTTGTTGCTACCGCCCAATTTCGCGCCAAAGTTTTCGCCTACTGGCGTTGGCAATTGGGTTTGGCTGCAGCCTTCCCACAGCGCCCAGGACGACAGAGTCAAGGCCGTCTATGCAGCGTCCTCGGACACTGGGATGCCACGCGTGAACGCTCCTTCGGTCTAAATGCTGCCGGTTCTCGGTCGCCATAACGTGTGGTCACCCTTGCTCCAAGTCTGCGCAGAGGGTACATCGGCGATACGCGTACGGCTGGCTGACAGAAGCGAGTTCCTCGGCTACGATCGCCCGTAGTCAAAGACTTACCTGCTCTGCTGTATGCAGGCGGACTGTTCGGAGACCTTCCAGGTGGCCTGGTGTTCTTCGCCTTCATCATCTCAATGTTGGAGTTCAAGTTCTCACTCACGGCGCAAGCTGAGAAAAGGAGCATGAAATGAAGATTCAGTTAAGCCTGAAATGCAAGTGTTCTGGTGCCAGGTCTCTGGGGGTTAAGGCAGCAGGCCACTGAGGAAGGTTGGAAGAGTCGCTGTGTATAGCTTGGTAAGAGCAGACCTCCCCCACCAACTTGCGCCCCGCTTGCCGGGGCGCACTTCTTTGTACGCGACGAGTAGCACCGCAATGCCGCCCTTCGCTTGGGCGGGGTGTGGCCAAAAACCTCTCTCGCGCGAGGATCGCGGCAGCTCAAACCTAGCAATGCGACGCATTGCCTCAAGACCATCGGACTCATGCAAGTCAAACTCCAAGCGACCGGGGTCTTCGTGCCGCGGCGCTTCAGTGCGGCCCAATTCGTCGCTCGACCAGAGTGCCTACGGCAGCCCACTTGGGAGAGAACGCCGATGTCTTCATTCGGTCCGTGGTCCCAGCGGGTTCATGTGCGGCCGCGCAGCTTAACCGTTCGCCAATAGAGGTCTTGCATGTACCAGTACGACCAACGGCCCAACACGCAACTGGATGCTGAATCTCATGACACTCTGAGGCGAATTCGCGAGCTTGAGTATGCCGTCCTAGTGGGACGCAACAACTGCGGGAAGTCCTTCCTTCTAAAGTCACTGACGCAACAGTGGGGACAGAGCGCCTCTTACCTTGGGCCCGCTCGATATCAGAACTTCAACCTGCTTGGCTATTACACGCCCAACAGAAACCGCAGGGACGAACGCTGGCGTCAATTCATGCAGCAGTGGCAACAGCAGCAGCAAAACATTGACAACTCGCCGGTCAACTTGCAGCAAGCGATCGCGGAGCTTAGCGACGCTCAGCGTGCATCACTGATTGAGATTGTGGACACGCTGCTTGGTGTAAAGCTTGAAATACGACAAACTGTCGAAGGCAATTCGATGTCGCAGCGATACATCTCCTGTGATGGGCACAACATCTCGTACACCAGTTCTGGCTTTCGTCTCATTGCAACGCTTGTGACAAGCCTGCTAGACGCCGAGTACGACACGTTCCTTATTGACGAGCCCGAGCTGGGCATCAGCCCTGAAGCACAGGGCGTTCTAGCTGACTTTCTCTTCGATCGCCAACACAGAGCTAGGTACTTTCCTCACATTCGTACACTGGTATTTGCTACCCACTCGACCGTATTTCTCGATCGTCATCACGTTTCTAACAACCACGTGGTGACTAAGCATGCCGACACGATCAGCGTGAGGCCAGTCACGTCTCAGAGCGAGTTCAACCGCGTCCACTTCTTCCTACTGGGCAACCGCTTCGAAACCCTCTACCTGCCTTCGGCCATTGTCCTTGTTGAAGGAAAGACTGATCATCGGTTCATCGAAAGAGTGTGCGCAGTTCGCTTTCCGAATGCCCAGCTAAGCGTTATCTCTGCCAACTCGGACACCCGCATTAAGGAAGTTCTGAGCGTAGCTAGGGGATTGCTCGCGGACATTCAACGCAGTCCGTATCGAGACAGGATCTTCGTTGTACTTGATTCGGTGCATTCCGCCAGCCTACCTGCGCAGTTGGTGCAGATGGGTCTTCAGCCAGAGAACATCATTACTTGGCCAATGAACGGGATTGAGTACTACTACCCGCCAGCTGTTATGGACAAGATCTACGGTGCAGGTGGCGACCTTGAAATTGAGGGAGACCGAGTGTCTCGCAACGCGCTCACCTACAGCAAGAACGATTTGATGGAGAAGGTCTCCTCGCTCACCGAACAATCGACCGCGCTCCACCCTGACTTCGAATCTCTCTTTCTCAGCAAGGTGGCGGCGAAAATTGGCTAACCACACACCCAAGTGAATCGCCACCGCCAACGGCCGCGCGTGAACAGTAGCGATCACCCGAACGTCAATCCCGAAGGTGTCAGATCAGTCTATAGCTGCCCCTCGGACAAGCTCGTGACGGAGTACCGGCCTGCGGTGACCACAGGTAAGCGAACTGAAGCACCCGTCGGGGGTGCGGGGTCTTGTGCTACGGCGTGTTGCGCTATGCCGCCGCAAGCTGTCGCGCAGCTTCTCGCTTGCCCATCGCCATAACCTCAAAGTAGCGCACAAGCTTTGAGGCCCGTGGCGACACCTGGCCAGACTCCCACTTCCATTGGCTGAGGGCGGAGATCCCGAGGAGCTCTGCCATCTGCGACTGACTCAGGCCAAGCGCTTGCCGCTTGGCCTTGAGGCGTTCGGCATTGAACGTCGGCTTTCGACCTGGGCGTGAAGGCGCCTCTTCAAGGGCTTGTACGGTTACGGCGCGAGCAGATGCTCTTTGGATGGCGCGCAGTTGCACCTGCAGATCCTTCACCGATCGCTTTAGCGCAGCGATCTCCGATCTGTAGGTTGAAACTGCTTTTCGAAGTGCAGTGACATCCTCTCGCACTTCTTTTCGTGCGATACGTGCGATCTCTTGTTTCAGCGTCTGTGCGAGGTTTGGCATCTGCACATCGTACGTCCATGCAACGAATACGCCAAACCTAGGCTCCGGCAGGCGGTTTACGCTTCGGCGTCAAACCGGGCCAGCCGTACAGCTGGAATGACCAGCAAACTTTGCTGCGATCTACGTCGGGCGATGCTGCTCAGGGTCAGAATCTGATCTACCCGCCGCCTAGCCTTCCACTGCAGCGCTATCCTTGCACCATGCGCATCGAAGACATCGATCTCGTCGAACTTCGCAAGCGAATGCGCCTTGCGTTTGATGTGGTTATGGCGCACCGGATAGCTCGCGGTCTTTCCCTTGAAAGAGATCGCATCACCCGACTACGTGATGTCATAGAGAGCCGGGTCGTCATGGCGCTGGAGGAAACGGACGCGTCCCAGATGCCCGAGGGGTGGTCATGGCAGGAGGCCGCCGAGAAGGTCGCGCTCCAAGTGGCATTGGCCATCGTGCACGAGCAGAAGAACGAGCCACCTGTTCCGACAGAGTGAGTCCTTGTGAACGATCGCTCACAACTCTGCGTGGTCAGGTTAGCTGGCAGCCGACTCAGGCCAGGAGACGTTTGACTTGGGTCACAAGTTCGTCGGTCGAGTAGATGGCATTGAATGCCTTTGGCGGGCGTTCCTGAATCCAAGGTGGCAGGTGTCGAAACTCCTCCATGGGCTTGAGGCTGAACCAGAGCGCTTGCCGCTCTTCGTTCATCTGGGCGAACAGGACGAAATCAGCATGGGGCTTAGAGCTCTTTAGAACACGCCAGCGCAATCCCTCCGGTGCGTGGTGAGGCCAGCAGAGTTGCAAGCGCAGTCGGGTTCCTCCAGCGAAGAGGATGACACGACTGCGGGGGTGGCCGCAGCATTCGATGTCATTGGAATGGAAGAGATCAAGCAGGTCGTTCTGCATCAAGTGGCCCACAGCCCGACCGAACTTGATGCGGGCCATGTGATGGCGACGGACAAGCTGAATATCTCGCCCGGCCAGATCAAGCGCCGCCCGAAAGGAGCCGAACGCGCGCGCGTAGGTTTCCTTGGATGCCAGGCCCGTAGCCTCCAGGTCGATCTGACTCAGTATGGGGTTCTCTTGCAAGCGATGCCTCAGCGCAGCAAGCAACTGGGCCTTGTCGCGTCGCTGAAACCGGCGTCTGCGCAGTTTCTTCTGTACCGCCGCCCACAGCTCCTGGCTCACGATGGGCTCGATGACCGCGTCGGCACGGGTCTCCCGATGGGGCCTCTTGTGGGCCGTCGATGATGTCTTTCCCCACACGAAATTGCCGGCAAACGCCTCGTTGCGCAAAAGGTTGGACACCGCGCCCTGTGTGAACCGCTTCCCTTCTGCTGTGCGGTGATCCTCGAACTCCAACTGCCTGGCGACGCTCTTGATGGAGCCGCGTTCATCGGCGTACATGGTGAAGATGCGGCGCACCAGCTCGACCTCCCACTGCGGTCCATGGATCCAGGCGACGCGATCGCTCTGGGCACCCTTGTGCTGATGCCTGCCAAGGAGTCGCCGGTTGCCGAGCCGATCGACCGCCACACGCGTGAGGCCGATGGGGGGCAAGGGACCCACTTGGAAGCCCAGCTGGATCGCACGGTCCTGTCCATCGCGGGACTTCACCCCCAGCTCGCGGGCGTACTCCGCAGCCATCGCCCGTTTGAGAGTCTTCAGCAGCGCTGTCATCGGGTCCTGGGCGGTGCCGAACATCTCCTTCACGTAGATCACAGCAACCCCGTGCATGCGGCAGGTGTACTCGTAGTACGCGGCAGCATCGATGTCCTGGAAGCGGCCCCAACGGCTGACGTCGTAGACAAGCACCACGTCGAAAGGCCTTGGCTCTTCCATCACGTCTCTGAGCAGCCGTTTCATGCCAGCACGGTTCTTGATCTCAAGACCGCTTTTGGCCGCGTCTTCGTACACGGCGACCAGCTCGATGTCCTTGGTATCGGCGTAGGCCTGGATCGCGGTCATCTGAAAACCGATGGAAAGCTCCTGCTGATCGGTCGACATGCGGACGTAGGCTGCGGCGCGCCGGCAGCGATGTGGATGACTGTCCGACTCATGGATCGCCACGGCGGCCTCCTTAGAAGTGTCATGTCCGGCGCACTAACGGCAAGAGCGGCTTTCAGGTGTCCAGCCCTGTAGTGACTGGCATCCCCTTCAGCGGGTTGTGCTCGCAGGAAGCACCGGTGTCAATGGCGGGTGCATTTGACTGCAGGAAACTCATCACTGCCAGGGGTCGCCTCCCGCGTGAGGACCCGCTATAGACTGATTGCTGCCACTTAGGTTCGACGGCAGAGTCCATGGGCGCCAACGCAAGCGGTCGCTTACCGGTCAGGATCTCAAGCGACCGATCGATTACCTGTACCGGTCGTTCGGCACTGTAGCGAAGTGCAAAGTTCTGGAATGGCCCTTTGCGTCACGGACGAAACGGTGTTCTGGACCATGGGCAGGCCTTCTTCAAGCGCCAGCAGGGAGGGCGAATCACTTCTTTTGGTCCTTCAGTGTCCGTAGCGCAATACCCGCCACCCGGGTTCCCTGTGCTCCTCAAAGTGCGTGATAGACGGGCAATAGTTCACTTTGACCTGATGCTGTTGCAACATTCTGATCATTGCTCTCGCCGCAAATAAAGAAGGAAACAAGGGGTGGCCGTTGGATCGCAATGCCCAAGACATCGCGCGCGGTATGTGGATATGCGGCAGTCTTGACGTCGCCATCCGCATCCGGCATTTGTGCAGGTGAGCCTGCCGTGAATCTCGTTGAAGGTGCGTGGATAAACTTTGAGCGCCGACTGGCGAGCTGCTCAGGCCTGACCTCGATGGAGTCACATTTCATGGCGCCGTGTTCTCGGCGCCAAATACCTGGTCGACAAATGCCAGCAGCGAAGCGGTGGGCTGTTTGTCGCGATGCACGACCAGGTGAGATTGTCGGAGCTGCCGCGGCAAGGTCGTGGAGATGCGGCACAGGCGGCCGGCCTCCAAAGCGTCGCTCACGACCCACGACGAAAGGCAGGCCACCCCCATACCCGCCTCGGCCGCATGTTTGATCGCCTCCGAACTTCCCAGCTCGATGCTTCGACGGTAGGAGCGCAAGTGGGGCAGCAGACTTTGGTCGGTGGCCTCGCGCGTTCCCGAGCCCGACTCACGCAACAGCCAGACCCCTTCACGCAGTGTCCGCATTGGCACCCGCTCGCCGGCCAGGCTCATTCGTGCCCACGCGCTGTCAGGCGATGTAACGACCACCATCTCGTCCTGGTGCCATGGCGTGACGGCCAGCGCCGCTTGGTGGCAAGGCCCTTCGATCAGGCCCACGTCCAGTTCAAACGCAGCGACCGCGTCACAGATGGCCGCCGTGTTTCCGATCACGACCTTTGAGCGCCAGGCACTGGCATGGCCCGGTTGCGCTGCGACAAAACGGGCCAGCAGCCTGGGCAGCACATAGTTGCCGATGGTGGTGCTGGCGCCGATGCGCAGCGACTGCGCCTGGGCGCTGCCATCGCGGGACATCAGCTCGATGCCGGCGGCACCGTCCAGCAGCGCCAGGGCCCGCGGCAGTAACGCACGGCCGTTGTCGTTGAGCAGCAGGCGCTTGCCCGCGCGGTCGAACAGGCGCAGCGACAGCAGCCGCTCAAGTTCATTCACGGCCGAGCTGGTGGCCGACTGCGACAGCGCAATCTCGGCGCTGGCTGCCGTGGTAGTGCCGCTGCGCGCAACCGCCACGAAGATCTGCAGCTGTCGCAGCGTGAGGCGAAGGGTATTCATGGCGGATTCGTTTGCAAAGCGATTAGATGGGTACATCTTAGCGATACAACCCGTTTGACGGGTCATCCATGAAGCCGGAAGCTTTGTCCTCACGAACTTCAACCGGAGGCAAGCAGCATGACCATCAACGTACTTCCTGAGCCACGCACATTGGCCTCTGCATCGGCTTTCGCACGCATGCTCCCCGGCCTGGCCCTGAGCGGCGCCTTGGCTGCCACCGGTATCGCGCTGGGCCGCATCGCCTGGCTGCAGGACCATGGCTTCAGTGCGCTGACGCTGGCCATCGTGCTGGGCATGATCGTGGGCAACACGGTTTACCCGTGGGCCCCGCGCTTGGCGGTAGCCAGCGGCGCCGGCGTCAACTTCTCCAAGCAGAACCTGCTTCGCCTGGGCGTGGTGCTGTACGGCCTGCGGCTCACCGTGCAGGACATTGACCATGTCGGCATCGCTGGTGTCGCCATCGACGCGATGATATTGGGTTCGACCTTCGCACTGGCCTGCCTCATCGGCACGCGCTGGCTGGGCCTGGAGCGCAAGACGGCGATGCTGATCGGCGCTGGCAGTGCCATCTGCGGCGCTGCTGCGGTGATGGCCGCCGAGCCGGTGGTCAAGGCGCGCGCCGAGCAGGTCACGGTGGCGGTGGCCACGGTGGTGGTGTTCGGCACGCTGGCGATCTTCCTGTACCCGGCGCTGTTCGAGCTGAACCGGCACTGGGCGCTGATCCCCGGCGGCGCCAACGGGTTCGGCATCTACGTCGGATCGACCATCCACGAGGTGGCCCAGGTGGTGGCCGCAGCACGTTCGGTGGGCCCGGACGCAGCCAACTCGGCCGTCATCGCGAAGATGGTTCGAGTAATGATGCTGGCGCCGTTCCTGGTGATGCTGTCGGCTTGGCTGGCGCGCGACAGCACCCTGCAAGCCCTAGTGGAGGCAGAGCATGCTCACGCCAAGGGTCAACTCGCTGTGCCCTGGTTCGCCTTCGGCTTCGTCGCGGTCGTGTTGCTCAATTCGCTGCAATGGCTGCCGGCGTCGGTGGTGGCAGTGACGACCGAGATTGACACCGCGCTGCTGGCGATGGCGATGGCTGCGCTCGGCCTGGCCACGCACATCGGCGCCATTCGCAAGGCCGGGGCCAAGCCGCTGCTGCTGGCGTTGATCTTGTTCGGCTGGCTCATCGTCGGAGGCGCGCTCATCAACCGCTGGGTGCCGGCCCTGCTGGGCTGAAGCCTCGAATTCACGGCCCAGGGCCCTGACCCTAAATTTCTTTGCACGCTCTGGAATAGACCGCATGCCGACGCCGTCTGCTCTTTTGTCGGGACCTATCTGACCCTTCGTCCCGCACTCACCCCCCTTCACTTCACACCAACCCTTCATCGGAGCCCACAATGTTCAAGACTTTCGCTTTCGCCGCCACCGCCCTGACGCTCGCCTCCGGCAGCGCCTTCGCCGCCCCCAGCGACGACGCCCGCACGCACTTCCAGGCCATCGCCTCGGGCGACACCCAGATCGTCATGCGTGCCTATGCCGACCAGGCCCAGCTGAACTGGGTAGGCGGCCCACTCGACGGCACCTATGCCACCACCGATGCCATTCGCGGCACCTGGGAGAAGTTCGGCAAGGCCGTCGGCCCACTGAAGCTCACAGTCGGCCAGATTGAAGAATCGGCCAACCCCAAGGGCGCCACCGTCTCGGCCAACGTCGTCTTCGAAGGCAAGATGCCCATCAAGGTGCGCTACGTGCTGACGTTCCGTGAAGGCAAGATCGTCAGTGAAACCTGGCAGATCGACCCCAAGCTGGCGGTGGCTGCGGCTTACTGAACGGCACGCAGCGTGGCTACTCTCCACCAGACCCCAAAGGACAACCCCATGAAGCACCTTTCGACTCTGGCCGCGCTGCTGATCACAGCGGCTTCCTTCGCGGCACCACTCACCGGCGCTATGGCTGCCGACGCGCCGGCCAAGCTCGCCAACGGCGCGCTGGTCGACGCCAAGGGCATGACGCTCTACACCTTCGACAAGGACGTGGCAGGCAGCGGCAAGAGCACCTGCAACGGCGGCTGCGCCGCGCTGTGGCCGCCCGCGATGGCCGCCGCCAGCGACCAACCCGCCGGTGCATACACGATCGTCATGCGCGACGACGGTGCGCGCCAGTGGGCCTACAAGGGCAAGCCGGTCTACACCTACCAGGCCGACCAGAAGCCCGGCGACCGCGCCGGCGACAACTTCAAAGACGTCTGGCACATCATCAAGGAATGACATTTGCTGTCGACTTCCGTCCAGTCCCTCAGGCCACGACCCCCCGATGCAAGACGACGCAAGCCTGCTGAGCTGGGTGCCGCGCCTGCGCCGCTATTCGCGCGCGCTGGTGAACAACCGTGACGACGCCGACGATCTGGTGCAGGACACGCTGGAGCGGGCCTGGGCCAAGTCGAACCTGTGGGGCGGCGTGGCCGACATGCGCGCCTGGCTCTTCAGCATCATGCACAACCTGCACGTCGATGGCGTGCGCCGTCCCAGGCTGCACACCGTGACCATGGACGACGACACGCCCGAAGTGCCGGTGGCGCCGACACAAACCGACAGGCTGGCTGTACTGGATCTGCAGGCTGCACTGGACTTGCTGCCCGTCGAGCAGAAGGAAGTGCTTCTTCTGGTGACGCTGGAAGACATGGCCTATGCCGATGTGGCGCAGGCCCTGGGTATCCCCATCGGCACCGTGATGTCGCGCCTGTCGCGAGGCCGTGAGCGCCTGCGCGGCCTGATGGAAGGCCGCGCAGAACCGGTGCGGCTGAAAGTCGTCAAATGAATGTATTGCGAAGCAACCCATGAATACCGACCGTCCGCCACCGTCCATTCCCCCGGTCACCGAGGCCGACCTGCATGCGTTCGTTGATGGCCGCCTGCCCGCTGAGCGCCAGGTCGAGATCGCCGCTTATCTGGCCGCACGCCCTGAAGACGCGCAGCGCCTGGAGGCCTACCGGGCGCAGAAGCGCGAACTGCACGCCTTGTTCGATCCCGTGCTGGATGAACAGCCGCCGCAGCGCCTGCTGAAATCGGCGCGCCCGCGCGCCGTGCCGCAGACGCCTTGGTACCTCCAGCGCCTGGCCGCTGGGATCGCCATCGCCGTCATCAGCGGCGCGACTGGCTGGGGCTTGCGGGGCGGCCTGCCCGCGGGGGGCGACGATGCCGGCCGCATGGCCGCCGCGGCACCCGCCGAGCGCGGCCTGACGCTGGCGTCAGCGGGCGGCTTCGCGCAGCGCGCGGCGGTGGCTCACGCGGTATACAGTCCCGACGCGCGCCGCCCGGTCGAGGTGGACGCGGCGCACGAGGACCAGTTGGTGGCATGGCTGTCCAAGCGCATGGGCGCGCCGATGAAGCCGCCGCACCTGCAGGCCCAGGGCTACACGCTGGAAGGCGGGCGCCTGTTGCCGGGTGGCCAGGGGCCGGTTGCGCAGTTCATGTACCGCAACGAGCTCGGCAGCAAGCTGACGCTGTACGTGTCCAACGATGTCGCCGACGTGGGCAGTGCCGCGAGGCCGGACAAGGCACTGCAGGCCGGCGTGAAGAACACAGACACGGCCTTCCGCTTCGCACGCGAAGGTGCGGTCAATGTCTTCTACTGGGTCGACGGTCCCTTCGGCTACGCCCTGTCGTCCGACGCCGACCGCAGCGTGCTGGCGCAGGTGTCGGCCGAGGTCTATCGGCAACTTGGCACCCCGCGCTGAAGGCCAGGGCGGCGTCGGCGCGACGCGCTGTCGGCTCGCGCCAGGGAATGAAACGGCCTGAGCCGCGCTCTTGACCTGAAGCAAGCGCTGGGCAGTGGTTCATCGGCGGCTGCCGGCCCACGACCCAAGCGATCACTCTCCACACCAACTCAGAAAGCAAACATGACCACCCAACGCCGCGACATTCTCAAGTACACCCTGGCCGCCGCGGCAGCCAGCGCGCTGCCCGCAGCACATGCCCAGGCCCCGTCCGGCGCTTCAGCGGGAGCCGCAGCGACCGGCATCGACCCGCGCGATCGCGTCTTCATCACCAATGAAGACTCCAACACGCTGGTGGTCATCGACCCGAAGACCAACACCGTCGAGTCGACGATCAACCTGACCAGCTTTGACGAAGACCCTCGTCCCCCGTTTCGCTTTGTGACGGCCGGCGTGGCGCCAACGCACGCGGCGATGGTCCACAAGCCGCTGTACCACGGCTGTATCGATGCGCACGGCGCGGTGCCGTCGCCCGATGGCCGGTTGCTGGCCACCAGCGGGCGCGGCTCCAGCAACATTTATCTGATCGACGCCGAGCAGCGCCGCGTCATCGGCAACACACCCAACCCTGCGTCTGGGCCCACCACCAACCCCGAGCGCCTGAGTAGTGGCCTGCTGCTGGGCCGCGAACCGCACGAGCCCACTTTCACGCGCAACGGCCGCGAGCTGTGGGTCACGCTGCGCGGTGAAGACCGCATTGCCATCGTCGGCGTCGATCGTGCCGTTCGCCAGCTCAAGGGGGCCGACAGCCCGGGCTCCAGCGCGGTTCGCCAATACCTGCCCACGCTGAGCGGCCCGGCGCAGGTGTGGTTCAACCGTGAGGGTACGTTGGCCTTTGTGGCCAGCCAGAAGGTGTCGAAGATCGACGTGTTCCGCGTCAACCCCGGCGCGGATGGCCACAGCCAACCGCAGCGGCTGACCACGCTGGACATCAGCGCACAGGACAAACCCGGCTTCACGCCCTTCATGAAGACCACACCCGACGGTGCCGAGGTGTGGTTCTCGCACAAGCTGGCTGATGCGGTGTCTTGCCGCTCGACGCAGGGTGGCTTCGACCTGATCGACACCGTGCCGCTGGGCATGGGCGCGCGGCCCAACCACGTTGAGTTCGTGCGCAATGCGCGCGGCAGCGTGGTCTATGCCAGCCTGGCGCGCATCGACGATGGTGGCCCCGGCGGCGTGGCGTCGAGCCCGATCGCCATCATCGACCGCAGCGCTCCGGGCGGACAGCGCAAGGTGGTGGGCACCTTCTCCAGCCGTGGCCGCGAGTCGCACGGGTTGTGGACCAACCCCGAGAACACGCTGCTGTATGTGGCCCACGAACAGGACGAGCTGCCCGGCACGCCCAACGCGGGCCAGACCGTGTGCAGTGCATTTGATGTGAGCGACCCGCTGCGCCCGACCTTCATTGCGCAGATCCCCCTGGGCAATCTGACGCTGCCCTCTGGCGCGCTGCGCAACAAAAAGAGCATCAACCTCGTCTACGTGCGTGTGGGCGAGAAGGGCCAGACGGCATGAGCGGCGCGCACACCAGCCACGGCGCCAGCGCCGCGCACACCAGCGCATTCCAGCGGGATATGGACGAATCGATGGCCCGCATGATGCAGGCCATGCACAGCCCGGGCTACGCAGGCCAGGCCGACCAGGACTTTCTGGCGATGATGATTCCGCACCACGCCGGCGCTGTGGACATGGCGCGGCTGGTGTTGCAGCATGGGCGCGATCCTGTCACCCGGCAGTTGGCCGAGGAAATCATTGCCGGGCAGACGGTGGAGATCCAGAGCATGCAACGCCGACTGCACACCCTGCAGCAGCGCACAGCCAAAGGTGCGGAAGCGGAATTTCCGTCGCTGGGTGGGACGCGGGGGCCTTGATCGACAGCCCTAGGGAAAGTACCGATGAGCGCCACGGAATGAACCAAGCCACGCAGCGCTCTTGATCACCATGCTGTTCCAGTCTGCCGAGTCCCGCTATAACCAATGGGTGCGTGAGCACTACCGTTTTTTGCTGCGCAGTGCGTGGGCGCTCACTGGTTCGCGCGCCATTGCCGAAGACGTGGTGCAAGACTGTTTTGCCAACGCCTGGAAGCACCGGGAGCAACTGCGCGACGCTGCGCTGGCACGGGCTTGGCTCTTTCAGATCATGCGCCGCGCCGCCTTTCGCCAGGCCGCACCCAGCATGCAGTCGCTGGACGATGAAGAGCAGCCCGAGCAAGCGGCGCCCGACGCGGGGCTGGACGACAAACTCGATGTCGTCAAGGCGCTCGCGCGCCTGGCGCCCATCCACCGCGAGGTGCTGGTGCTGTTTTATTTCGACGACATGCCCACCGCCCAGATGGCCGAGGCGCTGGAGATCGCGCCCGGCACGGTGTTGTCGCGCCTAGCCCGTGCGCGCGACGCTTTGAAGCTGGCCATGGGGGTACCTGCGACACCCAAGGCCGATGTCAACGTTACCCCGTTTCGCAGGACCAAGACATGAGCCCCGATACCGACGCGCCTTTCCTGCCCGACAGCGAATTCGATTTGCGCGCGCGCGCCGAGTTGGCGATCGCCTTCGAGGCCAGCGACGCACCGGCACACCTGTACCGAAAGCCGCAGCCGCTGCTGGCGCGACGCGGCTTGCAGCGTTTTCTGGCTGCGCTTTTGCTGGCCGGTGGCACCAGCGGCGGGGTGCTAGCCGTGCGACCGCCAGCGATGGTGCGCGACGCGATCGACCACGAATACCACGAGCGCAGCTTGCGGGGCAGTTTCATGGAGCAGCGCCAGTTGCTCATGCACCTGGGCATGCGGGACGCCAACGTGGTGCCCGGGTTTCCCCAACTCATGCGGCCATGCGATATCGAAGGTCACCTCGCTTACCACCTCACCACGTTCTTCGAGAAGGGCGGCATGGTGACGGTGTATGCCTTTGACCAGCCTGTGGACCTGCGCGAGGCCAGCGGCTGGTGGAGCAACGTGCACTGGAAGGTGATCCGCTCGCGCGAGGGCAAGCCCTTGTTGCTGGTGGCCCAGAAAAAGAAGGCACTGGCGGTCGCGCAGACGGCACTGCAGGCACCTCCCGTGTCCGGGCCAGGCTGAGGCACCGCGTCCCTGTCAACGAATCAACCGCTCACCCCTTTCACCCCAACCGGCGCACGACGCCCAACCACCGGAGACCCCAGAAATGAACCAACAACCCACCTCGCTCCCCCGGCGCCACCTGCTGGCCGGCAGCGGCGCTGCTTTGGCTGCCGTTGGTCTGGCCAGCTTTGGCCGCACCGCAGCCGCTGCTGGTGAGACCGCGCCCGTCGCCGTGGCCGGTGCTGCCAAGCCTCTGCCAGCGTACGTGGGCTGGAAGGACCCGGCCAGCCTGATCGTGCACAGCAGCACCACCATTGAGACCAAGCGCAGTGTGTTCGGCACCAGCGTAATCACGCCGTCCGAGCAGCTCTACATCCGCAACAACCTGCCCGCGCCCGACGTCTCGATCCTGGGCAACCGCGATGCCTGGGAGATCAACATCGAGGGGGTGAAGAACCCGCGCAAACTCACGCTGGGCGACCTCAAGCGCATGGGCATCGAGACCACGGCGATGGTGTTGCAATGCTCTGGCAACGGACGCGGCTACTTCCCCAACAAGCCCAGTGGAACGCCTTGGCAAGTGGGCGCAGCAGGCTGTGTGGTGTGGAGCGGTGTGCCGGTGCGCTGGGTGGTGGATGCCCTGGGCGGCGTGGAGGCCGGCATGGCCTACCTCACCGGCACAGGCGGCGAAAAACTCCCCGATGGACTGGACCCCAAGAGCGTGATCGTGGAACGCTCGGTGCCTGCTGCCGCACTCGCCGATGCCCTGCTGGCCTGGGAAATGAACGGTGTGCCGATTTCGCTGGCCCACGGCGGCCCACTGCGCTTGATCGTGCCGGGTTACACGGGCGTGAACAACATCAAGTACGTCAAACGCCTGGCCTTCACCGCTCAGGAGACCGACGCACGCATCATGTCGCACGGCTACCGCATTTCACCGCCCGGCGCGAAGGGCGACCCGTCGCAGCCATCGGTGCAGGAAATGACGGTGAAGTCGTGGATCAACGGTCCCGGCACGGACGGCGCCCCGCTTAAAGCGGGTGACACACAGATCCATGGCGTGGCGTTTGGCGGCATGAACGCGGTGGCCAAGGTCGAGGTTTCTCTGGACGGCGGAAAAACCTGGCAGCTCGCGCGCATGGTGGGGCCCGACCTCGGCCGCTTTGCGTGGCGGCAGTTTGTTTTTGCGGCACGCCTGCCGGCGGGCCAGTTCACCCTGGCGAGCCGAGCCACCGACACCGCAGGCAACGTGCAGCCCGAACAACGCATGGAAAACGCGGGCGGCTACAACAACACCAGCTGGGCCGACCACGCCGTGAAAGTGAGCGTGGCATGAAGCGCACAATCCAAAAACACGCGTTGGTCGCTGCCCTGTGGTCGTTGGCATTCACAGTGCTGCCCGTGCACGCCGCCGACGATGCCGCGCAACTTCAACAAGGCAAGGTGTTGTTCGACCAAGGCGCGGTGCCTGCCTGCGCCCTGTGCCATGCGCTCAAGGACGCGGGAGCCGAAGGCGCCGTGGGCCCCAGCCTGGACGAGCTCAAGCCCGATGCCAAGCGCGTGGCCACCGCGCTGCGCAACGGGATTGGGCAGATGCCGTCCTACAACGGCAAACTCAGTGATGCGCAAATTGCCGCCCTGGCGGCCTACGTGGCCAAGGCTTCGGGTGGATCAAAGTGATGGCTGGTTGGCCACAGCGCTGCTGCGCCAACTGACAAAAAGGACGGGATCACCTGCAAACAGCGATCCCGACTGAGTGGCTGACCCAGGGCGGGTCAGCCACTCACCATCACTTGCCTGGTTTGATGTCGGGGACCACCATCCAGCCAGCCCCCATCATCACAACCGCCGGGAACTTCTCGCCGGCCTAAGTCTTGCCCAGCATGGCCTTGTGCTCGCGGTAAGCCATCAACGCTGGCGACACGCCCAGGTGATTGATCGCACCATGCTTGATGCTGCTGCAGTCTTGCTCGTCGAGCTTGCAGATCTCTGCACGCTGTTGTCAACTCTCTAGCAATGTCAACTACGCGCCTGAAACCTGTCTCTGCGCCTTACCACGATGCATGAATAGGAGTGATCGCAATCCGGCACGCCAAGGGCATGCACGTTGAAAACTCGAACGGCAGCAACCGCTGCAAAGCCGAAGTCCTAGCTCCGTGTGGCGGCTCAAGACTGGACCGAGGCATTCGCCTTCGACGCATGGCCTGCAGATCCCGACCCGGGAGAGACGTTGCGAATCCCAATCTCGCCGCCCTGGAGCTGTCGGTCGGACAACCCGAGGCTGAGCCGACCGCAAGGCATGTGACGTTCCCACGGAAACCGGACAGCTCTGGATAACAGGCTGGTTCGGCGGAAGGAGGGATAGGTCACCAGCCCAAACACGTCGGAGAAGTAATTCATCCGCCCCTCCCTCCTTGTAGACGCCGTCCGTTTCTGCGGCTAGCGGTGGCTCGAGCCCGAGGGCTTCGCGGTGAACGGCATGAGCACGCGGGCGATGGTATGCGCGCGATGCTCAATCCCGTATCGAAAAGCTCTACTTCCGGCCGATGCCGTTTAGGGCCACATAGGACACCTTGGAAAGTGCCTCGTCTGTGGGGAACCGCCATGTTTGGCAACTGCTGCCCATTGGCTTGCGCGGCGCGCCCGGCCTAAGAAGGAGAGCCTGCCGGGGAGGAAGTTGGCCAACCAAAAGACAACGGCCACCCTGAAGGTGGCCGCCGCATGCGGGGTACTCTATCGCTCCGGGAGCGAATTCCCACTCCAGGTGGGACCCGACTAGCGGGCGGCGCTACCTTTTTCACCTCGCTACAGGTAGCTTTCGCATTCAAGTGTAGCGTGCCGCGCGGTGTGCCGGCGTCGGCTACGTCGAAGGGCACCCATCAAGCTGGCCAGGAATGAGGAATTCCGACAATGGTCCGCCGTTCCAGTTCTTCGCGGCGGAAAGCCAACTCACGAAGTGGCCCGGTGCAGATCTTCTCCTGCCAACTCCAAGAAGAGCCTCTCCGCTTCTTGTGTCCCGACCCCATGCAGGGACGGGTTGGCAATCAGATCGAGCAAGAAATCGATTCCGCTATCGCCTCCGAATGCCCCTTGCCGAGTTCGAAGGAAGTCCCAGTAGAGGGTCATGTCCAGCCCATGGGAGCGATACATCGCGATTGCTTCCTGGTGTAGGCCCCGCCGCAATCGAGAGCTGAGCTGAAATCTCGGGAAGCAACGTGCTCCAGTGCCTGTAGGCGGCAGCACCGACATGATTCGCCCAGCTACCTCTTCTTCCAGGACCGTATGGATGGACACGTTCATCTGCTTGGCAAAGTCACGCACGCTCAGCAGCTCGTACGAGGAGACTTCGGTACCGTCCTGTTCAACTGCTCCGCTCTCGCGCACAGGTCTGCTGTCGATTTCGCCTGGGCGCTCTGGTTGATATCTGGCAATGAAGTCCTCTTGCGCAGCCGTCTCCACGGCGCCAGGGCGGATCGCTCGCACCATCGCCAGCGCATCAGGCCAGCTCGCTCCAAGTTCGATCAGCAAGAGCGTGGCGACCGTTCCGGCTCGCCCCAGTCCCCCGCGACAGTGAACGAGCACATGCTCACCGTTTCGGATGTCCTCGACCAGCGAAGCCTTGAGCTTTGCCCACAGAACGTTGAAACGCGCGTCCGGGGGACTTCCATCCACGATGGGGAGGTGGTGCCACTTCATGCCTCGCTGTTTAACTTCACGCCCAAGGTCGTGGACACCCAGCATTGCAAACTCGTGATCCTCCAGCAGGGTAACGACGTTGGTCGCTTTCCACAGTACAACGCGATCCAGATCCAACCCCATGTCCCTGTCCCAGTCAGGGCCGGCAAAGCTCTCGCCCTTTTTCCCCGGGCAGAAGGTGATCCCGATTCGCCCCGCCACATGGGGCAGCCTGACTTCGCCGATACGAAGCGGGTGATCCTGACTGGTTCGCATATGGTTATCTCTGATGAGATGGTCAATCAAAGAGAGCCATCTGGGACAACTGCCCATACTGACTCGCCCACGATTTGCGCGCACCCTGCCTGAGTACGAAACTCAAGACGGAAAGCGCCATGGACCTGTCTTCTGGGCACCTCGCCCTGCTCATCGGTTCGAAAAGGAGCCTCAACGTCAACGTCTGCTGAGCGACCTTGAGCTCGATGCGCTCGCCACCGAGAAGCGTCGTCGACTATGGCATTGGCGACCCGATCGTCCATCGTCGCTTATGTGTCCAACATTTCAATATAGAAATCAGCGAGGCACTCCTCCTGCTGCCTGTGGATGGCCTCGCTGGTACGACTGATGTGCTCTTTGGTGAGATCAGCGAGGGCCCCCACGAGGGAGCCAACAAAGGAGGTCCGGATAGCCCTGCCGCCACCTTCGCAGCGATAGGCACGAGCCCAATCCACCACCGCCAGTTCAGGTTCTTGTGATCATGAGCGCTAGCCCCTTAGAAAACCAGAGTAGGCCAGTTCCGCATTAGGTTTGGCCTGTGGATTCGCCCGCCTCCCAAAGCTTGACACGGACCTGGTCGGATCGGCGAAGGAAACGCCGGGTCTCCTCTGGGAGGTCGACTCTGTGAGTAGGTTTAGGTATCACACCACTGCCTTCTATGGCCGCTTCGACATCCGCCGCCCACGATTCGATACTCTTGCCAGTAAATTCCAGTGATTCAATATCTAGATTGATCATCCTGTCAGCTCTGGCTGCCTCGACAGACAAATGCCTTGGTTGCTGCGCGCTGACAGTTTGAAGAATTTCTCCAATGAAACGCCGGTGCAGGTCTGGCGGCATCCATTGAACACAGGCTATGGTTCCTGCCAACTGGTAGATGGTCTTGACGGTCTCTCGATGGACTATCGCGTCGCATAGACAGTAGGCCTGTCGTGAAACCAAGATCATTGCCAAGAGCGCGTCTAGACTCCCCTCTTGATGCAGCGCTCGAATCGTTCCCACGAAACAGAACTGACCCTCATCAGAGGTCGCTGTGTGCTCCGGAAGAACAATCTGCTGCACCGAGGGGCGCATCGCAAGCACGTGGAGCATTACCTGCTCTGACATGTAGCCAGGGAAACCATCTAATGCCCGCCAGATTGGGTGAATCAACCAGATGAGGGTTCCTGGGTACTCCCTCTCAATTCGAACAGCGGGTCCTGGACGGTCTGGGCTGCCCCCAATGTCTGGCCATGGGCGCCCAGCAGCCAAGCATTTGTAGAACACGGTTGAGGCGCGACCCGTTCGAGACAGATCGAAGAATCTTGAGGCCTTTGCGCTCACCCCTCCGATCTGCGTAAGCACCGCCACTGCCCAAGCGGTTACTCGAAGCCGATCCAGGAATCCGTACTCATCGTTGCGCATCTCAGGCACTCCTCTTCACCAGCAAGCGGGGTTGCTGGTGAAATTGTTCACCTTACCCTGCTTTCCGCACAAGTCGGAGCCACTCAAAATCATCTGCGATAGCAATCGACTGCTTGATTCTGACTACGTGTGATGATGAAAGAAGAAGTTGAGACTGTTGCAGCCATGACACGGCAATACGGCAAGGTTCTGTCGGCGGAGGAGGCGCGCGCACTGCTGAAGTTCAAGAGCGCCAGCGCGTTTTGGACAGCGCGCAGAAGAGGCCACCTGCAGCTTGAACCGATCAAGGTCCCTGGTCGGAAACAGTTCATGTACGCCACAGAGGACGTGGCGCGCCTTTTGGTGGGCTGGAAGGCGAACTCTCAGGGCCCTCGTGAGAAGGAGGTGCCTATGGCCTGAAAGAAAAACGGCGAGAGCCCATCACTGAGCAGCTCGCCGGAGAGTCCAGGAAATATTCCTAGAGGTTGTGTTGTAAGTATCTAACCCTGGATCTCCTGTGTCAAGGCCGCCTTTCGCCAGCGGCTGGGTCTGCTCGCCCTCATTGACGCAATTGAGTCCTTTTATAGGACTCAGAGGAGATTCTCATGCCTTTCAAATCTGAAGCCGCCGGCTGGTATCCGTTGCCATCAGTTGCGTATTCCACGCGATGGCGGACACGACTCCATGCTGATGGCGGACAGTGTTCCAGCGTGATGGCGGACGCTGTTCCACGCTGAAGTCGGACATCATTCCAAACTGATGTCGGACACCTGCGGGGTGTTCCGAGTGACCCGAACGCGGCATACGCTGCCCGGTTTTTTTTGACCGGAACCAGCGATGCCCACACCCAGGGTCACCATGAGCAAACTACGACACACACTGCAACTGCTGAACGGTGGGGCCTTGAGCACCCGCCAAATCGCTGCCGCCCTCGGCATCTCCAAATCCACCGTCGGCGACATTGGCAGCTATGCCCGCGCCGCCGGCGTGG
>NZ_JAMBNO010000001.1 GCF_023715105.1 Hydrogenophaga intermedia | reverse complement strand
CGCTGGCGAACCAGTCCAGAAACTCGTTCCAGTTGCTGGGGTAGTCCTTGCCAGCTGCCGGTGATGCGATATGCTGGATATTCATCCAGTGATGGTATCCGAACTGGAGCTAAGCGGATACCCCTTACGTATATACAGTATAGAGACAGGCCATCGCTGTCCAGCCCGGCCGGCAGAATCCGAGCAATGTTCCCGACCAAGGCGGCATCGCTAGCATCGCCCGATGACTGCGTCGAATCCGTGGGACTGAACGTGGCCGGCCGTATCCGACGCCAGCTGTTGGCCGAACGCCTGGACGCCCTGCCCGACGGGCAAGGCCCCCTGCTCTGCCCCCTTTGCCAGCGGCCCATTCCGCCAGCGCAGCGCGACGCCCATCACCTGATCCCCCGCAGCGAGGGAGGTCGCCACACCGAATACCTGCACCGCATCTGCCACCGGCAGATCCATGCCCTGTTCACCGAGACCGAGCTCGCGCGGCGCTATGCCACCGTTGACGCCCTGCTGGCACACCCCGAGGTGGCCCGCTTCGTGGCCTGGGTGCGGCGCAAACCACCCGACTTCATGGAACGCACACGCAAGAGCCAGCGCCTGCGCGAAGGGCGGGGCCTGGAGTCGGGCGCATGACGGTGACCGCCATCACCGCCGAGACCTTGCCCACGCTGGTCTGGCAGGCCTTGCAGCGCGCCCCGCTCGACAAGCACCACGAATGGCGCACCCCGGTGCTGGCCACGGTGAACGCGCTGGGACACGCGCAGGCCCGCACCGTGGTGCTGCGTCAGGCCGCGCGCGACAGCGGCACGCTCAGCTTCTTCACCGACGCCCGCAGCCCCAAATGCGCCGAGTTGCGCGCACAACCCCGGGCCACACTGCTGTTCTGGAGCGCCCGCCTGGGCTGGCAACTGCGTGCAGAAGGGACGGCCCGCGTGATGACAGACGGGCCGGCCGTTGAAGCGGCCTGGGCCCGCGTGCGCACGTCGCCAGCAGCAGGTGATTACCTCTCGGCCCGACCGCCCGGCCATGTGCTCGATGGCGACGCGCCCGCCACCGCGACCAACCACCATCTGGCGGTGGTGGAGATCGCCGTGCAAGCCATGGACTGGTTGATGCTCGATCGCGCCGGGCACCGCCGCGCGCGCATCGAAGGCACACAGGTGCAGTGGCTCGTGCCCTGAAAAACGGTCAACACAAAAGAAAAAACCCGCTGCTCTTTCGCTAGCCGTTCCATAAAGGAGTTGCTAAGCGAACAGACTAGGCGGAAATCTTCAGCTGATTCAAGCACTTAGCGCCGGACTTGTCCGGCGCTTTTTCTTGGTCAGCAGTGGGCTCTCTAAGTCGTTGTCCTGCAATGAAAAACGACCACCGAAGTGGTCGTTATCAACCCCTTAACCGAACGGCTAGGCTCTTTCGAACAGCGGGTTTCCCGTGTAATGGTCGGCGTGGCGGGATTCGAACTCGCGACCCCTTGCACCCCATGCAAGTGCGCTACCAGGCTGCGCTACACGCCGACAAGCCTTGCATTATAGCCAGCAAAGCGAGGGCTTCCCGGACTCAGAAGCGCAGCAGCTCGCGAATCTCGAGCAGTTCGCGGCGCACCTCGCCCAGCAACGTGGTCTGCACAGGCGGTGCCGCCACGGTGGCGGACACCACCACCGTGTCATCTTCGTGGATCACCGCGTCGAGGTCGATCACGTCGATGGCCTCGTCGTCGTCGCGGCGGCGCTTGTCGCGCTCGTTCTGCGCGAGCTCCTGCAGCTTGTTGCGTGCTCCGCTGATGGTGAAGCCCTGCTCGTAGAGCAACTCGCGGATGCGCCGGATCATCAGCACCTCGTGGTGCTGGTAGTAGCGCCGGTTGCCGCGGCGCTTCATGGGCCGCAGCTGGGTGAATTCCTGTTCCCAGTAGCGCAGCACGTGCGGTTTCACGCCGCACAGCTCCCCGACCTCACCGATCGTGAAGTAGCGTTTGGCTGGAATGGGAGGGAGAGAATTCTCCATGTAAATCAAGGCGGTAGAAACCGAACCTTGAATTTACTCTAAGTACCGTTCGCCCGGTGGCGGGCACCCGGGTTTTCGTGAGATATGTTGTAACCAATCCCCAAGGGGAGGTACGAACGGCGCTCAATCGCCGATGACCGCAGCCTGCACCTGCTCCTTGAGCTTGGGGCTGGCGTGGAACGTGACCACGCGACGCGCCTCGATGGCCACCGGTTCGCCGGTGCGCGGGTTGCGGCCCGGGCGGGCCGCCTTGGTGCGGATCTGGAAATTGCCGAAACCGGAGATCTTGACGTCGGTGCCGTTGACCAGGCTTTCGGTGATCAGGTCGAAGAAGGCATCGATCATGTCCTTCGACTCGCGTTTGTTCAGGCCGATCTGGTCGAACAACAGTTCGGCCAGTTGCGCTTTGGTCAGGGCCGGGGTTTCGAGGCTTTCGACGGCCAGTTCCATGCGGGATCTCCTTGGGATGCGTTGGGGCCGGGCGGTCAGGTGCGCAAGCGCGCGCCCGTGCGCTGCTGCAGCGCGGCGAGCACTGCCGCCACGGTGGCCTCGATCTGTTCTTCGGTCAGTGTAGCGTCGTCGCGGTTGAGCACGAGGCGAACCGCCAGGCTCTTCTCATCGGCCGACAGGCTGCCGGCCGGGGCGCCCTTCCTGGGGCGATAGACGTCAAAGAGCACGGCGTCGCGCAGCCACTCGCCGCCGGCGGAGCGGATCGCCGCCATCACCGCGTCGTGCGTGACCGACTCGTTCACCACGATGGCGAGGTCGCGCTCGACGGGCTGGTGGCGGCTCACGGCCTGGAAGGCAGGCACGGTGCGCGCCAGCACGGCGTCGAGTTCGAGTTCGAACAGCACCGGCGCGCTCGGCAGGTCGTAGGCCTGGCGCCAGCGCGGGTGCAATTCGCCCACGTGGCCGACGCAGCGGCCGTCGAGCCAGACCGCAGCGCAGCGGCCCGGGTGCAGCGCCGGGTGCTCGGCCGCGCGGAACTCGGCTCGGCGCGGTGCCAGCAGGGCCTCCACGTCGCCCTTGGCGTCGTAGAAGTCGACCACCCGCTCGGCCTCGCCCCATTGGAGCGCGTTCACCGGCCCACCGGCCAGGCCGGCCACGCGCATGGGTTGGTCAAAGCCGGCCACGCTGGTGTCGCTGTCGGGCACCGAAGCGTCCTTGCGGAACACGCGGCCGATCTCGAACAGGCGAACACGCTCGGCGCGGCGATCGAGGTTGAACTTGAGCGCGGCGACCAGGCTGCCCACGAGCGAGGAGCGCATGACGCTCATCTGGCTCGCGATCGGGTTGAGCAGCTTGATCGGATCGGGGTTGCCCGCGAGCTCGTGCTCCCAGCGCGCTTCGACGAAGCTGAAGTTGATGGTTTCCTGGTAGCCGAGTTGGGCCAGTTGGCGGCGCAGCGCGAACGGCCCGCGGCGCGATTCGGGGCGGATCTTCGCGGTGATGGGTGCCAGCGGCGGCGTGGTGGGCAACTGTTCGTAGCCGATCAGTCGCACCACCTCTTCGATCAGGTCTTCCTCGATCTGCAGATCGAAGCGGTGCGGCGGCGGGGTGACGGTGACCGTGCCCTGCCCCTCCTGCACCGCCAGGCCCAGGCGCCGCAGCGCGTCCACGCACTGCGCCTGCGTGACGGGCATGCCGATGACCTTGGCCGCACGCGCCACGCGCAGCGTGACCGGCTTTGCCTGCGGCACGTGGATCACGTGGTCATCGATCGGCCCGGCCTGGCCGCCGCAGATCTCGAGCACCAGGCGTGTGATGTGTTCGATGTGCTCGACCGTGGTCGACGGATCGACGCCGCGCTCGAAGCGGTGGCCGGCGTCGGTGCTGAAGTTGTAGCGACGCGAACGGCCGGCGATGGCCTTGGGCCACCAGAACGCGGCCTCGATGTAGATGTTCTTCGTGTCGTCAGACACCGCGGTGGCGTCGCCACCCATGATGCCCGCGAGCGACTCGACGGCCTGCTCGTCGGCGATGACGCCGACTTCGCCATCGACCGTGATGGTGTTGCCGTTGAGCAGCTTGAGGGATTCGTCCGCACGGCCCCAGCGCACTTGCAGGCCGCCGTGGATCTTGTCGAGGTCGAAGATGTGCGAGGGACGGCCGAACTCGAACATCACGTAGTTGGAGATGTCCACCAGCGGCGAGACGCTGCGCTGGCCGCAACGTGCGAGGCGCTCGACCATCCAGGCGGGCGTCTGCGCCTGCGTGTTCACGCCGCGCACCACGCGGCCGCTGAATCGGCCGCAGAGATCGGGCGCGTCCACGCGCACCGGCAGCTTGTCGTTCAGCGCCACCGGCGCGGCGGGGAACGACGGGACCTTCAGGGGCGCGCCCGTGATGGCGGACAGTTCGCGCGCGATGCCGTACACGCTCAGGCAATGCGCCAGGTTGGGCGTGAGCTTGAGCGTGAACAGCATGTCGTCCAGCGCAAGCTGCTCGCGGATGTCGCGGCCAACCACGGCGTCGGCGGCCAACTCCAGCAGGCCACCGTGGTCTTCGGAGAGCTTGAGTTCGCGCGCCGAGCACAGCATGCCCTGGCTTTCCACGCCGCGCAGCTTGCCAAGCTTGATTTCGAATGGTTTTCCGTCGTCTGCGGGGGGCAGCACGGCACCCACCATCGCACAAGGCACCTTGATGCCCACGCGTGCGTTGGGCGCACCGCACACGATGTTGAGCAAGGCGCCCTGCCCCACGTCGACCTGGCACACGCGCAGGCGATCGGCGTTGGGGTGCTGTTCGGCGGCCTTGATCTCGCCCACGACCACCTTGGCGAACGGCGGCGCAACCGGGCGCAGCTCCTCGACCTCGAGCCCGGCCATGGTGAGTGTGTCGGCGAGTTGCTGGCTGCTCAGCGGCGGGTTGCAGAAGGCGCGCAGCCAGGATTCGGGGAATTGCATGGTGTTTGCTGTTTGGCAGACGGGCTTATCGGAACTGGCTCAGGAAACGCACGTCGCCGTCGAAGAACAGGCGCAGGTCGTTGACGCCGTAGCGCAGCATGGTCAGGCGGTCAGGCCCCATGCCGAAGGCAAAGCCGATGTAGCGTTCGGGGTCGAGCCCCATGTTGCGCACCACGTTCGGGTGCACCTGGCCCGAGCCCGCGACCTCGAGCCAGCGCCCGGCCAGCGGGCCGCTCTGGAACTGGATGTCGATCTCGGCACTGGGTTCGGTGAAGGGGAAGAAGCTGGGCCGGAAACGCAGCACCAGATCGTCGCTTTCGAAGAAGGTGCGGCAGAAATCGGTGAAGACGACCTTGAGGTCCTTGAAGCTCACGTTCTCGCCGATCCACAGGCCTTCGCACTGGTGGAACATGGGCGAGTGGGTGGCGTCGCTGTCCACCCTGTAGGTGCGGCCCGGTGCGATGACGCGGATCTCCGGCATGGCCTGCCCGGCATCAAGCGCGGCGCGGTGGCGCTTGACGTGCTGCACCGCGTGGCGAATCTGCATCGGGCTGGTGTGGGTGCGCAGCAGGTTGGGCGCCTTGGCCGAGCCGCCTTCGACGTAGAAAGTGTCGTGCATGGAACGCGCCGGGTGGTCCTCGGGCGTGTTCAATGCGGTGAAGTTGAACCAGTCGGACTCGATCTCGGGCCCGTCGGCCACCTCGAAGCCCATGGAGCCGAAGATCGCCTCGATGCGCTCCAGCGTGAGGCTCACGGGGTGAAGGCCCCCAACGCCCCGCTGGCGGCCCGGCAGGCTCACGTCCAGCGCCTCGGCCTTGAGCTGGGCTTGCAGCTCGGCATCGGCCAGGGCCTGGCGGCGATCGGTCAGCGCGGTCTCGATGGCCTGCTTGGCCACGTTGATCGCGGCACCGCGGGTTTTCTTTTCCTCGACCGACAGCGCGCCCATGCCCTTCATGAGCTCGGTGATGCGCCCGGCCTTGCCGAGGTAGCGGGCCTTGGCGTTCTCCAGGTCGACCGGCGTCGTGGCCTGTGCGAAGTCGGCGCGCGCGCTCTCAACCAGGGTGTCCAACTCGTTCATGCGATGGATGTCCGATGCAATGAAAAAAGGGTTGAAGCTGGCGGGTGACCCCTCAAGCCTCAACCCCTTCAAACGGCCGCGGGCGGACAAGCCGCCCGGCCGGGGATCAAGCGGAAGCCAGCTTGGCCTTGACCTGCTCCACGATGCTGCCGAAGGCCGCGGGATCGTTGACGGCCAGGTCGGCGAGGACCTTGCGGTCGATCTCGATCTGGGCCTTCTTCAAACCGTTGGCGAACTGGCTGTACGTCAGGCCGCAGGCGCGTGCACCGGCGTTGATACGCGCGATCCACAGCTGGCGGAACACGCGCTTCTTGGTGCGGCGATCGCGGTAGGCGTATTGGCCCGCCTTCATCACCGCCTGCTTGGCGATGCGGAAGACGTTGCCGCGACGGCCGCGGAAACCTTTGGCCAGGGCCAGGACTTTCTTGTGTCGGGCGCGAGCCGTGACACCACGTTTGACGCGAGGCATATTGCTTCTCCTTGTTCGTCGTGATTACAAGCCGGCTTTACAGCCCGGCGAAGGGCAGCATCTGCGCCATGTGACCCATGTTGGTCTCATGCACATTCACCGCACCCCGCAGGTGGCGCTTGTTCTTGGTGGTCTTCTTGGTCAGGATGTGACGCTTGAAGGCTTGACCGCGCTTGACGGTGCCACCGGGACGAACGCGAAAACGCTTCTTCGCGCTGCTCTTGGTCTTCATCTTGGGCATTGGAATGCTCCTTCTTGATTTGTGCTCGTGAGGCGCCCGTGAAAACGAATCACGGTCTTGATGGGCCCCGAGCCACTTCTGTCGCCGGGCCTTTCGGCCCTGGCGTTCGGCGATCGCCTTGCGGCCATCGCCTCGAACCAGCGGGGGACCAACCCCACCGGTTCAATCGGTTTCCTTCGCCGGCTCAGGCCGCCGAAGGGGTGGCCGCGGGCGTTGCCGCCTCGGCCGGTTTGTTCTGCGCCACGCTCTTTTTGCGGCTCGGCGCGATCATCATGATCATCTGCCGGCCTTCGAGCTTGGGAAACTGCTCCACCACGATCAGGTCGCCCAGGTCGTTGCGGATGCGGTCCAGCAGGGCCAGGCCCAGTTCCTGGTGCGTGATCTCGCGACCGCGAAAGCGCAAGGTGATCTTGCACTTGTCGCCTTCATCAAGAAAGCGGCGGATGTTGCGCATCTTGATGTTGTAGTCGCCGTCGTCGGTGCCCGGACGGAACTTGATTTCCTTGATCTCGATGACCGTCTGCTTGGCTTTCGCTTCGGCCGCCTTCTTCTGTTCCTGGTACTTGAACTTGCCGTAGTCCATCAGGCGGCACACCGGCGGGTTGGCGGTGGCGGCAATCTCGACCAGATCGACATCGAGTTCACCAGCCATGCGCAGGGCTTCCTGCAGGCTGACGATACCCAGGGGTTCGTTCTCGGGGCCGTTGAGGCGGACCTCGGGGGCCATGATTTCCCGGTTCAGGCGGTGCGCGCGTTCTTCACGCTGGCGGCGGTCGCGAAAGTTGGTAGCGATGGTGTGCGTCCTTCGTGGGGCGGTTGATGGAATCAAAAGCGGCCTTGCGGCCGCGGGTTGGCACGTGTCGAGCGCGAGGGGTACGGGGGAAGCATCGAGGGAGCGTCGCAGGACGCTCAAGCCTTGGATGAAACCGCGGATGCCACCAGTTCGGAGAAGGCCTCCAGGGGCATGACCCCGAGGTCTTTGTTACCCCGGGCCCGCACCGCCACCGCACCAGCAGCCTTCTCCTTGTCGCCCACAACGGCAATGAAAGGCAGCTTTTGCAACGCGTGCTCCCGTATTTTATACGTGATTTTCTCGTTGCGCAGGTCGGTCGTCACCCTAAGCCCTTGATTCTGCAGAGATTTCGCGATTTCCCGACAGTAATCGGCTTGGGAATCCGTGATGTTGAGCACCGCCACCTGCACGGGAGCCAGCCAGGCGGGCAGCGCGCCGGCGTGCTGCTCGATCAGGATGCCGATGAAACGCTCCAGACTGCCCACGATGGCGCGGTGCAGCATGACCGGGCGCTGGCGCGAGCCGTCCTCGGCCACGTACTCGGCATCCAGCCGCTCGGGCATGGAGAAATCGACCTGCATGGTGCCGCACTGCCACTGCCGGCCGATGGCGTCCTTGAGCGTGTATTCGATCTTCGGGCCGTAGAAGGCGCCGTCGCCGGGGGCGATCTCGAATTCGCAACCCGAGCGGCGCAGGCTTTCCATCAGCGCGTGCTCGGCCTTGTCCCAGCTCTCGTCCGAGCCGATACGCGCGGCTGGGCGCGTGGCGACCTTGTAGATGATGTTGCTGAAGCCGAAGTCGGCATAGACCTTTTGCAGCAGGGTCGTGTACGCCACGCACTCGTCGAGGATCATGTCCTCGGTGCAGAAGATGTGGCCGTCGTCCTGCGTGAAGGCGCGCACGCGCATGATGCCGTGCAGGCCGCCGGTGGGCTCGTTGCGGTGGCACTGGCCGAATTCGCCATAGCGCAGCGGCAGGTCGCGGTAGCTCTTGATGCCCTGCTTGTAGATGAGAATGTGGCCCGGGCAGTTCATCGGCTTGAGGGCGTAGTCACGCTTCTCGCTCTCGGTCGTGAACATGTTGTCGCGATACTTCTCCCAATGGCCGGTCTTCTCCCACAGCGCCTTGTCCAGGATCTGCGGGCCCTTGACCTCCTGGTAGCCGTTGTCGCGATAGATGCAGCGCATGTACTGCTCCACCTCCTGCCACAGCGTCCAGCCCTTGGGGTGCCAGAACACCGTGCCGGGGCTGTGCTCGTCCAGGTGGAACAGGTCGAGCTCGCGGCCGAGCTTGCGGTGATCGCGCTTCTCGGCCTCTTCCAGCATCGTGAGGTATTGCTGCAGGTCTTCCTTGCTGGCCCAGGCCGTGCCATAGACACGCTGCAGCATCTCGTTGCGGTGGTCGCCGCGCCAGTAGGCGCCGGCCACCTTCATGAGCTTGAAATGCTTGAGCTTGCCCGTGCTGGGCACGTGCGGGCCACGGCACAAGTCCTCGAAGCCGCCCTCGCGGTACAGGCTCACGTCCTCATTGGCCGGAATGCTCGCGATGATCTCGGCCTTGTAGTGCTCACCCATGGCCTTGAAGTGCGCCACCGCCTCGTCACGCGGCAGCACGCGGCGCTCCACCTTTTCGTCCTTGGTGGCCAGCTCGGCCATGCGCTTTTCGATCGCGGCCAGATCCTCGGGCGTGAAGGGGCGCTTGTAGGAGAAGTCGTAGTAGAAGCCGTTCTCGATGACGGGGCCGATGGTGACCTGCGCGTCCGGGTACAGCTCCTTCACCGCGTAGGCCAGCAGGTGGGCCGTGGAGTGGCGGATCATCTCCAGGCCATCGGCATCCTTGGCGGTGACGATGGACAGCGCTGCATCGCGCTCGATGGTGAAACTGGTGTCGACAAGTTTGCCGTCCACCTTGCCGCCCAGCGCGGCCTTGGCCAGGCCCGCGCCAATGGAGGCGGCGACGTCGGCCACGGTGACCGGCGCGGGGAAGCTGCGTTGCGAGCCGTCGGGGAGCGTGATCTGGGGCATGGTGCGGATTCCGGAAAAACAAAAGCGCGGCAGGGGCCGCGCTTTTGGGGGGAAGAGAAGAAGGATTCGGGCAGGCGCGAACTGCAGGCCTCACAGGGCCACGGAGAAGCTCTCCTGAGTTCGCGGTGTCATAACCGACATGCCTTTCTCGCTCTTGCTCGTTGGGGAGCCTGGATTTTCACACAAATCGTGTGAAGTCGCCCCAGGCCCCCACCAGACGATCAATGGAACTGCTCTTCCTCGGTCGAGCCGGTCAGCGCCTTCACGCTGGACGAACCGCCCTGGATCACGGTGGTCACATCGTCGAAGTAACCCGCGCCGACTTCCTGCTGGTGCGACACGAAGGTGTAGCCCTGCTCGCGCGCCTTGAATTCCGGCTCCTGCACCATCTCGGTGTAGTGCTTCATGCCTTCGCCGCGGGCGTAGGCATGCGCAAACTGGAAGGTGTTGAACCAGTTGATGTGGATGCCGGCCAGCGTGATGAACTGGTACTTGTAGCCCAGCGCCGAGAGCTCGTCCTGGAACTTGGCGATGGTCTTGTCGTCCAGGTTCTTCTTCCAGTTGAACGAGGGCGAGCAGTTGTACGACAGCAGCTTGCCCGGGCTCTTGGCATGCACGGCCTGCGCGAACTCGCGGGCGAAGCCCAGATCGGGCGTGCCGGTTTCGCACCACACCAGATCGGCGTACGGGGCGTAGGCCACGCCGCGGCTGATGGCCTGCTCCAGGCCGTTCTTCACGCGGTAGAAGCCTTCCTGCGTGCGCTCACCGGTGAGGAAGGGCTTGTCGTTGGCGTCGTGGTCGCTGGTGATCAGGTTGGCGGCCTCGGCATCGGTGCGGGCCAGCACGATGGTGGACACGCCCATCACGTCGGCGGCGAAGCGCGCAGCGATCAGCTTCTCGATGGCTTCCTGCGTGGGCACGAGCACCTTGCCGCCCATGTGGCCGCATTTCTTCACGGCCGCCAGCTGGTCTTCAAAGTGCACGCCGGCAGCGCCCGCTGCGATCATGTTCTTCATCAGCTCGAAGGCGTTGAGCACGCCACCGAAGCCGGCTTCGGCGTCGGCCACGATGGGCAGGAAGTAGTCGATGAACTCCTTGCTGCCGGGCTCGATGCCGCGGCTCCACTGGATCTCGTCAGCGCGCTTGAAGGTGTTGTTGATGCGGCGCACCATGGTTGGCACCGAGTCGTACGCGTAGAGCGACTGATCGGGGTACATGGTTTCGCTGGTGTTGCCATCGGCCGCCACCTGCCAGCCCGAGAGGTACACGGCTTCCAGGCCGGCCTTGGCCTGTTGCATGGCCTGGCCGGCGGTGATGGCGCCGAAGGCGTTCACGTAGCCCTTCTTGGCGCCACCGTTGATCTTTTCCCAGAGCTTTTCCGCGCCGCGCTTGGCCAGCGTGTGCTCGATGTGCATGCTGCCGCGCAGGCGCACCACGTCCTGCGCGGTGTAGCCACGCTTGATGCCTTTCCAGCGCGGGTTCGTGGCCCAGTCTTTTTCGAGGGCTTCGATCTGCTGCGCGCGGCTGAGCTGTTCGGTGAGGGATTGGGGCATGGAGACACTCCTGGGGTTGATGAGAGAGCGGGGGCGGAGCCGTGCATGCAGGCGCGGTGCCGTTGGAGAGACTGTAAGTCTTATAGAAGACCAAATTTGTCTCTTGTGTCTTATATAAGACAAAAAATTTCTCTTTCAAAATCAAACAGAAATCACACGAATCTCTCCATGCGAAATTTCATCTCCCATATCAAGAAATTTTGCGGCATCGCAACAACCCGCCATTCCACCATACAGAAAGAAAATTTCTCCATGCAAAAAACACCCGGTGGTACCTGCGGCATGATGCGCAGCCCGTTCACCCTCCACCGTTTCCCGTGACCTCCTTTCAACGCGCCGCCGCCTACGGCAGCCTGGGCCTGAGCATGGCGCTCGTGGGCAGCTACGTCGCCCTGTCCAAGCCACTGGTGGCTGTGTTCCCGGTGTTTCTGCTCGCGTGGCTGCGTTTCGGCATCGGCGCGCTGGCCATGGGCCGCTGGCTGCGCAAGCCGGCTGGTGAGCCACCGATCACGCCGCGCACGCGGCTGCTGCTGTTCCTCGAATCCTTCCTGGGCAACTTCCTGTTCTCGATCTGCATGCTGTTCGGCGTGAGCATGACGACCGCAGTCGCCGCGGGCGTGGTGATGTCGTCCATTCCGGCGGTGGTGGCCGTGCTGAGCTGGCTGTTCCTGCGCGAGCGCATCGGCGCGCGCAGCGCCGCGGGCATCGCGTGTGCGGCGCTGGGCATCGGCCTGTTTTCACTCGACAAGGGCGCCGGCGCCGAAGGCGTGGACGCATCGCGCGCCTTGCTGGGCAACCTGCTGGTGTTTGCCGCCGTGGTTTGCGAGGCGTCCTACGTGGTCATCGGCAAACGGCTCACGGAAGGCCTGGGCCCCAAGCGCATCTCGGCGATCATCAACCTGTGGGGGCTGGCGCTGGTCACGCCCATGGGGCTGTGGGCCGCGCTGTCGTTCGATTTCTCGGCTGTGACCGCCCCGGTGTGGGTGCTGCTGGTGTTCTATGGCCTGGCCGCCAGCGTGTGGACGGTGTGGCTCTGGATGACCGGGCTCAAGACCGTGCCGGCCTCGCAGGCGGGCGTGTTCACGGTGATGCTGCCGATCAGCGCAGCGCTCATCGGTGTGGTGTTCATGGGCGAGCGTCTCACCGCGCTGCAGGTGCTGGCATTCGGCATCGCGCTGTTGGGGCTGGTGCTCGCCACGCTGCCCGAGCGGCGCAAGGGCTGACCTTCAGGCCGCGGGCGGCGCGCACCACAGGCCCGTGGGTTGGGTGATGCCCATCCACAGCGCCCAGCCCGAGGCCAGCATGAGCACGAGGCCCGCCAGGCGGATGCCCCAACCGCCCGAGCGCCATTCGCCCAGGCGCAGCAGCAGCCAGGGCCCGGCCAGCAGCGACACGGAGGTACCGAGTGCGAACAAGGCCATCACGCCCGCGCCCTGGGCCGCGTTGGCGCTGAGTGCGGCCACCAGCAGCGCCGAATACAACAGCCCGCAGGGCATGAGCGCCCAGCCCGCCCCCAGGACGAAAGGCGCGCGCGGCCCGAGCGCCGCCATGGCCGGGCGCGCCTTGCGCCAAACGCCCTGCCCCAAGCGGTCGACCCAGGCGGGTTGGCGGGCCTGCCACAGCAGCACCGCGCCGAGCAGCAGTGCGGCCACATGGAACATGGTCCACACCGGGCGCAGCACGGCCGTGTGTTCACCCAGCCAGGCCAGGCCTTGCACCGAGCCACCGGCCAGCGCGCCCATGAGCGCGTAGCCCGCGATACGGCTGCCCTGGAAGGCCAGCAGCGCCTGCGTGCTGCGTGGCGCGCCCGCGCGGGCGATGCCGGCACAGGCTGCGCCGCACATGGCCACGCAGTGCGGCCCGCCCACAAGCCCCATGAGCAAGGCGGTGATGGCCAGCGAGCTGTTCATGCCGGCAACGGTATCAGAGGATCCGGGAAAAGCGCGCGCGATCCTGATCGACCTGCAGGTGACGGTCGAACACCATGGCAATGGCGCGGATCAGGTACCAGCCGCGGTCGGTGACCTGCACGCCGCTCTCATCGACGGTGACCAGGCCCTCCTGGACAAAATCGCCCAGGCGCTCGAGCTCGCGCGCGAAGTAGCGGCGGCTGTCGATCAGGTGGCCCTGGTCGATGGATTCGAACAGCAACTCGCCCTGGCACATCAAGGCCATGATCACTGCGCGACGCAACAGGTCGTCGCGCGTGAGCGCCAGGCCGCGCACGATCGGCAGGCGGCCCTGGTCGAGCAGATCCACATACTCCTCCAGCGTCTTGGCGTTCTGGCTGTAGGTGGCGCCGATCCGGCCGATGGCCGAGACACCGAGTGCGATCAGGTCGCAATCGGGCTGAGTGCTGTAGCCCTGGAAGTTGCGGTGCAGCCGGCCCTGCCGCTTGGCCACGGCCAGGGCGTCATCGGGCAGTGCGAAGTGGTCCATGCCCACGTAGACATACCCCGCCTCAACCAGCGTATCGAGCGAGGCCGACAGCATGGCAAGTTTCTCGGCCGCACCGGGCAACTCGGCACTCACGATGCGCCGCTGCGGCTTGAAACGCGTCGGCAGGTGCGCGTAGCCATACAGGGCCACGCGATCCGGCCGCAACTCGGTGAGCTGCGCCAGCGTGCGCCGGAACGATTCGGGCGTCTGCAGCGGCAGGCCGTAGATCAGGTCCACGTTGACGGATTCGAAGCCGATCTCACGCGCGGCCGCCACCAGCGCGAACACCTGCTCGGCCGGCTGGATGCGGTGCACTGCCTTCTGCACCGCGGGGTCGAAATCCTGCACGCCGAAGCTCAGCCGGTTGAAGCCCAGCCGGTGCAAGGCCTGCAGGCGTTGGGCATTCACCGTTCGGGGGTCGACCTCGATCGAATACTCGCCGCCAGGCACCAGGTTGAAGTGGCGCCGCAGCATGGTCATCAGGTCTTCGAGCTCGGCATCGGACAGGAAGGTGGGCGTGCCGCCCCCCAGGTGCAGTTGCGAGACTGCCTGGCCCGAACCCAGGGCCTCGATCTGCAGCTCCACCTCGCGCGAGAGGTGGCGCAGGTACTCGGCCCCCCGCGAATGGTGCTTGGTGATGACCTTGTTGCAGGCGCAGTAGTAGCAGAGCGATTCGCAGAACGGGATGTGCACGTACAGGGACAAAGGCAGTGCCATCGAGCCGGCGGCGCGCTGCGCCAGTGCCTGGCGGTAGTCCTGCTCGGTGAAGGCTTCGACGAAGCGATCGGCTGTCGGGTACGAGGTGTAGCGCGGCCCCGGCACGTCGTAGCGCTTGAGCAGATCGGAGGAGATGGCGTGGCTCACGGGAGACAAAGGTCAGAAGGTACGTGGGCACTGTGCCCCAGCGCGTGTGGGGAAGCCTTGATCAACGTCAACCGGTCGCCCAAAAAGCACGCTCCCGGGGGTATGCTTGGGGTCCAGGGGAAATACGCCGTCAGCCATGGACATTCATCGCATCAAGGTCGCCTGCTCCAGCTGCAATCTGCGTGAGCTGTGCCTGCCCATGGGCCTCAACGATGAGGAGATGGACAAGCTCGACCACCTGATCTCGACGCGCAAGCGCGTCAAGCGCGGGGATGCGCTGTTCTCGGCGGGGGATCGCTTCACCTCGCTTTACGCGGTGCGCTCGGGTTTCTTCAAGACTTGTGTGACCACCGCCGACGGCCGCGACCAGGTGACCGGCTTCCAGATGGCGGGCGAGATCATCGGCCTGGACGGCATCGTCAACGATCGCCATTCCTGCGACGCCATCGCGCTCGAAGACGCCGAGGTCTGTGTGATGCCGTTCGACGAGGTGGAGGCGCTGTCGCGCGAGTTCACCACGCTGCAGCACCACGTGCACCGCATCATGAGTCGCGAGATCGTGCGCGACCACAGCGTGATGTTGCTGCTGGGCAGCATGCGCGCGGAGGAGCGGCTGGCCGCCTTCCTGCTGAACCTGGTGCAGCGCCTGCAGGCGCGTGGTTTCTCACCGTCCGAGTTCAACCTGCGCATGACACGCGAGGAAATCGGCAGCTACCTGGGCATGAAGCTCGAGACGGTGAGCCGCACCTTCTCCAAGTTCGTCGACGACGGCATCATCGACGTCAAGCAGCGCTATGTGCACATCAAGGACACCGAGGCCTTGAAACGCATCGTCAACCCTCAGGTCTGCTCCTGATCGCCGGGCTGTGACAGCAGCACCGTGAGCGCACTGGATGCCGCGGTAGCGCCCCAGAACACGAAGAAGCTCACGGTGTAGACAGCGGCGCGCGACCACGCCAACGGCTGCCCGTTCCATTGCAGATCGCCCGGGTCCACGAAGGCGAACACCAGCATCTCCAGCACGCCGGCGAGCAGAAAGGCCGGCCACACCACCCACATCCAGTGCTTGAGGTCGCCCATGCTCAGGGCTCCTGCTTCACCACCGGCGAGGCCGCGTGATTGCGCGCCTGGTGTGCGGGCTGCAGCTTGATCAGCGCCGCCTCACGCTCACTGCCCTGCAGCGCGCGCGCCCGTTCCAGCGTGGCCTGATAGGCCTTCTTGTCCAGCACCGGGTCGGCGCCGCGGACCGCGATCACCGCGGTGGCGATTGCTGCCACCACCACGACCAGCGGGCCACCCACCACGAGCCACATCGGGCCCACGCGCCACCAGGGCACCGGGGTCTGCAATTCGTCTGTTCTGGTCGTCATGTGCTTGTCCTTGTTTTGTTCATCGGGGGACGATGAAGGTGCTCTTCTCGCGCACCTGCAGACCGTCCTGCTGCGCAACGCCCACGTCGAACGTGATGGGGTGCGATCCACTGGCCGCCGCCCCCGGCGGCACCTGCACGCGCGCGGCCACGGCACGCACCTCGGCGGGCGCCACCTGCACGGTGGGCTCGGACGCCAGCTCGATGCCGGGCAACCCATCCACGCGCAGTTCGTAGGTCTGCAGGGTCTCGGTCGCATTCATGATCTGCAGGCGATACACGTTTTCGATGCGACCCTGCCCCACTTCGCGCGCCAGTGCCCCGCGATCGCGGATCACGTCCACCTTGAGCGGCACACGCATCAACAGGCTGCCGAACACCGCCAGGGTGATCGCCAGCAAGATGCTGCCGTACACCAGCACGCGCGGGCGCAACGCACGGCGCACCATCTGCGCGCGGCTCCAGCCATTGGCCAGGCCATTCTGGGTGGCAAAGCGGATCAGCCCACGCGGGTAGCCCACCTTGTCCATCACGTCATCACACACGTCGATGCAGGCCGCGCACCCGATGCATTCGTATTGCAGGCCCTTTCGGATGTCGATGCCCGTGGGGCAAACCTGCACGCACAGCGTGCAGTCCACGCAACTGCCCAGCCCCAGCGCCTTGGGGTCGGCCTTCTTGCTGCGCGCACCGCGCGGTTCACCGCGCGCCTCGTCGTAGGTGACGATCATGGTGTCACGGTCGAACATGGCGCTCTGGAACCGCGCGTAGGGGCACATGTACTTGCACACCTGCTCGCGCAGGAAGCCCGCGTTGCCGTAGGTAGCGAAGCCGTAGAACAGGATCCAGAAGGTCTGCCACGGCCCGAGCGACATCGCCGCCACCAGACCCGCGAGTTCGCGGATCGGGGTGAAGTAACCCACGAAAGTGAAACCCGTCCACAGGCCCACCGCGGCCCACAGCCCGTGCTTGAGCGCGCGCTTGCCGAACTTGGCAGCGTTCATGGGTGCGGCGTCCAGGCGCAGTCGCGCGCTGCGGTCGCCCTCCACGCGGCGCTCGATCCACAGGAACATCTCGGTGTAGACGGTCTGAGGGCAGGCAAAGCCGCACCACAGGCGCCCCGCCACGGCGGTGAAGAGAAACAGCGCGAGGGCGCTGATGACCAGCAAGCCCGTGAGGTAGATGAAGTCCTGCGGGTACAGCACCAGCGGAAACAGGAAGAAGCGCCGCGCCTCCAGATCGAACAGCACCGCCTGGCGTCCATTCCACGTCAACCACGGCAGCCCGTAGAACACCAGCTGCGTGGCCCAGACGAAGAACAAGCGCCAGCGCGTGAACAGGCCCGAGACCGAACGCGGGTGGATCTTCTGCCGCGAGGCATAGAGCGAGACCATCACCTCGTCATCGCCCACCGGCTGGATGGGGATGACGCGGTTCGGCGTTTCCGCCGGATTGCTCATGCGGTGCTCACTTCTGCGCGCGGTTGGAAAGACCCCAGACGTAGGCGCTCAGCACGTGGATCTGGTCGGCCGTGAGCAGCTGGTTCTGTGCCGGCATCTGGTTGCTGATGCCGTTGGTGACGGCGCGCACGATGGCCTCTTCGCCCCAGCCGTGCAGCCAGACGTTGTCGGTCAGGTTCGGCGCGCCCATGGCGGGGTTGCCCTTGCCGTCGCCGCCGTGGCAGGCCGCGCAGGCGGTGAACCTGGCGCGCCCCTGCGAGGCGCGCACGCTGTCATGCGGGCTGCCCGATAGGCTCAGCACGAAGTGGGCGACATTGCGCACATCGTCCGCACCGCCCACGGCAGCAGCCATCGGCGGCATCACGCCATGGCGGCCCTGCGTGATGCTGGCCTTGATGACTTCCGGGTCACCGCCATAGAGCCAGTCGCCATCGGTGAGGTTGGGGAAACCACGCGAACCGCGGGCGTCCGACCCATGACATTGCGCGCAGTTGTTCATGAACAGACGCTCCCCGATGGCCATGGCCTGCGCATCGTTGGCCAGTTGTGGCGCGGGCTGGCCGCTGAACTGCGCATACAGGGGCGCGATGGCAGCCTGGTGACGCTGCACCTCGGCCGTGTGTTGCCCTTGCGAGGACCAGTTGAGCACACCCTGATAGCGGCCGAACATGGGGTACAGGACGCCATAGGCGAGGCTGAAAACCACGGTGATGATGAACAGCCAGACCCACCACTTGGGCAGCGGGTTGTTGAGCTCGCGCAGGTCTTCGTCCCACACGTGGCCGGTGGTGTTGTCGTCGTGCGCCTTGACCTTGGTGGTGCCGCTGATCCACAACAGCACGGCACAGGCCACGATGCTGACGAGGGTGAGCACCGCCACATAGAGGTGCCAGAAATCGCTGGTGAAGTCGCTCATGGTGTTGTTCTCTTCATTCGTCCTGGAATGGCAGGCGGGCGGCCTCGTCGAAGCGATCGCGGTTGCGGCGCGACCAGGCCCAGCCCACGATGCCGAGAAAGACCAGCAGGCTGATGACGGTGACGAGGGAGCGCAGATCGTTGATGTCCATGGCGACCTCCGTCATTTGCCGGCGTTGCCCAGCGCGGTGCCCAGCACCTGCAGGTAGGCAATCAGCGCGTCCATCTCGGTCTTGCCTTTCACGGCCTCGACCGAACCCTGGATTTCTTCATCGCTGTAGGGAGCGCCCAGCGTGCGCAGCACTTCCATGCGGCGCGGCATGCCTTCGGCCTTGACGGGCTTCTTCTCCAGCCACGGATAGGCCGGCATGTTCGACTCGGGCACCAGGTCGCGCGGGTTGATGAGGTGGATGCGGTGCCACTCGTCGCTGTAGCGGCCGCCCACGCGGGCCAGGTCAGGCCCGGTGCGCTTGCTGCCCCACTGGAAGGGCCGGTCATAGACGAACTCGCCCGCCACCGAATAGTGGCCGTAGCGCAGCGTCTCGGCCTGGAACGGCCGGATCATCTGCGAGTGGCAGTTGTAGCAACCTTCCTTGACGTAGACATCGCGTCCGGCGAGTTGCAGCGCGGTGTAAGGCTTGAGGCCTTCGACCGGCTGCGTGGTGGACTTCTGGAAGAACAGCGGCACGATCTCGACCAGGCCGCCGACGGCGATCACCACGACGATCAGCACGATCATCAGGAAGTTGTTGGTCTCGATCCGCTCGTGGGTGAAGCCGGCGGGTTTCTGTGGGTTGGCCATGTCGGACACCTCAGGCGTGAGCAGGTTGTACGGCGGGGATGCGCACCGGCTCGATGCGGCCCTGGCGCGCGGTCATGATCACGTTCCACAACATCACGCACATGCCAGCGAGGTAGAGCACGCCACCAGCCAGGCGGATCACGTAGAAGGGGAACGTGGCCTTCACCGATTCGACGAAGGTGTAGGTGAGACTGCCGTCGGGGTTGATCGAGCGCCACATCAGGCCCTGCATCACGCCGGCGATCCACATCGCAGCGATGTAGAGCACGATGCCGATGGTGGAGATCCAGAAGTGCAGCTCGATCGCAGGTACCGAGTACATCTGCTTCTGCCCGTAAAGCCGCGGCACCAGGTAGTACATGGAACCCATGGTCACCAGGCCCACCCAGCCCAGCGCACCCGAGTGCACGTGGCCGACGGTCCAGTCGGTGTAGTGCGACAGCGCGTTGACCGTCTTGATCGACATCATCGGGCCCTCGAAGGTCGACATGCCGTAGAACGAGAGCGAGACGATCAGGAAACGCAGGATCGGGTCGTCGCGCAGTTTGTGCCACGCGCCCGAGAGGGTCATGATGCCGTTGATCATGCCGCCCCAGCTGGGTGCGAGAAGAATTAGCGAGAACACCATGCCCACCGATTGCGCCCAGTCGGGCAGCGCGGTGTAGTGCAGGTGGTGCGGGCCGGCCCACATGTAGGTGAAGATCAGCGCCCAGAAGTGCACGATCGACAGGCGATACGAATACACCGGGCGCTCGGCCTGCTTGGGGATGAAGTAGTACATCATCCCGAGGAAGCCGGCCGTGAGGAAGAAGCCCACCGCGTTGTGGCCATACCACCACTGCACCATCGCGTCCTGCACGCCAGCGTAGGCCGAGTAGCTCTTGAACAGATCCACCGGCAGTGCCGCGCTGTTGACGATGTGCAGCAGCGCCACCGCCAGGATGAAGGCACCGAAGAACCAGTTGGCCACGTAGATGTGGCGTACCTTGCGCATGCCGATGGTGCCGAAGAACACCACCGCGTAAGCCACCCACACGGCTGCGATCAGCAGGTCGATCGGCCACTCGAGTTCGGCGTACTCCTTGCCTTGCGTCATGCCCAGCGGCAGCGTGATGGCCGCCAGCACGATCACCAGTTGCCAGCCCCAGAAGGTGAAGGCCGCCAGGCCGCCCCCGAACAGCCGTACGTGACAGGTGCGTTGCACGACGTAGTAGCTGGCCGCGAACAGGCCGCAGCCGCCAAAGGCGAAGATGACCGCGTTGGTGTGCAGCGGGCGCAGGCGGCCGTAGCTCAGCCACTCGATGCCCAGATTCAGCGCCGGCCAGGTCAGCTGCGCGGCGATGATGACGCCGACCAGCATGCCCACCACACCCCAGACCACGGTGGCCAGGGCGAACTGCCGCACCACCTTGTCGTTGTAGACCGCGGCCTCAGCGGTTGCTGCCTTGTTGTTGCTCATGGCCATGGGCCACTCCTCTTCTATGGTTCCTTGCGAGTGTCCGCAAGGCGTCCCCGATCACGCTTGACCTGGATCAAGCGCCCCTCAATCGGTGCTCATTCCCGCTCCAGGATGCGTTCGCCCTCGCGCTCCACCTGGTCGAACTGGCCGGCCTGCAACGCCCACCAGAACACGCCCAGGATGCCGAAGACGATCAGGATCGACAGCGGGATCAGCAGGTACAGAATGTCCATGTCGTTGCGTGTTCAGCGGTCGGCGTTCAGGCGCCATGCGTTGGCGATGACGAGCAGCGAACTCAAGGCCATGCCCAGGCCAGCCAGCCAGGGCGGCATCCAGCCGATGAGGGCCAGCGGCACGCACACCGCGTTGTAGGCCGCGGCCCATGCAAGGTTCTGGCGCACCACGCGCAGCGTGAGCCGGGCCCGCTCGATCGTGTCCACCACGTCGAGCAGACGACCGCTTTGCACCACCACGTCGCTGCGCGCCTGGGCCAGCGGGGCAGCACGGCCGATGGCAAAGGAGGCCTCGGCCCAGGCCAGCACCGGGCCGTCGTTGAGGCCGTCACCCACCATCGCCACACGCCAGCCGCGCGCCTGCAGGGCCTGAAGCTGCGTCAGCTTGTGCTCGGGGGAGGCCTCGGCAATCACTTCGTCCACGCCCACGGCCTGGGCCACACGGCGCGCCGCACTGGCGCGATCGCCCGACAGCACCCAGGTGCGGATGCCCTGCGCGCGCAGCCGGTTCACGGCGTCGCGCGCGTCCTCGCGCACGGCCTCGCGAAACTCGAACGTGGCGAGCCAGCCCTGTTCGTCGGCGAGATAGCTGCGCGGTCCGTCGGCATCGTGCTCGGGCATGGCGCCGGCGAACAAGGCCGAACCCAGGCGCCAGCATCGGCCCTGTGCATCGCGCGCCTCGACGCCCTGCCCCGCGCGCTCCTGCAGCGAATGCCAGCGAACGGTGGGGTCGGCCGTCGCGGCCGCAGCAATCGCGCGCGCCACCGGGTGCAGCGAGTCGCGGGCCAGTGCCGCGGCCTGGGCGAGCACCGCGTCTCGCTCGGCGCCCGAGCGCAGGCGAACGCCGGCCAGTTCCAGCCGGTCCTGCGTCAAGGTGCCGGTCTTGTCGAACACCACCGCGTTCACGCCGGCCATGGCCTCGAAGGCCTGCAGCCGGCGCACGAGCACGCCGCGTCGCGCCAGCGCACCGGCCGAGGCGAGCATGGCTGCCGGCGTGGCCAGCGACAGCGCGCACGGGCAGGTGACGATGAGCACCGCCACTGCGATGGCCAGCGCACGCGACGGGTCGACCTGCCACCACGCCCAGCCAGCGGCAAAAGCGGCCAGCATCACCAGCACCAGAAACGGCGCCGCGATGCGGTCGGCCAGCACCGCCAGGCGCGGCTTGTCGGTCGCGGCCTGCTCCATCAGCCGCACGATCTGCGCGAAGCGCGTGTCGGCGCCCAGCCGGTCCACCCGCACGCGCACCACGCCACCGAGGTTGAGGCTGCCAGCGATCACGCCCTCGCCACGCGAGCGCGTGCAGGCACGTGATTCGCCGGTGAGCAAGGCTTCATCGACCGTGGCGCCCTGGTCGAGCAGCACGCCGTCACCCGGGAAGGCCTCGCCCGCGGCCACACGCACCACGTCGCCCACGCGCAGGCGGCGCGCCGAGATGGTTTCGGTGCGGCCATCGGCCAGTTCGCGCACCACCGCCGCCGGCAACCGGTTCATCAGCGCATCCAGCGCACCCGCGGTGCGTTCGCGCAAACGGGCCTCCAGGTAGCGCCCACCGAGCAGGAAGGCCACGAACATGGTGAGCGAGTCGAACCAGACCTCGTGGCCCCAGGGGCCCGAAGGGTCGAAGGTGGCGGCCGAACTCGCCAGGAAGGTGACCGCAATGCCCAGTGCGACGGGCGTATCCATGCCGATCCGGCGACGCCTGAGGTCGGCCCAGGCTTGGGCGAAGAAGGGGCCGCTGGCGAAGAAGACCACCGGAACGCTGAGCACCCAGCTGGCCCAGCGCAGCAACTGATCGATGTCGGGCGGGATGTCGCCGGGGTCCGCCACGTAGGCAGGCCAGGCAAACATCATCACCTGCATCATGCAAAAGCCCGCCACGAACAGGCGCCACAGCGCCAGGCGCGACTCGCGCCAGCGTTCGTCGAGCGAGAGCGCCTGTTGCAGCGGCAGCAGCCGGTAGCCGTGGTCGCCCACGCGGCGTGCCAGTGCCGACAGCGTGGTGTAGGCCGGGTTCCAGCGCACGCGCAGGCGGCGCGATGCGGCGTTCACCTGAGCGGCGTCCACACCGGGCACGCCATCGAGCGCGGCCTCGACCGCATCGGCGCAGGCGGCGCAGAACATGCCCTGCACCACCAGCACCGATTCGCGGCGCGGGTCGTCCTCATCCACCACGGCGGTGAACGCCTCCTGCTCGAACGGATCGTCGAGCACGGCAAAGTCGTCGTTGACGGTCAGCGGGCCCCGGTGGCCGCTGGCCCAGGCGGCGCTGCTCATGGACCGACAGCTTAGGCGCATCCCGCCGCAGTGGGGTTGACCTGGATCAACGGTCGGTGGCAAGGTCGGGCGTAAGGTGCAGCCACCCCAACAAGAAGGAGATGACCATGTACAAGCGCATCCTGCTCGCCACCGACGGCTCCAAGCTTTCCCAGAAGGCCGTGGATCACGCCCTGGGCCTGGCCGACCTGACCGGCGCCGAGGTCGTGGCGCTCAAGATCGTGCCGCGCTATCCGCAGACCTACTTCGAGGGCGGCGTGGCGCTCGCTGCAGCCGAGATCGCGCGCATCGAGAAGCAATGGCAGGCCGATGCGATGGAGACCGTCAATGCGGTGAAGGCTCTGGGCCAGAAGCGCGAGGTGAAGGTCAAGCCCGTGACGGCCAAAGGTGACCTCGTGGCCGAGGCGGTGATTGCCACCGCCAAGCGCCAGAAATGTGACCTGATCGTGATGGCCTCGCACGGACGCCGTGGCATCAAGCGCCTGCTGCTGGGCAGCGAGACCCAGCAGGTGCTCACGCACTCGCACATCCCCGTGCTCGTGCTGCGCTGAAGACGGCGCCGCACAGCCCAGCGTTTCGTCACCCAAGGGACAGGCCGCGGGCAAGCCCGCTGCCTGCGCGCGCCGCTGCTGCCTATCATGGCCGGCAGAACCACCACCCGAGGAGACGAGCCATGCACGCCTGGCTGTGCGAGAACCCCGTGGGCGTTGATGCCCTGCAATGGAAGGAACTGCCCACGCCCGAGCCCGGTGCAGGTCAGGTGCGCATCCGCATCGAAGCGGCCAGCCTGAACTTTCCCGATCTGCTGATCGTGCAGAACAAGTATCAGATGAAGCCCCCGCTGCCGTTCGTGCCGGGCAGCGAATACGCCGGCGTCATCGAAGCCATCGGTGAAGGGGTCAAGCACCTCAAGCCTGGCCAGCGCGTGGCGTGCCTCAGCGGCACCGGCGGCTTCGGCACGCACACCCTGGCGCCGGCCGCGCTGTGCATGCCGCTGCCCGAAGGCTTCCCCGCGGTGGACGCGGCAGCTTTCATCATGATCTACGCCACCTCGCACCACGCGCTGATCGATCGCGCGCAACTCAAGGCGGACGAAACCGTGCTGATCCTCGGCGCGGCCGGCGGCGTGGGCACGGCCGCGATCCAGATCGCCAAGGCCGCCGGCGCGCGGGTGATCGCGGCCGCCTCCAGCGACGACAAGTGCGCGCTGTGCAAGCAACTCGGCGCCGACGCGACCATCAACTACAGCACGCACACGCCGCAGGCCGGCCTGCGCGACGAGATCAAGCGCCTCACCGACGGCAAAGGCCCCGATGTCGTCTACGACCCGGTCGGTGGCGACTTCGCCGAGCCGGCGTTTCGCTCCATCGCCTGGCGCGGGCGCTACCTGGTGGTGGGCTTTGCCAGCGGCCCCATCCCCAGCCTGCCTTTGAACCTGACGCTGCTCAAGGGCGCCAGCATCGTGGGCGTGTTCTGGGGCGATTTCGCCAGACGCGAACCGCAGGCCAACGCGGCCATGATGCAAACGCTCGCGCAGATGTACGCCAAGGGCCAGATAAAGCCCCTGGTGGATCAGACGCTGCCGATGCGTGAATTGCCCAGGGCCTACGCGATCATGGGATCGCGCTCGGTCAAGGGCAAGCTGGTGCTGGTGAACTGAATCCCGACATGTATCGCATTCTTTGCATATCAGGCATTGAATGCATAAAATGCGATACATGCCCGCCAACCCCACCATCAACGACGCCACCACGCGGCTGCTGCAGGAGCTGGGCGAACGACTGCGCCTGGCGCGCCTGCGGCGCGGGCTGAGCGCTCAGTCGGTGGCCGACGCCGCCGGCACCACACGCGTTACGCTGCACCGGCTCGAAGCCGGCGCCCCTGCGGCCACCCTCGGCACACTCGCCAAAGTGATGGAGGCGCTCGATCTGGCATCGGACATGGTTCTGCTGGCGCGAGACGACCGCATGGCGCGCCAGCAACTGGATGCGCGCCTTCCCGCGCGCCGGGCGGCGCAGCCGCCGCGCGCCATCCGCTTGCTGGACCTGCCACACCTGCGCGAGGTCGCGGCCTGGCACTTGCCAGAAGTTGACACCACCCTGAGTCCGCAGGAAGTCTTCAACCTTTACGAAAGAAACTGGCGCCATATCGACCCCACGAAGATCACCGGCAAGGAGGCCAGACTGCTCAAGCGCCTGACGCAGACCGTCGGCAAGGGGGTGATGCTTGTTTGAGCGCGAGCACCACCGCCGGATCGCAGCCCTGCTCGAAAGCATGGACCCTGCCCTGCTGCTGCAGCATCGCTGTCTGTTCGGTGGCGGCACCGCGATTTCCCTCTCGCGCGGCGAGTACCGCGAGTCCGTCGACATCGATTTCATCTGCTCGTCCGTCGAGGGCTATCGCGGCCTGCGTGAGCGCGTGGATGTGCGCAGTCTGGACTGGCTGTTTCGCGACCCTGTGACGCAGCACCGGGAGCCCCGCATCGACCAGTACGGCATCCGCTTCGCTGCGGGCATCGACGCCGTGCCCGTGAAAGTCGAGATCACATTCGAGGGCCGCATCGATCTCGACGACCCTTTGCCGGAGGACCGCATCGGTGGCATCTGGACCATGGGCCGCGACGATCTCACCGCGACCAAGCTCATGGCCAACGCCGATCGCTACGCCGACGACGCCATGTCAAGCCGCGACCTCATCGACCTCGCGATGCTGTCCGACGACGGCAAACTGGCTCCTGCGGGCGTGGCCAAGGCCCGCAGAGCCTACGGCCGCAGCATCGACGACGCCCTCGTGCGCGCCAAGGCGCTGCTGCTGGAACGCGAAGGCCGGCTGGCGCTGTGCATGAAGCGCATGAGGATGACGCTGGCGCAGGCCGATCTGCGCACGCGGATTGCGCAACTGCACATCGCCGCATAGCGCAGATCGACGCCGCGGTCAGCGGGCCGCCTGCGATTGATCCGTCGGTATCCACCCGCCCCCGATTGCGCGATACACCGCCACCAGCGCCCCAGCCTGCGCCACCCGCGCCTGCACCAGTTGCTCGCGAATGCCCAGCGCCTCGCGCTCGGCCAGCAGCACGGCCTGGAAGTCGGTCACGCCCCCGTCAAAGCGCGCGCGCGCGAGTTGCGCGGCCTCGTCGGCGTGGCGCGCGGCCGCGTCCAGGCTTTGTGCGCGCTGCGCGTTGCGGTTGAAGCCGCTGAAGGCGCCTTCGGTTTCTTCCAGCGCCAGCGCCACGGTCTGCTCGAACTGCACCAGGCCCTGCTGCGCGCGCGCTTCGCTGGCGGCGATGCGCGAGCGGATGGCGCCGAAGTCGAACGGCGTCCAGGCCAGGCCCACGCCCAGGCTGTAGCGCGCGGCGTCGCTGGTGAACAGATCGCCCAGGCGCGGCGCGTTGAAGCCCAGCAGACCCGAGAGCGAGACACGCGGGTAGAGCTCGCTGCGCGCGATGCCGATGCCCGCGGTGGCCGCGGCCAGGCGGCGTTCGGCCGCCCTCACATCGGGGCGGCGCTGGAGCCATTGCTGCGGCGTGCCCACGGGCAGCGTGGCCAGGTCCGTCACCGGCAGCGTGGGCAGTGGCTGCGGCAGGGCCAGGTCGGCCAGCACGGCGCGCGGGGCCTGCGCGGTCAGCGTGGCCAGCCGGTAGGCCGTGACGTCGAGCTGGGTCTGCAGCGCGGGCAGCACGGCCTCGGTGCTGGCCACGAGGGCGCGTGCGCCGGCCACGTCGAGCTGATTGGCGCGCCCGGCGTCGAAACGCGCCTCGGTGATGCGCAGCGACTCGCGCTGGTTCACCAGGCTCGCCTCGGTCACGCGCAGGCGCTCCTGCAGGCCGCGCAGCTCGAGGTAGTAACGCGCCACCTCGGCCGCCACCGCGGTGTGGGCGGCGTGCAGGCCGGCTTCGCTCGCGCTCACCTGGGCGGCAGCCGCCTCGCGCGAGCGGCGGATGCCGCCGAAGAGGTCGATCTCCCACGCGGCGATGAAGCCGGCGTCGAAGGTGTTGCCGGTGCGCTCGCTGCGCGAGGCGTTGGGTTGCTGGCTGAGCGGCGTCACCGAGCGCTGCGCGCTGGCGTCGATGCCCACGCCCGGGCGGCTGGCGGCATCGGCCTCGCCCTGCAGCGCGCGCGCTTCCTGCAGCCGGGCCTGCGCCAGGCGCACGTCGGTGTTGGCCGCCAGCGCGCGCTCGATCAGCGCGTCGAGCTTCGCATCGTTGAAGCCGCGCCAGAAGCGCGCGATGTCCTCGCCCGGCGCCTGGGCGTTGACGCCGCTGGCACCCGCGTTGATGAAGCGCTCGTCGAGTGCAACCGCCGGCGTCTGGTGATCCGGGCCGACGGCGGCGCAGCCCGCGAGCAGCACGGCGAGCGCGATGGTGGACAGACTGGCCTTAAGCATGCTGGCCCTCCGCTTTGTCTTGACCGAGCCGGTGCGCGCGGCGCGAGCGCAGCAGCGCGTAGAACACCGGCGTCATGAAGATGCCGAACAAGGTGACGCCGACCATGCCCGAGAACACCGCAATGCCCATCGCACGGCGCATCTCGCTGCCCGCGCCGCTGCCCACAATGAGCGGGATCACGCCGGCGCAGAAGGCGATGGAGGTCATGAGGATGGGGCGCAGCCGCATGCGGCAGGCGTGCACGATGGCGTCGTACAGCTTCTCGCCGCGCTCCTCGAGCTCCTTGGCGAACTCCACGATCAGGATGGCGTTCTTGCACGCCAGGCCCACCAGCACCACCAGCGCCACCTGCGTGAAGATGTTCAGATCCCCCGGCTGCATGAAGGGCGGGAAGCTGGAGAGCCACACGCCAAAGAGCGCCGAGAGAATGCCCATCGGCACGATCAGCACGATCACCAGCGGCAGGCTCCAGCTCTCGTACTGCGCCGCGAGCACCAGGATCACCAGCAGCACCGAGATCATGAGCACCGCGGCCAGCACCGGCAGCGTGATGTGCGTGCCCGGGATGGTGAAGTCGCGCGTGAGCCGGTCCTGGTAGCTCAGTTCCGTCCACTCGTAGGTCATGCCGCGCGGCAGCGTGCGCTGCAGCAGCGTCTCGATCTCGGCCTCGGCCTCACTCGACGAGAAACCCGGGTTGGGCGCGCCGTTCACATCCGCCGAGGGGTAGCCGTTGTAGCGCGTCACGCGCGTGGGCCCGAAGGTCGGCTCCACCGTCATGAGCGCGCCCAGCGGCACCATCTCGCCCGCGGCGTTGCGCGTCTTGAGGTTGGTGATGGCCTCGGCGTCGGCGCGGAACGGCGCGTCGGCCTGCACCACCACCTGGTAGGTGCGCCCGAAGCGGCTGAAGTCGTTCACGTAGAGCGAGCCCAGGTTGACCTGCATGGTGTCGTAGATGTCACTCAGGTTGATGCCCATCTGCTTGGCACGCGTGCGGTCCACGTTGGCGTAGAGCTGCGGTACGTTGATGTCGTAGCTGGAGAACGGCGTGCCCACGCTCGACTGCGGGTTGCCATACACCTGCCCCAGCGTGCCCCAGACGGCGCCGTAGAGCGCCTGCTCGCCCAGGCCGGCGCGGTCCTGCACCTGCAGCTTGAAGCCGCCCACGTTGCCCAGCCCGTCCACCGCGGGCGGCGGCACCACGAACATGCGCGCGCCCTGGATGCTCTGGATAGCGCCGTTGACCTGGCCCAGGATCGCTTCCTTGCTCATCTCAGGGGAGGTGCGCTCCTCGAACGGCGCCAGGCCGAAGAAGACGATGCCCTCGTTCGGTGCGGCCGAGAAGCCCGCGATCGACAGGCCCGGGAAGGCCACCGAGTCGATCACGCCCGGCACCTTGAGCGCGATGTCGCTCATCTCGCGGATCACCGCGTCGGTGCGCTCGATGGTGGCGCCCGCGGGCAACTGCGCGATGCCGATGAGGTACTGCTTGTCCGGCGCGGGCACGAAGCCCGCGGGAATGCGCGCAAACAGCAGGCCCGTGACGCCCAGCAGCACCGCATAGACCACCAGCGAGGCCGTCTTGTGGCGCACGATGTAGCCGACGCGGCGGCTGTAGCCCTCGCCGCTGCGCTGGAACACGCGGTTGAACCAGCGGAAGAAGCCGCCCAGCCAGCGGTCCATGAAGCGCGTGAGCCGGTCGGGCGACTGGTCGTGCGGGTGCAGCAGCAGCGCCGAGAGCGCGGGGCTCAAGGTGAGCGAGTTGAAGGCCGAGATCACCGTGCTGATCGCGATGGTGACGGCGAACTGCTTGTAGAACTGGCCGGTGAGGCCGGGCACGAAGGCCAGTGGCACGAACACCGCGCACAGCACCAGCGCAATCGCCACGATCGGCCCGGAGACCTCGCGCATGGCCTTGATGGTGGCGTCGCGCGGCGACAGGCCCTCTTCAATGTTGCGCTCCACGTTCTCCACCACCACGATGGCGTCGTCCACCACGATACCGATGGCCAGCACCAGCCCGAACAGCGTGAGCGTGTTGATGGAGTAACCCAGCAGCAGCAAGAAGGCGAAGGTGCCCACGATGGACACCGGCACCGCCAGCAACGGAATGAGCGAGGCGCGCCAGGTCTGCAGGAAGACGATCACCACCAGCACCACCAGCGCCACCGCCTCCAGCAGCGTGACCACCACCTTCTCGATGGAGGTCTGCACGAAACGCGTGGGGTCGTAGACGATGTCGTACTCCACGCCGGGGGGGAAGCTCTGCGAGAGCCGCTCCATCGTCTCGCGCACGCTGTTCGAGAGCGCCAGCGCGTTGGAGCCCGGGGCCTGGAACACCGCGATCGCCGCGGCCTCCTTGTTGTTGAGCAGGCTGCGCAGCGCGTAGGTGCCGGCGGCCAGCTCCACCCGGCCGATGTCGCGGATGCGGATCAGCCCGCCGGTGGCCGGCTCGGTGCGGATGATGATGTCGGCGAACTCTTCCTCGGTGGTTAGGCGCCCCTGGGTGTTCACCGCGAGCTGGAACTCGGTGCCCGTGGGCGCGGGCGGCGCACCCACCGTGCCCGCGGCCACCTGCGCGTTCTGCTCGCGGATGGCGGCCACCACCTCGGCGGTGGTGAGGTTGCGCGCGGCCAGCTTGCCCGGGTCGATCCACACCCGCATGGCGTAGTCGCCGGCGCCGAAGAGGATGACCGAGCCCATGCCGGGCAGGCGCAGCAGGTCGTCGCGCACGCTCATCTGGCCGTAGTTGCGCAGGTACAGCGCATCGCGGCTGTTGTCCGGGCTCACCAGGTGCACCACCATGGTCAGGTTCGGGCTGCTCTTCTCGGTGGTCACACCGATCTGGCGCACGATCTCGGGCAGCCGCGGCAGCGCGCGGTTGATGCGGTTCTGCACCGCGGTCTCGGCCGCCTCGGGGCTGGTGCCGATCTTGAACGTGACGGTGAGCGCCATGCCGCCATCGGCCGTGGCCTGCGAGTCGTAGTACAGCAGGTTCTCGATGCCGCTGATCTGCTCCTCCAGCGGCGTGGCCACGGTCTCGCTGATCACGCGCGGGTTGGCGCCCGGGTACTGCGCACGCACCACGATCTGTGGCGGCGCGACCTCGGGGTATTCGGACAGCGGCAGCTGGAAGATCGCCAGGCCGCCGATGAGGAAGATGAAGATCGACAAGACGGCCGCAAACCGCGGCCGGTCGATGAAGAACCGGGAGATGTCCATTCAAGCGCTCCCGTTACTGGCCAGGCTGCTGCGCGGCGCTGGCCGGCGGCGGGAAGATGGGCAGGCCCTTCTCGTCCACCTTGAGCACCTGCGGCTGCACCGGCACACCGGGCATGATGCGCTGCAGGCCTTCCACCACCACGTTCTCGCCGGGCTTGACCGTGTCGCCGAGCACCACGCGCATGCCGTCCTGCAAGGGGCCGAGCTGCACCACGCGGAACTGCGGCTGGCCGTCGGCGCCCACCACCACCACCGTCTTGCGGTTCTGGTCGGTACCGATGGCGCGCTCGGGCACCAGCGTGGCCTGGTACGGCGCGCTGGTGGTCATGGTCAGGCGTGCGGCCAGACCTGGCACGAAGCGGCCGTCGCGGTTGTCGAAGCTTGCGCGCAGGCGGATCGCGCCGGTCTGCGGGTTCAGGCGGTTGTCCACGAAGTCCAGCGTGCCCTGGTGCGGGTAGCCGCTCTCATTGGCCAGACCCATGCGCACCACCGGCTTGGCGTTGCCCGCGGCCTTCACGCGCAGGAAGGTCTGCTCGCTGCCATCAAAGTACGCATGCACACGGTTCGTGGCGGCGATGGTGGTGAGCACCACCTGCTCATTGACCAGGTTGCCCGCAGTCACGTTGGCGCGCGACAGGCGCCCCGCGATCGGTGCGCGCACCGCCGTATACGACAGGTTCAGCCGCGCCACGCGCAGCGCGGCCTCGGCGGCCTTGATGTCGGCCTCGCTGGTGCGCGCACCGGCGCTGAGCTGGTCGAATTCCTGGCGCGAGACAGCCCGGCTCTCGAGCAGCTTCTGCGCGCGGGTGAGCTCGGTCTGCGCGAGCTCCGCGCGCGACTTTGCAGCCACCAGCTGCGACTCGGCGCGCGCCACCTCGGCCTCGAACGGGCGCGGGTCGATGGTGAACAGCAGCGCACCGGCGGCCACACTGGCGCCGTCGGTGAAGTGCACCTTCTCGATCGTGCCGCCCACGCGCGGGCGCAACTCCACGAACTCGGCCGCTTCGAGGCGGCCGCTGAAGGTTTCGAGGTCGGTGACGGCGCGTTGCACCGCGGGTGCCACGCTCACCGGCATGGCTGGTGGCGGGCCGCCCTGGGCGTCGGCCGGGCGGCCGCAGGCTTGGAGAAAGGCGATGGCCAACGCGATCAGCATGGCCTGGGCGGCGGCGCGCCCGGGTCGATTGACAGGCATGGGGGTACTCCAGAAATTGCCGACGCCGCAGCCCCCGGGTAGGGGGTGCGGCGTTGCGAGAGGCGCATTAAGCCTCAACGATTGAAACTTTGCGGGGGCGATGTGACGGCGCGGCAACAGGCACTGCCGCAATCGGGGAAGGCGGCACTGTGCCCGAAACACCGCGCCACGCTTCGTAAAAGCGGGCTCAGCGGACCTTAAAAATTCACTAAACGCAGGGGCCAGCCGGCGATCACGGATGACAGGAATGTCATCCTCGTGCGCGGTGCGCACCGAACAATCGCCGCTTTCGCGCAACACCCATCGCAAGGCCGACACCCATGCCACGCCCTCGTCCAATCCTTCTGACCGCGCTGCTCGGTCTGGCCGGTGCCCTGGCCATCACGGGCTGCGCCAGCCGCGCCAGCGACACCGTGAGCGACGCCGAACGCCAGGCGGCACGCCAGGCGCGGCTCGCGCAGGTGCTGCCCATGCCGGTGCCCGGGCGTATCGACACACTCGACCGCGAATGGCGCGATGCGGTGCGCGAGCGCACCGTACCGGTGCGTCTGCACCTGCCGCGCGAGTCCTCGGCACCGGTGCCCCTGGTGCTGGTGTCGCACGGCATTGGTGGATCGCGCTTCGGCTACAGCTACCTCGGCCGCCACCTGGCCGACCAGGGTTACGCGGCGCTGCATGTGCAGCACGTGGGCAGTGACAACCGCCTGTGGCGCGGCAACCCGCTGGAACTGCTGGGGCGCCTCAACGGTGCGGCCACCGAGGCCGAAGCCATTGCACGCGCGCAGGACCTGCGTTTCGCGCTCGACCGTGTGCTCGCCGATGCGACACTGGCCGCGCGCGTGGACGCCTCCCGCATTGCCGTGGTCGGTCATTCCTACGGGGCCAACACCGCGTTGCTGACCGCTGGCGCACGCGTGCCCGGCAAGCCGGTGCTGGTCGACGAGCGCCTCAAGGCGGTGGTGGCCATCAGCGCTCCGCCCTTTCACGGACTGGGCGATCCCGGTCCCATCCTCGCGCCGGTGACGGTGCCCGCGCTGCACGTGACAGCCGAGGACGACGACATCCGCATCCCCGGCTTCACCTCGGGCGTAGAGGACCGGCTCAAGCTGTTCGCGGCCACCGGCAGCGAACACAAGCGCCTGGTGGTGTTCCGCGACGGCTCGCACAGCATGTTCACCGACCGCCTGGGCACCGGCGGCAGCGAGCACAACGTGGCGGTGAAGCAGGCCACGCGCGAGCTGGTGGTGGCCTTTCTGGATGGGCTGTGGCGCGAGCGAAGCACCGGGACAAGTGCCGACGCCCACGATGCACATCGCAACGAACTGGACCACTGGCGCGAGCGCCACGCCGGCCTGCTGAGCCCGCTTCAGGCCGAGGCGCTGCCCAGGGTGGCCAGCACGTCGGCAGCACGCACCATCGAGCCCACCACCCCGCAATGAAGCCGCGCAGTCTGCACTGCCGTCGCTACCGCGCCGCCTGCAACGGCGCCTGAAGGCCGTCAAGCGCTTGCCGCACACGGCGCGCCAGGTCCGCGCGCCGGTATGGTTTTGCCAGCAGCAGTACGCCGGGGTAAAGCCGGCCTTGATGGACGATGCCGTTGTCCGTGTAGCCCGAAAAGAACAGCACTGGCAGCCCCAGTCTCATGGCCTGTGCGCGATCGCGCCAGTTCACGCCCACCGATGCCGCCAGGGATCACCACATCGGTGAACAGCAAGGCCACTTCGGGGTGGCTCGACCTGGTGGGTCACCAGCGCGGTCTCGGCACGTTTGCGCGGCGCGACATCCACCGCGAAACCGGCCATGCACAGCACGAGGCCATCGATGCTGCATTGCGCCTGGCCCCGGCTTTCTAGCCAGCGCCAGTGACCAACCGCGTCCTGCAGGCGGAACTCGACCAGCAGTGATTCGTCACAGGTACCCTGCGCCCCGTCGTAGCTCTGCATGAAGGCCGGCTGGACACGCTCGCGTTCCTCGGGGCGCACCGCGTCCAGCCACGCGACGTTGCCCGTCCAGTCAGCGGCGCGGTGGCCCAGTTGCCGTTCCACGAACGGGCTGACATAGAGCCGGCGAAACGGCGGGTGTGCTCGGCGCGGTAGATCACGGCGGACATCAGTTCGGCCAGCAGGCGAAAGTCCTCGAGCGAGTCGGGAACATCGCGGGCGCCAGCAGGCCTGCCGCGGGCGTGCGGGCGGGAGCCTGGGGATGTCCAGGCTGGAGAAATAGCGGCAGCAGGTCGCCGCGGAAGCGGCGATGCAAGCGCTGCCCGAACGCGAGCGCAAGGTCATGTTCCTGCACTACCGCCGGGACATGACGTTCAAGGAAATCGGCTGCGAGATGGGTGTCAGCGAATCACGCGTGTGCCGGTTGCACCGCCAGGCCCTGGAGATGCTGCGCCGACGCTTGAACGCGCACTGAGCCCTGCGCGAGCTGTGGCGACGAGCCACGGGCTCTTCAGCGCAGCAGGCGCCAGGCTTGGTCTGCGGCGCGCGCTCCCGAGAGCAAGGCGCCTTCCATGAAGCCCTGGTACTGGTAGAACGAATCGGTGTGCTCGCCAGCGAACAGCAGCCGCCCCACCGGTTGGGCGTACCGCCCTTCGAGCGTCGTGAAGTAGCCCGGCTGGTTGTTGGTGTAGCCGCCACCGAACAAGGGATTGCGTTCCCAGTTCTCCAGGTGGGCCAGCACCTGGCCACGGCCGTTGCGAACCGCCAGGGCGGTGGTGCCGGGCCAGACCTTCTCCAGGTCGGCAAGGAATGCCGTGGCCTCGGCCTGCGTGCGCGAGGGGTCGAGCCGCGCTGCCCAGTTGCCGCCAGAGTAATCGGTGAGCAGGCCGCGCACGCCGTACTGGGCGTTGCGCGGGTTGGTTTCCCAGGTGTTCTGGTGGTTGGGCAGATCGCTGTAGTTGCCCCCGTCGCTGTTGAGCCGCTCGTACCAGGGCCGCCCGGCGAACCCGATCATGAGCTTGCCGTTGAGCCCGTAGTCCAGGCGGGCGATTGCGTCGCGCTTGGACGCTGGCAGCGCGACCGACGCGTCGAACTCAACGTTGCGCATGGCGGGTGCGGGCAAGGTCAGAATGACCGCCGGGTGAACGCGCTCGACGACCTGGGAGCCGACCGCAAAGGCCAGCTTGTAGCGACCGTCGGCCAGCTGGCTGACCTTCAAGAGTCGGTGCCCCTGGGCCACCGGCGAGGGCAACAGACCCGCCAGCCCCGTGGCGATGCGGTCATTGCCTTCAACGATGTGGAATCGCTCGTCGCTGAACACGCCGAAGGGTTTGAACACGCTGCGCCGGCTGGCCTGCGCGAAGAACAGGAACGACAGCGCGCTCTGCTGCTCGATCTCGCGGCCGAATTCGATGGTGTACGCCACGTCCAGCACCTGGCGGATCAACGGACCCGCGCCCCGCGAGGCGAGTTAGTCCTTGAGCGGCATGAAGTCGAGTTCGCGGTCAAACGGGGTGTAACTGTCCGCTGTGGGCCCGTTCGACAGGCGCTTGAGGTCGGAGGTCATGGCCGCGGTGAGCGCGCGGTATTCGGCCACCACCTCGGCTTCGCTGAAGTGGCGCCCGTCGAAAAAATAGGTCGGGTTGCCCGGCTCCTTGTTGTAGTCCTCCAGCGTGAGGCCGAAGCCCGTGGCCAGGTTGCGCACCGTGCTGTGGGTGGTGTCGATGAGCTCGGCACCGCGCTCGGCCACCTGACCGGGGAACACGCCGCGCAACGAAGCCACCCGGCCGCCCACGCGATCGCTCGCTTCGTATACCTGGGCACCGACTCGCTTGCCCGCGAGCAGGTAGCCAGCGTACAAGCCCGCGAGACCAGCGCCCACGATGGCCACGTTGGCCGGGGCCTGGGCCAACGTGCGCGTCCAGGGGAAAGCCGCCAGCAGGCCACCAGCCGCCACCCCCTTGAGCCAACGCCGCCGCGGCGGGCTGGTCACAGCCTCGCGCGCCGCATGGACGACCTCGTCCACCGGCATGCCCGTTTCGCTGCAATGTGTCGCGAGCGCACGCACGCGCTGCAAACGCCCGAAAGCCTCGCTCTTGCTGCCCATGGGGTATCCCCTCCTCGTGACCCGCATTCACGATCAATCGGTGCACGCCGTCAAGGTCCATCAGCGGATGGTCGCGCGGTGCCACCGGGTTGCACGCGCGACAAGCCGTACGACCGCGGCCGGCGTAGCATCCCAGGCCATGCCGAACGCCCAAAACCAGCCCGCCGACCCGGCCCTGATCGACTCGCGCACCGCCGCCTGGCGGTTGCTCACCGTGCTGGGGCTCGTCACCCTGGGCAACAGCGGCATGTACGTGGTGGCCGTGGTGCTGCCCGAGGTGCAGGCCGAGTTCGGCGTGAGCCGGGGCGACGCTTCGCTGCCCTACACGCTCATGATGGTCTGCCTGGGCCTGGGTGGGCTGATCACCGGCCGCCTGGCCGACCGCCACGGCATCACACCGGTGCTGCGCCTGGGCGCCTTCGCGGTGGCCGGCGGCTTCGTCTGGGCGTCCCTGTCGGGCAGCATCTGGAGCTTCGGGCTCGCTCACGGCCTGCTGCTCGGGCTGCTGGGCAGTTCGGCCACCTTCGCGCCGCTGCTGGCCGACACCGCGCTGTGGTGGAACAAGCGCCGCGGCATCGCGGTGGCGATTGCGGCCAGCGGCAACTACGTGGCCGGCACCGTGTGGCCGCCGCTGGTGCAGTGGGGCATCGAGACCATCGGCTGGCGCCAGACCTATCTGCTGCTGGGACTCACCTGCGGCATCGGCATCTTCCTGCTGGCCAACCGCATGCGCCAGCGCCCGCCGCTGGTGATCACCGCGCCAGTGACGCCGGGCGACACGCTGCCCGACACCGCACGCCCCTTCGGCATGAAGCCCGCACAGGCGCAGGCATTGCTGTGCGTGGCCGGCGTGGGTTGCTGCGTGGCGATGTCGATGCCGCAGGTACACATCGTGGCCTACTGCGTGGACCTGGGCTTTGGCGCCGCGCGCGGCGCCGAGATGCTCTCGCTGATGCTGGCCAGCGGCATCGTGAGCCGTCTCGTCTCGGGCTGGATCTGTGACCGCATCGGCGGCATCCGCACCCTGCTGCTGGGCTCGGCGCTGCAGTGCGTGGCACTGCTGTTGTTCCTGCCCTTCGACGGCCTGGTGCCGCTGTACGTGATCTCGGCGCTGTTCGGCCTGTTCCAGGGCGGCATCGTGCCCTCGTACGCCATCATCGTGCGCGAGCATTTTTCGCCCCGCGAGGCCGGCGCGCGCGTCGGGGCGGTCATCATGGCGACGTTGGTGGGCATGGCCCTGGGCGGCTGGATGTCGGGCTGGGTGTTCGACCTCACGGGCAGCTACCGCGCGGCCTTTCTCAACGGCATCGGTTGGAACCTGCTCAACATGAGCATCGCGCTGTTCCTGTTCTGGCGCGTGCGGGGCGCAGGGCCCGGCGGCCTGCGCGGCGCCGCAGCCTGACCCCCACACACCGACATGAACCACGAACTCGACTACCAGCAAGATGGCGTGCGCCAGTTACGCGCCGACCTTTCGCTCGCGCTGCGCGCAGCCGCGCACTTCGGATTGTCCGAGGGCGTCTGCAACCATTTCAGCGTCGAACTGCCCGATGGCTCGGGCCGCTTCCTGCTGAATCCACGCGGGCTGATGTGGCAGGAGGTGCAGGCCGACGACATCGTGATGGTTGACGTGCAGGGCCAGGTGCTCGCGGGGCGCCACGCGGTGGAAAGCACGGCCATGCACATCCACGCAGGCATCCACCGCGTGGCGAAGCACGCGGTGGTGTTGCACACCCACATGCCGTACGCCACTGCGCTCACGCTCACGCAGGCGCGCGCGCTCGACACCACGCTGTCGCAAAACGCCATGCGCTTTCACGGTCGGGTGGCGATCGACCCGGTCTACAACGGCCTGGCGCTGGACGCGCGCGAAGGCGAGCGCATTGCGCGCGGCATGGGTGGCGGTGACATCGCCTTCCTCGCCAACCACGGTGTGATCGTGTGTGGCACGCACATCGCGCACGCGTTCGACGACCTGTACTACCTCGAGCGCGCCTGCATGGCGCAGGTGCTGGCGCAGTCGAGCGGCATTGCACTGGCGCCGGCCAGCGCAGACACGGCTGCGCACGTGGCCGAACAGACGCGCGGCGAGCGCCTGCAGTCCGACCTGTTTTTCGAGGCACTGCGCCGGCGGCTTTGAGGCCACCGGCGCAGCGCGCTCAGGTGACCTTGCCGAGCGCGCGCAGCACCTTCTGGGGCGTGATGGGCTGTGAGTGCACCGTCGCGCCGAAGGGCGCAATCGCGTCGTTGATGGCGTTCATCACCGCCGCAGGCGCGCCGGCCGTACCGGCCTCGCCCGCGCCCTTGGCACCCAGTTTCGAGCTGCGCGTGGGCGTCATCACGTGGGCCACTTCGATGTCGGGCATCTCGGCCGACATCGGCACCAGGTAGTCCGCCATGTTGGCGTTCAGCATGAGGCCCTGCTCGTCGTAGAGGCACTCCTCGAACAACGCGCCACCGATGCCCTGCACGATCGCACCACGCATCTGCTCGTCCACCAGCATCGGGTTGAGCACACGGCCGCAATCCTCCACCGCCCAGTGCTTGAGCAGCTTCACGAAACCGGTGTCGGGGTCCACCTCCACGTAGGAGGCCTGCACGCCGTTGGTGAAGATGAAGGGGAAGTCGCGCTGTGCGTAGTGGCGCGTCACCATGAGTTCGGGCGTGAAGTCCGCGGGCAGCGTGTCGGAGCGGAAGTAGGCGATGCGACCCAGTTCCTTGAGTGGCAGCACTTCCTCACCACTGTCGGCGTCGACGACGCGATCACGCCGCACGGCCAGGCCAGCGGCCTCTCGCTTGAGGATGACGGCCGCCACCTTGAGGATGTTCTCGCGCAGCGCCTGGCCGGCCAGCAGCACCGCTTCGCCACCCACGCCGGCACCGCGCGAAGCCCAGGTGCCTCCGCCATAGGGCGTGACGTCGGTGTCGCCGGTGACGACGCGCACCTTGGTGATGTCCACGCCCACCGCATCGGCTGCGATCTGGCGGTAGATGCCCTCGGTGCCCTGCCCTTGTTCACCCACACCGACCATCACGGTGATGTCGCCTTCGGGGTCCAGGCGGACGGTGGCGCCGTCTTGCGAGGCAATGCGTGCACCACCCACGCCGTAGAACGCGGCGCTGGGGTTGGTGAGCTCGATGACGGTGGCAAAGCCGATGCCGCGGTGGATGCCCTGCTTGCGCAAGGCGGCCTGCTCGGCGCGCAACGCGTCGTAGTTCATCAACTCACGCAGCTTCTTCAGGCTCGCCTGGTGCGACAACACCTCCAGCTTGATGCCCGAAGCGCCGGTGGTCGGGTAGGCATCGTCGGGAATGACGTTGAGCTCGCGGATCTTCAGCGGGTCCATCCCGATCTTCTGCGCCGCGAGATCCACCAGCGCCTCGGTCACGGCGCAGGCGATCGGGTGCCCCACGCCCCGGTACTGGCAGGTCGGCGTCTTGTTCTGGAACACGACGCTGAGCTTGGCCCGGTAATGCTTGTGCTTGTAGGGGCCACCCACGAGGTTGACGACCTGGTTGCCCTCGATCGCACTGGTGCGCGGGAACATCGAATACGGGCCGATGCCGGTGAGGTCGTCCATGTCGAACCCCAGAATCTCACCGCTCTTGTTGACGGCGATACGGGCCTTGACGCGGTGATGGCGCGCGTGGATGTCGCTGGTGAAGCTCTCCAGCCGGTCGGCCACGAACTTCACCGGGCGGCCGAGCATGATCGACAGCGCCACGGTGGCGAAATCGTCCGGATAGGCGTGCACCTTGATGCCGAAGGAGCCGCCCACGTCCTTGCAGATCACGCGAATGGCGTTGGCGGGCAGGTCGAACTGGCGGCCGTAGAGGTCCTGCATCATGTGCGGGGCCTGGAACGAGTGATACACGGTGAGACGCTGCTCGGCCGGGTTCCAATGGGCAATCTGCGCCCGCGGCTCCAGCGTTACCCCGGTGTGGCGGCCAAACTCAAGCGTCGCCTCGGCCACCGCGTCGGCCTCGGCAAACACGCGGTCGACCTCGCCCACGTCCAGGCTGCGCGTGAAGCACAGGTTGTCGCCCAACTCGGGATGGATCAGCGGCGTGGCCGCGTCCAGCGCGGTCTCCATGTCGGTGGCCAGCGGCAATTCGTCGTAGTCGACGCTGATGTGCTGAAGCGCGTCCTCGGCCTGCACGCGCGTCTCGGCCACCACGGCGACCACCGGCTCGCCCTGCCAGCAGGCGCGGTCAACGGCCAGGGCGTACTGCGGTGCCGACTTCATGCCCGCAAGGTGGCCCAACACGGCCACCCAGGGCTTGCACACTTTCGCCAGGTCGTGACCATCCGCCACCAGCAGCACACCCGGCATGGCGCGCGCCGCGTCGGCGTGGATCTTGCGAATACGCATGTGGGCCACCGGGCTGCGCCAGAAGGCCACGTGGGCCATGCGCGGCAGCTCGATGTCGTCGATGTACTGACCCAGACCCTGAGTGAGCCGCTCGATGCCACCGCGAGGCACCGAGGCGCCGATGTAGCGCTGATCCTCGGTGACGGGCGCGATGGGGGTGGGCTGCTCGACGCCGGGTTCCAGGTTGACGGTGTCTTCGCGCTTCATGCCACGGCCTCCTTGCGCTGGCGCAGCACATCGCAGATGGCGTCAACGATGGCGTGATAGCCGGTGCAGCGGCAGTAATTGCCCGAGATCCATTCGCGCACCTCGGCGCGGCTCGCATCGGGGCGCGTTTCCACCAATTCCTTGGCGGCCATCAGCATGCCCGAGGTACAAAAGCCGCACTGCAGCGCGTTGCGCGCCACGAAGGCCTGCTGCAGGTCGCGGATCACGCCGCTCTGGCTCAAGCCTTCGATGGTCTGCACGCTGCCGCCGTCGGCCTGCACCGCCAGCGTCAGGCAGCCGCGCACGATCTGACCGTTGAGTTCTACCGTGCATGCGCCGCACACGCCGTGTTCGCAGCCGAGGTGGCTGCCCTTGAGGCCCAGGTCCTCGCGCAGGAAATCGACCAGATGGGTGCGGGGCGCAATGCTGCAGCGATGCGCCTGCCCGTTGACGGTGACTTGGATGGGATGCAGTTCAGCCATGGGGTTCCTCTCGGGTCAGGCGCGGGCCGATGCCAGCAGACGTTGCAGCAGCACACCGGCGAGGTGGCGCTTGGTCTCGGGGGTGTTTGTGAGGTCGGGCAAGGGGTCGATCTCGGCACGCAGGCTGGCCACCGCCAGCGCGATCGAGGACTCATCGGCGGTCTTGCCTTCAAGCAGCGCCTCGGTGCGGCGCGCGCGCCAGGGCATGGCTGCCACGCCCATGAAGGCCAGACGCACCGCCGACAGGACCGCGCCCTGGCGCTGCGCCGAAGCGGCGAGGCCGACGATGGCGTAATCGCCATGGCGGCGCGCGAGCTCGGCGATGCCGTGCCACTGCCCGGGGCGCGCCACCGGGATTTCGCTCGCCACCACGATCTCGTCAGGCTGCAGCGCGGTGCTGTACAGGCCGGTGAAGAAGTCGTCGCCGGCGATGCGGCGCTCGCCCGCGGGCCCCTGAACGACCACCGTGCCCCCGAGCGCCAGCAGGCAGGCGGGCCACTCCGCCGCCGGGTCGGCGTAGGCGATGGAACCACCCCAGGTGCCACTGTTGCGGATGGCCCGGTGGGCGATGTGCGGAGCAGCCTCGGTCAGCAAGGGCGCGTGACGCGCAACGAGTTCACTCTCCTCGATCTGCGTGTGCGTGGCCAGCGCGCCGATGCGCAGCACATCGCCACGCAGCTCGATGCCACGCAGCGCAGCAAGACCGGTGATGTCGATGATCAACGCCGGCTCGGACAGGCGCATGTTGAGCGTGGCCATGAGGGTCTGGCCACCGGCGAGCAGGCGTGCATCGTCGCCGTGCTGGCGCAGCAATGCGAGCACCTGGCCGACGGTATCCGGCTTGATGTAGTCAAAGGCAGCGGCTTTCAAGAGGGTCTCCTCAGAACAGCAGGGAAGCGATCCACACGCCGAAACCGGTGGACAGCGCGCCCAGCGCAAACCAGAGCACGCGAACGCTTTCGCCCACAGCGGCGGGGGCGGGTGTGTGTGAACGTGCATTGATTGGCGCAGGTGCAGTCGCGGACGCCGGCGCGGGCGCAGGTACCGGTGCAGGTGCAGGTGCAGCGCCGGCAACGCTCGCAGCAGCGGCGCTGACACCCACCGCATCGGCAGCGGGGGTGGCAGGGTGGGCAGCTTGTTCGGCCAGTTGCCCTGGCGGCGGCGCAGGCGCCAGTTCGGCCTGGAAAGCGCCGAAGAACTGATCGGCCATCTGTTTTGCAGCGGCGTCGATCATGCGACCACCCACCTGCCCGAGCTTGCCGCCCACCGACGCCTGCGTGGTGTAGCGCAGCCGTGTGCCAGCCTCCTCGTCCGCAAGGGCAACGCTGGACTGACCTTTGGCCATGCCGGCCGCACCGCCCGAGCCTTCGAACTGCAGCGTGCAGCCTTCGCCGGGCCGCACATCGTGCAACCGGATATGCCCGGTGAAGCGCGCACGAACCGGCCCCACCTTCACCGCGACGCGCGCGGTGCGCTCCGTGTCGCTGGTGGCCTCCATGCTCTCGCAGCCGGGAATGCAGCGAGCGAGCACGGCGGGATCGTTGAGCGCTGCCCAGACCTTCTCGCGCGGTGCCGCAATGACGATGTCTCCGTTGAGTTCCATGTGTCCTTCTGATCCCCGGGTTTTCACGGGTGTTTTTGTTTACCAACCGGTCAACAATGCTAAGACTCATTGACCGTGCGGTAAATAGTGTGCGCATCCAGAGAAACCCTGATCGAACCGAAGCAGCCAATGAAGCGCCCGCCGAGGGCGCGCCAGCGCGCCGTCGCATGAGCGTGTCAGAGCGCGAGCGCCAGATCGTTGACGGCGCGATCGAGTTCTTTGCCTCCAACGGCTTCGGTGGTCAGTTGCGCGACCTGGCCAGCAGCATCGGCGTCACGCACGCCCTGCTCTACCACTACTTCCCCACCAAGCAGGCACTGATCGACCGCGTCTACCTGGACGTGTTCGAGGGCCGCTGGCGAGAGAGCTGGGACGCGTTGCTCGACGACCCGGCGACCGACGTCGAGGACAAGCTCACCACCTTCTACGCGGACTACGTGAACAACGCACTCTCGCGCGAGTTCGTGCGCATCCTGATGTTCTCGGGCCTGATGGACCACAACATCTCCGACCGCTTTTTCGCCATGCTGCGCGAGCGCCTCTTTCCGCGCCTGATCCGCGAGACGCGCCGCTTCCGCGGCTCGACCTCGCGCGCAAAACCCAGCGAGCGCGAGCTCGAGCTCCTCATGGGCCTGCATGGCGGCATGTTCTACATCTCGATCCGTCGCTGGATCTACGGCCAGGACGTGCACAGCGAGGCGATGCACGAGACCTGCGACGAAGCGCTGGTGCGCGACCGCGTGCGCAGCTACCTGCTGGCCAGCCGAGACCTGTTCCCCCCGAAGACCCCCGGCTCGTCGAGCCATCCCCCGAAGCGCAAGAGGAGACAAACCGCATGAAGCTCACCAAGATCACCCTGGCCAGCGCACTGGCCGTGGGCGCCGCCGTGGCGGCGCTGCCCGCCGCCGCACAGCAGCGCGTCACCGTCAACATCGGCTCCAGCCATCCAACGACGAATATCTGGGCCTACGCCATGAAGGAGGTGTTCCAGCCCGAGGTGGACCGCATCCTCAAGGCTGGGGGCGGCAAGTACGAGGTACGCTGGCGCGAGAACTACGGCGGCACGCTCTACAAGTTCACCGACACCCGAGCCGCGGTGCGTGACGGCATCGTGGACGTGGGCATGGTCGGCACGGTGTGGGAAAACTCTGCCATGCCGCTGCAGAACGTCACGTACTTCACGCCGTTCGCGATCACAAACCACGAGATGCTGATCGAGATCTTCGACAAGCTCAACACCACGGTGCCCGCGCTGCGCGACAGCTGGACGGCGCAGAACATGGTGCCGCTGTCCTCGCTGATCACCGACAGCTACGACATCTACGCCAACTTCCCGGTGCGCACGCTGGCCGATCTGCAGAACAAGAAGATCAACGCCCCCGGCACATCGGCCAACTGGCTGCGCGACACCGGCGCCACACCGGTGGACGGCGCGCTGACCACCTACTACACCAACATCCAGACCGGCGTCACGCAGGGTGCCCTGTCGTTTGCCAGCGGCATCGGCCCGGCGCGCGTGTACGAAGTGGCCAAGTACCTGACGCGCGTGGATATCGGCTCGATGTACTTCGGCAGCGTGGCGGTGAACAAGAAGTTCTACGACAGCCTGCCCAAGGACGTGCAGGACGCATTCGTACAGGCCGGCAAGGCCACCTCGAAGGCACACGGCCAACACGTGACCAAGACCGCCAACGCCGCCCTGGAGACCATGAAGGCAGCCGGCCTGCAGATCTCCGACCTGCCCCAGGCCGAGAAGACCAAGTGGGTGAACAGCCTGCCCAACATCGTGCAGCCCTGGCTGCAGGCCACCGGCGACAACGGCAAGGCCGTGCTCAAAGCCTACTTCGACGAGTTGCGTGCGCGCGGCGTGAAGCCCCTGCGCGACTGGGACGGCCAGAACCGCTGAGCAGGCCCCCGCGCCCCGCACCCGCCCGGGTGTGGGGCGCATTTTTTTCGAGGTGACCCGTGCAAAACGAACCTGACCTCATGGCCGAAGGCAACAACGCGCCCACGCACCCGCTGCAAGGCATCGCACGTGCGCTGGCTGCCATCGGTACCGTCTGGATCTTTCTCATGATGATGATGGTCGTGGCCGACGTGGTCGGCCGCAATTTCCTGGACCGCCCTATCACCGGCGTGGCAGAGTTCGCCGCGCGCTCTGTCGCCTCCATCGTGTTCCTGCAACTGGCAGCGGCCATCTGCGCCGGCAAGATGACACGCAGCGACTTCCTGCTTCGCTTCATCGGCGCGCGCTCGCTCACCGCGCTGCGCGCACTGGAGGTCGGTAACGCGCTGCTGGGCGCTCTCCTCTTCCTGGCGCTGGCCTTCATTGCGTGGCCGGAACTCACGCAAGCCTGGCAAGCCAACGAATTCTTTGGCGTTCAAGGTGTCTACACCGTTCCCACCTGGCCGTTCCGGGCGCTGATCGTCGGCGGATCTCTGGTGGCAGCCGCCGCCTACCTGCTGCAGATGCCTTCGCTGTGGCGCCATGCCGGCGAGTTCGGAGCACCCACATGAGCGAACTCGCGTTCGGTGCGCTGCTCATCGGCTCGCTGGTGTTTCTCGTCCTGCTGGGGGTGCACATCGCCGTTGCGCTCATCGGCATCGGCTTCGTCGGCATCTGGCTCATGCGTGAAGACGTGGAGATGGCCATGCGGCTTCTCTATCTCTCCGCTTACAACGGCGTGGCCGACTACATCTTCGCCACCATTCCGTTGTTCGTGCTGATGGGGCTTCTGGTCTCGATATCGAACGTTGGCAAGGACACGTTCGACGTTGCCGAATCGCTGCTGCGCCGGGTGCGCGGTGGCCTGGGCGTCGCCACGGTGGCCGCCAACACGGTATTTGCGGCCGTGACCGGCGTGTCGATCGCCTCCGCCGCGGTGTTCACGCGCGTGGCCGTGCCCGAAATGGTTCGCCACGGCTACCGTACCGCCTTCGCGGCCGGGACGGTGGCTGGCAGTTCGGTGCTGGGCATGATGATCCCGCCGAGCCTGCTCATGATCATCTACGGCGTGCTCGCCGAGCAATCGATCGGCACGCTGTTCATCGCAGGCGTGATTCCGGGCTTCATGCTGGCCGCTGTGTTCGTGCTGATGATCGTGCTGTTGGCGCGTTTTGCGCCGGGCATGGTGTTCGACCTGCAACGACACCGGGACATCGCGAAACAACGCGATGCCTTGCCTGTGCTGAGCGGGCCCCAGATGGCCGGCAAGCTGGTACCGATCGTCGCCTTGGTGGCGCTGGTGCTGGGTGGCCTCTACAGCGGCTTCTTCACGCCCACCGAGGCGGGCGGTATCGGCGCCTTCGGCGCGCTGGTGGTGGCGCTGGCGCGGCGCAGCCTGGGGCAGGGCCGGTTCTGGCGCGTGCTGCACGAAACCGGCAGCGTGTCCGTCACCATCCTGATCCTGCTGATCGCGGCGAGCTTCTACAGCCGCATGTTGTCGGTTGCCGGCGTGCCCGTGGCGATCAGCGAACTGGTGCAGGACGCTGGTCTCGGCCCCTATGGCTTCCTGCTGCTCTACGTGGTGATCGTGCTCTTCCTCGGCATGATTCTCGACTCGAGCTCCATCCTGCTCATCATGACGCCGGTGGCGGTTCCCATTGCGGCCGACCTGGGCTTCAACCTCATCCAGTTCGGCGTGATCACGGTGCTGGCGGTGGAGATCGGCCTGCTCACTCCACCCTTCGGCATCTCGGTGTTCACGGTGAAGTCGACCCTGAACGACCCAGGCGTGACGGTGGAGTCGATCTTCGGCGGCACCCTGCCCTATGTGGGCGCCATGCTGTTCGTGCTGCTGCTCGTGGCACTGTTCCCGGCCCTCTCGCTGGCGCTCACCTGATCGCCGAAGCCGAGACGTTGACCACAAAGCAAAAGGCCCCGTGAGGGGCCTTTTGCTTTTCCGCTGATGTCAGCGCAATCCGGTGGGGTGGCTGATGGGACTCGAACCCACGACAACCAGAATCACAATCTGGGACTCTACCAACTGAGCTACAGCCACCGCAAGCCGCACATTATAGCGTCCGGGCGCGGTACATCTCAGCGTTGCGCTGTCGGCGCCGCATTGGCAGCCGGGCGCGGCACCAGGATGCGTGCCTTGAAGCGGTCCTTCAGCGTCTCGTAGTAAGCCTCGCCTTCGGCGGACGACCACCACTGGTTCACCTGTTGCACCTCCTGGGCCAGGCGCTGCGCGGGCACGTCGCCACGCGGCACCACCTTGGTCACCTGCACCACCGCGTAGCCCCGAGCATCGAGCGAAACACCCACCCAGGCCGGCAAGGCCTTGGGGTCGGCCGAAAGCGCGGCGTCGAGCACGCGGGGGTCGAGGTTCTGCGCCGATTCGCGCGAGACGGTGACAGCGTTGCCGAGCGCGGCGGCATCGGCACCGCCACGCCAGGCGGCCAGTTGCTTCTCGCCTTCCTCGCGGGCCAGTTCGGCCGAGCGCTGGGCCACCAGGCGCTGACGCACCTGCTCACGTACCTCGGCCAGCGGTTGCGTGCGTGCCGGGCGGTGCTCGACGATGCGCGCGGCCACCAGCTGGCTGCTGCCGGTTTCGATGGCCTCGGTGTTGCGTTTCGAGCTGATGGCCTCCGGCGCGAACAACGCCTCGAGCAGTCGCGCGTTGGTCAGCACACCTTGCTGGCCCGGGGCCGGTGTGCGCAGCACGCCCTTGGCGGTCTGCACCGGCAGCTTCAGGCGCTCGGCCGTGGGCTGCAGGCTGTCGGCCTGTTCGTAGACCATGTTGCTGAAGGTGTCGGCCGCCTCGGCAAACTGCCGCTGCGCCTGCTGCTGCTTGAGCTGGGCCTCGATCTGCGCGCGCACCTCGGCGAAAGGCTTCACGGGTGGCGCCTTGATGTCGGTGAGCTGGATGATGTGGAAACCGAAGTCGGTTTCCACGATGTCGGAGATCTGGCCCTTGGTCATGGCAAACACGGCCTGCTCGAACGGAGCCACCATGGCGCCGCGACCGAAGAAGTCGAGGTCGCCGCCGTTGGCTGCGGAGCCCGGGTCCTGCGAGTTGGCCTTGGCCAGCTCGGCAAACTTCGCCGGATCGGACTTGACCTGCGCAAGCAGGCCTTCTGCCTTGCTGCGCACTTCGGCCTTCTGCTCGGGCGTGGCACCCTGCGGCACGGTGAGCAGGATGTGGCTGGCGCGGCGCTCCTCAGCCCCGCTGAGTTGGGCGGCGTTCTGGTCGTAGTAGCTGCGCAGGTCGGCCTCGCTGAGCGTGATGCCCTGCTGCAGCGCGGCTGCGTCGAGCACGAGGTATTCGATGTCGGCCTGCTCGGGTGCCTGGAACAGCGCGGCGTTGTCCTTGTAGAAGGCTTCGATGTCGGCCTCGCTGGGGTTCACGCGCGATGCAAAGTCGCTCGCGGCGAAGGTCTTGACGCGCACCTCGCGCTGCTCGAAGAAGGCGTTGAGCGTGGCGCGGGCCATGGCCGTGGACGCGAGGCCCGAGCCCTGCACGCCCTGCACCACCTGGCGCTGCGAGAGATCGGCCCGCACCGATGCCTCGAACATCTCGGGCGTCATGCCCTGGCGGGCCAGCAACTGGCGATAGGCCTCGACGTCGAGCGTGCCGTCGGGCTTGCGCAGCGCGGCAATGGCCTGGTTCTGCTGCAACTCGCGCGCCAGGCGCTGGTCGGTGGTGAACACATTGAGCTTGTTGGCTGCCGTGGCGAGCACCCGCTGGCGTACCAGGCGCTCCAGGCTTTCGTAGCGGGCCTGCTCGCTGTCGAGCAGCGCCGGGTCGATCGAGGGCAGCATTTCGCGCAGGCGCTGTGCCTCCTGGCGGTGGGCCAGATCCCACTCGGCGCGCTTGATGTCCTTGCCGTCCACCGTGGCCACCGCCTCGCCGCCTTCGCTGAAACGCGTGTAGCCCTCGACGCCGAACAACACGAAGGACGGAATGATCAGGATCAACAGGAAGCCCATGAGGAACTTCTTGCGATCGCGGATGAGGTCGAACATGCGGGATACCCTGTGATGGCTGGTGCAAACGCCGGATTCTGACGGACAACAAAAAAGGCGAACCCTCGTTCGCCTTTTTCTTGGTGGGTGCTGACGGGGTCGAACCGCCGACCTACGCCTTGTAAGGGCGCCGCTCTACCGACTGAGCTAAGCACCCATGTGCTTTGGCGTGCGGATCAGTTGACCGCGTCCTTCAGTGCCTTGCCGGGGCGGAACTTCGGCACCTTGGCGGCCTTGATTTTAATCTCGGCGCCGGTGCGCGGGTTGCGACCCTTGCGAGCCGGGCGTTTGGTGACGCCGAACGAGCCGAAGCCCACCAGGGAAACGGTGCCGCCTTTTTTGAGGGTGGTGCGGATGGCGGCGATGGTCGAGTCCAGAGCGCGCGTCGCTGCAGCCTTGGAGATGTCGGCGTGCTTGGCGATGTGTTCGACGAGTTCGGTTTTGTTCACGAAAAGCCCCTCTTCAATGGATAGGTTGGTTCGTTGGGCGGGCCGCCAGCAGCCAGGGCTGCGTGGCAAGGCCCGGTCATCCCCGGGTCGCAGGCCGCGGCTTCACAGACCGGTGCGTGCTCCCAAAGATTAGACCCACGTGCCGCAGAGCGTGTCAACACGACACGGGACTTTGCAGCGCGTGGGCCACGCGAGCGGCGATTCTAGTCGCACCCACGCGCGACAACGGGCGCCGCGCCCTACGGACTTTCCATGAACCGTCTCAGATGAGGGAAGCGATCGCGCGGCCGAGGTCGCTGGTGCCGGCCTTGCCTCCCAGGTCCGGGGTGCGCGGCGCGCCGCTGCCGGGCTGCAGCGCGGCTTCGATCGCGCGCAGCACGGCATCGTGCGCGTCCCGGTGCCCCAGAAAGTCGAGCATCAGCGCGCCGCACCAGATCTGGCCGATCGGGTTGGCAATGCCTTTGCCGGCGATGTCCGGCGCGGAGCCGTGCACCGGCTCGAACAGCGAGGGGTGTTCGCGGCTCGGGTTGAGGTTGGCGCTGGGCGCAATGCCGATGGTGCCGGTGCAGGCTGGGCCGAGGTCGGACAGGATGTCGCCGAACAGGTTGCTGCCCACCACGACATCGAAGAAGTCGGGCCGCTGCACGAAATGGGCGGTGAGGATGTCGATGTGGAACTTGTCCACCGTTACATCGGGATACTCTTTTGCCATGGCGGCCACGCGCTCGTCCCAGTACGGCATGGTGATGGCGATGCCGTTGCTTTTGGTCGCGCTGGTGAGGTGCTTCTTCGGTCGCGAGCGCGCGAGCTCGAAAGCGTGACGCAATACACGGTCCACGCCGTGGCGCGACATCACCGTTTCCTGGATCACGATCTCGCGCGGCGTGCCCGCGTACATGCGCCCACCGACGCTGCTGTACTCGCCCTCGGTGTTCTCGCGCACGATGACCATGTCGATCTCGCCGGGCTGGCGGGGCGAGCCATCGCGGCGCACCACGGGGGCCGTCACGCCGGGCATCAGGCGCGCAGGACGCAGGTTGATGTACTGGTCAAACTCGCGCCGGAACAGCAGCAGCGAACCCCACAGCGAGACGTGGTCGGGGACCTTGTCGGGCCAGCCCACGGCGCCGAAGTAGATGGCATCGTGGCCGCCGATGCGGTCCTTCCAGTCGTCGGGCAGCATCTGGCCGTGCTTTTCGAAGTAATCGCAACTGCTGAAGTCGAAGTGGTCGAACTGCAGGTCGATGTTGAAGCGCGAGGCCGCGGCTTCCATGGCGCGCAGGCCCTCGGGCATGACTTCGGTGCCGATGCCGTCGCCAGCGATGACGGCGATGCGGTGTTTGCTCATGGTGGTTCTCCTGAATGGCTTGACACGCACTGTATCGGTTTCATTCGCAATAATTCGTCCATTCATTATTGAACCTGGAGCAATGAATGGACCGCACCGATCTGGAGGTGGTGCATGCGGTGCACCAGCACGGCAGCCTGGCGCAGGCGGCGCAGGTGCTGGGGCTCACGCCCTCGGCCATCACGCGCCGGCTCGCGGGCCTGGAGGCCTCGCTGGGCGTGCGCCTGTTCCAGCGCACCACGCGCCGGGTGAGCGCCACGGCGGAGGGAGAGACGCTGTCGCTGCGCGCTGCCGAGCTGCTTCGCGGTTTCGAGTCGCTGGAGACCGAGTTGCGCGAACGCCAGGCCGAGCCCGCCGGGCCGATCCGCCTTGTCGCCACCTTCGGTTTCGGTCGCCTGTGGCTGGGCCCGGTGTTGGCGCGATTTCAGGCGCAACACCCGGCGGTGTCGGTCCAGTTGCAACTCACCGATCGGCTGCCTGATCTGGCCGGCGAAGGGCTGGATGGTGCGGTGTGGCTCTGGAGCGCACCACACCAACGGGCGGGCGAATGGGTGTCGCGTCGGCTGGCGCCGAACCGGCGCGTGCTGGTGGCCTCCCCCGCCTACCTGGCGGTGCACGGCGAACCACAAAGCCTGGAAGACCTGACCATGCACCATTGCCTGGTGGTGCGCGAGCACACCGACGCCGGCCCCCACCGCCACGACCACTGGGCGTTGCAGCGCGAGGGCCATGCCGAGGTTCAACGCATCACGATCGCGGGCCCCTTGTCGAGCAACTCGGGCGAGCTCGTGCGCGACTGGTGCCTGGCCGGCCACGGCATCATGCTGCGCAGCCTGTGGGACGTCGCGCACCAGATCGCCAGCGGCGCGCTGGTGCACGTGCTGCCCGACTGGAGCCACCGCGACGCCGACATCCACTGGCTTGCGCCCTGGCGAGCGCAATCGCCCAGGCGCATCCAGCTGCTGGTGGCCGCTCTGACCGAGGCCTTTCGCAGCGAGCCCTGGCGGCTGGTGCCTAGCGCGGCGCGCGCACGACCAGGCTCACGCCGAAGGCCGTGAGTGCGATGCCGGCCACCGTGAGCGCGGTGATCGGCTCGCCGAACAGCAGCCAGGCCATGAGCGCCGTGCACGGCGGCACCAGGTACATGAGGCTGGCCACGCTGGCCGCGGCGCCACGCTGGATGAGCATGTACAGCAGCGAACTGCCCCCCAGCGTGAGCCCGAGCACCGACCATGCCATCGCACCCATGAACTCACCGGTGAAGCGCATGGATTCGGCCTCCAGCAGCGCCAACGGCAAGGTCACGATGAAGGCCGCGATGAGCTGCACCGTGTTCGCTGTGCGCACATCGCACGCCTGCACATGGCGCTTCTGGTACAGCGTGCCCGCGGTGATGGCAAACAGCGCGAACACCGCGTAGGCGAGGTTCTCAGCGTTGGCCTGGTCGCCCGGGGAGCCCTCCACCAGCTTGCGCCACACCACCAGCACCAGGCCGGCAAAGCCCAGCAGCAACCCCAGCCATTGCCGGCGCGACACCTGCCCCTGAGCGCCCCCCATGGTGCTGAGCCAGATGGCGGTCAGCACCGGCTGCAACCCCACGATGAGCGCCGACAGACCCGAACCCATGCCCGCCTTCACCGCGGCCCACACGCCGCCCAGGTAGCCCGCGTGCATGAGCACGCCCACCACCGACAGGTGCAGCCATTGGGCGCGGCTGGTGGGCCACTTCACGCCGGCCCACACGATCCACGGCAGGAAACACAGGATGGACAGCGCATAGCGCATGGCCAGGAACGACAGCGGCGGTGCGTGCGGCATGCCGTAGCGCGCGACGATGAAGCCCGTGCTCCAGATCAGCACGAACACCCAGGGCATGGCGCGCAGCCAGCCGTTGTTTTGCGGGGAAGCGGTCACGGAAGCAGGGTCAGCGCGAGCGCGCACGGATCTCGGGAATGGCCTTCTGCAGGTAATAAACCATGGACCACACCGTGAGGACGGCCGAGATCCACAACAGCCAACTGCCCCACAGGCGCGTGTCGACCAGGCCGAGCAGGCGGCCGTCGTACAGCAGGAAGGGAATGGCAATCATCTGCACCATGGTCTTGACCTTGCCGATCATGTGCACCGCCACGCTCTTGGTGGCGCCGATGATGGCCATCCACTCGCGCAGTGAGGAGATCGCGATCTCGCGGCCGATGATGATGAGCGCCGCGAACACGTCTGCGCGGTCCATGTGCACCAGCACCAGCAGGCTCGCGCACACCAGAAACTTGTCGGCCACCGGGTCGAGGAAGGCACCAAAGGCCGAGGTCTGGTTGAGCTTGCGCGCCAGGTAGCCGTCGGCCCAATCGGTCAGCGCAAAGACGATGAACATCGCGGTGGCGATGACGTTTTGCTCCACTGGCGAGAGCGAGTCCAGATAGAACACCCCCACGATCAGCGGAATGGCCACGATGCGGGCCCAGGTCAGCAGGGTGGGGAGGTTGAAGAACATGGGGGGATTATGCGGGGTGGCCTGCAAGCGGCGATCCATCAATGCAGTGCGCGATAGATCGTCTCGGCCAGCTCGCTCGATATCCCCTCCACCGTCGCCAGGTCCTCCACACTCGCCGCAGCCACGCCGCGCACGCCGCCGAAGCGTTGCAACAGGCGGGCGCGCTTCTTGGGGCCGACACCGGGGATGTCTTCGAGCTGGCTGCCACCGGTGCGCACCTTGGCGCGCTGGGCGCGCATGCCGGTGATGGCGAAGCGGTGCGCTTCGTCGCGGATCTGAGCCACGAGCATGAGCGCGGCGGAGTCGCTGCCCAGGTACACCTTGGGGCGGCCGTCCGCGAACACCAGTTCTTCCAGCCCCACCTTGCGGCCCTGGCCTTTCTCCACGCCGACGATGATGGACAGGTCCAGGCCCAGTTGCTGGAACACCTCGCGGGCCACACCCACCTGGCCTTTGCCGCCGTCGATGAGCACGATGTCGGGCAAGCGCGGCCCGGCCGTGGGCATCTTGTCGCTGGCCTGGTCAACGACCTCGACCTCCCCCTGCACCTCGGCCGGTGAGATGGGCGGGGCAGCCGCGGGCAGCGCGCCCTCACCGGCCTCGGCCCGCAACGCTTCGGCGATGCGGCCGTAGCGCCGCGTGAGCACCTGGCGCATCGCGGCGTAGTCATCGCCCGGGGTGATGCCCTCGATCTTGTAGCGACGGTACTGGGTGTTCTGCAGTTTGTGGGCCTCGAACACCACGCACGAGGCCTGCGTGGATTCGCCTGCGGTGTGCGAGATGTCGAAGCATTCGATGCGCAGCGCGTCCAGCTCGTCGTCGGGCAGTTGCAAGGCCTCGGCCAGCGCGCGCGTGCGGGCCTGCTGACTGCCCTCCTCGGCCAGCAGGCGTGCAAGCGCGATGCCGGCGTTTTGCTGTGCCATCTCCAGCCAGCGGCGACGGTGCTCGCGCGGGTTGTGCAGCGCGTGCACCTTCTGTCCGGTCTGTTCGGTGAGCGCCTCCAGCAGGGGCTTGCCCACGGCGTGGCTGGTGATGAGCACCGGCGGCATGGGAGCACCCAGGTAGTGCTGGGCGATGAAGGCCTCGAGAACGCGCAACGCCGTCCGCTCGGCGGGGTCGGTCGCGGCCGCGTCGTCCCGCGGGCTCGCGTGCACATCGGCGTCCTCGGCGCCTTGCGACAGCAGTTCCTCGATCGCGCTGGCGTCGTCCACGTGCGCGGGGAAGTACGGCCGGTCGCCCAGGTGGCGGCCACCCCGCACCATCGCCAGGTTCACACAGGCGCGCCCGCCCTGCACCTTCACCGCCAGGATGTCGACATCCTGGTCGGTGCCGGTCTCCATGCTCTGCTGGTGCAGCACGCGCGAGAGCGCCGTCATCTGGTTGCGGATCTCGGCCGCCTGCTCAAACTCCAGCTTCTCGCTGTGCGCCAGCATGCGTTGCTCCAGCGCCTGCAGCACGGCCTGCGTTTCACCCCGCAGGAAGCGCTCGGCGTTGGCGACGTCGTGCAGGTAATCGGCTTGGTGAATCAGGTCCACGCAGGGGCCGCTGCAGCGCTTGATCTGGTACAGCAGGCAAGGCCGCGTGCGGTTGGCGAACACCGTGTCCTCGCAGGTGCGCAGCTTGAACACCTTCTGCAGCAGCTGGATGGATTCCTTCACCGCCCAGGCGCTGGGGTACGGGCCGTAGTAGCTGTGGCGCTTGTCCACCGCACCGCGGTAATAGGCCATGCGCGGAAACAGGGTGGCCGGCGTGGTGCTGCGCCCGGCCGAACGCGCGGCGTCGCGCGTGCCGGTGATCTTGAGGTAGGGGTAGCTCTTGTCGTCACGGAACAGGATGTTGAACCGCGGGTTGAGCGTCTTGATGAGGTTGTTCTCGAGCAGCAGCGCCTCGGCTTCGCTGCGCACCACGGTGGTCTCCAGCCGCACGATGCGGCTCACCATGTGCCCGATGCGCGTGCCGTCGTGGTTCTTCTGGAAGTAGCTCGACACGCGCTTCTTGAGGTTGCGCGCCTTGCCCACGTAGAGCAGCTGGCCCTGGGCGTCGAAGTAGCGGTAGACACCCGGCAGCGCGGGCAGCGCCGCCACCTCGCCCAGCAATTGTTCGGAATGCGCTTCGTCGGCCATGGGCGCGTATTGTGGCGCGCAGCGGCGCCGCGCTGCGGCAAGATGGCGGCCATGGACAAGCCCGTGTGGGATCTTTTCTGCCGCGTGATCGACAACTTCGGCGACGTCGGCGTCTGCTGGCGCCTGGCGGCGCAGCTCGGTGCGCGCGGCCACGCGGTGCGGCTCTGGATCGACGACCCGAGCGCGCTGGCCTGGATGGCACCCGAGGGCACGCACGGCGCGCCGGGCGTGCAGGTGCTGTCGTGGCACGAACCGTTCGATCTGCACGGCCAGGCGCCGGGCGCGGTCTGGATCGAGGCCTTCGGCTGCGAGCTGCCCGAGGCCTTCGTGGCCGCGCGCACGGCCGAGCCGGTGTGGCTCAATCTCGAGTACCTCAGCGCCGAGGGCTTCGTGCAGCGCCAGCACGGCCTGCCCTCGCCCGTGATGAGCGGGCCGGGCCGTGGCCTGACCAAATGGTTCTTCCACCCCGGCTTTGCCGACGGCACGGGCGGGCTGCTGCGCGAGGACGACCTCGCGGCACGCCAGGCCGCATTCGACCGCAACGCCTGGCGCGCTTCCCACGGCCTGCTGCCCGACGAGCGCCTGGCGGTGCTGTTCTGCTACGAACCCCCGGCGCTGCCAGAGGTGCTGGCGCAGGCCGAGGCCCACTGGCTCGTCACGCCCGGGCGCGCCGCGGCCGCCAGCCATGGCCTGCCACTGGCGCCCGGCGCGCGCCGCCAGACCCTGCCCTACCTGGCCCAGCCGGCGTTCGACGAACTGCTCTGGGCCAGCGATCTCAACTTCGTGCGCGGCGAGGACTCGCTGGTGCGTGCGCTGTGGGCTGGCCAGCCGTTCGTGTGGCACATCTACCCGCAGCACGACGACGCGCACCACGCCAAGCTGCAGGCATTTCTCGACTGGCTGGATGCGCCGGCCAGCCTGCGACGCCTGCACGCGTGCTGGAATGGCATCGGGATGGCCGACCCGGCGCAACGGCCGGTGTGGCCGGGCTGGGCGGTGGTGGACGGGTGGCGCGAGGCGGTGCAGACGGCCCGCGCGCGCCTGCTCGCCCAGGACGACCTGGCCAGCCAGCTCACCGCCTTCGTGGCCCGAAAAAGGTAAAATCGCGGGCTTTGTGATCGTTGGCCCGAACCGGGAGGTGCGGGGCCACGGCCGGCGGGCATCACGCCCGGGCCATCCGCTCACGCCTGTACGCCCGGCCAACGGGCAACCACCACTGGAATCCCGTTATGAAAATCGCCCAGGAAATCCGCGCCGGCAACGTGATCATGCACGGCAAGGACCCGATGATCGTGCTGCGCACCGAATACGCACGCGGCGGCCGCGGTGCCGCCACCGTGCGCATGAAGCTCAAGGGCCTGCTCGGCAACATCGGCACCGAAGTCGTCTTCAAGGCCGACGACAAGATGGACCAGATCATCCTGGACCACAAGGAGTGCACCTACTCCTACTTCGCCGACCCCATGTACGTCTTCATGGACGCCGACTACAACCAGTACGAAGTTGAAGCTGAAAACATGGGCGACGCCCTGAACTACCTCGAAGACGGCATGGCCGTCGAGGTGGTGTTCTACGAAGGCAAGGCCATCTCGGTCGAACTGCCCACCAGCGTGGTGCGCGAGATCACCTGGACCGAACCCGCCGTCAAGGGCGACACCTCGGGCAAGGTGCTCAAGCCCGCCAAGATCGCCACCGGCTTCGAAGTGCCCGTGCCGCTGTTCGTGAGCCAGGGCGACAAGATCGAGATCGACACGCGCACCGGCGAATACCGCAAGCGCGTCTGATCGCACACATCCGTCGAAAGACACGAAGGGCTCCACACGGAGCCCTTCTGCATTGCGCCCCATGGAACTCATCGCCCGCATCGCCGACGTCATCATCCCGGTGTTCCTGATCGTGGCCATCGGCTACGGCTACGCGCGCCGCAAGCCGGTGGATCTGAGCAGCTTCAACCGCATTGCGCTGGACGTGCTGGCGCCGCTGCTGGTTTACTCCGCGCTGGCCTCGCGCGACTTTGCACTGGGGGACCACGTGCCGCTGTTGATCGGCGGGACCGTGCTCATCCTGGGTAGCGGTTTGCTCGCCTGGCCGCTGGCGCGCGCGTTCGGGGCCCAGCCGCGCACCCTGGTGCCGGTGGCCATGTTCAACAACTGCGGCAACATGGGTCTGCCGCTGGCGCTGCTGGCCTTCGGGCCGCAGAACTTCGGTGCCGCGGTGGCACTGTTCTCGGTCAGCAACCTGCTGCATTTCTCGCTCGGCGCGCGCATCACCAGCAGCGCCGCGCGCACGCGAGACCTGCTCACCAGCCCGCTGATGATCGCCACCCTGCTCGGCTTCCTCAGCGCCGCCACGGAACTGCGGCCGCCGCCGGTGCTGCTGTCGGGCCTGAAACTGCTGGGCGACGCCTCGCTGCCGCTGATGCTGTTTGCGCTGGGCGTGCGGTTGACCGCGCTCACGCGCTCGGGCATGGCACTCGGCCTGCTGGGCGCGCTGGCGCGCCCGATCATCGGGCTGGCGATCGGCATTCCACTGGTCTGGGCCCTGGGGCTGGAGGGCGCAGCACGGGGGCAATTGCTGCTGTTCGCAGCCCTGCCGCCCGCCGTCATCCAGTACATGCTGGCCGACCGATACCATCAGGAACCCGAGAAGGTGGCCGCCTCCATCATGGTCGGCAACGCGCTCGCGGTGGTCTTCGTGCCACTGGCGCTGGCCATCGGTTTGTGAACAGGCTCAAGAGAAACACCATGGAAGCCCATCAGGACATCACCGAACGACGCCTGGCCGACGCCTGGGCAGAACTGCAGGCCCACGCCGACAGCGGGCACCCGCTGCAGGCCGACGCCTACCGACTTGCCTTTGCCGACCCGGAGTTCCTGTTGCGACGCGAAACGCGCGGCATCCGGTTCCAGCTCGAAATGCTCAAGCCCGATCTGGCACAGCAGCAGCTCGGCATCGAGAACACCATTGTGGTGTTCGGCAGCGCGCGCTTTCGGGAACGCAGCGAAGCCGATGCCGCGCTCGCCAGCGCCGAAGCTTCGGGCGACGCGCGCGCGATCGCACGCGCCCAGGCGCTGGTGCGCAACGCCCACTACTACGACCGTGCGCGCGAGTTCGCACGCCTGGTGGCGCGCTACAGCGCCAAGTGCCCGAGCCAGGACAAGCTGTTCATCTGCACCGGCGGCGGCCCCGGTGTGATGGAGGCCGCCAACCGCGGCGCGCACGACGAAGGCGCGCTGACCGTGGGCCTGAACATTGCACTGCCGCACGAGCAGGCAGCCAACCCATACATCTCACCCGAGCTGAGCTTCAAGTTCCACTACTTCGCGCTGCGCAAGATGCACTTCATGATGCGCGCCAAGGCGCTGCTCGCCTTCCCGGGCGGCTTCGGCACGCTCGACGAGCTGTTCGAGGTGATCACACTGGTGCAATGCAAGAAGGCCAAGCCGGTGCCCATCGTGCTCTATGGCACCGACTACTGGAAGCGCCTGATCAACCTCGACGTGCTGGTCGAGGAAGGCACGATATCGCCCGAGGACCTGCAGCTCTTCGAGTACGTGGACGACCCACAGGCGGCGTGGGACGCGATCGTGCGCTTCTACGGCCTGCCAGCGGTGGACTGAGCGGGGGGGCATCACGCCTTTCCACCCCGGCCCGCCCACGGGGTCACCCACGCGGCCTCACTCCTGCCAACCGCCTCCCAGCGCCGCGTAGAGTGCCACGCGGTTCTGCTGCAGGGCCAGGCGTGTCTGCGCCTCGGCCTGTTGTGCCGCGAACAGCGAACGCTGTGCGTCGAGCACGTCGAGGAAGCTCGCGACACCACTGCGGTAGCGCAGCTCGGCCAGGCGCAAGCGGTCGGTCTCGGCCGTCACCTGGTCGCGCAACGCCTGCAGCTGATCGGCCAACGTGGCGCGGCCGGCCAGCGCATCGGCCACCTCGCGGAAGGCGGTCTGGATCGCTTTCTCGTACTGGGCGATGGCGATGTCGCGCGTCGCCTCGGCCGCCTCGAGGCCCGCGCGATTGCGCCCGGCGTCGAAGATCGGCAGCAGCGCCTGCGGACTCAACGTAAAGCCCCAGGAGCCGTCCTTGAACAGGCCCGAGAGCTCGCTGCTGGCGGTGCCCACGCTCGCGGTCAGCGAGATGCGGGGAAAGAAGGCCGCACGCGCAGCGCCGATGTTGGCGTTGGCCGCGATGAGGGCCTGCTCGGCCTGCAGGATGTCGGCACGGCGGGTGAGCAAGTCCGACGGAAGGCCCGCAGGCACGTCGGCGAGCAGCGCTGCGTCGCCCTCGGCCACCTGCAGCAACTCGGCGGGCACGCTGTCGCCCACCAGCAGGTTGAGCGCATTCGCGTCGAGAGCGCGTGCGCGCTGCTGCTGCGCAAAGGCCGCACGGGCGGTGGCGGCGAGCGATTCGGCCTGGCGCAGGTCCAGTGCAGAGGTGGCACCGTTGTCGAAGCGCAGCTTGGTCAGGCGCAACGAATCTTCACGCGAGGCCAGCGTCTGGCGTGTGATCGCCAGCAAGGCCTCGTTGGCCTGAAGGCTCAGCCAGCTGCTGGCCACCGCGGCGATCAGGCTGGTCTGTGCCGCGTTGCGCGCCTGCTCACTGGCCAGGTACTCGGCCAGCGCGGCTTCCTTCAGCGCGCCCAGGCGGCCGAAGAAATCGATCTCCCAGGCGCTCATGGCCAGGCCCACGCTGTAGCTGCTCTGGATGCCGCCATTGCCGTCGGGCTGGCGGTTGCCGCTGGCGGCCGCGTTGATGGTGGGGAACTGGTTGGCGCGCTGGATCTGGTACTGCGCGCGCACGCGCTCGATGTTGAGCGTGGCCACGCGCAGATCGCGGTTGTTGGCCAGTGCGCGCTCGATCAGCGTGCGCAGTTGCGGGTTCTGTACAAAGGCACGCCAGTCGGTATCGGCGGCGCTGCGTTGCTCGGGCGTGTCCGCGGCCAGCGGAAACACCTGCGGCACGGGTGCGGCGGGGCGCTCGTAGGTCGGGATCATCGAGCAGCCGGCCAGCAGCAGGGCCGCCAGCAACGGGCTCAGGTGGGCGGTGAGATCACGATTCATCGCTGTAGGCTCCATGCGCGCGTGCGCTTTCGAGATCGCGCTGGTGCTGGCGTTCGCTGCCCTTGAACAGGCGCCGCACCACGACGAAGAAAAGGGGCACGAAGACGACGGCCAGCAGGGTGCCGGTGATCATGCCGCCGATGACACCGGTGCCGATGGCACGCTGGCTCGCCGAGCCCGCGCCGGAGGCGATGGCCAGCGGCACCACGCCGAGCGTGAAGGCCATCGAGGTCATGATGATCGGGCGAAAGCGCAGCCGCGCCGCGGCCAGCGCGGCCTCGAACACCGTCTTGCCCTGGGCCTGTACGTCCTTGGCGAACTCGATGATCAGGATCGCGTTCTTGGCCGACAGGCCGATGATGGTGATGAGGCCGACCTGGAAGTACACGTCGTTCTCGTAGCCCCGCAACAAGGTGGCCAGCAGCACGCCGAGCACGCCCAGAGGCACCACCAGGATCACGGACAGCGGGATGGTCCAGCTCTCGTAGAGGGCAGCCAGGCACAGGAACACGGCCAGGATGGCAAAGGCGTAGAGCACCAGCGCCTGCGAACCCGCCAGCTTCTCTTCGCGCGAGGTGCCGGTCCATTCGTAGCCGAAACCTTGCGGCAGTTGCGCGGCCAGGCGCTCCATCTCGGCCATGGCCTCGCCCGTGCTGCGGCCCGGCGCGGCCGAGCCGGTGATGCGAACCGCCGGGTAGCCGTTGTAACGCACGGTCTGCATCGGGCCCTTGATCCACTTCGTGCTCGTGAACGCCGACAGTGGCACCGCCTGGCCGCGGTTGTTCACCACGTTGAGCTCCAGCAGATCGTCCGGCTGCATGCGCGCGGGCGCATCGGCCTGCACGATCACGCGCTGCAGCCGCCCGCTGTTGGGGAAGTCGTTGACGTAGCTGGAGCCCAGGGCCGTGCCGATGGCGTTGCTGATGGCATCGAAGCCCACCCCCAGCGCCTGCGCGCGATCGCGGTCGATGTCGAGCTGCAATTGCGGCGCATCCTCCAGGCCGTCAGGGCGCACCTGGGCAAGCAACGGGCTTTGCGACGCCAGTTGCAGCAGTTGTCCTCGTGCCTGCAGCAGCGCGTCGCGGCCCAGCCCGGCGCGGTCCTGCAGCCGGAAGCTGAAGCCGGAGGAAGAACCCAGCTCCGGAATCGGCGCCGGGCTCAGCGGAAAGATGAAGGCATCGCGAATGCCGGAGAGCGCACCGAAGGCGCGTCCCGCCAGGGCCTGTGCCGAACTGCCAGGCTCGGTGCGCTCGCTCCATTCCTTCAACGTGATGAAGGCCAGCGCCGCGTTCTGCCCCTGGCCGGCGAAGCTGAAGCCCAGCACGCTCACCATGCTCTGCACCTCCGGTTGGTCGAGGATGTAGTCTTCCACCTGCTCCATCACCGCCAGCGTGCGCTCGCGCGTGGCACCGGGGGGAAGTTGCACGTTGACCAGCATGGTGCCCTGGTCTTCCTGTGGCAGGAAGGAGGTGGGCAGGCTGCGATAGACCCAGGCCGCGGCGGCGCCGATGATCAGGTAGATGATGAGCATGCGTCCCGCACGCGGCAGCACCGCCCCGACGAAGCCGGTGTAGGCGTTGGTGGTGCGCGCAAAGCCGCGGTTGAACCAGCCGAAGAAGCCCTTTTTCTCGACGTGGTGGCCTTTGGCCACTGGCTTGAGCAGCGTGGCGCACAACGCAGGCGTGAGCGACAGCGCCATGAAGGCAGAGAAGGCAATCGAGACGCCCATGACCGCCGCAAACTGGCGGTAGATGTTGCCGATGGAGCCGGCAAAGAACGCCAGCGGCACGAACACCGCGATCAGCACCACCGTCACGCCGATGATGGCGCCCGAGATCTGGCCCATGGCCTTGCGCGTGGCCTGCAAGGGCGGCAAGCCTTCCTCGCTCATGATGCGCTCGACGTTCTCCACCACCACGATGGCGTCGTCCACCACGATGCCGATCACCAGCACCATGCCGAACATGGTGAGCACGTTGATCGAGAATCCCATGGCCAGCAACGTGGCGAAGGTGCCCAGCAGTGCCACCGGTACCACGATGGTCGGGATGATGGTGTAGCGCAAGTTCTGCAGGAACAGGAACATCACCAGGAACACCAGCGCCACGGCCTCCAGCAGCGTGATCGCGACCTGCTCGATGGAGATCTTCACGAAGCGCGAGCTGTCGTAGGGGATCACCCAGCTCATGCCTTCGGGGAAGAAGCGTTCCAGCTCGGTGAGCTTGGCGCGCACCGCGTCGGCCGTGGCCAGCGCGTTGCCACTGGGCGAGAGCTGCACGCCGATGCCGGTGGAGGGCTTGCCGTTCAGGCGCGCCGAGGTGGCATACGCCTGCGCACCGAGTTCGATGCGCGCCACGTCCTTCAGGCGCACGGTGGCGCCGCTGGTGTCCGAGCGCAGCACGATGTTGCCGAACTGCTCGACCGAGCTGAGCTGCCCGCTCACCACCACGGTGGCCGAAATGCCCTGGCCCGCGACGTTGGGCAACGCGCCGATCTCGCCGGCCGAGACCTGTGCGTTCTGGGCGCGGATGGCGGCGGTCACGTCGGCTGCGCTGAGGTTGAATCCGAGCAGCTTCGCCGGGTCGATCCAGATGCGCATGGCACGCTCGGTGCCGAACAGCTGCGCCTGGCCCACACCCGGCACGCGCTGGATCTCGGGCAGCACGCTGCGCGTGGCGTAGTCGCCCAGCGCCACCGGGTCCCACTTCGGGTCGTCGCTGGTGAGGATGGCAAAGAGCAGGAAGTTGCTGCGCGACTTGTCAACGCGCACACCCTGCTGCGTCACCGCCGCCGGCAAGCGCGGTGACGCACGCGAGAGGCGGTTCTGCACATCCACCTGCGCGAGGTCGGCATTGGTGCCGGGCTGAAAGCTCAGCGTGATCGAGCCGGTGCCGTTGGCCTGCGCCACCGACTCCATGTAGATCAACCCGGGCGAGCCGTTCATCTCCTGTTCAATGATGGAGAGCACGGAGTCTTCCAGCGTCTTGGCCGACGCACCGGGGTAAGTGGCGCTGACCACGATGGACGGTGGCGCCACGGGCGGGTATTGCGCGATCGGCAACTGGGTGATGGACACCGCGCCCAGCACCATGATGAAGAGCGCGATCACCCACGCGAAGATGGGACGGTCGATGAAGAAGCGGGCCATGTGCGGGCGTCCTTCAGCTCGACTTCACGGCCGGTGCGCCTTCGCCGGGCCGCGTCCACGGCACTGGCTTGACAGGGGCGCCCGGTCGCATCTTCTGGAAGCCGTCCACCACGACACGCTCGCCTGACTTGAGGCCATCCAGAACCACCCACTGTGCGTTCTGTTCGCCGCCCAGCGTGACATTGCGCGTGGTCACCTTGCCTTCGCCATCGACCACCATCACCGTGTCGCCTTGCGCGCTGCGCGTGACCGCCTGCTGCGGCAACAGCACCGCGTCGCTTGCCGTGGCCTGCTCGATGCGCACGCGCACGTACAGGCCGGGCAGCAACTGGCCTTCGGGGTTGGGGATCTCGGCGCGCAGGCTCACCTGGCCGGTCGTGCTGTCCACCGTGAGGTCGGAGAACAGGAGCCGGCCTTCAAGACGGTACACGCTGCCATCCTCGAGCACCACGCGCACCCGGGCCACGTCCTTGCCGGTGCCCTTGAGTTGGCCGCCTTCGAACGCACGACGCAAGCGATAGACCTCGCCCACCGACTGCGTGAAGTTCACGTACATGGGGTGAATCTGCTGGATCACCGCCAGCTGCGTGGCCTCACCCTGCCCGACCAGCGCGCCCTCGGTCACCAATGCCCGGCCGATGCGCCCGCCGATCGGTGCCGTGACGTTGGCGTAACCCAGGTTGATCTCGGCCGTGCGAACCGCGGCGCGGCCGGCGGCCACGTCGGCCTCGGCCTGCTTCTGCGCCGCCTGGGCGTTCGCGTACTCCTGCTGGCTGATGGCGTTCTCTTTGACCAGCGGCGCATAGCGCTCGGCCAGCGCGCGTGCCTGACCGAGGTTGGCCTCGGCACGTGCCAGTGTGGCCCGCGCGCTCTGCAGCGCGGCCTGGTAAGGCGCCGGGTCGATCTGGAACAGGCGCTGGCCCGCTTTGACTTCGCTGCCTTCGCGGAACAGGCGCTGCTGAAGGATGCCGGCTGCGCGGGCACGCACCTGCGCCACGCGAGAGGCCTCCAGGCGCCCGGGCAACTCGTTGATCAGGCCCACATCGCCGGGTTGGACCGTGATGACGCCCACTTCGGGCGGCGGCGGTGCCGCGCCAGCGCCCTGGGCGGGCGCTTCGGACTTGCCGCAAGCGGCGAGGGCAAGTGCGATGGCGAGGACAACAAGGGTGCGGGCCGCACGCGGGTGCGGCAAGGCGAGAGACGTTGGCATGGGGAATGACCTCGGGTTCGGCAGGCTTCGAACGAGGGAGACGAGTATACATACGCGAATGTATGTATATTTACAGCTTTGTAATCCCCCCGCCCTGTCGTATCCCATTCATGGTCCGCCGCACGAAAACCGAAGCCCAGGAAACAAGGAACCGGCTGCTCGACGCCGCCGAGCGCTTGTTTCAGGCCAAGGGCGTGTCCAGCACCACGCTGGCCGACATTGCCACCGCTGCCGGGGCCACGCGCGGCGCCGTGTACCACCACTTCCGCGACAAGGCCGACCTCTTCAACGCCATGATGGCGCGCGTGACGATGCCGCTGGAGGCGTCGCTCGCCGAGGTCGGACAGATGGCGCCGGCGCAGGACGATCCGCTGCACGCCTTGCGCGAATCGATGACCCGCGCGCTGCGCCAGACCGCAACCGATGAGCGCACGCGCCGCGTGTTCGAGGTGGCCACGCACAAGGTGGAGTACACCGACGAAATGCAGGCCGTGCGAGAGCGCCACTTGCGCGTGCGCAACGAGTGCATGGCCATGACGCGTGCCGCGTTGCGCGAGGCGGTGCGGCGACAGGGCGTCACTCTGCCGGTGCCCCTGGCCACGGCCGCGCTCGGCCTGCATGTGATGGTGGATGGCCTGATCCAGAACTGGCTGCTCGACCCCGGCGCGTTCGACCTCGTCAAGAACGGGCGCCAAACCATGGACGCCTACCTGCAGGGCCTCGGGTTCAGGGCGCAGGCCGCTCAGGCACCACGTCGGGCGGCAGTTTCGCGCGCGAAGGCAAGGCCAGGTGAAGCGCTGCCTGTGCCATGAGGTTGGCCGATACCGGTGCCGTCACGAAGACGAAGAGCGTGATCAGCAACTCGGGCACCCCGAGCCGGCCCTGCGCCGCACCCACCAGGATGGATGCCAGCAACACACCACCGACGCCCAGCGTCGACGCCTTGGTCGGAGCATGCAGGCGCATGAAGAAATCGGGCAGGCGGATCAGGCCGATCGCGCCCACCAGGATGAAGAAGGCCGCCACCAGCACGAGCGCGGCCGCCAGCCATTCGATCACGGGGTTCATCGCGCTTGCTCCTTCATTCGACGACGTCGCCGCGGGTGAGGTATCGCGCCAGCGCCACGGTGGACGCGAAGCCCAGCATGGCGATGATGAGGGCGGCCTCGAACAGCAGCGGCGTGCTCCAACGCATGCCCAGCATCACCACCAGCGCCACCGCGCTCAGGTAAAGGGTGTCGATGGCAAGAATGCGGTCGGTCACCTCGGGGCCGCGCAGGAGGCGCCAACCACAAAGCACCATGGACAAGGCCACGGCCATGCTGCCGATGTCAATGGCCAGATTCAACACACTCATGGCGATGCCTCCACCACACCGAAGATGCGCAGCAGTGGCGCCTCGTAGCGCGTCTTCATGTCGTCGATGGCAGCCTGGGCATCATCGCAATCCAGCGCGTGCACCCAGATGACCTGCCGGCTTTCATCCACCACGGCTGACACGGTGCCGGGCGTGGTGGTGATGATGCTGGCAAACAGCGCATTGACGCGCTCGTGCCCGCTGGCCAGCGGCACCGCGAGCCACGCTGGTTGCGGCTTGCGCATGGGGCCGAGCACGATGCGTGCCACCGTGATGTTCGACTTCACGATGTCCCACAGCACGACGAGGGTGAGACGCAGCGCGGCGCCCCACCGCACCCGCGAACCCCTGGGTGGCACGAATCGGTGCAGCAGGCGCGGCACGATCAGCCCAAGCAGCGCGGCCGACAGCAGGTGCACCGGCTCCAGGCTGCGCGAGAGCGCCAGCCAGCTCGCCGCCAGCAGCAGCGAGAGCACGGGATGGTCGAACCAGCCAGTGCGGCTGGCCGTGGACTTGTCCTCGGCAGTGGTCATGGTTGCTCCTTCGCAGCGCCGCCCGGAGCGCGCTGGCCGTCATAGGGTCGCGTGGTCGGCTGTGTCACGGCCTCCTCGCCGAGCACCGCGCGCACATAGGCCATGGGGTCGGCGAGTTGGGTGGCCGCGGCGTCGGTGTAGCGCTTGATCGGCGAGGCGAACACCGCCATCGCCACCGTCAACGCCATGAAGGCCCAGGCGGCCGCCAGCATGGGGCGGCTCGCGCCGGACACATCACCATCGGCGGGTGCTGGCTGCACATGCCAGAACACCACCACGCCGGCACGGGCCAGGCCCACGATGCTGAAGAAGCCGACCAGCAGAACGATGCTCCAGACCCAGGCCTGCGCCGCCAGGCCGGCCGCGCTGTCCAGAATCATGAGCTTGCCCAGGAAACCCGGTAACGGCGGCAGCCCGGCCGCCGAGGCCGCGCCGAACAGCATCATCAGCCCCAGCAAAAGCGGCTCGCGCACGGCGTTGGCAGGTTGCAGTCGATCACAGGCGGTCCCGCGCTGCGCGGCCATGAGTTCGACCAGCAGGAACAGCCCGGCCATCACGATCGTGCTGTGAAGCGTGTAGTAGAGAGCGGCCGACAGCGTGGCCGGACTGAACAACCCGACGCCCGCGAGGATCGTGCCCACCGAGGAGACGGTGAGGTAGGCGACCAGCCTCCCCATGGAATGCGCGGCCAGTGCACCGAGCACGCCGAGCACGCTCGTGGTGAGCGCGGCAGGCAGCAACCAATCCTGGGCAACCAGCGCAGCCCCGCCGGCCTGCTCGCCGAACACACTCCAGTGAACGCGGATGATGCTGTAGGCGCCCACCTTGGTCATGATGGCGAACAACGCCGCCACCGGCGCGCTGGCCGCGGCGTAGGTGCCGGGAAGCCAGAAATACAAGGGCACCAGCGCCGCCTTGAGGCCGAACACCACCAGCAGCAGCAGCGCGGCAGCGCGCGCGAACGCCACACCATCGCCTTGCAGCTGCTGCAGGCGCAGCGCCACGTCGGCCATGTTGAGTGTGCCGGTGGCCGCGTACAGCATGGCCAGGCCGATGAGGAACAGGCCGGACGCCGTGAGGTTGAGCACCACGTAATGCACGCCCATGCGGAAGCGCTCGCGTCCCTGTCCGTGCACCAGCAGCACGTAGGAGGCGATCAGCAAGACCTCGAAGAACACGAACAGGTTGAACAGGTCACCCGTGAGGAAGGCGCCGCTCAGGCCCATCAATTGGAACTGGAACAACGCGTGGAAGTGGCGTCCCCGGCTGTCCCAGCCACAACTGGCGTACCAGAGCACGGGCAGCGCCACCAACTGGGTGAGCAGCACCATCAGGGCAGACAGCCGATCAAGCACCAGGGCGATGCCGTAAGGCGCCGGCCACTCGCCCAGCCGGTAGACCAGGATGTCTCCCGTGGCGGCGTGCATCACGAGGCCGATCGACATCAGCAGGCCCAGCGACACCGAGAGCAGCGACAGGCGCCTGCGCCAGCGCAGCCGGGCATCGTCGTGCCCGCCACCCTGCCCCGCCATGCCCCCCGAGTCGCCAATGAGCAACAGGGCCACGGCCGTGAACAGCGGCAGCAGCACCGACAGCACCGGAGCGTGCTGCAGCCAGAAAGCGGTGATCGCGCTCATCGCTCACGCCCTCCGGGTTCCTGGCCATCGACGTGGTCGCTGCCGCTCTCGTGACGGCTGCGCAGGGCCAGCTCGATCACGAGTCCGGTGGTCGCAAAACCGATCACGATGGCCGTCAGCACCAGCGCCTGCGGCAGCGGGTCGGCGACCGCGCCCTCGCCCACGAGAATCGGGTTGGCGTTGAACCACAGCCGCCCCATCACGAAGATGAACACGTTGACCGCGTAGCCGAACATCGACAAACCCAACACCACCGGAAAGGTTCGGCCACGCAACATGAGGTAGACGCCGGCGGCGGTGACGACGCCGATGCCGCTGGCGAGCAGGAATTCCATGCTGATCATGGCGTGCTCCGGGGCGCGCCGGCAGGTGCCTCGCGCGAGACGGTGCCCAGCACCGAGATGGTCAGCAACGTGGACCCCACCACGGTGAGGTACACACCCAGGTCGAACGCGGCCGCCGAGGCGAAGGGCAGCTCGCCCAGCAGCGGCACATGCGGATGGCCGTGCGCGCTGGTGAGAAACGGCCGGCCGAGCACGAAGGCCCCCACGCCGGTAAGGCCGGCGATACCCAGGCCGGCACCGATCCAGCGCACGAAGCGCCGCCCGCCACCGGCCCGCAGCAGCAGTTCCGCGCGCGCCTGCCCCATGGCCATGAACTGCAGCACCAGCGCCACCGCGGTGATCAGGCCCGCGATGAAGCCGCCACCCGGGAGGTTGTGCCCACGCATGAAGATGTAGACCGAAAACACCAGGGCCACCGGCAGCACCACGCTGGCTGCCATGCGCAGCAGCAGCGGCTGGCGCGCAAAGGTCCAGGCGCGCCCGTCAGGGTCGGTGGTTCCGCGGCGCGTGCGCAGCCCGTCCATCAGCGCAAGCACGCCCACCGCGGCGATGCCGAGCACGGTGATCTCGCCAAAGGTGTCGTAGCCGCGGAAATCGACCAGGATGACGTTGACCACGTTGGTGCCGCCGCCCTTGGGGTAGGACTGCTCCAGGAAGTACCAGGAGATCGAATCGTGCCCGCGCGTAAGCAACCACCAGGCCGCCACCGCCACCGCGGCGCCCACGGCAAGTGCCAGGCCGGCATGCCACGCCCGCCGCACGGCGGGCGTCTCGCGCGGCGAGTGCTGCGGCAGCAGCGCCAGGCCCATGAGCAGCAGCACCGCCGAGACCACTTCGACCGACAACTGCGTGAGCGCGAGATCGGGTGCGGAGAGGCCGACGAACGTGAGCGAGACGATCAGGCCGACCACGCCGACCAGCACCACGGCGCGGAACCGCTGGTGGTGCGTGAGCACCAGCGCCAGGCAGGCCGCGAGCAGGAGTGCCCACACCACCAGCGCGAGCGGCGTGGCCGGCAGCGTTGCTCGCTCGCCAGTGCCGATGCCGCTGCCCACCAGCGGTGAGGCAGCGAGCACCAACGCCGCCACCAGAAAGCAGGCCACATACCGCTGCAGCGAGCCGTTTTCCAGCCGCTCGGTGACGCGCCCGGCCAGGCCGAAGAGCCCATCGATGGCACCCTCGAAAATGCGCCGTCCCGTGGCCCACCCAAACCACACTTCGCTCTGGATGCGGTGCAGGCGCCGACCCGCCGCCAGCCACAGGTACAGGCCCCCACCCGCCGCGAGTGCGATCACGCTCATCAGCAGCGGCAGGTTGAAGCCGTGCCAGAGCGAAAGATGGTACTCAGGCAGCGGGCGCCCGGCAAGCGCGGTGGCCGCCACGTGCACCAGCGGTCCGAAAGTGACCGCGGGCAGCAGGCCCACCACAAGGCAGATCAGCACCAGCAGCATCGACGGGGCCTTCATGCCCAGCGGCGGCTCATGCGGGTGTGTGTTCGGCACATCACCCAGCGGGCCGTTGAAGAAGGTGTCATGCACCAGCCGAAGCGAGTAGGCGACGCTGAAGATGCCGCCGAGGGTGACGGCCAGCGGCACCAGCAGGTGCCACAGGCCGCTGGTGCCGTTCACGGCCTCGGTGAAGAACATCTCCTTTGACAGGAAGCCATTGGTGAGCGGCACGCCAGCCATCGACGCTGCCGCAATCATGGCGAGTGTGGCCGTCCAGGGCATGAGCGCGAACAGGCCGCCAAGCTGGCGCATGTCGCGCGAATGCGTCTCGTGGTCGACGATGCCCGCGATCATGAACAGTGAGGCCTTGAAGCTGGCGTGGTTGAGCACGTGGAACACTGCCGCCACTGCGGCCAGTGGCGAGCCGAGCCCGACCAGGAAGGTGATCAGGCCGAGGTGGCTCACGGTGGAATAGGCCAGCAGGCCCTTGAGATCGTGCTTGAAGATCGCAATGAAGGCAGCGAACAGCATGGTCACGAGGCCCGCCGTGCCAACGATGACCTCGAAGTGGCCGGTGCCCGCCAGCACCGGGTACAGCCGCATGAGCAGGAACACACCCGCCTTCACCATGGTGGCCGAGTGCAGATAGGCAGAGACCGGCGTGGGCGCGGCCATTGCATCGGGCAGCCAGAAGTGAAACGGGAATTGCGCGCTCTTGGTGAAGCAGCCCACCAGGATGCACAGCAGCGCAGGCACGAAACGCGGGTCGGCCTGGATGGTGGCCACCTGCGAGAGCATGCCGCTGATGTCGTACGTGCCCGCGATCTGGCCCAGCAACACCACGCCGGCGAGCATCACCAGGCCACCGCCACCGGTGACGGCCAGTGCCTGGCGCGCGCCGGCGCGCGCGTCGGCGCGGTGGCTCCAGTAGCCCACGAGCAGGAACGACGACAGGCTGGTGAGCTCCCAGAACACCACCAGCAGCAAGAGGTTGTCCGACAGCACCACGCCCAGCATGGCGGCCATGAACAGCATCATCTCGCTGAAGAACTTGGCCACCGAGTCCTTCGCGCTCAGGTACCAATGGGCGTAGGTGACGATGAGCAGGCCGATGAACAGGATCAGGCCCGCGAACATCAACGACAGGCCATCAAGGCGCAGGCTGAGGTTCAGGCCAAGTTCCGGCACCCACTCCCAACGGTTGAACACGGTCTCGCCCCGCATCACGGCCGGGGCCTGCGACAGCAACGCGGCCAGGCTGGCCAACGTCACCGCGAACGCGGCCAGGGCGGTCAAAGGACGGGACTTGTTCCCCAACCACAGGGGGAGCAAGGTACCCAGCAGCAGAGGCAGCAGGATGGTGATCAGCAGCACGGTGTCTCTCTCGGGTCAACCTGCGATCGTAAACGCAGCGTCCTTCCGCCCCGCTGACAACGCGCTGAAAGCCCGGGAAATCAGGATTCCAGGGTTGACACCGGTGCCGGGCCGCCCGCCGGCGGGCGCAGCCGCCAGGCGATCGGCGAGGCCGAGCCGATCGCAGCACCCACGATCCAGAAAACGCCCGCCACCCCAAGCAGGGCGCCGGTGGAGCCGAACAGAAGCGGCATCACCACGCTCGATCCATTGATGGCCATGGCACGCAGGCCCAGCGCTTCACCGTGCCGGTGCGGCGGCGTCATCTGGTGCAACGTGCTCATGATCATGGGCTGCACCGAGCCCAACGCCAGACCGAGCAATACCGACAGACCCGCCATTGACCACGCCGCATGCGCCAGCGGGTAGAGCGCAAAGAGCAGTGCCGTGCAGACCATGGCGGTGGCAATCACGGCCGACTCGCGCAGCCGGGCCGCCACCCAGGGCAGGATCAGGCGGATCGCAGTGGCAGCCAGCGCGAAGGCGCCCAGGATGGTGCCGATGGCAGTGGCACTCAGGCCGCGCTCGTGGCCGATCACGGGCACCAGAAAAGTGTGCACGTCCCAGCACGATGACAGCATCCAGTTCAAGACCATGAGGCGGCGAAAATCGGGGTTGCGCAGCAAGTCCCAGGACGAGCGCTTGCGACCATCCGCGGGCTGCGGCGCGCTCGGCAACTCCTGCGTGCGCCGTACCCACCACCAGGCCAACCAAGGCAGCGATGCCAGCAACAGAAAGGCCCAGCGAAAGCCCGCGGCGTCGATCAGCAAGCCGGCCAGCAGCGGCCCGAGGAAGTTGGAGATCGAAGGACCAACCGCCATCCAGCTGAACACCTGGCGCAGTTCGGTGGCGTCGTGGGCGAGCCGGCCCACGTGGCGTTGCAGCGCGATCATGGCAATCCCGCTGGCCGCACCGCAAGCCGTGGCCGAAAGGCACAGCACCCAGAACGCCGGCCAGGCCACCGCCAGCATGGCTCCGGCGCTGGCCACGGCCACCGCCACCCGCACGGGGTGGCGCAAGCCGTGCCGATCGGCAAAGCGGCCGGCGGGCAAGGCCAGCACAGCGGGCGAGACGGCGAACAAAGCCAGCAGCACGCCCACCGACAAGGCGCTGTGACCCTCTCGCAGCGCCATCAGCGGCGCGGCCATGCGAAAGCCCGTCATGCACGCGTGCACGCAGATCTGCGAGCCGATCAGGCGCACGAGATCCACACGCAAGCGGGGGTTCAAGGTGCCTCGGAGGGGTCGTTGTCGAGCGGCAGCAAGGCGCTGCTGCGCTCCTGCGGCAGCGCCTCGACGGTCTTGAGCGCACGGCCCATGGCGCGGCTGCGCACCTCGGCGGCTTCCAGCGTGTTGAGCACGGTCTGCGTCTGGCCTTTCACCTTGGCCAGCACGTCGCCGAACTTGCCGAACTCGGTCTTGACCGCGCCCAGCACCTGCCAGACCTCGCTGCTGCGCTTTTCCAGCGCGAGCGTGCGAAAGCCCATCTGCAGCGAGTTGAGCATGGCCATGAGCGTGGTCGGGCCGGCCAGCGTGACGCGGTGCTCGCGCTGCAGCAGTTCCATCAGACCGGGGCGGCGCAACACCTCGGCATAGAGGCCTTCGGTGGGGAGGAACAGGATGGCAAAGTCCGTGGTGTGCGGCGGCTCGAGGTACTTCTCGGCCATGGACTTTGCTTCCAGGCGGATGCGTTGTTCCAGTGCCCTGCCCGCGGCCTCGGCGCCCTCCACATCGGCGCGCTGTTGCGCATCAAGCAGCCGCTCGTAGTCCTCGTTCGGGAACTTGGCATCGATCGGCAACCAGCACGGCGCACCGTCATCGCCGCGGCCGGGCAGGCGCACCGCGAAGTCGACCACGTTGCGGCTGCCCGGTCGCGTGGCCACCTGGGTGGCGTATTGGTCGGGCGCGAACACCTGCTCCAGCAAGGCGGCAAGTTGCGCCTCGCCGAACATGCCCCGCGTCTTCACGTTGGTGAGCAGATGCTTCAAATCCCCCACACCCTGCGCCAGCGTCTGCATCTCGCCCAGGCCCTTGTGCACCTGCTCCAGGCGGTCGGCCACCTGCTTGAAGCTCTCGCCCAGGCGCGCCTGCAAGGTGCTCTGCAGCTTCTCGTCAACCACCGCGCGCATCTCGTCGAGCTTGGCCGCGTTGCCCTGCTGCAACTGCGTGAGCTGGGCATCGAGCGTGGTGCGGATTTCGGCCAGGCGTCGCGCGTTGGCCTCGCTCATGTCCTGCAACTGGCGCGTGAGCGCGTCGCCCAGCGCGCCGCGCAACTGCACCAGTTGCTGCGCGAAGCCATCGAGCTGCGCGTTCTGCGTGCGCGTGGTTTCGGCCGACTGCGCGGTGAGCGATTCCTGGAAGCGAGCAAGGCTTTGCTGCTGCTCCTGGCGTGCGGCGCGCGCGTTGTCGGCCACCTCGCGGCGCAATTCGCCCTCCACGTGCTCCACGCGCTGCACAACCTGCTGCAGTTGTGCCAGCACGGCCTGGCGGTGCGCCAGTTCGGTGGCGTCGGGCGCCGGCTGACGGCGCAGCAGCAACACCTGCAACAGCACGGCGATGACCGCCAGCGCCAACAGAACCAGCAGCAGCCAGGAAGCCATCACGGGCGAGCGCCCTTTCCGATGATGTCGGCGTTGAGCGGGGTTCGCGGCTGGCCGGTGGTGAGGTAGTCGATCACATTGTCGGCCGCCAGCATGGCCATGGCGCGGCGCGTCTGGATCGTGGCGCTGGCGATGTGCGGCGTGAGCACCACGTTGGGCACGGTGAGCAGATCAGGGTGGACCTTCGGCTCGCCTTCGAACACGTCCAGGCCGGCAGCCGCAATGCGCCGCTCCTTCAGCGCCGCCGCAAGCGCCGCATCGTCCACGATGCCGCCGCGTGCGATGTTGGTGAGCGTGGCCGTGGGCTTCATCTGCGCGATCTCGGCCGCGCCAATGGCATGGTGGCTCTCGGCGCTGTAGGGCAACACGAGGATGAGGTGATCGGCCTCGCGCAGCAGCGTGGCCTTGTCCACGTAGCGCGCCTTGCATTCGGCCTCGGTGGCTGCGTCCAGCCGCGAGCGGTTGTGATAGATCACCTTCATGCCAAAGCCGTGCGCGCCGCGGCGCGCGATCGCCTGGCCGATGCGGCCCATGCCCAGGATGCCCAGCGTGCTGCCGTGCACCTCTGCGCCCGCAAACATGTCGAGCGCCCAGCGGTTCCACTGGCCGGCGCGCAGAAAGTGCTCGCTCTCGGTGAGGCGGCGCGCGGTGGCCATGAGCAGTGCAAAGCCGAAATCGGCGGTGGTCTCGGTGAGCACGTCGGGCGTGTTGGTGGCCAGCACGCCCGCGGCACTCAGCGCGGGTACGTCGAAGTTGTTGTAACCGACCGCGATGTTGGCCACGATGCGCAGTTGCGGACAGGCACCCGCCACAGCGCCGTCGATGCGTTCGCTGCCGGTGGTGAGTGCACCCACCTTGCCTTGCAGACGCTCGATGAGTTGCGCCGGTGAAAGAACGCCGTCAGCGTCGTTGTGATCGACGTCGAAATGCTGGCGCAGGTGTTCCACCACGTCGGGAAATACCTTGCGCGTGATGAGGATGGCAGGACGGGTCATTTCGTTCACACCGCGAGCAGGTCGACTTCGAACAGCAGCGTGGCGTTGGGCGGGATCACGCCGCCGGCGCCGCGCGCGCCGTAACCCAGCTCGGGCGGAATCACCAGCCGGCGCGTGCCGCCAACCTTCATGCCTTGCACGCCCTCGTCCCAGCCGCGGATGACGTGGCCCATGCCGAGGGGGAATTCGAACGGCTGGCCACGGTCCTTGCTGGAATCGAACTTGCGGCCGGCCACGCCGTCCTGGTAGAGCCAGCCGGTGTAGTGCACCTGCACCGGGCGGCCGGCGCGGGCTTCATCGCCCTGACCGAGCGTGGTGTCTTCGTACTGCAGGCCGCTGGGGGTGGTGATCATGGTCGTCTCCTGTGGTGTTGAAGGGTTCAGCCGAGCCAGTGCGTGAAAGCGGACACGGGCTCGCGAGGCGTGTGAAAGCCGTTGACCGGCGCGTCAGGGTCGGCGTAGCCCAGGGCCATGCCGCAGACCAGCATCTCGTCGGGCCCGGCGCCGATGTGGGGCAGGATGATCTTCGCGAAACCGTTCCATGCCGCCTGCGGGCAGGTGTGCAGGCCCTGGCCGCGCGCCGCGACCATGATGTTCTGCAGGAACATGCCGTAGTCCACCAGCGAGCCGCGCCCCATCACGCGGTCAAGCGTGAACATCAGACCCACGGGCGCGTCGAACAGCTTGAAGTTGCGCTGGTGCTGCGCGTGCATCTTGTCCTTCTCGCCCTTCTGGATGCCGAGCAGGCCATAGAGACCCCAGCCGTTCTCGCGTCGACGGTCGATGTAGGGGCTGACCCATTTCTCGGGGTAGTAGTCGTATTCCTCACGGTACTCGGCAGCAAGCGCGGGGTTGGCGTAGATGGCCTCGTGTGCCGCGCAAACCTTGGCCACCAGTTCGTCGCGCGCGGCGTTCTGCAACACATACACCTTCCAGGGCTGCGTGTTGGTGCCCGACGGGGCGCGGCGTGCCACGTCCAGGATGTGCTCGATCGTCTCGCGCGGCACCGGGGTGGGCAGGAAGGCGCGCATCGACATGCGGGTGGTGATCGCGGCGTCCACGCTCGCGGGGTCGATCACGGTCTCGGCAAGGTTCATCGCAGGGTCTCCAGAACGTTCTTGAAAGCGGGCGGCAGCGCCACCGGCCGGCGGGTGTGGCGATCCACATAGACGTGCACGAAATGGCCATGCGCGGCGGTGCTGTCGGCGCCATCGGCGAACAGGCCGACCTCGTAGCGCACGCTGGAGCTGCCCAGATGCGCGACGCGGATGCCGGCCCACACCGTCTGCGGGAAGGCCAGGGGCGCGAAGTAGTGGCACTGCGTCTGCACCACCAGACCGATCACGCTGCCGGTGTGGATGTCGAGCGCACCGGCTTCGATGAGGTGCGCGTTGACGGCCGTGTCGAACCAGCTGTAGTAGACGACGTTGTTGACGTGCCCGTAGACGTCGTTGTCGGCCCAGCGGGTGGTGATGGCGCGAAAGGCGCGGTAGTCGCTGCGGGGCCGCGGGGTCGGGCGTGGGGCCGGTGCGGTCGCGGTCATGGGCGGGCATTGTGCCAGCGCATGCCGGTGGGCGCTGTCGCCGCGGCGCGTGCTGCCGCCTGCCAGCGCTGCTCGAACGCCAGCGCCGTGCGGTAGGTGTTCACCTGTACCTGCACCGTGGCTTCAAGGTCATGCCCGTAGCCCCCGCCCATGGCGAACACCAGCGGCAGGCCACGCCGCCAGGCCCAGTCCATCACGCGCCGGTCGCGCGCCTCCAGGCCGTCAAAGCTCAGCTTCAGGCGCCCGAGCCGATCGCCTTCGTGAGGATCGGCACCCGCCAGATACAGCACCAGCCCGGGCTCGAAACGGCGCTCGAGCTCGTCGAGCGCAAGGTCAAGCGCGTGCAGGTAGTCGTCATCGCGCGTGCCGTCCGGCATTTCCACGTCGATGTCGCTCGGCTCCTTGCGGAACGGGAAGTTCTTGGCCCCGTGCAGCGACAGCGTGAACACGCTGGCGTCGTTGGCAAAGATGCGGGCCGTGCCGTTGCCCTGGTGTACGTCGAGGTCAACGATGGCGACCTGCAACGGCGCGCGGCCACCGTGGCGCCGCGCGTGCTCCGCCTGCATCAGACGCGCCGCCACGGCAAAGTCGTTGAACACGCAGAACCCGCCGCCCTTGTCGGCATACGCATGGTGGGTGCCGCCCGCCAGGTTGGCCGCGAGGCCGCCGCGCTGCGCCATCACGTGCCGCGCCGCCTGCAGAGTGGCACCCACCGAACGGCGCGCGCGCTCGGCCATGGCAGGACTCCAGGGGAAGCCGATCTCGCGCTGGAGCGCCGGCGCCAACGTGCCCTGGGCAATGGCGTCCACATAGGCGGGCGTGTGCACCAGGGCCAGTTCGCCGTCGCTGGCAGGCAGGGCTTCGTGCAACTCGACGGCGGGCAATTCACCCGTCAGTCGCTCGCGCAGACGCGCGTACTTGCCCATCGGAAAGCGGTGCCCGCTGGGCAGGGGAAGCACGAAATGGTCAGCGTAGTAAGCGCGCAAAGGCCAGGCCCCGAAATAGGGCAGCGATTGTGGCAAGCGCTTGAAGCCAGAGGCTCGCGCCCCGGATTTAGAACCGCACGCCTAGAATGTTGCAACGCAGCAAAAAACGCTTGCGCACCGGCGAACGATCCCTATAATTCGAACCATGTTGCAGCGCAGCAAATCATGCACAAGAGGACGGAAGAGCCCGCAAGTGTCCACGCCGCAACCGTGAACCGCATCCCTTCATCCACCCTTCAGGAGTACTGACATGCTGACCGCCGAACAAATCATTTCCGCCCAGAAATCCCAGATCGAGACCCTCTTCGGTCTGACCCAGAAAGCCTTCGAAGGCGTCGAAAAACTGGTCGAACTCAACCTGCAAGCCACCAAGGCTGCCCTGGCCGAGTCCGCCAACAACACCCAGGCCCTGCTGAGCGTCAAGGACGCCCAGGAACTGCTGAACCTGCAAGCCAGCCTGATGCAGCCCCTGGCCGAGAAGTCGGTGGCCTACAGCCGTCACCTGTACGACATCGCGTCGGGCACCAGCGCCGAGTTCAGCAAGGCCGCCGAAGCCACCGCCGCCGACGCCCAGAAGAAATTCATGGCCGTGGTCGACAACGCCTCCAAGAACGCCCCTGCCGGTTCCGAAACCGCTGTGGCCGTGATGAAGAGCGCCGTGTCTGCCGCCAACAACGCCATGGAATCGGTGCACAAGGCCGTGAAGCAAGCCACCGAAATGGCCGAAGCCAACTTCAACACGGTGACGGCCAGCGCCGTCAACGCCACCAAGACGGCCACGAAGAAGCGCTGAAAACCACGCACTTCGTGCCGCTGATCGTGGGACTTGACTTTTCATCGAGCGCCCACAATTGAATCCACGGCGCAGGCTTAACCTTCGGTCCAAGGCCTGCGCCCCCGGTTTTTCTGGTTGTCTCCTCGGGTCCCCTTCGAAATTCGGTTTCATCGGACCCTTCAAAGCCCTCCCCCCCCTGCGGTGCTAGCCGTTCGGTTAAGGGGTTGATAACGACCACTTCGGTGGTCGTTTTTCATTGCAGGACAACGACTTAGAGAGCCCACTGCTGACCAAGAAAAAGCGCCGGACAAGTCCGGCGCTAAGTGCTTGAATCAGCTGAAGATTTCCGCCTAGTCTGTTCGCTTAGCAACTCCTTTATGGAACGGCTAGCCCTGCGGTGAGGGCTTTTTTTTGGCCGGCGTCAGAACGGAACGCGGCGCGCCATGAGCGCCAGCAGCTGCGGCATGGCCGCGCGCATGGCCTGGCGGCCCGCGTCGATGGCTCGCTGGCGCACTGAGAAGTCCGCACCACCCATCCCGTCGAGCGCCGGATGCACCACCAGATCGGCACCGGTGAGTTCGTGGCGGTTGATGCTCTGCCCCATGATGGCGAAGGTTTGCAGCAGCACCTGCAGACCTCCGCTGGCGCTGTTGGCCTCGGGCACGCTGGAGATGTCGATGGCCAGCACCACCTCGGCCCCCATCTCTCGCGCCTGGCGCACCGGCACGGGCGCCACCAGGCCGCCGTCCACGAACTCGGTATCGCCGATCTTCACCGGCGAGAACACCCCGGGCACCGCGCTGGATGCGCGCACCGCCAGGGCGGTGTCGCCCCGGCGGAACAGGACGCCGCGCCCGGTCTTGAGGTCGGTCGCCAGCACACCCAGCGGCAGCGCCATGTTCTCGATCAGCCGTCCATCGACGGCGCGACGCACGTAGCGCGTGAGCGCCTCGCCGCGCAGCAGACCACGCCCGAGGATCGGCAGCGACCAGTCGGCGATCTCGGCCTCGTGCATCTGCAGGGCCAGGCGTTCGAGTTCGCTGCCGGGTTTGCCGCTGGCGTACAGCGCGGCAACGAGGCTGCCCGCCGATGTCCCGACCACCAGGTCGGGGCGGATGCCCACCCGCTCCAGCTCCTGGATCACCCCGATGTGCGCAAAACCGCGCGCGGCGCCACCCCCCAGGGCGAGGCCCAGCCGGGGCGGTCGCGTAAGTACCGGCGGCGGGTCCGGGGGTGTGACCGCCGGTGTCTGCGGCGTGGCGGGGGTTTCGGGGGCGAGGCTCGCGCAGCCCGCCAGCGCCATGACCAGGGCAAGGACACAAAGCCCCCCCATGCGACCAAGATACTTAGTGAGAACCATTCTCGCTTCTGTTAGCATAAACCTGCTGAGATGACCGGATGCCGGATTGTCCCAAAGCAACCGCCCCCTTTCGTGACTTCAACTTCGAGAGATCTCCTCATGAACGTCTCCCGCCGCCTCACCCTTGGCCTCGTGGCCGCAGCGGCCCTGTGTGCCACCACCGCCCAGGCCCAGGACAAGGTGCTCAACCTCTACTCGGCCCGTCACTACCAGTCGGACGAGGGCATGTACGAAGCCTTCACCCGCACCACCGGCATCAAGATCAACCGCGTGGACGCGGACGACGCAGGCATCCTGGCGCGCCTGCGCGCCGAGGGCGCGGCCTCGCCGGCCGACGTGGTGATGCTGGTCGACGCCGCGCGACTGGCCGTTGCGGATTCGCAAGGCCTGTTCCAGCCGATCAAGTCCGCCAAGCTGGACGCAGCCATCCCCGCCAACCTGCGCGCCGCGGCCACCCCCGACGGCGTGACCTGGACCGGTTTCTCCACCCGCGCCCGCGTCATCGTGTACGACCCGACCCGCGTGAAGGCCGCCGACGTCGCCACCTACGAGCAACTGGCCGACCCCAAGCTCAAGGGTCTGGTGTGCACCCGCTCGGGCTCGCACCCCTACAACCTGTCGTTGTTTGCCACGGTGGTCGAGCGCCTGGGCGAGCAAAAGGGCGAGGCCTGGCTCAAGGGTGTGGTGGACAACATGGCGCGCGCACCCAAGGGCGGCGACACCGACCAGATCAAGGCCGTGGCCAGCGGCGAATGCGGCGTGGCACTGACCAACAGCTACTACTTCGCGCGACTGCTCAAGTCGAACAAGCCGGAAGACCGCGCCGTGACCGAGAAGGTGCGCGTGGTGTTCCCGAACCAGAGCACCAGCGGCACGCACGTGAACATCGCGGGCGCTGCGGTGGCGAAGCACGCGAAGAACCGCGACAACGCGATCCAGTTCATGGAATTCCTGGCCAGCCCCTTCGCGCAGGACTACTTTGCCAACGGCAACAACGAGTTCGCGGCCGCCAAGGGCGTGAAGGTGGACAACGCCGCCCTCAAGGCCATGGGCGGGGACGACTTCAAACCCGAGACGGTGCCGCTGGCGTCGGTGGCGAAGAACCTCACGAAGGTTCAGCAAATGCTTGACCGCGTGGGCTTCAAGTGAACACCACAGGCACATGACGAAGGCCCGCGCGAGCGGGCCTTCTTGTTTGTGCGTCAGTAAACAGATGGCACGTAGATTTCTCCCGGCACCTGGTGGCGGCGGTAGCCCTCGTGGCGGATGCGCTCGGGCAAGGTGATGCCCGGGCGCTCGACCTCGTGGTACGGGATGCGTGACAGCAAATGGTGAATGCAGTTCAGGCGTGCCTTCTTCTTGTCGTCGGCCGGCACCACCCACCAGGGTGATTCGGGGATGTTCGTGCGCGCGAGCATCTCCTCCTTGGCCTTGGTGTAGAGCTCCCAGCGACGCCGGCTCTCCAGGTCCATCGGGCTGAGCTTCCACTGCTTGAGCGGGTCGTGAATGCGGCCCAGGAATCGCGCTTCCTGTTCTTCGTCGGAGATCGAGAACCAGTACTTCACGAGCTGGATGCCGGAGTTCACCAGCATCTTCTCGAACTCGGGCACGGTGCGAAAGAACGCCTCCACCTGCGCGTCGACGCAAAAGCCCATCACACGCTCGACGCCGGCACGGTTGTACCAGCTGCGGTCGAACAGCACGATCTCGCCACCCGCGGGCAGGTGCGTCACATAACGCTGGAAGTACCACTGGGTGCGTTCGCGATCATTCGGTGCGGGCAGGGCCACCACGCGGCACACGCGCGGGTTCAAGCGCTGCGTGATGCGTTTGATCACGCCGCCCTTGCCGGCGGCGTCGCGCCCCTCGAACACCACCACCAGCTTGTGGCCGGTGTGCACCACCCAGTCCTGCAGCTTCACCAGCTCGGCCTGAAGCCGGAACAGCTCGCGAAAGTAGGTGCGCCGGTCATCACGACGGCGCGCCGCCTCTGCCGCATCAACTTCTTCGTGGAGATCGCGGTCCTCGATCTCCATTTCGAGTTCTTCGTCGTAGCCGTCCAGCAGGTCGTCACTGACACGGCGAAAAAGGTCGTCGGAGGATGCAAACATGGTCCCATGCGCGCACGCAAAACCCCAGTTTCCCACCCTCACATGACAACGGCGTGACTGTCATGCTGGTATCGCACCGGCCGCAAGGTCATAATTGACGTTTACGTCAACGTCAAAGGCGCGCGACGCGCCACCTCAGGAGCACAAGCATGGACATTGCAGGCAAGGTATTCATCGTCACCGGCGGCGCATCGGGCCTGGGTGAAGGCACGGCGCGCATGCTGGCAGCCAATGGCGGCAAGGTGGTGATCGCCGACATGCAGGCCGACAAGGGCGAGGCCGTGGCCAAGGACATCGGTGGCGTGTTCGTGAAGTGCGACGTGAGCAGCGAAGCGGACGGTCAGGCCGTGGTGGCCAAGGCCGTGTCCATGGGCAAGCTGATGGGCCTGGTCAACTGCGCGGGCATCGCACCGGCCGAGAAGACCGTGGGCAAAAACGGCGCGCACTCGCTGGCCGTCTACACCAAGACCATCATGGTCAACCTGGTGGGCAGCTTCAACATGATCCGCCTGGCGGCCGAGGCCATGTGCAAGAACGAGCCCGAGGCGACGGGCGAGCGCGGCGTGATGATCAGCACCGCCAGCGTGGCCGCCTACGACGGCCAGATCGGCCAGGCCGCCTACGCGGCGTCCAAGGGCGGTGTGGTGGGCATGACGCTGCCGATCGCGCGCGACCTGGCGCGCAACGGCATCCGCAACATGACGATCGCCCCCGGCATCTTCGGCACGCCCATGCTGTTCGGCATGCCGCAGGAGGTGCAGGACGCACTCGCGGCCAGCGTGCCCTTCCCCAGCCGTCTGGGCACGCCGGCGGACTACGCGAAGCTGGCGAAGCACATCATCGAGAACGACATGCTCAACGGCGAGGTGATCCGCCTCGACGGCGCGATCCGTCTCGCCCCGCGCTGAGCGATCAATCGAGCGAGGCCACCGGCTCGAGAGTGGCCCCGCTCACCGGCACGCGCCAGACCGTGCCAGACGAAGGGTCGAACAGCACGGCCACTTGAGACGTTGCGGCCACCAGGCGGCCCTTGATCACACCACCGGGCAAGCCGCGTACCGCGACGCAGAGCGCGACAGGCTCCTGACCAAGCCGTCGGTGCTCCGGTTGCAGCCGCTGCTCGCGCGTCACCTGCGGCGCGCAACGCGCCGGTTCGACGACCCAGCGTTGCAGGGCGTCGCGCCCCAGGTGAAGCCCCAGCAGCGGCAACATCGCCATCGCACTCAAGCCAGTTGCCAGCACAAACCAGAGCATGGCCGTGGCAATGAAGGGCGCGACCGACACCAGCAGAGACAACACGACGCCTGCCCACGTCAGGCGTGACGTCCGCCAGCGCGCACGGATGTGCTTCGTGAATCGTCCGGCCCCGATGGCTGTGCGGCGACGCAGCGGCCGCAACTTCGGCCAGCGCACGACGGCCACGAAGGCCCAGATGGCGACCAGCGTGGCCAGCACCCATGGCCAGGCGCTGGCATAGACAACCCACCAGGTACGCGGTGAGCCCAGGTTCTTCAGCGCGTGCAACAGCAGTTGCGCAATCACGTGACCCGCCAGGCTCAGATAGTCCAGCGGCGAGGCCGGCACGTGCGCCTGTGCGATGCCGAATCGTGATTCGATGGCCAGCGCATAGCCATAGCCCAGCAAGCACAAGGCCAGCGTGATCACGGCCACGCCCCCCGCCACGCTGACGGGCCAGCGCGCGCTTGCGCCAACCTCGCCCTGGGGGCGCGCTTCTGGCGCCATCTCGATATGCTCCATGGCCCTTCCTTTCCTTCCGAACGGATCGCCATGGTCGGGCACGCCCCCGACACAGACCCGCGGGGGTATCGTCGGAGCACTGCCGTTTGCGACCATCGACACGCCACCATGAAGTACCACCCCTTCGCGGCCTTGACCCTCGCCTGTGCACTGAGCACCTGGCTCGCGGGTTGTGCCCAGCCCGTCACGGCCCCCCCACAGCCGGAAGCGCCGTCCGGGCTGCAGGCCAAGCCCGGCTGGTCATTCGAGCGACAGGCAGTCGCGGCCGCCAACCCGCTCGCGGCCCAGGCCGGCGCACAGGTTCTGCGCGACGGCGGCAGCGCGGTCGATGCGGCCATCGCGGTGCAGATGGTGCTCACGCTGGTGGAGCCGCAATCCAGTGGCATTGGCGGTGGCGCCTTTCTGCTGCACTGGGACGGCCGGCGCGCGCAGGCCTACGACGGGCGCGAAACCGCGCCGGCCGCCGTGGATGAGAGGCTGTTTCTCGACGCCGGGGGCAAGCCCTTGCCATTTGCCCAGGCAGTCGCCAGCGGGCGCTCGGTAGGCGTTCCGGGGATAGTCCACATGCTGGCACTCGCACACCGCCACCATGGCCGCTTGCCCTGGGCCCGCCTGTTCGAGCCCGCGATCGCGCTGGCCGAAAACGGCTTCGCGGTCAGCCCGAGGCTGCACACGCTGTTAGCCGCCGAGTCAGTGCTGCCGCGCGACCCACAGGCGCGGCGCTATTTCTACCGCGCCGATGGCAAGCCCCACCCGGTGGGACACGTGCTGCGCAACCCCGGGCTCGCGGTGGTGCTGCGCGAGATCGCCACGCTCGGCCCACTTGCGATGGTCGAAGGCCCGATCGCACGCGCCATGGTGGACAAGGTGCGCGCCCACCCCACCCTGCCCGGCACCCTCACGCAAGACGATCTGCGACGCTACCAGCCGCGCGAGCGGCAAGCCCTGTGCCACCCGCTGCGGGCTGGCGCACGCTGGCTGCGGGTGTGCGGCTTTCCCCCGCCCAGCTCCGGCGGCATCGCGGTCGGGCAGATCCTTGGCCTGCTCACCCGCACGCCGCAGGCCATGGCGTCGTTGCGCGAGGGCGTGCCAGGTGCCGACTGGCTGCACGCCTACACGGAGGCCTCGCGCCTGGCTTTTGCCGACCGGGCACTGTACGTGGCCGACCCGGACTTCGTGCCCGCCCCCGGTGGCGACTGGCGCAGCCTGCTCGACGCGGATTACCTCAACGCGCGCGCCGATCTCATTGGACGGCAGCGCATGCCGCAAGCGGAACCGGGCCGGCCCGCCGGCGCGGCGCTGGCCTTCGCGCCCATGCCCGCGCAGCCGGAGGCTGGCACCAGCCACATCGGCATCGTCGATGCTCACGGGAACGTGCTGGCCATGACGACCACCATCGAATCGGCCTTCGGCTCGCGGCTCATGGTGAGCCCCGATCCGTCCGGCCCGGGTGGATTCCTGCTCAACAACCAACTCACCGACTTCAGCTTTGCCCCCACCGACGCCGAAGGCCGGCCGATCGCCAACCGCGTGCAGCCGGGCAAGCGACCGCGCTCGTCAATGGCCCCCACGCTGGTGTTCGACGCGCACACCGGTGCACCGATCATGAGCGCCGGCAGCCCCGGCGGGGCGCTGATCATCCACTACACCGCCAAGGCGCTGTGGGGGGTGCTGCACTGGGGCCTGCACCCGCAGGCCGCGCTTGACCTGCCCAACTTCGGGACCCTGGGGGGCCCGCTGCTCCTGGAAAAAGAGCGCTTCCCGCCCGCCACCGTGCAGGCATTGCAGGCCTTGGGGCACACGGTGCAACAGGACGACATGACAAGTGGTGCCCAGGCCCTGGTGCGCCGCGGGGGTCGCTGGCTGGGCGGCGCCGATCCTCGGCGTGAGGGCGTCGTCGCGGGCAACTGATCCGGGGCCACCGGCGGGGTAAGCTAGCCTCCCTCTCCATGGCCATCCCCCAGAGCTTCATCCAGGAACTGCTCAGCCGCGTCGACGTGGTCGACGTGGTGGGCCGCTACGTGCAGCTCAAGAAGGGCGGCGCCAACTTCATGGGGCTGTGCCCATTCCACGGCGAGAAGTCGCCGTCCTTCAGCGTCAGTCCGTCCAAGCAGTTCTATCACTGCTTCGGTTGCGGCGCGAACGGCAACGCCATCGGTTTCCTCATGGAGCACACGGGCATGGGCTTTGTCGAGGCGGTGAAGGAACTCGCCTCGCAGGTCGGCTTGCAGGTGCCCGAGGAGGACAGCTCGCCACAAGAGCGCGAGCGCGCCGCACAGCAGCGACAGCAGCAAGCCACGCTGACCGAAGTGCTCGAGAAGGCCGCCGGTGCTTATCAGAAGGAACTCAAGGGCTCGCCGCGCGCCATCGACTACCTCAAGCGCCGAGGCCTGTCGGGCCAGATCGCCAAGGTCTTCGGCCTGGGCTACGCGCCCGAGGGTTGGCGCCACCTCGCCAGCGTGTTTCCCGACTACAGCTCGAACCTGCTCACCGAATCGGGTCTGGTGATCGAGCACGCCGACGAGAAGGACCAGAACGGCCAGGCCCGGCGCTACGACCGCTTCCGCGACCGGATCATGTTCCCGATCCGCAACGTCAAGGGCGAGTGCATCGGCTTTGGCGGGCGCGTGCTCGACAAGGGCGAGCCCAAGTACCTGAATTCGCCCGAAACGCCGGTGTTCAGCAAGGGTCGCGAGCTCTACGGCCTGTTCGAGGCGCGCACCGCGATCCGCCAGCACGGCTATGCGCTCGTCACCGAGGGCTACATGGACGTGGTGGCGCTCGCGCAGCTTGGCTTCGGCAACGCGGTGGCCACGCTGGGTACGGCCTGCACGCCCGAGCACGTGCAGAAACTCTTTCGCTTCACCGAGGCGGTGGTGTTCAGCTTCGATGGCGACGCCGCCGGCCGGCGTGCCGCGCGCAAGGCGCTCGACGCCGCCCTGCCGCTGGCCAACGACACGCGCAGCGTGAAGTTTCTCTTCCTGCCGGCCGAGCACGACCCGGACAGCTACATCCGCGAGCACGGCACCGAGGCCTTCGCGCGCTTCGTGCGCCAGGCGGTGCTGCTGAGCGAGTTCGTGGTCGAGGCCGCCGCCGACGGCTGCGACATGGCGACCATGGAAGGCCGCTCGCGCATGATCAGCAACGCCGGTCCACTCTGGAAGGCGTTGCCCGAGGGCGCCTTGAAACGCCAGCTCATGGGCGTGCTGGCCGACAAGGCGCAACTCGACGCGCACGATCTGCCTGAGCTCTGGGGAATCTCGGCCAAGGACAACAAGCCCGCGATCCGCGGCGGGCGCGGCACCGAGTCCCGCTACAAGCAGCGCGCCTACGGCGCCGGGGCGCGCCACGCGATCAAACCGAAGTCCATCGCCATGGCCGAGCACATCGCCCAGTCCGCACTGCGCAATTCCGCCACCTGGGACCTCCTGACGAACGACGACCACCACGTGCTGTGCGAGCTCCAGTCGCCCCACGGCGACCTGTTCTCCTGGATCGACGTGCGCTTCAACGAACACGGCGCAGAGCCCTGGGCCGTGCTGCAACTGGGCGTCGAGGGCCAGCCTTTTGCGGAGCTGGCGGGCCGCCTGATCGGTCTGGACCACCTGCAACCCAGCGGCCAGACGTACGAGATCGAGGAACTTGGCGAGGACGACCTGCGCCGTCTGATGACGGCGATCCATCTCGACGCCATTGCCGACGAGATCGGCAAGGCCAGCCAGCTGCCGGCGTCCGACCCGCAACGCATGGAACGGCTCTACGAGCTCAGCCGCAGGCAGCAGGCGCTGTTGTTGGCCCAACGGCCCAAGGCACAGGCCTGATTCACCGGATCGACCCTCAACGGTATAATCCACGGTTGCACCGCAAGCGCGACAGCAGCACCTCCGGCACCGGCCCGGCCCCTACGCAGGGGCTACATGGATCACCCTCCTGGCCACCCCGCCTTCCTCCCCCGAGGGGGCGCGCGGAAACCCGCAAGGACTGCACACCAAATGTTCGCCCCCACAGCTTGCAGGCCCGCCCGCACCGGCGCTCGGTGGGTTCGTGTGCTCTTCAAATCCTCCGGTTCGGCCCCAACTGGGGGCCTTCTGGCGGCTAGCTCGTTCTGCCGGTCCGTTCGTTGATTTTTTTGAGGTTCCCATGCCCGCGAAGAAAGCCAGTGCGTCCGCTGCGTCCAAAGCCCCCGCCAAGAAGGCCGCTCCCGTGAAAGCCAAGCCGGCGGCTTCCCCCAAGAAAGCCCCCGCAGTGACGACCAAGACCCCCACCAAGGCAGCCGCGAAGGCAGCCCCGGCCAAGAAGGCCCCGGCCGCCAAGACCACCGCCAGCAGCACCGCGAAGAAGGCCAAGCCCGAAGCGCTGGCCGAAGAACTGCTCGACGACGCGGTGCCCGCGAAGAAGAAGCCCGGCCGCCCGGCCAAGGCCGCGGCTGCGGCCGAAAAACCCGCCGCCAAGCGCGGGCGCAAGCCCGGCAAGGCCGCCGCGAAGGAAGAAGACGACCTGGGTGACGACCTGGCCGATCTCGAGGACGGCGACCTCGGCGAAGAGCTTCCCGAAGAGGTGGTGGTTGACGAAGCGCAGCCGGCCGAAAAGGCCAAGCCGCTGCGCATGAAGATCAGCAAGGCGAAGGAACGCGCGCTGATGAAGGAATTCGGTCTGGATGAAACCATCCTGTCCGAAGAAGAAGCCCGTGCCCGCCGCGAACGCCTCAAGACCCTGATCAAGCTTGGCAAGACGCGCGGCTACCTCACGCACGGCGAGATCAACGACCACCTGCCGGACAAGCTGGTCGAGGCCGAGACGCTGGAAGTGGTGGTCTCGCTGCTCAACGACATGGGCGTGGCTGTCTACGAACAGACGCCCGACGCGGAAACCCTGCTGCTCAACAACACCGGCCCCACCGCTGCCACCGAAGAGGAAGCGGAAGAGGAAGCCGAAGCCGCCCTGTCCACCGTGGACAGCGAATTCGGCCGCACCACCGACCCGGTGCGCATGTACATGCGCGAGATGGGCACGGTGGAGCTGCTCACCCGCGAAGGCGAGATCGAGATCGCCAAGCGCATCGAGGGTGGCCTGCACAGCATGATGGAGGCGATCAGCGAGTCGCCCGCGACCATCGCCGAGATCCTGGCCATGGCCGAGGAAATCCGCGAGGGCAAGGTCGTCATCTCCACCGTGGTGGACGGCTTTGCCGACGCCGACGAAGCCGACGACTACGTGGCCGAGGAAGACTTCGACGACTACGACGAAGCCGACGACGACGACGGCAAGGGCGGCTCCAAGGCGCTCACCCGCAAGCTCGAAGAACTCAAGCGCGAGGCGCTGGAGCGCTTCGACGCCATGCGCGTCATGTTCGAGAAGCTGCACAAGTCTTACGACAAGGAAGGCTACGGCAGCCCGACCTACGTCAAGACCCAGCATGCCCTGACCGAGAAGCTGATGACCATCCGCTTCACGGCCAAGGCGATCGAGAAGCTGTGCAGCACCGTGCGCAGCCAGGTCGACGAGATCCGCAAGAAGGAGCGCGAGCTGCGCCGCATCATCGTGGACAAGTGCGGCATGCCACAGGAAACCTTCATCAAGGACTTCCCGCCCAACCTGCTCAACCTCAAGTGGGTGGAGAAACAGGCCGCCGCGGGCAAACCCTGGAGCGTGGTACTCGAGCGCAACATCCCGCCGGTGCAGGAACTCCAGCAAGGCCTGATCGACATCCAGAACAGCGTGGTGGTGCCCATCGATCACCTGAAGGACATCCACAAGCGCATGAACAACGGCGAGGCTTCCTCGCGCGATGCCAAGAAGGAAATGATCGAGGCCAACCTGCGCCTGGTGATCTCGATCGCGAAGAAGTACACCAACCGCGGCCTGCAGTTCCTCGACCTGATCCAGGAAGGCAACATCGGCCTGATGAAGGCGGTGGACAAGTTCGAATACCGCCGCGGCTACAAATTCTCGACCTACGCCACGTGGTGGATCCGTCAGGCCATCACGCGCTCGATCGCCGACCAGGCGCGCACCATCCGTATCCCGGTGCACATGATCGAGACCATCAACAAGATGAACCGCATCAGCCGCCAGCACCTGCAGGAGTTCGGCTTCGAGCCCGATGCGTCCATCCTGGCCGAGAAGATGGAGATGCCCGAGGACAAGATCCGCAAGATCATGAAGATCGCCAAGGAGCCGATCTCGATGGAAACCCCCATCGGCGACGACGACGATTCGCACCTGGGCGACTTCATCGAGGACACCACCAACACCGCCCCGATCGAGGCCGCCATGCAGGCCGGCCTGCGCGAGGTGGTGAAGGAAATCCTCGACAGCCTCACGCCGCGTGAAGCCAAGGTGCTGCGCATGCGCTTCGGCATCGAGATGTCCACCGACCACACGCTGGAAGAAGTGGGCAAGCAGTTCGACGTCACGCGCGAGCGCATCCGCCAGATCGAGAGCAAGGCGGTGCGCAAGCTCAAGCACCCCAGCCGCAGCGACAAGCTGCGCAGCTTCATCGACTCGCTCTGATCGGGCGAGCCGGTCAACAAGAAGGGAGCCAATGGCTCCTTTTTTTTCGTCCGACGGATCGCATCGCGCTATGCCGTCGATTGCCGACATCGATTGGACCCTTTTGATAGTTTTTGACAAACTATCAGTCAACTTCGATACAACCCATCCATGACCACCCTGCTCCGCCAGATCCAGCCCGCGTGGGATGCCTTGCAGCCATGGGACTTCCCGCTGCCGGCAAATGCCCTGCGCCGCGCACTGCTCGCCTTGGCAGCCGGCCTGCTCCTGTTGGCCGGCGTGGCCGCCGCCTCCACGTTCTGGGCGCCCACCCGGACGTGGTGGATGGCCGTCGAGGGCGGCAGTGCGCTCGTCGCAGGCCTGCAGGCATCCCTGTTGGCGGCCCTGGCCACCGCGGTGGGCGCGCTGCCGGTCTTCGCCGTGCAAAGGCTGAGCAAGCGGCAGGAGTCGGCCTTCCTGGCCTTCTCGGCCGGCGTGATGCTCGCCGCCACGGTGTTCGCATTGTTGCTACCGTCGCTGGCGGCCAGCGAGGTGCTGGTCGGCAAAGGCGGCGCAGCTGCCCTGCTCACGGGCATGGGGTTAGCGTTGGGCATGGGCCTGATGCTGGTCATCGACCGTGCCCTGCCGCACGAGCACGCGGTGTTGCCGCCGGCCGCATCCGGCCACACCCGGACCCGCACACCGGCGGGCGCTGCCGCCCAGCGCGCCTGGTTGATGGTGCTTGCGCTGATGATCCACAACGTGCCCGAAGGACTGGCGGTGGGCGCGGCATACGCTGGCCCGGCCTCCGCCGACGCCGTGCAAGACGGCACCGCCGTGGCATTGGCCATCGGCTTGCAGAACATGCCGGAGGGTCTGATCGTGGCCATGGCCCTGCGCACACTGGGCCTGGGCGTGTTCCAGTCCTGGGGGGTGGCCGCACTGACCGGCCTGGCCGAACCACTGGGCGCTCTGCTGGGCCTGGCCGTGCTGGGCAGCCTGCCGGCGTTCTACCCGCTGGGCCTGGCGCTGGCGGCCGGCGCGATGCTGTTCGTGATCAGCCACGAGATCATTCCGGAAACCCACCGCAACGGCCACGAAGGGGCGGCCAGTGCCACCCTGCTCGCAGGATTCGTGTTCATGCTCTGGCTTGACGCCGCGCTGGCCTGAGGCCCGTGCCCCGCGGCACCCACCACCGCTCGCGCGGTGATCAACGTGCCGGGCAAGGCGAATCGAACAGCTGCTCGATCCGCAACGCCTTGTCAAAGCCCGGATCGTCCATCAGCGGCCCGCGTGGTTCCAGGTAATACCCCAGCACGCGCTCGCGCAGCGCTGGATCGGGGATGGCAAACGCCCCGCGGCGTTCCAGGTCGAGGATCAACCGTTGCATGGCGTCGAAGGCTTCGACGCCCATTTGCTGGAACCGCAACCGTCCGCCGCCGTGACGTTCGTAAATGAACCGCTGCACCTTCAGCGAAGACAGAGCCATGCGCGCGAACTCACGCTTGTGCTCGGGCGGGATGGCTTCTTGCTCCGCGGGCCGGCATCGGGCGTGCTGGCGTTCGGCCTCGATGTAGGCGCGAATGTCCGACTCCGTCACCTCCCACGCCTGCCGGTGTTGTGCCAGATAGGCCTGCACAGCCGGACCCACCACCATTTCACCCAGTCGATTGGCGCGTGCCTGGTCGGTGCTTCCCTTGACCTGGCTGGACAGGATGGGGCGGCCGGCCAGAAACGCGATCGGGGTGTCCGGGGCCTGGGCCCGGGCACCACCGAGTGTGATCAGCAGGGCGCAGAACATGAGCAACTTCACTGGGGACTCCTGAAAGGTGGGTAAACCGCCATTCGGACACAAACCGTGTCGCGATACCCCCCCACATGCATTGCGCCGACCGCACGGGAGAACGGCGGCTAAGATGCCCTGCATGAGTGTGCACATCCGATTCCTCGGTGGTGCCGGCACCGTCACCGGCTCGAAGTACCTGGTCGAACACGACGGCCAGCGCCTGCTCGTGGATTGCGGGCTGTTCCAGGGCTACAAGCAGTTGCGGCTGCGCAACCGCGACCCGCTTCCGGTGGTGCCGGGCCAGATCGGCGCCGTGGTGCTCACGCATGCCCACATCGACCACAGCGGCCACTTCCCGCTGCTGGTGAAAGAGGGCTTTCGTGGCAAGGCCTGGTGCACGGCGGCCACGCGCGACCTGTGTCAGATCCTGTTGCCCGACAGCGGGCACCTGCAGGAAGAGGAAGCGGAGTACGCCAACCGCAAGGGCTTCAGCAAGCACCACCCCGCCCTGCCGCTCTACACCGAGGCCGATGCCCGCACGAGCCTCAAGCAGTTGCGCACAGTGCGCCTGCACGAAACCTTCGAGCCGCTGCGCGGCTGGCAGGCACGGCTGACGAACGCTGGGCACATCCTCGGTGCCACCAGCGTGCTGATCGAAGTCGGCGGACGGCGCCTGCTGTTCTCGGGCGACCTGGGCCGGCCCGACGACGCGCTCATGCTCGCGCCCGAGCCGCCGCCGCAGGCCGACGTGGTGGTCTGCGAGTCCACCTACGGGGACCGCGTCCACCCGAAAGAAGACGTGCTGGCCGAACTTGGTCCGGCCCTCACACGGCTGGCTGCGCGCGGTGGCACGGCCGTGGTGCCGGTGTTCGCCGTCGGCCGTGCGCAAGCGCTGCTGCATGCGATCGGGCAGCTCAAGGCGCGGGGCGATCTGCCGCACGGGCTGCCGGTCTACCTGGACAGCCCGATGGCGGTGGAGACAACCGAACTCTACGAACGCCACGTCAGCGAACACCGCCTGAACGCCGCGCAGTGCCGCGACATGGAGCGCGTGGCGCGGCTGGTCACGAGCGTGGAGCATTCCAAGGCCATTGCGCGCCAGCACGGGCCCAAGGTGGTGCTGGCCGCCAGCGGCATGGCCACCGGTGGTCGCGTGCTGCACCACCTCACCCAATACCTGGGCGACCACCGCAACATGGTCGTGCTCACCGGCTACCAGGCGCCCGGCACGCGCGGTGCGCACCTGGCGCAAGGCACTCAGTCGCTGCGCATCTTCGGGCAGGAGTGGCCGGTGCGCGCCGAGGTGGTGCAACTCACGTCTGCCTCGGCGCACGCCGACGCCGATCAGCTCATGGCCTGGCTCACGCAGCTGTCCAAACCACCGCACCGCGTGTTCGTGACCCATGGCGACATGGAGGCTGCCGACGCGCTGCGCGCGCGCATCGAACACCAGCTCGGCTGGCGGGCGATGGTGCCCGAGCACGGCAGCACCTGGCTGGCCTGAACTTTCGGGGGCACGGCGCCTCCTTCCCGCATGCGATATCTGCCTTCCCTGTTGTTCGTGGTCGCGCTCGGCGCGCAGGCCCAGACCGATGAATTCGCGCGCTGCCTCGACGGCTTGCGCCCCGCGGCGCGGGCCGCAAGCGTGAGCGAGCCCACGTGGCGCACGCACACCGAGGCGCTGCAACCCGACATGGGTGTGGTCGCGAACCTCGACGCGCAGCCCGAGTTCAAGACACCGATCTGGGACTACCTGGCCTTCCTGGTCGATGAGGAGCGTGTGACCGACGGCTCAGCGCGATTGCAGGCCCACGCCGAGGTGCTGCAGCGTGTGCAGCAGCGCTACGGCGTGGACCCGGCCACGGTGGTGGCCGTCTGGGGCGTGGAGAGCAACTACGGCCAGGGGTTCGGCCGCACGCCCATCGTGCGCTCACTGGCCACGCTGTCGTGCTTCGGCCGGCGCCAGACCTACTTCCGCACCGAACTGTTCGCCGCACTGCGCATCCTGCAGGCGGGGCACTTTGCCCCTGAGCGTTTCACCGGCTCGTGGGCCGGTGCCTTCGGCCAGACGCAGTTCATGCCAAGCAACTTCGAGCGCCTCGCGGTCGACTTCGATGCCGACGGCCGCGCCGACCTGTTCGACAGCGCGGCCGACGCGCTCGCCTCCACCGCGCATTTCCTGCAGCGCGCGGGCTGGCGCCCCCAGTTGCCCTGGGGCTTCGAGGTGAAGCTGCCCGCGGGCTTCAGCGTGGCCGGCGAAGGCCGACGCAGCAAGCGCCCGAGCGCCGAATGGCGTGCGCGCGGCGTGCGCCTGGCCGATGGCTCCCCGGTACCGGAGGACCTGAGTCTGGGCCTGCTCACGCCCGCCGGGGTGCAAGGCCCGGCTTTCCTGGTCACGCGCAACTTCGACGCCATCTACAGCTACAACGCGGCCGAAAGCTATGGGCTGGCCATCGCCCACCTGGCCGACCGACTGCGCGGCGGCGGCCCCTTCACCACGCCCTGGCCCACCGACGATACCGGCCTCTCGCGCGCCGAGCGCCGCGAACTGCAGGCCTGGCTGATCGTGAACGGTCACCACGACATCGGCACCATCGACGGCCTGCTCGGCGAAAAGACCCGCGCTGCGGTGCGCGCTGAACAGCAGCGCCTGGGTTGGGCGCCCGATGGCCGCGCCGGGCAGAAGCTGCTGCAGGCGTTGCGCGCGCGCTAAAGCTCAGGACGCCACGCCCGAGCGCGCCAGGGCGCGCGCCACGCGCTGCGTTGCCTTCTGCAGCAGGGCATTCAACGTGGGTGGCTCCAGCACGTCGAACTCGACCTCCAGGGCCAGCAACCAGTACGCCAGCGATTCGAGGTGGTTGGCGCCGCTGTGCATCACGCACCGGGCGTCGTCGAGCCGCTCCAGCCGCGCGACCGTGGGCGGGATTTGCCGCGCCATTTCTTCGATAGGCTTGTGCAGCACGACGCGCGCCTGCTCGGTGAAGGCGGAGACACCGATCGAGCGCGAGACGAAGGCGCGCAGGTCACCGTCGCCGGGCCCCGTGCGCGGGGCGAAATGCTCGCTCAGCGCCGGTGCGCCGTCGATGCGGTCAATGCGGAAGGTGCGCCAGTCGGTGCGCGCCGGGTCCCAGGCCACGAGGTACCAGCGGCTGCCGGTGTGCACCATGCCCTGCGGCTCCACACGGCGTGCCGTGACCTGGCCGCGACCATCGCGGTAGGCGAACGCCACGCACAACTGGTCGCGGCAAGCCAGCGCCAGGGTGGCCAGCACGCCGGCGTCGACGGTGGGGCGCAGGTTCTCCAGCGGCAGGATGGCCGAGCGCAACGCATCGATGCGCCGGCGCAAGCGCAGCGGCATCACCTGCTCCAGTTTCACCAGCGCACGCAGCGAGCCCTCCTCCACCCCGCTGACGGTGCCTGTCGCCGCGGTCTGCAGTGCGATGGCCACGGCCTGCGCTTCTTCGTCGTCCAGCAGCAGCGGGGGCAAGGCCTGGCCGGCGCGGAAGGCGTAGCCACCGGCCACGCCGCTGCTGGCCTGGATGGGGTAGCCCAACTGGCGCAGACGGTCGATGTCGCGGCGCAAGGTGCGCGGGTGCACCTGCAGCCGCTCGGCCAACTCGGAGCCGGCCCAATGGCGGCGCGCCTGCAGCAACGACAGCACACGCAGCAGTCGGGAAGAAGAGGACAACATGCTCCGCACTCTACCTCGTATGAAGGGCCGAATCTGTCCGCAATGGACAGCACAGTGATGGCACGCGCTCGACACGGTGTCGGGCCCGATTCCCCCACTTTCAGGAGCCCACCATGTCCCTCGTCCTGTACTGGCACCCCATGTCCAGCGCCACCCCGATCGCCTGCGCCCTCGCCGAGCTCGGTTTGCCGCACGAGCGCGTGAAGATCGACATCACGCGGGGCGAACAACGCCGCCCCGAATACCTGGCGCTCAACCCCAACGGCAAGGTGCCCACGATGACGGTGGACGGTGCGCCCATGTTCGAGGCCCTGGCCATGGAACTGTGGCTCGGCGAACGCCATGGCGTGGCGCGCGGCCTGTGGCCCGAGGCCGGCACACCCGCGCAACTGCAGGCGTTCTCGTGGTGTACATGGGCCTACGTGACCTACGGCGCACAGCTGGTGCGCCTGCAGGCCGCGCGCGACCTGGGCACGCCGCACGACGCGCACGGCAGCGCGGCCAGTGCGGCACTGGACCAGTTGCTGGCCGTGCTCGACGCCCGTCTGGCGACACAGCCGTGGATGCTGGGCGACGCGTATTCGCTGGTGGACCTGTCGGTGGGCTCGGTGATCGGCTACAGCGCCTACCTCGACGCACCGGTGTCCAGGCACCGCCACGTGCAGGCCTGGCTGGCGCGGGTGCAGGCGCGCCCGGCCATGCAGATCGAGACCTGAACGCTCAGGCGCTCAGAGCTTCACCGCCGTGCCGCTGACCGCGACCATCATCATCCCGTTGGTCTCGCCCAGCACCTCGTAATCGAAGTCGATGCCGATGACGCCGTTGGCGCCGAGCTCGCGCGCGGATTCGATGAGGTCCTCGAGCGCGGCGTCGCGCGCACCCGACAGCGCGCGCTCATAGCCGCCGGCACGGCCGCCCACCACGTCGCGCACGGACGAGAACAGATCGCGAAAGATGTTGGCACCGATGATGGCTTCGCCATGCACCACGCCCAGCATCTGCGCGCGCTCGACGCCCGGCGGCTGCGTGGTGCTGAGGAAGAAGCCTTGCGGCGCTTTGGAAAACCAGCCCATGTGCGTGCTCCCGTGGGGTTGAAGCCGCGATCGTAGGTCACCAGAGCGGGTGCAGCATCCCGCCCTCAAGCGCCCAGCCGTGCTGCGCCATGGCGCGTGCCTCGGCCTCGTCGTGCGTCACCAGGATGGCGGCGATGCCGGCTTCGGCGATGCGTTCGCGGAACTCGGACCGGAGTTGCTCGCGCAGCACGGCATCCAGTGCCGAAAAGGGTTCGTCAAGCAACAGCGCGCGCGGCCGCGTGATGAGCGCGCGCGCCAGCGCCACGCGTTGCTGCTCGCCCCCCGACAGCGTGGTCACGCGCGAGCGCACGAGGGCGCCAAGGCCGAAGCGTTGCAGCATGTCGCGCGCACGCTCCCGTGCGGCGGCACGCGGCACGCCCTGCTCCACCAGGCCGAAGGCCACGTTGTCCTGCACGTCCAGGTGCGGAAACAGCGCGAAATCCTGGAACATGAGCGCAAAGCCGCGGCGGTGCGGCGGCGTGCGCGTGATGTCCTCGCCGTCGAAGAGCACGCTGCCGCGCTCGGGCGACTCGATGCCAGCCACGAGCTTGAGCAGCGTGCTCTTGCCACTGCCCGAGGCGCCCAGCAGCGCCACCGTCTGCCCGGCGCCCACGCGCAGGTTCACGCCATCCAGCAGGGGCCGGTGATCCCAGCGCAGGGCGATGTCACGCAGTTCGAGCATGGTGGTGGTGGTGGTGGCGGCGGCCAACGCCGTCGATCAACAGGAATGCCGCGAGCGCCAGCGCCATCAACAGCGCGGCCAGCACCAGCGCGGCCTGGAGGTTGGCCTCGCGGGGGCGGCCCAGGCGCTGATGGATCAACGTGGTGAGCGTGACCCATTCAGGCCGCGACAGAAACAACGAGACCGCGAACTCGCCCAGCATGGTGGCTGCGGCGAAGGCGCTGCCACGGCGCAGCGCGGGCCACACCAGCGGAAGGGTGACGCGCGTAAACACACGCACGGGTGACGCGCCCAGTGTGGCCGCGGCCTGCGCCAGATGCGGCGGCAGCGCATCGAGCGCCGCCGCCAGCGCCTTGGTGATGAACGGGTAGGCCACGAGGGCATAGGCGGCCACCAGCAAGGGCAGGCTCGCCGTCCACTGCGGGTAGAGCAGCAGCAGCCCGAAGGCCACGGTGACGGGCGACACCACGAACGGCAGAAACGCGGCGGCGCGCCACACGACACCCCAGCCGCGCAGCGCATGTGCCGACACCGCGTGCAGCACCCCCATGAGCAGCGCAAGCAGCAAGGCCATGCCGGAAAAGCGCAGCGTGTTGAGCAGGGCTTGCAAGGTGATCGGTTCGCGCAACACGGCCCAGGCCGTGCCGTCGGCCAGCGCAGGCCATGCGCGCGCGGCAATGGCCAACAGCGGCGCGCCCGCAATCAGGCCCAGCACGCCCAGCGCAACCGCCACCGCCAGCCACTCGCGTGCGCCGCGTGGCGCGCGGCGCGCCAGCGTATCGGCGCGCGCGGGCGTGGCCAGGCGCTGCTCGATGGCCGCGTAGGCCAGCGCCACCGCACCGTTGAGCAGCAGCATCCACACCGCCAGCACACCGGCCTGGCCGAGTGCGAGCTCGTGCGCCACCAGCGTGTAGATCTCGACCTCTGCCGTGGCCCAGCGCTGGCCGCCCAGCACCAGGGCCAGGCCGAAACCGCTGAGGCAATAGAGGAACACCAGACAAGCCGCCGACGCGAGCCAGGGCCGTATGGCGGGCCACTCCACGCGCCGGAAGGCGCGCCAGGGCGTCGCGCCCAGGGTGCGCGCGGCGGCCAGGCGCGAAGCACTCACGTGTTCGAGCGCGTCCACGCCCGCGCGCACCACCAGGCACAGGTTGAAGAACACGTTGCCGGCGATCAGCAGCCAGGGCGTGCCCGAGCCGTCGATGCCGAGCAGCCCGCGCGGACCGAACAAGGCCAGCACGCCCATCGCGGCCACCAGCGTGGGCACGACAAAGGGAAGCATGAGCGCGCGCAGCACGAGGGCACGGCCCGGGAAGTCGAGCCGCGCAAACACCCAGGCCAGCGGCACGCCGATCAGCAGGCAGGCCAGCGTGCTCAGCGCCGCCTGGGCGAGTGACCACAGCACGCGGCCACGCAGGTAGGCATCGCTCCAGAGCGCCCAGAATCCCAGGTCTGCCGTGCCCCAGCCTTCGGCCAGCAGACGCGCCACCGGCGCCACCGCCAGCAACAGCAGAAAACCCAGGGGCAGCGCGCTCAGGGCGAAGCGCATGGCGTTGGCGCGTCTCAGCGCAGCACCGTGCGTACCCAGCGGTCCTGCTAGGCGCGCAGTCGCTCGCTGGCCTGCGCCGCGGGTGGGTTGTCGACCTGCGCGGGCTGTGCGGCATGGCGCTGCAGCACCTCGGCCAGTGCGACGCCGGGTTCGGCCGGGTACATCCACATGCTGGTCTGCAGCGCCTGCTGCACCGGCGCCGAACGCAGGAATTCGATGAAGCGGCCCGCCGCCACACGCGCCGCCGGGTTGCCGCCCTTGATGAGCGCCACGCCCTCGACCTGGCGGTACACGCCCCCGCGCAGGAACAGGTTGGCGGTGGGCGATTCGGTGAGCGGCGTCTTGCTGTAGAAGACCTCGGCCGCCGGGCTGGTGGCGTAGCTCACCACGATCGGCCGCGTGCCGCCGTTGCGCGTGAAGTCGGTGTAGTAGGCCTCGCTCCAGCCCTTGGCCACCTTCACGCCGTTGGCCCGCATGCGCGACCACCAGGCAAAGGCCGCCTCCTCGCCCAGGCCGCCGATGGTGGCCTGCAGAAAGGCCTGACCGGGACTGGAGGTACCCGGGTGCTGGACCACCAGCAGATCCTTGTAGGCGGGCCGCGTGAGATCGTCCAGCGAGGCCGGCAATGCCAGCCCCTTCTGCGCGAACCAGGCCTTGTCGACATTGAGCGTCACATAGCCGTGGTCCACCGGCACCACGCCTGTCTGCGCTGCGTCGCCGATCGGCATGGCGCTGGCGCGCCGCGCCGACGGGCCGTCGTAGGCGTCCAGCACGCCGGCCTGCATGGCACGTGGCAGCAAGGCGTTGTCGATGCCAAACACCACGTCGGCGATCGGGTTGGCGCGCGTGAGGATGAGCCGGTTGAGCAGCTCGCCCGCATCACCGCCCTTGACCAGTTGCAGCTTCACGCCCGCCTCACGCTCGAACTGCGCCAGCAAAGGCGCCGGCAGATCGAACGAATCGTGCGTGATCACGCGCAGAGGCACCTGCGCCGCGGCGATGCCTGCGGTACTGGCGAGTGCGACGATGAGCAGGAAACGGCGTTGCATGAAGGGCATTCCCATGAAAAAAACCCGCCGAAGCGGGCTCGTCGGAGCGCGAGGCACCAAACCAAGGTGCGCCGCGGAACCGGCTCCGCCGGGCCGCGGGCGCCGCCCTTGCAGGGGTCGCGCGCAGCGCGGCGGGGGTGGGCTTGGTCAGCCGCTGTGAGCGCGCTTGCCCGGGTTCTTCTTGCTGCGCGTGGCCACGCCACGCTCCAGGCTCACGCGCTGGCCACGGCCGGCCGTGGGAATCACCGCGCCTTTGGCGGGGGTGGGACGCGGGGTGGCCTTGCGGTCGGCCTCGGTGACGATCTTGTTGCCCATGGCAATTCCTCGATTCAACAGAAAAAAGCAAAACCAGTATTCAACCACAGAGGCCACACGCCCCATGACCGCCGGGCGGGGCGCGTAAGCTCACCGCCATGCGCCGGCTGCTCACCACCTTCTCCTGGCAGGAGCTGCGCCACCACCCGTGGCGCAGCGTGGTGGCGGTGCTGGCCGTCGCGCTGGGCGTGGCGCTGGCGTTCGCGGTGCAGCTCATCAACGCATCGGCATTGGCCGAGTTCGGCCAGGCGGTGGCCGCCGTCAACGGCCAGCCCGACGCGGAACTGCGTGCGCGCCAGGGCTCGCTGGACGATTCGCTGTTCGAGCGCGTGGCGGCCCATCCGCAAGTGGCCGTGGCCAGCCCCGTGCTTGAACTCACCGGGCTGGCGCGCCAACCCGCGCGAGAGCCCGTGTCGTTGAAGCTGTTGGGCGTGGATGCGCTGGTGGTGGCGCGCGTGGCCCCCGCGCTGATGCCGGTGCTCGACGATCGCGGCACGGGTGGCGGCGACCGGCTCGACCTGTTCGCGCCCGACGCCGTGTTCCTCAACCCCGCGGCCCGTGAGGCACTGGGCGAGGCGGCAACGCTGGTGTTGCGCCTGGGCGAGCGCAGTGCCACATTGCGCGTGGCGGGCTCGGTGAATGCGCCGGGCGCGCCGCTTGCGGTGATGGACGTGGCGGCGCTGCAGGCGTTGGCCGCGCGAGAGGGCGCGCTCAGCCGCATCGACGTGCGCCTGGCCAGCGGCGCCGTGCTCGACCGCGTGGTCTCCGATCTCGCCCTGCCGGCACAGGTGCTGGTGCAACGCCCCGCCCAGGCGGGCGAACGCGTGAGCAACCTCTCGCGGGCGTACCGTGTCAACCTGACGGTGCTCGCGCTGGTGGCGCTGTTCACGGGCGCCTTCCTGGTGTTTTCGGTGTTGTCGCTGTCGGTCACGCGGCGCCAGCCCCAGTTGGCCCTGCTGGCGGTGCTGGGGCTGTCGGCGCGCGAGCGGCTGCGCCTGCTGCTGGCCGAGGCGGCCCTCATCGGCGCGGTGGGCAGCGCACTCGGCCTGATGCTGGGCACCGCGCTGGCGGCACTGGCGCTGCAACGGCTCGGGGGCGACCTGGGCGGCGGCTACTTCACCGGTGTGTCGCCGCCGCTGCGCTGGAGCCCCTGGGCTGCGTTGTTGTACGGCGCGCTGGGCGTGGCGGCGGCGCTGGTGGGCGGCTGGTGGCCAGCACGCGCGGCCGCGGGGCTGGCGCCGGCGTTGGCCCTCAAGGGCCTGGGCACGGCCGCGCCGCCTGTGCGGCGTCACGGCATCGCGTTGGGGTTGGTGGCGCTGGCCGGTCTGGCCGCGCTGGCCCCGCCGGTGGCGGGCATGCCCCTGGGCGCCTATGCCTCGGTGGGTCTGCTGCTGGTGGGCGGCATCGCGGCGCTACCACTGGCGGTCGGCGCGCTGCTGCAGCGCATCGCACCCTGGGTCGTGCACCGCGCCCTGCCCTTGCTGGCCGTGGAACGCGCGCGCCGGCTGCGCGAGACGGCAGCGGTCGCCACCAGCGGCGTCGTGGCCAGCCTGGCGCTGTCGGTGGCACTCACCGTGATGGTGGCGAGCTTTCGCGACTCGGTGACGCAATGGCTCGACGCCGTGCTGCCCGCCCCGCTGTACCTGCGCGCCACCGGGGGCGGGCCCGACGGCGTGCACCTGACGCCGGCCTTTGTGGCCGGGGTTCGTGCTTTGCCCGGTGTGGCGCGCGTGGACACGCTGCGCGCGCTGCCGCTGCAGTTCGATGCCGCACGCCCACCGGTGACGCTGGTGGTACGCACGCTGCAGGGCGAGCCGTTGCCGCTGCCCCTGGTGGGCAACCCGCTGCCCGTGCCTGCCGATGCCGTGCCGGTGTACGTGAGCGAGGCCATGCTCGACCTCTACGGTGCGCGCGTGGGTCAGCCGCTGCCAGCGCTCGCGCAGGCCATGGCCAGCCCCGAGGCGCAGGCCGCTCGCTACGTGGTGGCCGGCGTCTGGCGCGATTACGCGCGCCAGCACGGCAGCATTGCGATCGATGCCGAGGCCTTCGCGCGCCTCACGCGCGACACCCGCGTGAGCGACCTTGCACTTCATCTGCGCGAAGGCACAGACAGCGCCGGGATACAGGCCGCGCTGCGGGCTTTGGCCGAGCAGCACGACCTCGCTCAGGCCATCGAGTTCGCCACCGCGGACCAGATCCGCGCCACGTCGCTGCGCATCTTCGACCGCAGCTTTGCCGTCACGGTGTGGCTGCAGGCGGTGGCGATCGGTATCGGCCTGTTCGGGGTGGCGGCCAGCTTCAGCGCGCAGGTGCTCGTGCGCCGGCAGGAGTTCGGCCTGCTCGCGCACCTGGGGCTCACGCGCGCGCAGGTGCTGGGTGTGGTGGCGCTTGAAGGCCTGGCCTGGACGGTGCTCGGCGCTCTGGCCGGCCTGGGCCTGGGCCTGTTGGTGAGCCTCGTGCTGGTGCATGTGGTCAACCCGCAGAGCTTTCACTGGACCATGGACCTGGTGCTGCCCTGGCCGCGCCTGCTGGCGCTGTGCGCCGCCGTGGTGGCCGCGGGCACGATCACGGCATGGCTGTCGGGCCGTGCGGCTGCCTCGGCCGACGCGGTGCAGGCCGTCAAGCAGGATTGGTGATCTCATGCTCACACGCCGTCCCTTGCTGCTCGCTCCACTGCTCGGTCCGCTGGCGCTGGCGTCGCCAGCGGCCCGGGCACGCGACATCGCACGCCCCGGTGATCCTTTGCGTCCGCGCCCGCTGGTGTTCCCGCGCGATCACGGCACGCACAACGACACCCGCACCGAGTGGTGGTACCTCACCGGCCACGCGCAGGACGCGCAAGGCCGCGAGTTCGGCTTCCAGGTCACGTTCTTTCGCAGCCGGGTGGACCCGGCGCAGGCGCTGCCCGGCCGGCTCGCCGCGCGCCAGTTGCTGTTCGCGCACGCCGCCATCACGGACGTGAGCGGACAACGCCTGCATCACGACGAGCGCATCGCGCGCTGGAACGGCGAGCCGCCGGCCAACAGCGAGCGCGCGGTGTTCGCCAGCGAGCGCGACACCGACGTGCAGATCCGCGACTGGTTCATTCGCCGCCATCCGGCCGGCGGCTATGCCACGCGCGTGACGGGCGATGCGCTGCTGATCGACATCGAGGCGGACGCGCCCCAGGCCTGGCTGTTGCAAGGCGAAAACGGTTTCTCGCGCAAGGGGCCGGATCCCGCCCAGGCCAGCTTCTACGTGACGCACCCGCAACTGAGGGTGCGCGGCACGTTGGGGCTGGCGGGTCAGCGCTTTGCCGTCACCGGCACCGCGTGGCTCGATCACGAATGGAGCGAGGCGCTGCTGCACCCCGAAGTCGTGGGCTGGGACTGGATCGGCATGAACCTGTTCGATGGCCACTGCGTGACGGCATTCCAGCTGCGCCGCGCCGATGGCAGCAAGGTATGGGCCGGCGGTTCGTTTCGCGCCGCGGGCAGCGCGCAGAGCCCTGAGGACATCTACCGCTTCCGCCCGGGCGAGGTGGACTTCCAGCCACGGCGCTGGTGGACCAGCCCCCTCACGCGCACACGCTACCCGGTGGAGTGGCTGGTGCGCACCCCGGCGGATTTCTACACCGTACGCGCGCGCGTCGATGCGCAGGAACTCGACAGCCGCGCCACCAGCGGCGCGATCTACTGGGAAGGCCTGTCCGACCTGATCGACAGCAACGGCCGAACGGTGGGCCGTGGCTACCTGGAAATGACGGGCTACGCGCGCCGGCTGCGCTTGTGAGTCCGCTCAGGCCGGCTTCTTCTCGGCACCCACCGCGTCGCGGATGCACTTGTTGGTGAAGCTGTTCTTGGCGGCTCCGGCCAGCTTCTTCTCCATCGCATTCGCGTTGCAGGCGGCCGTGGCGTCCTTCTCGCATTTGCTCAGGAAGCTGGTCTTGGCGGCGCCGGCGAGTTTTTTCTCGGCTGCGCGCGCGGTGCAGCTGCCGGATTCGGCCAGCGCCCCGCCGGCGAAGAAAGCCAGGCTCAGTGCCGCGAGAAAGGGTTTGGTGAACATCCGTCGCTCCAGATTCAAGGGTGCAGCGATTGATATCACCCAATTCGATGGCGCGCAATCGGATCGAACGCGATCCACCATCCGGGCACCGGGCAGAATCCCCGCATGACCACCGTTTCCGACCGCCCCCAGGGCCGCAGTCCACGCTCGCTCAGCGGCCTGGTGCCCTTCATGCGCCCTTACAGGCTGCAGATCGGCCTGGCGCTGTTGTTTCTGGTGCTGGCCGCGGCCGCCACGCTGGCGTTTCCGCTCGCACTGCGCCTGCTGATCGACAACGGGCTGGTGCCCGCGGGTCGGGGCGAGCAGGCGCTGGCCCTGCGCGGGCACTTTGCGGTGTTGTTCGGCGTGGCGGTGGCGCTGGGCCTGTTCTCGGCCGTGCGCTTCTACCTCGTGAGCTGGATCGGCGAGCGCATCACCGCCGACCTGCGCAACGCCGTGTACGCGCACGTGCTGCGCCAGAGCCCGCAATTCTTCGAGACCACCCAGACCGGTGAGGTGCTATCGCGCCTGACCACCGACACCACGCTGGTGCAGACGGTCGTGGGCTCCTCGCTGTCGATGGGTCTGCGCAACGCGGTGATGGGGCTCGGCGCCCTGGGTATGCTGGTGTGGTCGCACCCCTACGTGATGGTGCAGGTGCTTGCGGTGGTGCTGTTCGTGGTATTGCCCGCCATGTGGTTCGGCCGCCGCGTGCGCCGGCTCTCGCGCGCCAGCCAGGACCGGGTGGCCGATTCGAGCTCGATCGCAGCCGAGGTGCTCAACGCCATCCCCACTGTGCAGAGCCACGCGGCCGAAGCGCGCGAGTCGCAACGCTTCGACCGCTCCACGCAGTTCGCCTTCGAGACCGCGGTGCGCCGCACCCGCGCGCGCGCTGCGCTGGTTGCCTTCGTCATCATCGCCAACGCGGCGCTCATCTTGTGGGGGCTCTACCAGGGCACGCAGGCGGTGCTCGCGGGCCAGCTCACGCCCGGGCAACTCGGCCAGGCGGTGTTCTACGTGATCATCTTCGCGGGCGCGGTGGCGGTGCTGGGCGAGGTCTATGGCGATCTGCTGCGCGCCGCCGGCGCGAGCGAGCGCCTGATGGAACTGCTGGCCAGCGAGTCGCCGGTGCAGTCGCCCGCGAAGCCCGTGGCCGCGCCCCTGCCAAAAGGCGGCAGCGCACTGGCGTTCGAGGGCGTGGGTTTTCACTACCCGTCGCGCCCCGCTCAAGCGGCGCTGGAGGACTTCTCGCTCGCAGTGACGCCAGGCCAGACGGTGGCGCTGGTGGGCCCGAGCGGCGCCGGCAAGACGACCGTGTTCGGCCTGCTGCTGCGCTTCTACGATCCCCAGCGCGGACGGATCGTGCTCGACGGCACACCGATCGATGCGATGGACCTGCACGCGCTGCGCGAACGCATCGGCATCGTTCCTCAGGAGCCGGTGATCTTCTCCAGCAGCGCGCTCGAGAACATCCGCTACGGCCGCCCGGACGCCAGCGACGAGGAGGTGAAGGCCGCCGCCCGCGCCGCCTTCGCCGACGAGTTCATCCAGCGCCTGCCCGAGGGCTATGACAGCTTCCTTGGCGAGCGTGGTGTGCGTCTGTCGGGCGGGCAGCGCCAGCGCATCGCGATCGCGCGCGCCATGCTGAAGAACCCGCCGCTGCTGCTGCTTGATGAGGCCACGAGCGCGCTGGACGCGCAGAGCGAACGCGTGGTGCAGGCCGCACTGGAGGCCGCCATGCGCGACCGCACGACGCTGGTGATCGCGCACCGTCTGGCCACCGTGCAACGCGCCGACCGCATCGTGGTGCTCGACCACGGCCGGCTGGTGGAGCAAGGCACACACGCCGAACTGGTGGCGCGTGGCGGCGTGTACGCGGGGCTCGCCGCCCTGCAGTTCACCGCCTGAGGCGCGGGATCAGCGAACCTCGGGCGACCAGCCCTGAAAGAAGCGCACCCGTTCGGCGTCGGCCGGGTGGCTGCCAATGGCGATCGGCAGCAGTTCCTGCTCCTCGCCTTCGCCGCTTCGGGGTTGACGGGCGCGCAGCCGTTCGAACAGCGTGGTCATCACCGCGGGTGACACCCCGTTGGCATGCAGCAATTCGGCGGCACGCAGGTCGGCGCGGCGCTCGGCATCGCGCGAATAGGCCTGTGTGAGCAGCGCGGCAGGCACCGCGGCGACGAAGCCCCCCATGTCACCGAACACCACACCCACCAGCGCGCTGATGAACGTGGAGCGCACCAGCATGTCCATGCCGTCGCGGTGGCGGACATGGCCGAGTTCGTGGCCAATAACGCCCATCAGCACCTCGGGCCGGTCCTGCAGCAGGACCACCAGTTGATCGGTGACCACGATCTGCCCGCCAGGCAGCGCCAGCGCGTTCGGCCCCAGGCGCACCGAGGCGCGAAACGACAGGGTGTGGGCCGGCGCGTCGCCCGCGGGGTGCGCCCGTTGCACCATGGCCTGCCAGCGCGCTTGCAGCGCTGCCTGCTGCGCCGCAGGCAACTGGCTGGGCGCGAGGAACAGGCGCTCCAGCTGCGCCAGGCTCTCCTGGCCAATGCGCTGCTCGATGGCTTCGGGCATGTGCTGCGCGATGCGGGCGCTGGCCCAGGGCACGCCCCAGGTCCAGGTGGCGGCGAGCACCAGCACGGTGGCCAGCAGCGCCACCAGCACGCCGCGCCAGCTTTGCTGCCAGCCCACCACGAAGGACTCGTCCAGGCCCTGTTCAGCCCACCACGCGTCCCATTCGGCGGCGTCGGCGTGCTGCAGCAAGCCGCCGTCGGGCAGGTCCGTCTGGCGCTGGCCATGGGTGCGGCGCTCGGGCCAGCGCACCCCTGCGATCGGGTGGCGTTGCACGCCGATCGTCGACTCCCGCGGCTCGATCACGAGCACGTCGCCGTCCAGGCGTACGAGCACCGCGTGGGCGCGCGGGCTGTGGCCGTCGTACCAGCGCGTGAACAGCGGTGCACCGCGTGGCATCACAAGCCCACGTCGATGCCGAAGAAATCGCCTGCGGCGTCGCCCAGCACGCCGTCCTGGCGACGCGCCTCGGCACGCGCCATCCAGGTGTCGACATCGCCCTTGACCTGCAGCGCCATGGCTTCCAGACGCGCGCGCGCCATGCGCACCTGCGCGAACGGCCAGTACAAGCCGAGCGTGAGCGCGATCAGCAGCCAGTTGAGTGCATTGACCTTGAGCAGCCTGCCATGGCGCAGCTCGCTTCGAAAGCGTGTGTTGCGCGAACGCGTGTTGGCCCACACGAGGTTCTGCAGCGCGACCGTGGCAAAGGGGATGACGATGAGGGGCAGCAGCAGGTACAGCAGGCCGATGGCGCCGAAGAAGGCCATCATCCGGCCAGCGGGGTTGCCACCGCCGCCGGCCATCAGCAGCGCCATCACGCCACCGATGACCGTGCACACCAGCAGCACCACGCCGATCAGGCGCAGCATGAGGGCGTAGAAACTGGCGGTGCTGGCACGCAGCTGCGTGCGTTCACCCGCGAACAGGTAGCCGCCGTGCTGGTAGCGCTTGAGTCGCGCAAAGCATCACGGGAGCAAACCGAACGTGAACAGCGCAACGAGGCCCAGCACGGTGAACATCTGGCGCGCCTGGGTCGGCGTGGGTTTTTCGTCCTCGGCCAGTTCGGGCATGAACAGCACCAGGGCCAGCGCGGGCAGGAAGAACGGCAGCAGCGCGACATAGGCGCCCTTCAAGTCGCCCACGAAGGCCATGCGCACGCCGCGCCAACTGGTGTTGCGCAGACGGAACTGCAGCGAAGCACGCCACAGCGCGGGCCACACGAGCGCGAACGCGATCAGCAACAGGGCGGCGATCGAAGGCACCGTATTCGACAAGGCGCCGTAGGTGATGCCCATGAGCAGCACCACCAGGTAGCCCCGGAACATCTTCCACGGGTCACCGTGAAAACCGAGCGGGTCGTCGCCCACCAGCGTGTTGTTCTGGAAGTAGGCGATGCGCCGGGCGCGCGCGAACGGCCAGTACAGGGAGAACGTCACCAGGGTGAGCAGCAGGTTGACGATCCAGATGCGGAAATACTCGCTGCCCGATCCGGTGAAGCGGATCGACAGGGTCTGTACGCGCGGCGCAGCCGCTCCCGTGTTCTCGGCCAAAGCCATGGTTCCTCCCTCGGTGGTTGTTTGGGGTCTGAGGCGCGCCGGATGGTATCAGCGCACCTGCCAGATACCCCCCATGCAGCCGCCGCATGAAGCCATCCTGAGCCGGCCTTGGACAGCGCAGCAGCGCCTGCTTACAGTGCCGCTGAGGCCGCCACCGCGGCCCATTCCACCCGGAGCCGCACACACCATGTCGCACACCCATGCCCCTCAGGCGCTCACCCAGGCGCTGCCCTCCTACCTCGACCCCAACCACCTTGGCCCCTGGGGCATCTACCTCCAGCAGGTCGACCGCGTCACGCCCTACCTGGGCAAGCTCGCGCGCTGGGTCGACACGCTCAAGCGCCCCAAGCGCACCCTGATCGTCGACGTGCCGATCCACCTGGACAACGGCACCGTGGCCCACTTCGAGGGCTACCGCGTGCAGCACAACACCAGCCGCGGCCCAGGCAAGGGCGGCGTACGTTTCCACCAGGACGTGACGCTCTCCGAGGTGATGGCATTGGCCGCCTGGATGTCGATCAAGAACGCCGCCGTCAATGTGCCGTATGGCGGCGCCAAGGGTGGCATCCGGGTCGATCCGCGCCAGCTCTCGCTGGGCGAGCTCGAGCGCGTGACGCGCCGCTACACGAGCGAGATCGGCATCATCATCGGCCCGACCAAGGACATTCCCGCGCCCGACGTGAACACCAACGAACAGGTGATGGCCTGGATGATGGACACGTACTCCATGAACGAGGGCGCCACCGCCACCGGCGTGGTCACCGGCAAGCCGGTGGACCTGGGCGGCTCGCTGGGCCGGCGCGAGGCCACCGGGCGCGGCGTGTTCACCGTCGGCTGCGAGGCCGCGCGCCGCATCGGCATGGACATCAAGGGGGCACGCGTGGCGGTACAGGGCTTCGGCAACGTGGGTGGCGTGGCCGCCAAGCTGTTCGCCGAGGCGGGTGCCCGTGTGGTGGCTGCACAGGACCACGGCGGCACCATCTACCGCGCGGCTGGCCTGGACGTGCCCGCCCTGCTCGACCACGTGGCGCGCCACGGCACCGTCAAGGGCTTCGCCGACGCCGAAACCCTGCCCGACGCCGACTTCTGGGCCACGCCCTGCGACATCCTGATTCCCGCCGCGCTCGAGGGCCAGATCACCGAAAAGAACGCGGGCCGCATTCAGGCGCGCATGGTGATCGAAGGTGCGAACGGCCCGACCACCCCGCAGGCCGATGACATCCTGCACGACCGGGGCGTGCTGGTGTTGCCCGACGTGATCGCCAACGCCGGCGGCGTGACGGTGAGCTACTTCGAATGGGTGCAGGACTTCTCGAGCTTCTTCTGGACCGAAGACGAGATCAATGCACGTCTGGTGAAGATCATGAAGGACGCCTTCGCCGCCGTGTGGCAGGTGTCCGAGGACAACAAGGTGAGCCTGCGCACCGCCACCTTCATCATCGCCTGCCAGCGCATCCTGCACGCGCGCGACCTGCGCGGGTTGTATCCCTGACGCGCCGCTGCTATTGCAGCGTCTCCTTGGTCGGCGGCAACAGGGGCAGCGGCATCACGTCCACGCCCTCTTCGATCAGCTCCAGTGCGACCTCGGGGGTGGCGTTGCCGCGGATGTTGCGGCGTTCGATCTCGCCGTGGTGCATGGCGCGCGCCTGTTCGGCAAAGCGCTCGCCCACGTCCTCGGTGTTGGCCACGATCTCGCGCATGGCCTTGAGCATGCGCGCCTGCAGCTGCGCCAGTTCGGCGTACGCGGGGTGGTTGCTCATGGCCAGGGCGGGCGGGTTCGCGGGCACAGGCGCGGGCGCGTCCTTGCCACCGCGCAGGTTCAGGCGCGGCGCCGAGAGCTTCTTTTCGATGCGCTGATCACCGCACAACGGGCAGCTCACCAGCCCGCGCTCGAGCTGGCTCGCGAAATCTTCCTCGGAGCCGAACCAGCCTTCAAACACGTGCTGGTGTGCGCATTGCAGATCGAGAACCTTCATGACGCAGAATTGTCCTGCCAATCCAGAACCCAGGCGCCACTCAGGACGTTCTGCAGCCACAAGGCGCCGACCAGGGTCTTGCAGTCGATGATGCGGCCGTCACGGCACATGGCCTGCAGCTCCTCAGGAGTGGCGCTGATCACGTCCAGCGCTTCGCCATCGTCGAGCGCACGCTCACCCTGGGTGAGGCCGCGCGCGAACCAGATGTCAATGATCTCGTCGGAGTAGGCGATGGTGGGGGCAAGCCGGCCGGCAAAGGCCCATTCGCGGGCGCGATAGCCGGTTTCCTCCAGCAGTTCACGCTGCGCGCAGGCGAGGCTGCCCTCCCCCGGATCGAGCTTGCCGGCGGGAAACTCCACCATCACCGCCCGCATGGGGTGGCGGTACTGGCGCTCCAGCACGACACGGCCATCGTCGAGCAGGCCGATCACCATCACGGCGCCCGGGTGAAGCACGTACTCGCGTGTGGCCTCGCTGCCGGCGGGCAGGCGCACGGTGTCGCGCACCACGTGAAGAAAATGTCCGCGCAGCAGCTCGGTGCGCGACAGCGGCCATTCCTTCAGGTGCTCATCAGCCATGCCGCTTCATGTAGAGGTAGCGGTAGACGAAGCCGGGAAAGGCCAGTGTGGCGAACAGCGACGCGGTGGTGGCGTAGAACTCCCAGCCCTGCGGATAGATCTGGCCAGCGCGGTGCTCCAGCCCCAGACCGATGGCGCCGACCACGAAGTACAGCAACACCAGCTCGAGCAGCCGCAGCCACAAGGTCTTGGGTTCGCGGCGCGGCAGCACCGCGAGCCAGCGGTCGTTGAGAAACGGCAGGTTGGCAGCCACGAGGGCCGTGATGAGCACCAGCCAGACGGCAGCGGTTTGGTCCATGGGGGTCAGAGCCGGGCAAGCGCCGCGGGTTCCACGGCGCCGCCGATCAGGCGAACAGCGCCGCGACCGATTGCGCGCACAGCGCCATCAAGCCGCCCGGCACGATGCCCAGCACCAGCACCAGCGCACCATTGAGCGACAGCACGGAACGCACATCGGCGCCGGCTTCGATCGGCGCGGTCTGCACCGGCGCATCGAAGTACATCACCTTGACCAGACGCAGGTAGTAGAAGGCGCCAATGAGCGACATGATGACGGCGAACACCGCCAGACCGATGTGGAAGGCGGACGGCGACGCCAGCAGCGCCTGCAGCACCGAGAGCTTGGCGTAGAAGCCCACCAGGGGCGGCACACCGGCGAGCGAGAACATGCACACCGCCATGACGCCGGCGTACAGCGGGCTGCGCTGGTTCAGGCCAGCAAGATCCTCGATGTTGTCGGACTCGAAGCCCTGGCGCGAGAGCAGGATGATCACGCCGAATGTGCCCAGTGTGGTCAGCACGTAGGTGACGACGTAGAACATGGACGAGCCGTAGGCGTTGGCCATGTTGGACGCGTCGCCGCCCGCGACACCGGCCAGCAATCCCAGCAGCATGAAGCCCATCTGTGCGATGGTGGAGAAGGCCAGCATGCGCTTGAGGTTGGTCTGCGCAATGGCGGCCAGGTTGCCCACCAGCAGCGACACCACCGCCAGCACGCCCAGCATCTGCTGCCAGTCGATCGCAAGCGGCGCCATGCCCTCGACGAGCAGACGGATCACGATGGCAAAGGCCGCCAGCTTGGGCGCGCCACCGATGAGCAGCGTGATCGCCGTCGGAGCACCGTGGTAGACGTCGGGCACCCACATGTGAAACGGCGCCACGCCCAGCTTGAACGCCAGACCCGCGACCACGAACACCAGGCCCAGGGTGAGCACCTGCGGCGAGCCCTTGAGCGTGGCCTCGCCACCCGCGATGGCCGCGAGCACCTGCGCGAGATCGAGTGAGCCCGTGGCACCGTACACCATGGACAGGCCGTAGAGCAGGAAACCACTGGCGAGCGCACCGAGCACGAAGTATTTCATCGCCGCTTCGGTGGCGGCCGTGTCGTCGCGGCGCAGCGCCACCAGCGCATAGCTGGACAGCGTGAGCAGCTCCAGACCGAGGTAGATGACCAGAAAGTTGTGGCCCGAGATCATCACGAACATGCCCAGCAGCGCAAGCAGGCTGATGGAGAACATCTCGCCGCCACGCAGCATGTCGCGCTGGCTGGCGTACCCGCGGCCATAGACCAGCGTGACCATGAGGGCAATGGCAGCGAAGCACTTGAGCCAGTTGCCCATCGGGTCGCTCACGATCATGCCGCCGAAGCCGACGATGGTCTGACCACCGGAAGCGGCCAGACCGAGCAGCAACGCCACCACGGCGAGCGTGGCCAGGGTGAGCCCGTGGGTGGCCCCGCGCTGGGGAGACTTGACGCCGAGGTCGACCAGCGCGATCACGCAGGCCATCACCGCGAGCAGGATTTCCGGGTACGCCGCGACCCAGCTGAGTTTGTCGATCATGGGGAAGTTCTCGCTGTTCTCGGTGCGGTCAGTTCAGCTTGGAGTTCGCCACGTGGCGCAGCAGCTCGGCCACCGACGGGTCCATCACATCGGTGAAAGGCTTGGGGTACACGCCCATCCAGAGCACGGCAATCGCCAGCAGGGCCATCACGAAGAACTCGCGGGCATTGATATCGGTCAGCGCCTTCACATCGGCGTTGCCCGGCTCGCCCAGGTAGACGCGCTTGAACATCCACAGCGAATAGGCGGCACCGAAGATCAGGGCCGAGGCGGCCAGCAGGCCGATCCAGAAGTTGGCCTTGACGGCCGCAAGGATGACCATCCATTCGCCCACGAAGCCGGCGGTGCCGGGCAGGCCGCAGTTGGCCATGGTGAACAGCAGGGCAAAGGCGGCAAAGCGCGGCATGGTGTTGACGACACCGCCATAGGCCGCAATCTCGCGCGAGTGCACGCGGTCATAGAGCACGCCGATGGACAGGAACATGGCGGCCGAGACGAAGCCGTGGGCGATCATCTGCACCAGCGCGCCCGAGACGCCCAGGTCGCTGAAGACGAAGAAACCCAGGGTGACGAAGCCCATGTGTGCGACCGACGAATAGGCCACGAGCTTCTTCATGTCCTGCTGCACCATGGCGACCAGGCCGACGTAGATCACGGCGATCAGCGACAGCGCGATCATGAAGCCGGCCCACTCGTGCGAGGCGTCGGGCAGGATGGGCAGCGAAAAGCGCAGGAAGCCGTAGGCACCGAGCTTGAGCATGATGGCCGCCAGCACGGCCGAGCCGCCGGTGGGCGCTTCCACGTGCACATCGGGCAGCCAGGTGTGCACCGGCCACATCGGCACCTTCACCGCGAACGCGGCAAAGAAGGCGAAGAAGAGCAGCGTCTGCGGCGTGCTGCCCAGCGGCAGCTGGTACCAGTCGCTCAGGGCGAAGCTGCCGTTGGACTGCACGTACAGGTAGATCAGCGCGATCAGTAGCAGCAGCGAGCCGAGCAGCGTGTACAGGAAGAACTTGAACGCGGCGTAGATCTTGTTCGGCCCGCCCCAGATGCCGATGATCAGGTACATCGGGATCAGCGTGGCCTCGAAGAACACGTAGAACAGCATGCCGTCCTGCGCGGAAAAGACGCCGATCATGAGACCCGAGAGGATCAGGAAAGCGCCCATGTACTGGTTCACGCGCTCGGTGATCACCTCCCAGCCTGCGATCACCACCACCACGGTGATGAAGGCCGTCAGCAGGATCAGCCACAGCGAAATGCCATCCACGCCGAGGTGGTAGTGCACGTTGAAGCGATCGATCCAGAGCGCCTTCTCGGTGAACTGCATCGCCGCGCTGCCAACTTCGAAGCCGGTGTAGAGCGGCAACGTGACGGCCAGGCCAGCCAGTGCGCCGATCAATGCAATCCAGCGCACCATGCCGGCTTGTTCGTCGCGGCCCAGCGCGAGCAGCACGACACCGAAGAAGATCGGCGTCCAGATGGCAAGGCTCAGCAAACCCATGGTCTTATCTTTCCGTTCTTGTTATTTCGCGAGCCAGACGAACCACGTCATGAACAGCATCACGCCCACCAGCATCATGAGCGCGTAGTGATAGAGGTAGCCGGTCTGGGCACGGCGCACCACGCCCGAGATCAGGCCCACGAGCTTCCAGCTGGCGTTGACCACGCCACCTTCGATGACACCGCGGTCACCACCCTTCCACAGACCAACGCCCAGTCCACGCGCAGCGCGGGCCAGCACGTTCTCGTTGAACCAGTCCATGTAGTACTTGTTCTCGAGCACGTTGACGACAGGCTTGAGCGCGCGCGCGATGGCCGCCGGCACCGCCGGATTGACCATGTAGCAGTACCAGGCACTCACGAAACCGGCCAGCGCCAGGTACAGCGGCGGCGTGCTGAAGGCATGCCCCGCCATCGACAGCGGGCCGTGGAAGATCTCGGCGAACTTCGTGAGCGCGGGGTGGGCAGCGGCGTTGATGGTGATGGCGTCGCGGAAGAAATCACCGAACACCATGGGCTCGATGGTGAGGTAGCCAATGACCACCGAGGGAATGGCCAGCAGCACCAGCGGCAGCGTCACCACCCAGGGCGACTCGTGCGGCTTGCCGTCACCATGGTGGCCGTGGTCATCGTGATGGTGGTCATCGTGGTGCGCGTCCGGGTTCTGGTCGTAACGCTCCTTGCCGTGGAACACCAGAAAGTACAGGCGGAACGAGTAGAACGAGGTGACGAACACACCGGCCAGCACCGCGAAGTACGCGAAGCCCGCACCCGGCAGGTTGCTGAAGTGCACCGCCTCGATGATCGAGTCCTTGGAGTAGAAGCCCGAGAACAGCGGCGTGCCGATGAGCGCCAGCGTGCCCAGCAGCGAGGTGATCCAGGTGATCGGCATGTACTTGCGCACCCCACCCATCCAGCGGATGTCCTGGTTGTGGTGCAGGCCCATGATCACCGAGCCTGCCGCCAGGAAAAGCAGCGCCTTGAAGAAGGCGTGGGTCATGAGGTGGAACACCGCGACCGAATAGGCCGAGGCGCCGAGCGCCACCGTCATGTAGCCGAGTTGCGAGAGCGTGGAATAGGCCACCACGCGCTTGATGTCGTTCTGGATGATGCCCAGGAAGCCCATGAACAGCGCGGTGATGGCGCCGATGATGAGCACGAAGTTCAGCGCCGTGTCGGACAGCTCGAACAACGGGCTCATGCGCGCCACCATGAAGATGCCCGCCGTCACCATGGTGGCGGCGTGGATCAGCGCGGAGATGGGCGTGGGGCCTTCCATGGAGTCGGGCAGCCACACGTGCAGGGGAAACTGCGCGCTCTTGCCCATGGCGCCGATGAACAGGCAGATGCAGATCACCGTGACCAGCATCCATTCGGTGCCAGGGAACGTGATGCCGCCGAGTTCGCCCGCCTTGGCGAAGACCTCGGTGTAGTTCATGGTGCCCGCGTAGGCAACGATGAGACCGATGCCGAGGATGAAGCCGAAGTCGCCCACCCGGTTGACCAGGAAGGCCTTCATGTTGGCGAAGATCGCCGAGGGCTTGTTGAACCAGAAACCGATCAGCAGGTAGGACACCAGGCCCACCGCCTCCCAGCCGAAGAACAGCTGCAGCAGGTTGTTGCTCATGACCAGCATGAGCATGGAGAAGGTGAACAGCGAGATGTAGGCGAAGAAGCGGTTGTAGCCCTCGTCTTCAGCCATGTAGCCGATGGTGTAGAGGTGCACCATGAGCGAGACGAAGGTGACGACCACCATCATCATGGCGGTCAGGCCATCGACCAGGAAGCCGATCTCCATCTTCAGGCCGCCGATCACCATCCACTCATAGATGGTGGCGTTGAAGCGCGCGCCGTCGATCACATCGACCAGCGTGATGGCCGACAGAATGAAGGCGACCAGCACGCCCAGGATGGTGGCGCCGTGCGAGGCGCGGCGGCCGATGACGTTGCCGCCAAAGGCGGTGCCCAGGATGCCGGCCACGGCCGAGCCCACCAGGGGCGCCAACGGCACGGCCAGCAGCGTGGAAGCGGAAAGCGTGTTGCTCATGTTCCGGTCAGCCCTTGAGGACGTTCAGTTCTTCGACGCTGATCGACGACTTGTTGCGGAACAGCAGCACGAGGATGGCCAGGCCGATGGCCGATTCGGCCGCCGCCACGGTGAGGATGAAGAAGACGAACACCTGGCCGTGCAGATCGCCGAGAAAGTGCGAGAAGGCCACGAAGTTCATGTTGACCGCGAGCAGCATGAGCTCGATGGCCATGAGCAGCACGATCAGGTTCTTGCGGTTGAGGAAGATGCCCACGACCGAAATCGCGAACAGGATCGCGCCGACCGACAGGAAGTGACCCAGAGTCAGATTCGTGAGGTTCATGCCGTCTTGCCCTCCTCGGCCGCAGCGGCGGGCGCCGCGGGCGCTTGCTTCACGGCGGCCATCGGCACCACCACGAGGCGATCGCTGGCGCGCACCTGCACCTGGTCACCCGCATGAATGAACTTGCTGTCCTTGCGCTGGCGCAGCGTGAGCGCGATGGCCGCCAGCATCGCCACCAGCAGGATGAAGCCCGCCACCTGGATGGGGTAGAGGTAGGCGCTGTAGAGCAGTTTGCCGAGCTCTCGGGTGTTGGACACGTCGGCCGCCACGACCGGGGCGTTGGTCGCGATGCTCGGGAAGCCCGCCCACATCACGGCAATGAGCTCACCCGCCACCACGGCACCGATGACGGCCGCCAGCGGGAAGTGGCTCCAGAAGCCGCGGCGCATGGCATCGATGTTGATGTCGAGCATCATCACCACGAAGAGGAACAGCACCATCACGGCGCCCAGGTACACCAGCACCAGGGTGATGCCCAGGAACTCGGCCTTGAGCAGCAGCCACAGGGCCGCGGCCTGCGAGAAGGCCAGCATGAGGTAGAGCACGGCGTGCACCGCGTTGCGCGAGGTGACCACGCGAAACGCCGCAAACAGCAGCACCGCCGCGAAGAGGTAGAAGAAACCGGTCGTGAAGTCCATGGTGTCTCGGGCTCAGCGGTACGGGGCGTCGGCCGCCTTGGCCGCGGCGATCTGCGGTTCGTAGCGGTCGCCCACGGCCAGCAGCATCTCCTTGGTGAAATAGAGATCACCGCGTTTTTCGCCGTGATATTCGAAGATGTGCGTCTCGACGATGGAGTCGACCGGGCAACTCTCTTCGCAGAAGCCGCAGAAGATGCACTTGGTGAGGTCGATGTCGTAGCGCGTCGTGCGGCGCGTGCCGTCGTCGCGCACGTCGCTCTCGATGGTGATGGCCATCGCGGGGCACACGGCCTCGCAGAGCTTGCAGGCGATGCAACGCTCCTCGCCGTTCTCGTAGCGGCGCAGCGCGTGCAGCCCCCGGAAACGCGGCGACAGCGGCGTCTTCTCCTCGGGGAACTGCACCGTCACCTTGCGGCGAAAGGCGTATCGGCCGGTCAGGGCCATGCCCTTGGCCAGCTCGACGAGCATGAAGCTCTTGAAGAAATCGCGCAGGCTGAAGGGCGCGACGGCGGTCGTGGTGGTGGACATGATCAGGGCCTCCCGCTCAGTTCCAGATGTTCCAGGGCGACTTCATCAGCGCGCCCACGAGCAGCAGCCACACCAGGGTGACGGGGATGAAGATCTTCCAGCCCAGACGCATGATCTGGTCGTAGCGGAAGCGCGGAAAGGTGGCGCGGACCCAGATGAACAGCGAGACCACGAAGAAGGTCTTGATGCCCAGCCAGATCCAGCCGGGAATCCAGTTGAAGAGTGCGCTGTCGATGGGGGGCAGCCAGCCACCCAGGAACATCAGCACGGCCAGGATGGACACCAGCCACATGCTCGCGTATTCGGCGAGGAAGAAGATGGCGAAGCCCATGCCCGAGTACTCGACCATGTGACCGGCAACGATCTCGGCCTCGCCTTCCACCACGTCGAAGGGGTGGCGGTTGGTTTCGGCCACGCCCGAGATCACGTAGACCACGAAGATGGGCAGCAGCGGCAGCCAGTTCCACGACAGGAAGTTCAGGCCCATGTCGGCGGCGAAGCCGCGGTCCTGCGAGGCCACGATTTCGGCGAGGTTCAGGCTGCCCGCGGTCATCACGACCACCAGGAAGCAGAAACCGATGGCGATCTCGTAGCTCACCATCTGGGCCGAGGCGCGCAGCGCGCCGAGGAAGGCGTACTTGGAGTTGGAGGCCCAGCCCGCGATGATCACGCCGTACACCTCGATCGAGGTGATGGCCAGGATGACGAGCAGGCCGGCGTTGACGTTGGCCAGCACCGCCTCGGGGCCGAAGGGAATGGCGACCCACGCGGCCAGCGCCGGCATGATGGCCATGATGGGGCCGAGGCGGAACAAACCGTTGGCGGCAGCGCTTGGGCGGATCAATTCCTTGGTCAGCAGCTTGAGTGCGTCGGCAATGGGTTGCAGCAGACCGAACGGGCCCACGCGGTTGGGGCCGTGGCGCACCTGCATCCAGCCCAGCAGCTTGCGCTCCCACAGCGTGAGGTAGGCCACCGCGCCCATCAGCGGCGCCAGCACCGCGACGATCTTGATGAGGTTCCAGATGACGGGCCAGGCCGCCGCGCTCCACCAGGGCGCGTTGATCAGGCCGAGGCCACCGTTGTAGAAGGCGTCGATCACGCTGCGGCTCCTTCCTCGGCGCGCGCGCGACGCGCATCGGCCGTGAGTTGCAGCGCGGGCGCACGGCGCACCAGGGCGTCGAGCTGGTAGATGGCGGCCACGGCGGGCAGGCCCTGGGCAGGCGTGAGGTCGATGGCAGCGGCGCTGGTGTTGTCCAGGCGATCGGCGGGCACCACGGTACCGGCTTCGATACCTGGCAGCGCGCGGGCCAGCACGGCCTGCGAGGAGTCGGCGTCGAATCCGCTCAGACCCATCAGGTTGCCGAGCACGCGCAACACCTTCCAGCCCGGGCGGGTTTCGCCCAGCGGTCGCACCACGGCATGGAAACTCTGCAGGCGCCCTTCGGCGTTGACGAAGCTGCCCGAGGTTTCGCTGAACGGGGCGATCGGCAGCAACACGTCGCTCACGTCCAGGTTGGTCTTGAAGGCGCTGAGCGTGACCACCATGCCCGCGTTTTGCAGGCCGGCCAGGCCAACCGCCGTGTCCTGCGCTTCCACGTTGAGCAACAACGCGGCCTTGAGCGCGCCACCGAGCATCTGCGCTGCGTTCAAGCCGTCTTGCGCCGGCACGGCGCCCACGAGTTGTGCGCCCACGGTGTTGGCGGCTTCGGTGAGGTAGCCGACACGCGCGCCGGTGTGCTCGGCGATGAAGTTGGCCAATGCCAGCAGGCTGGCGGCCTTTTCGTGGTGGGCCGCGGCGTTGCCCAGCAACACGGCCTTGCGCTCGCCGCCCAGCAGCGAAGCAGCGATGGCGCGGTGGGTGTCGTTGACCTCGGCCGCGACCGGGGCGCTGACGCCCTTCTCGGCCGCCACCGCCGCGGCGATGCCCGCCAGCGCAGCGACCCACTGGCGGCTGTCGGCCAGCAGGGTGTGCTTGAGCCTCATCGCCCAATCGGAATCGCTCGCGACCAGCGCGCTCAGTTGTGCGCCGTGACGCACGGCCTGACGAATGCGCTGGGCGAACAGCGGATGGTCCTTCCGCAGGTTGGAGCCCACCACCAGCACGCGCTGCAGCGTGGAGAGTTCGGCAATCGGCAAACCCAGCCAGCGGGCGCGGCCTGCGCTCGCGGCGTTGCTGAAATCGGCCGCGCGCAGGCGGCTGTCGATGTTGTCGCTGCCCAGGCCGCGCACCAGAGCGCCGGCCAGGGCGAGTTCTTCCACCGTGCTGTGCGGGCTGGCCAGCAGGCCGACCGCACGAGCACCATGCTCGGCGTGAATCTGCTTGAGGCCGTGGGCCACGTATTCCAGTGCGGTCTGCCAGTCGACGGTTTTCCACTCGCCGCCCTGCTTGAGCATGGGCTGGGTGAGGCGGTCAGGGCCGTTGAGCGCTTCGTACGAGAAGCGGTCGCGGTCGGCGATCCAGCACTCGTTGACGGCTTCGTTCTCCAGCGGCACCACGCGCATGACCTGGTGGTTCTTCACCTGCACCACGAGGTTGGCGCCGGTGGAATCGTGCGGGCTCACGCTCTTGCGGCGCGAGAGTTCCCAGGTACGGGCGCTGTAGCGGAACGGCTTGCTCGTGAGCGCGCCCACGGGGCAGATGTCGATCATGTTGCCCGAGAGCTCGGAATCCACCGAGTTGCCCACGAAGGTCTCGATCTCGGCGTGTTCGCCGCGATGGCTCATGCCGAGCTCCATCACGCCGGCGATCTCCTGTCCAAAGCGCACGCAGCGCGTGCAGTGGATGCAGCGGCTCATCTCCTCCATGGAGATCAGCGGACCCACGTTCTTGTGGAAGACAACACGCTTTTCTTCCTGGTAGCGCGAGCCGGAGCCGCCGTAGCCCACGGCGAGGTCCTGCAACTGGCATTCACCGCCCTGGTCGCAAATGGGGCAGTCGAGCGGATGGTTGATGAGCAGGAACTCCATCACCGACTTCTGCGCCTTGACGGCCTTCTCGCTCTGGGTGCGCACGATCATGCCCTGCGTGACCGGCGTGGCGCAGGCGGGCATGGGCTTGGGCGCCTTCTCCACCTCGACCAGGCACATGCGGCAGTTGGCCGCGATCGAGAGCTTCTTGTGATAGCAGAAGTGCGGAATGTAGGTACCCGCCTTCTCGGCCGCATGCATGACCATGCTGCCCGGGGGTACTTCGACCTTCTGGCCGTCGAGTTCGATTTCAACCATGGGGATGTCCGTGTTCCTCGTGCTCAGGCCGCGGCCGCTTTGGTTTGCGCGGCGGCGATGCGGGCTTCGAACTCGTGGCGGAAGTGCTTGATCATGGCGCGCACCGGCATCGCAGCAGCATCGCCCAGCGCGCAGATGGTGCGGCCCATGATGTTCTCGGCCACGTTGTCGAGCAGTTGCATGTCCTCGGGTTTGCCGAGGCCACGGTCGATGCGGTCGACCAGGCGCCAGAGCCAGCCCGTGCCCTCGCGGCAGGGCGTGCACTGGCCGCAGCTTTCGTGCATGTAGAAGTAGGACAGGCGCTTGAGCGACTCGACCATGTCGCGCGAGTCGTCCATCACGATGACGGCGCCCGAGCCGAGCATGGAGCCGGCCTTGGCGATGGAGTCGTAGTCCATCGTGCACTCCATCATGATGTGCGCGGGCAGCACCGGGGCCGACGATCCACCAGGGATCACGGCCTTGAGCTGGCGGCCCTTGCGCACACCACCGGCGAGTTCGAGCAGCTTGCTGAACGGCGTGCCGAGCGGCACCTCGTAGTTGCCCGGCAATTCGACGTCCCCGCTGACGGAGAAGATCTTGGTGCCGCCGTTGTTGGGCTTGCCGATCTCCAGATACGCCTGGCCACCGTTGCGGATGATCCAGGGCACCGCCGCGAAGGTTTCGGTGTTGTTGATGGTGGTGGGCTTGCCGTACAGGCCGAAGCTCGCGGGGAACGGCGGCTTGAAGCGCGGCTGGCCCTTCTTGCCCTCGAGCGATTCGAGCAGCGCGGTTTCCTCGCCGCAGATGTAGGCACCAAAGCCGTGAAACGCGTGCAGCTGAAAGCTGAAGCCCGAGCCCAGGATGTTGTCGCCCAGCAGGCCGGCCGCCCTCGCCTCTTCCAGCGCGGCCTCGAAGCGTTCGTACACCTCGAAGATCTCGCCGTGGATGTAGTTGTAGCCCACGCTGATGCCCATGGCATACGCCGCGATCGCCATGCCTTCGATGACGATGTGCGGGTTGTACATGAGGATGTCGCGGTCCTTGCAGGTGCCCGGCTCGCCCTCGTCGGAGTTGCACACCAGGTACTTCTGGCCCGGGAACTGGCGCGGCATGAAGCTCCACTTCAGGCCACTGGGGAAGCCAGCACCGCCGCGGCCGCGCAGGGCCGATTCCTTGACGGTGGCGATCACCTGGTCTTGCGTCAGACCTTCACCGCCGTCCTTGCCGAGGATCTTGCGCAGCGCCTGGTAGCCGCCGCGTGCCTCGTAATCCTTGAGCGACCAGTTGCGCCCGTTCAGGTCGGCGTAGATCTGCGGGTTGATGTGGCGGCCGTGGAAGCAGGTCTGCACGCCGGTGGCGGCGAACTGGCCAATGATCTGTTCGGCGTTCATCAGGCTTTGCCCTCCGTGGCGCGCAGGCCGTCGACCAGCTGGTCGAGCTTGTCGTGGCTCATGAAGCTGCACATGTGGCGGTCGTTCACCAGCATCACCGGCGCGTCGGCGCAGGCGCCCAGGCACTCGCTCTGCTGCAGCGTGAACAGGCCGTCGGGCGTGGTTTCGCCCATCTCGATGCCGAGCTTCTTCTCGAGGTGGTGCAGTGCCTTCTGGCCATCGCGCAGCTGGCACGGCAGGTTGGTGCAGACGTTGAGCTTGTATTTGCCCACCGGCCGCTGGTTGTACATGTTGTAGAAGGTCGTGACCTCATGCACCGCGATCGGCTCGACGCCGATGTAGGCCGCCAGCGCGGTCTCGGCTTCGGTGCTCACCCAGCCCTGCTCCTGCTGGATGATGGCCAGGCAGGCCATGACGGCCGAGATGCGCTGCTCGGGCGGGTACTTGGCGACCTCGCGGTCGAAGCGCGCGATGGTGGCGGCGGAGAACTGCATGGCGGTGGGCGCAGGGGCGTTCATCGGTCGATCTCCCCGAAGACGATATCCATGGTGCCGATGATGGCGACCGCATCGGCCAGCATGTGGCCGCGCGCCATCTCGTCGAGCGCGGCCAGGTGTGCGAAGCCGGGAGCGCGGATCTTCAGGCGGTAAGGCTTGTTGGCGCCGTCGCTCACGAGGTAGATGCCGAACTCGCCCTTGGGGTGTTCGACCGCAGCGTAGGCCTCGCCCTCGGGCACGTGGAAGCCTTCGGTGAAGAGCTTGAAGTGGTGGATCAGCTCTTCCATGTTGGTCTTCATCGCCTCGCGGGCGGGCGGCGCGACCTTGTGGTTGTCGGTGATCACCGGCCCGGGGTTGACGCGCAGCCAGTCCACGCACTGCTTGATGATGCGATTGGACTGCTTCATCTCCTCCATGCGCACGAGGTAGCGGTCGTAGGTGTCGCCGGTCTTGCCCACCGGAATGTCGAATTGCATGCGGTCGTACACGTCGTACGGCTGCTTCTTGCGCAAGTCCCAGGCGATACCGGAGCCGCGCAGCATGGGGCCGGTCATGCCGAGGTTGAGGGCACGCTCGGGCGTCACCACACCGATGCCCACGGTGCGCTGCTTCCAGATGCGGTTGTCGGTGAGCAGCGTGTGGTACTCGCCGAGGTAGGTCGGGAAGCGCTTCGTGAAATCGTCGATGAAGTCGAGCAGCGAACCCTGGCGGTTCTGGTTCATCTCGTCGATCGCGCGCTGGTTGCGCACCTTGCTCGCCTGGTACTGCGGCATGGTGTCGGGCAGATCGCGGTAGACGCCGCCGGGGCGGAAGTAAGCCGCGTGCATGCGCGCACCCGACACCGCCTCGTACATGTCGAACAGGTCCTCGCGCTCGCGAAAGGCGTAGATGAGGATGGTGGAGCTGCCACAGTCGTTGCCATGCGAACCCAGCCACATGAGGTGGTTGAGCAGGCGCGTGATCTCGCTGAACATCACGCGGATGTATTGCGCACGGATCGGCACCTCGATGCCCAGCAGCTTTTCGATGGCCAGGCAGTAGGCGTGCTCGTTGCACATCATGGACACGTAGTCAAGACGGTCCATGTAAGGCAGCGACTGGATGTAGGTCTTGTGCTCGGCGAGTTTTTCGGTTGCGCGATGCAGCAGGCCGATGTGCGGGTCGGCGCGCTGCACGACCTCGCCGTCGAGCTCGAGCACCAGGCGCAGCACGCCGTGGGCTGCCGGGTGCTGCGGGCCGAAGTTCAGGGTGTAGTTCTTGATCTCTGCCATGTCGGTTCGTCCCGCGGGTTCAGTGCAGGCCGCCGTAGTTGTCTTCGCGGATCACGCGCGGCGTGATCTCGCGCGGCTCGATCGTCACGGGCTCGTAGACCACCCGCTGACGCTGTGCGTCGTAGCGCATCTCGACGTGGCCGGAGAGCGGGAAATCCTTGCGGAACGGGTGGCCGATGAAGCCGTAGTCGGTGAGGATGCGCCGCAGGTCGTCGTGACCTTCGAAGACGATGCCGTACAGGTCGAAGGCCTCGCGCTCGTACCAGTTGGCACTGTTCCACAGCGCCGTGACAGAAGGCAGCACGGGAAAGTCGTCATCGGTGCAGAACACACGCACCCGCACGCGCTGGTTCAGGCTCACCGACAGCAGGTGCGACACGGCCGCAAAGCGCGCACCTTCCCAGCGACCGTCGCCATACTCGTGGTAGTCCACACCGCACAGGTCGAGCAATTGCTCGAAACGCGCTTCGGGCGCGTCATGCAGGGTCTGCATCACACCCAGGTAATCGTTGGCGCCCACGGTGACGGTGACCTCACCGCGCGAAAGCTCGACCGAGCGGGCGCGCTCGCCCAGCAGATCGGCCAGGCGCTGGCGCAGTTGTTCGGGCGCGATGGCGTGAGAAGAGGCGGCGTGTTCGGTCATGGTGCTTCTCAGGCGCGCGCGATCGTCTGGGTGCGGCGGATCTTCTGCTGCAACTGGATGATTCCGTACAGCAGGGCCTCGGCGGTGGGCGGGCAGCCGGGCACGTACACATCCACCGGCACGATGCGGTCGCAGCCGCGCACGACCGAATAGCTGTAGTGGTAGTAGCCGCCGCCATTGGCGCAGGAGCCCATCGAGAGCACCCAGCGCGGCTCGGCCATCTGGTCGTAGACCTTGCGCAGTGCCGGCGCCATCTTGTTGCACAGCGTGCCGGCCACGATCATGAGGTCGGACTGGCGCGGGCTGGCGCGAAACACCTCGGAGCCAAAGCGGCCGATGTCGTAGCGTGCAGCCGCGGCATGCATCATCTCGACAGCACAGCAGGCCAGGCCGAACGTCATCGGCCAGAGCGATCCGGTCTTGGCCCAGTTCACCACCGCGTCATAGCTGGTGGTGACGAAACCTTCCTTGAAGACACCTTCAATCATGCGCTACTCCGTCGCGCCCGCGCGGCGGGCGCAGATTCATTCCCAGTCGAGGGCGCCCTTTTTCCACTCGTAGGCAAAGCCCACGGTGAGGATGGCGAGGAAAACCACACCGGCCACGAAACCTGTGACACCGATGTCATTGAAGGCCACCGCCCAGGGGATGAGAAAAGCGATCTCGAGATCGAACAGGATGAAGAGGATGGCCACCAGGTAGTAGCGCACATCGAACTTCATGCGCGCGTCTTCGAAGGCTTCGAAGCCGCACTCGTAGGGGGAGTTCTTCTCGGCGTCCGGCAGGTTGGGGCCAAGGATGTAGCCAAGCACCTGGGGGATGACGCCTACCGCGATACCCACAAGGATGAACAGAAGCACGGGGAGGTACTGGTCTAGGCTCATCGTGGGTCGGTTCCATAAGCCGGGCCTGCGGGCCGGGCCTTCAACGATCTGGTGCCGACGGCGAGACTCGAACTCGCACAGCTTTCGCCACTACCCCCTCAAGATAGCGTGTCTACCAATTTCACCACGTCGGCTTGGGTCTGCGTTGCCATGCTCACGAGGCTTGAGTGAGCAATCGCGACAACCCAGGGAGTTTACCCTGAAATGCACCCCTCTTTCGGGGTGGACGGGACCCTTTTTTAAGGCACCCGCGCCGCATGCGTCAGCACGCGGCAAGGATGCTCACATTCACTGCGAGGGGATCTGACCGGCACCCGCGGGAGCCTGTGCCGGCGCGCCTTGCGCGGGCGCACCCTGAGCGGGCGCGGCGCCCGGCGCAGGTGCCGGCACGGGAACGCCGCCAGGGATCTGCTGCGCAGGCGTGGCCGGCACGGACTCAAGCACGCTGCCCGAACTCGGCGCCTCACGCAGGTTGCCGAAGTAGGCCAGACCCAGCGTGCAGGCGAGAAACACCGCGGCGAGCACGGCCGTGGTTCGCGAGAGGAAGTTCGCACCGCCCGAAGCGCCGAACAGGCTGGCCGAGCCCGCACCGCCGCCGCCGAAGGCCGCGCCAGCGTCAGCGCCCTTGCCGTGCTGCATCAGGATGAGGCCGATCATGCCCAGGGCAGCGAGGATCTGCACCACAAGCAGGAGGGTCAACAGGAAGTTCATCGATTTCTCCGGGTTTCGTGCGAACGGCGCGCGCCGTTGCTGAAGGTTCTGAATCAGTGGGCGGCAGCGACGATCTGCAGGAAATCGGGCGCCTTGAGCGACGCACCGCCGATGAGGCCGCCGTCAATATCGGGCTGCGCCAGCAAGCTGGCGGCGTTGGCCGCGTTCATGCTGCCGCCATAGAGAATGCGCACGCGTTCGGGGTGGGCGGTTGCCGCAGCGATCTGCGCCCGCAACACCGCATGCACCTGCTGGGCCTGCTCTGGCGTGGCGGTCTTGCCGGTACCGATGGCCCACACGGGCTCGTAAGCCACCACGATCTCGCTCGTGCAGTGCGCCACGGTGTGGATCACCGCGGCGAGCTGACGTTTGACCACGGCCTCGGTCTGGCCGGCTTCACGCTCGGCCAGTGTTTCGCCCACGCAGACGATGGGGGTGACGCCGCCCGCAAGCGCACGCTGGGCCTTGGCGGCCACCAGCGCATCGGTCTCGCCGTGGTACTGGCGGCGCTCGGAGTGGCCGACGATGGCAAAGCGGCAACCGAAGTCGCGCAGCATGGCCACCGACACCTCACCGGTGTAGGCGCCCTGCTCGTGCGGCGAAACGTCCTGCGCGCCCCAGGCGATGGCGGTGCCGTGAAGCAAGGACTGCATCTGCGCCAGATAGGGGGTCGGCGCGCACACCGCCACCTCGGCGGCGGGCGAACCGATCTGTGCCAGCAGCGCGCGCAGCAACGCCTCATTGGCGGCCAGGCCGCCATTCATCTTCCAGTTGCCGGCAATGAGTTTTTTCATCGTCATGACCAACGCAGCATCAGCTTGCCGATGTGGCGATTCGATTCCATGAGCGCGTGGGCGTCGGCCGCTTGCGCGGGCTCGAACACCTGGTGGATCACCGGCTTGATGGTGCCCGCCGCCAACAGCGGCCACACGCGTTCACGCAGCGAGCGCGCAATGGCGGCTTTGAAGGCCACAGGGCGCGGGCGCAACGTGGAGCCGGTGATGGTGAGGCGACGACGCAGCACCAGACCGGCGTTGAACTCGGCCTTCACGCCGCCCTGCACCGCAATGATGACCAGCCGGCCGTCCTCGGCCAGACAGTCGATTTCGCGTGCCACGTAGCTGCCTGCGACCATGTCGAGGATCACGTCCACGCCACGGCCGCCGGTGATGTCGGCCACGGCGGCAACGAAATCCTGCGTGCGGTAGTTGATCGCGTGGTCAGCGCCCAGCGCCTTGCAGGCCGCGCACTTCTCGTCGCTGCCGGCGGTCGCAATCACCACCGCGCCCATGGCCTTGGCCATCTGGATGACGGTGACGCCGATGCCGCTGGTGCCACCCTGCACGAGCAGGGTCTCACCGGGCTGCAGGCGACCGCGGTCGAACACGTTGCTCCACACGGTGAAGAAGGTCTCGGGCAGCGAGGCTGCGGCCACGTCGTCCAGACCCGCCGGCACCGGCAGGCACTGGCCGACGGGGGCCACGCACCATTGCGCGTAGCCGCCACCGGCCACCAACGCACAGACGCGATCACCGACCTTCAGCCCGGCCTCGGCCATGGCCGCCACGTCACCGGATTCGATGACACCGGCCACTTCGAGGCCAGGGATGTCGGACGCGCCGGGCGGCACCGGGTAGTTGCCGGTGCGCTGCAGCACGTCGGGGCGGTTCACGCCCGACGCGCTGACACGGATCAGCACCTCACCTGTACTCGCCACCGGGCGTTCGCGCTCGGCCAGGCGCAACACCTCGGGGCCACCGTAGGCGCCGATCTCGACAACCTGCATGCTCGGCATGTCGGCGCGTACCTTACTGCTGCTGCTGTTGCTGCTGCTGGGCAGCGGCCTCGGCGGACGCGCGATCACCACGATCACCACCGCCGTTGCGCTCGAGCAGCGCCTTCATCGACAGCTTGACGCGACCCTTCTCGTCGGTCTCGAGCACCTTGACCTTCACGATCTGGCCTTCCGACAGGTAGTCGGTGACCTTCTCGACGCGCTCGTGCGCGATCTGGCTGATGTGCAGCAGGCCGTCCTTGCCGGGCAGCAGGTTCACCAGGGCACCGAAGTCGAGGATCTTGGTGATCGGGCCTTCGTAGACCTTGCCCACTTCCACCTCGGCCGTGATCTGTTCGATGCGGCGTTTTGCCTCGTCGGCCTTGGCCGAATCGGTGGAGGCGATGGTGATGGTGCCGTCTTCGTCGATGTTGATCTGGGTGCCGGTTTCTTCGGTCAGCGCACGGATCACGGCGCCGCCCTTGCCGATCACGTCGCGGATCTTCTCCGGGTTGATCTTCATCGTGTACAGCTTGGGCGCAAAACTGGAGATCTCGGTCTTGGCCTCGCCCATGGCTTCCTGCATCTTGCCCAGGATGTGCATGCGCGCCTCTTTGGCTTGGGCCAGCGCGACCTGCATGATTTCCTTGGTGATGCCCTGGATCTTGATGTCCATCTGCAGGGCGGTGATGCCGTTGGTGGTGCCGGCGACCTTGAAGTCCATGTCGCCCAGATGATCTTCGTCACCCAGGATGTCGGTCAGCACGGCAAAGCGGTTGCCATCCTTGATGAGGCCCATGGCGATGCCGGCGACGTGCGCCTTCATCGGCACGCCGGCGTCCATCAGTGCCAGGCAGCCGCCGCAGACGGAGGCCATCGACGACGAACCGTTGGACTCGGTGATCTCGGACACCACACGGATGGTGTAGGGGAACTCTTCCTTGCTCGGCAGGCAGGCCACCAGGGCGCGCTTGGCCAGGCGGCCGTGGCCGATCTCGCGGCGCTTGGGGCTGCCCACGCGGCCGGTTTCGCCGGTGGCGAAGGGCGGCATGTTGTAGTGGAGCATGAAGCGGTCTTCAAACTCGCCGGCCAGCGCGTCGATCTTCTGCGCGTCGCGGTCGGTGCCCAGCGTGGCAATCACCAGCGCCTGGGTTTCACCGCGCGTGAACAGCGCCGAGCCGTGGGTGCGCGGCAGCACGCCGTTGCGGATCTCGATGTTGCGCACGGTGCGCGTGTCGCGGCCGTCGATGCGCGGCTCGCCAGCCAGGATCTGGCCGCGCACGATGCGCGCTTCGATATCGAACAGCAGGCCTTCGACCTTGACGCTGTCGAACTCGACGCCGGCGGCCTTGAGGCCGTCCATCACGGCGGCGTAGGCCTCACGGCAGGCCTGGGTGCGTGCCTGCTTGTTGCGGATCTGGTAGGCAGCGCGCAGCTTGTCTTCGCCGAGTTCGGCCACCTTGGCGATCAGCGGTTCGTCGCGCGCGGGGGCTTCCCAGGTCCACTCGGGCTTGCCGGCTTCGCGCACCAGGTCGTTGATGGCGTTGATCGCGATGTTGCCCTGCTCGTGGCCGAACACCACGGCGCCCAGCATGATCTCTTCGGACAGCTGCTCGGCCTCGGATTCGACCATCAGCACCGCGGCCTGCGTGCCGGCGACCACCAGATCCATCTGCGAGTTCTGGCGCTCGGTCTGGCCCGGGTTGAGCACGTACTGGCCGTTGATGTAGCCCACGCGCGCGGCACCGATCGGGCCGTTGAAGGGGATGCCGGAGACCGACAGCGCGGCCGAGGTCGCGATCATCGCGGCGATGTCGGCATCCACCTCGGGGTTCAGCGACAGCGTGTGGATGACCACCTGCACTTCGTTGAAGAAGCCCTCGGGAAACAGGGGGCGGATCGGGCGGTCGATCAGGCGGCTGGTCAGCGTCTCCAGCTCGCTCGGGCGGCCTTCGCGCTTGAAGAAGCTGCCGGGGATCTTGCCGGCGGCGTAGGTCTTCTCGATGTAGTCCACGGTCAGCGGGAAGAAATCCTGGCCGGCCTTGGCTTCCTTGCGCGCGACGACGGTGGCCAGCACCACGGTGCCCTCCATGTCGAGCAGAACGGCGCCGGTGGACTGGCGCGCGATTTCGCCGGTTTCCATGGTGACCGTGTGCTGGCCCCACTGGAAGGTCTTGGTGACTTTGTTGAACATGCTCATGGGTTCATCTCCTGTTCGCCGCCCGCTTCTTCGGGCGGCATGGCGTGCAGTGGTCTGCACCTTCCCGGAGAACGCACCCAGAACACGATGCCATTCCAGAGCCGCTGCGCAGCGCGCAACCGCTTTGGAATGACACAGCTTCGCTCGGTGTGTGAACTCCGGACTTCAGCGAACCGGTGCGCAGAACGCAAAAAGCCCGAGCCAGCGAACCAACTCAGGCTTGTTGCGTGGGCACACCCGGCTCAAATTACTTGCGCAGGCCCAGTTTCTGGATCAGGGCCAGGTAGCGGTCGGCGTCCTTGGCCTTGAGGTAGTCGAGCAGCTTGCGGCGGCGGCTCACCATGCGCAGCAGACCGCGACGGCCGTGGTGGTCCTTGGCGTGCGTCTTGAAGTGCGGGGTGAGTTCGTTGATCCGGGCGGTCAGCAGCGCGACCTGGACTTCGGGGCTGCCGGTGTCGTGGGCGGCACGGGCATTGGCGGCAATGACGTCCGCCTTGGCTTGTTGAGCAATCATTTCGGTTTCCTGTGAACTTGCGTCCCGCTGCAGCGACTGCCAACCGTTGGTTCGACCTGCCGCGACGGGCGTGAACTGCCACTGCGAGCGCAACGGCAACCCGGCATTCTAGCCGAATCGGCCTGGCGGGGGGCTGCCGCTCAACGGGCCGTCGCCAGCCAGCCCTTCAGGCGCGCCACGCCCTCGACCAGGCGTGCGGTGTCGCGGCTGGCAAAACACCAGCGCAGCCAGCCGCTGGCCTCGGCCCCGAAAGCGCTGCCCGGCGCCAACCCGAGGCCGGCTTCGCGCACCAGTCGTTTTGCAACGTTCAGGCAGTCAGCCTGCCCCGGCAATTGGAAAAAGGCATACATGCCGGCGCGCGGCGTGGCCAGCGCCACACCCGGCAGTGCCTGCAGCAGCGGCACCAGGGAGTCGCGGCATTGGCGCAGGTGGGCCACCAGGGCGGGCGTGACCGAATCGCCATGGGCGATGGCGGCCACCGCGCCGCGTTGCACGAACACCGGCGCGCACGAGGTGTTGAACTCGATCAGCTTGCCCACCGGCTCGGTGAGGGCCCGCGGCAGCACCAGCCACCCCAGGCGCCAGCCAGTCATCAGAAAGCTCTTGGAGAAGCTGTGGGCCACGATCAGGCGGTCCTCGGGCTCAGCCACGTCCAGGAAGCTCGGCGCCGCACCATTCGCGGTATCGGCTTCGAAGTAAAGCCGCTCGTAGACCTCGTCGGCGACGATCCAGGTACCCGTGGCGCGGCAGTGCGCCAGGATGGCGCGCTGCTCGACCGCGGTGAGCGTGAAGCCGGTCGGGTTGGCCGGCGCGTTGACGATCAGCACACGCGTGGCCGGTGTGATGGCAGCACGCAGGGCGCCGAGGTCGAGCGTCCAGGCGCCGGCGCGCGGCACCAGCGACACCGTGCGCACACGCGCCCCCATGATCTGCGGCTGCGCCACCAGGTTGGGCCAGGCAGGCGTGAGCACCACCACCTCGTCGCCCGCGTTCACGAGCGTCTGGGCGGCCAGCATGAGGCCGTTGACGCCGCCCGATGTGACGGCGATGCGCTCAAACCAGTGCGTCGCCCCGCGGCCGGGGTGCAGGCGCTCGGTGTAGCCGGCGATGGCCTGACGCAGCTCGGGCAGGCCCAGGTTGTGGGCATAGAACGTCTCGCCCGCTTGCAGCGAAGCGATCGCTGCGGCGCGGATCGGCTCGGGCGTCACCTCGTCGCTCTCGCCGAACCAGAACGCCAGCACGCCCTCGCGGCCGATGCCCTCATTGGCCACCTCCCGAATCCGCGAGCCCTGCAGGCCCGCCACCACCTCACGCATTACCGCTCTCCGTCGTTGTCAGGGACGGCCCATCGTACAGGTGTGCGGCATCTCGGCCTGCTGCGGCGCGAGGTTGCGGATCACCCGGAAACCGTAGCCCGAGCCTTCGACATCGAACTTCACGCCAGGCGCGCCCTGGCGCTCCATCACGGCCACGGCCAGGTTCTGCTGGAACTGGTGATCGCCCTCGCGCATGCGCCCGCGCTGACCGGCCAGCGACACGTCGGCCTGCGCCAGCGCGGCAGCAATCGCGCCCGCCTCCACCTTGCCCGCGCGCTCGATGGCCTGCGCCAGCGCTTCGATCATGAGCTGCATGCGCATGTGCACGTAATCGTCTTCGGGTTTGGGAAAGCGCTCGCGAAAGCTGCGATAGAAGGTCTCGCTGTCGGCGTTGGGTACGTTCGGGAACCAGTCGGCCACGGCGACCACCTTGCCCACGCCGGCCTCGCCGATGGCCGCGGGTGCGCCCAGCGCGTTGCCGTAGAAGGTGTAGAAGCGGCCCTCGAAGCCGACATCGCGGGCAGCCTTCACCAGCAACGTAAGGTCGTTGCCCCAGTTGCCGGTGAGCACGGCCTGCGCGCCGCTGGTTTTGATCTTGGTGGCGTACGGGAGGAAGTCCTTCACGCGGCCAATCGGGTGCAGCTCGTCACCCACGATCTGCACGTCGGGCCGCTGCGCGCCCAGCTGACGCCGCGCCTCGCGCAGCACACCCTGGCCGAAGCTGTAGTCCTGGCCGATCAGGTAGATGCGTTTCAAGTCCTTGTCTTCGCGAAGCACGCCCATGAGCGCGCTCATGCGCATGTCGGCGTGGGCATCGAAGCGGAAATGCCAGAAGCTGCATTTCTCGTTGGTGAGCGACGGGTCCACCGCGGAGTAGTTGAGGAAGAGCTGGCGGCGCTGTGGCTCGCGCTCGTTGTGCTTGTTGATCGCCTCGATCAGCGCACTGGCCGCGGCCGACGAGTTGCCCTGGGCCACGATCGCAATGCCCCGATCGACCGCCAGTCGCAGCGAGGACAGCGCCTCCTCGGTCTGCCCTTTGCTGTCGAAGCGTTCAATCTGCAGCGGACGCGCGCCACCGGGCAGCTTGACGCCGCCCCGCGCGTTCACGCGCTCGGCCGCCCACAACAGGTTTCGGTACACCGCCTCGCCGGTGTTGGCAAACGGGCCCGAAAGCCCTTCGATCATGGCGATGCGGATCGGCTCGCCACGCGGCGCCGACGGGGCAGACTGGGCCAATGCCAGCGGCACGGCGGAAACGGACAGCAGGGCGGCGCCCAGCGCGGCCAGGCCGCGGCGACGGGAAACGGGAAACATGGACAACTCCGTGGTGAAACCTCGGGCGCACGATGGGGCGCCCTGTCGATTTGTCGCATGCGCGACAGATCGAGACTTTAATTCATAATTATTGCGAGCTTTCGACCTCTGATCGGCATGCAATGCGGTGTCACACCGCCGGCGACAGGTTGGCCAGCGGCCACCGCGGCGCGACGTCGAAACGGCCCGCCGGCCCGGTTTGCCCGAGCAAACCGGCCTGGGCGCGCAGCCCGGCGGCCAGGGCGATCATGGCGCCGTTGTCGGTGCACAGGGCCAGCTCGGGGTAGTGCACGCGCAAGCCGCGCCGCGTGGCTTGCGCGTTCAATTGGGCACGCAAGCGTGCGTTCGCGCCCACGCCGCCTGCCACCACAAGCCGGCGCAGGCCGGTGCTTTCGATCGCGGCGAGCGACTTCTTCACCAGCACGTCCACGATGGCGGCCTGCACGCTGGCGGCCACGTCGGCTTTTTCCTGCGGTGTCAGTGGGTCGGCCAGGTGGGTGGTGGCCGGGCCCTCGGGCGCCGCATGTGCGAGACGCTTCACCTGCGTGAGCACCGCCGTCTTGAGGCCGGCAAAAGAGAAATCGAGATCACCGCTGTGCAACAGCGGGCGCGGAAACTTGTAGGCGATGTCGCTGCCCTGCTCCGCCAGCCGAGCCAGTGCCGGCCCGCCCGGGTAGCCCAGGCCCAGCAGCTTGGCGGACTTGTCGAAGGCTTCGCCGGCCGCGTCATCGATGGTCTCACCCAGGAGTTCGTAGCGCCCCACCCCGTCCACCCGCATCAGCTGCGTGTGGCCACCCGACACGAGCAAGGCCACGAACGGGAACTCGGGCGGGTCCGCACTCAGGAAGGGCGACAACAAGTGCCCTTCGAGGTGATGCACGCCGATCACCGGCTTGCCCAGCGCCACGCCGAGCGCGTGCGCCACGCCGGTGCCCACCAACAACGCCCCGGCCAGACCGGGGCCACGCGTGCAGGCCACTGCATCGATCGCGTCCAGCCCCAGGCCGGCCTGCGCCAGCACCGCGTCGGTGAGCGGCAGCACGCGGCGGATGTGGTCGCGGCTGGCCAGCTCGGGCACCACACCGCCATAGGCCTGGTGCATGTCGATCTGGCTGTGCAGCGCGTGACCCAGCAGACGCGGCACGCCGTGGCCACTGGCATCCACCAGGGCCACGCCGGTTTCGTCGCAGGAGGATTCGATACCCAGGATTCGCATGAGGGGCGGGAGTTTAAGCGCGGCACGCTTGTTGCTCACGTGAGGGGGTGATGAGGCATGGGGTGGACGAGGAATGAAAACGGGCCTGGACTTTCTGCTGGCCGCCAAGCGCTGCGAGATCGATGGCCTGCAGCGACTGGCGTTCACCGCCACGCTGGTGGACGTGACCGCGCGGCTGGTGCACAGCCTGCAGCGCGAGCGCGGGCTGACCAACATGGTGCTGGCGTCGCAGGGCACGCGCTTCAACGAGGCGCGGGGTGCCCAGCTGGGTGCCTCGCGGCAGGTCGAGGCCGAATGGCGCGCGCAGTTCGAGCGGCTGGACGCCAGCGCCGCACAGGCTGGCCACGGCGCGCGCCTGTTCAGCCGAATCGCCTATGTGCTTCAAGGGCTGGACGGCCTGGAGCCCCTGCGCGAACGCCTGTGCGGCGGTGAATGGAATACCGCGCGCGCCACCGAGGCCTACGTGCGCCTCATCGCCGCGCTGCTGGCCGTGGTGTTCGAGGCCGCCGACAGCGCCACCGACCCCGAGGTCTCGCGCCGGCTGGTGGCGCAGTTCAATTTCATGCAGGGCAAGGAGTTCGCGGGGCAGGAGCGCGCACTGGGCGCGGCCCTGTTCGCGCGCGGCCAGGCCGATGCGGCCGAGCAGCAACGCCTGCTGCACCTCATCGAATCGCAGGATCGTTGCCTGGAGGTGTTCGGCGCCTTCGCGCCGCCCGAGACCCGCGCCATGCTCACCGCGCCGCACGCCGGCGGCACGCTGGCCGAACTGGAGCGCCTGCGCCGCGTGCTGTGCACCGCGGCGCACGGTGCCGCCCTCAGGCCCGAGCTCAGCCAGACCTGGTTCGACACCTGCAGCGCGCGCATCGACGGCATGAAGGGCGTGGAAGACCGCCTCACCGCCGACCTGCGCGATCTGTGCAGCGAAAAGATCGCACACGCCCAGGCCGAACTCGCCACATTCGGCGCGCTCGCCGCGCATCCGGCACCCGATCCGCTGGCGTTCTACCTGGCTCCTGCCGACCCGCACCCCGCGCCGGTCACCACCCAGGGCTTCGGCTTGCCCCTGGAGCGCTCGGTGCTTGAACTCGTCAACGACCAGGCACGCCGGCTGCAGGCGATGGGGGATGAACTCGAGGCCGTGCGCGCCAGCCTCAACGAGCGCCGGCTCATCGAACGCGCCAAGGGCTTGTTGATGGCGCACCGCCACCTGAGCGAGGCCGATGCGCACAAGGCGCTGCGCCAGATGGCCATGAACCAGAACCGGCGCCTGGTGGACGTGGCCGAGGCGGTGCTCTCGATGGCCGCGGTGCTGCCGCCGCGCTGAGTGCACTGCTGCGGTGCACAACAAGGGTTCGCGCGCACCAAGCAAGCGCCCGGCTCGCAGCGCGCGGCAAGCAAATCAACCACTTGCGAACACAGCGCGGGCTGGCACGGTCCCTGCATTGATCACATCAGACGGAGAGCGGCCAACGGCGGTCGGTTTCCGGCAAGTCTCCCCAGACACGGACAACGGCGTCCATTTCCCACCCGCGCCTCGCGGGAACGGAAATGGGCGCCGTTGTGTTTTGGGGCTGTGGAATCTTCATTCAACGCAGGAGCTGGACCCATGACCGCAGCGCACACGCCCACGAGCCCTTCCGCCGCCCAACCCACCCGGCGCGAGCTGATCAAGCAAGGCGCCGCAAGCGCCGCCCTCTTCGCCAGCCTGGGCCACCTGCCCGTGTTCGCCGCCGGCTCCGACGCGCCCGAGAAGAAGGAAGTGAAGATCGGTTTCATACCGCTGACCGACTGCGCGAGCGTCGTCATGGCCTCGGTGCTGGGCATCGACCAGAAGTACGGCGTGAAGATCATTCCCACCAAGGAAGCGAGCTGGCCAGGCGTGCGTGACAAGCTCGTCAACGGCGAGCTGGACATGGCGCACGTGCTATGGGGCCTGATCTACGGCGTGCATCTGGGCACCGCCGGCCCGAAGAAGGACATGGCGGTCCTGATGAACCTGAACCACAACGGCCAGGCCATCACGCTGTCGAAAAAGCTCGCCGACAAAGGCGCGGTGGACGCCGCCAGCCTGGCCAGGCTGATGGCCACCGAAAAGCGCGAATACACCTTCGCCCAGACCTTCCCCACCGGCACGCACGCCATGTGGCTGTACTACTGGCTGGCGTCGGCCGGCATCCAGCCCCTGAAGGACAGCAAGATCATCACCGTGCCGCCACCGCAGATGGTGGCCAACATGCGCGTGGGCAACATGGACGGCTTCTGCGTGGGCGAGCCCTGGAACCACCGCGCCATCATGGACAACATCGGCATCACCGCCGTCACCACGCAGGACATCTGGAAGGACCACCCCGAAAAGGCACTGGGCACCACGGGCGAGTTCGCGCAGAAGTACCCCAACACCTGCCGCGCGGTGGTGGCCGCCATCCTGGAAGCCGGCAAGTGGATCGACGCTGGCCTGCAGAACAAGCTGAAGATGGCCGAGACCGTGGCCGACCGCGCCTATGTGAACACCAGCGTGGACGCCATCAACCAGCGCATCCTGGGCCGCTACCAGAACGGGCTGGGCAAGACCTGGGACGACCCCAACCACATGAAGTTCTTCAATGACGGCGCGGTGAACTTCCCCTACCTGTCCGACGGCATGTGGTTCCTCACGCAGCACAAGCGCTGGGGCCTGCTGAAAGACCATCCCGACTACCTGGCCGTGGCGCAGCAGATCAACAAGATCGACCTCTACAAACAAGGCGCCGCCGCCGCCAAGGTCAATGTGCCCAAGGAGACGATGCGCAGCAGCAAGCTCATCGACGGCGTGGTGTGGGACGGCAAGAACCCCAAGGCGTATGCCGACGGCTTCAAGGTCCAGGTCTGAGGAGAACGCCATGGTCAGCGCTGTTTTTCATTCACCGCTCGCGGTGCCCGATCCGGTGAACCCGCCCGCCCGCAAACCCGCGGTGGCGGCCCACGCCCCCGAACCCCTGCCCGCAGCCGCGCCGGAGGCCAACGCCCACACCCGCATGCCCATCGACTGGAAGGCCTTCTGGCTGCGGGTTGTCCCGCCCGCTCTGGGCCTCGGCCTGCTGGTGCTGTTGTGGGGAATGATCGCCAAGTCCGCCGACAGCGGCATCCCCTCGCCCGCCGTGACCTGGGAGGCCGCGGTCAAGCTGTTCAGCGACCCGTTCTATTCCAACGGCCCCAACGACCAGGGTATCGGCTGGAACGTGCTGTCCTCCCTGCAGCGCGTGGGCATGGGCTTCGGCATGGCCGCGCTGGTGGGCATTCCGGTGGGCTTTGCCATCGGGCGCTTCAGCTTCCTCTCGCGCATGTTCAACCCGCTCATCAGCCTGCTGCGCCCGGTCTCGCCGCTGGCCTGGCTGCCCATCGGCCTGCTGGTGTTCAAGGGCGCCAACCCGGCCGCCATCTGGACCATCTTCATCTGCTCCATCTGGCCCATGATCATCAACACCGCGGTGGGCGTGCAGCGTGTGCCGCAGGATTACATGAACGTGGCGCGCGTGCTCAACCTGAGCGAATGGAAGATCGTCACCCGGATCCTGCTGCCGGCCGTGCTGCCGTACATGCTCACCGGCGTGCGCCTGGCGGTCGGTACCGCGTGGCTCGTCATCGTGGCGGCCGAGATGCTCACCGGCGGCGTCGGCATCGGCTTCTGGGTGTGGGACGAGTGGAACAACCTCAACGTTGCCCACATCATCATCGCGATCTTCACCATCGGCCTCGTGGGCCTGGTGCTGGAGTTCGCGCTCATCAAACTGGCCACCGCCTTCACCTACGAGGACGTCAAGTCATGAGCGCCGACGACAGCAAGTACATCGAGATCCAGGGCGTCGCGCAGACCTTCAAGACGCAAAAGGGCCTGTTCCCCGCACTGCGCGACATTCACCTCACCGTCGCCAAGGGCGAGTTCGTCGCCCTCATCGGTCACTCGGGTTGCGGCAAGTCCACGCTGCTCAACCTCATTGCCGGCCTCACCACGCCCACCAGCGGCGTGCTGCTGTGCGCCGACCGCGAGATCGACGGCCCCGGCCCCGAGCGCGCGGTGGTGTTCCAGAACCATTCGCTGCTGCCCTGGCTCACCTGCTTCGAGAACGTGTACCTGGCGGTGGAGCGCGTGTTCGGCGCCACCGAGAAACGGGCTCAGCTCAAGGCCCGCACCGATGCCGCGCTGGCGCTGGTGGGCCTGTCGCACGCGGCCAGCAAGCGCCCCGGCGAGATCTCAGGCGGCATGAAGCAGCGCGTGGGCATTGCACGTGCACTGAGCATGGAGCCCAAGGTGCTGCTGATGGATGAGCCTTTCGGCGCGCTCGACGCGCTCACCCGCGCCCGGCTGCAGGACGAACTGCTGGAGATCGTGGCCACCACACAGGCCACCGTGGTGATGGTGACGCACGACGTGGACGAGGCCGTGCTGCTGGCCGACCGCATCGTCATGATGACCAACGGCCCGGCCGCCACCATCGGCGAGGTGCTGCGCGTGGACCTGCCGCGCCCGCGCCATCGCGTGGCCCTGGCCGACGACCCGCGCTACCAGCAGTGCCGCAAGGCGGTGATCGATTTCCTCTACACGCGGCAAGGCCACGTGGAAAAAGCCGCCTGAGGAGAACGCCATGGACATGCGCGTCAATCCGCGACAGAAATTGAAACTCGTGATGGTGGGCAACGGCATGGCCGGGGTGCGCACGCTGGAGGAACTGCTCAAGATCGCGCCCGACCTCTACGACATCACTGTCTTCGGCGCCGAGCCACACCCCAACTACAACCGCATCCTGCTCTCGCCGGTGCTCGCGGGCGAGCAGACGCTGGACGAGATCGTGCTCAACGACTGGGCCTGGTACCGCGACAACGCGATCACGCTGCACGCGGGCTGGCAGGTCACGTCGGTGGACCGTGCGAAGCGCCTGGTGCACGCCACGAATGCGCTGGGTGAGACGATCAGCGCGCCCTACGACCGGCTCATCATGGCCACCGGCTCCAACCCCTTCATCCTGCCGATCCCGGGCAAGGACTTGGCAGGCGTGCTGGCCTACCGCGACATCGCCGACACGCAGGCCATGATCGACGCGGCCGCGAAGTACAAACACGCGGTCGTCATCGGGGGCGGCCTGCTGGGCCTGGAGGCCGCCAACGGCCTGATGAAGCGCGGCATGAGCGTGAGCGTGGTGCATGTGGCGCCCTGGCTCATGGAGCGCCAGCTCGACGACGTGGCTGGCAAGTTGCTGCAGCAGTCGCTGCAGGCTCGCGGCATGAATTTCCTCATCGGCGCGCAGACACAGGAGCTCGTCGGCGGGGAAGACGGGCGCGTGAAAGCGGTGCGCTTCAAGGACGGCACCGAGGTGCCCGCCGACTTGGTGGTGATGGCCGTGGGCATCCGCCCGAACACCGCGCTGGCCGAGGCCATGAAGCTGCACGTGAACCGCGGCATCGTGGTGAGCGACACCTTGCAGACCGTGACCGATCCGCGCATCTACGCGGTGGGCGAATGTGCGGCGCACCGCGGCATCGCCTATGGCCTGGTGGCGCCGCTGTTCGAGCAAGGCAAGGTGCTGGCCACGCACCTGGCCGAGTTCGGCATCGGCCGCTACAGCGGCTCGCTCACGTCGACCAAACTCAAGGTCACCGGCATCGACCTGTTCTCGGCCGGCAACTTCATGGGCGGCGACAACACCGAAGAGATCGTGATGAGCGATCCCGCGGGCGGCGTCTACAAGAAGCTCGTCATCCAGGACGACAAGCTGGTGGGCGCCTGCCTGTACGGCGACACGGTGGACGGCAGCTGGTACTTCAAGCTGCTGCGCGAAGGCCGCAGCGTGGCCGATATCCGCGACAAGCTGATGTTCGGCGAATCGAACATCGGCGATACAGGGCATGAGGGCCACAGCAAGGCCGCCAGCATGCCCGACGACGCAGAGGTCTGCGGCTGCAACGGCGTGAACAAGGGCGCCATCTGCAAGGCCATCAAGGACAAGGGCCTGTTCACGCTGGATGAGGTGCGCAAGCACACCAAGGCCAGCGCCAGCTGCGGCTCGTGCACCGGCCTGGTGGAGCAGATCCTCATGTTCACCGCGGGCGGCGACTACTCGGCCACCCCCCGGCTCAAGCCCATCTGCGGCTGCACCGACCACGGCCACCAGGCGGTGCGCGACGCGATCCGCGAGCAGAAGTACCTGAGCACCGGCGCGGTGTTCGCAGGCATGGGCTGGCGCACGCCCAACGGCTGCGCCACCTGCCGCCCCGCGGTGAACTACTACCTCATCAGCACCTGGCCCAAAGAGGCGAAGGACGATCCGCAGAGCCGCTTCATCAACGAGCGCAGCCACGCCAACATCCAGAAAGACGGCACCTACAGCGTGATCCCGCGCATGTGGGGCGGCGAGACGAACGCGGCCGAGCTGCGCCGCATCGCCGACGTGGTGGACAAGTACCAGATTCCCACCGTCAAGGTCACGGGCGGCCAGCGCATCGACCTGCTGGGCGTGAAGAAGGAAGACCTGCAGTCGGTGTGGCGCGACCTCGCCATGCCCAGCGGCCACGCCTATGCCAAGGCCCTGCGCACGGTGAAAACCTGCGTCGGCAGCGAGTGGTGCCGCATGGGCACGCAGGACAGCACCCAGATGGGCAAGGACCTCGAGCGCGCCATGTGGCGCATGTACGCGCCGCACAAGGTGAAGTTCGCGGTGAGTGGCTGCCCGCGCAACTGCGCCGAAGCGGGCATCAAGGACGTCGGGATCATCGGCGTCGATTCGGGCTGGGAGATGTACATCGCCGGCAACGGCGGCATCAAGACCGAGGTGGCCGAGTTCCTGGTGAAACTGAAGACCGCCGAGGAGGTGCTGGAGTACACCGGCGCCTTCATGCAGCTCTACCGCCTGGAAGGCTGGTACCTCGAGCGCACCGTGCACTACGTGGGCCGCGTGGGGCTGGACTACGTGAAGAAGCGCATCGTCGACGACGCCGAAGGCCGCAAGGCGCTGTGGGCACAACTGCAGTTCGCGCTCGATGGCGAACCCGACCCCTGGTTCGAGCACCAGAAGGCCGCGGTGGACACGCGCCAGTTCGTTCCGATCCAGCCCGTGGCGCTGGCCAACGAGGGGAGCGCAGCATGAGCGCCATCAACCCGAACTGGACGCCGATCTGCCGCGTCGACGACATCCCCGTGCTGGGCTCGCGCACCGTGCGCCGACCGACGGGCATGGACGTGGCGATCTTTCGCAACGCCGACGGCGACGTGTTCGCCTTGCTCGACCGCTGCCCGCACAAGGGCGGACCGCTGAGCCAGGGCATCGTGTTCGACAACCGCGTGGCCTGCCCGCTGCACAACTGGACCATCGGCCTGCAAGACGGCTGCGCACAGGCGCCCGACGAGGGCTGCACGCCGCGCTTCGCGGTTCAGGTGGTGGACGGCGTGGTGCACCTGGACGCGCACGAACTGGCCACCCACGCCACCGAACACACGCGCCCGGTGGCCGGCCCGCAGACGCGGCGCGCGGCGGTATGACCGACACCCGCTCCACCTGCCCCTACTGCGGCGTGGGCTGCGGGGTCATCATCGAAAGCGACGGCGCGCAGATCACCGGCGTGCGCGGCGACCCGCAGCACCCTGCCAACTTCGGCCGACTGTGCAGCAAGGGGCAGACCCTGCACCTCACGGCCGCCGCGCCGGTGACCCTGCAGGCGCGATTGCTGCACCCGATGCTGCGCCCCGCGCGCGGCGCCGCGCCAGCCCGCACCGACTGGGACAGCGCGCTCACGCTCGCCGCGGAGCGCTTCAACACCGTCATCAACAGCCACGGCCCCGACGCCGTGGGCTTCTACATCAGCGGCCAGCTGCTTACCGAGGACTACTACGTCTTCAACAAGCTCGCCAAGGGCCTGATCGGAACCAACAACATCGACACCAACTCGCGCCTGTGCATGAGCAGCGCGGTGGCCGGCTACAAGCTCACGCTGGGCGCCGACGCGCCGCCCGCCTGCTACGACGACGTGAACCACGCCGACTGCCTGTTCATCGTCGGCAGCAACGCGGCCTGGGCGCACCCGGTGCTGTTTCGCCGCATCGAAGACGCCAAGGCTGCGCGGCCCGGCATGAAGGTCATCGTGGCCGACCCGCGCCGCACCGACACCGCGGGCCTGGCCGACCTCTACCTGCCGCTGCAGCCCGGCAGCGACGTGGCACTGTTCCACGGCCTGCTGCACATCATGCTGTGGGAGGGTTGGGTCGACACTGGCTACATCGAGCGCCACACCACCGGCTTCGATGCGCTCAAGGCGCTGGTGCGCGAGCACACGCCGGAGCAAGTGGCGCAACTGTGCGGCGTGGCAAAGGAAGACCTGTTCACCGCAGCCCGGTGGTTCGCGCAATCGCCCGCCACCCTCAGCCTCTACTGCCAGGGCCTGAACCAAAGCAGCAGCGGCACCGCCAAGAACGCGAGCCTGATCAACCTGCACCTGGCCACCGGCCAGATCGGCAAACCCGGCGCCGGCCCGTTCAGCCTGACCGGCCAGCCCAACGCCATGGGCGGGCGCGAGGTCGGCGGGCTGGCCAACCTGCTCTCGGCCCACCGCGACATGGCCAACCCCGCGCACCGCGCTGAGGTGGCTGCGCTCTGGGGGGTGCCCGATGTGCCCGCCAAGCCCGGCCTCACCGCGGTGGAACTGTTCGAGGCCGCTGCCGACGGCGCGGTGAAGGCGCTGTGGATCGCCTGCACCAACCCCGCCCAGTCCATGCCCGACCAGCGCACCGTGCGCCGCGCCCTGCAGCGTGCCGAGTTCGTGGTGGTGCAGGAAGCTTTCGCCACCCCCGCCACCTGCGACTTCGCCGACCTGCTGCTGCCCGCCACCACCTGGGGCGAGAAGGAAGGCACCGTCACCAACAGCGAACGCCGCATCAGCCGCGTGCGCGCGGCCGTGCCGCCGCCCGGCGAAGCACGGCACGACTGGCGCATCGTGGTCGACTTCGCGCGGCGCCTGGAACGAGCAAGAGGAGCAAATGGGGTCGGATCCGAATTCGAGAATTCGGCTCTGACCCCATTTGCGGTGCGGCCGGGGACCACCCTTTTCCCCTATCAGAACCCCGAAGCCATCTGGCACGAACACCGCGAATCCACCCGCGGACGCGACCTCGATATAACCGGGCTGTCCTACCCCACGCTGGAGCACGAAGGCCCGCAGCAATGGCCCTTGCGCGAGGGCGAAAGCACCGGCCGCAAGCGCCTGTACGAAGACGGCGTGTTCCCCACCGTCGACGGCAAGGCCCGCTTTGCCGCTCTGCCCTACAAGCCGCTGGCCGAGCCGCGCGAATCGCGCTTTCCCTTTTCGCTGACCACGGGCCGCCTGCGCGACCAGTGGCACGGCATGAGCCGCACTGGCACGCTGGGCCGCCTGTTCGGCCACGTGGCCGAGCCCGCGGTGCAATTGCACCCGCAGGACATGGCCCGTCTCGCCGTGCGCGACGGCGACCTCGTGTACGTCACCAGCAAACGCGGCAGCCTGGTGCTGCCCGCGCAGGCCAGCGAGCAGATCGCGCCCACGCAGGCCTTCATCGCCATGCACTGGGGCAGCGAATACCTCAGCGGGCGCAGCAGCGCGGGCGAGCCGGTGGCGGGCGTGAACGCCATCACCACCTCGGCCTTCTGCCCGGGCTCGAAGCAGCCGGAACTGAAACACGCCGCGGTGAAGGTGCTCAAGGCCGAGCTGCCCTGGACGCTGCTGGCCCTGGCCTGGCTGCCCGACCACCGCGCGCTGGCCGTGCAGCAGGCATTGCGCACGCTGATGGCCGAATTCCCGTTCGCGAGCTGTGTGCCCTTCGGCCGCGAGCGCACCGGCGTGCTGTTCCGCGCCGCCGCGCACGAAGCGCCCGCGCCCGAGCTGATCGACCGGCTGGAGGCCCTGCTCTGCCTCGACCGCGCCGACACCCAGCGCTACGCCGACCGCCGCCTCGGCCAGCGGCGCGCCGCGCGTCTGCTGCGCGCACCCGGCGTGCCGGCCCGGCTCGAAGGCTTTCTGCTCGCAGGCGACACCCGCGCCGAGGCCTGGCTCAAGCCCCTGTTGCAAGACGAACTGCCCGCCGAGGCCTACGCGAAACGCCTGCTGATGCCGGGCGCACGCGCCCCGGTGGACGAAGCGCCGCGCGGCAAACAGGTCTGCACCTGCCTCAACGTGAGCGACGCCGCGATCCGCGACCGTCTGAGCCGCTGCGAGGGCAGCGACGAGCAGCGTCTGGCGCAACTGCAGGATGCCCTGCGCTGCGGCACCCAGTGCGGCTCCTGCGTGCCCGAGCTGCGCCGTCTGGTGCGCGCCAGCGCGCCGGCCCTCGCATGAACCGTCGCGCAGCCGCCATATAACAACAAGTCATCAGGCTTGCCAGACAATCCGCCGATCATGGGCATCAGTCACTACATCAAGGAAATCGGCCGCGGCAAGGAAGGCGCTCGCTCGCTCACGCGCGCGCAGGCCGCCGACCTGATGGGTCAGGTGCTCGACGGCGCCGTGAGCGACCTCGAGTTGGGCGGCTTCTGCCTGGCCATGCGCATCAAGGGCGAAACGCCCGAAGAGATGGCCGGCTTCCTTGACGCCACGCACGCGCGTCTGCAGCGCGTACCCGGCCATGAGCGGCCCGTGGTGGTGCTGCCCAGCTACAACGGCGCGCGCAAGCTGCCCCTGCTCACGCCGCTGCTGGCGCTGTGGCTGGCGCGCCAGGGTGCAGCAGTGCTGGTGCACGGCACCGCCACCGAGGACAAACGCGTCACCGCCGAGGCGGTGTTCGGCGCACTGGGCATCGCGCCGGCCGCGCGCGTGGCGGGCATTGCGCCCGGTGCCTGTGCCTACGTGCCCACCGCCGCGCTGCTGCCCGGCTTGAAGCGCCTGCTCGACGTGCGCCGCGCCGTGGGTCTGCGCAACCCGGGCCACAGCCTGGTCAAACTCATGAACCCGGTGGCCGGGCCCGCGCTCGTTGTGGGCAGCTACACACACCCCGAGTACGCGCTGAGCATGGCCGAGACCTTTGCGCTCACCGGCGCCCACGCGCTGCTGCTGCGCGGCACCGAAGGCGAGCCGGTCGCCGACCCGCGCCGCCAGCCGCGCATCGAGGCCTTTCGCGACGGCGTGCGCATCGAACGCATCGCTGCGCAGGACGGCCCGCTCACGCAACTGCCCGAGCTGCCCGCGATCGACGCCGCCAACACGGCCGCCTACATCCGCGCCGTGCTCGACGGCACCTTGCCCCTGCCCACGCCGATCGCCCGCCAGGGCGCGTGCATCCTTGCCGAGATCCAGCACCATGAACCCGTCAACGCCTGACTTTCGCCCCGGCACCGTCACCCTGGTGGGCGCCGGCCCGGGCGATCCGGAGCTGCTCACGCTCAAGGCGGTGCGCGCCATCGGCGCGGCCACCGTGCTGCTGGTGGACGACCTCGTGAACGACGCCGTGCTTGCCCACGCCAACCCGCGCGCGCGCATCGTGCACGTCGGCAAGCGCGGCGGCTGCAAGAGCACGCCGCAGGCCTTCATCGACAAGCTCATGCTGATGGCCGCGCGCGAGGGCGAGATCGTTGTGCGCGTCAAGGGCGGCGACCCATTCATCTTCGGCCGCGGCGGCGAAGAGGTGGAGCACCTGCGCGCCGAGGGCGTGGCGGTGCAGGTGGTCAACGGCATCACCGCCGGCCTCGCGGGCCTCACCGCGCTGGGGGTGCCACTCACACACCGCGACCACGCGCACGGCGTGGTGTTCATCACCGGCCACGCCAAGCCTGGCGACGCTGGCACCGACTGGCCCACGCTGGCTGCCACCGCGCGCGACGCGAAACTCACCCTGGTGATCTACATGGGCGTGAGCGGCGCGGCCCACATCGAGCAAGGCCTGCTGGCCGGCCTGCCCGCGCACACCCCGCTCGCGGTGATCCAGCACGCCACGCTGCCCGAACAACGCCACACCGTGAGCACGCTGGGCGACCTGCGTGCCTGCATCGAACGCGAAGGCCTGGGCAGCCCGGCGGTGATCGTGGTCGGCGACGTGCTGCGGGGCCTGCGGTCGCTGGCCGCGGCCGCACCATCGGTGCGCGCCGCCTGAAGCGGGGCGCACCCAGGCACCGGCACCTCTACACTGCGGCCCCAGCCCGGAGGCCGCATGCTCGACAAACTCAACCGATTCGCCGAAAGCCATGGTGCGCTGCGCCCGGGGCGCGGCCTCGTCAGCGGCGTGATCGCCCTGTCGCTGGCCATCCTGTGCTTCCTGGGCGTGCTGGCGTTCCACTTCCCCGAGTACCTCACCACGCCCGAGCTGCGCCGCCAGTACGACGTGTCGCTGATGCGCCAGATCCTGTTCTGGTCGCTGGTGCTCGCGGGTGCGCTGAGCCTGGCCAACCTGGTGTTCCGGCGCGCGCCGTGGCTCGCAGGCGCGGCCTTTGCCCTCGTGCTGCTAAGTGCGCTGCTGGGCGGCCACGCGGTGGAGGTGGACCCGAACTTCCCCGACCACACCCCCTACATCGGCCTGGACTGGTTCATCCTTGACCTGCTGGGCTCGGCGCTGGTCTTCATCTTCATCGAGAAGCTGTTCAAGCTGCGCAAGGACCAGCCAGTGTTCCGCCCCGAATGGCAGACCGACTTCCACCACTTCATCGTGAACCACATGCTGGTGGGCTTCATGCTGCTGGCCACCAACCTGCTGGTGCACCGCCTGTTCGGCTGGGTGCCCGCGGACGGCGTGCGCGGCTGGATCGCAGACCTGCCGTTCTGGGCCGGCCTGCCGCTGTGCATCCTGGTGGCCGACCTCGCGCAGTACTGGACGCACCGTGCCTACCACCAGGTGCCGCTGCTGTGGCGGCTGCACGCCGTGCACCACAGCTCGAAACACATGGACTGGATGGCCGGCTCGCGCCAGCACGTCCTCGAGACCTTGATCACGCGCACCCTGGTGCTGGGGCCGATCTTCCTGCTCGGCTTCTCCAAGGAGGTGATCGACGCCTACATCATCGTGGTGGGCTTCCAGGCGGTGTTCAACCACGCCAACGTGAGCGTGCGCCTGGGCCCGCTGCGCTACCTGATCGTCACGCCCAACTTCCACCACTGGCACCACAGCCAGGACCAGGAAGCACTGGATCGCAACTACGCCGCGCACTTCGCCTTCCTCGACCACCTGTTCGGCACCGCCGTCAACAGCCCGAAGGTCTGGCCCGAGCGGTATGGCGTGCTGGGCGACTACGTGCCCAAGGGCTTCCTGCGGCAACTGGCCTTCCCGTTCACCTGGAAGGGCTGACCCGGCATGACCGATACCGCCTGGGACGTCATCGTCGTCGGGGCCGGCGCCGCCGGCCTGTTCTGCGCCGGCATCGCGGGCCAGCGCGGCCGGCGGGTGCTGCTCATCGACCACAGCGCCAAGGTGGCCGAGAAGATCCGCATATCCGGCGGCGGACGCGCCAACTTCACCAACCGCGACCTGGATCCGCGGGCGCCGCAGAAACACTTCGTGGGCGAGAACCCGAACTTCTGCCGCTCGGCGCTGTCGCGCTACACGCCAGCCGACTTCATCGCCCTGGTCGATCGCCACGGCATCGCCTGGCACGAGAAGCACAAGGGCCAGCTGTTCTGCGACCGATCGGCCGACGACCTGATCCAGGTGCTGCTGCGCGAATGCGAGGCCGGTGGCGTGACCCGTTGGCAGCCTTGCGCCGTCGCGGGCGTTCGCCAGGGCGGCGACGGCGCGTACGAGCTCGACACCGATCGCGGCCCGGTGCGTGCGCCAAAGCTGGTGGTGGCCACGGGCGGTCTGCCGATCCCGCAGATCGGCGCCAGCGATTTCGGCCTGCGCCTGGCCGCGCAGTTCGGGCTGCGCGTGGTCGACCCGCGTCCCGCGCTGGTGCCGCTCACCTTTGACGGCGCCGGCTGGGCACCCTACGCCGAACTGGCCGGCCTGGCGCTGCCGGTGCGCATCGAGACTGGTGAGAAGAAGGCCCGCATGGCCTTCGACGAGGACCTGCTGTTCACCCACCGCGGCCTGTCGGGCCCGGCGGTGCTGCAGATCTCCAGCTATTGGCTGCCCGGCACGCCACTGCGCGTCGACCTGGCGCCCGGCGCCGCCCTGGCCGATGCACTGGCCGAGGCCAAGCGCCATTCGCACAAGCGCCTGGCCAACGAACTGGCACGCTGGGTGCCGTCCCGACTGGCCGACGCCTGGACGGCCCGGGATGCCGACTGGCAGCGCCCGGTGATGGAAACCGCCGACAAGGCCCTGGCCCGCTTGGCCGGGCAGTTGCAGCGCTGGGAACTGGTGCCCACCGGCACCGAGGGCTGGCGCAAGGCCGAGGTGATGCGCGGCGGGGTGGACACGCGCGAGCTTTCGCAGCAGACGCTGGAATCGCGTCAGCCCGGGTTGTATTTCATCGGCGAGGTGGTCGACGTGACCGGCTGGCTCGGCGGTTACAACTTCCAGTGGGCCTGGGCATCGGCCCATGCCTGCGCCCAGGCCATCTGAGGGGCCCCTCGGGTAGCCAACCGTTGCGAAGTGGCTATAATCGCGGGCTTTGCTGGCAAATTCCCGTCGGCCAATACTAGTTTTTGACGGGACCTATCGCAGCCAAGAAGCCCGGGCCTGATCTACCCGACTTCCTCTGGCCGCACATTCTGGAATCGACCGATACATGACCACCATCCGTGTCAAAGACAACGAGCCGTTCGACGTGGCTCTGCGTCGCTTCAAGCGCACCATTGAAAAGCTCGGCCTGCTGACCGACCTTCGCGCCCGCGAGTTCTACGAGAAGCCCACCGCCGAACGCAAGCGCAAGAAGGCTGCCGCCGTGAAGCGCCACTTCAAGCGCGTGCGCTCGATGCAGCTGCCCAAGAAGCTGTACTGAACGCCTCGGCCCCAGCTGGCCGACACAAAGCCCGCCCAAGGACGCTTGCGCGGGCTTTTTCGTTTTCAATTCCGTTTCCTCCTCACCGCAGGACCCGACCATGAGCCTCAAAGCCCGCATCACCGACGACATGAAGGCCGCCATGCGCGCCAAGGACACCGAACGCCTGGCCACCATCCGCCTGCTCACGGCGGCCATCAAGCAAAAGGAAGTGGACGAGCGCATCGAACTCGACGACGCCGCCGTGGTGGGCGTGATCGACAAGATGGTCAAGCAGCGCAAGGACTCGATCGCCGCATTTGAACAAGGCAACCGCCCGGATCTGGCGGCCAAGGAGGCGGCCGAGCTGACCGTGCTGCAGGCCTACCTGCCCGAGCGCCTGTCGGCCGAGGCGGTGGCGGTGGAGGTGAAAGCCATCGTGGCCGAACTGGGCGCAGAACTGGGTCGTTCGGTTGGGCCGGGCGACATGGGCAAGGTCATGGGTGCGGTGAAAACGCGCCTGGCCGGCAAGGCCGACATGGCGCAAGTCTCGGCGGCGGTGAAGGCGGCACTGGCCGGCTGAGACGCCGGTTCACCAGCGGCCAGGCTGACAAAATCCTGACGCCAAGGGCGGCGCGCGCCGCCCGTCATCGAGCGGTCACCGTTCAGAAATCCCGAGCGGGGCAAACCCGCATGCAGCCCGGAGCAGCACCTCGGCACAGTTCGCGCCATTTGTCACCCTGGAGACGCGAATGTCATGGTTGCCCCGCCCCCTGCTGGCCGCTGCCGCGCTGGCCGGCCTTCTGCTCAGCCCCCTCGCCGCCCAGGCCCAGGGCGCCGCGCCCGTCAAGGTCGGCGTCATCGGGCCCTTCACCGGTCCATCCTCCGATTTCGGGCAGCCCATGCTCAACGGCATCCGGCTCGCGGTGGAGGAGATCAACGCCGTCGGCGGCTACCTCGGCAGGCCGCTGGAACTCGTCATCAAGGACGACCGCGGTGACCCTGACACCGGCCTGCGCGAGTCGGAGCAACTGGTGCGCGACGGCGTCATCGCCACCATCGGCTTCTGCAATACCGGGGTGGCGCTCAAGTCCCTGGACGTGTTCCAGAAGAACCGGTTGCCGCTGATCGTCCCCTGCTCCACCGGCACGCCGGTGACGGCGAAGTACCCGGCGCCCGAAAGCTACATCTTCCGCACCTCGGCACGCGACGCCATCCAGGCGCCCTTCGTGGTGCAGGACCTGGTGCGCCGCGGCTGGACGCGCGTGGCCATCTTTGCCGACACCACCGGCTACGGCGAGGCCGGCCTGAAGGACGTGGAAGCCGCACTCGCTGCGAGGAACCTCAAGCCGGTGCACGTGGCCCGCTTTGGCCTGGGCGTGAAGGATCTGAAGACCGAACTGGCCGCAGCGCGCGCCGCCGGTGCCAATGTGGTGTTCAGCTACACCGTGGGCCCAGAGAACGCCACCATCGCCAACGGCCGCAAAGAACTGGGCTGGGACGTGCCGCAGGTGGGCGCCTGGCCGCTGTCGTTCCCGTTCTTCATCAATGGCGCACCGCAGGCCAGCGAAGGCGCGCTGATGGCGCAGACGTTCATCGCCGAACCCAGCAACGAGCGGCGCGCCTCCTTCCTGGCCAACTACGCGCGCAAGTTCAACCAGAAGATGGCCGTGCCCATGGCCGCCGCCCAGGCCTACGACACCACCTACCTGCTCACCTACGCGATGTTCGGCATCCGCAACGGCCAGTTCGGCGGCCCCGCCATGAAGGCTGCGCTGGAAAACATCCAGCGCACCTACTACGGCGTCGTCGCCACCTACGAACGCCCGTTCACCCTGGAAGACAAGGACGCCGTCACCGACAACATGCTGGTGATGGGCAAGGTCGTCAAAGGCGCCGTGACCTTTGCCTACGCGGAAGACGCCCGGCGCAACCTGTTCGTGCAGCGCAAGCGCTGAGCCATCGGTCACTCAACCCAGCACCAGCCCCGTCCCGACCACCGCCAGCACCGCCCCCGCCCACGCGCCCCAGGCCGGGCGGCGGCGGTACACCAGCCACAGCAACGGCAGCACCACGATGGGCGTGACCGAGGACAGGATGGCCACCAACCCGGCCTGGCCGTCTTTCATGGCCTGCAGAATGAGCGTCATGCCCAGCGCCATGGCGATGGCAGCGCTGCCGAACACCTGAGCGGCCTCGCGCCAGCGCATGGGCTGCACTGCCTTCGCGCGCCGCCACACCAGCCACAGCAACACATGCGCCGCAAACGCGGTGCTCATGCGCATGGCCGAGCCGGCGATGGCGTCGATGCCGCTGGCCATGAGCGGCTTGAGCATGAGCGTGGCGATCGACTGGCACAGCGCGGCCACCAGGCCCAGCGCCACGCCGATGGCGAGTCGGCCACGCGTCTGCTCCCAGGCATGCGATTCGTCGTCGCGGCGGCCCTTGAGGATGGCCAGCATCACGCCCGCCACCAGCAAGCCGCTGCCCACCAGCGCCCAGCCCCAGAGCGACTCGCCCAGGAAAGCCCATGCGAACACAGCCGAGAACATGGCGTGGGTGGCGAACAGCACACCCGAGCGGCGCGGCCCGAGCCGGTTCATGCAGGCGAACAGCGCGGTGTCGCCAATGAAGATGCCGATCAGGCCCGAAAGCGCGAGCAGGCCGAATGCCGAAGCATCGAGGCTGCGCCAGCCGCCACTGGCCATGGCGATGGACCACAGCAGCCCGGCGGCGAAGAGCATGCGCCAGCGGCTGAAGGCGATGGCGCCAAGGCGTTGCGAGGCGGGTGCCGAAAAGAGCGCCGCGACCGCCCAGCAAGCAGCAGCGAGCAGCGCAAGCGCTTCGGGGCGCAGATCAGCTCCCCGCCACCTTCATGCGATTCACCAGCACCGAGCCCACGGTCTTGGCGCCGTAGTTGTAGGCATCGGCGCCCACGGCCTCGATCCCCATGAGCATGTCTTTCAGGTTGCCGGCGATCGTGATCTCCTGCACCGGGTAGGCGATGACGCCGTTCTCGACCCAGTAGCCCGAGGCGCCGCGCGAGTAGTCGCCCGTGACCGGGTTGACGCCCTGCCCCATGAGCTCGGTGACGAACAGGCCGCGGCCGAGCTTCCTGAGCATGGCGTCGAGGTCGTCGCCCTTCTTCGTGCGCCGGCTCGTGAGCGTGAGGTTGTGCGAGCCGCCGGCGTTGCCGGTGGTGCGCATGCCCAGCTTGCGCGCCGAGTAGGTGGACAGGAAATAACCCTGCACCACGCCCGCTTCGACCACCTTGCGGGCCGATGTGCGCACGCCTTCATCGTCGAACGGCGCGCTGCCCTTGCCGCCGCGCAGGTGCGGGTCTTCCACGATATCCAGATGCTCGGCCATCGCGCGCTTGCCCAGGCTGTCGGCCAGGAAGCTGGTCTTGCGGTACAGCGCGCCACCGCTGGTGGCCTGCACGTAAGCGCCCAGCAGGCCCGCGGCCAGCGGCGACTCGAACAGCACCGGGCATTCGGTGGTCTTGATCTTGCGCGCACGCAGCCGCGAGAGCGCGCGTTCGGCGGCGTAGCGGCCCACGGCCTCGGGCGAGGCCAGGTCCTCGGGCGCGCGCATGGAGCTGTACCAGTAGTCGCGCTGCATGCCGTCGCCCTTGCCCGCGATGGGCGCCACCGACAGGCTGTGTCGCGAGCTGGCATAGCCCCCGCTGAAGATGCCGGGCTTGCCGCGCTCGCCGCCGCGCATGTGCGCCACGAAGAAGTGCGACTGCTGCGCCGAGACGCCGGCGCCTTCGCTGTTGGTGATCTGTTTGCTGGTGGCAAAGGCCGCGGCTTCGCAGGCCAGCGCGATCTCCGCCGCGCGTTCGGCGCTCAGGTCCCAGGGGTGAAAAAGGTCCAGATCGGGGTAGGCGTCGGCCACGTCTTGCGGGTCGGGCAGGCCGGCCACCGGGTCTTCCGCGGTGAAGCGCGCGATGTCGTAGGCCGCCTGAACAGTCTGGCGGATCGCGGCGGGGGAAAAGTCGGAGGTGCTGGCGTTGCCGCGGCGCTGGCCGAGGTAGACCGTGACGCCGAGCGACTTGTCGCGGTTGCGCTCCACGTTCTCGAGTTCGCCCTTGCGCACCGAAACGCTCAGCCCCGATCCCTCGGAGGCTTCGGCAGCGGCGTCGCTGGCACCCAGCGATTTCGCGTGCGAGAGCGCCAGATCGACCAGCTCTTCGAACTGGTGGCGGCTGTGGTGGAAACCGGGGAGCGGGGCGTTCGATGAGGTCTTGAGCATGGCGGCCGCTATGATACGGGCCCCCTTTGCACGGCGCTGGAGCGCGCGTGCAAGCCCACTCGAACCCCCTCCCCCGCATGGCGCGCAAACCCACCCGAGGCTATTTCGTTCGCGGCCAATTCGTCGCCGAGGGCAGCGAGCTCGACCTAGAGCTCAAGCGCGAGGCCAAAGGCACCGACGGAATGAGCCGCGGCGACCTCAAGAAGCTGAGCGACAAACTGCAAGACCTGGGCGAGCAGTTGCTCACGCTGCGCAGCGACCTGCTCAAAGCACTCGAGCTCGAAGACCAGCTCATCGACGCGCTCGACGAACTTCGCCGCATCACCAATTTCGAAGGCCGGCGCCGCCAGAGCCAGTACGTCGGCAAGCTCATGCGCAAGCTGCCCGAGGAGAAGATTGCCGCCATCGAGGCCGCGATCGAGGAGCAACGCAAGCCCTCGGCCGAGGCCACGCTGCAGCTGCACCTGGCCGAGCAATGGCGCGACCGCCTGATCGCCAACGACGGCGCGCTCACCGAATGGCTCTCGCTCGACGCCGAGGCCGACGTGCAGCACCTGCGCACGCTCATCCGCCAGGCGCGCAAGGACGCGCAGGCCCACCCCGACAAGCCTGGCGAAGCGCAGCGCCACGGCCGCGCCTACCGCGACATCTTCCAGCTCGTCAAGGCCGCACTGGCCCGCGGCGGCAACACGTCGAACGAAACCACATGAGCGAACACACCCCCGCCCACGACCCGGTGCGCATCGGCATCGTCTCCATCAGCGACCGCGCCAGCAGCGGCGTCTACGAGGACAAGGGTCTGCCTGCCTTGCAGGAGTGGCTCTCACGCGCGCTCAAGAACCCCATCACCTTCGAGCCGCGCCTGATCCCCGACGAGCAGGAGCGCATCAGTGCCACGCTGATCGAACTGGTGGACGCCGGCTGCGCGCTGGTGCTCACCACCGGTGGCACCGGCCCGGCCAAACGGGACGTCACGCCCGAGGCGACGCTCGCCGTGGCGCACAAGGAAATGCCGGGCTTCGGTGAGCAGATGCGCCAGATCAGCCTGGCCTTCGTGCCCACAGCCATCCTGTCGCGCCAGGTGGCGGTGATTCGCGACAACAGCCTCGTCATCAACCTGCCCGGGCAGCCCAAGGCCATCGCCGAAACCCTGGAAGGTGCGAAGAACCCCGACGGCTCGGTTCGGGTCAACGGCATCTTCGCGGCCGTGCCGTACTGCATCGATCTGATCGGTGGCCCGTACCTCGAAACGCACGACGAGGTGATCAAGGCCTGGCGACCGAAGAACGCCCTGCGACCCGCGCGCTGAACACCCTGGAGACCTGCATGAAGATCGAAAAAGACACCGTGGTCACCGTGACCGCCCGCATCCACGACGCCAAGGGCAAGCTGCTTGACGACGGCAAGACCGCGCGCGCCTACCTGCATGGCGGCTATGGCAACACGCTGCCCGGCATCGAGATCGCGCTGGAGAACCAGGAAAAGGGCTTCACCACCACGCTCACGCTGCAACCCGGGCTGGCCTTTGGCGAGCGCGACGAATCCCTCGTCACCAGCATCCCCAAATCGCAGTTTCCGCCCGGTGTGAAGGTCGGTGGTCAGCTCGAAGGCACGGATGACCAAGGCCGCCGCCAGATCTTCACCGTGGTGAAGATCAAGGGCGACAAGGTGCTGCTGGACGGCAACCACCCGCTCGCAGGCGAAGACCTGAAGATCGCGCTCACGGTGCTGGACGTGCGCGCGGCGAGTGCCGAGGAAATCCAGCACGGCCACGCACACGGCGACCACGGGCATCATCATTGACCCCCCTGCGCTGGCCTGGCGGACGTCTCCCCCCGGGGGGACGGCGCCCACGGCCCGGCGAAGCCGGTTCCGCGGCGCCGCTGGGTCAGGACATCACTTGCCCACCAGCTGATTCAGCTTTTCGGCCTGGAAGTGCTCCTCGCGCTGAGCATCCGTGGGCACGCAGTCGCGCTCGCGCGCCTCGGCCAGCTTCTCGATCGCCTGCCACAGCAGCGCAATCTGGTGTTCCTGGCTGGCGGTGCTGTCGATCAGCCCGCGCATGGCCTGTGACAGCGGATCGTCTTCCTGCGTGACGCCGTAGGCCGAGAACTTGGTCTCCGTCACGTCGGCGCTCTCGCCCTTCTTGCTGGGAATGATGCGCGCCGGAATGCCCACCGCCGTGGCGCCCGCGGGCACAGGTTTGATGACCACCGCGTTGCTGCCGATCTTGGCGCCGTCGCCGACCTCGAAACCGCCCAGCACCTTGGCGCCAGCGCTCACGACCACGTCACGGCCCAGCGTGGGGTGGCGCTTGGTGCCCTTGTAGAGCGAGGTACCGCCGAGCGTGACGCCCTGGTAGATGGTGCAACCATCGCCGATGACCGCGGTTTCCCCCACCACCGTGCCCATGGCGTGGTCGAAGAACACGCGCTCGCCGATCACCGCGCCGGGGTGGATCTCGATGCCGGTGAAGAAGCGAGCCAGGTGCGAGATGAAGCGGCCCAGCCACTTGAGGCCGTGCGTCCAGCACCAGTGCGCGGCGCGGTGCAGCACCACCGCGTGCAGGCCCGGGTAACACGTGAGCACCTCGAAGGCGCTGCGCGCGGCCGGGTCGCGCTCGAGGATGCACTGGATGTCGGAGCGAAGGCGTGTGAACATGGGTTGCGCCGTTTCAGGGCCGGCCAGTCTAGCGTTTCGCGCGCTCGGCGGTTTGCAGCATGGCGCGGGCAACACCGCGAAGAATGTGGATTTCCTCCTCGCTCGGTTGCGCGCGGTTGAAAAGCTGTTGCAGGCGCGGCATCAGCTTCTTCGGCGCCGCGGGGTCCAGAAAATCCACCGCCACCAGGGCCTGCTGCAGGTGTTCCAGCATGCCGGCCAGGGCGGCGGCGTCGGCCACCTGCGCGGACTGGCGTTGCGCCACCGGGGAAGCCACGGAAAACCCGCCCAGCGCCTGGCGCCAGTCGTAGGCCAGCAGTTGCACGGCTGCAGCCAGGTTGAGCGAGCCGTAGCCCGGCGCGGTGGGGATCGACAGCGCCACGTGGCAGCGGTAGACGTCCTCGTTGGCCATGCCGAAACGCTCGCTGCCGAACAGGAAGGCCACGCCCGTTGGCACCTCGCCGCCGGCCAGCAGCTGCGCTAAGTGCTCGCGTGGCGCGCGCGTGGGCGGGCCGAAGTCGCGCGGCGTCATGGCCGTGGCGCACAAATGGGTAATTCCCTCCAGCGCCTCGTCCAGTGTGTCGACAACACGCGCCTTCGCCAGCACGTCGGTGGCGCCGCTGGCGCGCTGGATGGTTTCTTCCTTGCGCAGCACGTTGGCCCAGCGCGGGCGCACCAGCACGAGGTCATCGAAACCCATCACTTTGAGAGCGCGCGCGGCCCCCCCCACATTGCCGGCGTGGCTGGTCTCGATGAGGACGAATCGGGTGCGCATGGGCGGGGGATGGGGTGGCCGGGTAAAATCGACGCCATTGTCGCCGCCCGCATCGCCGGGCACGCGGCGGCCCCCCCTCCCCCCGCTCTTCACCGTTGCGCTGCGGCGCGAAGGTCACAATCCATGTCGTCCAGCCAGCACCCCATGCTCAACGTGGCCGTCAAGGCCGCCCGCGCCGCCGGCGCCATCATCAACCGCGCCGCACTCGATGTCGAAGCCGTGCGCGTCTCGGTCAAGCAGACCAACGATTTCGTCACCGAGGTCGATCACGCGGCCGAAGCCGCGATCATCGAAACCCTGCGCACCGCCTACCCCGACCACGGCATCTGGGCCGAGGAATCCGGCCAGCAGCCGGGCAAGGGGCGCGACAAGAACCACGTGTGGATCATCGATCCGCTGGACGGCACCACCAATTTCATTCACGGCTTTCCGGTCTACTGCGTGAGCATCGCGCTCATGGTGGACGCCCGAATCGAGCAGGCCGTGATCTACGACCCCACCCGCAACGACCTCTTCAGCGCCACGCGCGGGCGCGGCGCCTACCTCAACGACCGCCGCATCCGCGTGGCCAAGCGCACCACGCTGCGCGACTGCCTCATCTCCACCGGCTTCCCGTTCCGCCCGGGTGACGCCTTCCAGACCTACATGCAGATGCTGGGCGAGGTTATGCCCAAGGTGGCCGGCGTGCGCCGCCCGGGTTCGGCCGCGCTCGACCTGGCCTACCTGGCCGCGGGCTTCACCGACGGCTTCTTCGAGATGGGCCTGTCGCCCTGGGACGTGGCCGCGGGCTCGCTGCTCGTCACCGAGGCGGGTGGCCTGATCGGCAACTTCACCGGCGAGCCGGACTTCCTCGAACAAAAGGAATGCCTGGCCGCCAACCCGAAGATCTACGGCCAGTTGGTGGCCCTGACGGGCAAGTACAGCAAGTTCGCCAGCGCTGGCGACAAAGCCGCGGTGCGCCAGGCGCGCGCTGCCGCGCGCAAAACGGTGGTGACGCCGAAGGCGGACGACGCGACCGAGTGACGGTCAAGCCAGGGGAAGGCTGAACCAGAACGTGGCGCCCTGCCCCGGCACCGACTCGGCCCACACGCGCCCGCCATGGCGCTCAACGATGCGCGAGACGATGGCCAGGCCGACGCCCATGCCAGGCACGTCGGTGTGTACATGCAGGCGCTGGAACAGACCGAACAGCTTGTTGGCGCGCGCCATGTCGAAGCCGATGCCGTTGTCGCGCACGAAATAGGCGCGTTGCGACGGATCGTGGCCGACGACGACGCGCGGCTCGCTCTGCTGGCGTGAATACTTCAACGCGTTGTCGATCAGGTTGCTCAGCACCTGCCGCAAGAGCGTCGCGTCGCCCATGGCCAGCGGCAGCGCCTGTACGTCGATGCGCGCAGCCGGCGCTTGCGGACCCAGGGCCTCGGCCACCGCGTGCGCCAGGGCAGCCATGTCTACCGGGCGCGGTTCCAGCTCCACCTGCACCACACGCAGCAGCTCCAGCATGTCGGTGATCATCTGGCCCATGTTTCTCGCCGAACGCGAAATGCGCGCAAACATCTCGCGCCCGTGCTCACTCAGGCGCGCCGCCTCTTCCTCGGCAATCACCTGCGCGAAGCCGTTGACCGAGCGCAGGGGAGCGCGCAGGTCGTGTGCGATGGAGTACGAAATGGCTTCCATGTCGCGCATGGATCGCTCCAGCTCGGCCGTGCGTTCCTGCACGCGCTGTTCCAGGCTGGCGTTGAGGGCGCGGATCTGCTCTTGCGCGGCCACACGGTCGCTGATGTCCAGGTGCGTACCCGACATGAAGAGCGCGCGGTCCTGTTCGTCGCGCCGGTGCACGCGCCCGCGGGTGTTGATCCAGACCCAGTGGCCATCCTTGTGGCGCATGCGGATGTCGCAATCGTAGAAGGGCAGCTCGCCCGACGCATGCCGGTCGCGCAAGGCGGTTGCACGAACGAAGTCCTCGGGGTGGATGCGGGACACCCAGGTCTGGTAGCTGACGGGCTCGAGCTCCTGCAGCGTATGCCCCAGCATCTCGGCCCAGCGCTCGTTGATGACCATCGTGCCGTCGGCCAGGTTGGTCTCCCAGATGCCCGGACGCGTGGCCTCGAGCACCCAGGCCAGGCGCTGACGTTCGTCGCGCAGCGCGTCCTGCGCGGCAATGTAGGACGTCACGTCGGCGTAGGTGCGCACGAACCCGCCTTCGGGCAGGCGGAAGGTGCGTATCTCCAGCGTGCGGCCCTGGCGCGTTCGACGCCAGAAATGCTCGGGCAGCGCCGCTTGCGACATGAGCGTGAGGTATTCGCGAGCGTGCGCATCCACCCATTCCATGCCGGGACCGAAGTCGCCACGTTCGGTCTGGAAGCGGATCAACTCGTCATGTGTGGGGTGTGCCGTCACCACGGACTCGGGCAAGTCCAGCAGTTCCAGGAAGCGGCGGTTGTAGACCCGCAAGCGGCCCTCGGCATCGACTTTGACCAGGCCCTGGCTGATGCTGTCCAGCGTGATGTGAAGCGCCTCGCTCTTCTCGGCGAGCAGGCGGCCGGTGCGCTCGAGTTCTTCCCGCGTGCGCTGGCGCTCCTTGTGAGCCCGCCACGCCATGACGAGCTGGCGCAAGGCTCCCAGCAAGGGCTGCAGGAACTCGACATCGTCCGCGCTGTAGCCGTCCGGCTGGTTGGCCAGGCCCACCATGGCCACCAGCTGATCGCCCACCGCCAGCGGCACGCCCAGAAAGGCGTTCATGGGACGGTGCCCGTGGGGCATGCCACCGGCGCGCGGGTCGTTCGTCGGGTCGTTGGCGATCACCGCTTCACCGGTGCGCAGAGCGTGGCCGAACAGGGTGTCGAGGTTGCGGAACTCCATGCCGCGTTCGCGGTGCTGGTCGAACAGGCGGCGCGATGCGTCGTCCCACGAGATGTCGGTCATCGCGTGGGTGCGCAGATAGGGGTGGCCATCGTGGTCGTACTCGACCTCGCCCAGAAAGCCGTACTCGCTGCCAGTCACCAAGAGGAAGGCATCGAGCAGTCCCTGGAACGCCGGCCGCTTGTCCTGACCTTCGATGAACAGGGTCTGTGCCTGCGTCACGGCGGCCAGCATGCGGTTGATGCGCTCGCGCCGCTGCTCGTCAGCGCGCTTTTGCGTCACGTCGGTCGTGAACCCGTGCCACACCACACAACCATCCTGTTCGGTCTGCGGAATGGCTTCCACGCTGAGCCAGCGCTCGCGCACGCCCGGCAACACCACGCGGTACGTCTCGCGCCAGGGCACCAGTTCGCGTGCCGATCGCTCCAGCGAGGCCATCACGCGCGGTTTGTCCTCGGGGTGCAGCATGTCGAACAACACCTGCGAATCGCGCATCAGCGCCTCAGGCTCGACACCGAACAACTCCCGCACGGCGTCGTTGACGAAGGTGATCACGCTGCGCCCGTCGGGCGTGAGACGCGCTTCGTAAATGATGCCGGGCACGCGCGCCGCGATGTTCTGCAACAGCCGCAGCTTATCGGCCAGGCGGTTGGTGGCCTCGCGTTCGGCGGTGATGTCCTGCACCACGCCGTAATCCGTCTGCGGGTTGCCCTTGACCGTGGTCAGGCCCATGCGGGTTCGAAACCAGCGCATCGAGCCGTCGGGCCGGTACCAGCGAAACACCACCTCGCGGCCGTCCAGGTGCTGGCGCGCCTGCAGCCATGCGTCCATGTCGTCGGGGTGAATGCCACCGCGCCCGAGCGCGCGGGTGAGGCGGTCCTGCCGTTGCAAGCCCGCGATCTCGTACAACCCGTCGGACCAGTAGACCTCCTGCTCGCTCTCGGCGTTGGTCCAGTGCCCCACCCGCGCGGTGCGCTCGATCTCGGCGTGAAGCTCGACGCGCTGCTGCAGCTCGATGTTGGCCGCGCGCAGGGCATGCTCGCTGCGCTCGCGCGCGGTCTCCGCCTCCACTTCGCGCTCGGCCTGCACCACCTGCACCAGCAGCAGATCCTCACCGCCATCGCGCACCACGGCCACATGCATGCGCACCAGATGCGCAATACCGCCTCTGAATTGCAGTCGCGTTGGCGGCAACTGCCCGGGCACAAGTTCCAGGAACGCGGCACGCTGTGCCTCGTCGCTCCAGTGGCCGAGTTCGAGTGTGGTGCGCCCGATGGCATCGGCCCGGCTCACACCGGTGAGTGCTTCCCAGGCCTGGTTGACTTCGATCAACCGGCCATCGCTGCGCCGCGTGATGGATGCGGCCACGCGCGACGCCATGAACAGCGCGCGATACGGCAGTTCCGGCGAATCGGGAGCCGCCGGGGAAAGCGGGAGCGGGGCGACGGAATCCAAGGTGTTTGCGGTACGGGGCCGACCCATTGTGCCCCACGCCCCACGCACGCCACCATCCCCGGGGGAACCCGGGGGGCAGCCTCGAGTGCGGCTCAGGCAAACGGCCGCGTGCCGCCGAAGTCGCCGATCGGCATCGTGTGGCTCACCAGCCGCTGGCCGTGCCACAGGTGCAGCTGAAAGCCCGGCGGCTCCATCACATACCCATCGGGTGCCAGGCCCTGCAGGTTGAGCGCGATCTGGTGCGCCGGGCTCGGGCAGGTGCTGGCCAGGGCGCCGCCAAAGCGCGTCTGGATGCTGCGGTGCAGGTGGCCGCACAGCACGGCCTGCACCTGCGGGTGCGTGCTCACGAGGGATTCCAGCGCGGCCGTGCCTTCGCGCAAGCCCATGTCATCCATGTGCCCGATGCCTGTGGCAAACGGCGGGTGGTGCATGGCGATCACCACCGGCCGTGCATCCGCTTGCAGGCGCTCACGCAGCCAGTCGAGCCGACGCGCGCACAGGGCACCGTGGGGCTGCCGCGGCACCACGGTGTCCAGTGCCAGCAGCCGCAAGGGTCCGAGGGACGCTTCGTATTGCAGGAAATCGGCCATGGCTGCGCGGTGTGGCCCCATGCGAAAACCCAGCGCCTCGCGCAGGATGGCGCGTTCGTCGTGATTGCCCGCCAGCGGATAGATCGGCCACTCGATGGGGACCAGCATCTCGAGAAGGTGGCGGTACTCGGCCGCACCCCCGGCCTCCACCAGATCGCCGCTGAGCAGCAGCGCGTCGGGCACCGGGCGCAGCGCCTGCAGCGCACGCACACCGGCGCGGGCCATGGCATTGGTGTCCACAGCGCCACCGAGCAAGCGCCCCGGTGCGCAGACGTGCAGATCGGATAGCTGGGCGATCAGCATGCGGTCTCTTTCCCCCAAGGGCAGGTCAGCCCGCCCCCTGCCGCGAGATTGGACCAAGGAACGCACAGGCACGCCAGAACAAAAAGGGGACGAATCGGGTCGGGGGCGCGGGGCGACGCTCGCGCGCGTCGGCAAAACCGCCGGTTCAACCGAAACGCTGCGCCGCGTAGGGCGCCGGGTCCACCAAGGGCCTTGCGCCCTCGATCAGTTCCGCCAGCAGCCGCCCGCTCACGGGCCCGAGCGTGAAGCCCTGGTGCGCGTGCCCGAAGTTGAACCACAGCCCGCGGTGCCGGGGCGCCGGCCCGATGACCGGCAGCATGTCGGCGGTGCAGGGGCGCGCGCCCAGCCAGGGCTCGGGCTCCACGGGCTGCGGCAGGACCAGCAACTCGCTGGCCAAGGCGTGCGCGCGGGCCAGCTGCACGGGCGTTGGTGGGGCGTCCAGGCGCGCGAACTCGGCGCCGGTGGTGATGCGCACCCCGCGCTGCATGGGCGCGATCACCAGGCCACCGTCGGCGTCGAGCAGGCTCAGGCGCGGGGCCTGGCCACCCGTGTAGTGGCGGTGGTAGCCCCGCTTGGCAAAGAGCGGGAAGCGATAGCCCAGTGCTCGCACCAGCGCGTCGGACCAGGGCCCGAGCGCCACCACCGCGTGCTCGGCATCGACCACACCCTCGGCGCTGCGCACCTGCCAGCCACCGGATGTGGCGCGCAGCGTGGTGGCATCGCCCTGCAGCATCCGCACACCTAGCCGCTGGGCGAGCGCCGCATAGCGCGCCACCAGCCCGCCCGGATCGCTGACCGACCAGGGGTCGAGCCAATGGATGGCGCCAGCCAGGCGCCGGCGCAGCGCAGGCTCGGTCTGCAACAACTGCCCGGCATCGAGCACCGCATGGCGCACGCCGCACGCATCGGCCAGCCGACGCGCATCGTCCTGTGCCGCACGCAGGGAAGCCGGTTTGCGAAACACCGCCAGATAGCCGTCACGGCGCACCAGGTCGTCGGCGCCGGCCTGTGCGATCAGCGGTTCATGTTCGCTCAGGCAATGTGCGATCAGGCGCTCGTGTGCCTGTGCGATGCGCGCATGGCGCGCCGGACTGGAATGGCGCCAGTAGCGCAGCAGCGGCGCAGCAAGTCCGGGCAGTGCGCCGAGGTGGTAATTCACATCGGCCCCGCGCTTGAGCGCCACCCGTGCCAGCGTCGCCCACTCGCGCGGGAAGGCATAGGGCTCCACCGCCTCGCGCTGGATGATGCCGGCATTGCCATACGAGGTCTCCCGACCGGGCTCGCGTCGGTCGACCAGCGTGACGGTGTGACCACGCTGCGCCAGGTGCAGCGCGGTGCAGGTACCGACCATGCCGGCGCCAAGCACGAGCACGCTGGTGGGGGTTCGGGAGTTGCTCATCGCTTCACGGTCGACCAGGGGCGCCGGAATCATATGGGCGACACAGGGGCGTGGCGCGCCGGCGCAGAATGAAGCGCGTTGCCACAGCCTGCCAACACCCCGATGAACGACACCCCGCTGCTGCTGACCACCCGCCCGCAGGCAGGCGTGGCCGTACTCACCATGAACCGGCCGCAGTCGCTCAACGCGCTGTCGATCGGGCTGCGCGAAGCGCTGGTGCGCGCGCTGCGCGAGATCGCCGCCGACAGCGACGTGCGCGCGGTGGTGCTCACCGGTGCCGGGCGCGACTTCTGCGCCGGGCTGGACTTGAAAGAGCTTGGCGAGCGCGGCCTGGTGCCGAGCAACGCCGACAACGACGTGTCCGCGGCCCTGGCGGCGATGCCGCAGCCCGTGATCGGCGCGATCAACGGTGTGGCCATCACCGGCGGGCTGGAGCTGGCCCTGGCGTGCGACATCCTGATCGCCAGCACCCAGGCTCGCTTCGCCGATACGCACGCGCGCATCGGCATCGTGCCCTACTGGGGTCTGTCGCAAAAGCTCAGTCGGCTGGTGGGCCGCTCGCGCGCCATGGAAATGTCCCTGTCGGGCAACTTCGTCGATGCCGCCACCGCCGAGCGCTGGGGGCTGGTGAACCGCGTGGTGGAGCCCGATGCCCTGCTGCCCGCGGCGCTGGCACTGGCGGGCGACATCGCCAGCGCCGACGCCGCCATGCTGGTGACCTACAAGCGCCTGATCGACGAAGGCCACCGCCTGCCGCTGGGGGAAGCACTGCAACTGGAGCAGCAGCGCAGCCGGGAGTGGTCGCGACGGCTCGACCGTGAACAGCTGGCCGCGCGCCGCGAGCAGGTGCAGGCGCGCGGGCGCTCCCAGCAGGGCGGGTGAGCCAGGGCGATCGGCTACAGTCGTCGGCTGTTTTTCGCCGCGACCGACGCCCCCCCGTGACCGCCCCGCTGGAAGCCCACACGCCCATGATGCAGCAGTACCTGGCCTTGAAGGCCGGGCACCCGCACACGCTGCTGTTCTACCGCATGGGCGATTTCTACGAGCTCTTCTACGAGGACGCCGAGAAGGCCGCCCGGTTGCTGGACATCACCCTCACCCAGCGCGGCCAATCGGCCGGCAAACCCGTGGTGATGGCGGGCGTGCCCTTCCATTCGGTGGACACCTACCTCGCGCGCCTCATCAAGCTGGGCGAGTCGGTGGCCATCTGCGAGCAGGTGGGCGACGTGGCCACCGCCAAGGGGCCGGTCGAGCGCAAGGTGGTGCGCGTGGTCACACCTGGCACGCTGACCGACGCCGAACTGCTGTCAGACAAGAGCGAATCGCTGCTGATGGCGGTGCACGCCGGCGCGCGCACCGGCTGCGGCCTGGCCTGGCTCTCGCTCACGCAGGGCATCGTGTTCCTGGCCGAGTGCGCGAGCGACGAACTGGCCGACTGGGTGGCCCGCATCGGCCCTGGCGAGCTGCTCTACAGCGCCGACGCGACACCCACCTTCGAGCAGCGTATCCAGGCGCTGGCCAGCCAGCCCACAACACAGGGCGGCCGGCTGGTGGCGGTGCTGCGCCCGGCCTGGGCTTTCGACGCTGCCCTGGGCGAGCGCAAGCTGCTGGAGCAACTGCAGGCCGCAAGCCTGGCCGCCTGGGGTGCCGAGGGCCTGGGCAGCGCCCACGCCGCCGCGGGCGCGCTGCTGAGCTACGCCGAGCACACGCAAGGTCGGGCGTTGGCCCACGTGCGCAGTCTGCAGGTGGCGCGTGCCGATGAACGCATCGACCTGCCACCCAACACACGCCGCAACCTCGAACTCGTGCAGACGCTGCGTGGCGAGACCAGCCCCACCCTTTTCTCGCTGATCGACACCTGCGCCACCGGCATGGGCAGCCGTGCGCTGCGCCAATGGTTGCTGGAGCCTCGGCGCGACCGCAGCGAAGCGCGCGCGCGCCTGGGTGCCATCGGCGCGCTGCGCGCTGGCCCATGGCAGGCGCTGCGCGGCCAGCTCAAGGGTTGCAGCGACGTGGAGCGCATCACCGCGCGCACCGCCCTGCGCCAGGTCAAGCCGCGCGAGCTGGTGGGTCTGGGGCTCACGCTGCAACGTGCGGGTGAGCTCGCTGCCTCGCTGGCGCCGTTGATGGCAGACACCCTGCTCGCGCAGACCGCGCGCGACCTGCAACCGCCCGCGGGCTGCGCCGAACTGCTGCAGCGCGCGCTGCTCGCCGAGCCCGCCGCATTGGTGCGCGACGGCGGCGTCATCGCCGACGGTTTCGATGCCGAACTCGACGAGCTGCGCAACATCCAGACCCACAGCGACGCCTTCCTGATCGAGCTCGAGGCGCGCGAGCGCGCGCGCACCGGCATCGCCAACCTGCGCGTGCAATTCAACAAGGTGCACGGTTTCTACATCGAGGTCACGCAAGGCCAGCTCGACCGCGTGCCCGACGACTACAAGCGCCGCCAGACGCTCAAGAACGCCGAGCGCTTCATCACGCCCGAGCTCAAGGCCTTCGAGGACAAGGCCTTGTCGGCGCAGGAGCGCGCGCTGGCGCGCGAGAAGTGGCTCTATGAACGCCTGCTCGACGAGCTGCAGGCCTTCATCGACCCGCTCACGTGCCTGGCGCGCGCGCTGGCCACGCTGGACGCGCTGTGCGCGCTCACCGAACGCGCGCTCACCCTGAACTGGTGCGAGCCCGTGTTCACCAGCGAGCCCGGCATCGAAATCCGCGCCGGCCGCCACCCGGTGGTGGAGGCGCGGCTGGCCGAGACCAGCAGCGGCGGCTTCATCGCCAACGACACCGTGCTGAGCCCCAAGGCGCGGATGCAGGTGATCACCGGCCCCAACATGGGCGGCAAGAGCACCTACATGCGCCAGGTGGCGGTGATCGCGCTGCTGGCCAGCATGGGGAGTTACGTGCCCGCGAGCGCCTGCCGCCTGGGGCCGATCGACGCCATCCACACGCGCATCGGTGCGGCCGACGACCTGGCCAATGCGCAGTCGACCTTCATGGTCGAGATGACCGAGGCGGCGCAGATCCTGCACGGCGCCACGCCCGAGAGCCTGGTGCTGATGGACGAGATCGGCCGCGGCACCTCCACCTTCGACGGTTTGGCGCTGGCCAGTGGCATCGCCACGCACCTGCACGACAAGGTGCGCTGCTTCACGCTCTTTGCCACGCACTACTTCGAGCTCACCGAATTCCCCGCCAGCCACCACGCGGCGGTGAACGTGCACGTGAGCGCCACCGAGGGCGGCAGCAAGGGCATCGTCTTCCTGCACCAGATCGAACCCGGCCCCGCGAGCCGCAGCTACGGCATCCAGGTGGCACGCCTGGCCGGTGTGCCTGCCCCGGTGGTGCAGCACGCGCGGCACACGCTGGCCGCTCTGGAAGCGCACAGCGCCGAACAGCAGACGCAGGTGGACCTGTTCGCGCCGCCGCCGGTGGCCGAAGCACCCGAGACACACCCCGCGGTGGCCGCGCTGGCCGCCCTCGACCCCGACACGCTGAGCCCGCGCGACGCGCTGGATCAGCTCTACCAACTCCGCAAATTGATCACCCTCACCGGGGAAAAATCATGACCTACTGCGTCGCCGTCAAGCTCAAGGCCGGCATGGTGTTTCTCTCCGACTCGCGCACCAACGCGGGTCTGGACCAGATCAGCACCTTCCGCAAAATGATCGTCTACGAGAAGCCGGGCGATCGCTTCATGTGCCTGCTCTCGGCCGGCAACCTCAGCGTCACGCAATCGGTGCGCGAGATCCTGCAGATCGAGCAACTCGACGACCACGAAGGCGGCGAGCCGATCAACATCTGGAACGCGCGCAGCATGTTCGATGCCGCGCGCGTGCTCGGCTCCGCCGTGCGCCACGTGTGGCAGCGCGACGGCGAGGCGCTCAAGCGCGCGGGCGTGGACTTCAACATCACCATGATCTTCGGCGGCCAGATCCGCGGCGAAGGCATGCGCTTGTTCCAGGTCTACGCGGCCGGCAATTTCATCGAAGCCACGGCCGAAACGCCGTTCTTCCAGATCGGCGAGTCCAAGTACGGCAAACCGGTGCTCGACCGCGTGATCAACCCCGACACCCCCCTCGACGAGGCCGCCAAATGCGCGCTGGTGTCGATGGATTCCACGCTCAAGTCCAACCTGTCGGTGGGCCTGCCGCTGGACATGGTGGTCTATGAGGCCGACACGCTGCAGACCGACCGCATCGTCTGCATCGACGAGAACAACCCCTACTTCCGCATGGTGCGCAGCTCCTGGGGCCAGCGTCTGCGCGAAGTCTTCGACAGCATCGAGCACCCCACCTGGGACGGCAGCCCCACGCAGGTGCCCCTGGTCTGCGAGAACGAGCGCACCCGTCCGCTCAAGAAGATCACGAACCCACGCGAGCGGCTGATCTGAGGTGGGTCGCCAGGGCGCCGAGCGTTGAGCGTTGAGGCCTTTGCCGCGCTCGACGATCGACACCGAACGCTCAACGCGCATGATCATCTTCTCCCACGCCAACGGCTTTCCGGCCGGCACCTACCATGTGCTGTTCCGCTCCCTGCGCGGGCGCGGCCACACGGTGCGCGCCGTCGACAAGTTCGGCCATGAACCGCAATGGCCCGTCACCAGCAACTGGCCGCACCTGGTGCAGCAACTGGCGGATTTCGCCGCGGCCGAGATACAGCGCGCCGGCCAGGGCGCCTGGCTGGTGGGGCACTCGCTGGGCGGTTTCCTCAGCCTCATGTGCGCGGCGCGCCACCCGTTGCTGGGCGGGCATGCGGTGCGCGGTGTGGTGCTGATCGACTCGCCCGTGCTGGGTGGCTGGCGCGCCCGCACGCTGGAGCTCATCAAGCGCACGCAGCTCGTGGGCGCCGTCTCCCCGGGGCGCGTGAGCCAACGGCGCCGCGAGCGCTGGCCCGACGCCGACGCCGCTCTCGCGCACTTCCAGCACAAGCGCGCCTTCGCCCACTGGGACCCGCAGTGCCTGCGCGACTACATCGCCCACGGTACGCAAGAGGTGCAGACGGCACACGGCAGCGAGCGCGTGTTGAGCTTTTCACGCGAGGTCGAAACCGCCATCTACAACACCCTGCCGCACAACCTGGACCGGCTGCTGCGGCGGCACCCGCTGCAATGCCCGATCGGCTTCATCGGCGGCACACGGTCACAGGAGATGCAGCAGGTGGGCATGGCGATGACGCACCGCCTGGTCGGCGGGCCGGCGTCGCCCCGCCTTCGCATGGTCGAGGGCAGCCACCTGTTCCCCATGGAACGTCCGCACGAGACCGCCGCTGCGCTGGACGACCTGCTGCGCGCGCTGGCGTGAAGAATCCGACACCGGCGCCACATCGGTGCATTCCCGCGGTGCGGGGTGCATGCGCGGGTGTACCCTAGCCCACCGTGAATACAAACGCCCTGTCAGAGGCTCCAGCAACAACGCCACCGGCCTCCGTGAGCCTGCGCGAGCGCGTGGCAACGTGGGAACCCGCCCAGCATCCCTGGTGGCTGCGGGCCGTCGTGGCATTGGCAATCACGGGCTTGGCGGCCTGGATGCGCGTGGCGCTGGCACCGGCCGAATCCGGCGGGCGCTTCATCACCTTGTCATTGGCGGCCGCGTTGTGCGCCCTCTACGGCGGTTTTCGCATCGGCATGCTCAGCACGGTGGTGGGCATGCTCTTCATCAACTTCCTGCTGGTCAAGCCCTACTTCAGCTTCGCCTTCGAAAACCCCGTCGAGGCGTTCTGGCTCAACCTGTGGCATTTCGTCACCCAGCTCGTGGTGGTGGGCGCCATCGCCCTGATGCAGCGGCGCAACCGGCTGCTGGGCGCGTCGATGGCGCTGGCCGCGCACAACCAGCGGCAGATGCATGCCACCTTCGAGCACAGCGCCACCGGCATGGCACACGTCAAGCCCGACGGCACGACGCTGCGCATGAACCGGACCTACGTCGAGATGCTGGGCTACACCCACGCCGAACTGATGGCCTTGCATTGGACCGAGTACACGCATCCGGACGACCGCACGCCCGACCTGGCCCTGAGCCAGCGCATGCTGGCCGGTGAGTTCGACCACTACACACTCGAAAAACGCTTCATCCACAAACAAGGCCATGCGATCTGGTCCCTGCTGTCGGTGGCTCTGGTGCGCACGCCCGATGGCCAGCCCGATTACGAGATCGTGGTGGTGCAGGACATCACCCGCCGCAAGGTGGTCGAAGCGGCGCTGCGCACCAGCGAGCGGTTGCTGTCGCAGGCGCAGACGATGGCCGGGATGGCGACCTGGCGCTTCGACGCCGCCACACGCACCTTCACCGTGCTGGGCGAGTCGCACCGGGTGCTGGGCCTGCCGGGTTCGCAGTTCACCGATCTCGAGATGCTGGCCCACACCCATCCGGACGATGTGGAGCGCGTCAAACACGCCTGGGCGGCGGCCTTCGTGCATGGGCAGCCCTACGCCATTGATTACCGCCTGCGCTTCGGCGACGACTGGCGCTGGTTCGCGGTGCGTGCCGAGTTCGAGCGCGACGACAAGGGTCGGGTCACGGTCGGGTTGGGGGTGGTCCTGGACATCACCGAGCGCAAGCTGGCGGAGATGCACATCCAGGACCTGAACACCTCCCTTGAGGAGCGCATCCAGGAACGCACGCAAGCCCTCAAGGCCGCCTACGACGAGCTGGAGAGCTATTCCTACGCCGTGGCCCACGACCTGCGCTCGCCGCTGCGCATCATCAACGGTTTTGCGCAAGCGCTGGAGGAGGACAACCCGCGCCTGGATGACGAAAGTCGCAAGCACCTGGAGCGCATCCGCGATGCCAGCAAGAAGATGGGCGAGCTCATCGATGGCCTGCTCAAGCTGTCGCAGATGGCGCGCGGCGAACTGCAGCGCCTGCCGGTCGACCTGTCGGCCATTGCCACGCGACTGCTGCGCGAACTGACGATCACCGAACCCGAGCGCCGCGTGGACTGGCAGGTGGAGCCGGGCCTGCTGGCCATGGCCGACCCGCCGCTGGTGGAGGCACTGCTGCAGAACCTGTTGCACAACGCCTGGAAATACAGTGCCTGCACGGCGGACGCCCGCATTCGCGTGGGGCTGGAGGTGCACAACGGCTTGCGTGAGTTCGTGGTGGCCGACAACGGCGCCGGCTTCGACATGGCGCGTGCCGGCAAGCTGTTCCAGCCGTTCCAGCGGCTGCACATGCCGCACGAGTTCAAGGGTCTGGGCATCGGGCTGGCCACGGCCCGGCGCATCGTGCTGCGCCACGGGGGCGACATGCGGGCCGAAGCCGCACCGGGCCAGGGCGCGCGCTTCTACTTCACGCTGCAGCCTGCGGCCTGAGCGCCTGCCTCAAGGCGTCCAGTCGATCCAGCCCGCCTGCGCGGTGGCCAGGATCAGCACACCAAAGCCGATGCGGTACCAGGCAAACGGCACGAAGGTGTGCGTGGCCACGAAACGCAGCAACCATCGCACGCAGACCCAGGCCGACAGCCAGGAGACGATCAGACCGGTGGCGAAGAACGGCAGATCCGCCATCGTGAGCAGGTGGTGGTTGCGGTACAGGTCGTAGGCCCCGGCACCCACCAGCACGGGCAGCGCGAGGAAGAAGCTGAACTCGGTGGCCGCCCGGCGGCTGAAGCCCACCAGCATACCGCCGATGATGGTGGCGCCCGAGCGGCTGACCCCGGGCACCAGCGCCAGGCACTGGATCAGGCCGACCTTGAGCGCATCACGCCAGCGGATGTCGTCCACGCCATCGACAGGGGGGGCGGCGATGCGCGCCTGACGGGCCTCCGCCCACAGGATGACGAAGCCACCAACGATGAAACCGGTGGCAACGACCAGCGGGTTGAACAGCACGCCCTTGATCACGCCGATGAAGAAGAAGCCCAACACCGCCGCCGGCAGGAAACCGATCAGCACATTGGCGGTGAAGCGCCGCGCCACCGCGTCGCCACTGGGCAGGCCCTTGAGGGTGTCGAGCAGGCGCTGCGCGTAGACCGAGACGATGGCAAAGATGGCGCCGGTCTGGATCACCACCTCGAACAGCTTGATCTTCTCGCCATGCAGTCCAAGCAGCGTGCCCGCGAGGATCAGGTGGCCGGTGGAGGAGATCGGCAGGAATTCGGTGAGGCCTTCGACCACCCCCATCAGGGCGGCCTTGATCAGCAATGCAATGTCCATGAAACGGGAGCGTCGGGCGTCAAAGCCCGGCATCGTACCCGGCGCGCGGCACCGGCCCGCGCGTCACTCGTGGCGCAAGGCCTCGATCGGCAGCAGCTGCGAGGCGCGCCGCGCCGGGTAGAAGCCGAAGAAGACGCCCACGAAGGCCGAGAAGCCCGCGGCCAGCACCACCGAATCCAGCGTCATGCTCACTTGCCAGCCGGCGAACTGTCCGGTGGCCCAGGTGGCCACGGCTCCCAGCGCCACACCGATGGCGCCGCCGATGAGGCTGAGCGTCACCGCCTCGATCAGAAACTGCGCCAGGATGTCGCGCCCGCGCGCACCCACCGCCATGCGCAGGCCGATCTCGCGCGTGCGCTCGGTCACGCTCACCAGCATGATGTTCATGATGCCGATGCCGCCAACGATCAGGCTCACGCCGGCAACCGCCATCAGCAGCAGCGTCATGATGCGGCTGGACGCCTCCTGCGCCTGCAGCACCTCGGTGAGGTTGCGCACGGTGAACGGATCGTCCATGCCGGGCTGCACGCGCAAGCGCTGGCGCAGCAGCTCCTTGATGCCCTGCTCGGCCGCGGCCATGCTCTGCCCTTCGTGCACCTTCACGTTGATGGACCACACGCGCTTGAGCCGTCCGCCACCACCGCCCTGGATGCGATTGCGAAAGGTGGACAGCGGCAGCATGACCACGTCGTCCTGGTCCTGACCGAAGCTGTTCTGCCCCTTGCGCGCGAGCACGCCGACGATGGTGACGGGCACCGTGCGCACGCGGATCATCTGGTCGACCGGATCGGCGTCGCCGAACAGCTCGCGCGCCACGGTCTGCCCGATCAGGGCCACCTTGCCCGAGCCCTGTGCCTCCATCGGTTCGAACCCTCGACCGCTCGCCAGCTCCCAGTCGCGCGCGACCAGGTAATCGTTGGTGATGCCGAAGATCGACGTCGCCCAGTTGCTGCCACCACCCACCACCTGGCCGCTGGTGCGGTTGCTGGGTGCGGCCACCTGCACTTCGGGCACTTCCAGCGCAATCGCCTGCGCATCTTCCTCGGTGAGGATCTGGCCGGCCTGCGCACCCAGGCGCACGCCGCTGGAGGTGACACTGCCCGGCGTGACCAGGATGATGTTGGAGCCCAGGGCACGCATCTGCGCCTGTACGCGCTCGGTGGCACCGGCGCCGATGGCGATCATGGTGATGACCGCGGCCACGCCGATGATGATGCCCAGCATGGTGAGCACGCTGCGCAACGCGTTCGCGGTGAGCGCGCGCCAGGCACTTCGCACGGCGGCCAGCGTGTTCATGGTGTGACCTCTGTGCGCCGTGCGTCGTGGTGCGGCGGCTGCGCCGCGTCCTCCACGATGCGGCCGTCACGAAACACCAGCCGGCGCCGCGCCCACGCGGCCACGTCGTGCTCGTGCGTCACCAGCACCACCGTGATGCCCTGGCGGTTGAGATCGCTCAGCAGGCGCATCACGTCCTCGCTGGTCTGCGTGTCCAGGGCACCGGTGGGCTCGTCGGCCAGGATCAGCGAAGGGTTGTTGACCAGCGCTCGCGCGATCGCCACCCGCTGCTGCTGCCCGCCCGAGAGTTCGGCCGGCGTGTGGCCCAGCCGCTGGCCCAGGCCCACGCGCTCCAGCGCGGCGCGGGCACGCGCCTGCCGCTCGGCCGCTGGCACGCCCGCGTAGACCATGGGCAGCTCCACGTTCTCCTGTGCGCTGGTGCGCGGCAGCAGGTTGAACTGCTGGAACACGAAGCCGATGCGCCGGTTGCGCACGCTGGCCAGCGCATCGCCATCGAGCGCCTCCACAGCCTCGCCCGCAAGCCGGTACTGCCCGCTGTCGGGCCGGTCCAGGCAGCCCAGGATGTTCATGAGCGTGCTCTTGCCTGAGCCCGAGGCACCCATGATGGCCACGAACTCGCCGGCGTCGATGTCCAGCGACACGCCGTCGAGCGCGTGCACCGACTCGCCGCCCATGGCGTAGGTCTTGGTCAACCCGCGTGCTTCGATCAGGGGCATGGTGTCGGCCTCAGAACAGGCGCGGCCCGCTCGGGCGGTTGGCGGCGGCCGGGTTGATGTTGACGCCGGTGATCACCGTGGCACCTTCCACCACCGCAGCCGCAGCGGGCGTGTCGGGGCGCAACAGCACTTCACTGAAACTGCCATCGCCGACGCCCACACCCACGTTGTAGGCCACGGGTTTGCCGTCCGCACCCAGCAGGTAGAGCCGCCCGCGTGAGATGCTGTTGCGCCCGCCCGCCATTGGCGCCGGCCGGACACCGGGCGCCGCGTCGGCCGGTGCGCTGGCGGCCGGCTCAACCCCGGGAATACGCACGCGCAGCGCGGCGTTGGGCACCTTGAGCACGTTCTCGCGCTGCTCGGTCACCACGCGCACGTTGGCCGTCATGCCCGGCAGCAGGCGGCCGTCGTTGTTGTCGAAGTTCACCACCGCCACGTAGGTGATCACGTTGGAGACGTTGGTGGCGGCCTTGCGCACCTGGCGCACCGTGCCTTCGAAGCTTCGGCCGGGGAATGCATCCACCGTGAAGCTGGCTTTCAGGCCGGCGCGGATGCGCCCGACATCGGCCTCGTCGATGCTGGTGTCCACCTGCATGTCCGAGAGGTTGCGCGCGATCACGAACAGCTCGGGCGCCTGCAGGCTGGCGGCCACGGTCTGGCCACGTTCCACCGTGCGCTTGATGACGATGCCGTCCACCGGCGAGGTGATGCGCGTGCGCGAGAGGTCCACCTGCGCTTGCGCCAAAGCCGCGCGGCGTTGCTGAACGTTGGCGCGCGCGCTCTGGATCTGTGCCTCGCTCACGCCCAGCAGCGCCTGCACCGCCTTGAGCGACTCCTGCGCCGATTCGAGCGCCGCGCGGGTGCGGTCGGCCTCGCTCTGGGCAATGAAAGCCTGTGCCACCAGACTCAGGTTGCGTTCGTGCGCGCGCCGTGCCTCGGCCAGCTCGGTCTGTGCGCGCGACACGTTGGCGCGGCTGGACAATGCATTGGCCTGCGCGATCGCCACCGCGGCCTCGGCTGCGTCCAGGTCGGCCTGGGCCGAGCGCACGCGGTATTCGAACGTCTGCGGATCGATCTCGGCGATGAGCTGCCCGGCCTTGACCTCGCTGTTGAAGTCGACGTGGATTTCCTTGATCTGGCCCGAAACCTGGCTGCCCACCGAGACCTGCTGAACCGGATTGACCGTGCCGCTGGCCGACACGCTGGCCTGCAGCGCGCCGCGTTCGATGGTGGCGGTGCGGTAGGTATCGGCGTCGGTGTCACCGCGCTGGGCCCACCACCACCCGCCGGCGGCCAGTGCCAGCACGGCGACCCCGGCGATCCAGTACTTGGTTTTCATGTTGCGGATTGTAGGAATCGCCTGCGTCGCCCCCGTGCCGCTGGGGTATCGCCCCGGTAAAGCCAGCCTGCCGCCGGCAGCCCGGGCCGCGAGCGGCCGCATTTCGCTCCAGGCGGGCGTCATTTCGCGGCGGCGGGACGCGGTTTCGTCACAGGCCGCTGGCGACGGCGACTTGCGGCGTGGACAGTGCGCCCATCGCACCGCATCGGTCGCCCTCGGAGCCGTTCATGAACCTCTCACCCGCCATCGCCATCCATCTGTTCGCCGCGCTGGCGGCGCTGGTTCTGGGCCCGCTTGCCCTGTGGGCCCGCCGCGCCGGCCAGCCCCGCGCGCGCCTGCACCGCGCCGCGGGTTACGCCTGGGTCACGCTGATGGTGGTCACCGCACTGTCGGCCCTGTTCATCAGCGACCCGGTGATCCCCAACATCGCCGGCTTCGGGCCCATCCACCTGCTGATTCCGGTGGTGCTGGGATCTCTGTTCCTGGCGTTGCGCCAGTTGTTGCGCGGCAACGTGCGCGGCCACCGGCAAACCATGCTGGGCCTGTACTTCGGTGCCTGCCTGGGCGCGGGCGTGTTCACGCTGCTGCCGGGGCGCACGCTGGGGCAGTTGGTGTGGGGGCAATGGTTGGGGCTGCTTTGATCGGCATACTGCGCGCCATGCCCACCCTGCCCGCCCTGCCGATGGCCGCCCTGGCGCGCCATGGCGCCCTCACGGCGGCCGTCAACACGGCCATCGCGGGTTTTCTCACGGCGCTGGGCAACGACGGGTTCGCGGTGAACCTGCTGTATTCGCAGTGCATCGGCCTGGGCATCTGGGTTGTCATCGATGGCGGGCGCTTCGTGCTGCGCCGCGACGGCTGGCCCGGCGTGGGGCCGATGTCGGCCCTGGTGGTGGCCGGCGTCCCGCTGGCTTATGCGCTGGGCAGCGCCACCGCCAGCCTGTTGCTGGGCCGCCCGGCGCTGTTTGCGCTCGCGGGCTTTCCGCGCGCCACATTGGGCCTGCTGCTGATGTCGCTCATGGTCGGCGCCGTCGGTACCTACTACTTCACCAGCCGCGAGATGCTGGCCAAGGCCCGGCTGGCGCAGGAAGAAGCGCAGCGCCAGGCCAGCGAGGCAAGGCTGCGCCTGCTCGAGTCGCAACTCGAGCCGCACATGCTGTTCAACACGCTGGCCAACCTGCGCGCGCTCATCGCCACCGACCCACCGCGCGCCATCGACATGCTCGACCGCCTCAATGCCTTTCTGCGCGCCACACTGGCCGCCTCGCGCAGCGACGCGCAGGGCAACGCGCACACCCTGCGCGACGAATTCGCGCGCCTGGGCGACTACCTCGAACTCATGGCCGTGCGCATGGGCCCGCGCCTGCGCGTGCGCCTGGAACTGCCCGAGCCGCTGGCCGACCTGCCGGTGCCGCCCCTGCTGCTGCAACCGCTGGTGGAGAACGCCATCCGCCACGGACTGGAGCCCAGCACGCGGGGCGGCGAGGTTGCTGTGCGCGCGCAACGCCAGGGCGGGCTGCTGCAGTTGAGCGTGATCGATAACGGCGTGGGCTGCGACGACCCGCGTGGCGACGGTTTCGGGCTCCACCAGGTGCGCGAACGGCTGCGCGCCCTGCACGGCGACGCGGCCCGGCTCGACTGGCACAGCCAGCCCGGGGTCGGCACGCAGGTGCACCTTCAACTGCCGATCCCCTCGTGAACGCCACCGCCCTCATCGCCGAAGACGAACCGCTGCTGGCCCAGGCGCTGCAGGCAGAGCTGGCGCGCGCCTGGCCCGCCCTGCGCGTGCTGGCCTGCGTGAGCGACGGTGAAAGCGCCGTGCAACAGGCGCTGGCGCTGCGCCCGCAGGTGCTGTTCTTCGACATTCGCATGCCCGGCCTGGGCGGTCTCGATGCGGCAGCCGCCCTGGCCGAGGAATGGCCGGCCGAGGCGCCACTGCCCGTGCTGGTGTTCGTGACCGCTCACGACGAGTTTGCGGTGCAGGCCTTCGAAGCCCGCGCGCTGGACTACTTGCTCAAGCCCGTGCAACCCGAGCGACTGCAACGCACCGTGGCGCGTGTGCAGGACGCCCTGGGGGCGCGCACCGCCGACGCGGCACCGGACTGGTGGGCCGTGCACGCGCTGCTGGCCGCGGGCACCGGCGCAGCACCGCCCCGGTTGCGGCACCTCATGGCTGGCGTGGGCAACAGCGTGCTGCGCGTGGCCATCGACGAGGTGCTGGCGTTCGAGGCCGCAGACAAGTACGTTCGCGTGCTCACCGGCGAGCGCGAATGCCTTATCCGCACACCGCTCAAGGAGCTCGTGCCGCAGCTCGATCCGGAGGTGTTCTGGCAGATCCACCGCGGCACCGTGGTGCGGGTGGACGCCATCGATCGCGTGACCCGCGACGAGGCGGGCAAGTGGCGGCTGACGCTGCGCGGCCTGCGCGAGACCTTCGCCGTCAGCCGGCTTTATGCCGACCGCTTCCGCGCGATGTGAAGCGGCCGGGAGGCACCGTCAGTCGTCCCAGTGGCGATGACCGCGGTGGTGCTTCTTCCAGTGCTTGTGGCCGCGATGCCCATGCCATTGCGGATGACCGTAGACCGGGTAGCTGTGCACCACCACCGGCCGTGGGTGAACCACCACGGGGCGCGGGTAGACCACGACCGGGCGGGGTTCGTAATAGACCGGATAGCCATACGAGGGATAGCTGTAAACCACGGTCGGCGCGTTGGACACGCCCACGCTCACGCCGGGCGAGTTGATGCCGATCGACCAGTGGATGTTGTCGCGCGCGTGCGCGGTGCCCGACAGCGCCCAGGCGCCGGCGGACAGCGCCAGGACGGCCAGGCCCCGGGCCCAGGCGCGGACGCGGGCGGGCTGGCGGGCCATGTCGAGGGACGGGGTGTTCATCGTGGGACTCCGTTGTGCGGCGGTCTGCCGTGTACGTATTGCACAAGAATCCTGTGTCTGCCGATCCGCACGGCCGGTCAAACCTGTTGCAACACGTAAACGCCATGGATACCTCCCTGCCCACCACTGCCCGCGCCCTGCTCGACCTCTGGCTCGGCGACGGCCTCGAGCGCGACTGGCCCAGCCTCCCCCGCAGCGACCTGTGGTTCAACGCCACGCCCGAGCAGGACGCCGATCTGCGCGAACGCTTTGGCGCCGAGGTGCAGGCCGCCCTCACCGGCCAGCGCGACAGTTGGGCTGCCAGCCCCACCGGCCGGCTGGCGCTGGTGGTGCTGCTCGACCAGCTGCCGCGCAACCTGTTCCGCCGCCAGGCCGCCGCCTTTGCCGGCGATGCGAGCGCCCAGGCCCAGGTGCAGGCGGCGCTGGCGGCGCGAGAAGACGAAGCCATGCCCACCATCGGCCGCGTGTTCCTGTACCTGCCGCTCACACACGCCGAATCGCTGCCGCTGCAGGACGAGTGCGTGCGCCGCTTCGAGTGGCTGCGCGCCAACGCTGCGCCCGAGCGCCATGCCGAACTGGACAACTTCCTGCGCTTTGCGCGACTGCACCGCGACATCGTGGCGCGTTTCGGGCGATTTCCGCACCGCAACGCCGCGCTCGGGCGCGAAAGCACGGCCGAAGAACGGGAATTCCTGAAAGACGGCCCTCGCTTCGGGCAGTGAGGGGTCCCCACGGCCGGGGACGGGCCGGGCAATCGACGGCCAATCGACGGCGGGTCGGTGGCATTGCGCAATGCGCGTCCTGCGACGCGCGGTGCCGTCGTACGGTGCTATCGTGCGCCACCGCTGCCTCCCCGCGCCGCCATGCCGCACACCCTGGTCATCCACGCCCACCCGCGCCCGCGGCAATCGCGGGTCACCCACGCCCTGCTCGACACGCTGGCCGCGCGGCCCGACACCGCGGTGCGCTCGCTCTACGAGCGCTACCCCGATTTCGACATCGACGTTGCCAGTGAACAGGAGGCGCTGACACACGCCGACTTGCTGGTGTGGGTGACGCCGGTGTACTGGTACAGCGTGCCGGCGCTGCTGAAACACTGGTTCGACACCGTGCTCACGCACGGCTGGGCCTACGGCCATGGCGCGCAGGCGCTGCAAGGCAAAACCGCGTGGTGGGTGGCCAGTGCGGGCGGCACCACGGCCGCTTATGGTCCCGGCGGCCACCACATGCGCCCTTTTGCCGACTACGTGGCACCGGTCGAACACACCGCGCGCTACTGCGGCATGCACTGGCTGCCGCCCTTCGTGGCCCACGGCGGGCAGCGCCACACGCCCGAACAACTGGCCGCGGAGCAGGCCGAACTCGCGCGGCTGGCAGAGCAACACGTGCAGGCGCTGGCCGAGGTGGTGCGCGCATGAACCAGGCCATCGTCTTCCTCGCCATGGCGGTGGTGCTGGTGCCCATCGCCGTGCGCCTGGGCCTGGGCTCGGTGCTGGGCTACCTCATCGCCGGCATCGCGGTCGGGCCGCTCGGCCTTGGGCTGGTGGCCGACGCCGCGGCCGTGGCCCAGGTGTCCGAACTCGGCGTGGTGCTGATGCTGTTCCTCATTGGCCTGAACCTGGAGCCGCGCCGCCTGTGGGCCATGCGCAGCGCGGTGTTCGGCGGCGGCGCGCTGCAGCTCGTGGCGTGCACCGTGCTCATCATGCCCATCGGCTTCCTGCTCGGCTGGAGCTGGAAGGCCACGCTGATCGGCAGCCTGGCGATGGCGCTGTCCAGCACGGCCATCGTGGTGCCCATCCTGCAGGAGCGCAACCTGCTGCTGCGCCCGGTGGGTCAGAAGGGCTTTGCGATGCTGCTGTTCGAGGACATCGCCGCCATTCCCCTGCTGGCGCTGGCGGCGCTGCTGGGCAGCACGATGGGCACGCCCACCGCGGTAAGCCCGTCGGCGCAGGACAGCGGTTGGTGGGGCCCGCTGATGCAGTTGGGTGCCATCGCTGGCGTGGTGCTGGCGGGGCGCTTCCTGGCCTACCCCGCCATGCGTTTCATCGCGCGGCTGCCGGTGCGCGAGCTGTTCACCGCCTTTGCGCTGGCGCTGGTGCTGGGCGTGGCCGTGTTGATGCAGGCGGTGGGCCTGTCGATGGGCCTGGGCGCGTTCATCGCCGGCGTGCTGCTGGCCGGCTCACCCTACCGGCACGCGCTGGAGAACGACATCCTGCCCTTCAAGGGCCTGCTGCTCGGCCTGTTCTTCATGGCGGTGGGCATGGGCATGCAACTCGGCCTGCTGGCCACACACGGCGTGCAGGTGGTGGTCGGGCTGGTGCTGGTCACGCTGCTCAAGCTGGTGGGCGTGTGGCTGGTGCTGCCGCTGGTGGACCTGCACGGACGCAACCGCTCGTTGCTGGCCGTGCTGCTGGCGCAGGGCGGCGAATTCGCCTTCGTGATCCTGGCCACCGCGCAGGCGTTCAAGGTGCTGCCGGCCGAAGACGCCGCGCTGCTCACCCTCATCACGGCCATCTCCATGCCGCTCACGCCGCTGCTGCTCAAGCTGTTCGACCGCTATGCGCGCGACGAGGCCACGGAACGCGCGGCCGACGCCATCCCCGACGAGCGCCCCGCTGTGCTGCTGGCGGGTTTCGGCCGCTACGGCCAGATCGTTGCGCGCCTGCTGCTGGCCGCGGGCATCAAGCCCACCGTGGTGGACCACGACGCCGAAACCGTGGACAGCGCCCGCCGCCTGGGCTTCGAGGTGTACTTCGGCGACGCCACGCAGCCCGACCTGCTGGCCGCCGCTGGCGCCGCGAACGCGCAGGTGCTGGTGGTGGCGGTGGACGACGTGGACCAGGCCAACCGCCTGGTGACTCTGGCTCGCGAGCAATGGCCGCACCTGAAGCTGGTGGCGCGCGCACGCGACGCGGTGCACGCCATGGCGCTGCACGAGGCCGGCGTGCACCATGTGCAACGCGAGCTGTTCGAGAGCTCGCTGCGCAGCGGGCGTTCGGTGCTCGAAACGCTGGGCTTCGACCACTTCCATGCGCGCGAAATGGCCGACGAGTTCCGCCGCTACACCGAGCGCTTCATCCGCACCGAGCACGGCCTGCGCCACCGCGACGAGGAAGACCGGCTGCGCCGCGTGCGCGAAGGCCGCGAGCAGTTCGAGAAACAGATGCAGCAGGACCTGCAGCGCCAGCGCGAGCGCAGCCAGGACGGCGGCTGGCAGGGGGAACGGTAGTCAGCGGGGCTCGGCCAACGGTTTGAGCGGCGCCGGCAGCCAGCCCACCAGCGCCGCGTGAATGCGCGCCTCGCGCCGCTGCCACCAGATGCCCAGGGCCACGATCGCCAGCCCCAGCAGCGTGAGCGCAAAAGGAAACAGCAGGCTGTCGGCAAACACCTTGTAGCTCAGGTAACCCAGGTAGCCGGCCACACCGATGGCGCCGAACACGGTGAACACGCGCCGCGAAATCGCCGCGCCCAGGAACACCATCACCACGTTGATGGCCGCGTAACCGGCCTTGGCCAGTTCGCTGTCGCTCTCGCGCAGGCTCAGGCCGCCCCAGAACATCAGCACGCCGAACAGGTAGAGCCAGAACGCGAAATCCTGCCGGTCGCGCGGATCGCTCGCGAGGCGGGTGCGCAGATCCACCCACACCGCGATGGCGACAGTGGCGATGCCGAACAACAGCGAGGTGTCGCGCGTGAACTGCCAGTCGAAGCCCTCCTTCTGCATCAGCATGTGGGTGAGGTCCATCCACAAATACCAGATCGTCACGGCCACCGGCATCACCATGAACGGAAAGCGCAGCCACCACAGCATGACCACCGCCGCCGCCAGCGTGGCCAGTTCCAGCCAGAGCCATCGCCAGTCGATGAAGCGGTGGAAATCGCGGTAGTTGTCGTGCGGGCCATCGGGCCACAGGCCCAGTGCACTTTGCAGCGCCCAGGTGGCCAGCGGCACCAGGCACACCGCCAGCGTGGCCAGGATGCCCGCCGGAATGTGCAGGCCGCGGTGCAGCAGGTTTCTGGCCACCGCGATGGCGCCCACGCCGTAGCCCACGGCCAGCAGCAACACACCCCAGGCGCCGAACAGCTCCCAGCCCAGCGTCATGAACAGCGTCATGGCGCCGATGGCGAGCATGCCGCCAAAGTAATAGAGCACGTGGGTGAAACTGAAGCGCGGCGCGGCGATGGCGCTGCCAGCGCCACCGGCCCAGCGGGCCCACAGCCGCTCGGCCTGATCGGCCGAGATGTCGCCGGCCTGCGCGGCGGCTTGCAGCTGGCTCCAGCCGATCTGGATGCGCTGGCTGCTGTCCGGGGCAGCGCCCGGTGTGGTGGCGTCGTTCATGTGCTGTTCCTCCGGGGCGCACGATAGCGCATGGCCATCGCGCGCGGCCGGGCCGGTGCCGCTCGCCGGTCCCTAGAATCCCGGGATGACCTCCCCCACCCACCCCGCCGCCGACGGCGACGCCAAGGCCAGCAACTTCCTGCGCCAGATCATTGAGGCCGACCTGGCCAAGGGCACCTACGCCAGCCGCCGCTGGGCCGGCAGCCCCGGCGACGCCGCCCACCACGCCAGCGGCCAGCCCGACCCGGCGAAGATCCGCACCCGGTTTCCGCCCGAGCCCAACGGCTACCTGCACGTGGGCCACGCCAAGAGCATCTGCCTGAACTTCGGGCTGGCGCGTGACTACGGCGGCATCTGCCACCTTCGCTTCGACGACACCAACCCCGAGAAGGAAGACACCGAGTACGTCAACAGCATCATCGACGCGGTGCAGTGGCTCGGCTTCTCGTGGGACGCCGGGGGCGTGAAGCACCTCTACCAGGCCAGCGACTACTTCGACTTCATGTACCGCGCGGCCGAGGCGCTGATCGAACGCGGCCATGCCTATGTGGACGAACAGACCGCCGACGAGATGCGCGCCAACCGCGGCGACTTCACCACGCCCGGCAAGGACAGCCCGTTCCGCGGCCGTACGCCCGCCGAGAACCTGGCGCGCTTTCGCGAGATGCGCGACGGCAAGCTCGCTGACGGCGCTGCCGTGCTGCGCGCGAAGATCGACATGGCCTCGCCCAACATCAACCTGCGCGACCCGGCCATCTACCGCATCCGCCGCGCCACGCACCACAACACCGGCGACAAGTGGTGCATCTACCCCATGTACACCTACGCGCACCCGATTGAGGACGCGCTGGAGCAGATCACCCACAGCTTCTGCACGCTGGAGTTCGAGGACCAGCGCCCGTTCTACGACTGGCTGCTTGAGAAGCTGACCGAAGCCGGCCTACTGGCCAGCCCGCCGCCGCGGCAGTACGAGTTTGCGCGCCTGAACCTCACCTACGTGATCACCAGCAAGCGCAAGCTCGCGCAACTGGTGAACGAAGGCAAGGTGAGCGGCTGGGACGACCCGCGCATGCCCACCATCGTGGGCCTGCGCCGACGCGGCTACACGCCCGAGAGCATCCAGCTCTTTGCCGAGCGCATCGGCGTCACCAAGAGCGACAGCTGGATCGACTACAGCGTGCTCGAAGGCTGCCTGCGCGAAGACCTGGAAAACAAGGCCCACCGCGCCATGGCCGTGCTCGACCCGGTGAAGCTGTTGATGACCAACTGGGCCGAGGTCTTCGGCAGCGACAGCCACACCGAAGACTGCGCCCAGCCCGCCCTGCCCCACTCGGCCATCGCCGAAGGCCAGACGCCACCGCCCGAGCGCGTGTTCAAGATCGGCAAGGAAGTCTGGATCGAACGCGAAGACTTCGAGGAGGTGCCGCCCAAGGGCTACAAGCGTTTGTTCCCCGGCAACGTGGTGCGCTTGAAAGGCGGCTACGTCATCGAATGCACCGGCTGCGCGAAAGACGCGAACGGCAAAGTGACCGAAGTGCACGCCAAGGTGCTTGCCGGCACCAAGAGCGGCACCCCCGGCGCCGACAGCGTGAAGGCCAAGGCCGCCATCACCTGGGTGGCTGCGGTGGACGCCATCGCCGCCGAAGTGCGCCTGTACGACCGCCTGTTCAGCGACCCCCACCCCGACGCCGGCGGCAAGGACTTCCTCACCGCCCTCAACCCCCACAGCCTGACCGTGGTGCAAGCCTGGGTGGAGCCGTCACTGGCCAGCGCGAAGCCGGACGACAAGTTTCAGTTCGAACGCCATGGCTACTTTGTGGCTGACCGTGTGGACCACGGGGTGGGTGGCAAGGTGGTGTTCAACCGGGTGACGGGGTTGAAGGATAGCTGGGTAAAGTAGAAAAGTTAAACCGACAACACTCAGCAAATCAGGAGGCAATATGAAAAAAAACAATTGCGCTGCCCCGACATAAAACAGCCGCGCCTCCTCGCGCTCGTCCTCACTCTCAGCGGGCATGCGCCCGGCGCCCGCCAGTCCCACCACCGGAAACTCCAGCCCTTTGCTGACGTGCAGCGTCATCTCCTTGATGCTGTCGGACGGGGTCGAATCGCCTGAAAAATGTCGAATATGTTTGACATTTACTGTTTCGGGTGCTCCACTCCAAGCCATGAACCTCGCAGACATCGGACAACTCGTGCAAGCCCGGCGGGAGGCGCTGGGCCTTTCGCAGGCGCGGCTGGCGCGGCTGGCCGGTTTGTCGCGCGCGACCATCAACCAGCTGGAGAACGGCTCTCTGGTGGACCTGGGCGCGGCCAAGCTGCTGGCGCTGCTGAACCTGCTGGGCATGGACCTGGCCGCACAGCCACGGGCACCCCAAAAGCACGCGTTGGCCTTGCTGAGCCAGACGGCCAGCGTGAGCTACAGGCAGGCGCTGCAGCCGGGCGCGCTGGCCGACGCGTTGGTGGCAGGCACCCTGCCCCCCGCGCTGGTGCCGCAGGTGGCCACGCTGCTGGACGAGGCGCCGTTGCCGCTCATCGTGGCCGGTGTGGCGGAAGTGGCCGAACGCACCCACACGCCGCCCAAGACGCTGTGGAAGCACCTGGCGGCCTGGGCACAGGCGCTGCAGTCACCGCGCGCGGCCTGGGCATGAGTGGCAGCAAAGAAGTCATCGACATGACCCCGTCCGCCCAACCGAGCGCCCTGCCGAAGGCGTGTGGCAAACCTTGCTGGCCCACGCCTTCACGCTGGTGGACGAGATCGCCCGGCGCGGCATCAGCGATCCGTTCTGGACCTTCGGCGGCGGCACGGTGTTGATGCTGCGGCATGGCCACCGACTGAGCAAGGACATCGACATCTTCGTGCCCGACCCGCAATACCTGGGCTTCGTGTCGCCCCGGCTGAGCGATGCGGCCGAGCGTGTGTCGGTGGACTATGTGGAGGGGCCGGGCTACGTGAAGCTGCTGCGGCCAGAAGGCGAGATCGACTTCGTGGCCTCGCCCAACCTCACGGCGCAACCGTACGACGAATGGACGCTGCTGGGGCGCACGGTGAAGGTGGAGACCGCCGCCGAGATCGTGGCCAAGAAGCTCTGGCACCGGGGCGACCGGGCCACGGCGCGAGACTTGTTCGACCTGTCGCTGGTGATCGAGCGCGAGCCGGAAGCGCTGGCGACAGCTGCGCCCCACCTCGTTCGCCATCGGGATGCATTCCTGGCGCAGATTCAACAACGGCGAGCGGTGCTGAGTGCGCAGTTTGAGGCGATTGAGGCGCTCGGCTGTCGGCCGCCGTACGACGAGGCAGTGGACCGGGCGAGCTGGTTCTTGAAGCGGCTGCCCGCTGTTTGACGGGGGACGGGCACGGGCAACAGGGCGGACCGCACCGCTGGCTCAAAGACGCGCAGCGAACTTCCCGCCCCCACTCGCCCCAATCACCAACCGCTGCGTCGCCCGCGTGGCCCCCACATAGAACAGCCGCGCCTCCTCGCGCTCGTCTTCGCCCTCGGCGGGCATTCGCCCGGCGCCCACCAGCGCCACCACCGGGAACTCCAGCCCTTTGCTGGCGTGAAGCGTCATCACCTTGATGCTGTCGTGCGCGGGGTCGAACACGCTGGATGAGTTCCGGCGCAGCTGGTGTGGCAGCTTGCGTTTGCGCAGGAATTCGGCGCACATGTCCATTTCGCTGTGGTGGCGGCAGAGGATGGCCATGTCGGCCCAGGCATGGCCTTCGCGGTGGGCGCTGGCCAGCAGATCGGCCACCTGGGCCACCTCTTCGCGCAGGGTGGGCAGGCGCACGATGAGCGGCGCCTCGCCGTCGCGCCCACAGCTCACGGGCTTGAGCAGGGGCACGCCGTCGTCATCCTTGTCTTCGGCGGTCAATAGATCGGCAGCGACGAGGCTGGCCGTTTGCAGAATCTGCCGCGTGTTGCGGTAGTTGATCTTGAGGATGGTGGTGCGGCCCTGCGCCTGGATGCCCACGCTCTTGAAGCTGAAGTTCTTCTTTTGCGTGCGTTCGTAGATGCTCTGCGCGTCGTCGTACAGCACGAGCAGGCTGTTGGTGGTGGGGTCCACCATCTGCACCACGAGGCGCAGCCATTCGGGCGCGAAGTCGTGGCCTTCGTCAATGAGCACGGCCTGGTATTGCCCGCTGGGTATCTGGCGGCGGTCCACGCCGGTGATGACGCGCTGGACCATGTCGGCCATCTTGTCGGAGACGGACTGGTTGGCAGCGGGCAGGCTTTGCCCGTAGGCCACCAGCTGGTCGCGACACCACTTGTGGAAGTGCACGGCGTGCACGCGGTCGGCGATGCCTTTGGCGGCCATCACACGGGCGATCTGCCGGGCCAGCGGTTCGTTGTAGCAGAGGATGAGGATGGGCTTGCTGGCGGCGGTCTGTGATTTGGCCAGGTGTTCGGCGCGGTAGCCCAAGAGCATGGTCTTGCCGGAACCGGCCACGCCGTGGATGACGCGGTGGCCGTCGCCCAGACTTCTCGCCAGTTGCTCTTGCTGGATGTCCATGACCCGCATGATGTCGGGCAGCGTGGCGGTCTCGTCGCTGTCGTCAAACAGCTCGCCGCTCACCTGCACGCGCACCTCGGGGAACATGATCCAGCGCACCCGGCTCATCTGCGGCAGCGACATGACGCCGCCCGTCATGAAGGGGAACATGTCCCACAAGCGGCTTTGCAGCGCCTCTGGCTCCACCTGTTCGCCCATCTCGTCCTGGCAAATAACGCGGTGCGGTTCGATGGCATGGCCGAGTTCGGCCTTGTCGAACTGCGCTCGGGTGATGTTGGGCAGCACCACGCCGTAGCTCCATGGAAACGCCAGCTTGCCCTGGTGGCGGCCCGAGGACTGGATGAGTTGCGGGTCGCGCTCCAGCGCCTTGACCACCTGGTGCGCGTATTGGCGGGCCTGCTCCAGCGGGCTGGGAATGGTCTTGGGGCCTTGGTCGCCGTGGATGTCCCAGGTCTGCTTGTCGGCGCGGATGAGGGTGCTGAGGCGAAAGTCCTTGACCTCCAGGATCAGGATGCCCCGGCGCGGGTGCATCACCACGAAATCGGGGTGCTGGTGCCGGGGCCCGACGGCCACGTCGTACCAGAGCAGGTAGTCGGCGTCGAGCTTCTGTTCAAGCCGCTCGGCGGTGCGGCGCTCCCCGGGCGTCATGCGCGACACGCAACTGCCCAATGCCGGAATGAGTGTGGCCATGTGCTGGTCTTGGTATCTTCCCTGAGCCGGCATGATGCACGGGAATGGCCGGTCGAGAAAGCCGTCCCAGTCATGGCTGACACCGGTCACCATCCGATGACCCCCGACGAATCCACCCTCCTCCAGTCCCTGCTGCGCACCACCCCCACAGCCGCTCTCGCCACCCTGCACCGCGGCGAACCGGCGGTGTCGATGGTGCCGTTCGCGCTGCTGTCCGGTGGCGAGGGACTGGTGGTTCACGTGAGCCGGCTGGCCACGCACACGCAAGACATGCTCGACCACCCGGGCGTGGCACTGTTGGTCACGGGCACGATGGCGACCGGCGATTCACCGCTGGCCTTGCCGCGGGTGAGCATTCAAGGCCATGCCCGCCCCTGCCCGGTGGATGCGCCTGGCCATGCCCAGGCGCGGGAGGCCTATCTGGCCAAGCTGCCGGACGCCGAGCCCCTGTTTGGCTTTGGCGATTTTTCGCTGTTCGTCATCGAACCCGAGTCGCTGCGCTTCGTGGCCGGCTTTGGCCGGGCCATGGCCTTCAAGGCGGAACGGCTGCGCGCGGTACTGGCAGGTTCCACCGCCTGAACGCACAGCGAGATCCGCTTCAAGATTCACCGAGGAGCCACTTCATGCAGAACCTGCTTGCCGGACAACGCGTGCTGATCACCCAGGCCCACGACTTCATGGGCCCGGTGTTCTGCGAGGTCTTCGCCGAACAAGGCGCCACGGTGGTGGCCAGCCCCGATGCCTTGAGCGAGCCGGACGCGGCCGAGCGCGTGGTGCGCGCGGCCGGCACCATCGACGTGCTGGTGGCCAACCTGGCATACCCGGCGCCCACCACAGCCGCAGCCGATGTGGGCGAGCAGGAATGGCGCGACGCGTTTGCGGCGCTGGTGGACCCGCTGCCGCGCCTGGTGCGCGCCGCCACGCCCGCCATGGTGGCGCGGCGCTCGGGCAAGGTGCTGGTCATCGGCAGTGCGTCGGCCCTGCGGGGCATGAAGCGCGCCTCCACCTACAGCGCGGCCCGCGGAGCGTAACTGGCCTATGTGCAGGCGGTGGGTGTCGAGCTCGCGGCGCACAACGTGCAGGTGAACGCCATCGCACAGAACTTCGTCGACAACCCGACGTACTTTCCGCCCGAGGTGCAGGCCAACCCCCGGTTCCAGGAACGCCTGGCGCGCGAAGTTCCGCTGGGCCGGCTGGTGGCCGCGCGAGAGGACGCGCTGTTCGCCGCCTACCTGTGCAGCCCGGCCGCCAACTGCTTCGTCGGGCAGGTGTTTCCGGTGTGCGGGGGCTGGGTAGGGCGCTGAGCCCGCTGCTGCACCGCTCTGCCCCATGCCCCGCCCGCATCACCACGTCTACGTCGTCGAGCTGCACCCCGACGTGCTGCACGAGCGCAAGTTCCGCGCGTGCAACCCGGGCTACGTCGAAGGAAAGCCGTGCGTGTACGTGGGCATGACGGGGCTGGACCCGGATGTGCGCTTCGACCGCCACAAGGCCGGCATCCAGGCCAACGCCTACGTCTTCAAGTACGGCCTGCGGCTGCTGCCCGATCTGTACGAGGGCTTCAACCCGATGCGCTACGACGCCGCGGTGGACAAGGAGATCGAGGTCGCCATCGATCTGCGTTCGGCGGGGTTCGGGGTCTGGCAGGCGTGACCGTACTCAAGCGCGGCATCAGTGCGCGGCGCCTGCGCCCAACACCGCATCGCTCCCGTTCTCAAGCGCACACCGCACCGCCACCCGCAGCCCGCGCACGATGGCGTCGAGCGGCATGTGCGGCGTGCCCTGCTCGGGCAGCCAGGGCACGTGAACGAAGCCGCCGCGCGTGTGGCGCAGCGCGGGCTTCGTGGCCAGGGTGTGCATGAGGCCGTAGAACACGTGGTTGCAGACGAAAGTGCCGGCGGTCTGTGACACCTCGGCCGCAATGCCTTCGGCCTGCACCACTGCCCGCATGGCCTTGATGGGCAGGCTGCTGAAACAGGCGGCAGGTGCACCGGCGATCACCGGGGTGTCGATCGGCCGCGCGCCCGCGTTGTCGGCGATGGGCGCGTCGTTGACGTTGATGACCACGCGCTCGATGGAGATCGCACTGCGCCCACCGGCCTGACCGACGCATATGGCCAATGCGGGCTGGTGGGTGTGCAGCAGTGCATCGAGCACGCGCAGCGATTCGCCGAACACCGTGGGCAGCTGCGCTGCGACGATGCGGTGGCTCAGTACCTGCTCGCCATGCAAGGCGTTCACGGCCAACCAGCTCGGGTTGAGCGTTGATCCGCCGAAGGGGTCAAAGCCGGTGAGGAGAACGGTGGGACTCACGGTGATCAACGCCGTGCGACGCGCGCGCGCAGATCGACCAGCTTGGCGCGCAGGCGCTGGTGGTTGTCGGCGCCCATGCGCAGCAGCATCTTCTGCCCGGCCGACAGCGACTCGAGCGCTGGGTCGGTGAACTCGTAGCGCACCCACGGGCGGGTGGACGGCACGGGGCCTTTGACCTCCACCAGCTTCACCGCCAGCGGGCCGGGCTGCACCGGCGTGGCGATCAGGTGGTCCAGCACCTGCACCAGGCGGTCGTTGAAGTAGCGGCCGGGAAAGCCCAGCTCCTCGTAGGCCTGCTGGAACAGCGGGTAGAGGCGCCGGTACAGCGCCACGGCCTGCGCGCTGTCGACCGCTTCGACGAAACGCACGAAGGGTGTGTAGCGGGCAGCGTTGTCGGGGTGGATGGTTTCGCTGGTGCCGTCCGCAGACCTGAGGGTGGTGAAGCGTTGCGGCGTGGGCTTGATGGGCCACACCATCACTGGCGCCAGCTCGCGCGGCAGGTTGTCCACGGTGGCCACGGCGCGCCGCACAAAGCCCTCGGTCAGCAGCCACGTCAGCACCGCGTCGCGCCCCAGCAGGCCGACCAAGGCATCGCGCACGTAGGCATCGGCTTCGGCCAATGCGGGCATGGGCTGCGCGACGGCGGCGTCGGTGGACGGCTCCACCGGGTGCTCGATGGCGGGCGCGGCGGGCGCGGGTGCGCTGGGCAGCGGCGTGGCCGGCACCGCGGCGGTGGGCACAGGCGCGCTGGCCGGGGTGGGCTCGGGGGCGGGCTTGAAGTGGTCCCAGGCGAGGTAGCCGCCCACACCGAGCACGAGCAACACGATGAGGGTTTCGGGCAGGCGGGAGGGCTTTTCGGAAGTCATGGGCTCGGCAAGGAAGGCGTGGAAGGCGGGCGATCAAGGCCATGCTAGACCAACGCAGCGCCCACCCTCACGAATGACGCATTTTGTTTCGTCCTTGGCCCGCGCTGCGGAAGGCAGTGCCCTTGCCTGCCTTGGGTGGTTGCCACGCGACACTCGGCCACGCCACGCGGCATCGGCTCCAATGCGGGCATCGCCTCACTGGAGAAACACATGAGCTGGTTGTTGCTGTTGATTGCCGGGTTGCTGGAAGTCGTCTGGGCCATCGGCCTGAAGTACACCGAGGGCTTCACGCGGCTGTGGCCGTCGGTGGGCACAGGCGCCGCGATGGTGGCCAGCGTGGTGCTGCTGGGCCTGGCCATGCGCACGCTGCCGGTGGGCACGGCCTACGCGGTGTGGACAGGCATCGGCGCCGTGGGCACCGTGATCCTGGGCATCGTGCTGTTCGCCGAGCCGGCCACCGCAGCGCGGCTGGGTTGCGTGGCACTGATCGTGGCCGGCATCGTCGGCCTGAAGCTCACGTCGGCAGCGTGACGCTGACCTCCAGCCCCGGGTGGGCGTTGCGGATGTCGCAGCGGCCGCCGTGGGCTTGGGCCACCAGGCGGCACAGGTACAGGCCCAGACCCACGCCGCCGGCGTCGCGGGTGCGGGCGCTGTCGGGGCGGTAGAAGGGTTGGCCGAGTTGTGCGATGCGGTCTTCGGGTACGCCGGGGCCGTGGTCGCGCACCACGAAATGCAGTGCACCAGCGCCGCGCTGCACATGCAGTTCGGGCGACTGTGGCGCGTCGGCGCCGTGGCGCAGGGCGTTGTCGAGCAGGTTGCGCAGCAGCAGGCGCATTCGCACGCGGTCAAGCTGCGCCGTCGGCAGGCTGTCGTCGATGTGCAGCGCGATGCGGCGCGCCTCGGGCCGCGCTTGCGCGAGTTCGTCGATCGCCTCGCGCGCGAGGGTGGCGGGGTCGGTGGGCTCGCGGTTCAGCGCCGCGTGGCGGCCGGCCAGGCGCTCGCTTTCCAGCAGGTCGCTGATGAGGCGCGCCATCTCGCCGAGGTCGCGCAACAGCGCCTCGCGCTGTGGGTTCACCTCGGGCGATTCGGGCAGCAGCTCGGTGTTGAGACGGGCGCGCGTGAGCGGGCTGCGCAGCTCGTGGCTGATGGCCAGCAGCAGCGCGCGCTGGGCCTGCAGCATCTGCTCGATGTCGCGGCCCATGGTGTTGACGGTGGTGGCAAGCTCACCGAGTTCGTCGCGCGCGCGCCGCGCCGGTACCTCGATGGGTTGCGAGAAATCGCCCGCGCCGAAGCGCACCGCACCCGCGCGGATGGCGTCCAGCGGGCGCAGCAGGCGGCGCACGTACCAGAAGGCCAGCGTGGTGACGATGAACAGGGCAGCCAGCGCAAACAGGAACAGCCGTGGCCGGCGTTCGATGGCTTCCTCGTTGAGGCCGAACTCGATGAGGTGGCCGTCGGCGGTGCGGCGTTGCACCACCTCGCGCCAGACCTCGTCGTCACTCCAGTCTCGGCTGGCCGGGTCAGGGCGCCAGCGGTGCCGCGGCAGTTGGGGGTGCGATCGCCACTGCACCTCGGGGCCACTGATGTCGATGGTGACGATGGGCAGGCGCTGCACCAGCGCCTGTGCCTGCGCCAGGTCCGGCCGGCCCTGCGGCGCCACGTCGTTCGCCAGGCGGCTCACGTAGTCCATCAAGAGCGGGCGTCCGGCCTCGCGCCAGCCGAGGGTGAAGGCCTTCTGTGCGCCGCCGATGAAGATGAACGCCACCAGGAAGGCGAGCAGCAGGAACACGCCGAGCAGGCGCAGCTTGATGGAATGGCGCCAGCGGCGCAGCGTGCCCATCACGGTTTGGAGGCGCGCCGCAGCGCGAGCGAGTAGCCCGCGTTGCGCAGCGTCTTGATGCAGTCCAGCGGCTCGAGCTTTCTGCGCAGGCGGCTGACCACAATGTCCACCGCGCGCGTGAGCAACTCGGCCTCGTGCCCGCGCAGGTGGTTGAGGATGTCGTCGCGGCTGAGCACGCGGCCCGCTTCGCGCGCCAGCAGGTGCAGCAGCTCGAACTCGGTGCCGGTGAGCTCCACCACCTCGCCCTGGCGACGCACCTCGCGCCGTGCCGGGTCGATGCTCAAGCCTTCGAACACCAGCACCCCCGGGTCGGGCGCGGGCGTGGCCACCCGACGCCGCAGCACGGTCTGCACCCGCGCCACCAGCTCGCGCGGCTCGAAGGGCTTGGGCAGGTAGTCGTCAGCGCCCAGCTCGAGGCCGACCACGCGGTCCATCACGTCACCGCGCGCGGTGAGCATCACGATCGGCAGGTCGCTTTCCTTGCGGATGGTGCGGCACAGCTCGAAGCCGTCCATCTCGGGCAGCATCACGTCCAGGATGGCGGCATCGAAGCCGCCGCGACGCAGCAGCCCCAGGCCCTCGCTGGGCTTGAGCGCCTGGACCAGCGCGAGGTCGAAGCGCTGGAAGTAGCTCGCCAGCGGCGGGCCGAGCTGCGCGTCGTCGTCGATCAGCAGGATGCGGGGCATGCGCGCATTCTCACACCGTGCCGGCGGCGCTCAGCCAAGCCCTCGGGCCTGCACCTCAGCCACGCCCCCAGCCGCCACGGCGTTTGTCGAAGAACTCGCGCACCTCGGCTTGCTGCGTGGGGTTGAGGCTGTCGTAGAAGTCGGCCAGGGCGTTGATGACGTCCGGTGTGGCCATCTGCAGCACGCGTGTCTTCTCGTCGAGCAGGTTCAGCGCGCGGGCGCGGTCGAACTTCTCGCCCGCCACCAAGGCGCGCATGGCCTCGCGCGGGTGGCCGTCCTTGCCGATCATGGCGGCGCGCTGGGCAATCAGCCGGTCGGCCAACACCTCGAACTTCTGGCGCTGTTCGGCGTTCAGGTCGAGCTTGCTGCTCACGCGATCGACCGCCTTGCCGCGCCACTCGGCCACCTTCTCGGGCGAGGCCGGGCCTTGGTGGGCGCGGTGCCCGCAGGCGGCGAGACCACCAGCCAGCACGGTGACGCTGGTGAGGCCGATGAGGGTGCGCTTGATCCAGGTTTTCATGACGGGTCCTTTCGGGACGGTGTTGAACATGGCCGTGATGGTGCGTGGCCCGCCCCGATACCGGGTCTCGTCGCGGTATCGCTTCTTGTCGATTTGTTTCGGCGCAGAATGCGGCCACCCCAAGCCCGCCGGAGGACAGCCATGCACCGCTTCACCGCCCTGCTCTGCCTGGTGCTCCTCGCACCCGGTGCCCATGCCACCGGGCCCACAACGCCCCCATCGGACGGCCTGCCGGCCGATTGCAACAAGGCCGAGACGCAGCGACAGCTCAATGCGTGTGCATACCGCGACTTCGAGGTGGCACAAGCGGGGTATGCGGCCACGTTCCGCGATCTGTCGGCCGTGCTTGACAGCGCGCAGCGCACGCTGCTGCGCAACGCGCAGACCGCGTGGCTGGCCTACCGCACCGCGGCGTGCGACTTCGAGGCCAGCGGCGTGCGCGGCGGCAGCGCAGAGCCCATGGTGCGGCAGTTGTGCCAGGCCCGACTCACGCGCGAACGCACGGCAGAGTTGCGCCGGCACATGAGTTGCCCGGAAGGCGATGTGAGCTGCGTGCGCCCGCGCGCGCGTTGAGCGCGCGCGCCGCTAACGTCAGCCCGCGAAGACCTCGGTGTCAACCTCGCGGTTGGCCTGCTCGTTGTAGCGGTTGCCGCTCACGGTGTTTTCGTTCACCAGCGCTTGCAGGCGCTGCATGGCATCGGCGCTCAGCACCACGCCATCGGCGCCCAGGTCTTCGAGCAGGTGGTCCACATTGGCCGTGCCCGGGATGGGCAGGATGTGCGGCGCCTTGTGCAGCAGCCAGGCGATGGCCAGTTGCGCCGGCGTGCAGCCCAGCTCGGCGGCCATGGCGCGGTAAGGGACGAGCCAGCGGCGGTTGGCGGCCATGTGCTCGGGCGCAAAACGCGGCATGGTGCGGCGGATGTCCTTGGCATCGAGTGCGGCCGGATCCACCTCGGCGGCCAGGTAACCGCGTCCCACCGGGCTAAAGGCCACGAAGGCCGCACCGATCTCGCGGCAGGCGTCGAGCACAGCGATCTCGGGGTTTCGCGTCCACAGCGAATACTCGGTCTGCACCGCGGCGATGGGATGCTCGGCGTGCGCACGGCGCAAGGTGGCGGCCGACACCTCGGACAGGCCAACCGCACGGATCTTGCCGGCGCGCACCAGATCGCCAAGCGCGCCCACGCTTTCTTCGATCGGCACCTGCTTGTCCCAGCGGTGCAGGTAGTACAGGTCGATGACGTCGGTGCGCAACCGCTGCAGCGCGGCCTCGCAGGTGGCGCGCAAGGTGGCCGGGCGGCCGTCGATCACGCGCACGAGCTGGCCGTCGCCTTTCACGTCCACACCCTGCATGCCGCACTTGCTGGCCAGCGTGAAGCGGCTGCGGTGTTTCGAGAGCACCTTGCCCACGATGGTCTCGCTGGCACCGAAGCCGTAGAGCGCGGCGGTGTCGAAGTGCGTCACGCCGGCGTCCAGCGCGGCGAGCAGCAGCCGCTCGGCCTGCGCCTCGGGCACGGGCGGCCCGTAGGCGTGGCAGATGTTCATGCAGCCCAGGCCGATGGCCGAGACGGTGAAGGGGCCGAGTGCGCGCTGCTGCATGCGATCAGCCCTGTGCGTTCAGTTTCAGTTCGAGGTCGTGCAGCACGCGATAGCAGTCGAACACGCGCGCCACGCTGGCGTTGGGCTCGCGGCCTTCGCGTATGGCGGCGAAGAACTCGCGGTCCTGCAGCTCGATGCCGTTCATGCTGACGTCCACCTTGCTCACGTCTATCTTCTCTTCCTTGCCGTTGAAGAGGTCGTCGTAGCGCGCGATGTAGGTGGCGGTGTCGCCGATGTAGCGGAAGAAGGTGCCCAGCGGGCCGTCGTTGTTGAACGAGAGCGAGAGCGTGCAGATGGCGCCGTTGGCGGCCTTGAGCTGGATGCTCATGTCCATGGCGATGCCCAGCACCGGGTGGATCGGACCCTGGATGGCGTTGGCATGAACGATCGGGCTGTTGCACTGGTAGGCGAACAGGTCCACCGTGTGCGCGGCGTGGTGCCACAGCAGATGATCCGTCCAGCTGCGCGGCTGGCCCAGCGCGTTGGTGTTGGTGCGGCGGAAGAAGTAGGTCTGCACATCCATCTGCTGGATGTTGAATTCACCGGCCTGGATCTTCTTGTGCACGTACTGGTGGCTCGGGTTGAAGCGGCGGGTGTGGCCGCACATGGCCACCAGACCGGTCTGCTTCTGCAGGTCCACCACGGCCTGCGCGCCGGCCAGGCTGTCGGCCAGCGGAATTTCCACCTGCACGTGCTTGCCTGCTTTCAGGCAGGCGATGCTCTGCTCGGCGTGCATCTGCGTGGGCGTGCACAGGATCACCGCATCCAGCTCTGCAATGGCGAGCGACTCGGACAGCTCGGTGGTGACGTGGCCGATGCCGTACTTGGCGGCGACCTCTTTCGTCTTGTCGAACTCACGGCCGATCAGCGAGATGACCTCGACGCCGTCGATGTTCTTGATGCCGTCCAGGTGCTTGACGCCGAAGGCGCCGGCACCGGCGAGTGCGACCTTGATGTTCTTGCTCATGTCAGTTGTTCTCCAGAATCAGATGGCCCACCGCCGTATTGCTGGCGGGCACGTGGAAGAAGCGGTGCGCCACTTTCGGGCGCGGGCCGCCGGCCACGTCGGCCATGGCGCCACGGGCGATCAGCCACATCACGAGTTCGATGCCTTCGCTGCCAGCCTCGCGCACGTAGTCGATGTGCGGGATCGCGGCGGCCGCCTCGGGGTTCGTCTCCAGCAGGTCGAGGAAGCGGTTGTCGAAATCCTTGTTGATGAGGCCGGCGCGCGGGCCCTGCAGTTGGTGGCTCATGCCGCCCGTGCCCCAGATGTGCACGTTGAGGTCTTCGTCGTAGCTCTCCACCGCCTTGCGGATGGCCTGGCCCAGGTTGAAGCAGCGCCGGCCGCTGGGCACGGGGTACTGCACCACGTTCACCGCAAAGGGAATCACCGGGCAGGGCCATTCCTTGGGCTGGCCGCACATCAGCGACAGCGGCACCGTGAGGCCGTGGTCCACGTCCATCTTGTTGACGATGGTGAGGTCGAAATCCTGCTGGATCACGCTCTGCGCAATGTGCGAGGCCAGTTCCGGGTGGCCCTTGACCACCGGCACCGGGCGCGGGCCCCAGCCCTCGTCGGCGGGCTGGAACTCGGCCGCCGTGCCGATGGCAAAGGTGGGAATGAAGTCGAGGCTGAAGGCGGTCGCGTGGTCGTTGTAGACGAGGAAGATCACGTCGGGCTTGTGATCCTTCATCCACTGCTTGGAGAACTCGTAGCCCTTGAAGACCGGCTGCCAGTACGGCTCGGTGGTCTTGCCGAGGTCAAGCGCCGCGCCGATGGCGGGAACATGCGAGGTGTAGACGGATGCGGTGATACGGGCCATGTCAGTGCTTTCCTTGCTTGCCTTGCGGTTGCCGATGCGCCTGCGCGTCGCCGTCTTCGCCGATGTAGCGGTTGCCCTCGACGGAGCGACCACCGCCGATCATCATGTTGCGGTACTCCTCTTCGGTCATGCCGGTCATGGAGCCCGCCATTTGCTGGAAGCTCTTGCCGTCCGTGGCCCCGATCTTGGCCAGGAAGTAGATGTTGCCGCCCAGCGCAATGCAGCGGTTGAGGTCGCGCGCCAGCACGGCCTGCTTCTGTTCTTCGGTCATGGCCCATTCGTCGAGGTAAGCGCGCTCGTCCTTCTTGAAGCGTTCGCGGTTCTCGGCCTTCATGAGGCTCATGCAGAACTGGTTGAGCCAGTAGCCCTTTCGGCTTTGCTCGGCATCGAAGATGGTGGTGCCGGGCACGTCCTTGTACGGTTTGTCGAGTGCCATGGTCAGTGTTCCTCCGGCCAGTACAGGCGCATGGGGTTGGTCACGAGCAGCTTCTTCTGCAACTCGGCCGTGGGTGCGATGTGCGGGATGAAATCGACCAGCAACCCATCGTCGGGCATGTGGTCCTTCAGATTGGGGTGCGGCCAATCGGTGCCCCAGAGCACACGGTCGGGGAAGGTTTCGACGACCTTTCGTGCGAAGGGCACGACATCGCGATAGGCGGCCTGCTCACCGTTCAGTGCTTTGGGGCCGGCAACCGACAGGCGCTCGGGGCAGCTCACCTTGCTCCACACGTTCTCATGATCGCGCATGAACTTCAGGAACAGCGCGAACTCGGGCCCGTCCACCGGCTTGCTCACGTCAGGGCGCCCCATGTGGTCCACCACCACGGTGGTGGGCAGCGCAGTGAAGAAATCCCACAGCTCGGGCAGGTCCACCGCCTCGAAGTAGATCACCACGTGCCAGCCCAGCGCCTTGATGCGCCCGGCGATCTCCATCAGCTCGTCCTTGGGCGTGAAGTCCACCAGGCGCTTGACGAAGTTGAAGCGCACACCGCGCACACCGGCGGCGTGCAGGGCCTGCAGTTCGTTGTCGGTCACGCTGCGCTTGACGGTGGCCACGCCGCGTGCCTTGCCATTGGAAGCAAGGCAGGCGTCCACCAGGGCGCGGTTGTCGGCGCCGTGGCAGGTGGCCTGCACGATCACGTTGCGCGCAAAGCCCAGGTGATCGCGCAGCGCAAACAGTTGCTGCTTGCTGGCGTCGCAAGGCGTGTACTTGCGCTCGGGCGCATACGGAAACTCGGCGCCGGGGCCGAACACGTGGCAATGCGCGTCCACGCTGCCAGGGGGCAGTGCGAAGCGCGGCTTGCTGGGGCCCTCGTACCAGTCGAGCCAGCCTGCGGTCTTGGCGAAGTCGCCGGTGGTGGGTTTGCTCATCGTGTGGTCTCAGTCGATGTCAGTCGATGTACTTGAGGCCGGCCGCGGCCAGGGGCTCGCGCATCTTGTACATGTCCAGGCCGAGCACGCCGCTGGCGAGCTTGTCTCGCTTCTCGCCTTCGTTGGCCTCGCGCTTGCGCGCGGCCTCCAGCGTGGCGGCGGCTTTGGCCCGCGGCACGCACACCACGCCATCGTCGTCGGCCACGATCACGTCGCCGGGCGTGACCCACATGCCCGCGCACACCACGGGGATGTTCACCGACCCGAGCGTGGCCTTGATGGTGCCCTTGCTGCTGATGGCCTTGCTCCAGACCGGGAAGTTCATTTCCTTCAGGGTCTTGACGTCGCGCACGCCGGCGTCGATGACCAGCGCACGCGCGCCGCGGGCCTGGAAGCTGGTGGCCAGCAAATCACCGAAGTAGCCGTCGGTGCATTCGGCAGTGATGGCAGCCACCACGATGTCACCGGGCTGGATCTGCTCGGCCACCACGTGCATCATCCAGTTGTCACCCGGGTGCAGCAACACGGTGACGGCCGTGCCGCTGACCTGCGCGCCGCTGAAGATGGGGCGCATGTAGGGCTTGAGCAGGCCGACACGGCCCATGGCTTCGTGCACCGTGGCCGAGCCGAGCGCGGCGAGCGCGTCGGCGGTTGCGCGGTCGGTGCGCTGGATGTTGCGGTAGACGACGCCCAGTTCGTACATGTCTTGTCTCCTTGTGATTCAAAGGCCCTTGGCCTTGAGGCGTGCATCGAGGCGCGAGAACACGCGGCGCACGTTGCCCTCGTAGATGGCGTGCTTGTCGTCGGCGCTCAGGATTCTTGACGCTTCGATGTAGCGCTTGGTGTCGTCGTAGTAGTGGCCGCTGTCCGGGTCGATGCCGCGCACCGCACCGATCATTTCGCTGGCGAACAGCACGTTCTTCACCGGGATCACGGTGTTGAGCAAGTCGATGCCCGGCTGGTGGTAGACACAGGTGTCAAAGAAGACGTTGTTCAGCAGGTGCTCGGAGAGCAGCGGCTTCTTCATCTCCTGCGCCAGGCCACGGAAGCGGCCCCAGTGGTAGGGCACCGCGCCGCCGCCGTGCGGAATCAGGAACTTCAGCGTCGGGAAATCCTTGAACAGATCACCCTGGATCAGTTGCATGAAGGCCGTGGTGTCGGCGTTGAGGTAGTGCGCACCGGTGGTGTGGAAACACGCGTTGCAGCTCGTGCTCACGTGGATCATGGCCGGCAGGTCGTACTCGACCATCTTTTCGTAGATGGGGTACCAGTGGCGGTCGGTCAGCGGCGGGCTGGTCCAGTGCCCCCCCGAGGGGTCGGGGTTGAGGTTGATGCCGACCGCGCCGTATTCCTTGACGCATTTCTCCAGCTCGGGGATGCAGGTGGCCGGGTCCACACCGGGCGATTGCGGCAGCATGGCCACGGGCACGAAGTGATTCGGGAACAGCGTCGACACACGGTAGCAAAGCTCGTTACAGATGGCGGCCCAGGTGCTGGAGACGGCGAAGTCGCCGATGTGGTGGGCCATGAAGCTCGCGCGCGGGCTGAACAGCGTGATGTCACTGCCGCGCTCCTTCATCAGCTTGAGCTGGTTGGTTTCGATCGACTCGCGCAGCTCGTCGTCGCTGATCTTGAGATCGGCCGCCTTCGGCATGACCGACGGGTCCTTGATACCCGCGATCTGCGCGTTGCGCCAGTTCTCCAGTGCCTTGGGGGCCGTGGTGTAGTGGCCGTGGCAATCGATGACCAATGACATGTTGTCTCCTCGGATCCGTTGTGTCTGCAAAAAGATGTCAGGCCGCCGCCATGCCCTGGCGCTGCTTGGCTGCATCGGCTTCGCGCGAGGTCATGAAGGTCAGCAGTGCGTGCACGGCGTCGGCGTGCGGTGTGTTCACCGCCACGCCGGCGCTGAACACCGTGGTGATCTGGATCGGCTCGGGCAGCGGCCCGGCGATGGTGATGCCCTCGACGTGCAGCAGTTCACTGAGTTGCTGGAAGCCGAGGGCGACCTCACCCCGGGCCACCAGCGAGGCCACCGGCACGCCGGGCGGCGCCTGCACCGTCTTGCCGGCCACCGCATCGGCGATGCCCCAGCGCTCGAACAGCTTGTGCAGCGCCACACCGCTCGGGCCGGTGGAGTAGCTGATTTTGTCGGCCGCCAGCACCGCGGCCTTCACCGCAGCCTCACTGGAGAGGTCGGGCACCGGAGCACCGGCGCGCACGCAGGCGGCCACGCCGCTTCTCACGAGGTCGATGCGTCCGGGCTTCAGGTGACCGCCCGCGATGAGCTTGTCGATCGCGTCGCTGGCCAGGATCACCAGGTCGAACGCTTCGCCGGCCTGCACCCGTTTCGCCGCGTCCACCCCGCCCACCGACTCGATGACCACGACCTGCCCGGTGCGCGCGGTGTGGGCGGACGTGAGATCGGCCAGCACCTGCCGGGTGGCCATGGAGGAAATGCCGCGCACGGTGCGGTTCGGGGTGTCGCTCATGGAGGGACCATTGTGGCCAGCCTGCCGTTGTGCGAAAACCCACACGACAGGCTAGCAGCTAGAACAAAATCCGATACCTAGCGATCGGATACCCATGGACTTGAAGCAACTCGAATACTTCGTGCGCGTGGCCGAGCTCGGCAGCTTCACGCGCGCGGCCATCGCGCTGGATGTCGCCCAGCCAGCCCTCTCGCGCCAGGTGCGCCTGCTCGAGGTTGAGCTGCGCCAGACCCTGCTGGTGCGCAACGGCCGCGGCGCCACACCCACGGAAGCAGGCAAGCTGCTGCTGGCGCACGGCCGCGGCATCCTGCACCAGGTGGAGCGCGCCAAGGAGGAGCTGGGTCGCGTGCGCGGCGCCCTCGCGGGGCGGGTCGCCATCGGCCTGCCGCCCAGCCTGGCGCGCGTGCTGGCGGTGCCGCTCACGCGGGCTTTTCGTCAGAAGCTGCCGCAAGCCAGCCTGTCGATCAGCGAAGGGCTGTCGGTCACCATGCAGGAATGGCTGCTCACCGGGCGACTGGACATTGCGGTGCTGTACAACGCCCAGCCGCTGCCCGAGATCGAGATCCAGCCCTTGCGGGAGGAGGAGCTCTGGCTCGTGCTGCAGCGCCCGCCCGGCTTGAGCGAGGAGCCCCCGCCCCCGCCCATGCCCCTGCGCGAGCTGGCCGAGGTGCCGCTGATCATCCCGAGCCGACCCAACGCGGTACGCATGCAGGTGGAGCGGGAGCTGGCAGCGCTCGGCTATCGCCCGAACGTGGCGCTGGAGATCGATGGCGTCTCCGCCATCCTCGATCTCGTCGCCGATGGCGCCGGCGCAGCCCTGCTGTCGGACAACGCGGTGGCCAGCTCCATCCGACCATCGGCCTACCGCCTGCGCGGCATCGATCCCCCGATGCGCACCCGCCTGAGTCTGGCCACGAGCGCCCAGCGTCCCGCCACGCTGACGCAGCAATCCACGATCGATCTGATTCGCGAGACGTTGAAAGCCGTTGCGCCGCGGTGAGGTCGCTGCGGACTACAGCTCCCGGTCCCAATCGCGCAGCGGCTTTGCCCCGCGCCGGCGCAAGCCGTTCATGTAAGCGCGCACGATGTTCCGCGCCGCGGCTGGCGAGCGCTGCAGCCCCACCCAATCGGTGGCCAGACGGGGCAGGTTGCGCGCCCATTGCACACGCTCGGCATCGCTCCAGCGACGCACCGTGACAGGAGCGCCGCCCGAACGTGGCGCCTGCAGCGCCTGCAGACTGTCTTCGTAGCGTTGCGCCACCAGCTTGCCGACTTCGACGGAGTACCGCTGCCCGGCCTCGCGCAGGATGTGCTGCACTTCCTTGGGCATGGCGTCGAAGCGTTTCTTGTTCATCGCGAGACCGCCGCCAAAGAAGCACCCCAGATCCACCAACGACACATGCGGCGCCACCTCATGGATGCGCAACGGCAATGCACCTGAGGCAATCGTGAGCGCGCCATCGCTGACGCCCGTCTGGATATCCGTGTAATACGTGCTGAGCGCGCCGTCCACCGCCACGGCGTTGGAGCCCTGCAGCCACAGTGCCAATGCACCGGGTGCGCTGATGCGTCGTCCTCGCAGATCGGCGTATCCACTCGCGGGCTGTTTGGTGAACAGGTGGTAGCTGTCGGTGGCGTTCGCGCCCAGAAACACCAGTCCGTTGCGCTCCCATTCCGCGGCCAGATCGGGAATGGTGGCATTGAGTTCGTTGATGGTGTCGAGCACCACGCGCAGATCGGTGCAGGCAAATGGCATGGCGGCGCTGAACTGCGCGAGGGGCAGTCGCGACGCCTCGGAGGCCGCCAGCACCCAGCCGATATCGGCAATGCCATCGGCCACGCTGGTGAGGGAGGCATTCATCTTGTAGAGCTGGCCGCCGTAGAACTCGCTCCATTCCACCGACCAGCCAGGCCCGAGCGAGGCCACACGCTCACGCACCTCGGGCACGAACTGCTCCGCAATCAATTTGACCCACGGGGTGGTGGTTGGGTGCACCGCAGCAACCGTGAGCCGATACGCCTTCCCCGGGGTGGCCAACACGGGCGCCGCACACACCCCGGCCGTCGACACCGCCCACCGCAGCAAGTCACGCTTGTTCATGTTCTCCCCTGAAGAACAACACGTTGATCGCAAGTACCGCCCCAGTGGGTCCATTAAATCACCAGACGGCCTGTTGCGCCCAAGGGAACGCAGGGCAGGCGCCGTCGCGGTTCGCCCACAGCTTCCCAGAATTCCCACCAGCCCCGAGAATCCGCTCGACATTCCGACGGACCCGATGGACGCGCACGCCTCCCCCATGGAAGTCTCCTGGCCGGGCATTCGCCTCGACATCACCCATGCGTGCGAGGTGACTGGCATCAGCGCGCGCGCCGCCGAACTGCAGGCCCGAGGGCGCGGACGGTGGTCCGATCTGTCCATCCTCGAACCGGCCTCGCGCGAGGCGCTGCGCCGTGCGCTGGGGCGGCCAGAGTCCTTTGCACTGGCCCTCGAGCTTCAGGGCAACGGGCGAGAAAACGCCGTCCACCTGCACTGTGCCGGGCATTGGCAAGCGGCCCGCCGCCTGCATGTCTGCCAGATGGCGGACACCAGCGATCTGCACCGTACCCAGAGCGCTACCGATCATCGCTTGAGCATGCTGCAAGAGATGGTCGACGGTCTTCCGCTGTTGATCATCCAGCTCGATACAGGGCCGTGGCTTCGCTGCGCCTTCGCCAGTGGCGCCCTGCTCCATCTGGTCACGTCGCAGACAGCCGGCGCCGTGGGCCGCGATGCGTTGACGCTGTTCGGACCGAGGATCTACGCCAACCTGCAGGGGTTGTTGCCGCAGTGCGCACAAGGGCAGGCGGTTCCCTTCGCCTGGCACGTCACCGACACCGAGGGCAAGGCGCGCGTGCTCGAGGGCCATCTGCGCAGCCTGTTCGACGACGCTGGCAATGCCAGCGGCCATTTGATCGATGCGCTGGAAACCACGGCATATCACGAAACGATGAGCGAACTGCGGCTATCCGAGACCCGGCTTCGACGCTTTGTCACAGCCAGCAGCGACGGCATCGTGGTGCACGAAGGCCATCAGGTCGTAGATGCCAATCCTTCCGCCTGCCGCTTGCTGGCCACCACGGCCGATGCGCTTCGCCAGCGACGGTTTGCAGACCTGATTGCCCCGGAGAGCCGGCAGGCTTACCGTGAACGCGAGGGACGGGCTTCACACGACGCCTTTGAGTGCGACCTTGTCGACAGCGCGGGCGCACGCGTTGCGGTGGAACTCATCGGACGCTCCGTGCAACGTCAAGGCAGACAGATGCAGATGGCGATCCTGCGCGACGTGCGTGATCGCAAGGACACGCAAGCGCGCATCCAGAAGCTGATCACCGACTTGCGCAGCCAGATGGAGAGGGCCGAATCGGCCGACCGCGCGAAGTCCTTGTTCCTGTCAGCGGCCGGCCATGACCTGCGCCAGCCGGTTCATGTCATCGGTCTGTTTCTGTCCAGCATGGAGGCGCTCGTCCAGTCGCCTCGTTTGCAAACGTCCACGCTGGAGGAGGTGACGAATCGCATGCGATCGTCGCTGGACACGTTGAGCCGACTCCTCAACTCGCTGCTCGACATCTCACGGCTCGACGCCAACGCGGTGGCGGTACATCCATCGCCCCTGTCCCTGGGTGCCCTGTTCGGCGACATCGAAGCCGACTTTGCCGAATCGGCAATTGCCAAAGGCCTTCGCCTGGACGTGGTGCAAACCAGCCGCTGGGTTCGCACCGACGCGGTCATCTTGCGCCGGATTCTGGACAACCTGGTCTCCAACGCCATCCGCTACACGCGCCAAGGGCGCGTGCTGGTCGGCGCGCGCACACGGGGTGATTCGGTCGAAATTCAGGTGTGGGATTCCGGCATCGGCATTCCTTCCGACCAATTCGACGCCATCTTCAACGAGTTCTACCAGTTGCAGCCCGCGGCCGATTCCGCCGGCGGACTCCGGGGTCTCGGGCTGGGCTTGTCCATCGTGAAGCGCTCCGCCAGGCTACTTGGCGCCGCGCTGAAGGTGCGATCCACCCTGGGGCGCGGTTCCATGCTCTCGATCACGTTGCCGCGCTGCGATTCGGCGCAGCCTTCAGAGACAACCGTGGCAAAAACGCTCACACCGGGCAACATGCACGCCGGGTTCACCCGGCGCCACGTGCTCGTCATCGACGACGACCCGACCGTTCTGCTGGCCATGCAGGAACTGCTGCAGGCCTGGGGGCACGAGGTGTGGTGTGCCGCCAGCGCCGACGAGGCCATCGTGCTGGCCATCAGCCAATCGGCAGAGATCGATCTCGTTCTGTCGGACTACCACCTGGGACAAGACATCAACGCCACGGAGTTCATCGACGCCATCCGGGCCTGCATCCTGCGGCCGGTGCCGGTGTACATCTTCACAGCCGACACCTCCGCGCCGGTGGCGCGTGAGCTGCAGGAAAGAGGTCTGTCGGTGCTGCACAAGCCTGTGCGGCACGATGCCCTTCAATGGGTTCTCGAACAGGGGCTGCCATGACCTTGTCTGTCGAGGACATTGACGCCTGCGATGTACCGGCTGCCTGGCTGAGGACATCGCCCTGGCAGTTGGGCGCCAACGCTTCGCTGAGGGCCTTGCTCCATCAAGCCGATCTGCAAGAGGGCAGGTTTTGCGCCGCTTTCGACGTCGGTGGGCAGCGTCTGCCCCCGAATGCCTGGCCCAAGGACAAGCTTTTCAGGGACGGCTGCGCTTTGCGCGCCCGGGTATGCCCGGAACAGATCTGCTGCTTCACGCCGACTTCTCACCCGCGGCGAGTGGCAGTGACTGGATTTGCACCTTCGTCGACCTCTCATCGCTCGAGTCGGCACACGCGCGACGGTCGCTGACGCTCGAACGGCTGCGACACACCCTGGATCAGCTGCAGGAGCCGATCTCGATGATCGATCACGAAGAGAACATGCTCTTCGTCAATGCCGCCTACGCCAGCTTCTTTGGTGTGACGCCAGACGACGCACAGGGTCGACAGGTGCGTTTGGTGATGGGGGAGGACAACTACGCGTTGACCGCCGCCCCCAGGCAGGAACTCTTTCGAACGCGGGAGCCGGTGCGCTACGAGCGCATGCTGCACGACAGCAACGGCGAGGATCGCGTCATGGGCATCCTGCTCTGGCCGATCAAGGACGCCCAGGGGCGGCTCTCAAAGATGGCCACGCTCACCCGGGACGTCACCCTCAGGCATCGCGGTATGGTGGCACTGCGCCAGACGCTGGAACGCCTGGACGCCTTGTTCGAGGCGGGTATCGAGGGCATTCTGCTTCATGAAAGGGGCGTGATTGTCGATGCCAACCCGGTTGCCTGTCGCCAGGCGGGCCTGACGCGCGAGCACATGGTGGGCCAACCATTGGCCAGGGTGCTGCAGATGATGGGCGTTCCAGGCACCGGGCCCGAGTCTGGCGATGCCGTCCCCGAAGACTTGCATCTGTGTCTCACGCCGGCTGCGGGCGGCAAGCCTCCCTTGCAGATCCAGTCTGTCGCGTTCATGGATGACGATGAGATCTGCCATGCCGAGGTGATGCAGGACATGAGCTATCGCCACCAGGCACAGCGACGCATCGACAGGCTCATCGGTGATCTGCGCCAGCAGACCACCCGCGCCGAAGCCGCAGACCGCGACAAATCGGTTCTCCTGGCGTCGGCCAGCCACGACTTGCGCCAACCCATTCATTCGCTGGGCTTGTTCCTGACAACGATAGAGACGCTTTGCCGCTCTCCACGCAAACCGGACACGACGTCGTTGCGCTCGATCGTTCAGCACATGCGTGCCTCTCTGGACAGCCTGGTGGTGCTGCTGGAAAGGCTGCTTGGCGCCCCCCGGCACGGCGCCCATCAGGCACCAACACACGGGGTTCCCACCCCACTGCAACCCGTGCTGGACGAACTCGTTGCCGAGTACGGCGTCACGGCAAGCGAGAAAGTCGTGCAGACCGGGCATGCGGTGCGATGCAACGTCCTGCTCGTCGACGACGACGACCATGTGCTTCAAGCCATGTCCCGGCTGCTGGGATCCTGGGGACACCACACGCTGAGCGCCACCAGCGCGGCCGAGGCGATTCGCCTGTGCGAGGCCGAGCCAGAGCGCATCGACGCCGTCATCTGCGACTACATGCTCGACCCATCGATGGACGGGCTGGCGTTGCTGCAGCGATTGCGCCTGCGCCGGCCACGCCCCCTGCCCGTTTGCATGGTCACGGGCGATGTCTCCGCCGAACGCATGGAGCAGGCGCGACGTCACGGCTTCACCCTGCTTCACAAGCCGGTGACTGCCGATGCGCTGCAGCAATTCCTGCAAACCTGCGTCTGAGGAATCCGCATCCGGGCCGGAGAGCGAAGCCTGCCCGACGGTGCCTTGCCGCGCGGCGGACAGGCCCCCGACGGGGCCGTGCGCCGTGCGGCAGGCTGAACCCGAGCGCTACAGCACGAACGTCACGATCGCCGGGAACGCCACCAGGATCGCGGTCCGGATGAAGTCACTGGCCACGAAGGGCAGCACGCCGCGGTAGGTGGCCATGATGGGCACGTCCTTGGCCATGCTGTTGATGACGAACAGGTTCATGCCCACCGGTGGCGTGATCAGCCCTACCTCGACCACGATCAGCACCAGAATGCCGAACCAGATCGCGAAGTGCTCCGGGCTCATGCCGAAATCGAGCGCGGTCACCACCGGGAAGAACACGGGAATGGTCAGCAGGATCATGGACAGCGAGTCCATGAAGCAGCCCAGGATCACGTAGATCACCAGGATGGCCACCAGCACCACGATCGGGCTCAGGCCCCAGCCGGCCACCATCTGTGCCGCTTCCTGCGGCAGTTGCGACAGCGCGAGGAACGTGTTGTAGAGACCCGCACCCAGCACGATCATGAAAATCATGCCGGTGGCCACCGCGGTGCCCAGGATCGCGCCCTTGAGCGTCTTGAAGTTGAGCCCACCCGAGGCCCAGGCCGCCACCCCGGTACCAAACGCACCCACGGCCGCGCCTTCGGTGGGCGTGAAGATGCCCAGATAGATACCGCCGACCACCACCAGGAAGATGGTGAGCACGGGCCAGACCTTGAGGGTGGCTTTCCAGCGCTCGGCCATGGGAATGGGCGGGATGGTGCCCATCTCCTGCGGGCGCACGCGGGCGTAGATGGCGATCACGATCACGTAGCCCAGCGCCGCCAGGATGCCGGGCACGAAGGCCGCGAGGAACAGCTTGGCAATGTTCTGCTCGGTCAGGATGGCGTAGATCACCAGCACCACCGAAGGCGGAATCAGGATCCCCAGCGTGCCGCCGGCGGCCAGCGTGGCGGTGGAGATGCCGCCCGCGTAGCCCGCGCGTTTGAGCTCGGGCAGCGCCACCTGGCCCATGGTGGCCGCCGTGGCGAGCGACGAGCCGCAGATGGCGCCGAAGCCGGCGCACGCGCCCACCGCTGCCATGGCCACACCACCCTTGCGGTGGCCGATCCAGGCCTCGGCGGCCTTGAACAGCGCCTGCGACAGCCCGCCCAGCGCGGCGAACTGTCCCATCAGCAGGAACAGCGGAATCACCGACAGGTTGTAGTTCGAGAAGGTGCTGTACGTCACCTGCTTGAGCTGGTTCAGGATGGGTGCGGCATTGCCGTAGATCATCCAGGCGCCACCCAGGCCGCACACCAGCATCGCGAGCCCGATGGGCACGCGCACGAAGATCATCAGCAGCAGGATCGGGAACGACCAGGCCGCGAGTTCGATGCCCGACATCAGTGCACCCCCGCTTCGGTCGTCCAGCCGGCCGGCTCCTTGCCGATGCCGAACAGCGTGAGCGTCTTGGCGATGTACGCCATGCACCCGATCACCGCGCCCACCAGGCAGGCCGCGTAAGCCCACCAGATCGGCATGGCCAGGATGAAGGTGGTCTCCAGGTACTCCTTCTTCTCCATCATGCCTTCGTAGAGCTTCCAGGTCATGATGAGCCACACGGCGAGCATGAGCAGGTCGCTCACGATCACGATGGCTTTCTTGCCCCACGCGGGCAGGTGCATGTACAGCAGATCCACGGTGGCATGGCCGCCCTTGAGGTAGGTCCATGGCAGGAAGAAGAACACCGCGATCGCGGTGCCGACCTCGACCAGTTCGAAATCACCAGGCACGGGGCCCAGACCGATGGAGATGAGTGCGCGGCCGGACACGCTGGCCACGCTCATGAGCGTGAGCGCGACCAGCGCGATACCGCCCACGATGGCTGACCAGTAGGCCAGCCGGTACACAAATGCTGTCATGCGAAGGCTTTCACGAACGAGGAGGACGACCCGGCGATTGTCCGATATCGGCGCGGGCGCCTCTCAACAAAAAGGCCGCCCCCTTGCGGGGACGGCCAGCAGCCCATCGGGCTGTTTACTTGGTGTGCTTGGCGATGAGAGCGCGCGCCTCGGCGGCGAGCTTGGCGCCGTCGATGCCCTTGGCCTTGACCTCGTTGATCCAGTCGGTTTCGACGGTCGAGGCGGTGCGGCGCCAACGTTGGGTTTCCAGCGCGTCCAGCGCCACGATGTTGTTCTTCGCGCGCTCGGCGATCTCGCGGCCGGCCTTGTCGCCATCATCCATCGCGCGGCCGAACATGGCCGCCGTCTCGATGCCCGAGTTCTTGTCGATCACGGCCTTCAAGTCGGCGGGCAGCTTGTCGTAGGCGGCCTTGTTCATCGAGAACGCGAAGGTCTGGGTGTACAGGCCTTCCCTGCCGGCGAACGTGGTGTGGTTCTTCACCAGCTCGCTCACCTTGAGCGCGGGCGTCACTTCCCACGGAATCGTGGTGCCATCGATCACGCCCTTGGAGAGCGCCTCCGTCACGGCCGGCACCGGCATGCCCACGGGTGTGGCACCCAGCTTGGTGAGCATGTTGTTGATGATGCGCGAGCCACCGCGCACCTTCATGCCGCGAAGGCTTTCGAGGCCGGTTACCGGCGTCTTGGTGTGGAACAAGCCCGGGCCGTGCGTGTGCACCGCGATCAGCTTCACATCCTTGAACTCATCGGCCGCGTACTTCTCGACGTATTCCTGGATGGCGCGCGAGGAGGCCTCGGCGCTGCCGCTCATGAACGGCAGCTCGAACACTTCGGTCTTGGGAAAGCGCCCCGGCGTGTAGCCCAGCACCGTCCAGGTCAGGTCCACCACACCGTCGCGGGCCTGATCGAACAGCTGCGGTGGCGCGCCGCCGAGCTGCATCGCGTGAAACAGTTGCACCTTGATGCGCCCGCCAGACTCGGCTTCGACCTTCTGCGCCCAGGGCGTCAGCGCGCGAGCCGGAATCGTGGCCTGCGGCGGCAGCATCTGGTGCAGTCGCAGCGTGACGGTCTGGGCCATCGCGGTGCCGGCCATGGTGGCCGCGGCCACCGCCCCCAGCACCGCCAGCGCGGTGCGTCGCTTCAAGAGGTTCATCGTCGTGTCTCCGTTCGGGTGGGTCGCCCGCGCCTCGGGGGTGTGGGTGCTCGTCGGCACGGGCATTGGGGAAAGCGCCCACACTGTGCATTCACCGCTCGGGGCCGACCAGCCCCGGGGCCAACTTTCAGGTATGCCGTTATGTTATGAAACCAGCGCAAACCCTGATGTTCGATCTGGCTCGGTGTCCGGGCGGTACGCGCTGTCCAACGTGACGCAGCCGACCACACGCGACACGCAGGCGCACAGGCGGCGGTTCTCGCGCTTTTCGTGCTCGCTCAGGAACACGTCGCGGTGATCGATCTCGCCCTCGAGCGCCAGCACATCGACCACGCACAGGCCGCATTCGCCGCGGCGGCAATCGCTCACCACCTCCACGCCCGCAGCCTCCAGCGCGTCCAGCAGCGATTCGCCGGCCGGCACGGTGATATCGGCGCCGTGGCGCGGCACGCGCACGACGAAGCTGCCGGTGGGCAGACGTCCGCCACTGCCGAAGGTTTCGAAGCGCAGGTCGGCCGCGGCACGTCCCTGTGCCGACCAGGCGCCGCGCGCCGCATCGAGCATGCCCGCGGGGCCGCAGACGAAGCACGGCGCACCGGCCGGCAGCGCAGCGATCTCGCGCGCCAGGTCCAGCCGCTCACCGCGCGCGGACACCGCCGTCACGAGTGCATCGCCCAACAGGGCGCGCAAGCCCTCGGCATAGGCCAACTCGGCATCGTTGCGCACCGCGTACAACAAGCGCACGCGCCGGCCCAGGCGCACCAGCGTCTGCGCCATGCCCACCAGTGGCGTGATGCCGATGCCACCGGCCACCAACAGCGTATCGATGGCATCGAGCGAAAGCGCGAAGTGGTTCTGCGGTGCGCTGGCGGTCAGCGTGTCGCCCACCGCGAGCGACCACATGGCCTTCGAGCCACCGCGGCCGTCGTCCAGGCGTTTGACCGCAATGCGGTAGGCGCCCGGCACCTCGGCCGGCAGGCCCACCAGCGAATAAGAGCGGTGCTGCTCCCGCCCCGCCACGTTCAAACGCAGCTGCAGGTGCGCACCCGGCGCCCAGGCGATGGCAGCGCCTTCGACGGGCTGCAGCACGAACTCGCGCACGGTGGGGGTGAGGTCGGTGGTGGCGGCAACACGCACGGTCTGCCAGGTGGGATTGCTTTTCATGGTGTTCCTTCAGCGGCGGCGGATCAGGCGCAACGCCGGCATGGACGCGTGCGCCTGCCCCTTGGTGTGGCCGGCCAGCACCGAGCGCAGGTTTCGCTGCGCCAGGCGGGAGTGCTCGCGCAGGATCGCCTCGGCACGCGCGCTCTCGCGGCGTTCGATGGCATCGAGCACCTGGCGGTGCTGGTCCTGCGCGACGACGAGCATGTCGCGTGCCTGCGGCGACTCGGCCTCGGCGAGCACGAAGCCCGATGGCGAGGCGAACGGCAGCGCGCACACGCGCTCCAGTTGTCGCTCCACCGTGGGGCTGTCGGCCATCTCGGCCAGCAGCGCGTGAAAGCGGCTGTTGAGCGCCACGTACTCGGAAAAAGCCTCGTCATCCAGCGTGGGGGCGGCGAGCACGGCGTCGATGCGTTCGAGCACGCCCCGCGCCTCGGTGAGCACGGCCGCCGGCGCACCGCGCTCGGCCGCCAGCCTGGCGAGCAGACCTTCCAGCGTGCCGCGCAGCTCGATGGCGTCGGCGATGTCGCGCTCGGAGAAGGTCTCCACCACGTAGCCGCCACCGGGCAGCGCGCGCAGCAGGCCCTCTTGCTCCAGCCGCAACAAGGCAGCGCGCACGGGCGTGCGCGACACGCCCAGCCGCTCGACGATCGCCAGCTCGGCAATGCGCGAACCGCCGCTCAGTTCGCCCGAGAGGATGAGCTCGCGCAACTGCAGCAGGGCGCGGACCTGGGCGCTTTCGGGGACGGCTTCGTTCACGGTGTTCAAGGCCTCACCCCGCACGACGGATGGGAATGACGCTGGAGCCGGCACCCGGCGTGCCCCGCTCGGCCACCACCATCCGGTCGATCAGCCGCCGCGCCCACATGGCGCCGGCGTCGATGTTGAGGTTGTAGAACTTGTGGTCCGGGTGTTCCTCGATCGCTTTTTGCTGCGCTTCGAGCACCAGTTCGTCCTCGCGGAAGATGCCCGCCACGCCTTCGCGCAGTTGGTGCGTGAGGCGTTGCTCGTTCAGGCTGTAGTTGCGCGCGAAGGCCCAGAAGTAGAGGCAGGTGTTGTCGGTCTCGGGCGTGATGGTGTTGAGCACCATGCCGTTGACACCCTGGCTGCGGTCACCCTGCGGCGCGCCAGAGCCTGCGGGCGCCACCCCGACGTCGATCGCCACCGTGCAGGGGGCCTCGAAGCGGATGATCTGCCAGCGGTCCACCGGGCCCTTATAGCCGCGCGCCTGCTGGATCTGCCCGGCCCAGAACGGCGGCGCCTCGATGTTTTCCATCCAGCGCGTCACGGTGGCGGTGCGATCACCGTGCGTGGCCACGAAGGGCGCCTCGGCCACCGCGCGGTTGCCGATGCTGCTGCCGTGCACGAAGGTCTCGTGCGTGAGGTCCATCAGGTTGTCGATCACCAAGCGGTAGTCGCACTTCACGCGGATCATCTTGCCGTCGCCGGCCCAGGCCGGGTCGTGGTTCCAGTGCAGGTCGGGGATCAGCGATTCGTCGGCCAGCGCCGGGTCGCCCGGCCAGACCCAGATGAAGCGGTGCTTCTCGGCCACCGGGAAGCGACGCACGCAGGCCGACGGGTTGATGGTTTCCTGGCTCGGCATGTGGGTGCAGCGGCCCTCGGCGTTGAACACCAGGCCGTGGTAGCCGCAGACCACCTCGTCGCCCTCCAGCCGGCCCATCGAGAGCGGCAGCAGGCGGTGCCAGCAGGCGTCCTCCAGCGCGGCCACGCGGCCGTCGGTTTGCCGGTACAGCACCAGCTTGTGCTTGCAGACCGTGCGGGCCAGCAGGCTGCGGCCGACCTCCACGTCGTAGGCGGCGGCGTACCAGGCGTTCAGGGGAAAGTGGTTGGGCGCGGTGTTCATGGATACGCAATGTATACAGAAAATCAAGAAAACCCAATGAAAACGTGTTGAAACGGTCAGCTTCCGCCATTGATGTATTCAATAGCACCAAAACGGTTGCAGGTCGATCGGGCTTCGGCTACCGTCGGCGCCTTCCGCAATCCCAACCCCCTGGAGACAAGATGAGCCTGAATCCCCCGTTCCGCGCCGACCACGTCGGCAGCTTTCTGCGCCCTGCCTACCTGCTGCAGGCGCGCGAACAGAAGGCCAAGGGCGAGATCACGGCCGCCCAGCTGCGTGAGGTCGAGGACCGCGCGATCACCGAGATCGTGAAGTTCCAGGCCGACGTCGGCCTGCAGTCCATCACCGACGGCGAGTTCCGCCGCACCTACTTCCACATCGACTTCCTGGAACAGCTCGGCGGTGTGAAGACCGACATCCCGGTCACCATTCGCAAGCCCGACGGCACCGAGGAGCTGGCGCCACCGGTGATCCGCGTGATCGACAAGGTGCGCCACGCGAAGAACATCCAGCTCGCCGACTTCCAGTACCTGCAGGCGCAGGTCAAGGCCCTGGGTCTGCCCGGCCTGATGCCGAAGGTCACCATCCCCTCGCCCACCATGCTGCACTTTCGCGGCGGGCGCGCCGGCATCAGCAAAGAGGCCTACCCCGAGCTCGACCCGGTGTTCTACGACGACGTGGCCCAGGCCTACGCGGACGAGCTGCAGAGCCTGGCGGACGCCGGCTGCACCTACGTGCAGATGGACGACACCAACATGGCCTATCTGTGCGACGAGAAAATGCGCGAGGCCGCCCGCCAGCGCGGCGACGACCCCAACGAACTGCCGCACCGCTACGCCAGCTTCATCAACAAGGTGGTGGACAAGAAGCCCAAGGGCATGACGCTGGCCATGCACCTGTGCCGCGGCAACTTCAAGAGCACGCACGCCGCGGCAGGCAATTACGAACCCGTGGCCGAGGCGCTGCTGTCCGAGATGCGGCTTGACGCCTTCTTCCTCGAGTACGACGACGACCGCTCGGGCGATTTCCGCCCGCTGCGCTACCTGAGCAAAGGCAAGACCGTGGTGCTGGGCCTGGTCACCACCAAGTTCGGCCAGCTCGAAAGCAAGGACGACCTCAAGCGACGCATCGACGAGGCCGCGAAGTACGCCCCGCTGGAGCAGTTGTGCCTGTCGCCGCAGTGCGGCTTCTCCAGCACCGTGCACGGCAACAACATCGCGGTGGAAGACCAGCGCAAGAAGCTGGCGCTGGTGGTGGAGACGGCGCGCGAGGTGTGGGGCAGCGTTTGAAGCCACCGGTCCACGTCCACCTCGACTTCATCTCGCCCTACGGCTACTTCGCGTCCTTGCGCGTCGAGGCGCTGGCCGCGCGCCATGGCCGTACCGTGGCCTGGCACCCGATGCTGCTGGGCGTGGCGGTGCTCAAGGTGATGGGCCTCAAGCCCTTGATGGAGACGCCACTCAAGGGCGACTATGTGGAGCGCGACGTGCGGCGCTACGCGCGCGAGCACGGCGTACCCATGCAACGCCAGCCGCGCGACGAGGTGATGAACCCGCTGGCCTGCGGCCGTGCCCTGGCCTGGGTGAACCGTCACCAACCCGAACGCGCCGGCGACGTGGTGCACGCGATCTATCGCGCGTACTGGGGCGAAGGGCGCGACCTGTCCACGCCGGTCTCGCTCGAACCCGTGGTGGATGAAACCGTGGCGCGCGCAGCTGCCGGGGAAGAAGCCGCTGCGTTGCTGCGCGCCGAGGTCGACGCCTCGCTGGCCGCGGGCGTGTTCGGCTCGCCCACACTCATCGTCGACGGAGAACCCTTCTGGGGCGTGGACAAGCTGGAGCAGGCCGAGCGCTGGCTGGCGCGCGGCGGCTGGTAGGCCGCAGGCGTTCAGCTGAAGCGCACGTCCGTCGGTACCGCAATGGCGGCCAGCGCCGCTTGCAGCCGATCCGCGAGCACATCGTCGGGCGCACCCGCGAAGGTCACCGTCGCTCGCTGGCGTCCGCCCTCCTCGCGCGCCTGCACCTGCGCCGCGCGACCCGGCGCCAGTTCGCGCGCCAGGTCGCTCAACTTCAGTTCGATGGCACGCAGTCTCAGCGCGGGCTTGAATACCTTGCCGATGGCGGTGAGCGGCAAGGCCTCGACAACGACCACGCGCTTGGGTACGGCGGGGCGTTCGTAGACAGCGGGAGCGACCTCACGCAGCAAGGCATCGGCATCGACCGCCGCGCCCGCGCGCAGCACCACGAAAGCCGCCGGCACCTCGCCTGCGTAGGCATCGGGCTCGGCCACCACGGCGCACTGCGCCACCGCGGGGTGGGCGAGGAAGGCGTCTTCCACCAGACCGGGGTCGATGTTGTGCGAGCCGCGGATGATCACGTCCTTGGCTCGGCCGGTGATGTGCACGCGCCCTTCGGCATCGACGTGACCGAGGTCGCCCGAGACGATCCAGCCCTGCTCGAACATGCCGGCGTTGCGCTTTGCGTCCAGATAACCCGGACTCATGTGCGGACCACGCAGCACCACCACGCCGGTCTCGCCCGGTGCACAGCGTTCATCGAGCTTTGCCTCGCCATCGCGCCAGGGAACGGTGTGCACCTCAGTGAAGGGCAGGCGCCAGCCGGCCGAGCCCGGCACGCGCGGCGCGTGCAGGGGTTCGATGCTCACCAGGCCTGCGCATTCCGTCATGCCCAGAATGTTGCGCACCGCGATGCCGGTGCCAGCCTCGAAGCGCTGCGCGAGTTCGGTAGGCAGCGGCGAACCGCCGGTGTACGCAGCGCGCACGCGCGCAATGTCGGCATCCACCGGCACGGCGAGCAAGCTGGCCAGCACGGTGGGCACACAGGCCAGGTGCGTCACGCCTTCGCGTTCACAGAAGCGCCAGTAGCGCTGAACAAAGGCGGTGTTGCGCATGCCGCTCAGCGTGGGCAACACCTGGCGCGCGCCCACGGCCAGCAGGGCCAGGCCGTAGACAAAGGCACCGGCCACGTGGAACAACGGGAAACCATTGATTTCCACGCTGTGTTCGTCGCAGTCGTAATAGGCGTGGGCGAACCAGGCCGTGTGCGCCTCGTTGCCCGCGGTGTGCTGCGCGAGCTTGGGCGCGCCCGTGGTGCCCCCGGTGTGGAACAGCGCCACCACGCGGTCGGGATTCAGGTCGGGCTCGAAGGTGAGCGTATCGGGCTGCGCGGCCATCAGCTCCTGCAGCGAGGCGAAGCCGGGCACGGCTTCATCGACGGTGACCGACACCAGCGTGCACGCATGGTGCTGCTGCACCTTCAAGGCAGTGGGCCACACCGCGAGCTCCGCGTTCGGGCCCAGCGCGACCAACACTTTCGCGTTCGCGGCCTGCATCAGCGCGGCGATGTGGTCGGGCTGCAGCAACACGTTGATCGGGCACACGCGGCCCGCGAGCTGTGCACCCCACAGCACGGCGTGCGCCTGCGGCATGTTGGGCGCGAGCAGCGCCACGCTGTCGTGCGGGCCGATGCCGAGCGCACGAAACGCGTTCGCCGCGCGGTGGATGTTGGCCAGCAGATCGCTGTAGCGCACGCGTTGCGGGGTGCTGGCAAGATCGGCATCGCGCAGGAAGGTGAAGGCTTCGCGCTCGGGAAATCGTTGCGCTGCGGCGCGGATGAGGCCATAGGGCGTGCGCTGCGGGGCCACGTCCTGCAGGGGGCGCCGCTCCAACGCCTCGATGTCGGTCAGCGAGGCGAAGGCCTTCATGCGAGACCCAGCAGGCGCACGGCGTTGCCCTTGAGGATGCCGGGCATCACCTCGGGCTTGAAACCGGCGACCTCGAAGTCCTTCATCCAGCGCTCGGGCGTGATGAGCGGGTAGTCGCTACCGAACAGCACGCGGTCCTTCAGCAACGTGTTGGCGTACTGCACCAACTGCTTCGGGAAGTACTTCGGGCTCCAGCCGCTGAGGTCGATCCACACATTGGGCTTGTGCGTGGCCACGCTGAGCGCTTCGTCCTGCCACGGGAAGCTGGGGTGCGCCATCACGATCTGCATGTCGGGAAAATCGATCGCCACGTCGTCAAGGTGCATCGGGTTGCTGTACTCCAGCCGCAACCCGCCGCCGCAGCGCATGCCGGAGCCGATGCCGCTGTGCCCGGTGTGGAAGATGGCCGGCAGCTTGTGCGCGTTGATCACCTCGTAGATCGGCCAGGCCATCTTGTCGTAGGGGTGGTAGCCCTGCACGGTGGGGTGAAACTTGAAGCCCTTGACGCCCTCTTCCTTGATCAGCCGCTCGGCCTCGCGCGCGCCCATCTTGCCCTTGTGCGGGTCGATGCTCGCGAACGCAATCATCATGTCGCTGTTCTCGCGCGCGGCCTGCGCGATCTCCTCGTTCGGGATGCGGCGGCGGCCGAGCTTGCTTTCGCTGTCGACCGTGAACATCACGAGGCCGATCTTCTTCTCGCGGTAATAGGCAATCGTCTCGGCGATGGTGGGCCGGCGGTTGCTGCCGAAGTACTTGTCGGCCGCGCGGTCGTACTCCTCGCCGTAGTTGTCGAACGGGTTCCAGCAGCTCACTTCGGCGTGGGTGTGGATGTCGATGGCGATCAGGTTCTGGTGGTCCATGGGTGGGGCTCCGGTTCAGTGCTTTCTGTTGGCCTGCTTGTGTGGCTGGTGTCAGGGCGGTGCCCCTGGCCTTGGGAGCGCAACTGCGTCGGTCCTCGCTGCGCGAGGACTTCCCTGTGGTGCTCGGGCGAGTGGCCCGCGGCATAACTCACTGCGCGGCCTGTGGCCGCTCCGTTCGGACAGATGCCGCGAGTCAGTCAACGAAGCGCGCTTCGCGCGCGGCCGCTCGCCCTGCGCTCCACGGCGGCGCACAGGCGCCCCCAAGGCCAGGGGCACCGCCCTGACGCAGGCACTGTTGGTACTCCACCGGTGGCGTGCCGGCACCTCGTGGTCGAGGGCTTGGGCCATGGGCTGGGGGGCGCCTGTGCGCTGGCGAGGAGCGCAGGGTGACGGGCTGGCGCGCGCAGCGCGCTTCGTGAACTGACTTGCGGCATCTGTTCGAGCGGAGCGCGCAAAGCGCGCGCAGCGAGTTATGCCGCACAGCCCGTCACCCGAGCACCGCAGCGAACCCCTTGCACAGCAAGGGGCAGCGCAGTGAAGCCCCCCAGCCCATGGCCCAAGCCCTCGGCTTGCCACCCAAGCTGGAGCGCACATGCACTTGGCGAGCACACCCATCGCGTCACGTCTCCTCACCCATCACCCGGGTAAACCCGTACGCCTTTCCGACGTGCCGGGATTGAATTGGTTATTGGTTATAACAATAATCGCCCATCCCCACAAGGCACGAAAACCATGCCCATCCAGACCAACGACCTCACGATCGAGCTGCGCGGCGAGCAGCAGCAGATCGCCCTCATCACCCTCAACCGCCCGAGCAAGCGCAACGCGCTCAACGACGGGCTGGTGCTGGCCATCCGCGACATCTTCCAGGGCATGCCGCACAGCGTGCGCGCGGCCGTCATCCATGGCAACGGTGACCATTTTTGCGCCGGGCTCGACCTGTCCGAACTCAGCGAGCGCGACGCCGCCGCCGGGCTGCACCACTCGCGCATGTGGCACGCCGCGCTCGACTGCGTGGAGCGCGGACCGGTGCCGGTGGTGGCCGCGCTGCACGGCGCCGTCGTCGGCGGCGGCCTGGAGCTCGCCAGCGCCTGCCACGTGCGCGTGGCCGACGCGTCCACCTTCTTCGCGCTGCCTGAAGGCTCGCGCGGCATCTTCGTCGGCGGCGGTGGTTCGGTGCGTATCCCGCGCCTGATCGGCACCGCGCGCATGGCCGACATGATGTTCACCGGCCGCGTCTACAACGCCGAAGAAGGCGAGCGCACCGGCCTTGCGCAGTACCTGGTGCCGCAGGGCACGGCGCTGGACAAGGCGCTTGAACTGGCCACCCGCATCGCCGCCAACGCGCCGCTCACGAACTACGCGCTGATGCAGGCGCTGCCGCGCATCGCCGACCAGACGGCCGACCACGGCCTTTTCACCGAGGCATTGATCTCGGCCATCGTGCAGGACGCGCCCGAGGCCAAGGCCCGCGTTCGCGAGTTCCTCGAAGGTCGCGGGCCGAAGGTGAAGAAACAATGAGCGTGGCACCGCGTTACCGGCCGTTGGCCTTCGGTGTCACCGAGGCCGAATTGCGCCACACGGCCGACGGCACCGGCTACCTGAAAGCGAAGGTGCCGCTGCAGCCCTGGCCGCAACGCATGACCGACCGGCTGCTGCACTGGGCGCAGGTTGCGCCCGATCGCAGCTTCATGGCGCGCCGCACGAAGAACACCGATGGCACGACGGGCGACTGGGTGCACCTGAGCTACGCACAGGCGCTGGATGCCGCGCGCTGCATCGGCCAGGCCCTGCTCGACCGCGGCCTCAGCGCCGAGCGCCCGGTGCTGATCGTGAGCGAGAACGACCTCGAGCACGCGCAGATCGCGCTCGGCTGCCTGTACGCGGGCATTCCGTGGGCGCCGGCTTCACCCGCCTACTCGCTGGTGAGCCAGGACTTCGACAAGCTGCGCCACCTGGTGAACACACTCACGCCCGGCCTGGTGTATGCAGCAGATGCGCCGCGCTACGAACGCGCGCTGCTGGCCACGCTGGGCGAGGACGTGGAGATCGTCACCGGCAGCGGCAGCGTGCCCGGGCGCGCCACCACCAGCTTCGCCGCGCTGCGCGCCACCGCGCCCACGCCGGCGGTGGACGCCGCCATGCAGGCCACCGGCCCCGACACCATCGTCAAGTTCCTGTTCACCTCGGGCTCCACCAAGCTGCCCAAGGCCGTCATCAACACGCAGCGCATGTGGTGCGCCAACCAGCAGCAGATGGCGCAGAGCATGCCGGTGCTGGCCGACCCGGACACCCCGCCAGTGCTGGTGGACTGGCTGCCCTGGAACCACACCTTCGGCGGCAACCACAACGTGGGCCTCACGCTGATGCACGGCGGCACGCTCTACATCGACGACGGCAAACCCACGCCCGCGCTCATCGGCGAAACCTTGCGCAACCTGCGCGAGATCGCGCCCACGGTGTACTTCAACGTGCCCACCGGGTTCGAGGCCATCGCCAACGCGATGAAAACCGACACCGTGCTGCGCGACACCCTGCTCAGCCGCGTGCGCATGTTCTTCTACGCCGGCGCCGCGCTTGCCCAGCCCGTGTGGGACACGCTGCACGCGGTGCAGGAGCAGGCCATCGGAGAGCGCATCGTCATGGGCACCGGCCTGGGCATGACCGAATCCGGCCCGTTCGGCATCTTCATCACACGGCCCGAGGTGAAATCGGGCGACCTCGGCCTGCCCGCGCCGGGGCTGGAACTCAAGCTCGTGCCCAGCGGCGACAAGGTGGAGGTGCGCTATCGCGGCCCCAACATCACGCCAGGCTACTGGCGCAGCCCCGAAGCGACGGCCGAATCGTTTGACGAGGAAGGCTTCTTCTGCACCGGCGACGCCGTCACCTGGATCGACCCGGCGCAACCCGACCTGGGCCTGCGCTTCGACGGCCGCATCGCCGAGGACTTCAAGCTCGCCACCGGCACCTTCGTGAGCGTGGGCCCGCTGCGCGCGAAGATCATCGCGGCCGGCGCACCCTTCGTGCAGGACGCGGTGATCACCGGCCTGAACGAGAAGGAAGTCGGCGCCATGCTGTTCACCACGCCGGCCGTGCGCACGCTGGCAGGTTTGCCAGCCGACGCACCACTTGCCGACGTGCTGGCGCACCCGGCGGTGCTCGCACACTTCCAGCAGGTGGTGAACGACCTGGCCGCGCAAAGCACCGGCAGCGCCAACCGCGTGGCACGGTGCATCCTGCTGGCCGAGCCACCGAGCATCGACAAGGGCGAGGTCACCGACAAGGGTTCCATCAACCAGCGCGCCGTGCTCAAGCACCGCGCGGACCTCGTGGCCGCGCTGCACGCGGGCACGGCGCCCAACACTTTGAACCCGCAAACCGACACACAGAGGAGACAAGCATGAAGATCGAAGGACAGGCCGCACTCGTCACCGGCGGCGGCTCGGGCCTGGGCGAGGCCACCGCACGCGAGCTGGCGCGCCTGGGCGCCAAGGTGGCCGTGCTCGACGTGAACCTGGAAGGCGCGCAGCGCGTGGCCAGCGACATCGGCGGCATCGGCCTGAAATGCGATGTGACCGACACCGCCAGCGTGCAGGCCGCGATCGACGCGGCCGCTGCCGCCCATGGCCCGGCGCGCATCCTCATGAACATCGCCGGCATCGGCACCGCCAAGCGCGTGGTCCAGAAGGACGGCAGCGCCGCGCCGCTGGACGACTTCGCGCGCGTGATCAACGTCAATCTGATCGGCACCTACAACGCCAGCCGCCTGTTCGCGGCCGCCTGCGCGAAGCTCAACGCGCTGGAGGACGGCGAGCGCGGCGTGATGCTGTTCACCGCCAGCGTGGCCGCCTTCGACGGTCAGGTGGGCCAGCAGGCGTACAGCGCCTCCAAAGGTGGCCTGGTGGGCATGACGCTGCCGATGGCGCGCGACCTCGCGCAACACGGCATCCGCGTCTGCACCATCGCGCCCGGGCTGTTCTCCACGCCACTGATGCGCCAGCTGCCCGAGCCGGTGCAGGCGTCGCTTGCGGCCAGCATCCCGTTCCCGCCGCGGCTGGGCAAGCCCGAGGAGTTCGCCGCGCTGGCCGCGCACATCGTGACCAACACGCACCTCAACGGCGAAGTGATCCGCCTCGACGGCGCACTCAGAATGGCGCCGCGATGAGCAAGACCCAGGTCTACGAAGTGGAGGTGATGTTCGGCGACTGCGATCCCGCCGGCATCGTGTTCTTCCCCAATTTCAGCAAGTGGATGGACGCGTCGTCCCTGAACTTCTTCGTGAAGTGCGGCGTGCCGCCGTGGCGCGAGCTGGTCAAGACGCGCGGCATCATCGGGACTCCGCTGCTGGAGATCCACACGAAGTTCAGCAAGCCCGCCACCTACGGCGAGCGGCTGCAGGTGCACACGAGCGTGATCGAGTGGGGCGCCAAGGTATTCAAGCACCAGCACCGCGTGATGCGGGGTGACACGCTGCTGTGCGAAGGCACCGAGGTGCGCGCGTTCTGCGAGCGCCACCCCGAGGACGCCTCGCGCATCCGCGCCATCCCGGTGCCCGAAGACATCAAGGCGCTGTGCACCTGAGGCGCGTGGACCGATGAGCGAAACCTCGATCGCCAACGCGATGCGTCGTCCCCGCGGGGCCCGCAAGGGCGCAGCGTCGAGCGACACCGCCGTGCCGGAATCCGCGGTTGGCGACGGCCTGCCCGACACCGGCTTTCTCGAAACCCTGGTCGGCTACAACGCGCGGCGCGCAGCGCTCTCGGTGATCGCGGTGTTCCTGCGCCGCATGGCGCCATTCGAGCTGCGGCCGGTGGACTTCTCGGTGCTCAGCGTGATCGCGCACAACCCCGGCGTGACCTCGCGCCAGATCTGCGCCGCGCTGGACATCCTGCCACCCAACCTGGTGGGCATGGTCAAGGCCCTGCAGCAGAGAAAGCTCATCACACGCCGCCCGCATCCGAGCGATGGCCGCGCGCTGGGTCTGCACCTCACACACGGCGGCGAGCGGCTGTACCGCGAGGCGCAGGCCATGGCCAGCGCGCTGGAGGCCGAGGCCACGGCGGCACTCACGCCCGACGAGGTGCAGACCCTGATTGCGCTGCTGCGCAAGGTCTACCGCCCAGGATCGGTGGGCAACGGCCACGGCGACGGCGTGCTCTGACGCTCGGGCCATGCCCATCGGGTCTAACCCGGGTGGCCCACACACCACATTGCTGCACTGCACACAGCTACCAACTTGGTAGCGACCGTGGGCATGCCTATAGTGCGGTGAAAAGGCCCCGTCCAGGCCGCGCAGGAGACCGCCGATGAGCAAGGACAAGGAAGCGCTCGACCAGCTGTTCGACCTGCTGGAGTCGCGCTACGCGATGCGCGTGATCCAGGCGCTGGCCGATGGCCATCCGCAGACCTTTCGCCTGCTGCAGGACAGCGTGGGCGGTGTCACCCCCAACACGCTCAACACCCGCCTGAAGGAGCTGCGCGCGGCCCACCTGCTCGACCATTGCGGCACCGGCTACCGGCTCACGCCGCATGGCGCCGAGCTGGCACGTCGGCTGGGTGAACTCAAGCCGTTCGCGGGGCGATGGCACAACCAGCAGCGCCTGCGCGCCAACGGTGCCTCACGCCCGTCGGCCCAAGTGCGGGCGGCAGCACGCGCCGCGCCCTAGTTCGCCACCACCACCTGGCGCTGCTCGCCCAGACCGCGCCCGCCCAAGGTCACCACGTCGCCCGCCTTCAGGTACAGCGGTGGCTTGTGGCCCATGCCCACGCCCGGCGGCGTGCCGGTGGGAATCACGTCGCCCGGCAGCAGCACCATGAAGCGGCTCAGGTAGCTCACGATGTGCGCCACCCCAAAGATCATGGTGCGGGTGTTGCCGCGCTGGCGCGGCACGCCGTTCACATCGAGCCAGAGATCCACGTCCTGCGGGTCGCCCAGCTCGTCGGGCGTCACCAGCCAGGGGCCGATGGGGCAGTGCGTGGGGTAGCTCTTGCCCTTGACCCACTGGCCTTCGTACTCCATCTGGTAAGCGCGCTCGGACACGTCGTTCACGAGGCAGTAGCCGGCCACGTGGCGCAGTGCGTCTGCCTCACTCACGTGGAAGGCGCGCTGGCCGATCACGATGCCCAGCTCCACCTCCCAGTCGAGCTTTGCCGAACCCGGCGGCAGCCAGACGTCGTCGTTCGGGCCGCTGATGGAGGCGCTGTGTTTATTGAAAACGATCGGCTGGCCAGGCGCCTTCAGCCCGGCTTCGGCGGCGTGGTCGGCGTAGTTCAGACCGATACCGATGACGTTGCCCACCCGCCCCACGCAGGGGCCCAGCCGGGTACCCAGGGGCACCGGAGGCAGGGTCAGCGGGTCAAGCGCGGCCAGGCGGGCCATAAAATCGGGGCTCAGCGTGGCCGGCTCGATGTCGGCCACCACCCCGGTGAGGTCGCGCAGCGTGCCGCTGGCGTCGATCAGGCCGGGTTGTTCGGCGCCGGGCAGGCCGTGGCGGATCAGTTTCATGCTTCGTCGTGCGGCGGGTGAAAAGCCGCCGATTCTGCCCTGCGGCGCCCCGCGGCGGTGCCGACCCTTGAAATCCACCGGACCGACCCCAGTTGCCCGACTTGTCGGGCAAACCGCCCCCATTCCAGAACCCGCCAAGCCCCTTGCCACGATGAGCCAGACGCCGCCGACCGACCCGCAGACCCCCGCCACCGAGGCGCCCATGAGCCCCGAAGAGGCCGAAGCCGCCCAGGCCGCTGGCGAAGCCGACGCCCTGGCCGCGCTGCAAGCCGAACTGGCCACCCTGAAGGCCCAGAACGCCGATCTGGCCGACCAATTCCTGCGCGCCAAGGCCGAGGCCGAGAACGCCCGCCGCCGCGCCGAAGACGAAATCACCAAGGCCCGCAAGTTCGCGGTGGAAAGTTTTGCCGAGAGCCTGTTGGCCGTGGCCGACAGCCTGGAAGCGGGCTTGGCCATCCAGGAGGCCACGCGCGAGCAGCTGCGCGAGGGCACCGAGGCCACCCTCAAGCAACTCAAGAGCGCGCTGGAGCGCCACAAGGTGATACAGATCGCGCCCGCGCCCGGCACGAAGTTCGACCCCCACCAGCACCAGGCCATCAGCATGGTGCCGGCCGAACAGGAGCCCAACACCGTGGTCACGGTGCTGCAAAAGGGTTACCTGATTGCCGATCGCGTGCTGCGCCCGGCGCTGGTCACGGTGGCGGCGCCCAGGTGAGGCCACAGGGCCGAAGACCGCACTTGTCCACGCCCTGCCCCCTTGAATTCCCCAGGCTTATCCACACCTCGTCAACAGTTTTACCAACACCCTCGGAGTCACAGACATGGGACGCATCATCGGCATCGACCTCGGCACCACGAACTCGTGCGTGGCCATCATGGAAGGCAACAACACCAAGGTGATCGAGAACAGCGAAGGTGCGCGCACCACGCCCTCGATCGTCGCCTACCAGGAAGACGGTGAGGTGCTGGTCGGCGCCTCGGCCAAGCGCCAGGCCGTCACCAACCCCAAGAACACGCTGTACGCCATCAAGCGCCTGATCGGTCGCAAGTTCACCGAGAAGGAAGTGCAGAAGGACATCGACCTGATGCCCTACTCCATCGTGGCAGCCGACAACGGCGACGCCTGGGTGGAGGTGCGCGGCAAGAAGATTTCGGCCCAGCAGGTCTCGGCCGACATCCTGCGCAAGATGAAGAAGACCGCCGAGGACTACCTGGGCGAGCCGGTCACCGAGGCCGTCATTACCGTGCCCGCGTACTTCAACGACGCGCAGCGCCAGGCCACCAAAGACGCCGGCCGCATCGCCGGCCTCGATGTGAAGCGCATCATCAACGAGCCCACCGCCGCGGCCCTGGCCTTCGGCCTGGACAAGCAGGACAAGGGCGACCGCAAGATCGCCGTGTACGACCTCGGCGGCGGCACGTTTGACGTGTCGATCATCGAGATCGCCGACGTCGACGGCGAGAAGCAGTTCGAGGTGCTCTCCACCAACGGTGACACCTTCCTGGGCGGCGAAGACTTCGACCAGCGCATCATCGACCACATCATTTCCGAGTTCAAGAAAGAACAAGGCGTCGACCTGAGCAAGGACGTGCTGGCCCTGCAGCGCCTGAAGGAAGCGGCCGAGAAGGCCAAGATCGAGCTGTCCTCGTCCGCCGCGACCGACATCAACCTGCCCTACATCACGGCCGATGCCTCGGGCCCCAAGCACCTGAACATCAAGCTCACGCGCGCCAAGCTCGAAGCCCTGGTGGAAGAGTTGATCGAGCGCACCATCGCGCCCTGCCGCACCGCCATCAAGGACGCCGGTGTGAGCGTGGGCGAGATCCACGACGTCATCCTGGTCGGCGGCATGACCCGCATGCCCAAGGTGCAGGAAAAGGTCAAGGAGTTCTTCGGCAAGGAGCCGCGCAAGGACGTCAACCCCGATGAAGCGGTGGCCGTCGGTGCCGCCATCCAGGGCCAGGTGCTCAGCGGCGACCGCAAGGACGTGCTGCTGCTCGACGTGACCCCGCTGTCGCTGGGCATCGAGACCATGGGCGGCGTCATGACCAAGATGATCGCCAAGAACACCACCATCCCGACCAAGTTCTCGCAGGTGTTCTCCACCGCCGACGACAACCAGCCGGCCGTGACCATCAAGGTGTTCCAGGGCGAGCGTGAGATCGCTTCGGGCAACAAGCTGCTGGGCGAGTTCAACCTCGAAGGCATTCCCGCCGCACCGCGCGGCATGCCGCAGATCGAGGTGACCTTCGACATCGACGCCAACGGCATCCTGCACGTGGGCGCCAAGGACAAGGGCACCGGCAAGGAAAACAAGATCACCATCAAGGCGAACTCTGGCCTGTCCGAGGCCGAGATCCAGCAGATGGTGAAGGACGCCGAGCTCAACGCCGCGGAAGACAAGAAAAAGGTCGAACTCGTGCAGGCGCGCAACCAGGCCGAGGCGATGGTGCACAGCGTGAAGAAGAGCCTCTCCGAGCACGGCGACAAGCTCGAGGCCGGCGAGAAGTCCGCCATCGAAGACGCGCTCAAGGCGCTGGAAGAAGCCGCCAAGGGCGAGGACAAGGCCGACATCGAGGCCAAGACCACCGCCCTCATGACGGCAAGCCAGAAGCTGGGCGAGAAGGTCTACGCGGCGCAGCAGGCCGAGCAGGCCGCCGGCGCGTCCGGTGCAGCCGACAGCGCGTCTCAGCAATCGTCCAAGGCCGCTGATGACGACGTCGTCGACGCCGAGGTGAAGGAAGTCAAGAAAGGCTGATCGCGCGCTGCGACATCCGTCACACCGCCGCGTCCGCGCAAGCTGACGCGGCGTTCGTGTTCAAACACAAGCCCCGAACAACATGGCCAAACGCGACTACTACGAAGTGCTGGGTGTGCCCAAGAACGCCTCCGACGAGGAGATCAAGAAGGCCTACCGCAAGCTCGCGATGAAGTTCCACCCTGACCGCAACCAGGGTGACGCGGCCAAGGGCGCCGAAGAGAAATTCAAGGAGGCCAAGGAGGCCTACGAGATGCTCTCGGACGCCCAGAAGAAGGCCGCTTACGACCAGTACGGCCACGCCGGTGTGGATCCGAACATGCGCGGCGGCCCGGGCGGGCCCGAAGGCTTCGGCAACTTCGGCGATGCCTTCGGCGACATCTTCGGCGACATCTTCGGCGGCGCACGCCGCGGGGGCGGTGGCCGCCAAGTGTACCGCGGCGCCGACCTCTCCTACGCGATGGAAATCTCCCTCGAAGAGGCCGCCAACGGCAAGGAGACGCAGATCCGCATTCCCAGCTGGGACGACTGCGAAACCTGCCACGGCAGCGGTGCCAAGCCCGGCACCAGCGCCAAGACCTGCGGCACCTGCCACGGCCAGGGCGTGGTGCAGATGCGCCAGGGCTTCTTCAGCGTGCAGCAGACCTGCCCCACCTGCCAGGGCCGCGGCAAGGTCATCCCCGAGCCCTGCACCACGTGCCACGGCCAGGGCAAGATCAAGAAGCAGAAGACGCTGGAGATCAAGATCCCGGCCGGCATCGACGACGGCCAACGCATCCGTTCCACCGGCAACGGCGAACCGGGCCAGAACGGCGGGCCCGCGGGCGATCTGTACATCGAAATCCGCCTGCGCAAGCACGACATCTTCGAGCGCGACGGCGACGATCTGCACTGCCAGGTGCCGGTGAGCATGACGATCGCCGCCCTGGGCGGCGAGATCGACGTGCCCACGCTGCAGGGCAAGGCCACCATCGACCTGCCCGAGGGCACCCAGAGCGGCAAGACCTTCCGCCTGCGTGGCAAGGGCATCAAGGGCGTGCGCAGCAGCTACCCGGGCGATCTGTACTGCCACGTGGCGGTGGAAACGCCCGTGAAGCTCACCGAGCACCAGCGCAAGCTGCTCAAGGAGCTCGATGAGTCGTTCAAGAAGGGTGGCCACAAGCACAGCCCGAACGACAAGGGTTGGTTCGAGAAGGCGAAAGACTTCTTCAGCTGACCGGCCCCACCGCCCAGCCCCGAAAAGCGACGCTCCGGCGTCGCTTTTCTTTTGTGCCCGGCCTCCCGTCCAGCCAGCGGGTCCGTTCGGAGCCGGGGCTTTTCATGCGCGCCGGATCGGCGTACAACCCGTTCTCAAGAACGGTGTAAATCGTATGAACCGTATATCTCGTTTCATGAGAACGGTTCTGCTGCTGGCAGGCCTGGCCCTTCCCTGGCCTGCCGCCGCCGAAGTGGCCTGCCACGACGACCCGCGACGCATCGCCGAGCAACGCGCGCTCGACGAGGCGCAGATCGCTGCCCTGCTGCGCGAACGCACCGAAGTGCCGGTGCCGCCGCGGCTGAACGCATTGCTCGAGGAGCTGGTGAGCGCATCACCCCGCCTGCGCGGTGGTCCGCCCGTGCGACTGCTCGCCTTCGACGATCCCGAGCCCAACGCTTACGCTGCCGACCACGGCGTCATCCTGCTCACCAACGCGCTGTGGAGCGCGACGCACGCCTTCAGCGAGGACGAACTCGCTGCCGTGATCGCACACGAGCTGGCGCACGTCGAAGTGCGCGATGGCCTGGCCGAAGCCTGCGAGATGCAACTGCGCGTGGGCCATGCACAGACCGACATCGCCCAGGTGCGTGCGCGGCTGGCCATGCTCAACGCCGCCTCTCCGCTGGGCCGCAATGCGGCCGACCTGCTGCACGAGCAGGAGTTGCTGGCCGACGCACGCGGCATGGCCTTGCTGCGTGCCGCTGGTCGCGATCCGCAGGTCATGCTCGACGTGCTGGCCAAACTGCATGCGCCAGCCGGGCCGGGTGGCGCCTTCACTGTGGGCCACACGCACCCGGCACTGCGCGATCGGCTCGAACACGCCAAGCGCCAGTGGCTCAGCGAACCGGTGCTGCCCCAGGCCCCGCGGACACGCTCGCCGCGTTGATGGCGCGGATGCGCTCGTGCGCTGCGCTTGCCAGCGCCGCTGGCCGGTTCTGCTTGCCCAGCAGGTAATGCTCGGTGAAGAGGTCAAGCCAGGCCGCCAGGGCCTGGGCCGCCCCGGCTTCGCCCGCGAGTTCCAGGCACATCGCGCCGACTTCGGCGGTGCAGAAGTGGTCGTCGCGCGCCGCGCGGCGCAACCGGTAGTTCGAGCGCTGCTCGGGGTGCAGGCTGAGCACCGGCAGCGCGTCGAGGTAGCGGCTCTTGTTGAACATCTTGCGTGCCTCGGACCAGGTGCCGTCGAGCAGCACGAACAGCGGCCGCCTGGGCGCACCGGTGGCCGTCGCAGGCGTGGCGGGCAGCAGCGACGTCACCACGCGCTCGGGTGCAACGAACTCGCCCGGAAACACCACGTAGGGTTGCCACTGTGGATCAGCAAGCAACGCGATGAGCGCGGGGTCGATCACTGTGCGCGACCACTGGAAGGCATGGGTCTCGGCCACCAGATCGGCGATCAGCCACCCCGTGTTGCTGGGCTTGAGCGATTCGATGTCCCCCATGAGCAGGCACACACCCGCGTGTGTGTCCACGCGGGGCTGCCACGCACAGATGCACCAGGGCCCGTAGAGGCGGCAGCGCTCGCAGCGGCCCGGGGCCGAGCCGCGGGCGTTGAAGGGTTTGGTGGCGGCGGCCATGCGCGCAGCGCGCAGGCGGGCCACGGCATGGGCGTGGGGCATGAGGCGGCGACTGTACCCGCCGCCGGGGCCCCGTTCGTCAGGGAATGAAGTTGAGCCCCTCGGGGAGATCGCCCTGGATCGGCACCTCGAACAGCGGGCCACCGTTGTCGGGATCGATCACCAGCGCGCCGTTGTTTGCGAAGAAGGCCGCAATCTGCGACTGCGCACCCACCGCGATCGGTAAGGCGGCCGTCACGCCGATGTTGGTGAGGAAGGTGTGCGGGTTCTTCGGAATGCCCTGGTTGCCCGCGAACGCCAGATCGTTGCGGTAGTAGGTCACGCGATCCTGCAGACCGCCCGCGCGCACGAGGGCCGTGCTGGTCGGGTTGGGCACGGTCACGTCGCCTTTGGCCACCTGCACGATCACCGGCTTGGCCGCGTGGCCCTGGGGCGGGTTCTGGCGGATCAGCGACGCGTACGACACCGGGTTGCCCGATTGCTGCACCCATTCGTTGCGGTCCAGCAGCTCGGCGATGGCCATCGCGCCGGGAACGCTGTTCACCACGGGCGGCAGATCGCGCAGCGGGATGTTCTCGTTGAAGCGGAGGTTGAACGGGAAAGGCAGGCCCGGATCGGACGGCAGGTTCAACAGCACCGGTTGACGCGTCGCGAGGCTCACCGCGGTCAGGACCCGGAAGTTCGGGCTCAGGCGCGCGATCTCGGTGATGGAGCCACCCGGCACGTTGGGCACGCCGGCCTTGATGTTGCGCTCCACACCCAGCAGCATGGTGCCGTAGATGCCGCCGAAGGACTGGCCGGCGTAGTAGATGCGGTTGGGGTCGAGGTCGCGTGCACCGTCACCATCGGCGTCCATGCCCACCTCGATCTGGCGCACCAGCTGCATCAGGTCGATCACGGTCTGGCGCAGGCCGTCGCGGCTGCCCACGATGGTCTGCGTCGCGGCGGCGTTCACGCCCTCGGTGCTGTCGATGACGGTGTTGCCGTCCTGGTCGATACCGCGGCCGCCCGCGGGCACCTGCACCGGCGCGCCCGCCTTGGGCAGCACGTTCAGCACACCCTGCGCGCCGCCGCCGTGGCCCACCACGTTGATCGACAACGTCGCTATGCCTTGCGAGGCGAATACCGAAGCCACCGTCCACGGCGCGCCGTACATGCTGTCGGTGAAACCGTGGCCGAAGATTGCGACCGGCCAGCCGCCCGCGGGTTTGGGCGATGAGGGCAGGAAGAGCTGGAACACCAGTTGCTGGTTGCCTTGTGGTTGCGGCGTGCCGGTCAGCGTGGCGGTGGCCGGAATCACCTTGTCCTCGGTCTGGTATTCGGGCGAGCTGTAGCGCCCGTAGGCCACGTGCCCCACGGCACCCGCCACCACCTGCAGCGCGGGCGTGGGCAGAAAACTTTCCGTGAACACCGGTGCCGCGCCCGTCTGGCGCTTGAACTGGATGCCTGCCAGGTCCGCCACCGGGAACAGGGCGCGAACAGCGCCGCCATTGCCCACCATGAAGTCGGCCGGCGCCGGCGTACTCGCCTTGATGCGGCGCTGGATCTTGAGCAGGTCGCCCGTGGTGGACTGGGTGGTGAACAGCGAGGCCGCCACCACGTTGCGCCCGCCACCGCGCGCCACGGGCAGTGCGTCGCGCAGCTCCCGTTGGTGCGCGTCGCCCCTGCCCAGAAAATCCGCCGATTTGAGTTTTTTGCCCTGCGCATCGCGAACCGCATTGGTGACCACCACCAGGTAGCGCGAACGCTCCTGCAGCAGTTCGTCGGACTCGAACGCCAGCGTTTTCGTCTCGGGATCCCACACCACCTGGTTGATGCCCACCTTCTGCCCGAACCCGCGCAGCGTGAGCACGTCACCCAGGTTCACCAGATAGATGCTCTCGCTGTTCACCGACGCAGGATCGATGTCACCCGTGAACGGCACCGTGATGCGAGGCTGCGTGGAAAATCCGTCGAGCGTGTTGATCACGTCGAAGTCGGCGCAGTCGCTCGGTCGGGTCTTGCAGTCGGGCTTGGGCAGGTTCACGCGGCGCAGCGTTGCGTTGCCGAAGTCGGGCACCGTGAAACGGTTGCTCGGGAACGGCGACGCCTCGGCGTCATAGCGCACCGACACGCCATCGGCCTGCGCGAGCGCAGGCAGCAAGGCGAACGGCAGGGCAAGGATCAACGCCCACCGCAAGGGGCGGGTGCTTGGCTGGGTCATGGCTTGTCTCCTGAGGGTGGCCGCTCATGCGGCTCGTGTGCCGGGGCGCTTCTCTTCGTTCTCGCTGCTCCGGCGCGGTTATAGGCGGGGCCCGATGGGCGCGCCAGTGGGGGCTCGCGTTTTCCCTGAGGCCGTGCACCCATGCGATGTCGCCTGCGCGACGATGCTGCAGTGCGGAACCCGAACGGCCCGCGTGGGTCCACCCAGACGCAGAAGGAGAGCCCATGTTCAAGACCTTGAAAGACCTGCTCGATCAGATTTCACGCGAGCTGGCACCCGACGCCCCCAGCCCGCCCGGCGAACACACCCTGCACCTGGCCACTGCCGTGCTGCTGGTGGAGGTGATGCGCGCCACACCGGAACTGCACGAGGACGAGCGCGATGCCGTGCTGCGTGCGCTGCGGCGCAAGTTCTCGCTGGCCGACGACGAACTCGAGCGGCTGATCGAACTCGCGCACGACACCGCACGCACCAGCAACGACTACCACCGCTTCACCAGCCTGCTCAACGAGCGGTTCACCCAACCGCAGAAGATCGCGGTGATCGAGGCGATGTGGGAAGTCGCTTATGCCGACCAGCACCTGGACGTGCACGAGAACGCGGTGATCAACAAGGTGGCCGGCCTGCTGCACGTCACCCACGGTGAATACATCGCGGCCAAGATGCACGCGCGCCAGACGGTGCTGGGCAACGTGGACTGAGGTGGCGGACGGGGCTCCGATCGGTTGCAAAGTCGTCTTCGATCTTTGCGCACGCTCTGCCAGGGGTTTACGCACGCGACACACACGCCGCGCACGATGAAGGCTCCTCAACCGCTCCCGGAAGGAGACACGCCATGAAAGCCCGTGAACTGCTCTCGATCGCCGTCGCGACCGCCACGCTCGCGATGAGCACCGCGACCTTCGCCGACGACGACCGCCGCGGCCACCGCCGCCACCATGACGGCCCGCGCGTGGAACACCGCCACGTGGAAAAGCACGTGGTGCGCCACGGCGATCGCCGGCACGTGGAACGTCACGTGGAGCGGCATGTGGTGCGCCACGGCAACCACCACCGCCGCGTCGAGCGCCACGTGTACCACCACGGCCCGCGCGTGGTGCACCGCGACGTGCGCATCGTGCACAAGGGCCCGCGCTGGCACCGCGGCCACTACGTGCCGGTGGAATACCGCCAGAGCCGCTACGTCGTGCGCCACCACCACCCGCAGCTGTACGCGCCGCCGCGCGGCCACCACTGGATTCAGGTCAACGGGGAATTCCTGTTGATCGCGGCCGCCACGGGTCTGATCGCCCACGCGATCCTGAACCACTGACACGCCGGCTCGCTACCATCGCGGCATGAATCGCCGCCAACTCCTCCCCACCATGGCCGCACTCGCGGCCATGGGCTTTCTGACCGCCTGCTCGCGCGAGCCCGAAGCGCCGCCGGCCCCACCCATCGACCGCAGCCAGGCCCTGCAGGTGCTCGCCGCCGAAGGCAAAGGCTTCACCGTCGGCACCATGATGGCCGCCAACACGGTCTACGTGCTGTTCGACCCGCAGTGCCCGCACTGTGCCAACCTGTGGCAAGCCTCGCAACCGCTGCTGCGCCAGGCGCGCTTCGTGTGGTTGCCCGTGTCCATGCTCAACGCCAAGAGCCTGCCGCAGGGCGCGGCCATCCTCACCGCAGCCGACCCGGTGCAGGCCATGGCCGAGCACGAGAAGAGCCTGATCGCCGGCCAGGGCGGTATCTCCGCCTCGGCCAGTATCCCCGACGAGGTGAAGGCCGCCATAGAGCACAACACCGCGCTGCTCAACCGCCTGGGCGGCGACGCCGTGCCCTACATCGTGGCGCGCGACCCGCAGGGCGGCGCGCGCAGCGTGGGCGGCGCCATGCCCACCGCGCAACTGGCCGCCTTCATCGGCCTGACGGGGGCCAACTGAGCGCACCGCGGGCTCGCCAGCGCCACCTGATGGCGCGCGCCGGGCGCGAGGTGCGCTCGTTGCTGCGTCTGGCCGCGCCCCTGGTGGCCGGCCTGTCGCTGTCGACCGGCGTGATGCTGGTCGACACCGCCATGCTCGGCCCGCTGGGGGCGGTGCCCCTGGCAGCGGTCTCGCTCACCACCAGCGTCATCATCATCTTCTGGGCCGCGCTCTACGGCTTCGCGGGGCCGGTGGGCCTGTACGCGGGGCGCGCGTACGGCGCCATGGACGCACCGGGCATCGGCCACGTCGCGCGCCACGGCTTCGTGCTGGCGCTCATCGCCGGCAGCGGCGGCGCGTTGCTCATGGCCGCGGTGCTGCCGCTGCTGCCCTACATCGGCCAGCCCGACGACGTGCTGGCCGTCATGGGCCCCTACTGGCTGTGCCTGAGCGCCTCGATGGCGCCCTTCACCGTGACCATGGCCGCCAAGAACCTGCTCGACGCGACCGAGCGGCCCTGGACCTCGGTGGCCCTGACCACCGTGCCGGTGGGAATCAACGTGTTCCTGAACTGGGTGCTGATCTACGGCAATCTGGGCGCGCCCGCGCTCGGCCTTACGGGCGCTGGCATCGCCAGCCTGGTGGCACAGACGGTGGGCGCGATCGTGATCTGCGCCTGGGCGCGGTACGCGCCGGCCACCCGCGCCTGGTGGGGTACGCCCCGCTGGGAGCGCACCGAGTTCGGGCGCCTGTGGCGCGAGGCGCTGCCCATGACCACGCAGTACTTCCTCGAGGGCGCATCGGTGGCGGTGGCGGGCGTGCTGATCGGCCTGTTCGGCACCGTCGCCCTCGCCGGCAACCAGGTGGCGATGTCGGTGGGCGCCACGCTGTACATGCTGCCCATGGGCATGGCCGGCGCGGTGAGCATCCGTGTGGCGCAAGCGGTGGGCGCACGCGAGCACCGGCGCATCGCGCCGATCGGCTTTGCCGGGCTGGGCGTGGTCACGGTGTGGATGGGCGCCATCGCCCTGCTCTTTCTCACCAGCGGTGCCACCATCGCCGGTTGGTTCGTGGACGACGCCGCAGTGATCGCCGCCGCCGCGTCCATCTTCTTCGTCTACGGCCTCATGCAACTGGCCGACGGCGTGCAGTCGGTGAGCCTGGGCGCGTTGCGCGGCCTGCTCGACAACGTCTGGCCAACACGGGTCTCGCTGATCGCCTACTGGCTGGTTGCGCTGCCGCTGGGTACGCTGCTGGGCTTCGGTGCCGGCTGGGGCGCTGCGGGCATCTGGGCGGGCTTCGGCGTGGGCCTGCTCGGTGCCTCGGTGGCGTTGCTGCGACGCTTCCTGCAGCAGACGCGACAGCGCCCGCGCTGAAGGCCGAAACGCTCGCTACCATTCGCCTCCATCCGCCGGCACCGCCAGCACAACAGGAGCAGCCCATGGGCAAGGAACAGCGCAACGAAAAGATGAGCAAGAAGCCCAAGAAGGACACCAGCGCCCCCAAGGGCCCGGCCACGTCCGACCGCCCGGTCGCGCCGGTCACGGCAGTGATTCCGCGCGGCAAGGAAAAGAACAAGTAAGGCGCGTCGCGCGCCGATGCGGCGGCGCGCGAATCCCGAAGTCGCCGCTGGGTGACGATGGACGCCGGGCCCGCGCCGGCGTACCGTGAAGCGCTCTCGTTCTCCCACGGAGGCTTTCATGCGTTGCTTCAATCTCGCGAGCGCGGCGCTTGCCGCCGCCACCCTGGCCGGCTGCGCCGGGCACAGCGCGCACCACCACCCCACCATGCAGGGCGCCATGGACGGCCGGGCCCACGGCAGCATGCACAGCGGCATGCACGCTGCGATGCACGCCAACCCCGCGCCGGCCACCGCACCGGCGCGCGTGAGCGCCAGCACCCCCACCCTGAGCAGCGGCTACAAGAAGGTGGCTGCTGCGCCCAACGCGCGCCTGTACTTCGTGAACCTGGCCAACGGCCAGACCGTGAGCAACCCGGTGCGTGTGGTGTTCGGGCTCTCGGGCATGGGCGTCGCGCCGGCCGGGGTGGAAAAGGAAGGCACCGGCCATCACCACCTGCTGGTCGACGTGGCCGAGTGGGACGCCAACGCGCCGCTGCCGGCCAACGACAACTTCCGCCATTTCGGCCTGGGGCAGACGGAAACCTCGCTCACGCTCGCGCCCGGCATGCACACACTGCAGCTCGTGCTGGGCGACCAGAACCACATACCCCACCACCCGGTGGTGGCGAGCGAGCGCATCACGATCACGGTGAAGTGAGTCAGGCGGCGGCGCGGCCGAGCTGCTGCAGCTTCTGGCACCAGCGCGCCACGCCTCTCTCGCCCAGGCTGTCGACGTTGCCGATCAGCGTCTCTCGCACCGGCGCAAAGCCGACGAAGCCGAGCACGTTGCGCTCCAGCGATTTCACGCTGTGCGCGCGGAAGTACCAGCGGTACACCACCGCGGGCATGCCCATGGTCACGATCACGCGCGCCGAGCGCCCGGACAGGGGTTTGCGCGCGAACAGCGACTGCCGGTCCTGCGGCACCGCGAACCCCGGTCGCGCCACCTGCTCCAGAAACGCCTTCACCAGGGCGGGCATGTCGCCCAGCCAGAGCGGAAAGCACAGCACCACGTGCTGCGCCCACTGCAGTTCGGCCTGCACGGCCTTCAGGCCGGCATCCAGCTCACCGTGGGTCCAGGCCTCGGCGCTGCGCAGCAGGGGGATGTCGAGTTCGGCCAGGCGCACGCGGTGCACCGTGTGGCCGCCCGCTTCGGCGCCGGCGGCATAGGCGTCGGCCAGCGCGCGGTTCAGGCGCTGGGGCGAACCATCGGGATGGCCTTCGATGAGCAGCACACGGGCCTTGTCTGCCATGCGTGCATCGTGCCCTGGCCGCTGGCCCGCGCCTTGACGCGGATCAAGCCGTCAGCGGCGGCGCGGCCGCCCGCGAGGCCGTTCGTCGCCGAAGCGCTCGCGCTTCAAGCGCTGTCGCTCGGCGTCGGCGGCCTGCCCGGCCTTGAGCCAGGCCAGGTACTGCGTGGGCGTCTCCAGCGTGATGCGGCCCATCAGCGCTGCGCGGAAGTCGGCAATCACCAGCTCTGCCGCCTTCTGCGCATCCACCCGACCACCACTCACCAAGGCGCCGCGCTGGCGGCCGATGGCGTCGAGCATGTCCTCCGCGGGCATCTGCGCCAGCGCGGCATCGCTGTCGCCCAGCCCGTAGCGCGCGCGCAGCAGGCCCGGGTAGGCGAGCTTGAGGTTGTCCAGCAGCTCGTAGGCCACTTCCTGGTCGTCATAGGCGTTGCGGCCCACCGCCCCGCTGGCCGCCAGGTGAATGCCGCTCTGCGGCACCACGATGCGCGGCCACAGCACGCCGGGCGTGTCGTACAGGTACACGTCATCGGCCAGCGCCACACGCTGCTCGTTGCGGGTCACACCCGCTTCGTCGCCGGTCTTGGCGGAGCGCTTGCCCATGAGCGTGTTGATGAGCGTGCTCTTGCCCACGTTGGGCACGCCACAGATGAGCACCCGCAGCGGCTTGGCCATGCCGCCGCGGTTGGGCGCGAGCTCGCGGCAGGCCGCCACCAGCGCGCGCGCCGGCGCGGTGACGCTGGCATCCAGCCCGATGGCGCGCGTGCCGGGCTGGGCGTTGTAGTGCGCCAGCCAGAGCGCGGTGCGCTCGGGGTCGGCCAGGTCCTGCTTGTTGAGCACCTTGAGCGTGGCGCGCTTCTTCGTCAGCTCGCCCAGCAGCGGGTTGGCGCTGGAGCCTGGCAGGCGCGCGTCGAGCATCTCGATCACGACGTCGATGGTCTTCACGCGGTCGGCAATGGCCTGGCGCGTGAGGTGCATGTGACCGGGGAACCACTGGACGCTCATGGAGGGGGGTGCTGCGGGCGGGCGAACGGGGAAAGGCCGGGATTGTGCCCTGCCCCGGGGTAAGCCCGCAGCGCAGGCCTGGGAGGCGCTGCCTAGAATGCCCGCGAACCGCAACGCACACGTCCTCACGAAAGGCACCCATGGCCATCACCGTCAAGATCGACCTCGGCTACGAATTCGCCGTCAAGGCCAAGGCGGCCGATGTGTTCAAGCTGCTCTCCGACGTGCCCGCGTCGGTGAGCCATTTCCCCAAGGTCGAGAAGCTCACCGACCTGGGCGGCGGCGCCTACCAGTGGGAGATGGAGAAGGTCGGTACCGCACAGGTGAACATCCAGACGGTGTACGCGAGCAAGTACACCAGCAAGTTCGACGCCGCCAAGGGCACGGGCACGGTGAAGTGGACGCCGGTCAAGGGCGTGGGCAACGCCCAGGTCGGCGGGCACTGGAAGATCACCGACCAGGGCGGCAAGAGCACCGCCATCGAACTCGCCATCGACGGCGCGGTGGACGTGCCGCTGCCCGGGCTGATGAAGATGGTGGTGGCACCGGTGGTCGAATCGGAATTCGAGAAGCTGGTCGACAAGTACGTCGCCAACCTGATCAAGAAGTTCGGCGGCGAGGTCTAACCCCCGCGCACCGCCCCGCGGCGCAGCGGTTCAAACCGTGACCGCACCCTTTGCAGGCGTTGCCGCGCGCGGGCGGCCCAGGCGGTCGGGTGAGACGTATTCCTGGCGGTAAATCTCGAACGGCAGCGTATCGGCGGCCTCAATGGCGCGCTGGTCGTCCAGCGAGCGGGCGGCCATCTGCTCGTGGCGCGCCTGCTGCGCGGCGCTCCAAGGCAGGGCCAGCAGGTGCTCATGCGTGGTGGCCGACTGCCCGCGCACGAAGCCAATGAAGGAATCGTCGTGGTGCGCGGCCATGGCCTTGAGCACGCGCGCCGAGGGCAGCAGGTCGGGCTGGCGCAGCGTGCTGCGCGCGTGCGCAACGGCCAGCGCGTGTGCGTCGGTGCCTTCCAGCTCGTCCAGTGCGTCGGCGATGGGCTGCAGTTGCTCGATGAGCTCCAGCCCCCAGTCGGTGAGCTTGACCGGCTGGCCGCGGCGCAGCAGCTCCAGCCCCGGCTCGCGGCCGCGCGCGGCCGTCAGGTGCTGGTTTTGCGCCAGCTCGCGGATTTCGCTGGGCGTGTCGGGCGGGCTGTCGGCCAGCAGGCAGTGCAGCAGAAACACATCGAGGAAGCGCAGCGTCATCGCGTCGATGCCGATCGGCTCGAACGGGTTGAGGTCCATCAGACGGACTTCGATGTACTCCACGCCGCGCTCGCGCAGCGCGTGCAGCGGGCGCTCGCCGGGGAAGATCACGCGCTTGGGGCGGATCGTGCCGTAGAACTCGTTCTCGATCTGCAGCAACGTGGTGGCGAGCTGGTTGTAGTCTCCACCCGGGTTGCGGATGCCCACGGTCTCGTAGGCGGGCCAGGGCCGCGTGAGCGCGTCATGCAGCGACGCGGCATAACCCTCCAGGCCGTTGTAGCTCACCGCCAGCGTGGCCTGCGCCTCGCTCTGGTAGCCCAGGCGGCCCATGCGCAGCGAAGTGCCGTGCGGCATGTACAGCGTGCCGCTGGCGCCGAGCTTCTGCAGCTCGTGGTTGCGGCCTTCCACGAAGCTCGAACACACCGCCGGCGAAGCGCCGAACAGCGTGAGCAGCAGGAAGGCGTGGCGGCGGAAGTTGCGGATCAGCGAGAAATACCCGTCGTTGTCCACGCCGGGCAGCGACCAGTTGTAGTGGATGCCCGAGATCGTCTGCATGCGCCGGCCGTAGCGGTGGCCCAGGCCCATGCGGTACACGCTCTTGGCGCGGCCCACGTTCGACGAACCGTAGCGCCCGAGCGGAATGGTCTCGTCGGTGGGCAGGCCGCACGGCATGCTCGATACCCACAGCCGCTCGTCGCCCTGCGCCTTGAGCGTGCGCAGCACGAACTGGTGGATCTCGGTGAGTTCGTTCAGGCAGCCCTGCACGCTGGCGTGCACGCCGGTGATGAGCTCGAGCTGTGACTCGCTGTAGTCGGTGGTGATGTGCGGGTGCGTCAGCGCGCTGCCCAGCGGGGCGGGGTGCGGCGTGAGCGCGAGCTTGCCGTCGGGCTGCGAACGCAGGCTTTCCTTCTCGATGCCACGGCGCATGCCGCGCAGGCGATCGGGGCCCAGGGCGGCCAGCCGTTGTTGCAGTGCAGACATAGAGGGGCTCTGACAGGCGCTGTTTGGCAGCGGGGGCCGGAAGTTAACACGGCTGCGCGGTTTCTGCCGACGCCTCGTCGGGGCATCCCCAGCGGGCCTGGGCCTGCTGCAGCCAGGCCTCGAGGCGGCCGGTTCGTGGTGTAAGCGCAGCTCGTCGAAGGCCTGCTGCGCCTCGGGGTGGCGGTGGCGCAGGTAGTTGAGCCATTGCTTGAGCCGCCCGGCCCGGTGGCGCCGCTCCACGCGCGCGCTCACACGGGCCCAGAACAGCGGCAGCAGCGGCACGATGCGCCACCACGGCACCGCCGCACCACCCGTCACCTGCTGCGCCAGGCCCGGGTCGGTGATCTGCCCGCGCCCGATCATGAGGTGCTCACAGCCGGTGATGGCGCGGCAACGCTGCGCGTCACCGGTGGTCCAGATCTCGCCGTTGGCGATCAGCACGGGCCGCTTGGCCGGCAGCGCCTGCGCCACCTGCGCGATGCGCTCCCAGTGCGCGGGCGGCTTGTAGCCCTGGGCCTTGGTGCGCGCGTGAATCACGAGCTCGTTCGCCCCCGCGTCGGTGATGGCGAGCGCGTTGTCCTCGGCGCGCGCGTCGTCCATGTAGCCCAGGCGCATCTTGGCCGACACCGGAATGTGCGCCGGCACCGCGCGCCGCACCGCCGCCACGATCCGCCCCACGAGTTCGGGCTCCTCCAGCAGCACCGCCCCACCCCGGCTGTTGTTCACCGTCTTGGCCGGGCAACCGAAATTGAGGTCGATGCCCGGCGGATGCAACGTGGCCAGCCGTGCCGCGTTCTCCGCCAGCAATATGGGGTCAGAACCCAATAACTGCGGGCGAACCGGCACGCCGGCCGCGGTGCGCCCGCCGTTCAACAGCTCGGGCACCACGCGGATGAACGCGCGCTCGGGCAGCAGGGTGTTGGTGACGCGGATGAACTCGCTGGTGCAACGGTCCACCCCGCCCAGTCGCGTGAGCACGTCGCGCAGCGTGGCGTCGAGAAGGCCTTCCATGGGGGCGAGCAGCAGCATGGGGGCGTATTGTCCTCGGGGAGAATCTGCGCATGTCTGTTGTTGTGTCTCTCTCCGGCAAGTCCGGTGGACGGCGACCGGGGTATCTGGCTCCGCTCATGTCCCCCGGGCCGGCTGCGCCGGCCCTCCTCCTTTATGTCGCTACGCCAGACACCCCGATCACCGCCCACCTCGCGGCACTCGATGCGGGCGCGCTCGTCCATAACTTGAGCTCGCGGGTGATGGGTGCTCTGCGTAGCGACATAAAGGAGGAGGACCGCACAGCGGTCCGGGGGACAGTCGCGGAGCAGAGTACCCGTCGAACGCGAGCGTCCGCGAGTTCAAGGTGAGTGATCCCCTAGAACCGATCCACGAAGACGAGCACCTCATCGTCCTCGACAAACCGAGCGGCCTGCTCGCCGTGCCCGGCCGCGGCCCCGACAAGCAGGACTGCCTGAGTGCGCGTGCCCAGCAACGCTGGCCCGACGCGCTCATCGTGCACCGGCTCGACATGGCGACTTCCGGCCTGATCGTCATGGCGCGCGGCATCGACATGCAGCGCAAGCTCTCGATGAGCTTCGAGAAGCGCCGCGTGCACAAGCGCTACACCGCCGTGGTGGCGGGCGATCTGCGCAACCCCGAGCCCGCGAATGGCTGGCAGACCATCAGCCTGCCGCTCATGATCGACTGGCTCAACCGGCCGCGCAGCATCGTCCACCACGGCATGGGCAAGCCCAGCCACACGCGCTGGCGCATCGCGCCCGATGACCAAGGCGCGCACGCGGACATCGGCACCCGGTTAGAACTGGAGCCCGTGACCGGGCGCACGCATCAGTTGCGTGTGCACCTGCAGGCCATCGGCCACCCCATCGTGGGCGACCCGCTCTACGCCAGCGAGGCCCAGCGCGCGCTGGCCGATCGCCTGCTGCTGCACGCGGGCTGGCTCGCGCTGCCGCACCCGGCCACCGGCGAGACGATCGAATTCCACTCCCCCTGCCCTTTCTGATTCCAAAGCCACGATGCAACACCTCACCGTACTCACCGGCGCCTCGCGCGGCATGGGCCTGGCCATGGCCCGCCAACTGCTCGCCCCCAACCGCCTGCTGCTGTGCCTGTCGCGCCAGATCAGCGCCGAGCTCGAGGCCGAGGCGCAGCAGCGCGGCGCGCATCTGGTGCAGTGGTCGCAGGACCTGGCCGACACCAGCGGCGCACGCGAGCGTCTGGCCAACTGGCTCGCCGCGCTCAAGCCTGCCGACTTCGCCAGCGCCACCCTCATCAACAACGCCGGCGTGCTGCCCGCGGTGGTGCCGCTGGGCGAGGTGCCCGAGGCGCAATTGGTGAACGCGCTGCGCGTGGGGCTGGAGGCGCCGATGCAGCTCACCGCCGCCTTCCTGGCCGCCACCGGTGCCTGGGCGCAGGCCGGCTGGCAGGGCCCGCGCAAGGTGCTCAACATCTCCTCGGGTCTGGGCCGCAATGCCATGGCCTCGCAATCGCCCTACTGCGCGGCCAAGGCCGGCATGGACCACTTCACCCGCTGCTGCGCGCTGGAGGAAGCCAACCGGCCCAACGGGGCCAGGCTGGTCTCGCTGGCGCCCGGCGTCATCGACACCGACATGCAGGTGCACCTGCGCGGCAGCGCGGCCAGTGGCTTCCCGGACCGCCAGCGTTTCGTGGACCTGCGCGAGAAGGGCATGCTGACCTCGCCCGACGACGCCGCGGCGCGCGTGCTGGCCTGGCTCGATCGGTCGGACTTCGGATCGAACCCCGTCGCCGACGTCCGCGACGCCTGACCCCAGGGAGAAGACCATGCTGCAAAGGCGCGACTTCATCACCGCATCGGCTGCGCTCGCCGCGTTCGGCGCGCACGCGCAGACCAGCGACTTCTGGGCCCGCCTGCGCGAAGGCGGCAACGTGGTGCTGATGCGCCACGCGCAGACCGAGCCCGGCATCGGCGACCCGCCGAACTTCGACGTCAAGCAGTGCAGCACGCAACGCAACCTCAGCGCCGAGGGCCGTGAGCAATCGCGCCGCGTGGGCGCGGCCTTCCAGCGCGAAGGCATCCGCCTGGACGAGGTGCGCTCCAGCGCCTGGTGCCGCTGTGTGGACACGGCGCAGCTCGCCTTCGGCCGCCACACGGTGTGGGCGCCGATCAACTCGTTCTTCGGTGGCCAGGGCGAGCGCGACACGCAAACGCGCCAGGTGCTGGCCGCCGTGCGCGGCCTGCGCGCGCCCACCAACTGGATGCTGGTCACGCACCAGGTGAACATCACCGCGCTCACCGGCGAATACCTCGCCATGGGCGAGGTGTTCGTGACGCGTCCCAACGCCGACAGCAACCGGCTGCAGGTGCTCGCGCGACAGACCTTCTGAGGGGCGGCGGGTACCATCCCCGGGTATTCAACCCGCCTGCCTGGAGAGCCCCCCATGACCCGTGAAGTCTTCGTCGTCAGCGCCGTGCGCACCGCCATCGGCACCTTTGGCGGCAGCCTGAAAGACACCCCGCCCACCGCACTTGGCGCGCTCGTGGTGCGCGAATCGCTCGCCCGCGCCAACGTCAGCGGCAACGACGTCGGCCACGTGGTGTTCGGCCACGTGGTCAACACCGAGCCGCGCGACATGTACCTCTCGCGCGTGGCCGCGCTCGACGGCGGTTGCGCCCAGGGCACGCCGGCCTTCAACGTGAACCGACTGTGCGGCTCGGGCCTGCAGGCCGTGGTGTCGGCCGCGCAAAGCATCCTGCTCGGTGACGCCGACATCGCCATCGGCGCCGGCGCCGAGAACATGAGCCGCGCGCCCTACGCCAGCCTCAACACCCGCTTCGGCGCGCGCATGGGCGACGCCACGCTGGTGGACATGATGGTCGGCGCGCTGCACGACCCGTTCCACACCATCCACATGGGCGTCACGGCCGAGAACATCGCGGCCAAGTGGGGCATCTCGCGTGACGAGCAGGACAAGCTCGCCGTGGAAAGCCACAACCGCGCGCAGCGCGCCACCGAGGCCGGTTACTTCAAGGACCAGATCGTCCCGGTGATGCTCAAGAGCCGCAAAGGCGAGGTGGCCTACGCCATCGACGAGCACTTCCGCCCCAACGCCTCGCTGGACGACATGGCCAAGCTCAAGCCGGTGTTCGTGAAGGAGAACGGCACCGTCACCGCGGGCAACGCCTCGGGCATCAACGACGCGGCCGCGGCCGTGGTGCTGATGAGCGGCGAGCAGGTGAAGGCGCGCGGCGCCAAGCCCCTGGCGCGCCTGGTGGGCTACGCACACGCCGGCGTGGACCCGAAGTACATGGGCATCGGCCCGGTGCCGGCCACACAGGCCGTGCTAAAGAAGACCGGCCTGAAGATCAGCGACATCGACGTGATCGAGGCCAACGAGGCCTTCGCCGCACAGGCCTGCGCCGTGACGCGCGACCTCGGCCTCGACCCGGCCAAGGTCAACCCCAACGGCTCGGGCATTTCGCTCGGCCACCCGATCGGCGCCACCGGCGCGCTCATCACCGTGAAGGCGGTGCACGAGCTGCAGCGCATCGGCGGCAAGTACGCGCTGGTCACCATGTGCATCGGCGGTGGCCAAGGCATCGCCGCCATCTTCGAAAGAACCTGAGCCGTGTCGCGCTGGGCCGCCCCCCTCGCCGCGCTGGAGCAAGGCCTGCTGCAGCGCGACGTGGCGGCCCGCTGTCTGTTGCTGGCCGCGCTGGCCGGTGAACACGTGCTGCTGCTCGGCCCGCCCGGCACCGCCAAGAGCGAACTCGCGCGCCGGCTGCGCCGCCTGCTGCCAGGCGCGCACTATTTCGAGCGCCTGCTCACGCGCTTCACCGTGCCCGAGGAACTGTTCGGCCCGCTCTCGCTGCAGGCCCTGGAGCACGACCGCTACGAACGCCTCACCGAGGGCTACCTGCCCGGCGCGGAAGTGGCCTTTCTTGACGAGGTGTTCAAGGCAAACTCGGCCATCCTGAACACCCTGCTTGGGCTGCTGCACGAGCGCATGTTCGACAACGGCCGCCAGCGCGTGACGGTGCCGCTGGTGACGCTGGTGGGCGCGAGCAACGAGCCGCCGCAGGACGACAGCCTGCTCGCCTTTCACGACCGCTTTCTGCTGCGCGTGCCGGTGGCGCCGGTGGACGACGCGCACTTCACCGCGCTGCTGCAGACCACCGGCGAGATGGACGCGCCCGCGGCCGACGCGCTGATCGACGCACCTGAGCGCCAGGCCCTGCAGGCCGCTGCGCCCGCGGTGGCGTTGGGCAATGAAATCGTGCAACTGCTGCAGGCCGCGCGCGAACACGCACAACGCACGCAGCAAAGCGTGTCCGACCGGCGCTGGCGCCAGCTGGTGGCGCTGCTGCGCCTGCAGGCCGCGAGCCGCGCCGACACCGCCGTGAGTGCGTGGGATGCGTGGCTGCTGCCCTACGTGCTCTCGGCCAACGCCGACGCCGTGCCGGGCTGGACCGATTTCTTCGAACACCGCGTGGCCCACACCGCGCCGCTCGAACTCGACGGCCTGGAGCGCGCCGTGACCGCCTTCGAACAGCAGCTCGACATCGAACAGCGCGCGCCCAGCGAACAACAGGACGACAGCGCCGGCAAGCTCGCGCTGGCACGCGCCATCGCGGGGCCCGAAGGGCGCGACAACGAGCTGGTGCGCCTCACCAGCGAACGCGCGGGCCGCCGCTGGAGCCCCGTGCACATCGCCGCGCGCGTGGCGCAGTGCAGTTCACTGCTGCAGCAACTGGCTGATCTGCACGACGAGCTGCAACGCATCGCCACGCACGTCATGACACAGGCGCGCGCGCACGACTGGCTGCCGCCCTCGCAGCGCTTGCGCATCGAGGCCGTGCACAGTGCGCGCTGCGCCGCCGTGGCCGGCTGGCTGCAACGCCTGCAGACTGCGCGCGATGGCTTTGCTGCCCTGCCGGTGGACGAGGCCCTGCGCGCCGAGGCGCCCGCACCGATTGCGTGGGAAGCACGGTGAACCCCGCCGCGCCCTGGCACCTGCTCGACGCCCTGCCGCGTGAGTTGTGGCGCTGGGCGGTGGTGTGCAGCGCCGGCGCGCCGGCACAACGCGTGCCGCAACTGCAGCGCTGGCAGCGTGCCCTGCACGACGGCGCCCTGCCCGACGCGCAGGACGACTGGGGCGACGCCGACGCCACCCAGGCGCTGCGCCCGCTGCTGCAGGAACTGGAACTCACACAACTCACGCAGGGCAGCGAGGCCTTGTCGCGCCAGGTGCTGCAAAGCCTGCTCTGGCACCTGGACAGCCTGATCGACCGCGCCGAGGGCGAAGCGCGCGCCGACGCCATCGCCCGCATGCGCGAGCAGTTCCGCCAGAGCTGGGACGTGCAGCGCCAGGGCTGGGACGAGGTGCTCGCGCTGCTGCAATCGCTGGGCGACCTGGCCCACCTGCGCTGGGACGAACTGCAAGGCCAGCTGAACCGCCGCGAATGGACCGAGGCGCAGCGCATCGGCGAGCTGCTGGCGCGCCTGCCGCGCCTGGCCGCCTTCATCGACGCCGTGGGCCGCCGCGCGCCGGTGCCCAAGGCCGCGCCCGCCGCGCAACCGCAGCCGCGCCCCACCGCGCCACAACGCGCCGCGCGCCACCCGGCCGAAGAGCAGGAACGCCGCCCCGAACCGCACGCGGTGGACGGCGTGCACCGATCGCGCGCGCTGGCGCGGATGACCGGCGCCGAAAGCGCCCTGCTGCGCCACCCCGTGGGCCGCCGCCTGTGGCGCGCGCGCTTTGCCGAGGCGCAACTGCAAACCTACGACGACCGCGCGCCGCAACACAGCGAACGCCCCGCGCCAACGCCCGCCCCTGCGCAAGCGCACACCGCGCCGCTGGGCCGCGGCCCGCTGGTGGTGTGCCTGGACACCTCAGGCTCCATGCGCGGCGCGCCCGGCAACGTGGCGCGCGCCTGCGTGCTGCAAGCGCTGCGCAGCGCCCACGCGGGCCAGCGGCCTTGCGCCCTCATCGCCTTCGGCGGCGCGGGCGAGGTGATCGAGCGCGAACTGGCGCTCGACGCCCGCGGCCTGCAACACCTGCTGGACTGCATGGGCCAGGCCTTCGACGGCGGCACCGACGTGCAGACCCCGCTGGAGCAGGCCATTGCGCGCGTGCAGACCACCGGCTGGCACGACGCCGACATCCTGATCGTGAGCGACGGCGAGTTCGGCGTCACCCACGCCACCCTGGACGCACTGCGCGACGCCAAGGCCCGCCTGGGCCTGCGTGTGCACGGCGTGTTGATCGGCGACCGCGAAACCGTGGGCCTGGTGGAGGTGTGCGACCACCTGCACTGGGTGCGCGACTGGCGCCGCTGGGGCGACACCGCCACCCGCGCGGGCGACGATTTCTCGCCCGTGCACAGCCTGAGCCTCACCGCCTTGTATTTCCCCAACGCCATCCGAAGGCCACCGCAATGAAGCGATTCGTTCGAATACAGCGTGCCGCCGCGTTCGTCGTGATGCTGTCGCTCATCGCGTCCCTCGCGTCAGCGCAAGATTGGTCATGGGCCAATACGGCTACAAACGGGTTCAGGCAGCTGGCCAGGACAGTCAGCGTACCGCCTGCCAGCGAAGCCCGGCCGCTTCTCGGTCCCGACAAGCATCCCCATGCGGCCCAGGTACCTGACTTTGACGACCTGATCGGTCGAAACAAGGCAAAGGCGATCTTGATCGCCGACGCCAAAGGACTGCTTGCGGAGTCGTACGGGTTCGGCGTGAGCGCAAGGCGCACTCCATTGGGATTCTCCATGTCGAAAAGTCTGACCGCCCTTGCGGTCGGACATGCACTGTGCGACGGCAGCATCAAGACGCTCGAAGACCCACTTGAAAAGTACGTACCCGAAACCACCGGCACTTCCTGGGGACGAGCCAGCATCCACGATCTGCTGCGAATGAGCAGTGGGGCGCACCCCACCGCCAGTACGGGACACAAGTTCGGGGACCCGGACAGTGTTCTGGGACGCGCCATCCTCGAAGGTACGATGCACGAAGCCTTCATCGATACGATGAAACGTCAAGACGAGATGTACCGCCCATCCGGAGCGGTCTTTCAATACAACAACCTCGACACGACGGCCCTGGCGATGCTGGTGACGGCCACGAGCGGTGAGACCTTCGAGTCCTACTTTGCCCGCAAGGTGTGGCACACCTCAGGCGCGGCCAGCAAGGGCGCATGGGTCGTGAACAACCGCGGTGAGGTTTCCGCCTATCAAGGATTCAGCGCAACGCCGCACGACTGGATTCGGCTCGGACTGTATGTATTGGAGCAAATCGAACAGACCGAAACCTGCTTTGGCAGATTCCTCCAGACAGCCACCAGCCGTCAAATAGCTGCGTTTGGCGCAAGCAACGAATACGGCTATCAGATCTGGGTCAGGTGCGGGCCTGCCATTGATTTTTGCTTTGCCGGGCATGGTGGTCAGTACCTCTTCTTCAACCGTCAGCATGGCATCGTGATCTATCAACACGCCACGAATCAGCGCCTTGGCAGCGAGGGGCTGCGCGCACTCATGCCCCCGCTGATTGCGGCATTGCCGTCCAATCGCTAGCTCGTACAAGCATCCCAACCAACCATACACAAACTGTCAGGAGTCAGACCCATGCTGTTCACCACCGCCATTGCCGGCAGCCTGCCCAAACCCGCGTGGCTGGCCGAGACCCAGAAGCTCTGGCCGCAATGGAAAGCGCAAGGCAAGGAACTGGAGCAAGCCAAGGCCGATGCCACGCTGCTGTGGATCAAGGCGCAGGAGGACGCTGGGCTGGATGTGATCGGCGACGGCGAGCAGGCGCGCCAGCACTTCGTGCACGGCTTCGTCGAGCATGTGGAGGGCATCGACTTTGAAAACAAAGTGAAGATGGGCATCCGCAACAACCGCTACGACGCGATGGTGCCGCAGGTGGTGGCGCCGCTGAAGCTCAAGGGCCGTGTGCACGCGTTCGAGGCGCAACTGGCGCGCGCCCACACGAAGAAGCTGCTCAAGTTCACCCTGCCCGGGCCCATGACCATTGTGGACACGGTGGCCGACCGCTTCTATGGCGACAAGGTGAAGATGGCCATGGCCTTTGCCGAGCTGCTGAATCAGGAAGCCCTGGCCCTGCAGGCCGACGGCGTGGACATTATCCAGTTCGACGAACCCGCCTTCAACGTCTACATGGCCGAAGCGGCCGACTGGGGCGTGAAGGCGCTGGAGCGCGCCGCGCAGGGCCTCACCTGCAAGACGGCCGTGCACATCTGCTACGGCTACGGCATCGAGGCCAACGTGAAGTGGAAGGAAACCCTGGGCGAGGAATGGCGCCAGTACGAACAGGTGTTCCCCGCGCTCGCCAGGAGCCGCATCGACCAGGTGAGCCTGGAGTGCTTCCACTCGCACGTGCCGCCCGAGCTGATGGCCTTGCTGAAAGGCAAGGAAGTGATGGTGGGCGTGATCGACGTGGCGAGCGACACGATCGAGACGCCCGAGCAGGTGGCCGACACCATCGGCACCGCGCTGCAGTACGTGCCCAGGGACAAGCTCATTGCCTGCACCAACTGCGGCCTGGCCCCCATGAGCCGCGAGGTGGCCATGGCCAAGCTGGACGCACTGGCCAAGGGCGCGGCGCTGGCGCGCCAACGCTACGGGGCCTGACATGGCGCACGGCTTGCCCACGGCCGCCCCGGCCGACGCGGGGCTGTGCCCCGAGCGCACGCAACACATCGTGCAGATGCTGCAGCACGACGTGGACCGCGGCCACCTGCCCGGCGCGCACGTGCTCATCGCCCGCGGCGGCCATGTGGTGCTGGACGCCACCGTGGGCCGCCTGAACCCGGCGCGCCGCAAGGCCATGCCCGCCGATGCGATCTACCGCATCTACTCCATGACCAAACCCATCGTCTCGGTGGCGGCCATGCGGCTGGTGGAACAAGGCCGCCTGCTGCTGAGCGACCCGGTGGGCCAGTACATCCCCGGCTTCATGAACCAGCAGGTGGCTGTGCCCGGCCCGCACGGCGTGAAGCTGGTGCCGGCCGAGCGCCCCAGCACCGTGCAGGACCTGCTGCGCCACACCGCGGGCCTGACCTACGAGTTCACCGGCAACGGCCACGTGAACGCGCTCTACGCCAACGCCGGCCTGAACGACCGCCAGCAGACCAACGCCGAGCTGTGCGAACGCATCGCCGCCCTGCCCCTGGCCCACCAGCCCGGCAGCGCCTGGGCCTACAGCCGCGCCACCGACGTGCTGGGCCGCGTGATCGAAGTCATCACCGGCCAGGGCCTGGCCGAACACCTGCGCGAAACCATCCTGCAACCCCTGGGCATGCACGACACCGCCTTCCACGTGCCACCCGCCCAGCACCACCGCATTGCCGAAGCCTTCAAGCACGACCCCGACGGCGGCGTGCAGATGCCCATGCACGACCCACGCGAAGTGCCCAAGCTGGAGATGGGCGGCGGCGGCCTCATGTCCACCGCGCACGACTACGCGCGCTTCCTGCAGTGCCTGCTGAACGGCGGCGAACTCGGTGGCGCGCGCATCCTGTCACCGCACACCCTGGCCTTCATGACCGCCGACCACCTGGGCAGCACCGTGCCCCACGCCGACAACCCACTGCTGCCCCCGGGCCACGGCTTCGGCCTGGGCTTTGCGGTGCGCACCGCACTGGGCGAAGCCAACGTGCACGGCTCGGTGGGCACGTACCACTGGAGCGGCATCGGCGGCACCCACTTCTTCGTCGACCCCGAACTCGACCTGTTCGCGATCTTCATGGCGCAGGCGCCGAATCAAAGGATTCACTACAGGATGAAGATGCGGGGGGTGGTGTATGGGGCGGTGGTGGGGTGAGAGGTTGGGCGCGGCGTACCCGACCCGCGCACACCTGCCTTTAGACGTGAAACCGGGTCTGGATGAGGGGCGGTGATTGCAAGGTCTGCGCCACCACGCAACAGCGCTCTGCGGCCAGGCGCAGCTTTTCCAGTTGATCCGCAGGCGTGCCATCCGCGGCCTCCAGGTGGATGTCGCAAACCAGGGACTGGAAGCCCACCGGTACGTCGCGCTGCATGCCCAGAGCGCCACGCACATCCAGCGTGCCCTGGACGTGGACCTCCAGGCGCCGCAGGGTGATGCCCATCGCGTCGGCCACCATCCGGATCGAAGCATCCTGACAGGCAGCCAGCGCGGCGCACATCAGATCGCCCGGGCAAGGCAGCGCGTGGGGGCTGCCCACCGACCGATGCACACCGAACACCATCGCCTCGGCGTCGGCACCCATCGGGCGCACCTGTGAGCGGAAAGGGTCCGTGAGATCGAACCCGCCGGTGAACGCCTGGCTGGTGACGGTCGCGGACGGGGGTGATGCCTTGTATCGGGCACGCAGGGGGGTTTGGGCTTCGATGACGCTACTGCTCATGTCCGGACTCCTCGGGTGGTTGGGAGCCGTCACCGTATCCGGCGCCTGTACGGTGAAGCCTTTAAATTTCTGAAGAATTCGCTAAAGATGCCGGTCGACGCCCAGGACCACTTGAGACACGGCCATGCCCGAGCGCTACCTGTTCGATCGCTTTGAAGTCAGACCAGCCGAGCGGTTGCTGCTCATCGACGGCGTGGCGGCGCCCCTGGGCGCGCGCGCCTTCGATCTGTTGCTGTGCCTGCTGAGCCACCGCGACCGCGTGGTTCCCCGCGAGGAGGTGCTGGGCATCGTCTGGCCGGGCCTCGTGGTGGAAGAAAACAACCTGTCCGTGCAGGTCTCGACCTTGCGCAAGCTGCTCGGACCGCGTTCGATCGCGACGGCATCGGGGCGGGGCTACCGATTCACTCTGAACGTGGAGGTGATTGGCACTCCCGGCGCGGGGGACCGGTCGCTGAGCGCGCCGACCTCGACCGCAACCGCACCATCGACCATCGCGGTGCTGCCATTCGCTGTCCTGTCCGACGATCCCCAGTTGCACTTCCTGGCGGACGGTCTGGCCGAAGACGTCATTGCCTTGCTGGCACGGGTCCCGGGCTTTCAGATGATTTCGCGCGCCTCGTCGTTCGCGTTTCGGGGTCTCGACGCCACGGTACGCGACATCGCCCAACAGCTGGGCGTGCGCTTTGTCGTCGAAGGCAGCGTGCGCCTGCTGAGCGACGGGCTGCGCGTCTCGACGCATTTGAGTGACGCTGCGTCCGGGCATGTGCTGTGGAGCGGCCGTTTCGACAGCCGCCGCGACACGGCGATCGACCTGCAGGAAGACATTGCACGCGGGATCATCTCGGAGTTGGAGCCCGAACTCACACGCGCGGAGATAGCGCGCATCCGCCGCCAGCGCACAGGCAACCAGGACGTGTGGTCCCACTACCACCAGGCCATCGGCTCGATCGCCATGCACGGCTGGGGCAGCGAGGCGATGGCCGAGGCGCGTTCTCGTCTGCGCCAGAGCGTGACGGTGGATCCCGGCTTCGGGCTCGGGCACGCCCACTATGCCTTGCTGACCGCCCTGTCCCGCAACATCGCGCTGTTGCCCGACTCCACCGAACTGGTCAACGACGCGCTGAGCGCTGCGGATCGCGCCATCGGGCTCGATGACGGCAGTTCCGAAGTGCTGGGTTACGCGGGCTGCGCTTTGTGTGACCTGGGGCAGCACGAACGTGGCGTGGACATCCTGCACCGCGCCCTTGATATCGATCCCAGCAACGCGCAGGCTCACGTCGCGCTCGGCGCGTCGCTGGCCATGACGCAGAAGTTCGATGAAGGCATCGAGAAGATGCGCTACGGGATGAGGATCAGCCCGCGCGATCGGCGTCTGGGCTTCTGGGGTTGGGCGCTCGGGGTATTCCTGTTCCGCGCAGACCGGCTTGACGAGGCGTTGATCGAGGCCCGCGCCTCCAGCCGTCGCGACCCCCGGTTTCACCACGCTCGCGTGCTGGAGGCCGCCACGCTGGACCGCCTGGGAAGCACCAGAGAGGCGAGCGTCGCCCTCGCACTGGCGCGCCAGGCCAATCCCGACCTGACACTGCGTGAAATCGCCTGGACACACGGGCGGCGGGTGAGCGAGCGAATGGGGCCTTTGTGGGAGGGTCTGTGACCCGGATTCAGCGGGTGATGCCCCTTCGGGTAGCTAGAGCCCCCGCAGGTACAGGTGGAGGGCCTTCAAATCCACCTCGCTCATCTCCCTGAGCGACTCAAACGGCATCACCTTCACCGCGCTCCCATCCGGCCGCTTCCCGCTGCGGAACATGCCGATCAGCGCATCGGCATCGGGGTAACGCTCCATCACACTCCCCTCCCCGGGCGAGAGCTTCGAGGCCGGGGGCCAGTCGGGCGGGCCGCCGGGGATCTTGCCGCCGGCCAGCGTGGCACCGTGGCAGCCGATGCACATGTTGGCCACGTAGCGGCCGTGTTCCACGGTCACGCCTTCGGGCACGGGCAGTTGCGGGGGCAACGAATGGTCGATCTTCGCGGCGGCGTCTTTGATGGCGCAGAAGCCGTAGAGGGCTTTCACGGGCAGGGGCAGGTTCACCACGGCGCCTTGCCCGCTTTGCGGGGGCAGTGCGCGCACGTGGGCCACCAGGGCGGCCAGGTCGTCGTCGGTGAAACGGTTGTAGTCCTCGCTGGGCATCACCATCAGCGCGCGGCCCAGGGGGGTGATGCCGTGGCGGATGGCGCGCACCCAGTCCACCGGCTGGTAGGTGGCCACCACGCCACCGGGGCCGGTGGTGATGTTGGGTCCGGCGATGGTGAGTGCGCCGTCGTCCACAAAAGTGCGGCCGGCGCCGTTGGCGCCATGGCAGTCCACACAGCCGCGCGATGCGTACAGGTAGCGCCCGCGTTCCAGCGCGGCGGCGTCGGTCTTGTAGGGCACGGGTTGCACCGCCACGTCCACGCGGCGCTGCTGTTTGCGTTCGGCCAGGTAAATGCCAGTGGCCAGGGCCGCAGCCGCCAGCAGCACCAATGTGCCCAGGCCAATGGCGAGCACGCGCCACCAGCGCGTGCGGTTCTTTGTCGTCGTCATCTCACCCCTCCTTTTCGGGTGGGGTGATTGCACGCCGGCGCGTGAAAGCGCGTCAACCCTCAGGCAGGGCAAGAACGCACCAGCGGCGCGTGCTTAAGCGATTTTTCAGATGTGGCGGCACACGCGCACCGCGGCGGCCGAGCCCGAACCCACCAGCCAGCGCCACACGGCCAGCGGCCCACGGGCGCGGCCGTTCCAGCGCGCGGCGGCGTCGTCGCGGTGGGCCACTTCGTCTTGCTGGCATTGCTGCAGCAGGGCGCGCAGCGCGGCCAGTTCGGGGCTGGGGTGTTCGCGCTGCAGGGTGTCGATGAGGTCGAGCTGCGCAGCGTAGTGGTGGTCCACAAAGGTCTCCACCGCCTGAATGGTGGCGTACACCGCTCGCGGGCCGAAGCAGGCGGGCAGCACGCCGGTGAGCCAGCCCGACGCGCGCCACAGCGGCAGCAGGCGGCTGCGCCACGCTGGCGGCACCACCGGCTCGATGAGGGCGAGGTGGCGCGACTCGGTGTCGAGGTGGTGCTGGGCGAAGGCGCGCAATTCGGGGTCGCGCGTCACGGCCAGGATGCCGCGGTAAATCATGACGGCGCCGGTTTCGCCCGCGTGGTCGGTGCGCAGTTCGCGCAACAGCGGCAGGGGCAACGCGCTGGCCGTGCCGCCCGCGGGGCGCCACAGGGGCCGCACGCGCAGGAAGGCGCGGTAGCCCAGTTCCAGCACGGGCAGCACGCCGGGCAGGCGGGCCAGCCGCGACAACCAGCGCCAGCGCGGCAGCGTGGACCAGATCTCGGCAAACGCCGCGGCGCCGTGCAGCAAGGTGCCGTCGGCCCGGCGCACGTGCAGGCGCGCCAGCGCATCGGGGCGTTGCAGATCAGGCCCCAGCTCGGCGGGCGCGCAACCGTGTGCGTCCACCCACTGCACGGCGTCACCGCCTTCGGTGCGCTGGTAGGTGGCGATTTCGGCGCGGCACAGGGGGCAGCCGCCGTCGTAGTACACGCACAAGGCGGCGGCTGCGGGGGTCGAGGCGGTGGCGGGGGTCTGGGGCGTGGTGTGCACACGGGCATTGTGGCCAGCGCGCCGCACGCACGCCGGCCTGGGGTCTTGAGCGCCCACCGCGCGCGCTCAAAATGCGGCTTGCGGCCCGGCCCGCTCGTCGGCCCTACCCCATGCCCACCCTCAGCCCCTCCCTGAAACCGGCCCTGCGCATTGCGGCGTGGCTGGTGGCCGCGCTGGTGGCGCTGCTGGTGCTGGCCGTGGGCACAGCGCTGGTGCTCTACCCCGCGCCCTACGTGTGGCGCACCTTCGTGTGGATGGACGCGGACGTGGACGACCGCCTGCGCTTCCCGGCGCGCGAGGTGGCGGCCCGCCCGGGCGCGAGCGAGCTGCCCGCTGCCCCCGCGCCCGAACGCGTGCGCGCCGCGTTCGCCGCCGCCCTGCCGGGCGAGAACATGGATGCCTGGCTGGCCGCGCGCAAAACGCTCGGTTTCGTGGTGCTGCAGCATGGCCGTGTGGTGTTCAAGGGCTACTACAACGGCCATGGGCGCGAGGAGCGCGCCACCTCGTTCTCGGTGGCCAAATCGTTCCTCTCCACGCTGGTGGCGGCCGCGGCCGAGGATGGCCTGCTCGGCCTCGACGAACCCATCACCAAGCGCCTGCCCGAGCTGGCCGCGCGCGATGCGCGATTCGAGCGCTTCACGCTGCGCCACCTGATGGACATGCGCACCGGCATTGCCTACCGCGAGACCGGCCTGCCCAACGGCGACGACGCCAAGACCTACTGCTGGCCCGACCTGCGCGCGCTGGCCCTGCAGCACACGCAGGTGGCGGCCGAGCCCGGGCCAGGCTGGCTCTACAACAACTACCACCCGCTGCTGATGGGCCTGGTGCTGGAGCGCGCCACCGGCATGCCGGTGGCCAAGTACCTGGAGCAGCGCCTGTGGCAGCCCGCCGGCATGGCCGCTGGCGCGAGTTGGAGCCTGGACAGCGAAGCCAGTGGCTTCGAGAAGCTGGAGAGCGGCGTGAACGCGCGCGTGCTGGACTACGCGCGCTTCGGTGAGCTGATGCGCATGCAGGGCGTGGCCGCCGACGGCTGCCGCGTGCTGCGCGAAGACACGGTGCAAGCCCTCACCGGCCCCGAGCGCGCGATGGATTTGAGCGCGCTGCGCCCCGGCCTGCACTACCGGCTGTTCTGGTGGGGCCGGCGCGACGCGCAATGGGGCGACGCCTTCCACGCCCAGGGCAACCACGGCCAGTTCATCTTCGTGGCGCCCGCGCACGGCGTGGTGATTGCGCGCAACGGCCGAGAATGGGGCGTACCGCCGGCCGAATGGCTGACGCTGTTCGCGCGCATGGCGCACGAGCTCGGGCGCACGGCGCGTTCCGGGCCCTGACGTTTTTTTTGTTGCTACACACACCATGTCGCTTGCCCACCTGCTGGCCCGCCAGGCCCTCACCCGCCCCGATGCCCCGGCCATTTACTCCGGCACCACGCTGTGGGCCACGCACGCGCAGTGGGCACAGCGCAGCGCCGCCCTGGCGCATCGCCTGCGCGCCGCAGGCCTGCAACCCGGGGACCGCGTGGTGCTGTTCATGAGCAACCACCCGCGCTACCTGGAGATCCTGTGGGGCGCGTGGTGGGCCGGGCTGGCGGTGGTGCCGGTGAACGCCAAGCTGCACCCGGCCGAGGTGGAATGGATCATCGACAACGCGCAGGCGCGCTGGGGCTTCGTAACGAGCGACGTGGCGCCGCGCGCGCTGGCCGGGTTGCAGCACCAGATCGACATTGAATCGGCCGAAGCCGATGCGCTGCTGGCGCCGCTGAGCGAAGCGGTCCCGGCGCCGCACGACAGCGCGCCCGGCGACCTGGCCTGGCTGTTCTACACCAGCGGCACCACCGGCCGCCCCAAGGGTGTGATGCTCACGCACCGCAACCTCATGACGATGGGGCTCACCTACTTCGTGGACGTGAACGCGGTGGACGCGGGCGACGCCATCGTCTATGGCGCGCCGATGTCGCATGGCTGCGGCATCTACGCCATTCCGCATGTGATGGCCGGCGCACGCCACGTGGTGCCGGCCTCGGGCGGCGTGGAGCCGGCCGAGCTGTTCGCGCTCGGCCAGGCGCTCGGGCCGCTGTCCACCTTCGCAGCGCCCACCATCGTCAAGCGGCTGGTGGACCACGCCGAAGCGCAGGGCCTGGGCCCCGACGACGCGGCGCGCGCGTTCAAGACCATCGTCTACGGCGGCGCGCCGATGTACCTGGCCGACATCCAGCGCGCGCTGCGCGTGATGGGCCCGCGCTTCGTGCAGATCTATGGCCAGGGCGAGACGCCGATGGTGGCCACTGCCCTCTCCCGCCGGCACATTGCCGACACCACATACCCCGATCACGCGGCGCGCCTGGCCTCGGTGGGCGTGGCACAAACGCCGGTGCAGGTGCGCGTGGCCGGCCCAGACGGCGCCGATCTGCCGCTCGGCGAGGTGGGCGAGGTGCTGGTGCGCGGCGACACTGTGATGGCCGGCTACTGGCGCAACCCCGAGGCCACGGCCGCGGCCGTGCGCGATGGCTGGCTCTGGACAGGCGACATGGGCACGCTGGACACACACAGCTTCCTCACCCTCAAGGACCGCAGCAAGGATTTACTCATCAGTGGCGGCTCCAACATCTACCCGCGCGAGGTGGAGGAGGTGCTGCTCACCGCGCCCGGCGTGCACGAGGTGGCCGTGGTGGGCGCGCCCGACCCCGAGTGGGGCGAGGTGGTGGTGGCCTTCGTGGTGGCCGCGCCCGAGCAAGCCACCGATGCCGCCGCGCTCGACGCGCATTGCCTGGCGCACATCGCGCGCTTCAAGCGCCCCAAACGCTATGTGTTCGTGGACACGCTGCCCAAGAACAACTACGGCAAGGTGCTCAAGACGCAATTGCGCGCGCTGGCCGCCCAAAACCCCAATTGAGACGTGACCACGGTGCAATTCCAGCCATCAGCGCCTGGGGATTGCCGCAAACTCGGGCGACTTTCCCGGACCTGCAGCCCATGAGTACCCGCCCTTTCCACCCCGATGAAGCCAAGGAGGAGCTGGTATGCGCGCACGGACTTCCCGCCGGCCTCAAGAAAGCCCTCGACCAACACCTGCCCCCGGGCTTTCGCAACATGCGCTCGCAGCGCTACCGAGGCGAGGATTTCGACATCGCGCTGGCGTCTCTGAGCGAGGTTGATCAAGCGCATGTGCGGGTGGTGTACGAGCTCGCCAAGACGCTGCATAACCGCTGGGTTGCCATGCGCGACGCCCCGGACTGGGACGCGCTGCTGCAGCTGGTGACCACCGTGCTGAGCGCACCGTTTTCCGATGCGGCCAAGGCCATGGGCCACGACACCATGGCCACGTGCCACGACGAAGCCACCCGACAGGCGCTGGGCAAAGTGCTCCACGATTTGCGCGGCGGCGCATTGACGCCGCTGCAGCTGTACGCGCGCATGGCCGAATGGGACACGGACCCGCTGCACCTGCGCAGCGCCGCCTTTCTGGCGCGTGACCAGGCCAAGATCATGCGCAACATCCTGCCCGACCTGGACCCGGCCGTGCGCCGCGCCGACGAGGCCGAGAAGCCGCACTTCATGCACACGGTGGTCGAGAAGTGGGACGGCTTCCAGTTCGAGCGCGGCGATCAGGCGCCGGGCCACGTGCGCGTGGCCTGTGGCTACCAGGGGCTGCTGGCGTCGTGCTGCCTAGAGGCGTCCGCCGTCGACCGCATCGTCTACAACTATGTCAACAACGCCATGCGGTTCACCACCGGCGACACCATTCACCTGGACATCGCTCCCGTGGGCGAGCACGCGGTGCGCTGGGTGGTGGCCAACCCGATCGCGCCTGACCAAGGGGCGTGGTTGCGCCAGAACACCAAAGGCGACCTGGGCAACCTGTTTTGCGGCGGCCTGACCCGCGGCGGCACGGGTGTGGGCCTGTCCAACTGCGCCGACTTCGTGGCGGCCGCCTTCGGCCTGCCCGACATCGACATCGCGCTGGATGGCAAGTACCTGGGGGCTGCGGTGGAAGGTGACTGGTACCTGGCGTGGGCGCATTGGCCCTCGCTCTACGCCGCGTGACGCGCGCGCGCCGAACGGCCCGCGTTCAGGCGGTGGGCGCCACCTTCTCGGGTGCGCGCCAGCGAAAGAACATCGGGTAGACACGCTCGACCACCGGGCCATCGAAGTCCCAGGCGCGGCACTGGCCCAGGTGCGGCGGCGGGCTGCCGTCGTCGCGCACCGCAAAGGTGGCACCGGCGCGCGTCTGCATGGCGGCGGTGGCCAGGTTGAACAGCAGCTCGCGCAGGTGGGTGCAGCCCACCACGCCACCCAGGTGGCGCTGGATGGTGTGGCGCCAGCCCTTGCCCAGCACCTCGCCCACCAGGCCCTTCATCGGCGGCATGGCCTGCGGGCAGGGCTCGTGCGGGTGGGCGTCCATGGCGACGTGGATGTCGCGGATCACCATGGCTTCGTCGATGGTGACGCGGATGCGCATGTGGTGCACCGGCTGGCCAGCCTCCCAGCGGCCTTCGCCGGTAATCTCGAAGCCGAAGGGTTTGCTGTCGTGCAGCTCGCCTTCGATGTCCCAGAGGCCGTCGTCGCGCTGAAAGCCCTGGTAGGTGACACGGCGGGTGTGCAGGGGCGCGCGGGGCGCGGGGTCGGGCAAAGGCAAGGCAACTCTCCAGGGACGCTCGGGGAAAACCCTGCATTGTCGGGCTGTTGCGCGCGTGGCGCTGGCACACTGGCGTCACACACCCGCCGGAGCACGCCATGGGCCATGACCATTCTCACGAACACCCGCATGACCACACACATGGCGATTCGCACGGCGATTCGCACGGCGGGCCGCGCTGGAAGCACGACGGCGTGCGCGTCGTGCCCGGCAACCAGCTCGACGGCAACGTGCCCTCCACCCCGGGCATGGACCGCAAGGCCGCCATCAACTTCGCGCGCGTGGGCGCGCAAAAGCTCTGGGCCGGCACCGTCACCATTCACCCCGACGCCAAGACCGGCGCCCACCACCACGGCCACCTGGAGAGCGTGATCTACGTGGTCAAGGGCCGCGCGCGCATGCGCTGGGGCGACCACCTGGAATTCACCGCCGAGGCCGGCCCGGGCGATTTCATCTACGTGCCGCCATACGTGCCGCACCAGGAGATCAACGCCAGCCCGATCGAGGTGCTGGAGTGCGTGCTCTGCCGCAGCGACGGCCAGGCGGTGGCGATCAACCTCGACATCGAACCGGTGGAAAAACCCGAGACCGTGCTGTGGGTGGACCCGACGCACCCGACCGGCGGGGTGTAGGGCTCAGCCCCCCTGAAAGCCCCCGGCGCGCAGCGTCACCACCAGCGTGTCGCGCCAGCCGTGGCCGTCCGGCTGTTCGGGCTGGATGGGTGTGCTTTCGTGGATCACGCGCGGGTCGTCGAGCAGCAGCAGCGACCACGGGTCGCGCAGCGTGAAGCGTTGCCCTGCCGGGCCGTTGGCCTCGAACACGCGGCTCTCGCCGCCCTTGATGGCGTGGCGGCCCACCAGGAACACGGCCACCAGATCCACGCCGTCGCGGTGTGCGCCCTCGGGCGTGGGGCGGCCGATGCCGTCGGTGGTGTCGATGCGAAAGGGATGCGCCTCCACGTACCAGGGCTGCGGGCCGCGCAAGGCGTCGGCCGCCGCGGCCAGGCGCTGCAGCAGGCGGGCCCAGGCGGGTGCGGCCACCATGGCGGGTTCCATGGGCTCGAACCAGCGCTGCATGCCGCCGTGCAAGGCGTTGTATTCCAGCGGCTGCCAGTGCGCGCGGTGCGGCACCTGCTCCACGCGATCGCCCTGCACCACGAAGCAGCTGTGGCGGCGCTGTCGGTAGCGCCCGCCGTCCTTGAGGTAGCCGTCGGCCACCAGGCGGTTCCAGTGCGGCTCCAGCGCGTGCAGCTCGGCCAGCGGCACGCCGATCCAGGCGGCGGTGTCCTCGCCGCTGAGCAGGCCCACGCCGCGCTCGCGCAGCGCGGTGTCGATGGCGTTGGGGGACAGGTAGGGTGGGGAGAATTCGGCGGCGGACATGGGCGTGAGTGTAGGTTCGCGCCCTGGGGAAAGCCCGCATCGGGGGCGTTGCGCGTCGGTGGCTCAATGGCGGGATGAACGCCAGCGCCGACCCCCACCCCCCGGAGCCCCGCGGGCCATCCGTGTTCGACCTGCGCATCACCGAACTGCGCCCGGGCGATCCGCTGCGCTGGCTGCGCGCGGGCTGGGCGGATTTTCTGCGCTGCCCGCGCATCGGCCTGTTCTACGGCGCCTGCTTCTTTGCCATGGGGCACGCGCTGTTGTGGGTGTTCCGCACCGCGCCGGCCTATGTGCTGGCGCTGTCGGCGGGCTTTCTGCTGATGGGCCCCTTCTTGTGCCTGGGTCTGTACGACGCCAGCCGTGCGTTGCAGCGGGGCGAAACGCCGTCGCTGGCGCGCTCGCTGCGCGCGTGGGTGCCCACCAAAGGCACGATGGCGATCTTCGCGGGTGTGCTGCTGATTCTGGAGATGCTGTGGGGTCGCGCCTCGCTGGTGGTGTTCGCGGTGACGTTCAACACCATGCCCGACGCGCAGAACCTGCTGTCGCAGTTGCTCAGTGGCCAGAACCTGGAGTTCCTGATCACCTGGACGCTGGTGGGCGCGGTGTTCGCGGGGCTGATCTTCGTCACCAGCGTGGTGAGCATCCCGATGATCCTGGACCGCGGCAGCGACGCGATTTCATCGGGGCTCACCAGCATCCGCGCCTGTTTGCAGAACCCGGGTGTGATGCTGTGGTGGGGCGCACTGATCACGGTGGTGATCGGCCTGGCCATGGCGCCGTGGTTCCTGGGCCTGCTGGTGGCCGGGCCGGTGATCGGACACGCCACCTGGCACGCCTACCGAGGAACGGTGCAGGACGCAGCGGGCACGGTGGGCGAGGCTGCGGGCTGAGACCGCCAGCCCGCGCGTCAGCCGCCGAACGTGCGTTCGCGGCGTTCCCGCCGCTGGCCGTTGCCGAGCAACGAGGGCTCGACCAGGCCGTCGAACAGCGGCTGCAACGCCATCACCTTGGCCATGGCGGCACGCTCCTCATGCGCGCGGCAGAGCCAGTGCAGCAGGTCGGGCCGCATGAACCACAGGGCACGGGCCGACTCGGCCACCAGCATGCGGTGGCGCAGTTGCTCGGCTTCCCAGTTGGTGTCTTCGCCCACGAGTTCCAGCATGGCGCGGCGTACACGGGCCAGGCGGTAGGGGTCATCGTCGCGTCTCGAGTCGTTCCCGTGCAGGCGTTGGGCAACGGTGTCAAACAAGGTGGAGAAGAATTGCTTCATGGCCTCGCTGTGGACGCGGTGAGTCGCGCCATCGGACGGACAACGGCCGACGCGCGGCGCCATTCCAGCACAAAACAGGCCATTTGTAACGAGGTGATGTCGCTCAAACCACCCACCGCACCCCGCTGGCCCGCCCTGAACCGCGCGGATGGCGGCTTCACGACCCGGACCCGCCTTCGCGCCACAGCCGCGCCAGCAGCCACCAACCCAGCAGCGTGTTGGTGAGCGCCAGCAGGCCGAGCACAAGGCGCAGCCCCGCGGGCGGTTCGTGGATCTGGATGAACAGCACGATGGCGCTGGAGAGGATCTGGAAGCCGACCACAAGCCAGAACAGCGGCTTGCGCGGCTGCCAGACGCGGCGAAAGGCGTCGGCGAGCGAAGTCATGCCCCATTGTGCCGGGCCGGCCCTAGGTTGCCGACGCGCGCGCGGCCTCCTGCTCCTGCAGCCAGCGCCACATCACCTTGCCGCTGCCGCTCTTGGGCAGGGCGTCGACGAACTGCACCTCGCGCGGTGCCTTGTACACAGCCATGTGCTCGCGGCACCAGGCCAGGATGTCGGCCTCGCTGGTCTTGCCCCTGGCGTCGGCGCGCAGCACCACCACCGCCTTCACGCTCTCGCCGCGGTAGGCGTCCTGCGTGGCGATGACGCAGGCCTCGGCGATGGCGGGGTGCTTGAACATCAGCGCCTCGACCTCGGCCGGCCAGACCTTGAAACCGCTGGCGTTGATCATGCGCTTCAGGCGGTCGGTGATGAAGAAGTAGCCGTCTTCGTCCACACGGCCGAGGTCGCCCGAACGGAAGAAGCGCTTGCCGTCGAGTTCGACAAAGGCAGCGGCCGTGGCCTCGGGGCGCTTCCAGTAGCCGTCGAACACCATCGGGCCGTGGATCAGGATTTCACCCGCCTCGCCCACGGGCAGTTGTTGCAGCGTGTCGGGGTCGACCACACGAGCATCGGTGCTCATGAAGGGAATACCCAGGCACTGTTGCTTGGGGTGGTCGGGCGGGTTGCTGTGCGAGGGCGCCGCGGTTTCGGTGAGACCGTAGCCTTCCACGAAGCGCAGACCGAACAGGTCGAACAGGCGCTGCGCCACGGCTTGCGGCATGGCCGCGCCACCGCCGCCGATGTTGACCAGGCTGGTGAGGTCGTACTGATCGAAGCTCGGGCTGGCGAGCAGGTCGATCACCATGGTGGGGATGTTGGTCCAGTGCGTGACGCGCCAGGCCGAGATGAGCCGCCCGGCGAGTTCGCGGTCCCAGCGCGGCATGAGCACGATGGTGGAGCCACCGTAGATGCCGGCGTGCATGCCGGTCACCATGCCGGTGATGTGAAAGAGCGGCACCACGACCAGCGAGACGGTCTCGGACGTGCTGGTGCCCCACAGCACGCTGGCCACGGCGTTGTGCATCAGCGTGCGGTGCGGGTGCATGCAGCCCTTGGGCAGGCCGGTGGTGCCGCTGGTGTAGGGCAGCACGGCCAGGTCGTCGGGGCCGCGGTTGTGCTCGGGCAGCGACGCGCTGCAGGCCAGGGCCTGCTGCCAGGTGGCCACGCTGCCGCTCTCGAGCACGGGCGCGTCGTGGCGCGCGCCCAGCCAGGCCTGCCAGGCAGGCGGGATCTCGGCCTGCGGGCCGATGGCGTCGCTGTAGTGCGTGACGACGAGGTGGCGCAGCCGCTCGCCCTCGGGCACGCCGGCGTTGGCCTTGACCAGCTCGCCCGCCAGATCGGCCGCGCAGATGGCCACGCGCGCGTCGGGATCGGTGATGTAGTGGCCGAGCTCGTCGGCCTTGTTCATGGGATTGACCGGCACCACCACCGCGTTGGCGCGCAGCACGGCGTAGTACGCCACGATCCACTGCGGGCAGTTCTGCATGAAGACGATGACGCGGTCACCGTCCTGCACGCCCTGGGTGCGCAGGTGAGCCGCCAGACGCTCGGCCTGCGCCAGCAGCTCGGCGTAGGTCGTGAGGCGATCGAAGTAGACCAGCGCAGGTTTGGCGGGGTAGCGCAGCGCGCTCACCTCCAGGTTGCGCCACAACGAAGTGGCGGGTGGATGCAGGGTGTGCGGCAGGCGCCGCGGCCAGAAGCGGTGGTGTGCGGGTGCGTCGGCCGAAGCGGGCGCGGGACGGGTTTGCATGTCGGCTTGTCTCCGTTGGCATGGCGCGCCTCGTGTGCGGGGGTCGGGTTGGGCGTGCTCTCGCCGCAGCATACGGTTCGCAACTTCAGGACGACAGTCCGGTTTGTCGCGCCTGGGACCACGTGCATGGCACGGAACCTGCAGACATCACTTCGCGGGTAAACACCCGGTGCACCGCAATGGATCAATAAAACGATTGCATGACTTTTCCACGTAAACCCCGATCCATGGTGCAAATCGTCGGGCATACAGTGCCCTGCCGCCACCCGTGGCACCGAACGGGTGCACACGGGTGGCGGACGCCTTCCATTCACCAATCCGGAGAGACCGAATGAAATCCACGTCCCTGAAGCTGACCGCGCTGGCCGTCGGCGCTGCCGCCACGCTGCTCTCCTTGCCCGCCCATGCCGGCAAGGACCTTGAAGCCATCAAGAAACGCGGCGAGCTTGTGTGCGGCGTGAACACCGGGCTGCCCGGCTTCTCGGCGGCCGACAGCCAGGGCAAATGGAGCGGCATGGACGTGGACGTGTGCCGCTCGGTGGCCGCGGCCATCCTGGGCAACGCCGACAAGGTGCGCTATGTGCCGCTGACGGCGCAGCAGCGCTTCACCGCCCTGCAATCCGGCGAGATCGACATGCTGGCGCGCAACACCACCTGGACGCTCACTCGCGACGCCTCGCTCGGCCTGAGCTTCGTGGGTGTCAACTTCTACGACGGCCAGGGCTTCATGGTGCCCAAGAAGCTCAACGTCAAGAGCGCGAAACAACTCAAGGGCGCCACCGTCTGCGTGCAGTCGGGCACCACCACCGAACTCAACCTGACCGACTATTCGCGCGCCAACAACCTGAACATCAAGCCCGTGGTGTTTGAAAAGCTCGAAGCTGCCGTGGGCGCTTACGCGTCGGGCCGCTGCCAGGCTTACACGACGGACGCCTCCGGCCTGGCCTCCACGCGCGCCAAGGACATGGCCAAGCCCGATGACCACGTGATCCTGCCCGAGCTGATCTCCAAGGAGCCCTTGGGCCCGGCCGTGCGCCGCGGCGACGACGAGTTCGAGGCCATCGTCAAGTGGGTGGGCTTCGCGCTGATCGAGGCCGAGGAATACGGCGTGACACAAGCCAACGTGGACCAGCAAAAGGCCTCCAGCACCAACCCATCGGTGATGCGCCTGCTGGGCATGGGCAACGAAGACACCGGCAAGCTGCTCGGTCTGGACAAGGAATGGGCCTACCGCGCCATCAAGGCCGTGGGCAACTACGGCGAGCAGTTCGAGCGCCATGTGGGCCCGAAGACCGCCATCGGCCTGCCGCGCGGGGTGAACAACCTCTGGACCAACGGCGGCATCCTGTACGCGCCGCCGATCCGCTGATCGGCACGGGGCAGCCGTTGCACCGGCTGCCCCGCCCTTGCGGAACCGTGACGGCCTGAGCCGTCACGTACCGTTCATTGCGCTGCCACCCGGCGAGGACACCCTTGGCCATCTCCGCATCCCCCCCTCCCAAGACCCGACGCTTCTCGCTCAACAGCCGCGCCACGCGCGGCCTGCTTTACCAGATCGTCGCGCTGGCGCTGCTCGCGCTCGGCCTGTGGTACCTCGCGCACAACACGCAGGCCAACATGCAGGCGCGCGGCATCCAGAGCGGCTTCGATTTCCTCGGCGCCAGCGCCGGTTTCGACATCGGCGAGACGCTCATCGCCTACGACCCGAGCCAGAGCTACGGCAAGGCCATCTGGGTCGGCGTGCTCAACACCGTGAAGGTGGCGATCGCCGGCATCGTGCTCACCACGCTGCTGGGCGTGATGCTCGGTGTGGGGCGCTTCTCGCGCAACGCGCTGGTGCGCGGTTTGTGCTACGGCTACGTGGAGGCATTCCGCAACGTGCCGCTGCTGCTGCAGCTGCTGATGTGGTACCTGTTCTTCATCGAGGTGCTGCCCGCGGCCAACGAGGCCGCGTCGCTGGCCGGGTTGTTCTTCCTCAGCAAGGGCGGGCTATCGATGCCCTGGCCCACGGCCGGCGTAGGCGCGGTGCTTGCAGGCCTGACGGTGGGCCTGGTGGCGGGTGTGCTGTGGCGCTTTCGCGTGCAGCGCCGCTTCGAGGCGACGGGCCAGGACGGTGACCGTGTGTGGGTGCCGCTGGCGCTGATGGTGGTGTTCGCGCTGGTGGGCTGGGCGGCGGCCGGTATGCCGCGAGAGTGGAGCGTGCCCGAGCAACTGGCCTTCATGGTCGATGGCGGCATTGCCTTCACGCCCGAGTTCATGGCCATCCTGATCGGGCTGGTGATGTACACCGCGTCGTTCGTGGCCGAGGTGGTGCGCGGAGGCATCCAGTCGGTGGGCCGCGGTCAGGACGAAGCCGCGTCCGCGCTGGGCCTGAACCCGAAACAGAAGATGAAGCTGGTGATCCTGCCGCAGGCCATGCGCGTGATCATCCCGCCACTGACCAACCAGTACCTGAACCTCACCAAGAACTCGTCGCTCGCGGTGGTGGTGGGTTACCCGGACGTGGTCTCGATCGCCAACACCACCATCAACCAAAGCGGGCGCGCGGTCGAGTGCATCGCGATCATCATGCTGGTCTACCTGAGCACCTCGCTCACCACCTCGCTGGTGATGAACTGGTACAACCGCCGCATGGCGATCAAGGAGCGTTGATCACCATGTCCGCACAGTTCCAACCCATTGCACCGCGGCCATCGCCGGTGCGCGAGTCCGGCCCGGTGGCCTGGGCGCGGAGCAACCTGTTCGCTGACTGGCGCTCCACCACCACCACGCTGTTCATCGTCGGCCTGCTCGTATGGCTGCTGCCCGGGCTGTGGCGCTGGATGGTGATCGGCGCCGTGTTCCAGGCCGACGCCGATGCTTGCCAGGCCGCGCGCGGCATCGGCGCATGCTGGGGCGTGGTGACCGAGAAGTACCGCGTCATCCTGTTCGGGCGCTACCCGTTCGAGGAGCAGTGGCGACCGCTGGTGGCCACCCTGTTCATGGTGGGCGGTTTGATCGTCAGCTGCATCCGCTTTTTCTGGAAGCGCTGGCTGGTGGCGGTGTGGCTTGCCATCCTGGCGGTGTTCTTCGTCCTCATGGGCGGCGGCTGGTTTGGCCTGTCCGAGGTGCGCACCGACAGCTGGGGCGGCCTGCCACTGACCATCATGCTGGCGGTGATCTCGCTCTTTCTGGCCTTTCCGCTCGCCGTGCTGGTGGCGCTGGGGCGGCGCGCGCAACTGCCGGCCATCCGCACCATCTGCGTGCTGTATGTGGAACTGATCCGCGGCGTACCGTTGATCTCGGTGCTGTTCATGGCGTCATTCATGTTCCCGCTGTTCGTGCCCCAGGGCGTGCAGGTCGATGTGCTGGTGCGCGTGATCGCGGGCCTCACGCTGTTCATCGCCGCCTACATGGCCGAGACGGTGCGCGGCGGGCTGCAGGCCGTGCCCAAGGGGCAGTTCGAGGCGGCCGACTCGCTGGGTCTGTCGTACTGGCAGACGCAGCGGCTCATCGTGCTGCCGCAGGCGCTTTCGATGGTGGTGCCCAGCATCATGAACACCTTCATCTCGCTGTTCAAGGACACCTCGCTGGTGACCATCGTCTCGCTCTACGAACTCACGGGGGCGCTGGCGCTCGCGCTCAACTCCGACGTGCAGTGGCGCCCCTTCAAGATCGAGGCATACCTCTTCATCACCCTCATCTACTTCGCCGGCTGCTTCGCAATGTCGCGCTACAGCCTGTGGGTCGAGAAACAACTGGCCGCCAGCAAGGCGCGTTGAAAGCAGATCACATGAGTGAACCCATCATCCACTTCGACAAGGTCAACAAGTGGTACGGCAACGATTTCCACGTGCTGCGCGACATCGACCTTGCCGTTGCCAAAGGCGAGCGCATCGTGATCTGCGGGCCCTCGGGCTCGGGCAAGTCCACGCTGATCCGCTGCATCAACCGGCTCGAGGAACATCAGCAAGGCAGGCTCACGGTTGACGGCATCGAGCTCACCGACGACATCAAGGCCATCGACCAGGTGCGCAAGAACGTGGGCATGGTGTTCCAGCAGTTCAACCTGTTTCCGCACCTCACGGTGCTGGAGAACCTGACGCTCTCGCCCATGTGGGTGGGCAAGCTGCCCAAAAAAGAGGCGGAGGAGCGCGCCATGCAACAGCTGCAGCGCGTGCGCATCGCCGAGCAGGCGAAGAAGTTCCCGCTGCAGCTCTCGGGCGGCCAGCAGCAGCGCGTGGCCATTGCGCGCGCGCTGTGCCTCACGCCCAAGATCATGCTGTTCGACGAGCCCACTTCGGCGCTCGACCCCGAGATGATCAAGGAGGTGCTCGACGTGATGATCGAGCTGGCCAACCAGGGCATCACCATGCTGTGCGTGACGCACGAGATGGGGTTTGCCAAGGCGGTGGCCGACCGCGTGATCTTCATGGACCAGGGCCAGATCGTCGAGCAGAACACCCCCGAGGCGTTCTTCAACAACCCGCAGAACGAGCGCAGCAAGGACTTCCTGTCCAAGATCCTGGGCCATTGAAGCTAGAATTTGGCCCATTGCTCAGGAGAGTGTTCCCCCGAGGAACCGCCGAAGGCGCAGGAGGCCCTGGTCAGCACGACAGTGGCCCCGAACGCTCAGGCAAAAGGACTGGCAAGCGCCCGCCGCGAGGTGGGTGATCCCCCCTGGAGAGAGGCCCCACGCGAAATGGGGCCCACCGAAGGAGCAAACGCGGCATCGCCCGCGTGAATCTCTCAGGTAAAGCGGACAGCGGGGCAGCGCACGGCACAGCCGTGCCCCGCCCTGCCAAGGGCCTGCCCCTGCCAGCGAGTCCGCCTTGTCCTCCGAAACGACCGATCTCCTGAAGACCCCGCTGCACGCCCTGCACCTGGAACTGGGCGCGCGCATGGTGCCCTTCGCGGGCTACAGCATGCCGGTGCAATACCCGGCGGGCCTGATGGCCGAACACCTGCACACGCGCAGCGCGGCCGGCCTGTTCGACGTCTCGCACATGGGCCAGTTGCGCCTGGTGGGCCCCGATGCGGCGGCCGCCTTCGAAAGCCTCATGCCGGTGGACGTGATCGGCCTGGCGCCCGGCAAGCAACGCTACGGTCTGCTGCTTACCGACCAAGGCACGGTGATCGACGATCTGATGTTCGTCAACCGCACCGACGATCTCTTCGTCATCGTCAACGGCGCATGCAAACACGGCGACCTCAAACACATCGTCGAGCGCATCGGCGCACGCTGCACCGTGGAGCCGCAGTTTGACCGCGGACTGCTCGCGCTGCAGGGCCCGCAAGCCGTGACCGCGTTGCAGCGCCTGCTGCCCGGCGTGGAAAAACTGGTGTTCATGACCGGTGCTGCCTTCAGTTGGCAGGGCAAGCCGGTATTCGCCACCCGCAGCGGCTACACCGGCGAGGACGGCTTCGAGCTCTCGCTGGCCGCGGCCGACACCGAGGCCTTCGCGCGCGCGCTGCTCGATCAACCCGAGGTGAAGCCCGTGGGCCTGGGCGCACGCAACTCGCTGCGCCTGGAAGCCGGCCTGTGCCTTTACGGCAATGACATCGACACCACCACCACGCCGGTGGAAGCCGCGCTCAACTGGGCCATGCAGAAGGTGCGCCGCACGGGCGGTGCACGCGCGGGTGGCTTCCCGGGTGCCGGGCGCGTGCTCGCGCAACTGGACGGCACGGCGCCGCTGCAGCGCGTTCGCGTGGGTTTGATCGCGCAGGAGCGCGTACCCGTGCGCGAGCACACCGAACTGCACAACGAGGCCGGCGAACGCGTGGGCGAGGTCACGAGCGGCCTGCTCGGCCCCAGCATCAACCAACCGATCGCCATGGGCTACCTGCCCCCGGCGCTGGCCACTGTGGGCACGCGCGTCGCCGCCATGGTGCGCGGCAAGGCCGTGTCCATGCAGGTGGCCCCCATGCCTTTTGTTCCCAACCGGTATTTCCGCGGCTGACACCCCCCACTTTTTCAGGAGCCATCCATGACCACCAAGTACACCGAAGACCACGAATGGATCACCGTCGAGGGCGATGTCGCCACGGTCGGCATCACCCACCACGCGCAGGACGCGCTCGGTGACGTGGTGTTCGTCGAACTGCCCGAAGTGGGCAGGGCCTTCGCGCAGAAAGACGTGGCCGGCGTGGTCGAGTCCGTCAAGGCCGCAGCCGACGTCTACATGCCGGTGAGTGGCACGGTGACGGAGGTGAACGAAGGCCTGCGCGCCGACCCCTCGCTGGCCAACAGCGACCCGCTGGGTGCGGGCTGGTTCTTCAAGGTGAAGCTGAGCGACCCGGCGCAACTGAATGCGCTGCTCGACAAGACCGCCTACGACGCCTTCGCTGCCAATCAATGAACACCCCCGCCGCGCTTCGCGCGACCCCCTCAAGGGGGCGGCACCCACGGCCCGGCGAAGCCGGTTCCGTGGTGCCACTGGGTCACGTGGCATCACACGTGGCGCTTCGCACTTGAACGGCAAATCCCCATTTCCTGAGGCCCGCCATGCTCATGCCCGCCGTCAAACCCCTGGGTGAACTCGAGAACGCCAGCGAGTTCGTCGCCCGCCACATCGGCATCACCGACGCCGACGAAGCGCACATGCTGTCGGTCATCGGCGAGGCCTCGCGCCGTGCGTTGATCGACAGCATCGTGCCGCGCAGCATCGCGCGCCGCCAGGGCATGAAGCTGCCCGCGCCGGTGACGGAAGCCGCCGCGCTGGCCGAACTCAAGGCCATCGCGCAGCAGAACCAGGTGCTCAAGAGCTTCATCGGCCAGGGCTACCACGGCACGCACACGCCGGGCGTCATCCTGCGCAACATCCTGGAAAACCCGGCCTGGTACACCGCGTACACGCCCTACCAGGCCGAGATCTCGCAAGGCCGCATGGAGGCGCTGGTGAACTTCCAGACCATGCTGACCGACCTGACCGGCATGGCGATTGCCAACGCTTCCATGCTCGACGAAGCCACCGCCGCGGCCGAGGCCATGACGCTGGCCAAGCGCTCGGTGAAGGCCAAAGGCAACGCCATCGTGGTCGGTGGTGACTGCCACCCGCAGACCATCGAAGTCATCCAGACCCGCGCCGAACCGCTGGGCATTGCGGTGGTGGTGGCGAACTCGGCCGCCGCGTGGGACGCCGCGCTCGCGCGCGACGACTACTTCGCCGTGGTGGCGCCCTACCCCAGCAGCAGCGGGCGCATTGAAGACCAGCGCGCCGACGTGCAGAAGGCCCACGACAAACAGGCCGCCTACATCGTCTGCGCCGACCTGCTGGCCCTCACACTGATCGCACCGCCCGGCGAATGGGGTGCCGACATCGTGGTGGGCAACACCCAGCGCTTCGGCATGCCCATGGGCAACGGCGGCCCGCACGCGGCCTATATGGCCTGTCGCGACGAGTTCAAGCGCAGCCTGCCCGGCCGCCTGGTGGGCGTGAGCGTGGACACCCACGGCAACCCCGCCTACCGGCTGGCGCTGCAGACGCGCGAGCAGCACATCCGCCGCGAGAAAGCCACCAGCAACATCTGCACCGCGCAGGTGCTGCCAGCGGTCATCGCCAGCATGTACGCCGTCTACCACGGCCCGCAAGGCTTGAAGCGCATCGCTCAGCGCGTGGCGGCCTACACCGCCATCCTCGCGCAAGGCCTGGAGCAGCTGGGCCACACGCTCACCAGCGACACCGCGTTCGACACCGTCACCGTGAAGGCCGGCACGCAGGCGCAGGCCCTGCTGAAACGCGCGCTGGACGCGGGCATGAACCTGCGCCTCTCGTGGGGCGAGTACGTGGGCATCGCACTCGACGAGACCACCACGCGCGAGGACATCGAGGCGCTGTGGAAGGTGTTCGCCGCACCGGGTCAGGCCCTGCCCTCGTTGGCCGGTTTCGAGAAAGGCGTGGAACCGCGCATCCCCGCCGAACTGCGCCGCACCAGCGCCTTCCTCACGCACCCGGTGTTCAACACGCACCACAGCGAGACCGGCATGCTGCGCTACATCCGCTCGCTGTCCGACAAGGACCTCGCGCTGGACCGCAGCATGATCCCGCTGGGCTCGTGCACCATGAAGCTCAACGCGACCAGCGAGATGATTCCCATCACCTGGCCCGAGTTCGCGAACATCCACCCCTTTGCGCCAGCCGACCAGCGCCAGGGCTATGCGCTGCTCGACCAGCAGCTGCGCGACTGGCTGTGCGAGGCGACCGGCTACGCCGGCATCAGCCTGCAACCCAACGCCGGCTCTCAGGGCGAGTACGCCGGCCTGCTTGTCATCCAGGCCTACCACCGCGCACGTGGCGAGGGTCATCGCAACATCTGCCTCATTCCCAGCAGCGCGCACGGCACCAACCCGGCCAGCGCACAGATGGTGGGCATGCAGGTGGTGGTGACCAGGTGCGACGACAACGGCAACGTCGACATGCCCGACCTGCAGGCCAAATGCGAGCAGCACTCGAAGAATCTGGCCGCGGTGATGATCACCTACCCCAGCACGCACGGCGTGTTCGAAACGCAGGTGAAGGAACTCTGCGCCCTCGTGCACCGGCACGGTGGCCGGGTGTATGTGGACGGCGCCAACATGAACGCGCTGGTGGGCGTGGCTGCCCCGGGTGAATTCGGTGGCGACGTGAGCCACCTCAACCTGCACAAGACGTTCTGCATTCCGCACGGCGGTGGCGGCCCGGGCGTGGGCCCGGTGTGCGTGGTGGAAGACCTGGTGCCCTACCTGCCCGGTCACGCCACCGGCGGCCTGCCGGTCAACGGCGTGGGCGCCATCTCCGCCGCGCCGCTGGGCAACGCGGCGGTGCTGCCGATCAGCTGGATGTACATCCGCATGATGGGCGCCGAGGGCCTTCAACGCGCCACCGAGACGGCCATTCTCTCGGCCAACTACATCAGCGCGCGCCTGAAGGACCACTTCCCCACGCTGTACGCGAGCGAGAACGGCCACGTGGCGCACGAGTGCATCCTCGACCTGCGCCACCTGAAGGACACCAGCGGGGTGATGGCCGAGGACGTGGCCAAGCGCCTCATCGACTACGGCTTCCACGCCCCCACGCTGTCGTTCCCGGTGGCCAACACGCTGATGGTGGAGCCCACCGAAAGCGAAACGCTGCAGGAGATCGACCGCTTCGTCGACGCCATGATCGCCATCCGCCAGGAGATCGCCCGCATCGAGCAGGGCGAGTGGCCGCAGGACGACAACCCGCTGAAGAACGCGCCGCACACCGCGGCCAGCCTGCTCAAGGGCGAGTGGCCGCACCCCTACGGCCGCGACGTCGGCTCCGCCGCGCTCGACACGCGCCTGCACACCAAGTACTGGCCGCCCGTGGGCCGTGTCGACAACGTCTACGGCGACCGCAACCTGTTCTGCAGCTGCGTGCCGGTGGGCGATCTGGCGGACTGAGCCGCTGCGGTCGCGCCGGGCGGCCTCAGCGCCCCTGACGCCACTCGCGGCGCCAGATCTGGTTGAGGTCGATCAGCATCGGCCCGGGCGGGGCACCAAAGCTCTGCGTCTTGCCGCGCTGGTGAACCAGGCCGTACACCCGGCCCTGGGCCGCGTCGTACAGCAGCACGGCATTGTTGTCGCCGCAGTCGTGCGGCATGCAGTACGCGGCCACGGTGTAGTCCACCCCGCCGATGCGCTGGCGCCTGAGGTCGGGCGCGGGCCCGTGCATTTCGGCCAGCCAGGGCGTGCCCGCCAGCGGCCCGAGCGCGCGCAGGTAGGCGGGTTTGAACAACGGGTCGCGGATCAACTCGGACGGGTGCTTAGCCGAGCCCGGCTTCACCGGTGCGCGGGCGGCGGCATCGGCCTGCTTCGCGGCCTGCTGGTCGGCCACCGCCTGGCGGTTGGCCGCCTCGTTGCAGTGGCGAAAGCGCGCGCTGGCCATGTCGTTGCCCAGACTCGTCTTCACCGTCGGGTCGCCGTCGAACGTGAGGTACTGGCCGCGGCCATCGGCATTCACGATCGCCAGCACCTCCTGGCGGCCCGGCAAGCGGCCCATCAGCGCCACCCGGAACTCCGGAGGCGGGTTGTTGCCGAAATAGCTGAACGCCGCGTCCAGGTTGCCCAGGTTGAGCACCTGCTTTCCCTGCTCCACACGCATCTGGCGCTCCAGCACCACGACGCGTGGTGAATCGTGTTTCGCGCAGTCGAGGGCGTAGCGCCCACCGTAGTTCGCCAGCACATCGGGCCGCAGCCCCTGGGCAACGACCACCGTGCCGCAGCACAGGGCGCCGAAGAAGAAGACGCTTGAACGTGTCATGGCCCACCTCCAGCCGCCGATGCTAGGCCGGCACGCGGGTGAGCGTCCACTGTGCTGCGAGGGGCGGGCGAGCGGCCGTACACTGCCGCCCTCGCCCCGCCCGCCATGACAGCCCCTGCCTTTCGCGTGCTCAGCGTCATCCCGCCGATGACGCAGCTCAACACGCCCTACCCCTCCACCGCCTACCTCACGGGCTTTCTGCGCTCGCGCGGCATCGACGCGGTGCAGACCGACCTGGCGCTGGCGTTGGTGTTGCGGCTGTTCACGCCCGCGGGGCTGGACGCGATGCGCGAGCGCGCGCTGGCCTTGCCAGTGGCCAAGCGCAGCGCGAGCGTGAACGCCTTCCTCGACGAGTTCGCGCGCTACCGCCGCAGCATCGCCCCCACCATTGCCTTCCTGCAGGGGCGCGACAGCACGCTCGCGCACCGCATTGCCGCGCGCGAGCTGCTGCCCGAGGGCCCGCGCTTTGCCGCGCTCGACCAATACGGCCACCTGAACGACGAGGACAGCGACGACCCGCTGGGCTGGGCCTTCGGCGCCCTGGGCACACACGACCGCGCGCGCCACATTGCCACGCTCTACCTCGACGACCTGGCCGACGTGATCCGCGACGCGGTGGACGACCGCTTTGCCTTCGTGCGCTACGGCGAATCGCTGGCCAGCAGCCAGCCCAGCTTCGAGCCGCTGGCGCAGGCGCTGGCAGCACCGCCCACGCTGGTGGACGACACGCTGAAGCAACTCGCGATCGACGCGGTGGAACGCGCCGCGCCCCAGTTGCTGCTGCTCTCGGTGCCCTTTCCCGGCGCGGTGTACGGCGCACTGCGCATCGCCCAGGCGGTGAAAGCGCGCTGGCCGAAACTGACCATCGCGCTCGGCGGCGGCTACGTCAACACCGAGCTGCGCGAACTCAAGGAAGCGCGCCTGTTCGATCTGGTGGACTTCGTGACGCTGGACGCCGGCGAGCGGCCGCTGCTGGCACTCATCGAGCACCTGCAGGGCAAGCGCGGCCCACAGCGCCTGGTGCGCACTTTCCTGCGCGACGACGCGTGCACGGTGAAGTACGTCAACCTCGCCGAACCCGACGTGCCGTTCGAGGACGTGGGCACCCCCACCTGGGACGGCCTGCCGCTGAACGACTACCTGAGCCTGCTCGACATGCTCAACCCCATGCACCGGCTCTGGATCGACGGGCGCTGGAACAAGCTCACCGTGGCGCACGGCTGCTACTGGAAGAAGTGCAGCTTCTGCGACGTGGGGCTCGACTACATCGGCCGCTACGAGACCGCGAGCGCGAGCACGCTGGTCGATCGCATTCAACGCATCGTGGAAGAAACCGGCCAGACCGGCTTTCACTTCGTGGACGAAGCCGCGCCGCCCAAGGCGCTCAAGGCACTGGCCGATGAACTGATCCGGCGCGACCTTGCCATCAGCTGGTGGGGCAACATCCGCTTCGAGAAGACCTTCACCCCTGAGCTCGCGCAGCTGCTGGCCGACAGCGGCTGCATCGCCATGAGCGGCGGCCTCGAGGTGGCGAGCGACCGCCTGCTCGCGCTGATGACAAAGGGCGTGACGGTGGAGCAGGTAGCGCGCGTCACCAAGGGCTTCAGCGACGCCGGCATCCTGGTGCACGCCTACCTGATGTACGGCTTCCCCACGCAAACGGTACAAGACACGGTGGACGCGCTCGAATACGTGCGCCAGCTGTTCCAGCACGGCTGCATCCAGAGCGGCTTCTTCCACCGCTTCAGCTGCACCGTGCACTCACCCGTTGGGCTGGACCCGGCGGCCTACGGCATCGAGCTCATCCCACTGCCGCCAGTGACGTTCGCCAAGAACGACATCGGCTTCATCGACCCCACCGGCGTCGACCACGACGCGCTCGGCATCGGCCTGCGCAAGGCGCTCTACAACTACATGCACGGCGTCGGCCTCGACGAGGACGTGCGCGCCTGGTTCGACCACCTGCCCCACCCGGCACCGAGGACGACGGTGAAGCGGCACTTCATCGAGCGGGCGCTGAGCCGGCGCGAGAACGCCTGACCCGACCACATCCCGAACACGACCACACCATGACCCTCAAGATCACCGTCTATTCCAAATCCGCCTGCCCGCAGTGCGAATCCGCCAAGATGCTCTTGAAGTCCCGCTCGCTGGACTTCGAGGAAGTGAAGATCGACGACGAGGCCGAGCGGCTGGCGTTCTACGCGAAGTGCGGGCCGTCGGTGCGGCAGATGCCGCAGATCTTCATCAACGACCAGCGCGTGGGTGGCCTCAATGGCTTGCAGGCGGCGCTGGCGCAGCTAGGGCGCTGAGCCCCGGCTTCAGTCGACCTGACCCGCGGCGATCTGCCGCAACGCCTGCTCGAACACCGCAGCCGGCTGGCCGCCCGAGATGAGGTGGCGGTCGTTGATGATGACCGCGGGCACCGAGTGAATGCCGTGCGAGAGGTAGAATTGCTCGCGCTCGCGCACCGCTGGCGCGAACTCGTCACTGGCCAGAATGGCTTGGGCGCGTGCTTCGTCGAGCCCGGCCTCACGCACGCAGGCCAGCAGCACGTCGTGGTGGCCCATGGCTTCGCTGCGGGTGTGGCAGGCGGCCAGCAGCGCTTTCTTCAATGCCGCTTGCTGCCCCGATGCGCCTTCTTCGGCGGCCCAGTGCAGCAGGCGGTGCGCGTCGAAGGTGTTCCAGATGCGCCCGCGCCCGGCAGGGTTGAAGGCGAAACCCACCTCGGCGCCACGCGCGCGGATGGTGTCGCGGATCTGCGCCTGCTGCTCGGGCGTGCTGCCGTACTTTTGCGTCAGGTGCTCGCCGATGTCCTGGCCCTCGGGACCCATCTGCGGGTTCAGCTCGAAGGGCTGGAAGGTGATGTCGGCGGCGACACTGCCGTCCAGGCGCTGCAAGGCCTGCTCCAGCCCGCCCAGGCCAATGGCGCACCAGGGGCAGGAGACGTCGGAGACGAAATCGATTTTCAGGCGCGGTGTGTTCATGGCGCGGATTGTCCCGCCGGGGGCTGCGAGACAATCGCCTGCGACACCAAGACCCCACCCGGACCCCAGCTTTCATGACCGACCGCTACGCCGTCATCGGCCACCCGATCTCGCACAGCAAGTCCCCGCAGATCCACGCCGCCTTCGCGCAGGCCACGGGGCAGGACCTGAGCTACACCGCCATCGAAGCGCCGCTGGACGGCTTTGCCGCCACGGTGCAGGCCTTTCGCCACGAAGGCGGGCGCGGCGCGAACGTGACGCTGCCCTTCAAGATGCAGGCCTGTGAGCTGGCCACGCACCCGAGCGAGGCCGCACGCCTGGCCGGGGCGGCCAACGCGCTCAAGTTCGAGGGCGAGCGGGTGTACGCGGAAAACTTCGACGGCATCGGCCTGGTGAACGACATCCAGCGCAACCTGGGGCATGCGCTGCAGGGCAAGCGCGTGCTGTTGCTGGGTGCTGGCGGCGCCACGCGCGGCGCGCTGCTGCCCATCGCCCAACAGGGGCCGGCGGTGCTGGCGGTGGTCAACCGCACGGCCGACAAGGCGCACGCGCTGGGCCGTGACTTCGCGGCACACGCCATGCTGCAGACCGGGGGCTACGACGACCTCGAGGGCGAGACCTTCGACGTGGTCATCAACGCCACGTCGGCCGGCCTGGCGGGCGAGGCCTTGCCCCTGCCTGCTGGCCTGTTCGCATCAGGCGCGCTGGCGTACGACATGGTGTACGGCAAAGGCCTGACCCCGTTCCTGCGGCAGGCACAGGCCGCCGGCGTGACGGCCCTGGCCGATGGCGTGGGCATGCTGGTGGAGCAAGCGGCCGAGGCTTTCCTGTGGTGGCGCGGCGTACGCCCGGCCACGCGCGAGGTGATCGCGCGGCTGTCGGTGCCGCTGGTTTAATCTGTGATCGTTCGGCAGGGCTTGCACAGGCCCGGCCCGAACGGAACCGTTCTTCGACGCTGGAACTTCCCATGCCCGCCATCCTGCTGCTCAACGGCCCCAACCTCAACCTGCTCGGCACGCGCGAGCCCGGCACCTACGGCGCTGCCACGCTGGCCGACGTGGAGGCCAACTGCCGCGCCGCGGCCGCGCGCCACGGCCACACCCTCGAAGCGCTGCAAAGCAACCACGAGGGCGTGCTCATCGACGCCATCCACGCCGCGGGCAAACGCTTCAAGGCCGGTGAGGTGCTGGGCGTGGTGATGAACCCGGGCGCCTACACCCACACCTCGATCGCGCTGCACGACGCCATCGCCGGCGTGGCGCCGCTGCCGGTGATGGAGGTGCACATCTCCAACGTGCACGCGCGCGAGAGGTTTCGCCACCATTCGTACATCTCGCCGGTGGCCGCGGGCATCGTGGTGGGCTTCGGTATCGCAGGCTACGAGCTCGCCATCGAAGGCCTGGTGCGCAAGACCACCAAGGCCTGAGCCGGGCCCGCGCATGGCCCGAGTCCTGCGCGCGACAGGGCGTGCCCTCAAGTCGCGCAGGCGACGCCCGACAATCACCGGGTGAGAACCCGCCATTTCGCCCAGCTGGTCGGCCTGTCCGCGCTCTGGGGCGCTTCCTTTCTGTTCCTGCGCATCGCCAGCCCGGCCCTCGGGCCGCTGACGCTGGCCGGCCTGCGCGTGTCGCTGGCGATCGTGGCTTTGGTGCTGATCATGCGTGCGCTGCGCCAGCCCTGGCCCTGGAAGCACTGGCGCGAGCTGGCCATGCTGGGCGCTCTCACCGTGGCCCTGCCCTTCCTGCTCTACGCCTGGGCCGCGCTGCGCCTGCCGGCAGGCTACAGCGCGCTGCTCAACACCACGGCCGTGCTGTTCGGTACCCTGGCCTCGGCCTGGTTCAAGGAAGACACGCTGACCGTGCGCAAACTCCTGGGCTGCGCGGTGGGCTTCGTGGGCGTGGCACTGATCGTGCAACTCGGTCCGGTCCGGCTGGATGGGCCCACGCTGGTGGCGGTGGTGGCCTGCATCATTGCCTCGTGCTGCTACGGCGCGTCCACGCCGCTGATGAAGCGTGCCACGACGCGCATGGAGCCGCTGGCGATCGCCGCCGGCATCCACGTGGCGGCGCTGGTGTTCGTCACGCCCGGCGCGTTGTGGGCGCTGCCGCAGGCGAACTTCACGCCGGCGGCGATGTTCTCGGTGCTGGTGCTGGGCGTGCTCACCTCGGGCGTGGCGTACTGGATCCACCTGCGCATCATCCGCCAGGTGTCGCCGGTGGCGGCCATCAGCCCGGCGTTCATGATCCCGGTGTTCGGCGTCACCTGGGGTCACCTGTTCCTGGGCGAGGAACTCTCCAGCGGCATCTTCGTGGGTGGCGCGCTGGTGCTGCTGGCCACCGCGCTGGTGACCGGCTTCAACCCCTTCAAGCGCTGGCTCGCGGCATCGCCCGCACCTTGAGCGCGCAGCCCAGCGCCACCGCCGCGCAGGCCGTGGCCAGCCAGAACACGCTGGCCAGGCCAAGCCGGCTCGACAACGCACCTCCGGCCACGCCACCCAGCACGCCGGGCACGCCGTAGCCCAGCACGCTGTAGAGCGCCTGCCCGCGCCCACGCAGCCGGCCGGGGAAGTGCTCGCTGATCCACGCAATGCACACGGTGTGGTGCGCCGCGAAGGTGATGGCATGCAGCGCCTGCGCCAGCGCCAGCAGCGGCCAGACCTGGGCAGCGCCGGCGGTGATGGCCATGCGCAGCGCCATCAGCGCGGCGGCCAGCACCAGCCAGCCCGCCAGGCTCAAGCGCGGCAGCCAGCGGCCCTGCGTGACGAACCAGCCGATCTCGATCGCCACCGAGAACGCCCACATCAGTCCGATCACGGTCTTGGAATAGCCCAGGGCGTCCAGGTGCAGCGAGAGAAAGATGTAGACGAAGATATGCGCCATCACATGGAAGGCCGCGGCGGCGAAGAACCAGCGCATGCGCGGCTGGCGCAGCACCGGCCACACGCGTTCGCGCGGCGCGTCCACGTGCCCCGCGTCGCGCACATCGGGCAGACACCAGGCGCTCAGTGCCACGGCCGCCAGGGTCAGTGCGGTCCAGGCGGGGAAACTGCCCAGGCCGAAGGCGTCGAACCAGGCGCCAGCCACCAGCACCGTGACCAGGAAGCCCAGCGATCCCCACACCCGCACGCGGCCATAGCGTCGAGCGTCGAAGGCCCCGTCGCGGCTGACGTGTTGCGCCAATACGGCTTCGCTCATCGGCATCATGCCGCTGGTGTGCGCGAACATGAGCAGCAACACCGCGAACAATGCCAGGCCGCCGAGTTCGAACCACAGCCCGACCGAGATCAACAGCGCAGCGGTGGCGCCGTAGCGCAGCAGCCGCACGCGCTGGCCGGTGTGGTCGCTCAACCAGCCCCAGCCGTAGGGCGCAAAAACGCGCGTGGCCGACTGCACCGAGGTCAGGATGCTGATGGCCAGCAGGCCGAAACCCAGGTCCTTGAGCCAGAGTGGCAGGTAGGGGTTGAAGAAGCCGATGTGCGCGAAGTAGCTCGCGGACAGGCCGGAGAACGCGAGCAGGTGGCGCCGCTCAGCCACGCGCACGAGCGGCGATGTCGGGCGTGTCCGTCACCACGTCGCCACATTGCGCGCGGTGGCGCAGCGCATGGTCCATCACCACCAGCGCCAGCAGCGCCTCGGCAATCGGCGTGGCGCGGATGCCCACGCAGGGGTCGTGGCGGCCCTTGGTGATGACTTCGGTGCTGGCACCGGTGATGTCAATGCTTTCGCGCGGCACCAGGATCGAGCTGGTCGGCTTGATGGCGATCTGCACCTCCAGATCCTGCCCGGTGCTGATGCCGCCCAGCACGCCACCGGCCTTGTTGGCCGCGAAGCCCTCGGGCGTGAGGCTGTCGCCGTGGGTGCTGCCGAAATCGGCCACGCTGGCAAAGCCGGCGCCGATCTCCACGCCCTTGACGGCGTTGAGACCCATCATGGCGTGCGCAATGTCGGCGTCGAGCCGGTCGTACAGCGGCTCGCCCAGGCCCACGGGCACGCCGCTGGCGGTCACGCGGATGCGCGCGCCGCACGAATCGCCGCGCTTGCGCAACGCGTTCATGTAGTCCTCCAGCGCGGACACGTCGGCCACCGGCGCGAAGAACGGGTTGTTCGGCACGTGATCCCAGCTCTCGAAGGGCACCACGATCTCGCCAATCTGCACCATGCAACCGCGAAACGCTGTGCCGAACTTCTCGTTGAGCCATTTCTTGGCCACGGCACCGGCGGCCACGGTGGGTGCGGTGAGCCGGGCCGATGAACGCCCGCCACCGCGCGGATCGCGGATGCCGTATTTCTGCCAGTAGGTGTAGTCCGCGTGACCGGGCCTGAAGGTGCGTGCGATCTCGCTGTAGTCCTTGCTGCGCTGGTCGGTGTTGCGGATCAGCAGGCAAATGGGGGTGCCAGTGGTCTTGCCCTCGTACACACCACTCAGGATCTCCACCGCATCGGGCTCGTTACGCTGGGTGACGAACTTGCTGGTGCCGGGGCGGCGGCGGTCGAGGTCGCCCTGGATGTCGGCCTCGCTGAGGGCCATGCCGGGCGGACAGCCGTCGATGACGCAGCCGATGGCCGGGCCGTGGGATTCGCCGAAGTTGGTGACCCGGAACAGGGTGCCGAAGGTGTTGCCGCTCATGGCACGGATTATCGGTGAGGCCATGAAAGGCCCCGCAAAGAAGAACGCCCCGCAAAGGGGCGTTGTGGTGCAGCGCTGGCCGCGATCAGCGGGCCGCTCGGGCCTGCGGTGCGGGATCAGCCGGCGCTTCTTCCTCCGGCCAATCACGGATGTAGGCCTTGAGCATCTTGTTCTCGAAGTTCTGGCTGTCCACCACGGCCTTGGCGACGTCGTAGAAGCTGATGACGCCCATGAGCATGCGGTTGTCCATCACCGGCATGTAGCGGGTGTGCTTCTCGAGCATCATGGGGCGGACTTGATCAAGCTCGGTCTCGGGGGTGCAGGTCATGGGGTGATCGTCCATCACCGTGCGCACGATCTTGCCGTCGAGCTTGCCGCCGTTGCGCGCCAGGGTGTCGATGAGCTCGCGAAAGGTCAGCATGCCCACCAGCTCGCCATGCTCCATCACAGCCAGCGAGCCGATGTCGAACTGGGCCATGGTCTCGACCGCACGCCCCAGGGTTTCGTCAGGGGAGACGGTGTAGAGCGTGCCGCCCTTGACGCGCAGGATGTCGCTGACTTTCATGGGGCTCTCCTCGGTTTTGCTGTCACCCGCGCTCGCGGTAGACGGATCAATATAGCCCACAATCCGCCGGAAAACACAGAGGAGACTGCACATGGCAGGCCATGCCGACCCTGGCTTCGACACGCTCGCGCTGCACGCAGGCGCCAGCCCCGACCCCGCCACCGGCGCGCGCGCCGTTCCCATCCACCTCACGACCTCGTTCGTCTTCGAATCGAGCGACCACGCCGCCGCCCTGTTCAACCTGGAGCGCGCGGGCCACGTCTACAGCCGCATCAGCAACCCCACCAACGCGGTGTTCGAGCAGCGCATGGCCGCGCTGGAAGGCGGCATCGGCGCCATTGCCACCGCCAGCGGCCAGGCCGCGCTGCACCTGGCGGTGGCCACGCTCATGGGCGCGGGCTCGCACATCGTGGCCAGCACCGCGCTCTACGGTGGCAGCCAGAACCTGCTGCACTACACGATGCGCCGCTTCGGCATCGAGACCACCTTCGTCAAGCCCGGCGACATCGACGGCTGGCGCGCCGCGGTTCGCCCCAACACCCGCCTGTTCTTCGGCGAGACCGTGGGCAACCCCGGCCTGGATGTACTGGACATGCCCACCGTGGCGCAGATCGCGCATGAGGCGAAAGTGCCGTTGCTGGTGGATTCGACCCTCACCACCCCTTACCTGGTGAAACCGCTGGAACTGGGCGCCGACATCGTCTACCACTCGGCCACCAAGTTCCTCAGCGGCCACGGCACCGTGATCGGCGGCGTGCTGATCGACGGCGGCAGCTTCGACTGGGACGCGGCGGGCCACTTCCCCGAGTTCAGCGCGCCCTACGAGGGCTTTCACAACATGGTGTTCACCGAAGAGTCCACGGTGGGCGCCTTCCTGCTGCGCGCGCGCCGCGAAGGCCTGCGCGATTTCGGCGCCTGCATGAGCCCGCACACCGCCTGGCTCATCCTGCAGGGCATCGAGACCTTGTCGCTGCGCATGGAGCGTCACATGAGCAACACCGAGAAGGTGGTGCAATTCCTGGCCAGCCACCCGCTGGTGGGCCGCGTGGGGCACCCGCTGATGGAATCGCACCCCAGCCATACGCTCGCCAACAAGCTGCTGCGCTTCGGCGCGCGCGGCGCGGGCTCGGTGTTCAGCTTCGACATCAACGGCTCGCGCGCGCAGGGCCGCGCCTTCATCGAGTCGCTCAAGATCTTCAGCCACCTGGCCAACGTGGGCGACTGCCGCTCGCTGGTGATCCACCCCGCGAGCACGACGCACTTCCGCATGAGCGACGAGGCGCTCGCGGGTGCAGGCATCGGGCCCGGCACCATCCGGCTATCCATCGGCCTGGAAGACGCGGACGACCTGATCGACGACCTCAAGCGCGCACTCAAGGCCGCAGAAAAGGCGGGTGCGTGATGGAACTGCTCGTCAAAGGCGCCAAGACCTACTGCTACACCGGCGGCAAACCCTTCGACACCGCCAAACCCACGGTGGTCTTCATCCACGGCGTGCTCAACGACCACAGCGTGTGGGCGCTGCAGAGCCGCTATCTCGCCAACCACGGCTTCAACGTGCTCGCGCTGGACTTACCGGGCCACGCGCGCAGTGGCGGCGAGGCGCCTGCCTCGGTGGAACAGGCAGCCGACTTCATTGCCGCGCTGCTCGACGCCGCGGGCGTGCAGCGCGCCGCGCTGGTCGGTCACAGCTGGGGCGCGCTGGTCGGGCTGGAGGCGGCGGCACGGCTGAAAGAGCGCATCACGCACCTGGTGCTGGTGGGCGTGGCCCACCCGATGAAGGTCTCGCCCGCGCTGCTGCAGGCCTCGATCGACGAGCCCGAGAAGGCGCTGAAGATGGTCAACGTGTTCAGCCGCAGCACGCTGGCCGCCCCGCCGTCGGCCCTGGGCCCGGGCACCTGGGTGTATGGCGCGGGCATGGCGCTGGGGCGCCGCGTGCTGCGCAGCAACCCGAAGGTCAACGTATTCCACCGCGGTTTCGTGGCCTGCGACAGCTACGCCAACGGCGAAGTGGCGATGAAGACGCTCACCTGCCCGGTGCTGTTCGTGCTCGGCGCGCTTGATCAGATGGCGCAGGCCAGGGCCGCCAAGGGCCTGATCGACACCGGCAAGGCCGCTGGCAAGGCGGTGCGCGTGGCCACACTGCCCGTGGGCCACCACCAGATGACCGAAACGCCCGACGCCACGCTGTTCGCGATCCGCGACTTCCTGCAGGCATGACGATCACTGCCCACGACATCACCCCGCCGATGACGGCCGAGCGCGCGCAGGCCATCGCGAACACGTTCGACCTGCGCGCCCTGCCGCCCGACTTCTTCAGCAACCCCTACCCGGTGTACCGCGCGCTGCGCGAGCGCGAGCCGGTGCGGCGCATGCCCGACGGATCGGTGTTCCTCACGCGCTGGGCCGATCTGGCCGCGGTGTACCGCGACGCGCAGGCCTTCAGCTCCGACAAGCACGTGGAGTTCGCGCCCAAGTACGGCGAGGGCACGCCGCTGTTCCAGCACCACACCACCAGCCTGGTGTTCAACGACCCGCCGCTGCACACGCGCGTGCGTCACCTGATCATGGGCGCCCTCACACGGCGTGCGATTGCCGACATGGAGGCCGGCCTGATCGAGCTGGTGGACCGCTTGCTGGACCACATCGCTGCGCGCGAAGGTGGCGACCTGATCGAGGATTTTGCGGCCGCCATTCCGGTGGAGATCATCGGCAACCTGCTCGGTGTGCCGCACGCCGAGCGCGGGCCGCTGCGCGACTGGTCGCTCGCCATCCTGGGCGCGCTGGAGCCCAGCATCACACCCGAGCAGGCCCGCCGCGGCCACCACGCCGTCACCGAGATGTGCGACTACCTGCGCACGCTGGTGGCCGCGCGCCGGCTGGCGCCACTCGACCCGGAGCGCGACGTGCTCACGCGCCTGATCCAGGGCGAGGCCGATGGCGAGCAATTGAGCGAAGTCGAGCTGCTGCAGAACTGCATCTTCCTGCTCAACGCGGGCCACGAGACCACCACCAACCTGATCGGCAACGCGCTGGTGGCGTTGCAGGAATTCCCCAGCGTGCGCACGCAACTGCTGGAGCGCATGAACACGGGCGACGAGGTGGCCGTGCTCGACCGCGCGGTCGACGAGTTCCTGCGCTACGAGTCGTCCAACCAGCTCGGCAACCGCCGCGCCATCAAGGACGTGCGCATCGGCGATCTCGACCTGCCCGCCGGCACGCTGGTCACGCTGTGCATCGGCGCCGCCAACCGCGACCCGGCGCAGTTCCCCGACCCCGAGACGCTGGACATCGCGCGCGAGCCGAACAAGCACCTGGCTTTCGGCTTCGGCATCCACCAGTGCGCGGGCTTGAGCCTGGCGCGCCTGGAAGGCCGCATCGCCATCGGCCGATTCCTGCGTCGCTTCCCGGGCTACCGGCTCACGGCAGCGCCCACGCGCGGCGGACGAGCGCGCTTTCGAGGATTTCTGGCGGCACCGTTCAGCGCAGGCTGAGCGGTTCGGGCAGCGCTTCGTCCACTGTCATGCCCGCCCAGTGGCTGCGCTCCCACAGCCGTGCCGTGGCGCTCTGACGCGACAGCAGCAACCGCTCCATCAGCGGGCCCAGCGCGGTCTGCGCCGGGTCGATGAGGAGCACATAGCGCTCGCCCTCCTCGTCGAGCCGCCCCAGCCAGTCCAGCGCCACCAGCGCCGCGACGGGCTCCTCCAGTTGCAACGCCTCCACGCGCAAGGCGGTGGCCAGTGCCTCCAGGCTCTGGCCCTTGGGAACGGCGGCGCGCGCGGCGTGCAGTTGCGCCAGCACCTCCAGCGCCAGCTGGAACGACCAGCCCGGCGCATCACCGCGGCGCGCCACGCCGGCCAGCAGGCTGGGCAGGTAGGCCGCGATCACCGCGCCCAGCAGCACGATCACCCAGGCCAGGTAGATCCACACCAGCAGGATCGGCGCGGTGGCGAAGGTGCCGTAGAGCATCGAGAAGGTGGGCACCTGCTTGAGGTACCAGGCCAGCACGCCCTTGGCCACCTCCAGCGCCACCGCCGCAAAGAAACCACCCACCAGCGCGTGGCTCCAGCGCACGCGTGTGTTGGGCACGTAGCGGTAAAGCGCAGCCAGCCCGCCGGTCACCATGATCAGTTGCAGGGAATCGAGCAGCAAGCGCAGCGGCGCGGGCAACGCGGCCAGGTCGCGCGGGCTGCCCACGGCATAGCTGGTTGCGGCCACGCTGCCGGCCAGCAACAGCGGCCCGAGCGTGAGTACGGCCCAGTACACGAGGATGCGCTGCGTGATCGGCCGTGGCTGGCGCACGCGCCAGATGTCGTTGAGTTTGCGGTCGATGGTGAGGATGAGCGCCAGTGCCGTGATCAACAGCACCAGCGCGCCGGCCCAGCCCATCTGGGCGGCCTTGGCCGCGAACTGGTTCAGGTAGAGCAGCACCGGGCGCGCGATGCTCTCGGGCACCAGACTTTCCACCAGGCTGCGCTGCAGGGTGCGCTGCAGCCGCTCGAACATCGGGAAGGCGCTGAAGATGGCCAGCGCCACCGTGAAAAGGGGCACCAGCGAGATGGTGGTGGTGAAAGTCAGGCTGCTGGCGGTGATGCCCAGGCGGTCTTCACGGAAGCGTTCGCGCAGCGTGAGCGCGGTGGTCTGCCAGGGGAAATCGAGCACGCCGCGCCAGAAGTGGCGCGCGAATTCGGACAGGGCTTCAAGCCGCTCGGACAAGGTCATCCCGATATCATGCCAGCCTCCTTTTTCCGGCCCGAGCGCATGTCCCACCCTTCTGCAGATACGGCCAGCACGGCTGAAACGGCCTCGCGCGTGGCCCTGACGCGGCAGCTGGCCGTGGCCAGCCTGGTCGGCCTGATCGTGGTCGGCCTGGCGTGGGAGCTCTGGCTCGCGCCGCTGCGCGAAGGCGGCTCCTGGTGGGCCATCAAGGTGCTGCCGCTGGCGGTGCCGCTGGCCGGGCTGCTGAAGAACCGCATGTACACCTACCGCTGGGTGAGCCTGCTGGTGTGGCTGTACTTCACCGAGGGCGTGGTGCGCGCCACCAGCGGCGAGAGCGGCATGTCCACGCTGATGGCGGTGCTGCAGACGCTGCTGTGCGTGGCGCTGTTCGTGGCCTGCGCGCTGCACGTGCGCCTGCGCCTGCGCGCCGCCGGCGCCGATGCCGTGGCGGCCGACGTGGCCGCTGCCAACGCCGCCGCCGAACGTGCGGTGGCGCGCAAGCCATGAACCGGGCCGCGCTGCTCCAGGCCCTGCGCGACGCGGTTGGCCATGGCCACGTGCTCACGCGCGACACCCATGACCTCGCCGCCTGGGAGCGCGACTGGCGCCAGCGTGCCCACGGCCACGCGCTGGCGGTGGTGCGCCCCGCCAGCACACCCGAGGTGGCGGCTGTGGTGCGGGCCTGCGCAGCGCACGGCGCGAGCCTGGTCCCGCAAGGCGGCAACACCGGGCTGGTGGTGGGCTCGGTGCCCGACGATTCCGGCACGCAGGTGGTGTTGAGCCTGCAGCGCATGAACACGGTGCGCGGTATCGACCGCGCCAACCTCACCATGACGGTGGAAGCCGGCTGCGTGCTGCAGGCCGTGCAGCAGGCAGCCGAGGCCGAGGGCCTGCTGTTCCCGCTGAGCCTGGCCGCCGAGGGCAGTTGCACCATCGGCGGCAACCTGGCCACCAACGCGGGCGGCACGCAGGTGCTGCGCTATGGCAACGCGCGCGACCTGTGCCTGGGCCTGGAGGTGGTCACGCCCGACGGCGAGGTTTGGCACGGCCTCTCCGGCCTGCGCAAGGACAACACCGGCTACGACCTGCGCGACCTGTTCGTGGGCAGCGAAGGCACGCTGGGCATCATCACCGCGGCCACGCTCAAGCTCTATCCGCAGCCGGCGGCCACGCTCACCGCCTGGGCCGCCGTGCCCACGCTGCAGGCCGCCGTGGAACTGCTAGGCCTGGCGCAGCAGCGCCTGGCGGCCGGGCTCACGGGTTTCGAGGTGATGGGGCAGTTCGCCCTCTCGCTGGTCGATCGGCACATGCCGCAGCTGCGCGTGCCGTTGTGGAAGGATTCGCCCTACTGCGTGCTGCTGGAGAACAGCGACAGCGAGGGTGAAGACCACGCCCGCGCCCAGTTCGAAGGCCTGCTCGAAGCGGCCATGGAACAAGGTCTGGTGAGCGACGCGGTGGTGGCCGAATCCATCGCCCAGGCGCACGCGCTGTGGCACATCCGCGAGAGCATTCCGCTGGCGCAAGCGCAGGAAGGCCTGAACATCAAGCACGACATCAGCATCCCGGTCTCGCGCATCCCGGCCTTCTGCGACGAGACCGACGCCTTGCTGCAGCGCGAGATTGCGGGCGTGCGGCTGGTGAATTTCGGCCACCTGGGCGACGGCAACCTGCACTACAACGTGCAGGCGCCAGCCGGCGGCGATGCCAAAAAGTTCCTGCTGGAGCAGGAATCGCGCGTGAATCAACTGGTGTTCGAGGCGGTGGCTCGCTACCATGGCTCGATCAGCGCGGAGCACGGCGTGGGCAGCCTGAAGGCGGAGCACCTCACCCACTTCAAGGACCCGGTCGCGCTGGCGCTGATGCGCCGCATCAAGCAGGCGCTGGACCCGCACAACCGCCTCAACCCTGGACGCGTTCTGACCCCATGAACCCGACGACGCCGTTGCGCATCGGCCTGCTGGCCCTGGGCATGCTCGCGGGCGCAGCGCACGCGGCCGACGCCTCGCAGCGCCAGGCCTGGCGCGAACAGGCGATTGCGTTCGAGCATGGCGAAGGCGTGCGCCGTGACGCCACCGAGGCCATGCGTCTGTACTGCCAGGCCGCGCTCGCCGGCGACGCGATCTCTGCGTACAACCTGGGCTGGATGCACGCCAACGGCCGCGGCGTGCCGCGCCACGATGGCCTGGCTGCCCACTGGTTTGCCCGCGCTGCCCTGCTGGGCGATGTGAAGGCAGAGGCCATGTTCCAGCGCCTGGGTGTGTCGGCCGACAAACCCGAGTGCGTGCGCGAGGCCGAGGAGCGCCAGGCGCGTGCCGCTGCCGAGCAAGCCGAACGCAAGCGCCTGGCGGATGAGAAGCTCGCCCTGTCCACCGCCTACCGCGCGCATGTGGACACGCCCGAGCAGCAGCGCATCATGAAGATCGTCTACAAGCTCGCACCCCGATTCGGGCTCGAGCCCGGTCTGGTCTATGCGGTGATCCGTGCCGAATCCAACTTCGACGTGAACGCGGTTTCCGACAAGAACGCACAGGGCCTGATGCAACTCATTCCCGAGACCGCGGCACGCTTTGCGGTGCGCAAGCCCTTTGACGCCGAGCAGAACATCCGCGGCGGCATGTCCTACCTGCGCTGGCTGCTCTCCTACTTCCGCGGCCAGGTGCCGCTGGCGGTGGCGGCCTACAACGCCGGCGAAGGCGCGGTGGACAAACACGGCGGCGTACCGCCTTACGCCGAAACGCGCGAGTACGTACAACGCATCCAGCGCTACTACGCGCTCACCGAGCACCCGTTCGACGAGCGGCTCACCGAACCCTCGCCCCTGCTGCGCCATCAGGTCTCGCGCGCACCCTGAGCAGCGCGGCCATCGCCGGCAAGGCAAAATGCCGGCCCATGAACGCCGCCCGCCCTGTCCGCTCCCAGTACGAAGATTTCATGCGCCACGTGTTCACCACGGGCGTGCCCAAGACGGACCGCACCGGCACCGGCACCGTGAGCGTGTTTGGCCACCAGATGCGCTTCGACCTCAACGAAGGTTTTCCGCTCGTGACCACCAAGAAGGTGTTCACCAAGGCCATCATCGTGGAGCTGCTGTGGTTCCTGCGCGGCGACAGCAACGTGAAATGGCTGCAGGAGCGCGGCTGTACGATCTGGGACGAATGGGCGCGCGAGGACGGCGACCTGGGCCCGGTCTACGGCGTGCAATGGCGAAGCTGGCCCACGCCCGATGGCGGCCACATTGACCAGATCGCCGAGGTGGTGAAGCAGCTCAAGACCAACCCGGACTCGCGCCGCATCATCGTGAGCGCCTGGAACGTGGCCGACCTGAACAAGATGGCGCTGATGCCCTGTCACGCGTTCTTCCAGTTCTACGTGGCCGACGGCAAGCTCAGCTGCCAGCTCTACCAGCGCAGCGCCGACATCTTCCTCGGCGTGCCGTTCAACATCGCCAGCTACGCCCTGCTCACCCACATGCTCGCGCAGCAGTGCGACCTGCAGGTCGGCGAGTTCATCTGGACCGGTGGCGATTGCCACATCTACAGCAACCACCGCGAACAGGTGCAACTGCAGCTGTCGCGCACGCCCTACCCCTACCCCACGCTGAACATCAAGCGCCGCCCGGCCTCGATCTTCGACTACGAGCTCGACGACTTCGAAATCGTGGACTACCAGCACCACCCGGTGATCAAGGCCCCGGTCGCGGTCTGATCGGCGCATGCTCAGCCGCCGACAACTCTGGGCCCTGGTGGGCCTCACGCTCATGTGGGGCGTGAACTGGCCCATGATGAAGCTCTCGCTGCAGGAGCTCACGCCCCTGTACTTCCGGGCCAGCACCATGTTCCTCGGCGCGGCTTGGCTGTTCGTCTACGTGCAGCGCCATGGCGAGCGCATGTGGCCGCAGGGGCGCGAGTGGCTCACGATCACCTGGCTGGGGTTGCCCAACGTGCTGGGCTGGCACACGCTGTCCATCTTCGGCGTGCAGGAACTCGCCTCGGGCCGCGCAGCCATCATCGGCTTCACCATGCCGATCTTCACCGTGCTGCTGGGCGCGGCCTTCTTCGGCGAACGCATCACGCCGCGCGTGCGGCTGGCCGTGGCGGCCGCTGGCATCGCCATCGGCCTGCTCCTGTGGCACGAGCTGCAGAGCCTGAGCGGGCGGCCCGCGGGCATTGCGTGGATGCTGGGCGCCGCTGCCTGCTGGGGCCTGGGCACGCTCACCTTCAAGCGCGCGCATTTCCAGCTCTCGGCCATGGCGGTCACGGTGTGGATGCTCCTGCTGGGCAGCGCGGTGCTGTGGGTGCTGGCCATCGCGATCGAGCCCGTGCCCGCACCGCAGCGCTTCAGCGTTCCCATGTGGCTGGCGCTGGCCTACGGCGTGTTGATCAACTACGGCGTGGCCCAGCTCATCTGGTTCGGGCTGGCGCGGCACCTGCCGCCTGCCACCAGTGCCATGAGCGTGATGGCGATTCCGCTGGTGGGCACCCTGTCGGCCACCTTCATCGTGGGCGAAATTCCGCACTGGCAGGATTGGCTGGCCATCGTGTTCGTGATGATCGCCATCGCCAGCGTGCTGTGGCCGGCGCGCTCTCGACCTGAGGTGCCCGCCGCACAATGACGGTCATGACCCGCCTCAACCTCATCTACGCGCGCGCGGCCAACGGCGTCATCGGCAAGGACAACGCCCTGCCCTGGCACCTGCCGGAAGACCTGGCCCACTTCAAGCGCACCACGCTCGGCAGCCCGGTGATCATGGGCCGCAAGACGTGGGACTCGCTGCCCCCGCGCTTTCGCCCGCTGCCCGGGCGGCGCAATATCGTGCTGACCCGCGACAGCCGCTGGCAGGCCGAGGGCGCGCAGCGCGCGGGCTCGGTGGCCGAGGCGGTGGCCGCTTGCGGCGACGCGGCAGAGGCCTGGGTGATTGGCGGGGCTGAGGTCTACCGCCAGGCACTGCCCCACGCGCGGCGCGTGGTGGTGACGGAGATCGCGCGCGACTTCGAGGGCGATGCGTTTGCCCCCACGCTCGGTCCCGATTGGAGCGAGACCGCGCACGAGGCCCACACCGCGGGCAACGGCCTGCCGTTTGCCTTCGTGACCTTCGAACGCAAGGACTGATCATGCAACTGGCCACCTGGAACATCAACTCCCTGGCGGTGCGCCTGCCGCAGGTGCTCGACTGGCTGGCCGCCCACCCCGTGGACGTGCTCGCGCTGCAGGAGCTCAAGCTCACCGACGACAAATTTCCCGCGCAGGCCTTTGCCGACGCGGGCTACCAGGCGCAGTGGTTCGGACAGAAGACCTACAACGGTGTGGCCCTCATCACCAAGGCACCGGTGGCTGATGTGGTGAAGAACATCCCGGGCTTCGAGGACGAGCAGTCGCGCGTGATCGCGGGCACGGTGGACGGCATCCGCGTGATCGGCGCCTACTTCCCCAACGGGCAGGAACCCGGCAGCGAGAAGTTCGCCTACAAGATGCGCTGGCTCGACGCGCTGCGCGAGTGGGTTCGCGCGGAAATGGCGGCGCACCCGGCGCTGGTGCTCCTGGGCGACTACAACATCACCTTCGACGACCTTGACGTGTGGGATCCGGTGGGCCTGCGCGAGACCATCCATTGCACGACCGAGGAACGCGAGAAGCTGCAGGGCCTGATCGGCCTGGGGCTCACCGACAGCGTGCGCCTGTTCCCGCAGCCCGAAAAGAACTACTCGTGGTGGGACTACCGCGACCTGGCGTTCCGCCGCAACCGCGGCCTGCGGATCGATCACATCCTCGTGAGCGATGCGGTAAAAGCCCGCGCCAGCGCCTGTGCGGTGGACAAGGCGCCGCGCAAGAACGAACGCCCGAGCGATCACGCGCCGGTGGTGCTCACGCTCGCGTGAGCACCCGGGGCCCTCACTCCATTCCCAGTTCCTGAATCTTGCGCGTGATGGTGTTGCGGCCGATGCCGAGCTTGTGAGCCGCTTCGATACGCCGCCCGCGCGTGTTGGCCAGCGCGGTCTGGATCAGGCGGGTTTCGAAGCGGCGCGTGAGCACGTCCCAAACGTCGGTGCGGCCGGTCTCCAGCAAGGCCAGGGCCTCGGCCTGCAGGCCGGCTTCCCAAGAAGGACTTGAGCCGATCGCCTCGGGCGGCGCTGAGGTGGGAGCAGCCACCGAACGCGTCGGCATCTCGGACGCGGTCGCCGAGGGCGCCGCCACCTCAGCAAACCCTGAGGCAGGTGCGGGTGCGGGAGCCCACGCTGGCGGCACCACCGTGGCGACGGCAGCCGCGGCTTCGGCACCGCCCACGGCACCCAGCACCTCGGGCGGCAGGTCCTTGACCTCGATCACCTGGGCCGGCGCCATCACGGTGAGCCAGTGGCACACGTTTTCAAGCTGGCGCACGTTGCCCGGGAAATCGAAGGTACCCAGCAGCCGTAGCGCTGCATCGGAAATGCGCTTGGGCTCCACGCCGAGCTGCCGGGCGCTTTGCTGCAGGAAGAAGCGCGTGAGCATGGGCACGTCCTCGCGGCGCTCGCGCAGCGCAGGCAGACGCAGACGAATGACGTTGAGGCGGTGGAACAAATCCTCGCGGAACACGCCTTCCTTGACGCGCTGCTCCAGGTTCTGGTGGGTGGCAGCGATCACGCGCACGTTGGCACGCACCGCGCTGTGACCACCCACGCGATAGAAGTGCCCATCCGAGAGCACGCGCAGCAGGCGGGTCTGCAGATCGAACGGCATGTCGCCGATCTCGTCGAGAAACAGCGTGCCGCCGTCGGCCTGCTCGAAGCGGCCGCGGCGCATGGTTTGCGCACCGGTGAAGGCACCTCGCTCATGACCGAAGAGTTCGCTCTCCAGCAGGTCCTTCGGAATGGCGGCGGTGTTGATGGCCACGAACGGGCCACTGGCGCGCGGTGAGTGCTTGTGCAGCGCACGCGCCACGAGCTCCTTGCCCGAACCCGACTCGCCGGTGATCAGCACCGTGACCTGGCTCTGACTCAGGCGCCCGATGGCGCGAAACACGTCCTGCATGGCCGGCGCCTGGCCCAGCATCTCGGGCACCGCACTCAAGCGCTCTTCGGAGACTTCCTCGCGCTGGCTCTCGTCGACCGCGCGTCGAATCAGCTCCACCGCCTTGGTGAGGTCGAACGGCTTGGGCAGGTACTCGAAGGCGCCGCCCTGAAAGGCCGAGACCGCGCTGTCGAGGTCGGAGAAGGCCGTCATGATGATGACGGGCAGCGCCGGATAGCGCTGCTTGACTTTCTCCAGCAGATCCAGGCCCGAGCCACCCGGCATGCGGATGTCGCTCACCAGAATCTGCGGGCCTTCGCTGTCGGGCGCATCGGTCAGCGCCTTGAGGACGTCGGTGGCGTTGGTGAAACTGCGCGTGGGCAGGTTCTCGCGGAGCAAAGCCTTCTCGAGCACGAAGCGGATGGACTGGTCGTCATCCACTATCCAGATCGGCTTCATGTAACGGTCGTCCCTTCAGGTGGCGCGGCGTGCGGTGTGAGGATCGGTCAAGGCAACGGGATCAGGATCTTGAAGTCCGTGTGACCCGGCTCGCTCTCGCACTCGATCAGGCCATGGTGTTGCTGCACGAAGGTTTGCGCCAGCGTCAGCCCCAGGCCGGAGCCGCCATCGCGCCCCGACACCAGCGGGAAAAAGATGCGGTCCTTGATCGAGTCCGGCACGCCGGGCCCGTTGTCGATGACATGCAATTCCAGTGCCAACCGATAGCGCTGTTTGCCGAAGGTGACCTGGCGCCCCACCCGCGTCTTGAGCGTGATGCGCGCGTCGCCCGCCTCGATGCGCTCTGCCAGGGCCAACGCCGCGTTGTGGGCGATGTTGAGCACCGCCTGGATCAACTGCTCGCGGTCGCCGCGGAATTCGGGGATGGAGGTGTCGTAGTCGCGCACCACCTTCAGCCCCTTGGGGAACTCGGCCACGATGAGCGCACGAACGCGCTCGCAGACCTCGTGGATGTTGACATCGCCCACCACGTGCGGGCGGCGGTGCGGGGCGAGCAGGCGATCGACCAACGATTGCAGACGGTCGGCCTCGTGCACGATGACCTGGGTGTACTCGATCAGCTCCTTGCTCTGCAGCTCCATCTGCAGAAGTTGCGCCGCCCCACGGATGCCACCCAGCGGGTTCTTGATCTCGTGCGCCAGGTTGCGGATCAGCTCCTTGTTGGCCTGCGCCTGGTCGAGCAGGCGTTCCTCGCGCTCCTGGCGGGTCTGCTGCTCCAGCGGCAGCATTTCCACGACCACCTCGCCGGTCTGCTCGGTCTGCGCCACCACCACGTGCACCGGCAGCGGGTCGTGGTTGAGCCGGCGCAGGAAGGCGTCGTAACGCAGTGCCGCGAACTCGTTGCTGCGCGCACCCTGCAGGGCGTTGTCGAGCAACACGGGTTCGCTGAAGCAATCCTGCAGGCGCGCGCTGGCGATGCTGCGGCGGGATATGCCCAATGCGTCCTCAAGCGCTGCGTTGGCGTAGAGCACCTGGCCGTCGGCGTCGACCACCGCCACCAGCGTGGCCAGCAGATCCAGCGCCTGAAAGCGCGCCAGCGCGGACACGTTCGGGCGTGTGGCCCCGCGATCAGTGCCGCGCCGGGTGACCAGGTTCAGCAGGGAGAAGGTGTCGGGCTTGTTCAAGCTGCCCATTGTGCGACAAGCGCCGGGGCAAGCGGTGCGCCACCGGGGGCGAGCGACAGCGCGCGCGCCGCGTTCAGTTGGCGAGGCGCTGCAATTCGCGGCGGATGCCGGCGACGTCGTTCTCGGCGCGGGTGACAGCGTCCTTGAGCTCGGCCACGCGATCGAGGTAGCGCTGGTAATTGCGGCTCTCGATGCCTTGCTTTTCCGGCTCGCCGTTGGCATAGGCCTTCTGGGCATCGGCCAGGCGCTGCTCGGCCTTGCGCAATTCGGCCTCCAGCGTGGCGCGTGCGTCGGCATCGCGCTGGTGCTGGGCGGCGCTGTCCACGCGCGGGGCGTTGCCGGGGCGCGGCGCGGCAGCGGGCGATGGCGAGGCAACCGCCGGGCGCGTGCCTTCGATGATGGTGATGTTGCCACCCTGCAGCGGCGTGCAGCCACGCTGCTTGGCCACGGCCGCGTTGTTCGTGTACTCGTTGCCGCAACGGTAGATGGCATCCTGGGCCTGTGCCGAGGCAGCGGCCGCCAGCGCCAACAAAGGCAGCAGGCGTCGGATCGGACGGGACGTGCGTGCGGACAAGAGAGGACCTCCAGATGGTATTTTGCGCGGCAGTATGACCCAAACAGCGCTTGAAAGTGCCCAGGGCGATCCCGCAGCGACGTGCGCCGAAAAAAAAGGGACGGCCGGAGCCGTCCCTCTGCATTGGCAGCACCCGCGCGTGCGGGTGGGCCGCATCACAGGCTGTAGTACATGTCGTACTCGACCGGGTGCGGCGCCATGCGAAAGCGCGTCACTTCGCCCATCTTGAGCTCGATGTAGGCGTCGAGCATGGAGTCGGTGAACACACCGCCCTTGGTCAGGAAGGCGCGGTCCTTGTCGAGGTACTCCAGCGCTTGGTCGAGGCTGTGGCACACGGTCGGGATCTTCGCGTCCTCTTCGGGCGGCAGGTGGTACAGGTCCTTGGTGGCGGCTTCGCCGGGGTGGATCTTGTTCTCCACGCCGTCCAGGCCGGCCATCATGAGGGCCGAGAAGCACAGATAAGGGTTGGCCGAAGGATCGGGGAAACGCGCCTCGATGCGGCGGCCCTTGGGGTTGGCCACGTACGGGATGCGGATGGAGGCCGAGCGGTTGCGCGAGCTGTAGGCCAGCTTCACCGGGGCTTCGAAGCCAGGCACCAGGCGCTTGTAGCTGTTGGTGCCCGGGTTGGTGATGGCGTTGAGCGCGCGGGCGTGCTTGATGATGCCGCCGATGTAGTACAGCGCGAAATCGCTCAGGCCGGCGTACCCGTCACCGGCGAACAGGTTCTTGCCGTCCTTCCAGATCGACTGGTGCACGTGCATGCCGGAGCCGTTGTCGCCAGCGTAGGGCTTGGGCATGAAGGTGGCCGTCTTGCCGTAGGCGTTGGCCACGTTCCACACCACGTACTTGAGGACCTGGGTCCAGTCGGCGCGCTCGACGAGCGTGCTGAACTTGGTGCCGATCTCGTTCTGGCCGGCGCCCGCCACCTCGTGGTGGAACACCTCGACCGGGATGCCCAGCGACTCGAGGATCAGGGACATCTCGGCACGCATGTCCTGCGTGCTGTCGACCGGGGGCACGGGAAAGTAGCCGCCCTTGGTGGTGGGACGGTGCCCGCGGTTGCCGCCTTCGAGTTGTTTGCCGCTGTTCCAGGGGGCTTCGTATTCTTCGATGGCGAACATCACGTTGCCGGGCTCGTTGCTCCAGCGCACGCCGTCGAAGATGAAGAACTCGGGCTCCGGCCCGAAGTAAGCGGTGTCGCCCAGACCGGAAGCCTTCAGGTAGGCCTCGGCGCGCTTGGCGATCGAGCGCGGATCGCGGTCGTAGGCCTTGCCGTCGCTGGGTTCGACCACGTCGCACTGCAGGTACAGCGTGGTCTCTTCGAAGAACGGGTCGATGTTGGCGGTGTTCGGGTCGGGCATGAGCTGCATGTCCGACGCCTCGATGCCCTTCCAGCCGGCGATGGACGAGCCGTCGAAAGCGTGGCCGGAGGTGAACTTGTCCTCGCCAAAAGCCGAAATCGGCACGGTGACGTGCTGCTCCTTGCCGCGGGTATCGGTGAAGCGGAAATCAACGAACTTGACTTCGTTGTCCTTCACCATCTGCATCACGTCTGCGACGGTCTTGGCCATCAAATGCTCCTGTGTCTCTGGAAGGGTGGAAAAGGGGAAATGACGGTGGGGAGGAAAGCAGGTTTCATGCCATCGTGCACCGGCGCTCGCCCGTGAAAGGGCGAAGCGGTGATTATGGCGCTGCGTTCATGCGCCAGAACGGTTCACCCCGCCACCGGATGGCGCATCAACCGAAAGCGCGACGAGTGGTTGGGCAGCAAACGCACCATATCAGGGCTTATATGCCCTATTTCAGTGCATTGCGTCAGCGCACCAATTCAGGGCCCAGCTGGACCCCGCGGGAGCGCAGCCCTTGCAGCAAGGCCTCGAAGGCCTCACCTACCGCACCCACAGACCCCTTGACGCCGAGCTCGATGTGGCGCCCGTAGGTGGGATGGTCCACGCTGGGCAGGCTGAACACCTTGACCGCGTGGCTCGCCTCGATGCTTTCCATCAGGGGCGTGAGTGCCGCCTCCATGGCGCCCATGACGATCACCGAACGCTCCTGCCAGGCGTTGGCCTGCTGCAGGTGGGCGTAGCGCTCATCGAGCAGCCACTCGATCATGGGCCAGGCCATGACGGGAAACCCGGGCACGAAATGCACCGCCGCCCCGCCCGGGCCCGTGCAGCTGAAACCGGGAATCTTGTTGTACGGGTTGGGAACGATGGCCGCGCCCACGGGAAACACACCCATGTTGTAGCGGTGCACGTTGTCCGGTCGCTCGGGCTCGAACGGCACACCCTGTTCGGCGGCGATGTCGCGCATGCGCTGCTCGATCAGGCGCGCGGCCTCGGGGTGCAGCGCGAGCTCCACGCCGAGCGCGGCGGCGGCGCACTGGCGGGTGTGGTCGTCCGGCGTGGCGCCGATGCCGCCGCAGCAGAACACGACGTCCGTGCTGGCGAAGGCCTCGCGCAAGGCTGCGGTGATGCGCGCACGGTCGTCGCCCACGACGCGCGCCCAGGCGAGCGACAGTCCGCGCGCGGCAAGCAATTCGGCCACCTTGGGCAGGTGCTTGTCCTGCCGTTTGCCGGAAAGGATTTCGTCGCCGACGATGATCAGGCCGAATTCGGGGTTCACGCGGCTCATGGGTTGCTCGGGCCTGCGGGCAAAGGCAGGGGGGTCACGGCGGGCGTTGCCGCGGGGGCGGCCGGGTCCACCACCTCAACCATCACCGAAGCCCGAAGGCGCTGCAGCGCATGCAGCAGGTAGTGGGCAAACCAGAGCGAGGCGAAGGCAAACACCAGCGTGTAGATCCAGATGGCCACCGGCACCAGCAGCGGCGCGAGGGCAATGAACATGGCTCCCGACGCCCACAGCAGGCTGGGCGCCGCGCCGAGGTAGCCACAAAGCACACCCATGGCCAGCAAGGTGCTGCGGTGCTCGCGCATGAGCTGGCGGCGTTCGTCCGCGCTGGCATGGTTGGCGAGCGCATCGAAGGCGAACACGCGGTAGGTGAGCCAGCCCCAGATGAGGGGCGGAAGAATGAGCACAAGAGGCGGGATCAGCCACATCGGCATCGACAGCACCAGAGCAATCACCGCCAGCAGCGTGGAGCCGAGCGACCACACGATGCCCACCAGCCAGGAGCCCCCATGCAGCTTCTGCAGTTGCGGGAAGCGCCGCCGGCCCACGAGATCGACCATGAAAGGCGTCATGCACACGGCCACCAGCAGCAGGCACACAAGAACGATGACGGGCGTGGCGAGCACCAGCACGATGAGGGGCGCAAACACCGCGCGCAGGCCACCCAGGCCGATGCGCTCCAGCCAGCCCAGCAGGGCCTGCACGAGGTCGAAAGCCTCGAACCAGGCGGCAACGGCGGCCACCGCGCCGTCCCAGAAGAAATAGCCCAGGCCGAAGGAGAGCACCACCATCAGCAGCAACGGCAGCAGCGACAGTGCGATCACCATGGGGTGCAGGCAATACGCGACGGCACGCCAGAAGGCGTCGAACATGGATCCCATGGTTCGAAGAATACCCGCACGGCGGTGCCCCCGCGCCCGCTAGGATGCGCTCATGAACCTGATCAATGTGCACGGGGTGCGGCTGGAGGTCGCGCACATCCCCGGTGACGAATCCCTGGCGCCGCTGGTCTTCCTGCACGAGGGGTTGGGCAGCGTCTCGTTGTGGACACAGCGCGGCCAGTCGTGGCCCGAGGCGCTGTGCAAGGCCACGGGGCGCACGGGCTGGCTGTACTCGCGCCGCGGCTACGGCCAGTCCGACCCGGTCGCCGACGTGCGCGGCGAGCCGCGCATGCAGGGCTTCTGGCACATCGGTCGCCACGAACCCGACTACATGCATCGCGAGGCGCTGGATGTGCTCCCCGCGCTGCTGCGCGAACTCGGCATCCAGCGCCCGTTGCTCGTGGGCCATTCCGACGGCGCGACGATTGCGCTGCTGCACGCCAGCGAGCACCCGGTGCAGGCATGCGCGGTGCTCGCACCCCACGTCTTCGTCGAGGACGTCTCGGTCGAGGCCATCGCGCGCGCACGCGACGCCTACCTGCAGGACCCGGACAACCCGGCCAGCCTGCGACAACGCCTCGCCCGCCACCACCGCGATGTCGACAACGCTTTCTGGCAATGGAACGACGTCTGGCTCAGCGAGGCATTTCGTCGCTACAACATCGAGCGCGAATGTGCCGCCATCCGCTGCCCTCTGCTACTGGTGCAGGGCAAGGACGACGAGTACGGCACGCTGGCGCAGCTGGACGCCATACAGCGCGCAGCACCACACGCCGAACGGCACGACCTGCCCGACTGCGGCCACAGCCCGCACCGTGACCAGCCGCACGCACTGACCGAACTGCTGCAGCAGTTCGTGACAAAGCACGCAATTTGACGGGTGAATTACTGCAGTTGGGGGATAGAAGGGCGCGCATCGCCACGGACAATGCCCCGGAGACGGTTGGCGCCTGCGCTGCCTGGTCGCCACAGCCGGGGGCAACAAATCCCAAGGAAATCACGCGAGTGCCGGCTTTTCCCTTGACACCCCTCCCGTTCCGTGGCGGCATCTATACACTTTGATACAACTAGGCCAACCGCCGACACCCATGACCGACTGGAACCAACCCTGGCTGCTTGCAGCACTCGCGCCCGCCCTGCTGGCGCTGGGTGCACTGCTGCATCGCACCTGGGCAGAACGCCAGGCCCGTCAGCGTCGCCGCCTGCCCAAGCACTGGCCCCTGGCCGCCCGCCCCCTGGCCAACAGCGAGGAAGCCCGCGTCTGGCACTGGCTGGCCCGCGCCTTCTACGACCACCACGTCATGATCAAGCTGCCGGTGACGCGCTTCACGCTGCCGCGCCAGCGCGAAGAAGGCGTCGACTGGTACAAGCTGCTGGGCGGGGTGTACTGCACCTTCACCGTCTGCAAGTCGGACGGCCGTGTGGTGGGCTGCCTGGACGTGCCCGGCCCGGCCGGCATTCCGCGCAGCACGCGCGCGCTCAAACACTCGCTGCTCAGCCAGATCGGGCTGCCCTACTGGGTCGTGCGCTCGAACAGCCTGCCCACCGTGGCCGAGATCCGCGCGGAGTTCCTGGGCGAATCCGAGTTCAACCGCGCCATGCGCGAACGCGAGATGGAAGAGCGCGCCATCATCGCGGCCCAGACCAACCTGCGCAGCGCCATCAACCGCCAGCGCAGCAGCCGCCCCAACAGCGACTTCAACCCCTTGTCGTCGAACTGGCCCAACAGCGTGCCCGCGGACGCCCGCAGCAGCGACTTCCATTCGCAGTGGCAGGACAACAACTCCTTCCTGATGCCGCTGGACAGCCGCAAGGGCGACCTGCTTTGAGCGCCTGAGGGCCGCAGTCGGCGTGTCTGGCGCACCGGGCTTCAGGCGGTGCGCGCCGCGCGCAAGCCTTCCACTTCTTCCCGCGTGAGCCAACGCCAGGCGCCCGGCGCCAGGTCGTCAGGCAAGCGCAGATCGCCAATGGCCGATCGGTGCAGCGTCTCCACCCGGTTACCCACCGCCGCCACCATGCGCTTGACCTGGTGGTACTTGCCTTCGGCCAGCACCAGGCGCAGGTGGCGCTCGCTCACCAGATCGGCCGAGCGCGCGCGCACCGGACGTGGATCGTCGTCCAGCACCACGCCCTCAAGCAGCCGCTGACATGCTTCCAAAGCCATGGGGTGGCGCAAGCCGACCTCGTACACCTTGGGCACGTGATGACGGGGGGAGGTGAGCCGGTGGATGAACGCACCGTCGTCCGATAGCAGCAGCAGGCCGGTCGTGTCCTGATCGAGCCGCCCCACGGCCTGCACACCGGCCGCCGCGCCGCCGCCACGCTGACGCAACGGGGCGGGCAACAAGGTGTAGATGCTCGGGTGGGCGGACGGCCGCTGCGAGCATTCGAAGCCAGGCGGTTTGTTCAACATCAGGTAGGCGCGCTCGTGCCACTCCCAGGGCACGCCCTCAACCTCGAAACGAAACCCCAGCGGCGCGAACAGCGCGTCCGGGTCGAGGCAGGGCTGCGCGGGGGAGCCCACCGCCACCCGCCCCTGCTGCACCAGGCCACGGCACACGCGGCGGGTGCCGAACCCTTGGGTGAAGAGCAGATCCTCAAGTCGTTTCATCCGCCCATTCTCGCCGGGCCCTGAACGTCACTGGCGGCTGCGCCACAATCCGCGCAGTCCAACTCCCCATTCCGCTCTGCCCTGTCCCCATCATGAAGAACCGCCTCAAGGCGTGGCTGCCCACGCCGGAGACGATACGCAACAACCGCTGGCTGCGCTGGCTGGGGCCACTGCTCCACCAACCGCGGCTGTGGCATTTCAGCCGGCGCGGCATCGCACTCGGCCTGGCCATCGGCATCTTCTTCGGCTTGCTGATTCCGGTGGCGCAGATTCCCTTTGCGGCCACGTTGGCCGTGCTCGCCCGCGCTAACCTGCCGGTGGCCGTCGCCAGCACGCTGGTCACCAACCCGGTGACCTTCGGGCCGGTGTATTACGGCGCCTACCGGCTCGGGCAAGTGGTGCTCGGTCAACGGACCTCAAGCCCCGAGGAGGCGGCGGCTGCGCTGGCAAAAGTGCAATCGGGGGGCAGCGGTGAGCAGGAGCCCGCCGACAAGGCGCTGAAGCGCTGGTGGCAAAAGTTCGGCGAGGTGGGCAAGCCCCTCGTGGTGGGGCTGGGCATCGTAGCCACCGCGGCGGGGTTTTTGTCCTACGCCGCGGTGAGCCTGGTGTGGTCCCTGCGAGTGCGCTGGCAGCGCCGACGCCGGCTCAACCAGCGTGGCCCGCGCCCGGCGCCACCCACGCACGGCAAACAGCCCTGAGGCAGCGTCTGAGGCTCAGTTCCAGCAACCGGAACTCGACGCGGCGCCGCGGGCGCCCGTCTGCGTGAGCGTGAGGGTGCCGCAGCGCGTATCGCTGGCTTGTGCCCCGCCAGGCACCGCCTGCAAGGTGTACGCACTCGTGGTCGGGTTCGCCGTGAACGAGAACGCGTAAGCCGCGCCCAGATCGGCACGGCAGCTCAAGGCTGGCAGCCCTGCGCTGTCGAGATCGGTGGCGCAACCCGCACCCGTCTTGTCGTAACGCAGGCACGTGGTGTAGTTGCGCTCCATCCATTGCGCGAGTTCGGTCAGGCAGCCGGTGGCCGTGGCCCGTCGCGTCTTCTGCACGTGCGTGAGGTAGCTCGGATAAGCCACTGCCGCAAGAATCGCGACGATGGCCACCACGATCATCAGTTCGATCAGCGTGAAGCCGCGGCTGGCCGGTTTGCCGCGTGGCGGCATTGGTGAGTGCATGGGGTTCATGTTGGGCTTCAATCTCTGACAATTTCACGCCACGAGAGGCGACCACGCAGCGGTGTGATGCCGGTGTTGACGCGGATATCGGCCACCCGGCCGGCAGAGCCGCCCACCACCAGACGGTTGCCGATGATCACGGCCTCACCCGGCATGCCCACATTGAGCTGCACGGAGCTGGCGTACGCCCCACCCGACAGCGTGTCGTCGGTGAAACTGCCGCTGTCGTTGAGGTCGAAGAAGGGCTTTGCCAGACGGCCGCAGGTGAACGGGTTGATGGCGTTGAGCAAACCGGTGCCACCGGGCACACACTGGTCCTGCGTCTCGGGCAGGATGGAGCTGAACAGCAATGTGGGTTCGGCCAGACGGAACAGGTTCGCCCGGGTGACCACGCGCTCACCGGTCTGCGGCAGGTCGACGTAGCAACCCAGCTTGCCGTTCATGTCACCCGCCGATGCCGCGTCGAGCCGGCGCACGGTGCGCGAGATCAAGGGATTGGTGGTTGACTGGGGCTTGCTGGGGTCGCGCAAGGCGCTGAACACCTCGGTGGCCGTCATGACACGCTGCGCGAGCGGTGCACGGGTGGCCACCACGGAGGATTGGTCGTGCGGTGTGGCCGAGTCGTCCACGATGCTGTAGAAAGTCTGCACCTGGGTGCTCGCCGGGTCGCCCGACTGGAAGTAGCTGCCGGTGCCGAAGAACACGAAGCGCTTGTTGAAGTTGGGATCAACGCTCACGCTGTTGATCGCCACCGACAGCGGTGCGGTGATAGGTTGGCGCGCGCCGCTGGGGCTGCGTGCGGTGAAGATAGGAAGACCACCGTTGGACACCGACCAGCTGGCCGCATTGGTGCTGCTCAGATCAAAACGCCAGACCTGACCAAACAGATCACCGCCGTACACCGTATCGATGCGGCCGTTGTTGTTGGCGTCGAACACGCCCGGCGTGGCCAGGCCGTTGCTGCCGACCGTAACCGTGGGCACCACCAGCTTGCGGATGCGCTGACCGGTGGTCAGGTTGAACACGTACAGCGCGGCCGATTCGTTGGTGCTGTTGTAACCATTACCCACAATTGCGATCGGTGTTCCGTCTTCGGCAGTACCGATGATTGGGCGTCCCAGCATGAAACCAAGGTCCGGATCGGGCACCAGGGCTGAATTGGCGCTGGAGTTGTTCTCGAAATACTCCCACTTCACATCATTGGAGCTGAAGTTATACGGATCGGTCACATCCAGACCGAACAATCCCTTGCCGCCACGACCCAGGGTGGCCACCAAGTAATTGCGGTTGCTGATCTTCGCGGAGACGGCCACGTCGCCGTCCACGAAATATTCGTGCGCCACGTCATAGCCGACTGCGGCCAGGTTTTTCAGGCGGGGCAGCACCGCACTGGGGATGTAGGCGAACAGCTCGGTGCCCGGCGGGATGCTGTTGCCGCCGGCCACCAAGGGCTTGGTGGCGAAGGCGTGCAACATGCCGCCGTTGGAGCCCACGAACACCACCTCGCTGTCCTTGCTGAAGGCGGGTGACGAATGGGCAATGTCCCCCAGCACCGTGGTCGCACTGCGATCGCGCAGATTGCCGCCGCGGGTGAACTCGTTGGCCCCCGAGCCGCGGATGTAGTTCACCACCGACTGACGAACCGCGTCGTTGGGCCCGAACAGTGCCTTTTCGGCATTGGACAAGTTGTTCCACAAGAACTCGTCCCCCTTGTTGGCCCCGTTGTTGTCAGACCAGTAGAAGATCTTGCGCAGAGCATTGCTGTCCTTGGGCAACCGGTCCGCCGCGTTCCAGTCGGGTACCGCGCTCACACCGCTGCTGTTGGCCCGGTACGCCAGCAAGTTGCCGCCCCAGCGGTTGTTGTTGAAGGTGGCCTGGAACACGTAGGTGTCGGAGTCCAGGCGGGTGCTGTTGGCAATGATGTTGCCGCCGCTGGCGCTGTTGTTGGTGATGCTCTCCAGCGCGCGGCGCAACGAAGCGCGCAGGTTCAGCGGGTTCTGCACGAGGAAGTAGTTGTCGGGTACGCCATCGCCGGTCTTGGTCGCCGTGGCGGGCGAGGCGTCCCACTCGGCCTGGGTGGTGGGGCCGACACCCGTACTGGTGGTGTCGTCCTGCTTGACGTAGCCGCCGTACTTGGCGACGTACCACAGCGGATCCTTCAGCAGCGAGGCGGCGCCAGCGCCGGACGTGTTCGGGCTGAACCGGTAGATGGGGTAGGTGTTGGCAGCCTGGTTGATGGTGGGCAGGCTGCCGCAACCTGCCCGACTGGCAGGTGTCGCCGGTGACGGTGGATCGCACCAACCCGCCCACTGGTCACCGGGCACGTTGAGGAAGTAGGCCGGTGATGTGGACTCATCGCGCGCCACCAGGTACACCCCGTCCGCCGAGGTGGAGGTGCCGGGACGCACCACTCCTGACACCACGAAGCCCATGTTCTGCTGAATACCACCGGCTTGGTAGGTCGGCACCACCTGAACACGGAGCTCCCCGTTCACGACCTCGATCGTGTAGCGGGCGATAGCGTCCATATCATGGTCGCCGCCCTGCTCGACGTCTTCGAAGTTGATCTGGAACACAGCACGGAAGCCGTTGCCGTTGGTTTGCCCCGGGTTGTATTCCTCGAGGTAGAAATCGACGATCTGATTGGTGGGCTGGTAGTTGCCCTTGCCGGCGTTGATGCCGGAGCCGCCAACGGACTTGGCAAAAGGCACCAACGAAACCTTGCGATCACCAATCGTAATTTCCAGGTTGGGCAGCGGCGAACTGAGTGCCACCACGTAACTATCAATGTTCACATTTACCGTACCCGTGGTGGCGGTCAGGTCCGGGCGGATGTTATTGGTCTTGGCCCAGTAGGCCAGCGCTGCCGAATAGAAACTGCCTTGCTTGCTTGGCTCGTCGGGGGCGAGACCACGCGCGTTGCCCAGGCCGCTGCTCAGCGTCTTGGGCGTCGGCGCGTCGTCCGCCGTGCCGCCCACTTGGCCGATGAAGAAGGAGCGGCCTGTGATGCTGGATTCGATGACCCTGTCCTCGATGCCGGTGACGGCGTTCGCCACCGTGCGCACGTTCAAGCCGGTCAGATTGGCAGGCAAGGCAGAAATCGTGGCCGGCAAGGGATTTACGGTGCTCGAGGTGAAACTACCCGCAGCACCGGGAACGGCATCCGAATCGAACGATGGGTTGATGTTCGAGACGATCAGGAAGTTGGGGCGCGCGCAGTACGGGGCCTTGGCAGCACTGGTGCTTGAGAACGGATCGTCCCAGGTGGCACTGCTCAAACCCACCTGACCATCAATGGTTCTTTCGCTCGCGTTGTCGAATGCGGGTTCTGCCCCACCGGCGCCGGCAAAGTAGCGCAAACCCTCGTACATCATCTCGCCGATGGGGTTGCCCCAGTCGACGAACTGGCCCTCGGTGGGCCTCACCGCCGAGCGTGAATAGGGATCGCTGAAGGCGTATTCGTTCGAACTGCTGCTCTGGTTGAAGCCGCGGATGCGAAGACTGTTGAAGGTAGTGACGATGGGCGCGTCATTGCCCGTCTTGAAAATGCCGGTGTTGAGGTTGATCTCGTTTGCAAACGAGGACACCGTCTTGCGCAGGCGGCCACCCGTCATGTGCCGGTCGTAGCTGCCGGTAATGAGGCCAAACAACATGGCTTCGCTCTCACCATATTCGTGGAGCAAGCCGATGGGCTTGTAGTTTCCATTCGGATAGGCCTTGCAATCCTTCAGGAAGCTCGGATTGCCGGTGGTACCTACCACGCATACCTGCGCGCGAACCGCGAAGTTACGCTCGTCGTAATCCGTCCCACTCTGAAAGCTACCGCTCGACAGGCTGGTATCCAGCACCGGCCGCTCTTTTGAGGCCCATTCCCAGATACGTCGGTTGAGTACGTTCTCCCGAATGCGCAGCAGTGGAGGACGACTGCTGCAATTCGATAAGGTGGAGCAGTTCACCCCGTTGGTGGCAGTCAGATTACCGAAAAAGTGGCGCCGCACATTGGGGCTGGTTTCGCTCACAGGAGCGCTCAACGGCGTGTAATCGGCGATGTCATAGCCATCAACCGCAGTGGAGGTGTACTCCTTGCCCCAGCTATGAGCGTCCTGCGGGATATATGCCCGTCGCAACACCGTATTGCCGTTCACATCCACATCGCGACTACCCCCATACAAGACCTTGCGCAAGGCGTCGATGCGGCTGGTGGTGACGTAATTGAGCCAGTTACCAGACCACAGCGTGCCCTGGTTGCTGCCAACGCAGCGGCGTAAACCGTCGGTGCTGGCCGGGGAAACGGGCTCGAATTGCTCCGCATTCTTCGTGGAGCCGTTGTCGTTCGCGTTCGCGTTGCCGTTGTAGCGATAGCACACGTCAGTGTCGAACAGGCCGAAATACTCGATGCTTGGGCTGAAGCGCAGATCCAGCACGCCGTCGCCGTTCACGTCACTCGCGTCGTTGTAGGCCTCGTAGAACAAGCGGTGATCGCGGCCAGCGATCAGCATGGTCATGGGTTTGGCGTTGAGCGTGGCCGCCAGCGGAACCGAGGGGATGGACAGCGGTGCGGCTGTGGCGTCCACCGCGTCGGTGAAAACCTGCACGCACAAGGCCGACAAGGCCAGCACGGCCTTGAGCGATCCGAGGGTCAGTGATCGGGCATTCATGGAACGACTCCCTGTGTGTCGGTTCTGGGCCTGGGCCGGGTCAATCGGTGGCAAAGGTGGACTGGAGCATCACGACCGAGCGGTCCGCGCCCGGGTTGCTGCGCGCCGTGATGCGATAGCGTTTGCAGTCGGTGCTGGTCGATGGCGAACCGGGCTCACACTCGAAGGTGTTGCCCAGGTACTCGACGATGTATTGCGGGGTGATGGCGATCGAACCGCTGGTGATGGTGGTGGCCGCCTGCCAGTCGGTGGAGTTCGGAACAAGCCAGCGCGGTGTATCGGTAGGTGCCGCGGCCGGGCACAGGCCATTGGCGCAGCTCGTGGGCATGGGCTTGTTTGCGGCCACCACCGCCTCCGCCTCGCGCAGCGCCGACTCGGCGGCCTGGAACGACAGGTTGCGGTCGTAGGTGTGGGCGGCCATGCGCTCCTCCTGCGACACCGATCGCATGGCGTTGACGCCGACCAGCGCCATGATGGCCAGCAACACGAGGGCCACGACGAGAACGACGCCACGTTGGGCCGAACGTGACGAAGGCTGGGGCTGGGTGGAGAAAAGAGCGTTCATGATCACAGCGCCCGGTTTCGCAGCGTCACCGAGTACACCTGTACCCGGTTGAGGGTTTGTTGATCGGTGCCGACGTTCTGCAGGGATTGCAGGGAGAGCTGAACCCGCACCGCCACCGGCAGCTCCGTGCCGGCGTTGGACCAGTTGGTGATGGTGCTGCCGTCGACCCAGTCCAGCGCGAGGTTGCCCGAGGTGGCGTTGCGGGTGAGGTACTGCAGCTGCATGTCCACCACGCCGTCTGTGATCTCGACCTGCGCGGTTGAACTGGCCCGGTATAGCGAACGGCCACCCCGGGGGTTGTTGCCGATGTACCAGAAGCCGGGGTTGAGCTTGGACACGATGCCGCCGCCCGCGAAGGTCTTGGGCGTGCCGTTGGTGGTGCAGAGCACGGGATAGCCCAGGCCCTTGGTGCAGTTGCCCGGCGTGCCGAGGCCGGTGTTGTGCACGATGGTCACGTTCACGCCGGGCTGCGCGTTGGTGATCTGCGTCACGGCCGCGGACTGCGAATCGCAGACCAGCACCACGTCGCCGTCGGCGATGCCGTGGTTGGAAGTGTTCAATGAAAACTCGGCCGCGGTGGGGTTGTGCGTGACGATGGTGGCATTGTCGACCGGGTTGGGCCCCATGATCATGATGGCGTCGGTGCCGTTCACCCGCTGGCCCACGGCGGTGCCGGTGGCCACGATGCCCGTCGCGGGCGCGTTGCCCTCATAGCCGATGACCGGCCCGGCGTCGAAATCGGTGTACCAATTGTTCGAGGGGTTGTTGAGCACGTTGGCCACCAGCGTCGCCCCGCAGGCGTTGCCGCCAGCCTGCCGCATCTCGCGCGACATCAGCTCGAAGGCGATCCGTCCGCTTTCCTGCAGGCGCGCCAGGCCCTCGTTGGTGCGCGCGGCCTGCTGGTTGGTGACGTAGACGCTGGCCGCACCGATGATCAGGATGAGCCCCAGCACCAGGGCGATCATCAACTCCACCAGGCTGAAGCCCGCCTGGTGGCGGGGCGTGCGGGGGACTGCCGGGCGCATCACAGGCGGCTCCTGGTTTCAAAACGCTGTTGCCCCGATCCGCCGGCACGCTCGTCGTCCCAGGTGATCTGGATGGTGCATTCGCCCGTGGCTGCGCAGCGGATCGCTCCACAGGTCTGCGCGGAATCGCCAAGCCCGGTCTTGATGGCCGTGAGCCAGTCCTGCCGGGTGTTGTCGGCCAGCGTGTTGGCCGAAAAATCGGCCGGGTTGCACACCGGCGACAGCACGGCGCCCGGGGTGGCGTTGTTGTCGGTGTTGTAGTCGCCCAGCACCGCCCGGTTGCGGTCGGCGCGCATCATGTCGAGCATGTAGTAGCTGAGCATCACCGCCTGGCTGCGGGCGTAACTGCTCTGGTTGCCGCGCAGGGCACTGGCCTGCAGGCCAGCCATGCCCAGCAGGCCGATGGCAAGCACCACCACGGCCACCAGAACCTCGATGAGACCGGCACCCGCCTGTCTCAAGGGAACATGTCGACGCTGGAATCGGGAAGTCATCATGTTGGGGCAACACATGCGCTGGTGACGTTGACGACGGTGGTGGCCAGGCGACCGGCCGACGTGATGTCGACTTCGCGCGCCCGCGTGGCATCGGTCAGGGCGCCGGAATTGCTGCACACCCGCAGCCTGCCGGCCATGGAGGTGCCGTTCATGGTCCGCACCGTTCCATCGGCCGCGAAGGACACGAAGTTGGCGAAGTTGGCGGTGCCGAGGACGTTGATGTTGCCCGGGCGCGCGCCGGCAACCGCAATCACGGTTTCGCCGGCGTCCACCGTGGCGGCTGCGCTGCCGCGGGTCGGATCGGCGAACACGAGCCAGCCTTGCTGCCAGCCCCCGCTGGTGGTGCAGGCGGTGCCATTGGCCGTCTTGCAGACGGTCACCCGGGTGCCGCGCCGGATGGCCTCGCTGCGCGCGAGCGCCATGGCGCTCACGAGGTCGTTGGTCGATGAGGTGAGGCGGCTGCGGGCGATGGTCCCCTGGAAGCTCGGCACGGCGAACAGCAGCAAGATGGACAGGACCGTGACCCCGACCATCAGTTCGATCAGGGTCAGGCCCCGCTGCGCGCGGGGCACGGCACACTCAAGCCGCATACAGGGAGGGGCATTCCACATGCCCCGATGCTCTCCGCCGCCAGCCCCTGGGAAAAATCGGCTAGACGGGCGTCCTTGCGAGGACGACGAGCGGTTACATCTCGAATCGTCTGCCGGGACAGACGGCTTTTCGAGGGGAAAGATGGTGGAGCTGGGGGGAATTGAACCCCCGTCCGCAAGCCTTCTTCGCGCAGTTCTACATGTGTAGCCGTCTGGTTTGGGTCTCGCCGTCCGGATCGCGCAGCGGCACGCTATCCGGCAAGCCAGCAGCCTTGAGTCTCATTCCCCGCCAAGCTGCCCGGCGCGGAACCAGCCGATGTGAATGCCCTCGCAGCCGGGAGGTCTTGCGACCCCCTTGCCCAGCCCATCGGCCTGCTGTTGCGAGGCTCACCGGTGTTTAGGCGGCGAGTGCGAAACGTTCGTCGTTTGCAGTTAGTTTTTTTCTGCGGTTTAACGAGGTGACAGAACCTCGACATGCCCTGCTGCGTGTCCGAACCCACGTCGAAACCGGTGCAGCCCCAGGACCGGGGAGTTTAGGGCAGATCGAGCAGTTTCAAGACCTCGATCGGCGAATCGATCACCGCATCGGCTTCCCAGGCCTCCACCACGGCGCCCGGCCCCAGGTAGCCGTAGCGGGCCGCCACGGTGCGCATGCCCGCCGCCCTGCCCGCCTGAATATCCCGCAGGTCATCGCCCACGTAGATGCACTCGGCGGGGTCCGTTCCGAGCCGGCGCGCGGCCTCCAGCAGGGGCGCGGGGTGCGGCTTGGCGTGCGGCGTGGTGTCACCGCACACGATGGCACTGGCCGAGTTGAACAGGGGCAAGGCACGCGCGATCGGCAGCGTGAAGCGCTGCGACTTGTTGGTGACCACGCCCCAGCCCAGGCGGCCGTCCTGCAGGCGCTGCAACAGGGTGGCCACACCGTCGAACGCGCGGGTACGCGTCAGCATGCAGGCTTCGTAGGCCGCAAAAAACTCCTCGCGCAAGGCTTCGTAGGCCTCGTGCTCCGGGGTGAGGTCGAACGCCACGCGCAGCATGCCGCGCGCGCCCGAGCCGGCGTGCGCACGGTAGGCGTGCAACGGCAGGGGTTCCAGGCCCCGGGCGGCGCGCAAGGCTTCGGCGGCAGCGCCCAGGTCGGGTGCGCTGTCCAGCAGCGTGCCGTCCAGATCGAACAGCACCGCACGCACACCGCGAAAGGTCGGCGGCGCCATCTTCACGCCTTGCGCGTGGCCACGAGGTAGTTGACGCTGGTATCGCCGCTGAGCCAGTAGCGCTGGGTGAGCGGGTTGTATTCCATGCCCCGCATGTGATCGAGCGCCAGGCCACTGTCGCGGCAGTGCGCGGCCAATTCCGCTGGACGCACGAACTTCGCGTACTCGTGGGTGCCGCGCGGCAACAGCCGCAGCACGTATTCCGCACCCACGATGGCAAACAGGAATGCCTTGGGGTTGCGGTTGATGGTGGAGAAGAACACCCAACCTCCCGGCTTGACCAGCGCGGAGCAGGCGCGCACCACCGACGACGGGTCGGGCACGTGCTCGATCATCTCCATGCAGGTCACCACGTCGAAGCTGGCTGGCTGTTCGGCGGCCAGGGCCTCCACGCTGGTTTCCAGATAGCGCACGTTCGGCGTGGCTGCCTCAAGCGCGTGCAATTGGGCCACCTTGAGCGCCTTGGTTGCCAGGTCGATGCCGGTCACATCGGCGCCCCGGCGCGCCATGGAATCGGAGAGGATGCCGCCGCCACAGCCAACGTCGAGCACGCGCTTGCCCGACAACCCCACCAGCGAGTCGATCCAGTCCAGGCGCAAGGGGTTGATCTGGTGCAGCGGGCGGAACTCGCTTTGCGGGTCCCACCAGCGGTGGGCCAGCTCGGAGAATTTCGCCAGCTCGGCAGGGTCGGCGTTGGTGTGTGCGGTCATGGCGCGATTATGCGAAGGCAACAAAAAACCGCGCCGGAGCGCGGTTCCTTGTGATGCCGGAGAACCGGATCAGTTCTTGCGGGTACCGACCACTTCGACTTCCACGCGACGGTTCTTCGCGCGGCCTTCGCGGGTGGCGTTGTCGGCCACCGGCTGGGTCAGGCCCTTGCCTTCGGTGTAGATGCGGTTGCTTTCGATGCCCTTGCTGACCAGATAGGCCTTCACGGCTTCGGCGCGGCGCACCGACAGGGACTGGTTGTAAGCGGCTGCGCCGGTGGAGTCGGTGTGGCCCACGGCGATCACGACTTCCAGGTTGATGCCCTGAACCTTGCCAGCCAGGTCGTCCAGCTTGGCTTTGCCTTCGGGCTTGAGGACGGCCTTGTCAAAGTCGAAGAAGGCGTCGGCGGCGTAGGTCACCTTGGTGGCGGCGGGAGCCGGGGCCGGGGCGGGCGCGGGGGCCCGTGCCGGCGCAGCAGCGGGGGCCGGAGCCGGGGCGGCAGCGGGGGCCGGGGCCGGAGCAGCAGCGCGCGGCACGATGGCGCCGTCGCAACCCTGGGCGGCGGTCGCGGGGGTCCACGAGGCATCGCGCCAGCAGAGTTCGTTCGTACCGTTCTTCCACACCAGCTCGCTGGTGCCGTTGCGCCAGTTATCGATGGTCTGGGCGCCAGCAGCCGTTGCCATGGCGGCGGTTGCAAACAGCATTGCCACTCGGTTGAGTTTTTTCATGGTTTTCCTCTTGGTAAGCCGCAGACGACCTGCGTGACATGGATGACGATTGGGGAACTTTCTGCCCAAAACGCTCGAGTCATTGTGCCACAAGCGCGACCAACGGCAGCCCGCACCTCGGGACGCGGCGTTCGCCTACAAGGCTCGGCGCCCATCCGTTGTCGATGAACAACAAATGACGCCTTCCGGGCCCATCGCGGGCGCGCCGTAAAATCTTCGGCTGCATTCCAGACGGTCAACCGCCCAGTCACACCATGAGTTCATTCGCCAAAGAAACCCTGCCGATCAGTCTGGAAGAGGAGATGCGCAGGAGCTATCTCGATTACGCGATGAGCGTGATCGTCGGGCGCGCGCTGCCCGATGCCCGGGACGGCCTCAAGCCGGTGCACCGGCGCGTGCTCTTCGCCATGCACGAACTCAACAACGACTGGAACCGCCCCTACAAGAAGTCGGCGCGTATCGTCGGCGACGTAATCGGTAAGTACCACCCGCACGGCGACTCGGCGGTGTACGACACGATCGTGCGCATGGCGCAGGATTTCTCGCTGCGCCATATGCTGGTCGATGGCCAGGGCAACTTCGGCTCGGTCGACGGCGACAACGCCGCGGCCATGCGCTACACCGAGATCCGCCTGTCCAAGATCGCGCACGAGATGCTCGCCGACATCGACAAGGAAACCGTCGACTACGGCCCGAACTACGACGGCAGCGAGAAAGAGCCGCTGGTGCTGCCCACGCGCCTGCCCAACCTGCTGGTCAACGGCAGCGCCGGCATCGCGGTGGGCATGGCCACCAACATCCCGCCCCACAACCTCAACGAGGTGGTGGACGCGTGCCTGCATCTGCTCAAGAACCCCGAGGCCTCCATCGACGAATTGATGGAGATCATTCCGGCGCCCGACTTCCCCACCGCCGGCATCATCTACGGCATCAATGGCGTGAAGGACGGCTACCGCACCGGTCGCGGGCGTGTGGTGATGCGCGCCAAGTGCCACTTCGAAGACATCGATCGCGGCCAGCGCCAGGCCATCATCGTTGACGAGCTGCCCTACCAGGTCAACAAGAAGACGCTGCAGGAGCGCATGGCCGAGCTGGTACACGAGAAGAAGATCGAAGGCATCAGCCACATCCAGGACGAATCGGACAAATCCGGCATGCGCCTGGTGATCGAGCTCAAGCGCGGCGAAGTGCCCGAGGTGGTGCTCAACAACCTGTACAAGCAGACCCAGCTGCAGGACACCTTCGGCATCAACATGGTGGCGCTGGTGGACGGCCAGCCCCGCCTGTGCAACCTGAAGGATCTGGTCACCGTCTTCCTGGAGCACCGCCGCGAGGTGGTGACCCGCCGCACCATCTTCAACCTGCGCAAGGCGCGCGAGCGCGGCCACGTGCTCGAAGGCCTGGCGGTGGCGCTGGCCAACATCGACGAGTTCATCCGCATCATCCGCGAATCGCCCACGCCGCCGGTGGCCAAGGCCGAGCTGATGACCCGCAGCTGGGACAGCCAGCTGGTGCGCGAGATGCTCACCCGCGCCAAGGCCGACGGCGGCACGGTGAATGCCGACGACTACCGCCCCGACGGGCTGGACCGCGCGTTCGGCATGCAGGGCGACGGCCTGTACCGGCTCTCGGAAACGCAGGCGCAGGAAATCCTGCAAATGCGCCTGCAGCGCCTCACCGGGCTGGAGCAGGACAAGATCGTGGCCGAATACAAGGACGTGATGGCCGAGATCGACGATCTGCTGGACATCCTGGCCCGGCCCGAGCGCGTCTCGACCATCATCGGCGACGAACTCACCGCGGTGAAGCAGGAGTTCGGCCAGACCAAGCTCGGCGCACGCCGCAGCCAGATCGAGCACAACGCGCAGGACCTCGGCACCGAGGACCTGATCACGCCCACCGACATGGTGGTCACGCTCAGCCACTCGGGCTACATCAAGAGCCAGCCGCTCAACGAATACCGCTCGCAAAAGCGCGGCGGGCGCGGCAAGCAGGCCACGGCCACCAAGGAAGACGACTGGATCGACCAGCTCTTCATCGCCAACACGCACGACTGGATCCTGTGCTTCTCCAACCGCGGGCGCCTGTATTGGCTCAAGGTGTGGGAAGTGCCCAGCGGCTCGCGCGGCTCGCGGGGCAAGCCCATCGTCAACATGTTCCCGCTGGCCGAGGGCGAGAAGATCAACGTCGTGCTGCCGCTCACCGGCGAGTTCCGCAGCTTCCCGGCCGATCACTATGTGTTCATGGGCACGGCCGGTGGCACGGTGAAGAAGACCGCGCTCGACGAGTTCAGCAACCCGCGCAAGGCCGGCATCATCGCGGTCGACCTCGATGAGGGCGACTACCTGATTGGTGCCGCCCTGACCGACGGCCGCCACGACGTGATGCTGTTCTCCGACGGCGGCAAGGCGGTGCGCTTCGACGAGAACGACGTGCGCCCGATGGGCCGCAACGCGCGCGGCGTGCGCGGCATGATGCTCGAGGACGGCCAGCGCGTGATCGCCATGCTGGTGGCCGAGGACGAGACGCAAAGCGTGCTGACCGCCACCGTCAATGGGTACGGCAAGCGCACCTCCATCACGGAGTACACGCGCCATGGCCGCGGCACCAAGGGCATGATCGCCATCCAGCAAAGCGAGCGCAACGGCAAGGTGGTGGCGGCCACGCTGGTGCGTCCCGACGACCAGATCATGCTGATCACCGACAAGGGCGTGCTGGTGCGCACCCGCGTGGCCGAGATCCGCGAGATGGGCCGCGCCACCCAGGGCGTCACGCTGATCTCGCTGGACGACGGAGACGAACTCTCCGGCCTGCAGCGCATCGTGGAAAACGACGCCAACATGCCCGAGGGCGGCGACAACGGCGAGAGCACCGAAGGCGGCGACGCCGAACCGGCGGCGTGATGGCGCGCCCCTACAACTTCTCGGCCGGCCCGGCCGCCATGCCCGAGGAGGTGCTGCAGATCGCCGCCAGCGAGATGCTCGACTGGCACGGTACCGGCACGAGCGTGATGGAGATGAGCCACCGCGGCAAGGCCTTCGGCGAGATCATCACCCGCGCCGAGGCTGACCTGCGTTCGCTGCTCGCCATTCCAGCGCACTTCAAGATCCTGTTCATGCAGGGCGGCGGCCTGGGCGAGAACGCCATCGTCCCGCTGAATCTCTCGCGCGGCGGCGCGGTCGATTTCGTCATCACCGGCAGCTGGAGCCAGAAGTCGCACAAGGAGGCCGCTCGTTATGCCACGGCGCGCATCGCGGCCAGCAACGCCGACACCAAGCACACCACCTTGCCCGCGCCGGGCAGCTGGCAGATCGGTGCCGACGCGCAGTACGTTCACGTCTGCAGCAACGAAACCATCCACGGCGTCGAATTCCACGAACTGCCCGACCTCAAGGCCCTCGGCAGCGATGCACCGCTGGTGATCGACTTCTCGTCTCACGTGGCCTCGCGTCCGGTGGACTGGTCGCGCGTGGGTCTGGCGTTTGGCGGCGCGCAGAAGAACCTCGGCCCGGCCGGCCTTACGCTGGTGGTGGTCCGCGAAGACCTCATCGGCCACGCCCTGCCCACCTGCCCGAGCGCGTTCGACTACAAGACCGTGGCCGACAACGGCTCGATGTACAACACGCCGCCCACCTACGCCATCTACCTCGCCGGCCTCACCTTCCAGTGGCTGCAGCGCCAGGGAGGCATCGCCGAAATGGAGCGCCGCAACATCGCCAAGGCGCAATTGCTCTACGACTTCATCGACAGCTCGGCGTTCTACGAGAACCGTGTCGCCCCCGCCTGCCGCTCGCGCATGAACGTGCCCTTCTTCCTGAAGGACGAGGCGCGCAACGAGGCCTTCCTGGCCAGCGCGCAGGCGCGCGGCCTGCTGCAGCTCAAGGGACACAAATCGGTGGGGGGCATGCGCGCCAGCATCTACAACGCCATGCCGATCGAAGGCGTGCGCGCCTTGGTCGACTACATGCGCGAATTCGAGAAAGAAGCGGTCTGACCCATGGCAGTCCAACCCCAGCAAACCGAAGCCCTGGGCGCCCTGCGCGTGCAGATCGACACCATCGACCAGCAGCTGCTGGCCTTGCTCAACCAGCGCGCCCGCGTGGCTGAGCAGGTGGGTGAACTCAAGCGCCAGGAAGGCTCGCCGTTTTTCCGACCCGACCGCGTCGCGCAGGTGATCGAGAAGATCCAGACCGCCAACCCCGGCCCGCTGCTCAACCAGCATGTGGCCGCCATCTGGCGCGAGATCATGTCGGCCTGCCTGGCGCTGGAGACGCCGCAGCGCGTGGCCGTGCTCGGACCGCAAGGCACCTTCTGCGAACAGGCCGCGATCGAATTCTTCGGCAGTGCTGCCAACCTGATCTACTGCAGCAGCTTCGACGAGGTGTTCCACGCCACGGCCGCCGGCACCGCGCAATTCGGCGTGGTCGGCATGGAGAACTCCACCGAGGGCGTGGTCGCGCGTTCGCTCGATCTGTTCCTGCGCTCGCCCGTGCATGTGGTGGGCGAAGTCAGCCTGCTGGTGCGCCACAACCTGCTGCGCCGCGACGCCGGGCTCAACGGCATCGAGGTCGTGATGGCCCATCCGCAAGCACTGGCGCAATGCCAGGGCTGGCTCTCGCAGCACCTGCCGAACGCGGAGCGGCGCGCGGTCTCCAGCAACGCCGAGGGCGCGCGCCTGGCCGCCGAGGACCCGCGCTGCGCGGCACTCGCCAGCGAGCGCGCGGCCGCCCAGTTCGGCCTGCACATCGTGGCCCATGCGGTGCAGGACGAGGCGTACAACCGCACGCGGTTTGCCGTCATCTGCCTGCCGCAAACGCTGGCCATGCCGCCTGCCAGTGGGCGCGACTGCACCAGCCTCGTGGTCTCGGTGCCCAACCGCCCAGGCGCCGTGCACGACCTGCTCGTGCCGCTCAAGCAGCACGGCGTGTCGATGACGCGCTTCGAGTCCCGCCCCGCCAAATCGGGCCAGTGGGAGTACTACTTCTACATCGACATCGCGGGTCACCCCTCGCAGCCGCACGTGGCCGCCGCGCTCGACGAACTTCAACGCCTGTGCGCCTACTACAAGGTGCTGGGCGCCTATCCGGTGACCGAATGATGTTTGAACAGTTGGGACTGATTGGCTGCGGCCTCATGGGCGGCTCCTTCGCCCTGGCGCTCAAGCGCGCGGGCCTGGTCAAGCGCGTGGTGGGCTACAGCAAATCGCCCTCCACCACCGAGCGCGCCCGCCAGCTGGGGGTGATCGACGTCGAAGCCCCCTCGGCACTGCTCGCCGTCTCGGGCGCCGACATCGTGCTGCTGGCCGTACCGGTGGCCGCCACCGAGTCCACCTTCAAGGCGATCCGCCATCTGGTGCGCAACGATGTCCTCATCATGGATGTCGGCTCCACCAAACGCGAAGTCATCGACGCCGCGCGGCGCGTGCTGCGCGAGCAAGTCGGCGTGTTCGTGCCGGCGCACCCCATCGCGGGCAAGGAACTCGCTGGCGTGGAACACGCCGATGCCGAGCTCTACAGCGGCCGCCAGGTGATCCTCACGCCCATCGAACGCACCCTGCCCACCCACCTGGACAAGGCCGAGCAGGTGTGGCGTGCGCTGGGTTGCCAGGTCAAGCGCATGACGCCTGAGGGACACGACGCGGCCTACGCAGCCATCAGCCACCTGCCGCACCTGCTGGCATTCGCCCTGATGAGCTCGATCAAGAACCAGCCCGAAGGCGCCGACTTCCTCTCGCTCGCCGGCCCGGGGTTTCGCGATTTCACCCGCATCGCAGCCAGCGACGCGGCGGTCTGGCGCGACATCCTGCTCTCCAACCGCGAGGAATTGATCACCCAGTCGCGCCACTTCATGCGCGCCTTGCAGCAGTTCGAGGCCACCATCAAGAACGGCGACGCCGACGCCCTCGAGCAGCTGATCGACATCGCGAGCGAGGCGCGCGCCAACTGGCGTATGACGGCCATCAAGCCCCAAGGCTGAGACCGCCGCGCATGTTCGCCATCCCCAGCCTCGACCTGCCCTCCCTCGCCAGCGCCGGCGGCCGCGTGCGCCTGCCCGGCTCCAAGAGCATCTCCAACCGGGTGCTGCTGCTGGCTGCGCTGAGCGAGGGTGTCACGCAGGTCGATGACCTGCTCGACTCCGACGACACACGCGTCATGCTCGACGCGCTGCGCGCCCTCGGCTGTATCGTTGAATCCACCGGCCCTGCGTCGGTGCGCGTGCACGGCCTGGGTGGGCGCCTGAACGTGCGCGAAGGCAGCCTCTTTCTCGGCAACGCCGGCACCGCCATGCGCCCGCTGACCGCCGCCCTGGCCCTCCTGGCCACGGTGCAGGGCGCACGCTTCGAGCTCTCGGGCGTGGCCCGCATGCACGAGCGCCCCATCGGCGACCTGGTGGACGCGCTGCGCCAGCTCGGCTGCCCGGTGCAGTGCCTGCAGAACGAAGGCTACCCGCCGCTGCGCCTGGGCGATGGCGCCACGCACGCATTGCGCCTCGATGCCCCGATCCGCGTGCGCGGCGACGTCTCCAGCCAGTTCCTCACCGCGCTGTTGCTGGCGCTGCCGCTGGTGGCGCAGGCGCACGACGTGGTGATCGAGATGAGCACCGAGCTCATCTCCAAGCCCTACATCGAGATCACGCTGCAACTGCTGGCCCGCTTCGGCGTGCACGTGCAACGCGACGGCTGGGAGCGCTTCACCATTCCTCGCGGCAGTCGCTACGCCTCGCCCGGGCGCATTGCCGTCGAGGCCGACGCCTCCTCGGCGAGCTATTTCATCGCGCTCGGCGCCATCGCGCCGCCCGCGCCGGGCACCGACGGCATCGTGATCGACGGCGTGGGACTGTCCTCGATCCAGGGCGACATCCGCTTCGTCGACGCCGCGCGCCTGATGGGTGCGGACATCACGGGCGAGGACAACGCGCTGCGCGTGCGTCGCGGCACCTGGCCACTCAAGGCGATCGACCTCGACTGCAACCACATTCCCGACGCCGCCATGACGCTGGCCGTCATGGCGCTCTACGCCGACGGCACCACCACGCTGCGCAACATCGCCAGCTGGCGCGTGAAGGAAACCGACCGCATCGCCGCAATGGCCATCGAGTGCCGCCAGCTCGGCGCCACGGTGGAAGAAGGCGCGGATTTCATCCGCATCACGCCGCCCGGCCGCCCCGCCGCCGGGCCGCCCCAAGGCGGGGCAGCCCCCTCGGGGGGCAGCGAACCACACGAAGTGGGGAGCGTGGGGGCACACGGATGGCGCAAGGCGACCATCCACACCTACGACGACCACCGCGTCGCCATGTGCTTCTCGCTCGCGGCCTTCAACCCGGCGGGCCTGCCGGTGCGCATCGATGACCCGCGCTGCGTGGCCAAGACCTTCCCCGACTACTTCGAAACCCTGTTCAGCGTCTGCCGCACCCCGGCCGAGCGCATCCCCGTCATCTGCATCGACGGACCGACCGCCTCGGGCAAGGGCACGCTGGCGGCCGAGCTGGCCACGCGGCTGGGCTACCACCTGCTCGACTCCGGCGCGCTGTACCGCCTGGTGGGCCTGGCGGCCGAACGCGAAGGCCTGTCCACCACCGAGGCCGACCTGCGCGAGCCCGCCCACGCCGAGCGCATGGGCCAGCTGGCCGCCCGCCTGGACGTGCGCTTCACCCCGGGCAAGACCTGGCTCGACGGTGAGGATGTGAGCGAGCCCTTGCGCACCGAGGCCGCGGGCATGGCCGCCTCGCGCGTGTCGGCCGTGCCCCAGGTGCGCGTCGCCCTCATGGACCTGCAGCTCAACTTCCGCCACCTGCCCGGCCTGGTGGCGGATGGCCGGGACATGGGGACCGTGGTTTTCCCCGGCGCACCGCTCAAGGTGTATCTCACCGCGAGCGCCGAGCAGCGCGCCGAACGGCGCCATAAGCAATTGATTTCAAAAGGAATCCCGGCTATACTCGCCGACCTTCTGGCCGATTTGAAGGCACGCGATGCGCGCGACATGAACCGCGCGCATGCGCCCTTGAAACCGGCCGATGACGCGGTGCTGCTGGACAACTCCGACCTGGACATCGAGCAATCGGTGCAGACGGTGTTGAACTGGTGGCACGGCAAACAGGCCTTCCCGGTTCGCTGAGAAGGCCTTTTCCCAGGCCCTGACGATCCCGCCGGACTTTCCCCGTCCGCAGCTCGAAAGGTTCTTCCAACCAACCCGCCGTGTTCCGCACGGCACAAGCAACACCGCCCACCCGTCGTCACCCGCGCTGCCCTTGAGGGCACACCCGCGCCGACGCCAGGCGGTTCTCAGGAAACCCAATGTCTGAATCTTTTGCCGCCCTCTTCGAAGAGTCTCTCAAGCGCGCCGAAATGCGCTCGGGTGAGGTCATCACCGCAGAGGTCGTTCGCATCGAACACAACCACGTGGTGGTCAACGCCGGCCTGAAGTCGGAAGCCTACGTTCCGCTGGCCGAATTCAAGAATGACCAGGGCGAACTCGAAGTGCAGGTCGGCGACTTCGTCTCCGTGGCCATCGACTCCGTCGAGAACGGCTTCGGCGACACCCTGCTCTCGCGCGACAAGGCCAAGCGCCTGGCCTCGTGGATGGCCCTCGAGAAGGCCCTGGAGTCGGGCGAATTCGTCACCGGCACCACGACAAGCAAGGTCAAGGGCGGCCTGAAGGTCATGGTCAACGGCATCAGCGCCTTCCTGCCGGGCTCGCTGGTGGACAGCCGTCCCACCAAGGACCTCACCCCCTACGAGAACAAGACCCTGGAATTCAAGGTCATCAAGCTCGACCGCAAGCGCAACAACGTGGTGCTGAGCCGCCGCGCCGTGGTGGAAGCCTCCATGGGCGAAGAGCGCGCCAAGCTGATGGAAACGCTCAAGGAAGGCGCCATCGTCAACGGCGTGGTCAAGAACATCACCGAATACGGTGCGTTCGTGGACCTCGGCGGTATCGACGGCCTGCTGCACATCACCGACATGGCCTGGCGCCGCGTGCGCCACCCCAGCGAGGTGGTGCAGGCCGGCCAGGAAATCACGGCCAAGATCCTCAAGTTCGACACCGAGAAGCAGCGCGTCTCGCTTGGCCTCAAGCAGATGGGCGACGACCCGTGGCACGGCGTGAGCCGCCGCTACCCGCAGGGCACCCGCATGTTCGGCAAGGTCACCAACATCGCCGACTACGGCGCGTTCGTGGAACTCGAGCCGGGCATCGAAGGCCTGGTGCACGTCTCCGAAATGGACTGGACCAACAAGAACGTGGCCCCGTCCAAGCTGGTGTCGCTGGGCGACGAGGTCGAAGTCATGGTGCTCGACATCGACGAAGACAAGCGCCGCATCTCGCTGGGCATGAAGCAGTGCAAGGCCAACCCCTGGCACGAGTTCGCCGAAGCGACCAAGCGCGGTGACCGCGTCAAGGGCCCGATCAAGTCGATCACCGACTTCGGCGTGTTCGTCGGCCTGGCCGCCGGCATCGACGGCCTGGTGCACCTGTCCGACCTGTCCTGGAACGAGCCCGGCGAACAAGCCGTGCGCAACTACAAGAAGGGCCAGGAAGTCGACGCCGTGGTGCTGGCCATCGACGTCGAGCGCGAGCGCATCAGCCTGGGCATCAAGCAGCTCGACGGCGACCCGTTCACCACCTTCGTGTCGGTGAATGACAAGGGCTCCATCGTGACCGGCAAGGTCAAGACCGTGGACGCCAAGGGCGCCGAGATCGATCTGGGCGAAGACGTGCTGGGCTACCTGCGCGCCTCCGAGATCAGCCGTGACCGCGTGGAAGACGCGCGCAACGTGCTCAAGGAAGGTGACGAAGTCACCGCCGTGGTTGTCAACGTGGACCGCAAGACCCGCAACATCCAGCTCTCGATCAAGGCCAAGGACGCTGCCGACCAGCAGGAAGCCATGGCCAGCCTGAGCCAGAACTCGGGTACCGCCGGCACCACCAGCCTGGGTGCCCTGCTGCGCGCCAAGCTGGACAACAGCAACAACGGCCGCTGATCGTCCGTTCCGCGCCCGGTTCGGGGCGCGGTGTGCGAGCCTGCTCGCGCATCGCGCTCCGCGCCGGGAGCTCAACGCCAACGCCTCAACCCACATGACCCGAAGCGACCTCGTCGAAGCCCTGGCCGCCCGATTCAGCCAGCTCACCCACCGCGACGCGGAGTACGCCGTCAAGGCCATTCTCGACGCGATGGGCGATGCCCTGGTGAAGGGCCATCGCATTGAAATTCGCGGGTTCGGCAGCTTCTCCGTCAACCGGCGCTCGCCCCGCATCGGGCGCAATCCGCGTTCGGGCGAGAGCGTCATGATCCCGGAGAAGCGGGTGCCGCACTTCAAACCGGGCAAGGCGCTGCGCGAGCAGGTCGACGAGCGCACCAAGGCGCTGTTGCAGAACGAGACCAAAGCAAAAGGCTGAACCGCCCACCCCCTGACTACAATCGTCCCACCACAGAGGGGATGCATTGAAGTACCTGATGTGGCTGCTCAACGCAGCCCTTTTTTTTGTCCTCTTCGCCTTTGCGCTGAACAACCAGGACAGCGTGACGCTGCACCTGTTCTTTGGCCACAGCTGGCAGGCACCGCTGGTGCTGGTGCTGCTGGTCGTGCTGCTGATCGGCGTGTTCCTGGGCGTCATCGTCATGCTGCCGCTGTGGCTGCGTGCCAAACGCGCCCGCGCACGGTCCGGCCTGTCAACCACCTTCGGCGCCGACAGCACGGTGATGCCGCCCGAACCCATCGATCGCCGGCATGGACTTTGATCTGACCTGGCTGCTCTGGGGCCTGCCGGTCGCGTTCGCGCTGGGCTGGGCCGCGTCGCGCCTGGACCTGCGGCAGTGGCGCATCGAGAGTCGGCAGGCGCCCAAGGCCTATTTCCGCGGCCTCAACCACCTGCTCAACGAGCAGCAGGACCAGGCCATCGACGCCTTCATTGAGGCCGTGCAGGGCGACCCAGACACCGCGGAACTTCACTTTGCGCTGGGTAACCTGTTCCGCCGCCGCGGCGACTACGACCGCGCAGTGCGCGTGCACGAACACCTGCTCGCACGCGCCGACCTCAACCGCAAGGAGCGCGACCGCGCACAGCACGCGCTCGCGCTCGATTTCCTCAAAGCCGGCCTGCTGGACCGCGCCGAGTCTGCCCTGCACAAGCTCGAAGGCACGGGGTTCGAGAGCGAGGCGCGCCTTGCCCTGCTGGGCATCTACGAGCGCTCGCGCGACTGGTCGCAGGCACAGGCCATCGCCGAGAAACTGGATGCCGTGGAACACGGCAGCTTCACCACCCGGATCGCGCACTACCAGTGCGAGCAGGCCGAACTGGCGCACCGTCAGGGCGACGCCGTGCGAACGCGTGAACTGCTCGACGAGGTGGTGCGGCGCGCGCCGGGCATGGCACGCGGCTGGATCGCCCGCTCGGCCCTGCGCGCTCAGCAGGGCGACGCCCCGGGCGCACTCGACGATCTGCTGGCATTGGCCCAACAAGCGCCCCAGGGCTTGCCATTGGCCGCGCGCGCCATGGCCGACCTCGCGCAGCAGACCGGCCGCGTGGACACCGTGCGTTCGCTGCTTGACCAAGCCCAGGCACGCTCACCCGCCATCGACGTGACCGACGCGCTTGCGCGGCTGGCCGGGCAGCCTGCCGAGGCGCGCCACACCTTCGTGCGCCACCTGGAGGCCGAGCCCTCACTGGTGATCGCCAGCCAGTGGCTGGCGGGCGAGACGCTGTCCGACCCGGCCGCACAAGTCGGTGTTCTGCGTGCGCTCGACCACGCCAGCGGCCCGCTCAAGCGCTACCGCTGCGCAGCCTGCGGCTTCGAGGCCCGCCAGCACTTCTGGCAATGCCCGGGCTGCCAGGCCTGGGACAGCTACCCGGCGCGGCGCGTCGAGGAAATCTAGCGCAGCGAGTCCCTGCGTTCACAGCAGGCGCTTCTTCCAGGACACCTGCTTCAGCGAGTCCTGCAGGTGCTCGTAGCCACCGTCAGACAACGCACCAGCCTTGTGCAGCCTGTCCCAGGCCTTCTGCAGGCAGCGAACCATCTTGCGTGAGCGAACGAGATCAATGAATGTCGCGTCGGCCTTGCCGTTCAAAGACAACACCTTGTACACGTCAGCCGGCTTGATCGCCTTGGCGTGAACCAGGTGAAGCAACACGTCGGCAAAGCACTGGACAAAGCCGCTGTGGTTGGATGCGATGGCGGTCGACAGCAGGGTCTTCGCGTTCATTCGCTGCAGGTTCAACGCGTAAAGCACGTCCTCTGACGAGATCAGTCCGTGGTGGAAAGCTGCAGCCAGGCAACGGCCCCAAGCGGTCATGACGTGCTTTTGCCCAGCCTCTGCGGCTGCATGCATCAAGGGCAGACTGATGGCATCATCGCGCCCTGCGACGAGCGCGTCGAGCACATCCTTGGGCAGCTCAACCCCCAGTTCAATCTGGGTGGTCAGCATGTCCAGCCCTTCACTGGTCCCGGTCACGATGAACTCCCGCACCAGTTCCTTGTGCCAGTTCCGCGGCAAGCCCGCGAAGGTTGAGCTCACGTTGCCGTACTTGGCCGTCGTGGAACCTTGCGGTCTTGCCGGATCGTCGATAAGGGTGATCTTGACGTAGGCGGTGGCGTCCGCCCATTCGCCGTTGCGTGCGAAGTAGCTCCCCCGGCACTCATGGAATCGGGGAAACAGCGTGGCCAGGTTTTCGCCTTTTGTGCAGATAGTGGGTTCCTGCGAGAAGTTCGGGTCGAGTGCGATGATCGACATCGATTTGTCCGGGGCCAGGACAAAGGCCACCGGCATGACGTGGGTCGTCGTGTGCAGGAGGGCGAAAACGGGCGAACCCTGAGCCAGCAGGCGCTCCCTGGGCACTTCCAGGAAATCCGCCCACTTGTCGAATCCGACGATGAACGCCTTTGCCGGGCGCAAGGCCAGCGCGCAGTACACGTCCTCGGCCTTGCTGCTCACGCTGGCGCTGAGCTGCGCCTCGCTCTGTATCCAGACGAGAGCGGCCGGGTCCATGTGATCGACAGTGGCATGCGCCCAATCCAGGCGCGCCCAATGCACCAGGGTCGTGAGGGCAATGTGCCGGCACGCAATCTTCTGCTGGGTGCCCGCGATGGTGGTGGCGAGATTGAAGTTGTGCCAGCGAAGCTTCACATGGCATTCACCCGACGGCGTCACCTGTTCGGCCACGTGCAAATCCTTGTCGCACTCGTGATCGATCACCACCGCGTGATTCGGCACCTGCACCCTGACGCCGGGCCAGCGAATCTTTTCAAGCTCCACCCGCTTCAGGTGGGGCAGCATGCTCATGTCCAGCCTCCTGCCGCGGACATGCGGTGTGCACACGACCTCAAGCTGCTGAAAGTGCCGGATCCACGGCGGCAGGCAGGACAAGCCAGACGGGAACCGCATGCGGGCCAGTGGCGGTTGGCGCGAGGCCGTGAAGGCAGCAAACGCCTGCATCACCTTCTCAGGCGCGCGGTTCAACACCTTGGTGCCGCACTCCCTCAGATCGAGTGCAACGTCCCCATGCTCGGCATGGTCCAGGAGGGCTTGCCACAGCACGTCGTCCGCAGGGGTGAAGTCTTCGCCGCCGCGCCAGGTGGCCAGTTCGCGCAGCAGTGTTTCGTGAGCCTGCTGTTGTGGCGACACCTGGATCGCAGCCTGTCCGCCCGATCTGGGAACAACAAGCAGGGATGGGGCGGAGGTGGTGCGGACCAGGGTTCGTGAATGCATGCGGCTGCCGGTGGTGGGTAGAAGCCCGTGACAGAACGGGCCACGCCTTGTGTACCGGCGGGCAGGCCCGGGTTCCCGCACCGGGCTCACGCTGGTATCACGTCAGGGCACGCCGAACCCGCCACCCCCCGGCGTGTGGATCTCGAACACGTCACCCACCGCCATCTCCGCCTGGCCGATGTGTTTCAGGTCCTCGGTATGGCCATCGGCACGCACCACGCGGTTGATGCCCGGCGCACCGGGTGATCCGCCAGCCATGCCGAAGGCTGGGTGCACGCGGCCGTTGGAAAGGATGCTCGCCGTCATCGGCTCCAGAAAGCGCACACGCCGCACGCCGCCATCGCCCCCGCGCCAGCGGCCGGCCCCGCCCGAGCCTTTGCGGATCTCGTAACTCTCCAGCCGCACCGGGAAGCGGAACTCCAGCACCTCGGGGTCGGTCAGGCGCGAGTTGGTCATGTGCGTCTGCACCACCGACGTGCCGTCGAAGCCCTCGCCTGCGCCGGAGCCGCCTGAGATCGTCTCGTAGTACTGGTGGCGCGCGTTGCCGAAGGTGAAGTTGTTCATCGTCGGCTGGCCGCCCGCCATCACGCCGAGCGCGCCGTACAACGCGTTGGTGATGCAGGTGGACGTCTCCACGTTGCCCGCCACCACCGAGGCCGGCGGGTTGGGGTTGAGCATGCAGCCGGGTGGAATGATCACCTGCAGGGGCTTGAGGCAGCCCGCGTTGAGCGGAATGTCGTCGTCCACCAGGGTGCGGAATACGTAGAGGACCGCGGCCATGCACACCGCGGTGGGTGCGTTGAAGTTGTTGGTTTGCTGCGGGCTGGTGCCGGTGAAGTCGATCTGCGCGCTGCGCTCGGCGGCATTCACGCGCACCGTCACCGCAATCTTCGCGCCGTTGTCCAGCGGCAGGGTGAAGGCGCCGTCCTTCAGGCGCGTGATCACACGGCGCACCGACTCCTCGGCGTTGTCCTGCACGTGGCGCATGTAGGCCTGAACGACATCCAGGCCGAACTGCTCGACCATCTTGCGCAGTTCCTGCACGCCCTTCTCGTTGGCGGCGATCTGCGCCTTCAGGTCGGCCATGTTCTGCTGTGGGTTCCTCGACGGGTGCTGGCCGCTCTGCAGCAACGCGATCATCTCGGCCTCGCGCAGGCGCCCGCCTTCGACCAGCTTCACGTTGTCGATCTGCACGCCCTCTTCCTCGATGCGCGTGGAGAACGGTGGCATGGAGCCCGGCGTGGTGCCGCCGATGTCGGCGTGGTGGCCGCGCGAGCCGACGTAGAAGGTGGGTTGCGCCGCGTCGCCGATATACACCGGCGTGATCACGGTCACATCGGGCAGGTGGGTGCCACCGTGGTACGGGTCGTTGAGGACGTACACATCACCGCGCTGCATGCGGCCCGCGTTCTTGCGGATCACGGTCTTGATGCTCTCGCCCATCGAGCCCAGGTGCACCGGCATGTGCGGCGCGTTGGCGATCAGGTTGCCTTCGGCGTCGAACAGCGCGCACGAGAAATCGAGCCGCTCCTTGATATTCACCGAGTAGGCGGTGTTCTGCAGTTGCAGACCCATCTGCTCGGCGATGTTCATGAACAGGTTGTTGAACACCTCCAGCAGCACCGGGTCGACCGTGGTGCCCACCGCGTGGCGCGTGGCGCGCGGCACGCGCCGTTCCAGCACGAGGTGGTCCAGCGCGGTGAGCTGCGCCTCCCAGCCCGGCTCCACCACCGTGGTGGCGTTCTTCTCGGCAATGATGGCCGGCCCCGGGATCACGTCGCCCGGCTGCAGGTCCTCGCGCACCACGAGCGCGGCGTTGAGCCACTGGCCCTCGGCGTATACCTTCACCGTGTCGCGGCGCGGCACCTCGCGCGGCTCGTGCAGCGCGTGGCGCGGCTCGGCGGGCGCGTCGCCTGCCACCACCGCCTCCACCGACACGGCTTCCGCGATCAGCCGCTTGCCGGGCATCAGGAAGGCAAAGCGCTGGCGGTAAGCGGTCTCGAAGGCCGATTCGATCGCGGCGAGATCGCCGAAGGGCACGATCAGCGCGGCGTCACTGCCCTCGTAGCGCACGTGTACGCGGCGGTGCACCTGCACCTCACCCGCGCTCGCCTGCTGCGAACGCAACTCGTCCGCAGCAGCCTTGGCCAGCGCGTCCAGTTGCTCGCCAACGTCACCGAGCGCGTCGGCCGCCAGCACCCGCTCCACCGCCTGCTCCTTGATCACGTTCTGGTCCGCCAGGCCCATGCCGTAGGCGCTGAGCACGCCCGCCAGCGGGTGCACGAACACACGGTTCATGCCCAGGGCGTCGGCCACCAGGCAGGCGTGCTGGCCCCCGGCGCCGCCGAAGCACTGCAGGGTGTAGCGCGTCACGTCGTAGCCTCGCGCCACCGAGATCTTCTTGATCGCGTTGGCCATCTGCTGCACCGCGATGCGGATGAAGCCCTCGGCCACGTCCTCGGCGCTGCGCCCGGTCTGTTGCGCGAGCTCACCGAACTTCGCGCGCACGGCCTCGGCACTCAGCGCCTCGTTCGCGTTCGGGCCGAACACCTTGGGGAAATGCGCCGGCTGGATCTTGCCCAGCATCACGTTGGCGTCGGTCACGGCCAGCGGGCCGCCGCGGCGATAGCTCGCGGGCCCGGGGTTGGCGCCCGCGCTCTCAGGGCCGACGCGAAAGCGCGAACCGTCGAAGCTCAGGATGGAGCCGCCGCCGGCCGCCACGGTGTGGATGCTCATCATGGGCGCGCGCATGCGCACGCCGGCCACCTGCGTCTCGAACTCGCGCTCGAAGGCGCCCGCGTAGTGCGACACGTCGGTGGAGGTGCCACCCATGTCGAAACCAATCACCTTGTCGTGTCCGGCCAATGTCGCTGTCCGTGCCATGCCCACGATGCCGCCCGCCGGGCCGGAGAGGATCGCGTCCTTGCCCTGAAAGCGGTGCGCGTCGGTCAGGCCGCCGCTGCTCTGCATGAAGAACAACGGCACACCCGGCATCTCGCTGGCCACCTGCTCCACGTAGCGGCGCAGGATGGGAGAGAGGTAAGCATCGACCACGGTCGTGTCACCCCGGCTCACGAACTTCATCATCGGGCTGGTCTCGTGCGAGGTGCTGATCTGCGTGAAGCCGATCTCCTTAGCCAGCCGGGCGGCCGCGGCCTCGTGCGCGGTGAAGCGGTAGCCGTGCATGAAGACGATGGCCACGCTGCGCAGGCCGGCGTCGAACGCGGCCCACAGGCGCTCGCGCAGGTGCGCTTCGTCCAGCGCCTGCAGCACATCGCCCTGGGCGTCGACGCGCTCTTCGGCCTCGATCACGCGGCTGTAGAGCAACTCGGGCAGCACGATGTGCCGGTCGAACAGGCGCGGGCGGTTCTGGTAGGCAATGCGCAGCGCGTCGCGAAAGCCGCGCGTCGTGACCAGCAGGGTGGGCTCGCCCTTGCGCTCCAGCAGCGCGTTGGTGGCCACCGTGGTGCCCATCTTCACGCAGGCCACCTGTGCGGGGGTGACCGCTTCGCCGGGCTTCAAGCCCAACAGGTGGCGGATGCCGGCCACCGCGGCGTCGCGGTATTGCTCGGGGTTTTCCGACAGCAGCTTGTGCGTGGTGAGCGAACCGTCCGGGCGCTTGGCCACGATGTCGGTGAAGGTGCCGCCGCGGTCGATCCAGAACTGCCAGCGGGTGTCTTGAGAGGTGGTCATGGTCGGTCCGGCGCGTGCGCCGCCAAGAGAACGTTGTGAGGGGTTCGGCCACCCCGTGGGGCAGCCGGTGCGGGGATCGTAGCGATTCGTTCGGACCTGCGGGTCAACCCTGCATCTGCGAAGGCAGCCAAAGTGCCACGCCGGGCACCACGTAGGTCAGCAGCACGGCGGCCATCATCAGCACGAACAGCGGCAGGGTGGCGCGCGCGATCCAGGTCACCTCGCGCTGCGTGAGGCCCTTGAGCACGAACAGGTTGAAGCCCACGGGCGGCGTGATCTGCGCCATTTCGACCACCAGCACGATGAAGATGCCGAACCAGATCAGGTCGAAGCCAGCCGCCTGCACCGTGGGCAACAGCACGGCGATGGTGAGCACCACCATCGAGATGCCGTCGAGGAAGCAGCCCAGCGCGATGAAGAACACGGTGAGCAGCAAGAGCAGCGCAAACGGCGTCAGTTGCAGCGCGCCGATGAATTCCGCCACCTGGCGCGGCAGGCCGATGAAGCCCATCGCCAGCGTGAGGAAGGCCGCCCCCGCCAGGATCAGGCCGATCATGCAGTACACCCGGCAGCCGGCGATCAGCCCGTCGCGAAAGGTCTGCCAGTTCAGCGTGCCGTCCACCCGTGAGAGCAGCAGCGAGCCGGCCACGCCCAGCGCCGCGGCCTCGGTGGCGGTGGCAATGCCGCTGTAGATGCCGCCCAGCACCAGCGCGATGAGCAGCACCACCGGGATCAGGTGGCGCGAGGCGTAGAGCTTGTGCCGCAGTGCAGTACCGGCGTCGGCCGCGGGGATGCGCCCCGGACGCAGCAGCGACCACACCACGATGTAGGCGCTGAACAGCAGCCCGAGCATCAAACCCGGGATGACGCCGGCGAGGAAGAGCTTGGCGATCGACACGTTGGCCGCCACGCCATAGACGATGAGGATGATCGAAGGCGGAATCAGCAGGCCCAGCGTGCCCGCGCCCGCCAGCGTGCCGATGGCCATGTTGTCGGGATAGCCGCGCTTCTTGAGTTCGGGCAGGGTGATCTTGCCCACCGTGGCGCAGGTGGCGGCCGATGAGCCCGAGATGGCGGCGAAGATGGTGCAACCCACCACGTTGGCGTGCAGCAGCCGCCCGGGCAACCAGTTGAGCCAGGGCGCCAGGCCCTTGAAGAGGCTGTCCGAGAGCCGGCTGCGGAACAGGATCTCGCCCATCCACAGGAACAAGGGCAGCGCGGTGAGCGTCCAGCTCGAGGTCGCCCCCCACATGGTGAGCGCCATGCTGTCACCCACCGGGCGCGAGGTGAACAGTTCCATGCCCACCACCGCCACGGCGATGAGCGACAGCCCGATCCACAGCCCCGAGCCGAGCACGGCAAACAGGGCCACGATGAGCACGAGGGCGATCATGGCTTCCATGGCGATTCCTTGAGGGTGCAGGCGTGGGGGTTCATTCGGTGGGGGCGGCGGCGTGGGACGCGATCAGCTCGCGCCCTTGCAGCCGCCACCACAGCGCCTGCACGAAAGCCAGCGCCAGGCCCAGGCAGCCCAGCACCATCGCGATTTGCGGCAACCACAGCGGCGTCGCGTCGGCCGAGGGCGACACGTCGTGCGTGGTGTGCGAGATCCAGGCCAGTTGCACTGCGTACCAGGCGATGTAGAGCGACAGCGCCAGGCCGGCGAGCAGGCACCACCATTCCAACGCGTGGCGCGCCACGGGTGGCAGCCGGTCGAGCACCAGCGTCACGCGGATGTGCTCGCCGCGCACCAGCGTCGAAGGCAAGGCCAGGAACAGGGCCGCGGCGATCGCGTAGCCCGCGTAGGCGTCCAGCCCCGGCAGGTCCCAACCGAACAGGCGCGAGAGCACGCTCAAGCTGACGGCCGCGAAGGCTGCCACCATCGCGACGCAGGCCAGGGCCAGCAGCAGCCGGAAAAAATTCAGGACGAGCTTGTCCATCGCGCGCTCCAGGACACGAAAGAGGATGTCGGGGTGAAGAACGGTGGCGTGCCAATGCACCACCGGGTGGGGACCGAGGGACCGCCCTTCGACAGGCGCAGGACGGGCCTCAGGTGCCGCCCCCCTTCAAGGGGGGTCGCGCGCAGCGCGGCGGAGGGTTACTTCCGATACATGTCGACGATGGCCTGACCCTCGGGGCCGGCGGCCTTGATCCATTCGGCGGTCATGGTCTCGCCAATGGTGGCCAGCGCCTTCTTCAGGTCATCGCTTGGCGGCGTGATGCTCATGCCCGCAGCCCGAAGTTGCTCGATGTACTCGCCATCGAGCTTCTCACTGAGCGCCCAGCCACGCGCTTCGGCCTCGGCCGCGGCCTTGAGCAGCGCGTCCTGCGTGGGCTTGTCGAGCGCGTTGAAGTCCTTCAGGTTGACCACCGTCACGTTGCGCGGCAGCCAGGCCGACACCGGATAGAAATGCTTGACCTGCTCGTGCAGCTTGCTCTCCACCCCGCTGGCGCTGGAGGTGAGGAAGTTCTGCACCGCGCCGGTGGCCAGGGCCTGCGGCAACTCGGCAAGCTGGATCGTCACCGGCTGCGCCTTGAGCAGTTGCGCGATGCGCGTGGTGGCCGGGTTGTAGGCGCGCATCTTGGTGCCCGCCAGATCGGCCGCGCTGTTGACCGGCTTGATGGAATACAGGGATTGGCCGGGCCAGGGCACCGAGAACAGCACCTTCATGCCCTGCTGCGCCAGCACCTTCTCCTGTGCGCCGCGTGCGGCGTTGTACAGGCGGCGCGACTCGGCGTAGCCGGTGGCCAGGAAGGGCACGGAGTCCACGCCGAAGAGCGGGTTCTCGTTGGCCGCTCCCGAGATGATGAATTCGCCCGCGGGCGTCTGCCCGGTCTGCACCGCGCGCTTGATCTCGTTGGCCTTGTAGAGCGAGCCGCCCGGGTGCAGTGTGATCTTGAGCTTGCCGCCCGTGGCCTTGTCCACGTCGTTGGCGAACTGCTGCAGGTTCTGCACCTGGAAGGTGTTGGCCCCGTAGCCGCTGGGCAGGTCCCATTTGGCCTGCGCGTGGGCGGCACCGGCCAGGGCGAGGGCGCAAAGCCCGATGGCTGTCTTCATCATGGTCACTCTCCTGGTTCGCTTGCGAGTTGCTGGTTGAGAAGGTCGGTGATCAGCATCGCGCCCGGGGCGTGCGTGATGCAGAACGCGGGGCGGGCCTGGGCAATGGCTGCCTGCGGCGTGACGCCGCAGGCCCAGAACACAGGCACCTCATCGGGCAGCACATCCACGGCATCGCCGTAGTCGGGCTGGCCAAGGTCGGCAATGCCGATCAACGCTGGCTCGCCGATGTGCACGGGCTCGCCGTGCACGTCGGGAAAGCGCGCGGTGATGCGGGCGGCGCGCGCGGCATCGGCCGCCTTGATCGGGCGCATGCTCACCACCATGGGTCCGGCGAACGGGCCCGCGGGTTCGGTGGCCAGCGTGGTGCGGTACATGGCCACGTTGCGGCCCTGCTCCACGTGCCGCAAGCGGATGCCGGCAGCCATCAGCGCTTGCTCGAACGAGAAGGAGCAACCGATGACGAAGGTCACGAGGTCGTCGCGCCACAGCGCGTGGATGTCGTTGGGCTCGTCCACCAGCACACCGTCGCGCCACAACCGGTAGCGCGGCAGGTCACTGCGGATGTCGATGCCCTCGCCCAGCGTGGGCAGCATCGGGTCACCCGGCGCGCCCACCGCCAGCAACGGGCAGGGCTTGGGATTGCGCTGGCAATAGAGCAGGAAGTCGTCGGCGAGCGCGCGCGGCAGGATCACCACATTGCCCTGCACCAGCTCGTCCGCGAGACCGCTGGTGTGGCGCGTCCATTCGCCGCGGCGGATCGGGCCGCGCACCTGTTGCGCCAGCGCCCGTGCACCGGTGTCGATGTGTCGCGTCTGCAATGCCTCTGGCAATCCCACTTGTGTCTCCAGCTCCACCGGCGCCGCCGGTTCATGGGTTTCGTGACAGGCTTGTCACATTGGGGCCGGATTGTGGGCAGGTGGATCGTCCACCACAAACGCGATTTTTCTTGCTTACGTCATCGATTTTTTCGATGCCTTGAGTTGGGGCGTTTTTCCACGGCTGCGCCCCACGGCGGTGCCTTCGCGCGCGGCGGTCCAGGCTTCCACGAAGGCCAGCGCCGAGCGCACCACCGTCTCCACCGCCTGGGTGGAAGGGTCGCTTCGGTAGCTCGCATGGATCGGCAGCGGTTGCAGGCGGGCGTCGCAGGGCAGCTCGCGCAGATCGGCCACCGCAAACAGGTGCTGCACCGCCTCGCGCGGCAGGGTGGCCACGCCGAAGCCGCCCTGCGCCATCTGCAGCATGGCCGACACCGAGGAGATGGTGTGCACGCGCCGCGGCTCCACGCGTGCCGCGCGAAACAGGTCAAGCAGGGCCACGTGCGGCAGCGAGCCGCGCTGGAAGGTGAGCAGTTCCAGCTGCGCCAGGTCGTCCAGCGCATAGCGGCGGCGCCGATGCAGGCTGGCGCTGCCCACGAACACCATCGCCATCGATGGCAACGCGCGCGAGCGCACACCGTCGGCGGCCGCAGGCTGGGCGGCAAACGCCAGGTCCAGCGTGCCGCGGCGCATCTGCTCCAGCAGGATGGGCGTGGTCTCCACCGACAGCTCCAGTTCCAGCGCCGGGTGCTCGATGCGCAGTTGCTCCATCCACGGAATCAGCCACGAGTGCAGCACGGATTCGATGGCGCCGATGCGCAGCGACACCGCCAGCGCTTCGCCCGAACCCATCTCGGCCTTGGCCTCGCGCTGCAGCTCCAACAGCCGCTGCGCGTAGTTCAGGAAGCGCGCACCCGCGGTGGTGAGCCGGAACTGCTTGTCGCGCCGGTCCAGCAGCAGCACACCCAGCTCCTCCTCCAGCGTGGCAATGCGGCTGGACATGGCCGACTGCGTGAGGAAGAGCTTCTCGGCGGCGCGGGTCACGCTCTTGAGCGTGGCCACCCAGTAGAAGGCCTCGACGAAGCGCAGATTCATGCGCGTCTCCGGGGAAACACGGACAAACCTGGCCCGCGTTTTGCAACTATGCTGCCCGTCTTTGTCATCCGTTCAACCTTCTGGAGTGACCATGAAATTCAAGCTCGCCCTGGCCACGGCCGCCTTCGCCTTTGGCGCCAGCGCCCAAGCCCAGACCGCCTGGGACCTGCCAGCCGGTTACCCGGCCACCAACTTCCATTCGGTCAATCTTGCCACCTTCGCCAGCGACGTCGACAAGGCCAGCGGCGGCAAGCTCAAGATCACGGTGCACCCGGGCGCCTCGCTGTTCAAGGCCCCCGAGATCAAGCGTGCGGTGCAGGGCGGTCAGGCGCAGATCGGCGAGATCCTGCTGGTCAACTACCAGAACGAATGGCAGATGTTCGGTGCCGACGGCATTCCGTTCCTGGCCACCAGCTACGCCGATTCGAAGAAACTGTATGCGGCGCAGAAGCCCATCCTGCAGAAGAAGCTCGCCGAGCAAGGAATGATGCTGCTCTACGCCGTGGCCTGGCCGCCGCAAGGCCTGTACAGCAAGAAGCCCGTGGCCAGTGCGGCCGACCTCAAGGGCAGCAAGTGGCGCGCCTACAGCCCGGCCACGTCGCGCATCGCCGAGCTGGTGGGCGCACAACCCGTCACGGTGCAGGCGGCCGAGCTGTCGCAAGCCCTGGCCACCGGCGTGGTGGAAACGAACATGACATCGGGCGCCACGGGCGTGGACAGCAAGCTCTACGAGCACCTGAAGTTCTACTACGACGTGCAGGCCTGGTTGCCCAAGAACGCGGTGATCGTGAACAAGCGCGCGTTCGACGCGCTGGACAAGCCCACGCAGGACGCCCTGATGAAGGCCGCCGCCGACGCCGAGGCGCGCGGCTGGGCCGCGTCGGAGAAGGTGAACACCGACACCATGGCCGTGCTCAAGGCCAACGGCATGACGATCGAGCCGCCGTCGGCCGCGCTCAAGGCCGATCTGCAGAAGGTCGGTGCGACCATGCTCCAGGAATGGCTGAGCAAGGCTGGCCCCGAAGGCCAGCAACTCATCGACGCTTTTCGCAAGTGAGGCCACGGGCATCGAATGCGAAAGGCGCTTGACGGCCTCTACCTCGGCGCGGGCTGGTTGGCCGCGCTGTTCATGATCGGTGTGCTCGCGATGGTGCTGCTGTCCATCGTGAGCCGCCTGGCCGGCTTCTACGTGCCGGGCACCGACGCGTATGCCGGCTACGCGATGGCCGGCGCGGGCTTTCTCGCGCTGGCCCACACGCTCAAGAGCCACGAGCACATCCGCGTCACGCTGATCATCGGCAAGCTCACCGGCGGTGCGCGCCGCGGGATGGAACTGTGGGCGCTGTCGGTGGCGGCGCTCATGGCCGGCGCCCTGGCCTGGTTCTCATGGCGGCTGGTGTGGCAGTCGCACCAGTTCCACGACATTTCCACCTCGGCCGACGCCACCCCGCTATGGATCCCGCAGATCCTCATGGGGGTGGGCTGCACGGTGCTGTTCATTGCGCTGATCGACGAATGGGTGCTCGAGGTACGTGCAAAGCGCATGCGCGCCGCCGGAGACACGCGCCATGAATGAGTTCTTCATCACCACGCTGCTCATCGTGGCGCTGTTCGTGCTGCTGGGCAGTGGCGTGTGGATCGGCCTCACGCTCGCGGGCGTGGCCTGGATCGGCATGGAGCTGTTCTCCTCGCGCCCCGCGGGCGACGCGATGGCGCTGACCATCTGGGGCTCGGCCAGCAGCTGGACGCTGACGGCGCTGCCGTTGTTCGTTTGGATGGGCGAGATCCTGTTCCGCACCAAGCTCTCCGAAAGCATGTTCCGCGGCCTCGCACCGTGGGTGAACGCGCTGCCTGGTCGGCTGCTGCACACCAACATCCTGGGCAGCACCATCTTCGCGGCGGTGTCCGGCTCGTCGGCCGCCACCTGCGCCACGGTAGGCAAGATGAGCATTCCCGAGCTCACGCGCCGCGGCTACCCGGCGGAGAAGATCGTGGGCTCGCTCGGCGGTGCCAGCACGCTGGGCCTGTTGATTCCGCCCTCGATCATCATGATCGTCTACGGCGTCGCGGCCGAGGTGTCGATCGCCAAGCTCTTTGTGGCGGGCGTCATTCCGGGCCTGCTGCTGGCCACGCTGTTCAGCGGCTCGCTCATGGTGTGGGCGCTGCTCAACCCGGGCAAGGTGCCGCAGGCCGATGCCGGGATGTCCTTCGGCGAGAAGCTGCGCGAGTCGCGCCACCTCATCCCGGTGGTGCTGCTCATCGGCGGCGTCATCGGCGCGATCTACAGCGGCATCGCCACCGCCACCGAGGCCGCGGCCATCGGCGTGGTGGGCGCGCTCATCCTGTCGGCCTCGCAAGGCTCGCTCAACTGGACGACCTTTCGCGACTCGCTGCTGGGCGCCACGCGGCTGTACTGCATGATCGCGCTCATCCTGGCGGGCGCGGCCTTCCTCACGCTGTCCATGGGCTACATCGGACTGCCGCGCCATCTGGCGGAATGGGTGGGCTCACTGGGCCTGTCGCCCGGCATGTTGGTGATCGCGCTCGCGCTCTTCTACATCCTGCTGGGCTGCTTCCTCGATGGCATCTCGATGATCGTGCTCACCATGGGCGTGATCCTGCCCACCGTCACCGCCGCCGGCATCGATCTGATCTGGTTCGGCATCTTCGTGGTGGTGGTGGTCGAGATGGCGCAGATCACGCCGCCCGTGGGCTTCAACCTGTTCGTGCTGCAGGGCATGACAAAGCGCGAGATCACCTGGATCGCCATGGCCTGTCTGCCCTATTTCTTCCTGATGGTGCTGGCGGTGCTGCTGCTCTACTGGTTCCCGGGTCTCGTCACCTGGCTGCCCTCGAAGATGTAGCCACCGCCCCGCTAAGATGCACACCCCGCCGCCTCACCCGCGAGCGGGGTTTGTTTTTCCGGAGATCCCGTTTCGTGTTCAAGAACCTCACGCTTTACCGCATCGCCCCGGGCTGGGCGCCCTCGCTGGATGCGATGGAGAAAGCGCTCGATGGCGCGCGCTTCGTGCCCTGCAGCGCCACGCAGGACAAGTCCCTCGGTTGGGTGGAGCCGCGCGGTGAAGCGCATGGCCCACTGGTGGAGGCCGTGGCCGGCCAGCGCATTCTCAAACTGCAGATCGAAACCAAGTCCGTGCCCGGTGCGGTCGTGCGCCGCAAGGCGCAGGAGGCGGCCGATCACATCGAGGCCACCACCGGCCGCAAGCCCGGCAAGAAGGAAACGAAAGGCCTGCGCGAAGACGCGCTGATGGCGCTGCTGCCGCAGGCCTTCGCGCGCCAGCAAAGCGCCTGGATCTGGATCGACCCCGAACGCGGCTGGCTGGCCACCGACGCCAGCAGCCAGGGCAAGCTCGACGACATCGTCACCGCGCTGGTGCGCGCCTTCGACGGCCTGGCGCTCACGCTGTTCAACACCCAGGTGACACCGCAGGCCGCCATGACCCAATGGCTCAGCGTGACCGACGCCGAACAATGGCCCGAAGGCCTGGCCGTGGAGCGCGACTGCGAGCTGCGATCCAGCGACGAGGAACGCTCGGTGGTGCGCTTCACGCGCCACCACCTCTTCAACGACGAGGTGCGCCGCCACATCAGCGAGGGCAAGCTGCCCACGCGCCTGGCGCTCAACTGGGAAGGCCGCGTCGGCTTCACGCTCACCGAGAGCATGGCGCTCAAGAAAATCCAGTTCCTGGAAGGCGTGTTCGAGGACCGCCCCGCGAACGAGGAAGAGAGCTTCGACAGCAACGTCGCCATCGGCACCGGTGAGCTGCGTGGCGTGCTTGATGCGCTGATCGCCGCGCTGGGGGGCGAGCTGCAACCGGGCCAGGTGCCGGGCCATGAGCCCGTTGCGACGCCCGCCACCGCCAGCGCGAACAACAGCGCGACCACCCGCGCAGACGCCAACGCCACCGCCGACGAAGGCGCACCCTTCTGACCATGGCCCCGGTGCTCGCCATCTGCCTCGGTGCTTGTGCGGGCGCGCTGCTGCGCTGGCGCCTGGGCCTGTGGCTGAGCACGCCCACGAGTCTGCTGCCCTGGGGCACGCTGGCCGCCAACTGGATCGGCGCCTACGCCATCGGCCTGACCTTCGCGGTGCTGCAGGCCAACCCGCATCTCGATCCGGCGTGGCGCCTGGCCATCGTCACCGGCCTGCTGGGCGCGCTCACCACCTTCTCCACCTTCTCGATCGAAGTGGTCACGCTGCTGCAGCAAGGGCGTTTCGCGCTCGCGCTGGGGGTGTCCTCCCTGCACCTGTTCGGCTCGCTGCTGCTCACCTGGCTGGGGCTCAGAACGCTGACGGCCTGAGGCCGCCCGCTGCTTTGCCAGCACGTCGGCGGGGGGCTACTCCACTTTTCCTTGTTCGGCCCGGCTCATCAGGTCGCGGCTGATGCCGATCATGCGATCGCCCAGCGCCGCGCGGCGCGTGGGGTGCAGACGCGATTCGCTGGCCACCAGCACGATCGCGCCCACCGGGCGCCCATCGCGCTGCAACAGCGGCACGCCCAGCGCCCAGTAGCCCGGCACCACGATGCCCGGAATCACGGCGTAACCGCGCTCGCGCGTTTCAGCCACCAGGTGGCGGATCACGGCCACAGGCGATTTGGGGTAGTTCTGGTCGATGTGGTGGCCGTTCACCTGCAAGGCGTTGTCCACCTCGGCATCGGGCAGCGCAGCCAGGATGGCCAGCCCGCCCGCGCCCACGCCCAGCGGGTGGCGGTCGCCCAGGCGCAGCGCGTCGCTCGGGATCGGCCCGTGGCCGGTCTCGCGCGACAGGCAGATCACCTCCAGACCCTGCACCACCGAGAAGAACACCCAGTCCCCCGTCTCCAGCGCAAGGGCGCGCAGCGAACCCGTGGCCAGGCGCTGCAGCGAGTAGCTCGGCTCGGCCGCCAGCCCCACCACGAAGGATTCCGGCCCGAGCCGGTAGCAGCGCGAGCTGGCGTCGTGCACCACGAAGCGCTCGTCCGCCAGCGTGTGCGTGAGCCGCACCGCGGTCGCCTTGCTGAGCCCCAGGCGGCGGCCGATTTCGCCGATGCGAAGGCCCTCGGGCTGGTGGCGCGCCAGCAGCTTGAGGATGCCCAGCCCGCGCCGCAGCGTCTGTGCACCGGGCGTGTCGCCGGCGGGGAGTTCGGGTGGGTTCATGTCGGTAGTTACCCGCAACAACGGGTTCACATAGTGAACCGGTTTTGCGGGGCCTTTCAGGGTTTTCCTCGGCAGCCATTGGTTGGCGTGCTGCCAATATCAAGGCCACTGATTCACATTCTGGACATTCAACCTCACAAGGGCGAGATGGACAACCCTAAGCAGCACGAAGGCCGGGTCGCATTGATCACCGGCGCGGCCAGCGGCATCGGCCTGCAGATCGCGCGCGATCTCGCGCAGCAGGGCGCCACGGTCTGCATCGTGGATCGCAACGGCCCCGCGGCCGAGCAGGCCGCCGAAGCCATCCGCAGCGAAGGGGGCCAGGCCCTGGCCCTGGTGCTCGACCTGGCCGATACCGAAGCCGTCCAGCACGGCATGGACGGCCTGCTGCAGCGCTTCCTGGCGATCGACATCCTGGTCAACAACGCGGGCGTCGTCTCCACCCAGCCGGCGACCAGCGTGACGCTGGCGCAGTGGAACAACACGCTGGCCATCAACCTCACCGCGCCCATGGTGCTTACGCAGCGCGTGCTGCCGGCCATGCAGGCGCGGCGGTGGGGCCGCATCGTGAACATCTCTTCCATCAGCGGCGTGCGCGCCGGCACCGGGCGGCTGGCCTATGGCAGCTCCAAGGCAGCGCTCATCGCCATGACGGGCCAGTTCGCGATCGAGGTCGCGGCGCACGGCGTCACGGTCAACGCGATTGCGCCGGGCTTTGTCGACACGCCCATGATTCGCACGCTGCACGGCAGCTCCAACGCGAACACCTACCTCGACGTCTGCCCCATGCACCGCTTCTGCTCGCCGCAAGAGGTGTCGGCCGCGGTGGTGTTCTTCTGCTCCGAACAGGCCAGCTTCATCACCGGGCAGACGCTGGGCGTCGACGGTGGCTACCTCGCCAGCGGCCTGTTCATGCCCCGGCTGTTCGAGATTCCCGCCGCCACGCCCACCGCCGCCGCGGCCTGAGCTTTCCCCGCCCGCCCCCAAGTTCCAACCCGAGGAGACAACGATGACCCTTTCCCGCCGCACCCTCATCCAGGCCACCGGCATTGCCGCGGCCAGCGTCGCCGCACCGCTGAAGCTGGCGTATGCCCAGAGCGCCGAGTTCACCTTCAAGTACGCCAACAACCAGCCGCCGCAGCACCCCATGAACGTGCGCGCCAAAGAGGCGGTAGAGGCCATCAAGAAGGAAACCAATGGCCGCATGGACATCCAGATCTTCCCGAGCAACCAGCTCGGCTCCGACACCGACACGCTGAGCCAGCTGCGCTCGGGCGGTGTCGAGATGTTCAACCTCTCCGGCCTGATCCTGTCTACGCTGGTCACGCCCGCTGCGCTCAACGGCCTGGGCTTCGCCTTCCCCAACTACGACGCCGTGTGGAAAGCCATGGACGGCGACGTCGGCGCCTACATCCGTGCGCAGATCGCCCGCGTCAACCTGCATGCGCTCGACCGCATCTGGGACAACGGCTTCCGCCAGACCACCACCTCCACCAAGCCGATCAACACGCCGGCCGATCTCGAAGGCTTCAAGATCCGTGTGCCCGTCTCGCCGATGTGGACCTCGATGTTCAAGGCCTTCGGTGCGTCGCCAATCTCGATCAACGCCTCCGAGATGTACACCGCGCTGCAGACCAAGGTGGCCGACGGCCAGGAGAACCCGTTCGCGGTCATCTCCAACTTCAAGCTCTACGAAGTGCAGAAGTACTGCTCGCTCACCAACCACATGTGGGACGGCTTCTGGACACTGATCAACAAGCGCGCCTGGGACCGCCTGCCACCCAACATCCGCGACATCGTCACCAAGCACCTGAACGACGCCGCGATGAAGGAGCGTGTGGACGTGGCCGCCAACGAAGCCACGCTGCAGAAGGACCTGACCGCCAAGGGCATCGTCTTCAACTCGCCCAACACCGCACCCTTCCGCGACAAGCTGCGCAGCGCCGGCTTCTATGCCGAGTGGAAGGCCAAGTTCGGTGACGAGGCCTGGGCCGTGATGGAGAAGTACACGGGTAAGCTGGGCTGACAGACACTGGGTTGACATGACAGAACTCATCGCCGGCACTTCTGCCGACGCGGACGGTGCCTACAAGGGCACCGTCCTTCACGACACCCGCCGCAGCCCGTTCTGGCTCAAGCCCCTGGAGGCCGTCTCGGTCCTCCTGATGCTCAACATCACGGTGCTGCTGCTGGTGGGCGTGATCTCGCGCTACGTGTTCAACAAATCCCTGGTGTGGTCGGACGAGGTCGTCTCGATCTCCTTCATCTGGCTCACCATGCTGGGCGCGGCCATTGCCGTGCACCGCAACGAACACCTGCGCCTGGGCCTGTTCGTCGAACTGCTGCCGCCGCGCGCGCGGGAGTTCGTGCACGCCTTCGCGCTGGTGGCCATCGCCGCCGTGCTGCTGGCGCTCATCGGTCCGGCCATCGACTACGCGAAGGACGAGTGGTTCATCCGCACGCCCGCGCTCGACATGCCCAACACGTTCCGCGTCAGCTCCATCGCCTTCGGCTTCATCGCCATGCTGGGCTTGGTGTTGCTCTACGCGGGGCGTTCCGCCCGCAAGCTCGATCTGGCGCTCGCCACGCTCGCGGTCGGCGCGGTGGCACTGGCCTGCTGGCAGTTCTCGCCACAGCTCATGAAGCTCGGGCCAGCCAACATCGGCATCTTCCTCATCGGTTTTGCGGCGGTGTGCCTCGCAGCCGGCGTGCCGATCGCCTTCTGCTTCGGCGTGGGCGCGGTGTGCTACCTGGCCTTCACCACGCACGTGCCGCTCACCGTGGTCATCGGCCGCATGGACGAAGGCATGTCCAGCCTGGTGCTGGTCTCCGTGCCCATCTTCGTGCTGCTCGGCTGCATCCTCGATGCCACCGGCATGGGCAAGGCCATCGTCGACTTCCTGGCCTCGCTGTTCGGCCACATCAAGGCCGGCATGTCCTACGTGCTGCTGGGCTCGCTGTTCATCGTCTCGGGCATCTCCGGCTCCAAGGTGTCCGACATGGCCACCGTGGCGCCCGCGCTGTTCCCCGAAATGAAACGCCGCGGCCACAAGCCGCGCGAAATGGTGGCGCTGCTGGCCACCGGCGCCGCCATGGCCGACACCGTGCCGCCCAGCATCGTGCTCATCGTGCTCGGCGCGGTCGCGGGCGTGTCCATCGCGGGTCTGTTCCAGGCCGGCTTCGTCATTGCCATGGTGTTGCTGGCCGTGCTGCTCGTGCTGGCACGCTGGAAGGCCCGCAACGAAGACATGCACGACGCCAAACGCGCACCGATGTCGATGGTGCGCCGCTTCCTCATCATTGCCGCGCCAGCGCTGGTGCTGCCCTTCCTCATCCGCGCCGCGGTGGGCGAAGGCGTTGCCACCGCCACCGAGGTCTCCACCGTTGCCGTGGTCTACGCGCTTTTCGTGGGCCAGGTCATGTACGGCGGCATCGGCCTGCGCAAGTTCTACGACATGCTGGTGGAAACCGCCGCTCTGTCGGGCGTGGTGCTGCTGGTGCTGGGGGCCGCATCGGCCATGGCCTGGTCCATCACGCAAAGCGGCGTGGTGCAGCAGCTCTCGGTGTTCATGACCTCGCTGCCCGGCGGCTGGATCGGCTTCATGGCCGTCACCATCCTGGTGTTCGTGGCGCTGGGCTGCCTGCTCGAAGGCCTGCCCGCGGTGCTGCTGCTGGCGCCCATCATGTTCCCCATCGCCAAGTCGCTGGGCATCAACGACATCCACTACGCCATGGTCGTGGTCTGCGCCATGAACATCGGCCTGATGATGCCCCCCCTCGGTGTGGGCTTCTACATCGCCTGCCGTATCGGCAACGCTCCGCCCGACGAGGTCATCGGCGCCATCTGGCCCTACCTGGTAGCCCTGCTGGTGGGCGTCGTGATCATCGCGGCCTTCCCGCAGATCACCGCCCTGGCCTTGTGATCAACTTCCCCATGATCGAGCTTTACCGAACCATGGCGCGCATCCGCGCTTTCGAACTCGCGGCCGAGGTCGCCAGCCAGGGCGGCGTGGGCGTGCTCGGCGCGCAGGTGGACGAACGCGCCAAGGTGCGCGGCCCGCTGCACCTGTCCATCGGTCAGGAAGCGGTGGCCGCTGGCGTGTGCGCCCACCTCACGCGCGAAGACCTGCTCACCAGCACGCACCGCGGCCACGGCCATACGCTGGCCAAGGGCGGCAACATGCGCCGCATGATGGCCGAGCTGTTCGGGCGTGCCGACGGCAGCAACGGCGGCAAGGGTGGCTCCATGCACATTGCCGATTTTTCGGTCGGCATGCTGGGCGCCAACGGCGTCGTCACCGCGGGCCTGCCCATCGCGTGCGGCGCGGCACAGGCGCTCAAGCTGCAGGGCAAACCGCACCTGGTGGCCTGTTTCTTCGGCGACGGCGCCATCAACCGCGGCCCTTTCCTCGAAGCGCTCAACTGGGCCGCGGTCTACCAGCTGCCGGTGCTCTTCGTCTGCGAAGACAACAAGTACTCGGCCACCACCAGCACCGCCGGCCTCACCGCCGGCCCCGGCGTGGCCGCGCGCGCGCTGGCGCTGGGTGTTCCCGGTGCAAGTGTTGACGGCAACGACGTGGAAGCCGTGCACGCCGCGGCCGCCCGCCTGGTCGGCAAGATCCGCGCGGGTGAAGGCCCGCAGCTGCTGCACGCCCTCACCTGGCGCGTGCGCGGCCACGTGTCGGTGGACAAGCAGGCCTACCGCGATCCGAGCGACCTGCAGGGCGCGATCGACGCCGACCCGCTGCGCCGCGCGCGCGCCCGTGCGCTGGAGCGCGGCATCGCTGCCGCCGAGCTCGATGCGGTGGACGCCGCCGTGCAGGCCGAGATCGACGACGCCGTGGCCTTTGCCAACGCCTCGCCCGTGCCCGACCCGGCCGCGGCCTACACCGACATCCAGACCACCGGAGCCGGCCCATGGCACTGAACACCATGACCTATGCCGAAGCCGCCGTGCACGCCATGGCCCAGGCCATGCGCGCCGACCCGCGCGTGGTGGTGCTCGGCGAAGACGTGGGCCGCGGCGGCATCTTCCAGCAGTACAAGGGCCTGCAGGCCACCTTCGGGCCACAGCGCGTGATCGACACGCCGATCTCCGAGGCCACCATCGTCGGCGCCGGTGTGGGCATGGCACTGGTGGGCATGCGCCCGGTGGTGGAAATGCGCGTGGTCGACTTCGCGCTTTGCGGCATGGACGAGATCGTCAACCAGGCCGCCAAGAACCGCTACATGTTCGGCGGCCAGGGCCGCGTGCCGCTGGTGATGCGCATGCCCATCGGCTTCTGGCAGAACTCCGCGGCCCAGCACTCGCAAAGCCTGGAAGCCTGGTTCGCACACCTGCCCGGCGTGGTGGTGATGTGCCCGGCGACACCGCAGGACAACTACAGCATGCTCACCCACGCCCTGCGCGGCGAGGACCCGGTGATCTACATGGAGAACAAGGAGCTCTGGGGCCTGCAGGGCGAAGTGAACGAATCGGTGCTGCACGTGCCCGGCCGCGCCCACGTGCTGCGCCGCGGCAGCGACCTCACGCTGGTGAGCTGGTCGGCCGCGGTGCACACCACCACGCAGGCCGCCGACGCGCTGGCCGCTCAGGGCGTGAGCGCCAGCGTGATCGACCTCGGCACCCTCTGGCCCTGGGACCGCGAGGCCGTGCTGCAGGACGTGGCCCGCACGCGCCGCCTGCTGGTGGTGCACGACGCGGTGCAGACCGCCGGCTTCGGCGCCGAAGTGGCCGCCACCGCCGCGCAGGCCACGGGCTGTCGCATCGGCCGCCTGGGCGCGCCGCGCGTTCCCGTGGGCTACGCCACCAGCCTGGAGGCCGTCGCCCGCATCTCCCCCGCCGCCGTCGTCGACGCGGCGCTTTCCCTCATCCCCCAACCCGAAACGGCACCATGAAAGTTTTCTACGACAAGGACTGCGATCTTTCCCTCATCAAGGGCAAGACGGTCGCGATCATCGGCTACGGCAGCCAGGGCCACGCGCACGCGCAGAACCTCAACGACAGCGGCGTGAAGG
>NZ_JAMBNO010000019.1 GCF_023715105.1 Hydrogenophaga intermedia | reverse complement strand
GGTGGTGACGCCGCCAGTGATGTATGGGGATGTCGTGAGCAAGAACACCGGGGAGAGGCAATCGGATACCATTGCTGGATGAAATCACAGTGTCAATGGGGCTGATGGAGCTAAGCGGATACCCCTTGCAGGCATACAGTTGCTTGAGGAAGGGCTTGCGCGGTCGGCTCGGCGCCGACCCGTGGCAGCGCTTCATTTGATCGCGGCCGAAGTCCGCACAAGGCTGGTGGCTGTCACTCGACCTCTCTGCAGGCCATCGTAGAGGCGCCTCCACCGGCCGCTCACTGGTCAAGGTGTCACGCGACCGCTCACGCTGCACTGGCGTCTTTGATGGAGCCGTTCGTTGACCGGGTTGATGTGCAGGCGATCCGCACCTATCAAGTGTCGTTTCACAGACGCCGCACAGTCACATCTACCGACCAAGCGTCCCCAAACGAAAACACTCCCGTCAACCTCCCCCCCACCTCCAGCTCACAAGCCTTTGTCAGCCCACCCGTGATCACCAGATCACCCGCCTCCAGCCGCTGACCAAACGCGGCCAGCTCCCGCGCCAGCCGCGCCACCGCGTCCAGCGGGTGGCCGTCGGCATCGGCGCCCACGCCCTGTCCCAGCGTGTGGTGGCTGCCGTCGTGCAGGCGCACCGCCACGGTGCCCGCCGCCATCAGGTCGGTCACCGGCAGGCGTGGCCCGACGACGACCTGGCCGGCGGACGAGTTGTCGGCGGTGTTCTGTTCGAGGTTGAAGCGGTAGCCTGTCCAGGTGGAGTGCACGACTTCGAGGCAGGCGTAGGCGCCCTCCACGGCGGCGACCACGGTGTGGCGGTCGACGGGCGCGTGCCGCGCGTCGAGGGCGGTTTGGAGGCGCAGCCCGATCTCGGGTTCGACCCGCGGCTGCACCAGGCGCTCGTGCACCGCGTCGCCCGAGTTCAGCAGCATCCGGTCGGTCAGCGGCCCGATGTTGGGCCGGGCTATGCCCATCTGGCGGCGCATCACTTCCGACGTGTAACCCAGCTTCCACCCGACCACGCGCTCGCCGGCGGCCAGGCGCAGGCCGAGCAGCGCGCGCTGGATGGCGTAGGCGGTGGCGAGGTCGGGCGTGCCGATGGTGGCTGCGGCGTCCAGTGTCCGACCGGCCTGGCGGGCGGCCCAGATCGCTTCGGCGAGTTGGTTGGGCGTCTGGGTCATGGGGGGGCTCCGCCTGGAAAGGTTGAGGGTGGGGCGCGCCGGCTATGGCAGGTCGGGCGCGCCCAGCAGCGCGTGGCCCTGGCCGATGAGGGCCTCGATGCCGAGCGCGATGCCGATCAGCCGCGCTTCGGCGCGCGGCGGCCCCATCAGCTGCAGGCCCACCGGCATCCGGTTGGCGTCGAGGCCCACGGGCATCGTCAGCGCGCACCAGCCGAACAGGTTGCTGATGGCGGTGTTGCGCATGGCCTTCATGTTGGCCGGCGCGTAGGTCTCCACCGTGCCGATGTCGGCCAGCCGCGGCGGCGAGGCGGGCACGGTGGGCGTGAGCAGGACGTCGACGTCGTCGAACAACCGGGCCGCGCCCGCGCCGCAGCGCTGCAGCACGGCCTTGCGCCGCAGGTACTCGACGGAAGACACCTGCTCGGCCCAGCGCACGCGGTCGCGCACCACCGGGTCCAGCCGCTCCACCTTGTGCGGGAAGTGCTGGTCGAGGTAGGCCGCGAGTTCGGACGCTGCGAGGCCGCCGCGGCGGAAGATGTCGAAGGCTTCCTCGCAGTGCGGCAGCGGGAACCGGACCACCTGCGCGCCGGCCTGGGCGAGGCGCTGAACGGCCGCTTCCACGGCGGCGGCGATGCTCGGGTCGATGTCGTCCCAGAAGTGGTTGGTCGGCACGCCGACGCGCAGTCCTTGCACGCGCACCGGGGCAGGCGCGGGCAGGCCCTGGCTCTCTGTGTCGAGGGCGGCGAACGCGTAGGCCAGGTCTTCCACCGTGCGGGTGAGCACGCCCGCGGTGTCGAGCGAGGACGACAGGGGCACGATGCCTTCGACCGGCCAGCGCCCCACGGTGGTCTTCAGGCCCACCTGTCCGGTCATGGACGCGGGCACGCGCACCGAACCGGCGGTGTCGGTGCCCAGCGCCAGCAGGGCGCTGCCCTGCACCAGCGAGACGCCCGCGCCCGCGCTGGACCCGCCTGGCACGCGGTGCTCGTGGGGTGACCAGGGGTTCCGGGGCGTGCCCCAGTGGGCGTTGACGCCAAGACCCCCGAACGCGAACTCGACCGTGTGCGTCTTGCCGACCACGATGCCCAGTTGCCGCTGCAGCCGCGCGACCAGCGGGCCGGCCGCCTGCCAGGCTTCGGGCAGGGCCTCGTCGCTGCCCGCAAACACCGGCAGGCCGGGCACGCCGTACAGGTCCTTCACCGACACCGGCAAGCCCATCAGCGGGCCCAGGTCCTGGCCCTGGTCCAGCAGGGTGTCGACCGCAGCGGCGGCGCTGCGGGCGCGCGCGCCGTCCCAGGTCTTGTAGGCGTTGAGCCGGGGTTCCATGCGCGCGTGGTGTTGCGCGCAGGTGTCGATCAGGGCCACCGCCGTCAGTTCGCGGCGGCGCAGGCGGGCGGCGTGCTCGGCCAGCGACAGGTGGGCAGCGTTCAAGGGCCTTCTCCTCGGGGTGTGGTGAACAGGGTGTGTCCCATTGTCACCACCCGGCCGCCAAGTCCGCGGCGATCTCTTCTGGTGTGCCCAGGCGGTTCATCGGCGTGTCGCGCAGCAACTGGGTGTAGATGGCTTTCATCCAGCCGGTCTCGGCCTCGCTCAGCGGCTGCGGGTTGCGCGGCACGATGCGCTGGCCGTTGTCGATGGCACCGGGCGAGACGCACCCAGATGGTGCCGCCCACGTTGTGCACCGACGCGTCGACGCGGCCATGGGCCTGCAGGGCCGCCTGCACCACGCGCCCCTGGTAGCGCTGGGCGGCGATTCCGGTCCTGGTCAGCGGCCGAGGTCTTTGGCGCTGACGCCCGCGATGCCCCAGTTCTCCTTGGGCATTTCGTGGATCCAGACGCGGATGGTTTCCTTCTTCGCGTCGATGGCCTCGTGCAGCGCCTGGGTGACCTTCTCGATCACGGCCTTCTTCTGCTCGGGCGTGCGGCCTTCGAGTATGTAGATCTGTGCGAACGGCATGGTGGTGGTCTCCTGGGTCAGTTGGCTTTGATGTCCAGCTTGCGGATCAGGGCACCCCAGCGGTTGTTCTCGGCCTTGATGAAGGCGTCGAACTCCTGGGGCGTGGTGACGCGCAGGTTGCCGGAGATGTTGTCGAACGCGGCCTGGGCCTCGGCGGTCTTGGCGCCTTTGGCCCAGGCGTCGTGCAGCTTCTGCACGACGGCGGCCGGGGTGGCGGCGGGGGCGACCAGGCCGAACCAGGTCTCCACCGCGAAGCCGGGGTAACCGGACTCGGCCACGGTCGGTACGTCCGGCAGGGCCTTGGCGCGCGTGGGCGAGGTGACGGCCAGCGCCTTGAGCTTGCCGCTGCGGATGTGCTGCAAGGTGGTGGCCAGCGAGCTTTCCATGCTCATGATCACCGTGCCCGAGAGCAGGTCCGGCACGATCTGGCTCGACCCCTTGTAGGGGATGTTGGTGAGTTCGATGCCGGCCACCGACTGCAGCAGCTCGGCCGCCAGGTGGTTGCTGGTGCCGATGCCGGACGTGGCGTAGCCGAGCTTGCCCGGGTTGGCCTTGGCGTAGGCCACCAGACCCTTGAGGTCGGCGAACGGTGCGCTCGGGTGCACGACGATCACGCAGGGCGTGGTGCCCACCAGCGAGATCGGGGCGAAGTCCTTTTCCACCTGGAACGGCAGCTTGTCGTAGAGGTAGGGCGCGATGGCCAGGCTGCTGATGGCCGACAGCCCGATGGTGTAGCCGTCCGGTGCGGCCTTGGCCACCGCGTCGGTGCCGATGTTGCCGCCGGCGCCGGCCTTGTTCTCGACCACGAAGGACTGGCCCAGCGCGTCGCCCATGGCCTTGGCGGCGGTGCGGCCCATGATGTCGGTGGGTCCACCCGGTGGGAAGGGCACGATGAGCTTGACGGGACGGGCGGGGTAGGCGTCCTGCGACCAACCAGCGGCGGGTGCCAGGGCCAGGCCGGCCCCCACGGAGGCGATGAAATCTCTGCGTTGCATAGGGTGCGTTCCTCAGGCCGCTTTTTTCTGCTCGCGCGCATCTCGCGCGCGAGCCATGGTCATGGCCGTGTCTTCGATCATGTCTTCCTGGCCACCGACCATCTTCTTGCGGCCCAGTTCGACCAGGATGTCGCGCGCCGACAGGCCGTACTTGACGGCGGCGCGTTTGGCGAACAGCAGGAAGCTGCCGTACACGCCGGCGTAGCCCAGCGTGAGCGCGTCGCGGTCGATGCGGATCGGGAAGTCCATGATGGGCGTGACCAGGTCTTCGGCCACGTCCTGGATCTTCCAGACGTCCACACCGGTCTGCACGTCCATGCGGTCGAGCACGGCGACCAGCACTTCCATCGGCGTGTTGCCTGCGCCCGCGCCCAGGCCGGCGGCGGCAGCGTCGATGCGGGTGGCGCCACATTCAATGGCGGCGACCGAGTTGGCCACGCCCATGGCCAGGTTGTGGTGGCCGTGGAAGCCCAGCTCGGTCTCGGGCTTGAGCGCGTCGCGCACGGCCTGCAGGCGGGCCTTCACGTCGGCGGGCAGCATGTAGCCGGCCGAGTCGGTGATGTAGATGCAGTTGGCGCCATAGCCCTCCATCAGCTTGGCCTGTTTCACCAGGCCTTCGGGGCTGTTCATGTGGGCCATCATCAGGAAGCCCACGGTGTCCATGTCGAGCTTTCGGGCGAAGGTGATGTGCTGCTCGCTCACGTCGGCTTCGGTGCAGTGCGTGGCCACGCGGATGGTGTGCACGCCCAGGCCGTGCGCCATCTTCAGGTGGTCGACGGTGCCGATGCCGGGCAGCAGCAGGGCCGAGACCTTGGCCTGCTTCATCAGCGGGATCACGGTGCCCAGGTACTCCTCGTCGGAGTGGGCCGGGAAGCCGTAGTTGACGCTGGAGCCGCCCAGGCCGTCGCCGTGGGTGACCTCGATCAGCGGCACACCGGCGGCGTCGAGGCCGCAGGCGATGCTCTTCATCTGTTCGAGCGTCATCAGGTGGCGCTTGGGGTGCATCCCGTCGCGCAGGGTCATGTCGTGCAGGGTGATTTTTTGCTGGCTCATGGGGTGCTCCGGATCAGGCGGCGACGGGTTCGAGCACGAGCTCGCCCTTCAGGATTTCTTCGGCAAACATCTCGGCGGTGCGCGCGGCGGCGGCGGTCATGATGTCCAGGTTGCCGGCGTACTTGGGCAGGTAGTCGCCCAGGCCCTCGACCTCCATGAAGACCGAGACGCGGTTGCCGTCGAAGACGGGGCCGTTGACCAGCTTGTAGCCCGGCACGTACTTCTGCACTTCCTTGATCATGTCGTGCACCGACTTCGTGATCGCGGCCTCGTCGGGCGTGCCTTCGACCAGGCAGTGCACCGTGTCGCGCATGATCAGCGGCGGCTCGGCCGGGTTGATCACGATGATGGCCTTGCCCTTCTTGGCGCCGCCCACCTTCTCGACCGCGCCGGCCGTGGTGCGGGTGAACTCGTCGATGTTCTTGCGCGTGCCGGGACCGACCGATTTGCTGGACACGGTGGCGACGATCTCGCCGTAGCTCACCGGCTGCACGCGGCTGACCGCGTAGACCATGGGGATGGTGGCCTGGCCGCCGCAGGTGACCATGTTCACATTCATCTCGCGCTGGCCGACGTGCTGCTTGAGGTTGACCGGCGGCACGCAGTAGGGGCCGATGGCGGCGGGCGTGAGGTCGATCATCATCGCGCCCTGCTCATTGACCTTGCGCGAGTTCTCGGCGTGCACGTAGGCGCTGGTGGCGTCGAACACGATCTGCACACCGTCGGCCTTCATGTGCGGGATCAGGCCGTCCACACCCTCGGCGGTGGTCTTGATGCCCATCTCCTTGGCGCGCTTGAGACCGTCGGAGTTGGGATCGATGCCCACCATCCACACGGGTTCGAGCAAGGGGCTGCGCTGCAGCTTGGCCAGCAGGTCGGTGCCGATGTTGCCGGGCCCGATCAGGGCGCACTTGATTTTTTTGGTCATGGGTTGACTCCTGGGGGAAGAAGAAAAAAGGTTCAGGTGAGCGTGCGCACCACGCCACCGTCCACCCGCAGCGCGGCGCCGGTGGTGGCGCTGGCCTGCGGGCTGCAGACGTAGGCCACCATGGCCGCCACCTCGTCGGGGCGGATGAAGCGGCGCAGCAGCGAGGTGGGGCGCGCGTCGCGGAAGAAGCGGGCCGCGGCTTCGTCGAAGCTCAGGCCCTGCTGCGCGGCGAGCGTGTCGAAGAAAGCGCGTGCGCCTTCGGTCAGCGTGGGGCCGGGCAGCACGCTGTTGACCGTGACGGCGGTGCCGGCGCAGCACTCGGCCAGGCCGCGTGCCACGGACAGCTGGGCCGACTTGCTCATGCCGTAATGCACCATCTCGGCCGGCGGGCAGATGCCCGACTCGCTGGAGATGAAGACGATGCGGCCGCGGTTGCGCGTCAGCATGCCGGGCAGCGCGGCGCGGGCGAGGCGCACGCCGCTCATCACGTTGACCTCGAACAGGTGCTGCCAGTCGGCGTCGGCGATCTGCTCGAAGGGCTTGGGCTCGAAGATGCCGAGGTTGTTGACCAGGATGTCCACATCGGCCAGCCGGGTCGCCACCTGCTCGCAGCCGGCGGCGGTGCCCAGGTCGGCGGCGATGCCCGACACCTCGGCCTGCGGGTGCTGTTGGCGCAGGGTCTGCAGGGCGCGCTGCACCGACGCCTCGCCGCGGCCGTTGAGCACCACATGGGCGCCGTCGGCCAGCAGGGCCTGGGCGATGGCCAGGCCGATGCCAGCGGTCGAGCCCGAGACGAAGGCGGTCTGCCCCGCCAGGGGGCGTGGTGCCGGGCTCATGGGCGCCCTCCTACGGGCGGACGGGCGTGCAGCCAGCCGGCCAGCCAGCGGGTCAGGCGCGGCGCCACCACCCAGGTCATGAGGACCACCACCAGCACGGTGATGACCATGGTGCGCGGCACCAGCGGCCAGTCGGCCAGCAGCGGCGCCACGGTGAGGAACAGCAGCAGCACGGTCGGGAAGATGCCCAGCCAAGTCACGATCGCCACCTTCCCGCGCGGCGGCGCCTTGGTGGTGCTGCCCGCCGGCGCGAACCAGTAGTCCAGCCCGCTGACCCGGCGCATCTCCTGCGCACCGACGGTGTGGGGTGCGACTTGCGCGAGCCAGCGGGCCCGCTCGGGCGAGTCCTGCCAGGCGGCCAGGTGCGCCTCGTTGTCGAAGGCGAAGACCACGTGGTAGAGCAGGGGCTCGTCGCCGCCGCCGGCCTCGCCAGGGCGCACCAGCTGGCCGCCCAGGTGGCCGGGGAAGTGGGTCGCTGCCTCGATCATGCCGGCCATGGCCGTCTCGAAGCCGGCCACGCCTTGGGGTGCGACCCGGCGCGTGACCAGCACGGTCACGGCGCGCGACGGGGTGGCGGGTGCGTTCATGGGTGCAGGCGGCTCAGGGCGGCGCTCAGACGAATCGCATGCCAACCGTGCCCAGGTCCTGGAAGCGCACGTTCACGCTGTCGCCGGCCTGCACCGCAATGGCTTCGGTCACGCCGCCGGTCATGATGAAGCTGCCCGTCGGGATCTCCTGACCGCGCGCGCCCAGGTGGTTGGCCAGGGCGGCGATGGCGGCGGCCGGGTGGCCCATCACGGCGGCGCCGGCGGCCATGGCCACGATCTGGCCGTTCTTCTCCAGCACCACGCCCAGCGTGCGCAGGTCCAGGTCTTCCACACGACGGGCGCGGCCACCGATCACGAAGCGCGAGGCCGAGGTGTTGTCGGCGATCACGCTCTTGAGGTCGAACTTGAAGTCGCGGTAGCGGCTGTCGATGATCTCCACGCCGGGGATCACGAAGTCGATCGCGGCCATCACGGCGCCGACGTGGCAGCCCGGACCTTTGAGCGGCGCCTTGGTGACGACGCAGATCTCGGCCTCGACCTTGGGGTGGATGAGTTCGGAGGTCTTGATGTCGCTGCCTTCGGCGCAGGCCATGTAGTCGCTGACGAAGCCGAAGACCGGCGTGTCCACGCCCATCTGCTTCATCTTGGCGTAGGAGGTCAGGCCGCACTTGAGGCCCACCGTCTTGTGGCCACGGCTTTCCTTGCGCGCGCGGATCAGGTCCTGGATCGCGTAGGCGTCGTCCCAGTCCATGTCCGGGTGGTCGTCGGTGATCTTGGTGACGTCGTGCGCCTTCAGCTCGGCGTTTTCCAGGTGCTCGGCGAGCTGGGCGAGGGTGTTCTTGTCGAGTTTCATGTGGTTGTTTCCTTCCCGCTCAGGCGACGAAACGCACCGACGTGCCGCCCAGGCCGCCGACGCTGCAATACAGGCTGTCGCCCGCGACCACCGGCACCAGCGGCGACTGCGAGCCAGAGAGGATGATGTCGCCGGCCTTGAGGCCGATGCCCAGACGGCCGAGCGTGTTGGCCAGCCAGGCCACCGCGTTGACCGGCGAGCCCTGCACCGATGCGCCGCAGGACGTGCTGATGATTTCGCCGTTCTTTTCCAGCACCATGCCGGCCAGCGCGAGGTCGAGGTCGCGCGGGCTCTTGCGCAGGCCGCCGAGCGTGAGCACGCCGCAGGAGGCGTTGTCGGCCACGGTGTCCTGGATCTTGATCTTCCAGTCCTTGATGCGCGAGTCGACGATCTCGAAGCACGGCATCACGCAGTCGGTGGCGCGCAGCACGTCGGCCGCGGTGACGCCGGGGCCTTCGAGGTCGCGCGCCAGGATGAAGGCGACCTCTGCCTCGGCCTTGGGCGCGATCATGCTGCTCACCGGGATGGGCTGGCCTTCGTTGTAGACCATGCCCGAGAGCAGGTGGCCGAAGTCGGGCTGGTTGACCTTGAGCATGTCCATCACGACCTTGCTCGTCACGCCTATTTTCTTGCCCACCACGCGCTCGCCCGCGTCCAGCCGGCGCTGGATCATGCGCAGCTGGATCTGGTAGGCGTCCTCGATGGTGATGTCCGCTTCGCGGTCGGTCAGCGGAGCGACGGGTTGGCGGTCGAGCAGCGACTGGTAGAGCTCGTCGCCGTAGTGCTGGATCTTGGAGTTGTCCATGGTGTTCTGTGTGGGAAAAGGGGTCAGGCGGACGCGGCGCCCTGCGCGTCGGCTTCGGCGAGGAAGTTCGACACCAGCTGGGCGAAGCGCGCGGCGTGTTCGATCTGCGTCCAGTGGCCGCAGTGGCCGAACACGTGCAGCTGGCTGTTGGGAATCCACTGGCTCAGCGTGAGCGAGGTCTGCAGCGGAATCACCTGGTCCTCGCGGCCGTGGACGATGAGCGTCTCGTGCGGCAGCGCGCGGATCGCCGATTCGGGGCTGGCCATGGCGTCGACCCAGCGCTGGCGCGGGGCCGGGAACATGGCCGAGAAGGATTCCTGGAAGCCGGGGCGGATGCTGGCCTGGTAGCGCAGCTCGGCCAGCTCGTCGGTGACCAGCGCGCGGCTGTGGGCGAAGATGTCCAGCAGGCGCTTCATGGTGGCCAGCGAGGGCTCGTAGCCCCAGACCGCGTCCAGGCCCGGCGTGATCGGGAAGGGCACACCGACCGAGCCCATGAGCACCAGGCGGCGCACGCGCTGCGGCGCGCGGATCGCCAGCGCCAGCGAGAGCGCGCCGCCAAAGCTGTTGCCGACCACGTCGGCTTTCTCGACGCCCATCGCGTCCATGACATCCAGCGCCTGCTGGACCCAGGTGTCCATGTTGTAGGTCATGCCGGCGGGGCGGTCGGTGTAGCCGAAGCCCACCATGTCGGGCGCGATGACTCGCCGATCCTTGGCGATGACCGGCATGGCGAGGCGCCAGTTGGCCCAGGCGCTTACACCCGGACCGGAGCCGTGGATGAACAGCACCGGAGGCTGTCCCGGCTTGGAGCTGCCGAGGTCGTGCACGTTGGTGTTGAAGCTGCCTGTGCGAACGCTCAGCGCAATTTCAGGGTTGTGTGGGGCATTCATGTGTCTTGTCCTTGAGGTCTTTGCTTTGAAGGGGCGGCGAGTGGGCCGGGACGACTGGTTCCGTTCATGTCCCCCGTCGGTCGCTGCGCGCTCGCCTCCTCCTTTACTTCACTGCACCAGTCGCCCCGGCCCACTCGCTGTCGGCGCACGAGGCCGTTCGTCCAGGGCAGCCGTGGAACCGGCTATGCCGGGCCACAGGCGGCGTCCCCCTCGAAGCGTCGAAGACGCGCAACGGAGGGGGGAAGCCGCGCAGCGGCGCAGGGGGGAGATCACAGCTTCACCATCACGTTGCGGAGTTCCGTGTAGAACTCCAGCGAGTGCACGCCGCCTTCGCGGCCGATGCCCGAGGCCTTGCTGCCGCCGAAGGCGGTGCGCAGGTCACGCAGGAACCAGCTGTTGATCCAGCACAGGCCGACCTCGATGGCCGAGGCCATGCGGTGCGCCTTGCCCAGATCCTGCGTCCACACGGTGGTCGCCAGGCCGTAGTCGGTGGCGTTGGCCAGCGCAATCGCTTCCTCTTCGGTGTCGAAGGGGGCGATGTGGCAGCAGGGGCCGAAGATCTCCTCGCGGATCACGCTGGCGCTTTCGGGCAGGCCGGTCCAGATAGTGGGCTGCACGAAGTGGCCGTTGGCGTACTCGCCCGTCATGGCCGGTTCACCGCCGCCGGTGACGACGGTCGCCCCCTCGGCCCTGGCCTTGGCGTAGTAGCCCATGACCTTCTGCTTGTGTTCGGCCGAGATCAGCGGGCCGATGCCCACGCCCGGCATGTCGGGGCCGCCGATCTTCAGGCCCTCAGCCTTTTCTTTCAGCGCGGCGACGAACTTGTCGAAGATCGGGCGCTGCACGTACACGCGTTCGGTGCCCAGGCAGACCTGGCCGCAGTTCTCGAAGGCGCTGCGGGTGATGCCGGCGATGGCCTTGTCGAAGTCGGCGTCGGCGAACACGATGCCGGCGTTCTTGCCGCCGAGTTCGAACGACACCGGGCGCACACCCTTGGCGGCGGCGGCCATGATGGCTTCACCCGTGCGGGTCTCGCCGGTGAAGGTGATGCCGTTGACACCCGGGTGCTTGGTGATGAATTCGCCGGCCGAGCCGGGGCCGAAGCCGTGCAGCACCTGGTACACGCCCTTGGGCACGCCGACCGCGTTCATCACCTCGCCCAGCAGGGTCGCGGTGGCGGGGGTTTCCTCCGAGGGTTTGACGATGACGGTGTTGCCGCAGGCCAGGGCCGGGCCGACCTTCCAGGTCATCAGCAGCAGCGGCAGGTTCCAGGGGCAGATCACGCCGACCACGCCCAGGGGTGTGCGCAGGCCGTAGCTGATGGCAGTGCCGCCGTCGGGCGTGGTCATCTGGAAGCTCTCGGTCGGCACGTTCTTGACGATGTCCGCAAAGATCTTGAAGTTGGCGGCGCCGCGCGGGATGTCGATGTGCGAAGCCAGCGAGCGCGGCTTGCCGGTGTCGGCCAGTTCGGCGGCGAGGAAGTCGTCGAAGCGGCGGTTGATCTCGTCGGCCACCGCGTGCAGCAGTTCGGCGCGCTTGACCACGCTCATCGTGCCCCACTCGCCCTTGAGCGCGGCGCGGCCCGCGGCCACGGCCGCGTCGACCTCGGCCTGACCGGCCTCGTGCACCAGACCTACGACCTCGTTGGTGGCCGGGTTGCGGTTTTCGAAGGTCTTGGCGGTGGCGACGAAATCGCCGTTGATGAAGTTCAGGAACTGTTTCATGGTGCGTGAGGAAGGAAAAGAAAAGTCAGTCGAGGCCCAGGGCCTTCAGGCCGGCGCGGGCACAGGCTTCGTCCTGTTCGGCCGAGCCGCCGGACACGCCGATGCCGCCGATGCGCTGGCCACCGGCCACGATGGGCAGGCCGCCACCGAACAGCACCAGGCGCTGGCGCTGGTTCAGGCCGATGCGCAGCAGCTCGTCGTCGCCGATCACGCCGCCCCACTGCGAGGTGGGGAAGCCAAAGCTGGCCGCGGTGTAGGCCTTGTCGATCGCGATGTCGATCGAATGCAGAAACGCATGGGGCATGCGCAGAAACGCGGTCAGCGTGCCCGAGGCATCGGTCACGGCCACGTTGATGCGAATGCCCGATGCCTCCGCATGCGCCACCGCCGCCTGACAGGCCAACGAAGCCGCAGATGCGGTGATGACGGAAGATGGAACAGAGAGAGCGGATGTCATAAGAAGAAGCGGCGAGAGAAAGGTGACTCCAGTTCGAGGGGCACCGAGGAACCGGCTCCGCCGGGCCTCAGGTGCCGTCCCCCCTCCAAGCGCCGAAGGCGCGCCAGAGAGGGGGGAAGCCGCGTCAGTGGCGCAGGGGGGTGATCACGTGTACACCTCGGTGAAAGACGGCACCAGATAGCCCGTGTGATAGAAGATCCCGCTGCCCAGTTGGTCTTCGGTCCAGGTCGTCACCGGCCGGTCGCGCTGGGCCAGATAGCCCAGGCCGGCGAAGGTCTCGTTGCGGTTGCCGCTCGGGTCGAAGAAGTAGATCGTCTCGCCGCGCGTGATGCCGTGGCGGGTGGGGGCCACGTCGATGCGCGTCTTGGTCTTGGCCATCACGTCGGCGGACTTGAGCACGTCGTGCCACGAGTCCAGGAAGAAGGCGATGTGGTGCAGGCCGCTGCGCGGCCCACCGACGAAGGCGATGTCGTGCGGCGTGGTGGTGCGGGCCATCCAGGTCGCCGCCTGCATGTTGCCTTCGGGTCCGACCAGCACCTGCTCGGTCAGGAAGAAGTCCAGCGCCTCGGTCATGAAGCGGGTGTTGTCGGCCACGGTGTTGATGCCGGCCTCGGGATTCATCTCGCACATCAGCAGGCAGTGGTCCAGCCAGTGGGCGCCCGCGCCCTTGAGGCCGTCGGGCCAGGGGTCGGGATTGATGTTGCCCACGTCGGTGCCGACAAACTCCTTGCTGGCATACAGGCGCATTTCGTGCCCGCTGGGCAGTTTGAACTGCAGCATGCGGCCGGTCGAGGGCAAGGTGCCTTCGTCGAGCATGGTGGTCTTCACACCCCAGGCCTCGATCTTCTGCTGCAGCGCTTCAAGGTCGGCTTCCTTCTCGACCTTGTAGGCCAGGTGGTTCATGCCGGCCTGGTCCGACGGGGTCAGGATGACCGAGTACTTGTCCCATTCGTCCCAGCACTTGAGGTAGACGTTGCCCGCCTTGTCCTTCATGGTGGTCTTCATGCCCAGCACGTTCTCGTAGTGCCGGACGGCGGCGTCCATGTCCATCACTTTCAGGCTCGCGTGCCCGATGCGCATCACACCCATGTTGTGTCTCCTGGTGGTTGGTTACTGCTGCTGAATCGAAGGGCTGGCAGTCGCAGACTCTGCGCGCCCCTTGGAAAACGGTTTGCTCAACTTGCCGGCCACTTCGAGGTTCACCGGCGTCTGGGGTGCCACGCGGCATGCCAGCGTGTAGCCCTGGTTCTCTTCGTCGAGCGTCACGTGTGCACGGCTGATCGGCCCCAGGGCCTTGATCTGTCCCTCGACGATGCGGACCTTGCAGACCCCGCAGCCGCCGTTGACGCAACCCACCGGGATGCCCTTGCGGCCCAGGCGGACCATGCCGGTGAGCAGGCTTTCATTGCCGGCGCAGGCATAGCTGAGGCCAACGTTGGCGATAGTGACCGGCAGCGCCGCCAAGCGCGGGCTGGTGGTCAGGACAGGGAGCGAGGTCATTGAGGCCATGTCGCCATTTCTTCCTGCAGCCTGTCGGCCAATTCGCGCTGCCAAGCTGCCAGCAAGTCAAAGCGGCTGACCAGCCACAGCTCCGTTTCGAAGAAGAGCTTTTCGGGGTACGGCACCAGTTCGGGATAGTCAGCGGCAACGAACTTGGGCAGCAGCGCCACGCCGTGGCCCAGCGCGCACAGGTGCGCCATGGGCACGAAGCTGTCCGACTGCACGCGCACCTTGCCCGTCAGGCCGAACTTGGCCCAGTCCAGGTTGGCGTAGGTGAAGTTGTGATCCTGGTGGAAGAACTGCAAGTTCATGGCCAGAAGGTCGTGGTCGTCGACAAACGCGGGATTTGACGCACTCGTGTCGTGGCGCGCCAGGTACGCGCGGCTGGCGTAAGCGCCCACGGCCACCGCACCGATCTTGCGTACGCGCAGGGAATTGCTGTTGCGCACAGGCCGTGCTAGCCGCACGGCGATGTCCACCTGGTCTTGCTCCAGATTGACGAAGTGCGTCTCGGTGGTGATGTTGAGCAGCAGCCGAGGAAATTTCTCCCCCAGCGCGACGAATACTGGCGCAAAGCGCTTGGCGAACACGTCCATCAGGCTGATGCGCACCACGCCCGCGCCTTCCTGGTGATTCTGAGAGAAGCTGCGCGCCGCCTCTTCCATGTGCTGGGCAGCGCTGACCAGCGCGTGCAGGTCGGCCGAGGCTTTCCAGCCGGCCTCGCTGCGCACGAACAGAGTGCGACCGAAGCGCTGCTCCAGCACCCGGATGCGCCGGCGCAGGGTGGAGTCGTCGATGCCTTCCATGTCGGCTGCAACTTCGTAGCTCCCGTGGCGCTCCAGCGCGAGGAAGGCGCGGATCAGGTCCCATGGAGGTGTGGTGGTGCCGTCTCGGGTCATGGTGCATGCTTTCATCGATGGCTTCAGGCTTTCTGGGGCTTGCAGGTTCAGGAAAAGCGCAGCCGCACCTGGGCGCTGGCGGCGCGCGTGCGGCAGGCCAGCAGCCAGCCTTCTGCAGCATCGTCTTCGTCCAGCACCGAGCTGTCGAGCCGCAGCACCTCGCCGTCCACCAGGCGGCACATGCAGGAGGCGCATTCGCCAACCCGGCAAGCGTGCGGGACGGCCAGCCCGGCGTCGAGCATGGCGCCCAGCAGGAATTGCCCGCCGCGCACCGACACGGTATGCGTCTGCCCCTTGAGCTGAACCGTCAGCTCGGCGTCGGGACCCTCGGCGCCCGTTTCCACCGCGCCCTCCAGCGCAGCGCCGAAGTCCTCGCGGTAGACGCGACTGGGCTCGATCCCAGCCGCTGCCAGCGCAGCCAGAACGGAGTGCATGAAGGCCTCGGGGCCGCAAAGGTAGGCGTCAGCAGCCTCAAGGCCCTGGGTCTGCGCCTCCAGCAGCGCCTGCGTGGGCAGGCCCTGTTCGGCGTCATACCAGTGGCGTATCTCCAGCCGCTGCCCGCTACCCGCCTGTAGCGCCTGCAACTCAGCCAGTAGCATGGCCGTGGCTCGGTCGCGGCAGGCGTAGAACAGCCGTACCTGGGGCGCGCCTTGCAGCAACGCTTCGCGCGCCAGCGCGAAGATGGGCGCAATGCCACTGCCGCCGGCATACAACAGCACTGGTTGGCCATGCCGCGCCAGTGTGAAGCGCCCGGCGGGCGGAAGCACCTGCAATCGTTGGCCCGCTCGCGCGTGGTCGCACAGCCAATTGGAGACGCGCCCACCCGCCACGCGGCGCACCAGCAGGCTGATCGCCTGCCCATCCTCGGGCGCACTGGTGATCGAATAGCAGCGCCAATGTTCATCGCCTTGCACGGGGACGGCAAGCGTCAGGTACTGGCCAGACTGGAAGGAAAAACGCTGCCGCTGCCCGCCGTCCACGCCCAGGCTCAGCAGGATGGCGTCGCTGCCTTGCGGTGAAACAGCGGTGACGGTAAGAGAATGTGCCAGTTTCATGCGCTGCCACCTCCCCTCACAAAAAGAACGAGTTGTTGCCCTGCAGGCAGTCGCTGTCGATCAGGTTGACCTGCTTGAGCACGATGACTAGCCCCTGGGCGCTCTGGCGCAGCACGAACCCGTTCCAGCCCGCGAGCACACGGTTGTGGCCCTCGCGTGACTCGGCCAGAGTGAAGCTGTAGCGCGCGCGCCATTCATTGCCACGGTCCGGGCTGGGCCACACTTCCAGTCCGCCCCAGTGCCGCGCCGTGCGCGAAGTCGGGAACTGCGAGAAGGCCAGCCCGGTGCCCAGGCGGCTCACACGGTCGAGCAGACGGCGCCGGTCGTGGAATTCCAAGGTGACGTATTGGCGCGGGTCGGGCGCGGGCGCGCCCGCCGGCACCCAATAGGCGCATTCCTCGCCATACAACGCCAGCCAGCGCTCGTAGGCGGTCTTGTCCATCGAGCCCTGATCGAGCAGGCGAGCTTCCAGTGTCAGTAGTTGTGCCACCTGCTGCGTTTGCGCGGCGTCAGCGCCCTGGGTGCGCACGGCGGCCTGGGCCAGGTCGTCCGAAGCGGCGAGAAGCCAGTCGTAGAACGCCGGCACCACGTAGAGCGAGGGAGGCTGGTGGCGGTAGGCCGGAACGGCGGCAGCTTGGGCCAGATCCTGGGCGGCGTTCATGGCAGCTTCCCCTTGTTCATTTGCAGCGTCGGGCGGGCTTGCATCAGCCGCTTCCACTGAGCGTAGTAGTTGCGCATGTGAATGTCTGTGGTCACCGGGCCGCTGACCACGCCATCGGGACCGGGCACATCCTTGCCGGTCTCCCAGTGGCGACCCATGTCCACCCATTCGTCCTCGGGGCTGTTCATAAGGCCGCGTTGGCACTCTTCGAAGTTGGCGGCGTCGTCCATCTCGCCCATGACGGGGAAATCCTCCTGCGTGCGCAGGCGCATGGTGTTGACCTCTGCGTCCACGTCTCTGCGCCGGGTGGCATGCCAGCTTACCGAGGTTTCGCCCACCGCCAGAGGCTGGATCACCTGCACCTGGTTGCCGATCAGCGCCAGATTGGGAAAGATGTTGAGGTTCATGCCCGCCCCGACAGTGGTGTCGAGCACGCGTTGGGCCTGATCGCGGCTGTGGGTGGCGGCCACGTGGGCCTCGTAGGGCTCACGCCCCGGCTGCGGGCGCTGCTCGCGCCAGGCGGAGTTGCCGTGCATCTCGGGACGCTGGTCGATCACCGTATGCCCGTTGTCGAGCGCGTTGTTGCTCATGCGGGAGCGGTCGGCGTCGGCGAAGTAGGCCATGTCGCCGCCACCGTAGCGTTCCTTGGTCATCACCAGCAGCGACTGGTGCGAGAACGGCACGTGGTAGCCGTCGCCCGCGTTGTCCCAGACCAGTTTCCAGTTGCAGCCGACGCGAAAGCGCTGAGCGCCGGCCAAGACGATGTTCTGAGCGCCCCCATTGTGCTCGATCCAGGCGTCCAGATAGCGTGTGGCATTGCCGAGGTGCTCGGCCAGGGGCGGCGCCTCGGAGTTCAGGGTAGCGAAGATGAAGCCCTTGTACGACGCCACCTGCGCAGGCCGCGCAAGGTGCATGTCGCGCGCCTTGAAGGCCGGGCCATAGGCGTTCTTGCCGGGAATGCCGAACAACTGACCTCGGTTGTCGAAACGCCAGCCGTGGTAGGGGCAGGTGAAGTTGGCGGCGTTTCCTTGGTGCTCGCGGCAGACGGTTGCGCCGCGGTGCGAGCAACGGTTGGAGAACACGCGAATTTGCCCCTCTTCGTCGCGAGTCACGATGACCTCGCGGGTGCCCAGCCAGGCCTGCCGGAAATCGTTGGGCTCGGGGATCTCGCTTTCATGGGCCAAGTACACCCAGCTGGCGGCGTACACATGGTCCATTTCGCGGGCAAAGATGGCGGGGTCGGTATAGACGCGGCGGTGTACACGGTCTGGCTGCACCAGGTCGTCCCATTCATCGGCGGCGGATTCCCCGGCCGGAACGGCGGCAATATGAATTACTTTCATCGTTTTCTCGCAATTCGGTTGAATCTGAAAATCGCGGCTTCAGTTCATGTTGTTTCGGTAAGCGTGGGCACAGCCGCGGGAGCCAGGGCGCCTTCGTCCAGTAAGCGGCGGCCCAGCGCGATGACGGCGTCGGGAGACAGAGGCTGGCTGGCTTCCTGTTCTACGTGCGCCCACTGCTCGTCGTCGAACAGCGCGCGGTGGTAGGCCATGAACTTGTCTTTCAGGAACTGACGGTCCACCTCGGGGTGCCCCTGGATGCCCAAGATGCGGCCCTGCACCAAGAACACCTCGTGGGGGATGGTCTGCGACGACGCCAGCAGGACGCTGCCCGGCGGCAGTGCCGCCACGCATTCGCCGTGGCTTTGCACCAGCACGCTGGGCGCTTGCGCCAGCGCCGCGCCCAGCAGCTCAACGGCGACGGGGTCCCAGCGCAGGGCATCGACCCCCAGCTTGAAGCGCCCTGACGGGTTCCTGGCAACCCGTCCACCTAGGGCCGCCGCGATGGCCTGCGAGCCAAAGCACAGCCCGATCAGGGGTGAGCCTGCCTCGTCGCTAACGCGGCGAATCAGCGCCAGCAGGTTGCTCACCAGGAGCGAATCGGCATCGTCCACTACCGACATTGGGCTGCCGCTGATGACGTAGCCGTCGTAGCCCATCGCCCGCTCCAGGAAGCCGTCGCGCGCGGGTTCCAGCACGTCCCACTGCTCGCCCGCGCGACCGAAAGTGGCGATCATTTTTTCCTGCAAGATCTCGTCTCCGGGTACTTCAGTGCACCAGAGCACGGCATATTTCTTCTTCACGGTGTCCATGAGCGTTACCTGGTTCAGTTCAGAACAGTTCGAAGTACTCGCGATGCTCCCAGTCGGTGACGGGGTCGCCCGCCATGTCCACGTCGGCGCCTTCGGCGGCCACGAAGCGCGCCCATTCGCTGCGCCGCAGGTGCAGCCAGTAGTGGATGAACTCTTCGCCGAAGGCTTCGCGGAAGAAGCTGGAGCCCTCCAGCACGTCCAGCGCCTCGGCCAGGTTGCGCGGCAGGATCGGAACGTCGGCGGCATAGGGCGTTTCCTGCAGAGGGCCGGGATCGAGTTGGCGACGAATGCCATCGATCCCCGAGAAGAGCTGCGAGGCCAGATACAGGTAGGGGTTGGCCGCCGGCTCGCCGACCCGGTTTTCCACACGGCTGGCTGAGTCTTCTGGGGCGGCGATCACGCGCGCCATGGCGGCGCGGTTGTCCTCGGCCCAGGTCACCCGATCCGGGGCCAGAGAGAACGGGCGTCGGCGTCGGTAGCCGTTAACCGTGGGGGTGGTGAAGCTGGAGGCCGCACAGGCATGTTTGAGCAGGCCACCGACATAGGCCCGGCCCAGCGCCGACAGCGGCTCGCCCGTCTGCGGAACGAAGGCATTGACGCCGGAGTCGCGCGCCGCCAGCGACTGGTGCAGATGCCAGCCCGAGGCACAGAAACCCTCAATCTTGGGTTTGCACATGAAACTGGCAAGGTAACCGCGCCGCCGACAGATTTGCTTGACTGCGTTGCGGAACAACACCATGGTGTCGGCCATGTCCAGGCCGGACATGACGTCGAAGGTGGTCTCCATCTGGCTGGGCCCCCATTCATCCTCGATGCTGCGCAACGGCATGCCCAGCGTCAGCAGGTGCTGGCGCACCTCGGCCATGATGGGTTCGACCTCGTCCAAGTGATTTTCGAGCAGATAGGAGTAGCCCTTGGCGACCGGCATCACCTTGGGCGGTGCCGCCGGTGTGCCGGGGCCACCCAGCGTCTCGGGCTCCAGGCAGGGGTCGACGATGCGCGTCAAGTACCACTCCACCTCCAGGCCACCATGGAAGTCATAGCCCAGATCCGCCAACTGCCCCAGCGCTTTCTTCAACAGGGCACGCGGGCTCAGCGGGAAGGGCCGACCGCTACGCATGTACAGATCGGCCAGCATCCAGCCCGTGCGATCAGCCCAGGGCAGCACGCGGAAGGTGGTGGGGTCGGGCACCATCACCACGTTAGGGCTGCCCGCCAACTCCGGGTTGCCAAGCCCGCCATCCGAGGAAAAGGGATTGAACACGATGGCGCTGGCCGTGTCGAAGAAAAAGGGCGCCATGGTGATTTCCGAGCCGCTGCCGAATGCGGAGCGCAAGGCTGCCACCGACAGCATTTTCCCGCGCAGCAGACCATATTGATCCGGCCATGAGAGGCGAATCATCTGAATGCCGTCCTGCTCGATTTTCTTCAGCACTTCAACGGCCGCCGCCTTCTGGGCGTCGGACCACAAGCCGTGCCGATCAATGAATTTCTGGCTCATTTTTGTCTCCGGGTTTTCCGGCATAGATGCCGGTTGTTTAGAATTAACGAATTACCCAACCATCTGCCACCAGATCAGTTCAGCACGCATTAAATTTGCCAATTGATCTTTGTCGCAGATCAAAATTATGTTGATTTCCTGAGAACCTGAAAGGAAAAACATGCGAAACCTATTCGCAAAAATGCGAGTGATGCAATGGTTTTTTCAACCACCCCCCGCCACTTCGAGCCCTACGGCAACGCTAGGAGCCACGCGGCAGGCTAGGAGCGTGGGCGGCAGAAGCAGGGAATCCCCTGATGACCTGCGCACATGAGTGAGCGTTCAAGCTGCATGGCCATAAGTTACCGCCCCTACGAACCGCAACAAGAGATGCTGCTGTCCGCATCGCTGCAGGACTGGCTGCCTGCGGGGCACCTGGCCTACTTCATCAGCGACACGGTCGATGCGCTGTAAGCGTTCCGCGAACCCATCTTTCATCTCACCGTTGAAGCTGCGAACCTCGGGTCTTCGCAATCAACGAACGAGACGAGGTGGACATGGATCGACAGCAGATGGAACGGTGCCTGGAGCAAGTGGCGGCGTATCGTGCCTCTGGCCAGAAGGCGCAGGTATGGGCCGAGGCCAACGGGGTGCCAGCGGGAACGCTGCAAAGCTGGTGCGCACATGCGCGGCGCTGGCAGGCGCGGCTCGACGGCGTCAGCCCTGAGCCCTCGCCAGCCGCCAGGCCGAGCGGCTTCGTGGCCGCCCGCGTGGCGCCTGGTGCCGCATCGACATCGGTGCGCGTCGAATTGAACGTGGGAGGCACCCGGCTCGATCTGCATTGGCCGCTGGCGCACACGCGTGAACTCGCTTCGCTGCTGCGGGAGTTCGGCCGATGATTCGCATCGACGTCATCTGGCTGGCGCTTGGCGCGGCCGACCTGCGCGGGGGCATCGACACGCTGTTGGCCCAAGTGGTGCGCGGCTTCGCGCTGGGCGCGCAAGCCCACCACGCCTACGTGTTTGCCAACCGCCGCGCCGACCGGCTCAAGGTGCTGGTCTACGACGGCGCGGGCATGTGGCTGTGCACCCGGCGGCTGCAAGCGGGCAGCTTCGCCTGGCCGCGCCAGGACACGGGGTCACTTCAACTCACGCGCGAGCAGTTCGACTGGCTCGTCGCGGGCCTGCCGTGGCAGCGCCTGGGCAGCGCGCAGCCGCAGTCGATCACGGTGGTCTGAATGCGCTCGATTCGAGGTCGGGATTTGCGCGTTTGTCTATTGGAGAAAGTCATGCCTCGCGCGCACGCGCGCGCGAGGCATGATGGCGGCCATGCTCGAAGGCCCGGACACCCACACGATCGATGCGCCGGGCGCACTGGATTCGATGCAGGAGCTGCGCGATGTGATCGGGCGCATGCAAGGCGAGCTGAAGTTCAAGCAAACCAGGATCGAGGCGCTGAACTTCGAGATCGCGCGGCTGAAGCGCTGGCGCTTCGGCTCCTCCAGCGAGAGCCTGGAGACGAGCACGCAGGCGGTGCTGTTCGATCAGATCCTGGCCGACACGGCGCTGGAAGACCGCGCCGCCCAGCAAGACCAGAAGCCACCGGTAGCGCCACCCCGGGCCAAAGGCCAGGCGGTGCGCCAGGCGCTGCCGGCGAGCCTGCCGCGCATCGATCACCATCACGAGATCGAGCAGACCCACTGCGAGTGCGGCCAGCCCTTCAAGCGCATCGGCCAAGAAGTCAGCGAGCAGCTCGATTGCGTGCCGGCCCAATTCTTCGTGCTGCGCCATATCCGCGGCAAGTACGCCTGCACGTGCTGCCAGACGATCCAGGCCGCGCCGATGCCCGCGCAGATCATCGACAAAGGCATCCCCGCGCCGGGCCTGCTCGCGCAGGTGGTGGTGGCCAAGCACGACGATCACTTGCCGCTGTACCGGCAGGAAGAGATCTACGCGCGCTCTGGCGTGCACATCCCGCGCTCGAGCATGGCCCAGTGGATCGGCATCTGCGGGGTGCGTCTGGCACCGCTGGCCGATGCACTGAAGGGCTTCATCCTCAGCCACGGTGTGATCCACGCCGACGAGACGCCGGTGTCGCTGCTGGCGCCGGGGCGCGGCAAGACCAAACGGGCCTACGTCTGGGTCTACCGCACGACCAACTTCGTGGCCCAGCGCGCGGTGCTGTTCGACTTCACCGCCAGCCGCGCCGGCGAACATCCGCGGCGCGTGCTGCGAGGCTTCGGCGGCACGCTGGTCAGCGACGATTACAGCGGCTATTTTGGGCTTCAGGCGCAAGGCGTCAGCGCCGCACTATGCTGGGCCCACGCGCGGCGCAAGCTGTTCGAGGCGCACGAGTTCAACGCCAGCCAGATCGCCGGCCAGGCGGTGGCGCTGATCGCAAAGCTGTACGAGGTCGAGCGCGAGGCGCGCGAACTCGAACCCCAGGCACGGTGGCTGCTGCGCCAGCAACGCTCCAGGCCCATCGTCCAGGCCCTGCACCTCTGGCTGACCGGGCAGCGCCAGAAGCTGGCCAATGCCGACGTGACGGCCAAGGCGATCGATTATTCGCTGAGCAATTGGCGCGCGCTCACGCGCTACCTGGACGACGGCGACGTCCCAATCGACAACAACGCGGCGGAGAACGCGGTGCGCCCGCTGTGCGTTGGCCGCAAGAATTGGCTTTTTGTAGGCTCGCAGCAGGCCGGCGAGCGCGCTGGCGTGGTCATGAGCCTGATCGAGTCGGCCAAACTAAACGGGCACGATCCCTGGGCCTACCTCAAGGACGTCTTCGAGCGTCTGCCCACGCTCAAGCAGCGCGACCTCGCGCAGCTGCTGCCGCACAACTGGCGGCCTGCCACCGACATCGCCGTGCCAAACGCGGCGCTCGCCGCCGCCGCGTAGAACCATCCTTCAACACGCCGTCATCGACGGCGCAAGGGTGTCGTTCGCGGAACGCTTACGGTGTGCCGGCGGCGCCGGCGCAGTTGCTGCCGGTGCGAATCGAGCCGAACCTGGCGACCGTGCCGCAGCGCGAAGGCGGCCTGATTGAAGTGCAGATCCACGGGGTCGATTTGTTTTCGTTGTCAAAAGTGACGGTAGGAGATCGAGCACTGGCGTAGGGGTGGCCTGCCAAGCCATTGATTTCATTGGGTTTCCTGTTGATTTTTTTGATCGCCGTTTGAGGGCGCAAAAGCGTGCTCGGTTTCAACCGCCGGTCCCGGTTTTCGGCGTGGTCTGTGACGGCAGGATTTCACTGGCATAACGCTCCACTGGAAAGCGGAATACGCCCCTCAAATTGATACCTTGCAGCCGCGTCGGCGCAATTTTCCCCGTGAGCTCCGCCGGGATGACCTGACGCCGGTTGGCCCAGCGGTCCAGAACGGCCTGCATCTGGGTTGTGTTCCAGGCCATGATGATGTTGGCCAACAGACTCAAGGCGTCAGCCACCGCCTGCATTTCCTCGGCCCGCTTGGCCTGAGCCGGGCTCACTCTGCCGGTATAAATCGCCCGCTTCAAGGCATTGACCGCCTCACCCCGGTTGAGTACCCGACGCAGCTCATTCCTGAAGGCGTCTTTGACAAAGTAGTCGGCCAGGAACGCAGTTCGCAGCAAGCGCCCCAACTGAACACCCGCTTCGTAGATGGGGTCTCCCCGCGCCGCCGATCCAAATCTGGCCAGCGCTGCAACTGCGCTGGCGTTGCCGCTCATCACCGAGGCTGCCAAATGGACCAAGGTGTCCCAGTGCTTCTCAATCAAAGCGGTATCGACGGTAGCCTCGCAAACTGCTGCGATCTCCGGTGGAATGATCGTGCCACGCGGCACGTACAGATGACGCTGCTTCAATTCCTTCAGTCGTGGGCATAGATCGAACCCCAGTAGCCGGGCCAACGCCATGGCAAAGTCGGTGTAGCCGTGGGTGTCCACCGCCAACTGGCTGGTCTCGATGGATTCTTGGCGCACGACACCCTCAATGGCGACCCCTGCCTGGCGCTCATTGAGCACAAAAGGCTGCGCGTAGAAGATCCCCCATCGGTCACGCACATGGGAGTAGATGCCAATCGAGGACGTGTTGCGTCTTGGATCCTGTCGGGCCTGCCACACCCGTTGGGTGGTTTCCATGCTCATCATGTCGGACGACGCCAGGTCCGTGCGACCCCATGTCGCTGCAATGGGGTGCCGTTGCATGAACTCCAGCACCGCGTGGCAGGCTTGACTCAAGCGACGCTCGTCCCCGGCCCAACGCATGGCCTGACGGATGCTGGTGGCAGACAACTGCGGAATCATACGGGCGCATTCGGCCGCCGTCAGACTGGTGCCGTGGGCCATGATGCCGGCGTAGACCATCAGCAGCTCTTCTGTCGAACGTGGCTCGCGGCCAAGCATGATCCAGCTGAAACGTACCTGAGCGTCAACGGCCAGGATCACTTCTGGGAGTTGCACCTCACCGATCCTCAGGTCAAGTTTGGCCCTCAACTTAATCACCTCTGGATCTTCATCCTCTGCCGGCAATACTGAAAGGTGGAGTTCTTCGTCCACGCGCAGCACACCGCTGCGCGCGGCGACGGCCACTGCCTCCACGCCGGCGCGTACCTTGGCCAGCAACGGCTTCAAAAGTGTGGATGCATTGGCTGGCAGTGACAGTCGGGCATAGTGCCGTTTGGCTTCTTCCTGCCAGCGCGCATCAGTGAAGAACAGGCGTGCGCGGCCACGAAAGCTCAGGCTGTGCTCAATCCACACCGAACCGTTGCGCACGGCACGTCGCAATGAAAACAGGGTGGCCACCTCCAAGGCCCGAAACGCGCGCTCCCGGTCGGCACCCGCAATCGCGCCGCTCCAGACCGAACCCAAGCGAGGGGCGCTGACATCAGCAGGTAGTTCGCGAAGTTTGCCCGCGTACAGTTTCGTCAATTGGGCCAAGGCTGTGGTCACCGGGTGCTCGCTATTGGCCTGCCAGGGCAGCTTGGTGATTTCGGCCAGCAAAGAGCGCACGGGACGTATGGCGTCAAACAAACGCTCACGCACCACCGAGGCCCGGCTGGGTGGTTTGCCTTGCTGGCTGGCACTGAGCAGGGCAACAATTCGAGCCCGCAACTCCGCGTCTTGAAGTTCACCCTGGGCGACCAAACCAGCCAGCTCTGCCAGCAATGTCTTGTACAGGTCAGCCCAATTGACCGTCTCCGTGACACCTGCTGCGACCGTGCGCCAAAGATCGGCAACGCGCCGCTGAACCATCAAGATAGCTTGGTCTGTGCTGGTAAACAGGCAGTGCCGTAAAAAGCAGCCAACCTCCACTGTGCGAGCGGGTTCTTTGATCCTGGCCCCCACCGAGGGAGGCCTTGAAGCCAGGCGGCGTGCATAGCGCCGCACAATGAGACCGGACAGGTCGTCCAGGTGTTTGTGGACATTCAGGGCGTACAGCAGTTCGATTCGCTCGAACACCTCGCCAATTTGTTTGGTTGAGTGTTTGGCCGGTGCCGACCACAACCAGCTCTGCTGGGTTTGCCCATCCGGGCGCAATGCGGCCATGGCATCCCGCCAGCGCACCAGTTGTTCGGGCAGCACAGATGCCGCAATCGTTTTGGCTGTTTCTTCTTCGAGTTGTCCCAGCGCCGCTGTGACCAGGACACGGATGTCACGGTCGCGCAGGATCAGGATCTTGCTTTGATACAACCAGCGCCGAGCGAATACGAGCAATTGATCCCGATCGGCGCAGCGGGCCACCTCATCGCGCAGGGTGCGTACCAGGGCGCGACGTTGGTGCTCCGTCATCCAATGAAACCCCAGGACATCACAGGCCAGTTGTTGATGGTCAAAGAGGGTTCGACCGCGAACATACAGGGCTCGCAGGGATGCCAGTTCAACAGCAGTGATGCCGATTTCGTCACCCAGATGGCGCCACAGGGTTGTCGGAACGATGCGCACCGAATTCAGCAGGCGCCCGCTCAAGCGCAAGAAACCTATGTGCAGTGCCAGACCCAGCTTGTGGGCGTTGCTTCGGCGGGCGTTGATGAGCTCGCGCTCAGTACGGCTGTACGTGAAAAACGACTGAAGCTCGAAGGTGCTGATTTCCCTTGGCAGCTCTCGCAGGCCAAGGTAGGTTGTGTGCCAGCTTTGCATCTTGTGTCTCCGGTGATTGGGGCAGACACAATACGCCTGAAAAAGTGAACAGGAAAACCAATGAAATCAAGGGCTTATCAGACCACCCCTACGCCAGTGCTCGATCTCCTACCGTCACTTTTGACAACGAAAACAAATCGACCCCGATGCGCCCGCTCGTGTTCGAGCATCTCGGCCACGCTGAACTGCTCGTGCTCGGGGTGGCGCACCTCGTCCCACAACGCCCGGCACCGCTGGCCCAGCCAGGCGTTGAGTTCGCTGAAGCTGCCGAAGCGCTGCTTGGCCGCGTCGATCCAGATGCGCCGGCGGCTGTCCTGCACGTTCTTCTCGACGACGCCCTTCTCCCAGCCGCTGGCGACGTTGCAGAAGTCCGGGTCGTACAGGTAGTGCGCACACATGGTCGCGAAGCGCTCATTGACGATCCGGCCCTTACCCTTCTTGACCTTGTCCACCGCGGTCTTCATGTTGTCGTAGATGCCGCGCCGGGCCACGCCGCCCAGGGCTGCAAAGCTGCGGGTATGGGCATCGAACAACATCTCATGGCCTTGGCTCGGATAGGCCACCAGCCAGAAGGCCCGCGAAGCGCATAGCTTCATGTGCGAGACCTGCATGCGGTAGTAGATCCCGCCCACCACCAGCCCTTCCTCGCTCCAGTCGAACTGGAAGGCTTCGCCGAGCTCGAAGGCCAGCGGCACGAAGGCGTTGGCGCTCGCAGATTGACCTTCGCCCTGGCGCCACGCCCGGATGAAGTCGGTCACCCGCGTGTAGCCACCGTCGTAGCCAGCGCCCCTGATCTCGGCGTACAGCGCCTTGGCCGTGCGACGCTCGCGCTTGGGCCGCCGGGCGTCGGCCTTCAACGCCTGCCTGAGCGCCTCGTGGAACGCAGTGAGCTTGTTCGGCTGCTCCCCGCGCCGGTACTTCGGCGGGCCATCCACCTCGCCGTGCAGCCACTTCGCAACCGTGTTGCGCGACAGCCCCGTCATGCGCGAGATCTCGCGCTCCGATTTGTTCTTCCGGGCATGCAAACGCCGGATCCTGCCAATCATGTCCATGGTGATCACTCCTCGTCCTCTGCTGCACAAAAAAACAGCAGAGTAGGTTGAACACCTGGCTCAATTTTGGGTCGGCACAACCCTCATAAGTGGCTCAGTTTTCGGTCGGCGCCAACAGGCACTACGGCCAGGCGACACGTTGGTCGTTTGGAAACTGGATCGGCTCGGGCGCGACCTGCGCCATCTGATCAATACCGTCCATGACCTGACCGGACGCGGCATCGGCCTCAAGGTGCTGACCGGGCACGGCGCGGCCATTGACACCACGACCGCCGCCGGCAAGCTGGTCTTCGGTATCTTCGCCGCGCTGGCCGAGTTCGAGCGCGAGTTGATCGCCGAGCGCACCGTGGCGGGCCTGGCCTCAGCACGGGCACGCGGCCGGAAAGGCGGCCGGCCGTTCAAGATGACCGCCGCCAAGCTGCGGCTGGCGATGGCGGCAATGGGGCAGTCAGAGACCAAGGTCGGCGACCTGTGCCAGGAACTTGGCATCACGCGGCAGACCCTGTATCGGCATATTTCACCCAAGGGCGAGCTACGTCCAGATGGCGAGAAGCTACTCAGCCGAATTTGATGCCGACATGAGGCGACGTAGCGAAAGCGTGGTTTGTCTCAATTTGACGGCGGCGAACCGCAAGCGTTCGGTTCGCCGCTCGTTTCGGTCGCAGTGCTGGCCCGCGCCTGGAAACGTTGATAACACTCCAGCCCGCAGAAGTGCTCGACGTACTCCGCGCCTTCCGGTGTGAAGGCGGCATCGAGCGGAATTTCCTTGCAGCACACGCAGCAACTGGTGGCGGTCGGATCATTTGCATTCATGGTGGCACCCCTCCATTGACTGACGAAGACGGCGAATGCCGCCGCCGGCATCGGCTTTGCGAACAGAAAGCCTTGCCCGCGCTCGAACGCTTGGGCCCTCCGCCGTAGTCCATCCATCCGGCCGGGAAGCGCTCATGATCTTTCCCTGAATGCCCGCAACGCCCGCGCCAGTGACAGAAGAAACAGGCCGGTCAAACCGAGCGCCGTGATGACCCAATACTCGACAAGGAATGCACCGGCGGTTGTGCCGGCCAGCACGGCAGCGAGGATGGACAGGTGGCAGGGGCAAGTCAGCACGGCCAGCGTGCCCCACAGGTAGCCGGTGAACGGTTTGTGCGTCTCGGCCGGCATGCGCTCGGGGCTGTTCATGGCAAACTCTCCGCATGCTGTGCCGGCGCGGTCGGCATGGCGGCCAACTGCACTTCCAGATTGGCCAACGCTTCGCGCCGGCGTTCGACGAACTGACGCAGCACAGCAAGCTGCGCGGCAGTTTCATCGCAGTTCGCCGCATCCAGCGCCCGGCACAGCCGCGCCAATGCGCCGAGGCCGATGCCCGCCTCGAAGGCGGCCCGCACGAAGCACAGTCGCTGCAAGGCGGCGTCATCGAACAGGCCGTAGCCACCCGTGGTGCAGGCGACTGGCCGCAGCAATCCACGCAGCAGGTAATCGCGCACGATATGCACACTCACCCCGGCATCAAAGGCCAACCGGGACACCGTGTAGGCGTTCATCGAACACCTCCTTTTCCTCATCCGGCACAACACGAAAGCTGCTTCACGTCCTTGCTGAAGGTCTGCGCCGCGAGCTTCAACCCCTCGACCATCGTCAGGTAGGGGAACAACTGGTCGGCCAGTTCCTGCACCGTCATGCGGTTGCGAATGGCGAGAACAGCCGTCTGGATCAATTCGCCGGCTTCCGGGGCGACGACCTGCACGCCGATGAGCCGTCCGCTACCTTCCTCGATGACCAGCTTGATAAAGCCGCGTGTGTCGAAGTTGGCAAGCGCACGCGGCACGTTGTCGAGCGTGAGCGTGCGACTGTCGGTTTCGATCCCGTCGTGATGCGCTTCCGCTTCGCTGTAGCCCACGGTTGCTACTTGCGGATCGGTGAACACCACGGCCGGCATCGCGGTTAGATTGATGGCAGCATCCCCTCCGGTCATGTTGATCGCGGCACGGGTGCCGGCCGCTGCCGCCACATAGACGAATTGTGGCTGGTCCGTGCAGTCGCCGGCCGCGTAAATGTGTGGCGTGCTGGTGCGCATGCCCTTGTCGATGACGATGGCACCCTGCGCATTGACGGTGACTCCCGCCGCGTCGAGTGCCAGGCTGCGCGTGTTCGGTGTCCGTCCGGTAGCGACCAGCAGCTTGTCGGCACGTACTTCACCGTGTCCCGTGGTCAGCACGAATTCGCCGTTCACATGCGCGACCTGGCTGGCTTGCGTGTGTTCCAGTACCTTGATCCCTTCGGCACGGAAGGCCGCTGTGACGGCCTCGCCGATGGACGGGTCGTCGCGGAAGAACAGCGTGTTGCGAGCTAGGATCGTGACCTGGCTGCCCAGCCGGGCGAAGGCTTGCGCCAGTTCCAGCGCGACCACCGACGAGCCGATCACGGCTAGGCGTTCGGGAAGGGTGTCGCTGACCAGGGCCTCGGTCGAAGTCCAGTAGGGTGACTCTTTCAGGCCCGGAATCGGCGGCACGGCCGGGCTGGCACCCGTGGCGACTAAGCAGCGGTCGAAAGCTACCACGCGCTCGCCACCATCGTTTAAACGGACGACCAGGCTCTGCTCATCCTTGAAACGCGCCTCACCATGTACAACGGTGATGGCCGGGTTGCCGTCCAGAATGCCTTCGTACTTGGCATGGCGCAGTTCTTCGACGCGCGCCTGCTGCTGGGCCAGTAGTTTGCTGCGGTCAATCGCAGGCACAGTCGCCGCGATACCGCCGTCGAACGGACTTTCCCGACGTAAATGGGCGATGTGGGCGGCGCGAATCATGATCTTGGACGGCACGCAGCCGACGTTGACGCAGGTGCCGCCGATGGTGCCGCGCTCGATCAGCGAGACGTGCGCGCCTTGCTCGACGGCCTTCAGTGCTGCCGCCATTGCCGCGCCACCGCTACCAATGACGACGACCTGCAACGGGCGTTCGTTGCCACTGGGCTTATCAGCGGCCCCTATCCAGCCGCGCATCTTGTCGAGCAGGCCGGCGCGGTTGTCCGTCGGTGGCGCATCGGCAAGCGTTGCCTCGTAGCCCAGTCCGGCCACGGCGGTAGTCAGCGCATCCGATGACGTGCCCGCCTCAATGGCGAGTTGCGCTGTGCCCTTCGGATAGGACACCAGCGCCGATTGCACGCCGGGCACTTTCTCCAAGGCTTCCTTGACGTGAGCCGCGCACGAGTCGCAGGTCATCCCGGTGATTTTCAGGGTGGTCATGTATTTTTCCTTTTCTGTGGTGGCTACGGCTGTTGCCGTCAGCCACGTTGTTCTGGCAATTCACAGCTGTCCGGCCCGCAGCGGCGATGTGCTGGCGAGATGAAATCCCAGACCGACACCCCAACCATCAAGGCCAGGCCGACATAGAGCAGTCCACCGCTCTGCCAGCCGTAAGCCCGCATTAAAAACACCGCTGCCAGCACCAAGATCGGGCCTATCGTGCCGAGCGCCGTGCGTCGCCACTGTCGATGATTGAGCCAAGCGATAGCATTGGCGAGTAACGCGATGCCGGCGAACATCGGCAGCAGGATGCCAATGAATAGCCCCTCGTACTGGCTCAAGAAGCCCAGTCCGATGGCCGCGCCAAAGCTGGCGATGGCAGGAAAACAGGCGGCGCAGCCCATCGCGGAAACGACGCTGCCGAGCGCGCCGGTTTTGCCAGCGATGCGCGTGATGAGTCCCATGTGTCGCTCCCGAGTTCGGTTAACGGATCAGCGTTTGAGGCTGGACGGATAGCCCGCGTCCTCGGTCGCCTTGGTCAACTTCTGGACGTTGGTCTTGGCATCGTCGAAGGTGACGACGGCCTGGCGCTTGTCGAAACTTACGTCGGTCTTGCTCACGCCCTCAACCTTGGAAAGCGCGTGCTTGACAGTGATCGGGCAAGAGGCGCAGGTCATGCCAGGCACGGACAGCGTGACGGTCTGAGTGGCGGCGAACACGGGGGCAACGAAAGCGGCGAGAGCGAGGGAGGCAAACAGCTTTTTCATGATGAACTCCTGATTAGTAGAAAAATGGCATGACGTAGGGAAAACCAAGCGCGACCAAGACCAACACGGCGACGAACCAGAAAATGAGCTTGTAGGTGGTGCGCACTTGCGGAATCGCGCACACCTCGCCCGGCTTGCAGGCTGCGGTCGGTCGGACGATGCGCCGCCAGGCAAAGAACAGTGCAACCAGCGCCGCGCCGATGAAGATCGGCCGATACGGCTCCAATACCGTCAGGTTGCCGATCCAAGCGCCGCTGAACCCCAAGGTGACCAGAACCAGCGGCCCCAGGCAGCAGGCCGAGGCGAGGATGGCAGCCAGCCCGCCGGCGAAGAGCGCCCCGCGCCCGTTTTGTGGTTCAGACATGCGCGTGTCCTTTCGAATTTAAATTGGATAGCGTAACCTTACTTCCGTAGTCATGTACGGAGTCAAGCAATATGGAAAACAATTTGGAAAATCTGACCATCGGCGTTTTCGCCAAGGCGGCCGGGGTCAACGTAGAGACCATCCGGTTCTATCAGCGCAAGGGCTTGTTGCCGGAGCCGGACAAGCCTTACGGCAGCATCCGCCGCTATGGCGAGGCGGATGTAACGCGGGTGCGGTTCGTGAAATCAGCCCAGCGGCTGGGCTTCAGTCTGGATGAAATAGCCGAACTGCTGCGGCTGGAGGATGGCACCCATTGCGAGGAAGCCAGTAGTCTGGCCGAGCACAAGCTCAAGGACGTGCGCGAAAAAATGACTGACTTGGCGCGTATGGAGTCGGTGCTTTCCGAACTTGTGTGTGCCTGCCACCTGCGGCAGGGGAATGTTTCTTGCCCGCTGATTGCTTCACTGCAAGGGAAGAAAGAACCGCGCAGTACCGACGCGGTGTAGCCAAGGGAACTACGCCTAAGCGTGCTTTATTTTCCGTTTTCTGAGGTGACGTCAACCGTCAGAAAAAACCGTGCGGCCGACTTTTGATAATTCGTGCTATCGCCTTCTGAAAATGACAATAGGTCAACTGGACAACGTGAACAGGCCAACGGCTTGGCGCACGATTTCCTTGTGCTTTCAGCTCGCTGCTGGCAACTTAACGGCCAGCACGTCGATTTTTTCGATGACGGGCGCATGAGCCAGCAGTTCAGACGCTTGTGCCATCAGTGCAGCGGCGATCGGCCCGGCCAGATGCGCGTCACGGCCCGCCTCGTCGGCGAAGGCGTCGAAGATGCCAAACGTCGACGGCGTGATCTTGAGCGCGAACCAGAGCGTGGTACCGGCCTCCCGCATGGCCAGCGGCAGTGCGCTCTTGAGAAATGCTTCGACGGCGGCTTCCTTGCCAGGTTTTGCGACCAGTGTGGCGCGAATAGCAAGCTTGACCATGATGTGTGTTCCTTGAGAGTTGTTGATGGAGGAACAAATCTTAGGCTCGGGCGGTAGCGGAGGATAGTGGCGGAATCGCCATTAATGATATATTATCCGCCATGCTCATCTATGTATTTGCCCTCAATGGGGTATTCGATATTGGCCTTGCGTCGCTGCTGGACGTCATCGGTACCGCCAACGAGTTGGGGCAGCGCGAGCAGTCTTCGTTGCAGCTAGACATGCGCCTAGTGGGAGTGCGCCAAGAGGTGCACACGGCGCAGGGGTTGAGCGTTCCCGTCACGCGGGTGACGGCCTTGCCCAGGCCCGATGTCGTGCTGCTCCCCGCACTGGGCAGCAAAATGCCGCAGCCTTTGTTAGCGGCGTTGACGCGTCCCGACGTCATCGAGGCTGGCACCTGGCTGCGGCAATGGGCCGCAGCAGGCGTGCATATTGGAGCCGCCTGCACCAGCACCTTCGTGCTGGCCGAAACCGGGCTGCTCGACGGACAAAGCGCGACCACATCCTGGTGGCTATCAGCGCTGTTTCATCAGCGCTATCCGCTGGTGGCGCTCGACGAATCACGGATGCTGGTTAATTCGCCCGGTTTCACCACGGCAGGCGCGGCGCTGGCCCATCTCGATCTGGGGCTGGGCGTGGTGCGTGGCCAGAGCCCAACGTTGGCCGCGCTATGCGCGCGCTACCTGCTAATCGAGCCGCGCGCGTCGCAAGCAGTGTTCATGATTGCCGATCAGGTAGCGCATGCCGACCCGATCGTCGAGCGCTTCGAACAGTGGGCCAGAGAGCGACTGGCCCTGGGCTTTTCGATGAGCGATGCCGCCCGCTCCGTGGGCAGCAGCGAACGGACGCTGGGACGGCGCCTGCAGGCCGTGCTGGGCAAGTCGCCGTTGACGTATTTCCAAGACTTGCGCGTGGAGCGCGCGGTGCACTTATTGCAGACGACCGAGGAAAGTATCGAGCGCATCGCCGGCTTGGTCGGCTATTCCGACGGCACGACCTTGCGCACCTTGTTGCGTCGCAAACTAGGTCGCGGCGTGCGTGCGCTGCGCGAGCGACATGGCTAAATAGCGCAGCTAAGCACAAAGCACGTCACGGCCCAGCGCAAATCCGGCTTAACGTGCTTTATTTTCCGTTTTCTGAGACGACCCCTACAAGTCTGAAGTGCTGCGTGCCCGCGATAAATTGCTGGCCGCAGGGCGCAATCCGTCCATCGATGCGGTGCGCGAAGAGCTGGGCAGCGGCTCCAAAACCACGATCCATCGCTACCTGAAGGAGATCGAGGAAGAGGAAGGGCCAGCCACCGGCAGCCGCGTAGCCGTCAGCGAGGCAATCCAGGACCTGGTGGGTCGCCTAGCCGCCCGCGTCAATGAAGAAGCGGAAGAGCGGGTCACCACGGCGCAGGCCAAGCACGCCGAGCAGCTGAGCCAACAGCAGCAAGCCGTCGCGGCCCTGAAATCCGAGGCGCTGGCCACGCGCCAGCAGCTGGAGCAAACCCAGCGGGCCCTGGCCGACGAAAAAAACGCTCACGGCAAAACCAGCGAAGCTCTGAGCCGCAAGACCCTGGAAAACACTCAGCTCGTCCAGCAGGTGGCCGACCTGCAGGAGCGCCTCGCGGCCGAAGAGCGCCATCGCCAATCCCTGGAAGAAAAGCACAAGCACGCGCGCCAGGCGCTGGAGCATTTCCGGGAATCCACAAAGGAGCAGCGCGACCAGGACCAGCGCAAGCACGAACAGCAGGTGCAGTACCTGCAGGCCGAGTTGCGCACCGTGAACGAGACCTTGGCCACCAAGCAGCAGGAAGCCGTCCATACCCTTCAGGAAAACGCACGCCTCCTGGGCGATTTGTCGCGCGCCCAGGGCGATCTGCACCAGGCTCAGGAAGAGGTGCGAGGCCTGCGGCCGCTCAAGGATGAACTGGGGTTTGCGCAAAGGCGCTCCGAGGAATTGGGCCGGCGCCTGGTTGAGCAGGACGCGGCCGTCCAGCAGCTCAGCACTTCCAAAGAGCAGTTGCAGGCCAAGGTCGACGAGCTGCTTTCCGCCAAACAACAGCTGGAACTGGCGCTGGCGACGGCCAGGTCATCCGTCACGGCCCAGGAGCAGGTCGTGGCCAGCATGCTTGAGCGCTTCAGTACGCCGGCGACTGGCCCTAATTTGGTTGCGAACCCGGTTGAAGAGGCCGGTCGTCCAGGGAAGAGAGAGTCGAAAAAGTCAACGGGGACAGGCACTTAAGCCTGTTTCTGCTGGGTTTTACATGAATCCCTGCCGACCCTCAATGCGGGAGCCTGGAGTGCAGGCAGCGGGCTGTCATCCTGGCGGCGCCACTTGTGCACGACGTTGGCGTTGATGCCGTGCGACAAGGCGATGCTGGCCACCGAAGCGCCTGGCTCGGCGCACTCGGCGAGGATCTGCTGCTTGAGCTCAGCACCGTACCGCCGGCGGGTCTTCTTCTTGGCTTCATTCATGGTGTCCACCTATTCGCTTGGTGGACACCATCGTTGCCGCTTAGGCCAATCCCTTCAAGGGTGGGATGGCCGCTCGCTTACAACGCTTCCACCTCCGCAGCGCTCATGTCGCGCGGGTGCCGCATCCTTTCACGGCCATGCCAGCAAATGAAAAGCGGGCCCTGAGGAGCATGCAACCGATACATTCATACGCTGTACAGCGTATTGAGCATTCTGGGTGTATGAACGGGCGGGGCAGGGTGAGCATCCCACTTCAACCTGTCTTGTCCCAGCAGGGGCACGCTAAATCTGCAGTTATATGTAGACGCCGTGCTCCATGCACACCAGTTGACTCCGGACGAGTTGAGTGCCTTGCCGTGTTGCAAGGAGTTCGATCGGCCGTTGCCCGCGGAAAGCCACTGCTGGCTGCGCCAACCAATGCTCGGCTTCTTCCATCGAACCCAGCACGTTAACTGCAGTGCGGAGGATGCCTCCCATATCGAGCGCAGCACCTGACACGGCCGGCGTCATCGTCGACGCCTTCCGCTTCAGAAGAGTTTTTTCGCTCAGGCCCAGCACAGCGAGCAGATCGCGCTTGGGAATGGACTTGAATGCGGAGAGGAACTCAGCCACCTCGGCCGTAGGTATCCCTGCGAGCACAACTTGGTGGAGTTCCAATTGGCTCAGTTCTCCTTCCTCCAGGTAACGCGCAAGGTGCGTGGATGCACTTAGGGGTACTTTTTCCATGGCTGCTCAAAATTGCGGTGTCTGGGGGAATCGCGACTTGAATCCTCGCGAATATGGCCCCCACGGTCAACTGGCTGCCGATGATGATGACCTCATCTGATCCGTCTCTTCCCCGTTCATGGCGCCACCTCAGCCGGTGCCTCGTGCAAGACCACACCTTTCTTGAGTGCTGCGATCTGGTCAAGCACCTGCTTACGTGTGTCCGCTGGCAGGATCGTCACCAAGGGAGAGCTTTGCCGCAACGCCTGCGCACGCTGGCCGCTCGCCAGAGCTCTCCTCCACTGACGATTGAGAAGGATTTGCTCCCACTCCAGCCAAAGACTCGTGGAGCGTGATGATCCTTTTTCGAGCCAACGCTTCAGCGTCGCCTGAGCTTTCCCCACCATTGCAGGATCGGCCTTCAACAGGTCCACAGCTGCCAGGTGGAGGGCCAGGCTCTGCAGGTCTTGAACCGCATGCAGAGATTGATCCGCCGTCGCTGTGACGTGAATGGTTGGCTTGCCGCGGCTCGATCGCGCGGCGCCTTTCGGTGCAGGCTGCATCTTGTCGCCTGCCAGCATAGCGAGTTCGCCTGCCACTCCCAGCACCGACATGACCCGCACAAAAGAGCCCACGGAAGGAGAGGGATCACCGTTTTCGATCGCCCTGAGCGTGTTGCGCGAGATGCCCACCAATTTGCTCATCTCGGTGGTGCTCAGTTCCCGTGCCTTGCGCATCTCCTTCAGGCGGTTGCCAAGCCGCAGCAAGAGATGGCGCTCGAGAACAGGAGAGGGAGTCAAGATAGCCATTTGGTCATTATTGTGACCATAGTGGTTGGGTTGGTCAAAAAAATTCGCACTCTAGCTCGTGTGCCCTTGGGAAGAGTTTTCGGCTGGTGGGGATTCGATGCTTCGACTAACACCGAATACTTGACTGCAGTCGGCCGTGACTTTGTGGTCGAGTAGGCAAAACAACCTTCCTCGCGCACGCGAGGACCTTTGTGGCAGGCGCTAACAACTTTACTGGTCTTTATCGTTACAAGTTTAGTTGTCCAGACGGCCGTCGCTCATCTACACCTAGCACTGGTCATTTTGATTCGGACAGGCCCTAGCGGGGGTGAAAACTCGTTGGCGTCTGCTGGCGACAGGGTTAACTGACGTCCGGACGCGCTACGCCTAGCACCGGTCAATTCGGTTCGGGCAGACCCAAGCGGGGGTGAAAGCTGGTTGGAAGTTGCCGGCGACAGGGTTAACTGACGTTGGGAACTGCCGGGAGTTTGAAAGTGGCGGGCTCCGGGCCTGTCCGGGGACCGTCGGATCGGAAGTTGAGGCTGGTCTGCCAGTTGGCAAAGCCTGTCTGCTCACTCTTTTCCGAATCGGTGGTGAGCGGTCCCAAGGCGAGAACGGGTTGCTGGCCTGCGAATGCCTTGTTCACCAAGTCCGCGCCGTCGCCGTTCAGGCCCGATAGCAGGCGAACCCGCTCTGCAACACCTTTCGTCGCCTCGAACACGGCATGGAAGTAGTTTTCGTCAAGCAACTCGGCGCGGCAGTAGTTCAGCACCTCCGCATGGACGACGCGGCTTTCCAGCGCGGCCTTGAGTCGTCCCGCGCGGGCGCGGGCAGCATCAAGCGTCGTGGCCTTATCGGCGTGCCCGACCTTACCGTCTTCGCGCACGTAGAAACCGGAGAAGGCAAGGACGACATTGAGTTCGCCGCGCCGCCAGGCGAACGTCGCAGGATCGCGAGCGTAGTTCACCGGATTCATCGCACGATTGACGAACATAACAAGATGGTTGCCGATCTGGTGGTGATTCTGCGCGCCGGCCAGCGCATTGAACAACCGCTTCCACTTGGTCATGCCAGGCGACGTGTCGGCAATCTCGATTTCTTGCAGCAGGCGTTCGATCTGTGTGCCGCTAAGGCCGCGCTCGGTATCTGCGAGCACGCGGCACGCGGCTTCAAGGTGCTGCGAGCTGAACGGTGGAATGCGTGTCATGAATACCGATTCAGTTGCAGCCAATGACCAATAGTTCAGTCAAAGATCGAGCCTCAACCTCGACAGGCAGCATCAGCGCTGTTTGTTGGCTTGTGAAAGGACTGAGGCCGCAAGTTCTTTCGTGCCTTTGGCGTATCGGTCGCTGGCCAAAACGCGTGCTGCCTTGTCTTCCATCTGGGCACCGGTCTGTTTGTCGCCGCTACGCTGAGACAGTGCCGAGGCGGCCAGACTCTTGGCCACTTGCGACGAACTGCTGCTTTGCAGCGTTTCCGACGCCAGCCGACCAACGCGTGATGACGTCTGCTTTGTGTTCTTGGACATCGCTACTCCTTTCACATCAGGATTTGGAGACGGGCCGGAATGGCACCACCTTATTGCCTCGGGCTGGTTGGTCATCAACCTGCTTCTGGGTTGCTTTCAGTCGCGCAAACTCCACGACATTGGTTTTGCCCTGGAAGTAGCCTTCGGGCAATCCGGCGAGTGCTTCCACGTCGCCCGCAGCCAGTCCGATGTGCCTCGGGATGGCTTCCAAAGGCATGACCTTCTCTTCGGCCAACAGATCGATGGTGCGACGAAGCAGACGTGGCTGCTCTGGTCGACGATCCTCATCTCCAGGTTCCGATTTCGCGCCCCACCTAGCAGAGCGCCGTTTGAAAAGCACCAGAGCGCCATCTTCATCCAGCAACTCAAGAGCCTTCAACCGCATGATGATCGCTGCCGCCGACACGCCCCAGCGGCGCTTCAGCAGCAACAAGTCATCCAGAGTCGGTGGCACACGAACTTCGCTGACGAACGTTTCGGCGGGCAGCAAAAAAGCGCCTGCGAAGCGGTGCGCCTGCTGCTCCATCAGTTTGTGGCGTGCGCTGTCAGTCGTGCGCTGAATGTGACGATGCAGGACAAGATGCCCGATTTCGTGGGCAAGGTCGAAGCGACTGCGATAACCATTGTCCTTGTCGGCGGACAGGAGGATCAACGGTCGGCCCAATACCTCGCTCCAAGCCGACAGCCCTTCAATCTGGGCAACGCCGGTTTCTTCCCGAACGAGGATGACCCCAGCACCTTCCACGGCCAGTGCCGAGTCTTGAATCGCCGAGCGGCCCAGACGCCACAGATCTCGGCATTCGCAGGCAGCCTTCTCGATGTCCTCGTTAGTGATCTGCTCCGGCTCCTTGTAATCCCGAGAGGGCAAATTGACATCGGGGTAGTCAACGTACTCCATCAGGGCAGCCGCCACGTCTTGGGCCCACTCAAGGCGGGCCTCCAGCATGGCTCGTGCAGCGACGTGCGCTGACGCGTTGCTGCGAAAAAGCGGCAACGACAACTTCGCCCCGGGTGCACGGGTAAACCATTCCGGCGTGACGTTGACCACGCCAGCAAGGCGGTCAAGCGCGTCACGCTCGGGCGCTTGCGCTCCCGCGCGCCACTTGCTGATGGTTGCCGGAGAGACATCGACCATCGAGGCCAGCTGGACTTGAGTCAGCCGACGGGCCGCAAGAACTTGGCTAAGTCGATCTTTCTGAAATCCTTGTACTCCACCCCTGCTCATGATCCTGTTCCGTCTTTGTCTTGTTGTTTGCCAATGTTCTTCTTCAGCGTCGGCACAGCCAAATCGTCCTGGCCTGCTGTCGACTGCTGGTCGTAGCGCTTGATGAATGCATCAATGGGTTCCCGGAAAAGCCAGCCTTGCATGTGGCGATCTGGGACCGCGATTTCGATGGAGACGGGTGTGTCCGGCTGGCTGTGCAGCGATCCTGCAAAGCAGGCCACGACGAACACAACCGCTTGGGATGGCTCCACGTAGCCTGAAAAGAGTCCGGGTTGAACCAGTGGCTCGATGGCTGCGTTCGCCAGGGACATCTGTTTTCGGGTTTCGCTACGCCGTCCGCTGTTCCAGACCCCATACTTGGTGTTGAACCGTGCCAAGGTGAAGATCCCAGACCGACCTGTGACGATCTGATTGCCGCGTATCGGTGAAGGAGATGCGTCTGCAACGGCGAGTGCGCGATGAAAGGACTCGTTCATATGAAAGTGGCGCAACTGCCCCACCACGCTGGGCAAGTGCCCGTCATCCATCCCTCGGGCTGCAGCAAAGGCACGTTGAGCGCCGACCAGCTTGGCTTCTTCGAGGCCCATGACAAGCTCACGCGGGATATTCCTCACGAGCAGTTCATAGATCGTTTCATGGTTCGTCAATGCCATTCGCAACTCCTAGTCAGATTTCGTCAAGCGGGAATGTTACACGAAAATATTTCGCTTAGACACCAATTTCTATAAGAATAAGTCTTTATGGCGCTGGGTGTACCGAAAAGCTGCACCTACTTAGGGTCGCAGGAGCAGTTCGGCAATGAGCGAGTGATGAGCAGGGAGGTACATCCCCGCAAGATTGAGCAACCGGCAGTCGCCCACTGACCCAGAGTCGGCGCATCGCAGAGTTGCCTTGGGTCTAGGAGGTGAGACCCGCACAATGGCATGGTTCGCCACAACGGGCAGACGCCCGTTGTCGTTCGTAGAAAGGGAGGCTACGTGAAACTTGTCCGACTTCGACTATCCAACTTTCGCTCGTTCGGTCCCGAACCCACCGTCATCAAGCTGACCGACATGACGTTCTTGCTCGGGCCAAACGGCGCAGGCAAGACTGCCATGCTCCAGGCCCTCGCCCGCATGTTCGGCATCGATCCGGCGCAGCGAAGGATCAAGCGGTCCGACTTTCACGTTCCGGCGAGCGAAGCGCCGGAGGACGCCCCTGAACAGCGGACCCTCTGGATCGAAGCGGATTTCGAGTTTCCCGAATTGGAACAGGATGATGCCGACGGAGCGGCACTCCCAGCGGTGCCTGGCAACTTCGCGCACATGCAACTGGTGGCGGCGGAAGGTCCGGCGCAGGTTCGCTTCCGGTTGAGGGCAACCATCGATCAGGACGACGACATTGAAGAGAGCTTCACGTTCGTTATCAGCGAAGACGAGGACGGAAACCCAACCGAAGAGAGCCGCGTATCGAAGCAGGACCGTAGCGCCATCCATGTCCACTACTTGCCAGCCCGACGCGATCCTGCCGACCACATCTCCTACTCTGCCAACGCACTCCTCGGACGAGCGCTGCGGTCGGCAGACTGGAGCGCTGAGCGCGAGGAGATCAGCACGCTGACGGAGCAGATTGGCGATGAACTCCGCGACAACGCTGCCATCGGTGGGATCGCTACCGCGCTCACTGATCAATGGGGCGGCCTGCACAAGGGAAGCCACTACACAAACCCGTCGGTCTCATTCGGGCGAAACGAGATCGAGAACCTACTGCGGCATCTGAGCATCGGGTTCACGCCGGGCCATGGCGAAAACATCGTGGACTTCACGCGACTCAGCGACGGTCAGCAGTCCCTGCTTTACGTCTCTTTGGTGCTCGCCATGCACGACATCGGCCGCAAGGTCTTGAACGGCGAGCTGGCCGAAGCATTTGACATAGACAAGCTGCGTCCCGCTGTCTTCACGCTCATCGCCATCGAAGAGCCTGAGAACAGCTTGTCGCCCCACTATCTCGGGCGAGTTGTCAGGACGCTGACGACCTTCGCAGAGGGTCAGGACAGTCAGGCGCTGGTAGCGACGCATGCGCCGTCGCTCTTGCGCCGGGTACCGCCGGAGTCGGTCCGGTACCTTCGCCTGAACGAAGAGCGGAGCACTATCGTCAAGAGCATAGAACTTCCGGAGGACGAGTCAGCACAGAAGTTTGTCCGCGAAGGCGTCCAAGCCTTCCCGGAGCTTTACTTCTCTCGCATGGTCATCCTGGGTGAAGGTGACAGCGAGCAGATCGTGCTGCCGCGATTGCTGGAGGCCCGAGGCATCCTCGCCGATGACGCATCCATCTCCGTAGCGCCCCTTGGAGGGCGGCACGTCAATCACCTCTGGCGGCTCCTGAACGGCCTTGGCATCCCGCATGTGACGCTGCTGGATCTCGATGTCGCGAGGTATCAGGGCGGATGGGGCCGCATAAAGTACGCCGCCAATCAGCTTCTGAGCTATGCAGACATCGACGGCAACGACCTGACACTGGAAGAGATCGACGACCTCCCGAAGTGGAACTCCAACGATGGAATCATCCTTGGCGATCTGGGCTGGATCGCTCGCCTTGAGGCGCTCGGGGTCTACTTCTCCACGCCGCTCGATCTCGACTTCATGATGATGACGCACTACCCGGCTGCGTATCGCGTGAAGGACGACGATCTGGAGGAGCCCGACGAAGACACGATCAAGGCCGTGCTTGGCAAGAGCCATGACGTGCTTGAAGGGCAGTACTCTAAAGAGGAGCAGAGCTACTTCGACGCGTACCATCAAAGGTTCAAGCTCGACAGTAAGCCCACGTCGCATATCCGCGCAATGGCGAACCTGGATGACGACGCACTTATCGAGGACATGCCCGATGTGCTCGACCGCATGTTCGATGCGGTCGAGGCGAAGCTCGCGGACCTGCCCGAATGATCAGGGTCGAACATTGGTCCCCCGCTGACGGCCTCTCCCTTGAGCCGAACGCACTAGCGGCGGCCAAAGAGATCGACAGCAACTTGGCGCTTACCGCCGGTCCAGGCGCAGGTAAGACGGAGATGCTGGCGCAGCGTGCCGACTTCCTGCTGCGCACCGGGGCCTGCCGCTATCCCAAGCGCATCCTGGCGATCTCGTTCAAGGTCGATGCCAGCCAGAACCTCAAAGCCCGGGTCCGCAAGCGTTGCGGACCGGAACTGGCGGCACGCTTCGACAGCCACACGTTTCATGCGTTTGCGAAACGCATCATTGATCGCTTCAGGCCAGTGCTGACCGGACAGGATGCGCTTGATCCGGACTACAGCGTCGGTCCTAACCGTATCCAGCGGCGATCTATCACCTTCAATGACATGGTGCCGCTCGCGGTCCAGATCGTGGAGTCCAGTCAGATCGCACGCAACGCGATCCGTCAAACCTACAGTCATGTGTTCCTCGATGAGTTTCAGGACTGCACGAATGCGCAGTACGAGCTCATCAAGGTCTGTTTTCAGGACACGCCTGTCCGACTGACGGCAGTCGGAGACACGAAGCAACGGATCATGGGATGGGCCGGTGCGCTAGAAGGAATCTTCGAGAGCTTTGCGGAAGACTTCGATGCACATCCACTCAACCTCTATCAGAACTTCCGGTCAGAGCCGAGGTTGCGCCGCATGCAAAACGCGATGGTGCGCGTCATGGACCTACCCGCAGCACTGGACGACGCTGACCTTCCAGGCGATGAGGGCGAGATTGAAATTCTAAGGTTCGACGACGATGATGACGAGGCAGAGGCGCTCGCAGAATCTGTGCGCGGCTGGATAGACGACGAAGGCGTCAATCCTTCCGAGATCGCAGTGCTGGTCAGCAAGCAGCAGAACCTCTACTGCCAGAAGCTGCGCGTGGCGCTGGATGCGAAAGGCGTGCCTTACCGCGATGAGGATGCAACCCAGAACCTGGCATCGGAGCCCGTTGCGAATCTGATAGTCGATTTCCTTCTCGTCGCGGCAGGGCATCGCCAGCCCGGCCCCTTTCAGCGACTCCTCGACCTTGTGGTGTTCGGGCGCGGGCTCGATCAGGAGAACGAATATCGCGCTCGATCGCGCTGGAACCGCTACGTCGAGAACGTCAAGAAGAGGCTCGCAGCAGAGGAGGCCGATCTTGCAGACCTAGTCGACCTGCGATGCATCGTGAGCGAGCTACTCGACATCGTCGGACGTGACGCGGTAGTCGGGCTTTCGTCTGAGTACGCGCGTGGGGACTATCTGCAACAGCAGATCGACGCGACGACTGAGCGGGCACACACGCTGTTGTCCGAAGGTGAGGACCCGGTGACAGCCCTTGGCTCGTTCTCAGGTGACCGAGCGGTGAAGATCATGTCGATCCACAAGAGCAAGGGCCTGGAGTTCGACACAGTCGTAGTGTTGGGTGTTGAGAGTCAAACCTTCTGGGGAGACCAGGACGCCGAGCGCTCGGCCTACTTCGTCGGCATCTCGCGCGCGAAGCGTCGCTTGTACCTGACGGTCTGCGAGGAAAGAGAACAGCCTGATGGTGCTCGGTATTGGAAGGTTGCACGGACGGAGCAAGATGAGTTCGTCGGGTACGCAACGCCCTATCTGTAGCAGAGGACGAGAGAAAAAAGTAGGGCTCACATGACCCGGCGCAGGTGGGCTACCTATCGGCAGCATGGGAGGTTGCACCAACAAGTCAAGCAGTGGGGCAATACTCGTCAATCAACTGAAGCCAGTCAGGCGAAGTTAAAGGCAGTCGCTGCATTCCACTAAACGCCAACTCTCGCAAAGATCAGTCATCAGTTGGATTGAAATACCGGGGGCATTCAGCCTAAAGCAGGCCGTAAAGGCGGGCTATGCGTACTGCTGTGCGTCTGTCCGGCGCCCCCAGCTTTGCATTGAGGCGCTGAAACCGGCTGTCGATGGTTTTGGCCTCAAGACTCATGGCCGCACCGATCACTTTGCTGTTGTGTCCGGCGGCCTCGCAGCGCAGGAGCTGCAGGTCGGCTTCTGTAAGGCGCACCCCTTGGAGCAGTTCCTCACGCATGGATTTTGCAATCGAGTGATGCAGCTCCATGGCGAGCGCACGCGCCAGTACTCGCACCTGTGGGTAATTTTCGCCCTCGAACCTTTCGGGGTCAGCTGATCCCAGGCACAGGACTCCTACCCTTGAGAGGCCAACCGAGCTGGGGGCAGGTGCGATCAAAGCAGACGCGAAGCCATGCTCTGCAACTGCGCGGATGAAGGCGATATCTTTGGTTGACGAACAGACCAGGTTGCTTGAGCGGGTGGGTTCCGCGTCGCACGATGCATACCGCAACCAGGGATCATGTTCAAACCAACGTTGGGAAGCGTACTCCGCCGGCCATGCTGGATCGCAGGCCCAAAGCGACCGAAAGGAGGTTCGGGTTGCATCGTCACGAACGCAACTCAGGAAGACGCCCACATCAGCACCCAGGCCCACCACGGCCTCGTGAAAAAGTGACATCACTTCCCCCGAAGATATCGCGTCTGTGAGCAATGGAAGTAGCTGCAAAACGCGAACGTTGTCCACCGTTGCACGCTCGCGTGACACAAGACCGGAGGGGTCAGCGTTGGATGGCAAATGCCGCATGGCCTTCTCGTCTCAGCTTGCTGAACAGCAAACCATCATCAAAACGAAGGGGCTCAACCGCACACCAGCGGTCGAAGCTCTTCACGTCATGAAAGACCATCGTCTGCACCAGCCGCATGCCAGAAGCTTGACGTTGGGTGCGCTCCATCAACAGACCGTAGCTCGTGGCGCGCAGAAGAAAGGTCACAGTGCCATCGTGGTTTGCCAGCAAAGTATCGCCCGCAGCGATGCGGACTGCATTGCGATCTGACGTCGATGCGACAGCGTTGGTGCGCTTTGCGAACAGCGCCAAACGTTTGGCGCCCAATGGGCGGGCGGGCGCGTCGATAGGATCGATACGACGTTTGACCGAAGGGCGTGTCACAACCGCAGATGCTGACGGCGTCACCTCGGGGAGTTGAAGGTTGTTCATGCCCACTCCTGCAGGTCTGGATGACCGACAGGCCACGCAGTGCCAGTACCGCGTAACCCACAAACCAAGTCTCAAGAGACTGGATAGAGGGTAGGGTAGACAAGCGCGTCGCGCGATGTCAAAGGAAATCCGGGCAGGGCGCCCAAATCTGCAGCGGGTTCAGTCGCGCTAAACGAAGAAGACCCTGCATGCGCAGCGAGTCAAATTGCTGCCGGTGCGCTGCTGTGGCTCAAAGCGTTCAGCAAAGAGAACGCGTCGTTGGCTCGCTCAACCGGAATGAACAGGTGATCGTGGTGGAAGGCGGCGACCGCATTGCAAGGGATGCCTGCATTGGCCAGGGCTGTAGCGATCATGGCCAGAAAGCCTATGGCTTCAAGTGACGAATGCACAGTGAGCGTGATGAGTTTGGCCTCAAAGATGAAGGGCACCTTGGCACGAACGGCTTGAGAGCGCTCCACGATGGCCGTCAATCCCTCGGTCTCCCTGAACGTGCAAATGGGAGAGAGGTCAACGGGGAGGCGTTGGTCCTGGAAGGTGCAGTAGACGTAAGTCTCTGGCCGTAGGTCAGGGGCCATCATTTGCTGCAGCCGAACTTGGTCTTTTTCTCCGCTCACTCCGATGTCCTCCTGCACAGGGAAATGGTGTTGGCTTTCGGCGTTGATTATGGGCGGCTGGCGTTGACCCGGCGTGTGCACAAGTGCGCAAGTGCACCGCAGAAGGGACTGGTTTAGCTGAATTGACGCACGGCCAAAGTTCCTAAACCACCGCGCGCAGTTGGGATCTCCTGATACCTTTTGGCGCGGCCTGGGCCTTGTGCTCCGACATTCGTTACCGTGCGCTGCGAGGCCGTCCGCAGCCGCACGCCGTGAAGAAGGAGTGTCCACCATGACAACGACTTCGAATGTCCTTTCGGACATGGCCGCGCTTCGATCAGAGCTGCGCCAACAGGGTGACCCGCACTGTGAACTGTTTCGGCTGGCACCCTGGCGCGCCGTGCTGGACATTGCCTTCGACTGGCTCATCGTCCTCAGCTCGGTGGCGCTAGTCGTTTGGTGGAGCGAGCTGTTCGCGCCACTGGCTGTTGTGCTGATCGCCAACCGTCAACGCGCGCTCGGCAACATTCTTCACGACGCTGGGCATCGGAATCTGTGGAGGGATCGACGGCGTAACGACCTGGTGGCGCGCCTTTTCATCGCACCCTTGTTGTTCGCCAGCCTGACCCGCTACCGCGAAACGCACTTCAAACACCACATGGAACTCGGGGCCGATGGGGGTGACCCCGATCTCCTGTTCTTCGCTCGAAGTGGGCCAACGACTTGGTTCTCGAACTACCTGGACCAAGTCTTTTCCTTAAATGCATGGCTGTCGTCGATGGGTGGACACCTGTTCTCGCGCCAGGTTCGCACGGCCAGTCAGCTATACATCGTTGGATGGTGGCTTGGGGCGGTAGCGTTGATGTGGGTTGTGGCCGGCCCCGACTTCACAGTCACCTTTCTGGTGCTGTGGCTGCTGGCCAGGGCGACGGCATTCCATCTGATCACCACCTTCCGCGAGATGTGCGATCACTTCGGCCTTCAGCCGGGCGGCGTGTTCACCTTTACGCGTGACATGGCTTGCCACGGTGTCTGGCGCTGGCTGATCCACCCGCGCAACAACGGCTACCACCTCACCCACCACCTTCTGCCGGCGGTGCCTTACTACCGACTGCCCGAGGCGCACCGATTACTCAAAGGGCAAGATGTCTTTCGGGATCGCGGCAAGGTCTGCTGTGCCTACTTCACCGGTGCCGATTCAGTGACTGGCGCCTGGCAGACGCAAGGGTGGGTTCCATGAACAGGGCGCTGGGGAGCTTGCAGGTTGCGGCACTTCTGGTTTCGGCCAGCTATGGGATCGGATTTCTTTTCGGGTCGGGGGAACTGGCACTTTCCCACGGCATGGCAGGCAGCATCTATGGGGTAGCTACCGGCTTTGGCATGCTGGTGTTGGCTGCGTTCGCACGGCAGCTCTGGGCAACTGGACTTCCGGTCTGGGATCTGTTTGGCCGTGCCTATGGCAAGCAGCTTCAAGGCGTTGTGGCGTTTCTGTCATTGATCTGGATGTCGGGCGTGCTGGCCGCCCAGATTCAGGGTGGTGTCGCGGTGCTGGAGTTGTTGGGCCTTGAACAGACAAACAGCTACTTGGTGATCTTGCTGTTGATCTACGGCGCATCGCGATTGGATCTGCGGTTCGCATCGGCCTTGTTCGCCATGTGTCTTCTTGCGAGCGCCGCTGTTCTGGTCTACGCGCTGGTCGTTGCCAAAGGCATGGGCGTCTACCTGCAGGCGATTCCCGCTTTTAGCGAAGACCTGTCCACGTTCAGTGCATCCCGCGTGGTGGCCATTTCTTTGGCCGTCGGCTTGCTGGTGTGTACCGGTGCCGATTACCAGCAATTTGTTTTGGCCGCGCGTTCACCCTTGGCCGCCGCGGGTGGTTGTGTTCTTGCAGGGCTGCTGCTCTTCGTGATCGCTTTCTTACCGTCGGCCGTGGTGGTCGCCATGCAGGGTGGTGGCATGTTGGGCGACTTGGCGGACTCCAAGCAGGTAGTGCCCTGGGTGCTGGGGCAGGTCGCTGGGTCGGTGGGGCAGGGCGCAGACAAGTTGACGCTCATCGCGTTGTCGGTGGCAGCGTTGGGTGCAGGCGCTGCGATCTTGCGCGCCATGACGGAAGCGCTGGCGTGTGCCGCCTCTGGCCGCCGTTCAGCGGGTCACCCGATGTTTGCGCTCATTGCCTTGGGTTTGAGCGCGTTGCTGGCCTCACTTGACCAGGGCATTGTAGACACCATGGTGTCGGTCAACGTGGTCTACATCGCCAGCATCGGCGTTTGCTTTGCCACCATGGTCTCGGGCATCGTTGTGCCGCCGCAGCACGCGAAGTGGATCGTGGCGGTTGGCTTCTCAGGTTCAGTCGCCGTGCATCTGGCGGGCTGGTTGGGGCAGTATGGTGAAGACAACGACGTGGTGTCACTGCTGCTCGGATGCTTCTTGTCCGCTGGCACCGCCCTGTGGCTCCGCTTTGTGGCCGGAGGGTGGGCTCGGCGATGGTCCAGTCTGCGCCGTTGATGGCTCGAACCCGACCGAAGGCTCCAGACTGTTTCTGGCCACCTTGACGATCAGGGCAGTGATGTCACTGGCCATTGGTGGTTCGAGGTCCCAGTGGTGCCAGAACAGGTCCACCATCTCTCGCTCATCGGGGCAGACGTCCACGAGCTGTCCCGCTTCCACCAAGGGAGCCGCCTGCCAGCTGGGAATCAGGCCGTAGCCAGCTCCCATGGCAACCCCTTCGAGCAAGGCGACGGGCGAGGGCAGGTAGTGTCTGGCGTACCGCTCAACCGCAAACCCAAAATGCCTTTTCAGGAAGTCGTCGTGCAGCGAGTCCTTGCGGTTGAACAACACCGCCGGTGTTGACAGCACTGCTGGCACCGTGAGCCCGTTTGGAAAGTTCGTGGTAGCGAAGGCGGGCGTCGCATAGCAGCGGTATTCCATGGCGCCCAGGCATTCGGCCAAGAAGCCATCGGCGGGTTTGGCAGATGTCGAAATGCAGCCGATCACATCGCCACGAGCCAGCAGGGCAGAGGTGTGGTCCTGATCGTCTGTGATCACCTCCAGGGCCACCAGCTGCCCCATCAGCAACTCCTTGAGCACTTCAGGAAACCAGGTGGCCAGGGAATCGGCATTCACCGCAATTGCCAGGGACACGGGGGCGTGTGGTTTGGCGGTTGGCGCAAGTTCTTGGAGGGCCGACCCTTCAAGGATGCGAAGCGCCTTCACATGGCGCAGCAGCACTTCACCGGCATGCGTGGCCGCCACCGGCCGTTCGCGCTTGACCAGCACGGTGGACAGCGATTCCTCCAGCGCTTTGATGCGCTGGGAGACAGCGCCCCTTGTGATGCTGAGCACGCTCGCCGCGCGGTCGAAGCTTTGCTGCTCGACCACAGTGGCAAACGTTTCCAACTGATCACGATCCAGCATATGGAGCGGCTCCGGCAGTGCCAGCAACGGCAGTTCGCTGACTGCATCCATTTAGCTGGGAGCTGCGAAATCCTGTCTAGATGGCGCGGGTATCGCGCGTGTCTCATTGGTTTCAAGTCGTTTCCGTCCGTCGGAGCTTCTTGGAACGAATTGATGGCACTCGGGGTTTCACGAACCGAGACTCATGGAGTTGCGTTCCCAATTTTTGGATGGTCCTTCCGATTGTCTCCACATGATGCCGCCCCAAGAAATTCGCCGCTCGCCGACTTGCGAACCATAGCGCTGCTGGCGCATTCGCCAAGGCCTTTCGCGGCATAAACAGCCACCTTCCCACCGCCGTTTCACTCTGGTGGGCCCCTTCCATTTATTCCACGGTGCCCAGGCTTTCGCGCCTTGACCCAGCGCTTTCGGTGTCGCACGGCGACCGACGAATGCGGGGCAGGGTGCACACCTGAACAGACTCGATGATCGAGGGACGGACTCCTAATCCAGCTCCCTCGGAAATTGGGGTAGTGTTCCTTGGGGATCAGACGACACGATTTGGTGGATCACTGGGCTGGCCATGAACCCGCGAGCGATGAAACATCTTTTACGGTTGTTTGCCGTGTGGATTCAATCACCGGTTTCCATGTGGCAATGTTTGAGCGTTTCTCGGATGCCTTTCCATTCTGGTCATTGCCGTGGGCTGAACGGACGAGGAGGGAAACGGACTGGGTCAGTGACGCAAGAAATGACAGGAGGTTGTTATGTGGCTGCTCGTTGCGCGTGAACCCCGGGCCAATGCACCGCACTGGACGGGTCGACGATGGCTCGCGGCCATCGATGCGGTGGGCTGGCCGCTGTTCTGGGTATTCCTGTTGAACCAGATTGATACTCCCGTCGGGATCGTCGGCCCCATGGTCGTTGCGATAGCGCTCCTGGTTTCGGCAGAGCGGATCCACCGCGCGGTATGGGTCAATCACCGTTACTGGTTCACCACCTGGCGCTGGGGTCGTATCGCTGCCTCGCTGTTCGTGATCGGGGTGGTTCTTAAGCTTGCTGTTTCGGTTTGACCGCAGGTTTCCTGTGCTATTTGTTCGAGAACTCCGCTGGATCGTTGGCCGTGTGGGTCCCTTTGGAGCGGGGACTGAGGAAGGTCACCGCCGTGATGTGGTCACGCACCCAGTAGATGCCGTGTTCGGCATCGGCAGAGCCAACGCTGGGCGGAAAGCACTCATCCCACCCTTCGCGTGGGCCGCCCACTGGCGCAATCGCCCAGAGCTTGGTTGGCAGCGGCTGTGCGGCGTTAGCCATCTTCACGTGCTCGTTGATGAAGGCGACATCCATCGGATAGAACACCCACGCCTCATCTGCCCCCAGCCGGAAGAACTGGAAGTTGCATCCCAGCGCGTGGCCTGGATAGGCGGGGAAACGGGTTCCACTGGGCGGGGTGCTTGCAGTAGGTTTCGGCGCTGGGGACGCCTGTAGCGCTACATCACGCAGTACAGGGGGGGCATCGTAAGGTCGCTCCAGACGTTTGCCGATTTCAGCCCATCGTCTCCCCGCTGCGTTGGCGCGTTCGCGCAGCAATGCCTCGGTGCGCTGTCGCACGGCACTCTCTTCGGCCTCTATGGCGGCTTGTGCGGCGGCCCGAAGACCCAGCGTGTCGGGGTGGTACCCCCAGCGAAAGCTCACTGTCTGCTTGAGAATGGCCATGGCGTCCTCGCGCGTGCGAGTGCCTGGTGGCCATGCGGCTGAGACCACCAGTGAGCCGTACGCGCAGTGCTCAGGCAGGTCGTCGACCTGAGGCGCGCCCGCGTCGCCCACCTGGACGAACAGCGCAAAGGCAGCACCCGTGTCCAGCGCACCGGTGGCCACCACCTTGGACTTCGGGGGATGCTCTCTCCATGCGAGAGGGCCTGAAATTTGAGCGTTCCACTCTACGGCTTGTGAGCGGTCCAGCCACGCCGAGATAACGCCTGCCGAGGTCCTGTATTCGGGCAACACCAGCGACCCACGCTCAGCCAACTCGCGTGCAAATTCGATGCCCAGGCTTCTGGCGAGGTTCTCCGCACCGGCTTCGCACTCGGGGCGCTCCTGTGAGGCCTCGTGTGAGAAGTGCCATTCATTCTCTTTCCCCTGTTTGGCCACCAGCGGGCTCTTGCACATGGGGCAGAAACATCCGCACGCAGCCCCTCGTAAGACATCGCCGACGAAGCGTATGGCTCCGCTGGCATCAAACGCCATGATCAGGATGCTGGACATGGGTTGCTCAGTCCTCTCGCGCGTACCGATTCAAAGGTTTCACCAGTGATGCCAGAAGAAGCATGCGTTTGCAGTCCTCGTCCAGCGGCAAGCCCTGGTACAACCCCACTAGATCCAGCAGCTCGGACACGGCTCCGTTTTCCACGCCTGTAGGTTCAAGGTGTTTCATGCACTCCACATCGACCATAACGAGCACGAGGTCCTGGCGATCGACCGGGATGGTGCTGCGCGCTTGTGGGCCTTGAGGGCGCACTTGCGCTCCTCGATAGGCTACGAAGAATGTATTTTGACCCTGAAGTCGGCGACTCGAAGGGGCTCGGACTCATTGAGCAGGCAATCAAACTTCAAAAGCTTGAGGACTCGAATGCCTGACTATCCTCTCCGAGTGGTCCCGATGGAGTGCCTGTCCGTTTCAGTGCGATGTCGCTGGACGTGACTGGCTCCATAGATCCAGTTCGCTGCGGCGCCAGGCCACTGCGCGCACACCGAGACGAACGGGGCAGGGGAACTGTTGTTGGGCGATGAGCCTGTAGATCGTCGATCGACCCAAGCCCGTCATCTGTATGACGGATGGCATGCGCAGAAACACGGTCGATATTTGATCCTGTGTTTCCGGGGGTGGGGCGGAGGTCTGTTGCACGGCAATCTCCCGGTGGAGGCATGTTGGCAACTGTAGGGCGCTGCGGGCGCCTCGGTCATGCTGGATTCGCTGACAAATCTAGCCCACAGAGGTATGTCACCGAGCTCCTCGACGTAGTCGATGCCGTCTGGGCAACGCCAGGCTGTTGCGATCCGGACACATGCATGTGTCCGCGAAGAATTTCGGACACGTGTCGGACACGGGAGATCCAGAAAGCAAAAAAGTCAGCAGGCGCTAACCTGCTGACTCTTGATTTACTTGGCTCCCCGACCTGGACTCGAACCAGGGACCTGCGGATTAACAGTCCGTCGCTCTACCGACTGAGCTATCAGGGAACAGCCTCAAATTATAGCGTCGTTTTGGACCGATTTCGAACGTCGGGTCGGTGGGCGCGAAAAAGGGCGCAACTTCATCGCGGTGCCACACCCAGCAGGCGGTGCAAGCGCGGGCTGGTGGTGGTGTATTGCAGGGGCACGCGTTCGTCCGGTCGCAGCAGCGCGGCCGCGGCGAAGGCTGCCAGCGTCGCCTCATGGAAACCGCAGAGGATGAGCTTCTTCTTGCCCGGGTAGGTGTTGATGTCGCCCACGGCGAACAGGCCCGCCTCGCTGGTCTCGCTGCTTGCAGGGTTGACCACCAGCTGCTTTCGATCCATGGCAAGTCCCCAGTCGGCGATGGGGCCGAGCCTGGGCGACAGGCCGAGTGCCACCAGCACATGGTCCACATGCAGTGCGGTGGCGTTGCCTTGCGGGTCGAGCATGTCCAGGGCGGTGAGGCGGGAACCCTCGCTGCGCAGGCCCACGGGTTGGCCGACGACGAGTTCGATGCGTCCGTCGTCGATGGCGGCGCGCACGCGCTGCAGGGCCAAGGTGTCGTCGGATTGCAGCACGTCTCGGCGGTGCAGCAGGCTCAGGTGCGCAGGTGGCGTGGCACTGTCGAGCAGGCGCAACGCCCAGTCGATGGCGAGGTCGTCGCCGCCGTGCACGAGCACGCGTTGCCCTGCGAACGCCAGGGGGTCGTCGAGCCGGTGCTGCACCTGTCCCGGCTCGAAGGCCTCGATGCCGTCGAGCTTGAGCCGCTTGGGCTGGAACGCGCCGACGCCGGCGGCGACAAACACCGTGCGGGCAACAAAGGCTTGTCCGGCGCTGGTCTGCAATGCCCAGCGGCCATCGACCTCCCTTCGCAGGGTGGTCACTGCTTGTCCGAGGTGCATCGCCGGTGCAAATGGGCGAACCTGCTCCTGCAGGCGTTGCACGAGCTCGCGGCCGGTGCATACCGGGATGCCCGGTATGTCGTAGATGGGTTTGTCGGGATAGAGCTCGCCGGGCTGGCCGCCGGCGTGCGGCAGGGCATCTACGACGTGGCAGCGGATGTCCTGCAGGCCGAGCTGGAACACCTGCCACAGCCCGACGGGGCCGGCGCCGATGACCAGCGCATCGGTCTCGATCGGCGCAGGTGCGGTCATCGACTCAGCGGATCAGCTCGCCGAGCTTGCCGGTCTTGTCTTTCCAGTCGTCGGCGTCGGGCAAGGGCGCCTTGCGCTTGGTGATGCTCTTCCAGCCGGGCAGTCTGGCCAGCTCGGCGTTGAGCTCGGTCATGTGCAGCTGGTCCTTGGGCAGGTCTTCTTCCGCGTAGATGGCGCTCACCGGGCATTCGGGAATGCACACCGCGCAATCGATGCACTCGTCGGGGTCGATGGTGAGGAAGTTCGGACCTTCGCGAAAGCAGTCCACGGGGCAGACATCGACGCAGTCGGTGTATTTGCAGCGGATGCAGGCTTCGGTGACGACGTGGGTCATGGTGGCGGGGCGGGAGGTCGGAAAACGGCGATTTTACGGTGCCGGGGCATGACGGCCCCGGGCAAACCCTTGCTGGCGGTCCGGTCTGTACGGGGCAGGGTGCGGAATGCTCAGCGCACCAGCACCGCAGCGGCCGTGCGGTGGCTGGCGGTATCCACCAGCACGAGCGAACCCAAGGCGCGCGAGCGTGCGAACGGCTGCACCGCCAGGGGCTCCTGCAAGGCCAGTTCCAGGTGGCCGATGGCGTTGGGCGGCAGTTCGCTGGCGTCGTGCTCGGCCAGGGTGTGGATGTCGAGCTGGTGCACGATGCGCTTGACGCGGGCCTTGACCCAGCGGTGGCCATGCAGCGCCCAGTAGGTGCGTCCTGGCACGAGAGGCTCGTCGTCGAGCCAGGCCACGGTGGCAGCGATCTCGCGTTGAGGCGCGAGCGACTCGCCGGCCTCGTCCACCGCCAGCAGCCAGTCGCCACGCGAGACGTCGAGTTCGCGATCGAGCACGATGCCCGCGCTGTGGCCGGCGCTCACCGCGCCGGGCTGGCGCACATGGTCGAGCACCTGGGCAACGACGGCGGTCTGACCATTCGGGGCCACGCGCACGCGCTGGCCCACCGTCAGTTCCCCCGCGGCCACGCGGCCCCAGAACACGCGACGGCCTTGCGAAGTGTCGGACGACGACGAGAATTTCTCCACCCATTGCACGGGAAAGGCCAGCGGCAGGTCAGCGTCGGGTTCGGTGACGGGCAGGTGTTCCAGCAGTTCGAGCAGCGTGGGGCCCTGGTAGCCGCACCAACCGGCGGTCTCGGGGCCGTCGACCACGTTCCAGCCCTTGAGCGCCGACACCGGCACCACGGCGGCCACGGCGATGCCCGCTTGCTCAGCGAACGCGCGCAGTGCAGCGCCGATATGGGCGTAGGCCAGGGCGCCGTCTTCCACGGCGTCGAGCTTGTTCACCGCAAACACCACCGAGGGCACGCGCAGCAGCTTGAGCAGCAGGCTGTGGCGGCGCGTCTGGGGCAGCAGCTTGAGTGCGGAATTTCCCCAGTCGAGCTTGGTCGCGTCGACCAGCACCACCGCGGCATCGGCGCTGCTGGCGGCGGTGACCATGTTGCGCGTGTACTGCTCGTGGCCCGGCGCGTCGCCGATGATGAATTTGCGCGCCTCGGTGCTGAAGTAGCGGTAGGCCACGTCGATGGTGATGCCTTGCTCGCGCTCGGCGGACAGACCGTCGGTGAGCAACGCGAGATCCGTCTGGCCCTGGCGCTGAACGCCGGCGAGGTGGTCCTGCAGCACGGCCTTGCTGTCGACCAGCAGGCGGCCGATCAACGTGCTCTTGCCATCGTCGACGCTGCCGCAGGTGATCAGGCGCAGCGCGGCGCGGGTGTCTTGCTGGGTGGCGGTGCTCATCAGAAATACCCGTCTTTCTTTCGTTTTTCCATCGAGGCGTCGCTGGTCTTGTCGTCCATGCGCGTGGCGCCGCGCTCGCTGACCTCGGCCGCCAGGGTCTCGATCACGATCTGCTGCGGTGTGGCGGCGGTGCTTTCCACCGGGCAGGTGCAGGTGATGTCGCCCACGGTGCGAAAGCGCACGTCGCGCACCTGCACCTGTTCGCCCTCGCGCGGCGGCGTGAGTTCGGTCACCGGCACCAGCAGGCCGCGGCGGTCCACCACCTTGCGCTGGTGCGTGTAGTAGATCGAAGGCAGGCCGATGTTCTCGCGCGCGATGTACTGCCAGACGTCGAGCTCGGTCCAGTTGCTGATGGGGAACACGCGGAAATGCTCGCCCGGTTGCAGACGGGTGTTGAACAGCGTCCAGAGCTCGGGGCGCTGGGCCTTGGGCTGCCACTGGCCGAAGCTGTCGCGGTGCGAAAAGATGCGTTCCTTGGCGCGGGCCTTCTCTTCGTCGCGTCGTGCACCGCCGATGAGCGCATCGAAGCGGAACTCCTCGATCGCTTCAAGCAGCGTCACCGACTGGTGCACGTTGCGGCTTTCACCCGGGTGGGCCAGGCGCACGGTGCCGCGCTTCATCGAGTCCTCGACGCTGCGCACGATCAGTTCGGCGCCGAGCTCGTTCGCTCGTTGGTCGCGGAAGTCGGTGACTTCAGGGAAGTTGTGGCCGGTGTCGATCATCAGCAGCGGGTAAGGCAGGCGGCCCACCCCGAAGGCCTTTTCTGCGCACTTGAGCATGACCAGCGAATCCTTGCCGCCCGAGAACAGCAGGGCCGGGCGCTCGAAGGCGGCGGCGACTTCGCGCAGGATGAAGATCGTCTCTTCCTCCAGCGCGTCCAGGTGGGCGTTGCTGAGCTGATGGCTCACCTCGTGCAACAGGGCAGTTTCGATCACGGCGGGTTCGGTGCGGGCGTTCATGCGGATGTCCGTTCGAGGGAGGACACGAGGGGGGAGGCTTCGGGTTGCACGTGCAGCCCGCATTCCTTGGCGCTTTCCTGCTCCCACCACCAGCGGCCGGCGCGGAAGTCCTCGCCGACGCTGATGGCGCGGGTGCAGGGCTCGCAGCCGATGCTGGGGAAGAAGCGGTCGTGCAGTGCGTTGTAGGGCAGGTGGTGCGTGGCGATGAAATGCCAGACGTCGCCCCAGGTCCAGTCCACCAGCGGGCTGACCTTCACGCGGGCGGGCTCCTGCACGACCTCGGCGACGTCGGCACGTGCGTTCGACTGCTCGCGCCGCAGGCCGGTGATCCAGCCGTCGTGGCCCTCCAGGGCACGCGAAAGCGGTTCCATCTTGCGCAAATCGCAACAGGCCTTGCGCAGCTCGATGCTGCGGTACATGGCGTCTTCGCCGTTCTTGCGCACGAAGTGCACCACGGCCTCCTGCCGGGGCCGGAACACGCGCACGCTGGTGGCGTAGCGCTGCTCGATCTGCGGAATCACCGCCAGCGTCTCGGCGTGCAGCTTGCCGGTTTCGAGCACGAACACGCTGGCCTCGATACCCGCGAGATGGATGAGGTGGGTGACCACCATGTCCTCGGCGCCCACGCTGGAGGCCTGGGTGAGCTTCGGGTGCAACGCTGCCTGTTCGCGCAGCAGCGCGATGGCGCGCTCGACCTTGGCATTGAAATCGGAGGAGGGGCGGTTGTAGAGGTCGATTGCGGACATGGCGTGGACCTCAGGCAGCGACGAAGCGCGGGGCGATCTGCAGTGCATCGCCCTGGTAGAAGGCGGGGTAGTGCGCCAGCAGGCGCTGCGCGTGCTCGATGCGCTGGCCGGTGGCCAGCACGGCCTGCGTGAAGCCGCTGCGCTGCATCTGCAGCACCTGGTCGACCAGCACGTCGCCGGTGGCGCGGATCTCGCCCGCAAAACCCAACCGGCGGCGCAGCAGGAAGGCCTGGCTGAAGGCGCGGCCGTCGCTGAACTTGGGGAATTGCAGTTCCACCACGCGCACGCCGGTGAGGTCGATGTCGCGCGGGTCTTCGGTGTTGGCGAGCACGCGGCGCTCTGCCTCTTGCTCGGGGGCGCTGAAGTTGTCGGCCTGGAAGAGCTGGATCGTCATGGCAGTGTCCTCAAGCGGTCTCGGGCGTGCGGGCGGTGGCGCTGCGCACGGCGTTTGCAGCGGCCTTGAAGGGGTCGAGGCCGACCCGGCGCAAGGTGTTCACGAACGCTTCGCCCTGCTCGCGCTCGGTGCGGTAGGTGTCAAGCAGGGCTTCGATGACCTCGGGAACCTCGCTGGCCGCGAAGGACGGGCCGATCACCTTGCCCGGTGTGGCGCTGCCCGACAGGCGCGAGCCGTCGGAGCCGCCCAGCGTGACCTGGTACCACTCCTGGCCGTCCTTGTCGACGCCCAGGATGCCGATGTGCCCACTGTGGTGGTGGCCGCAGCTGTTGATGCAGCCGCTCATGTGCAGGTCGATCTCGCCCAGGTCGTGCAGTTCGTCGAGGTCGGTGTAGCGCGAGAGCACGGCCTGCGCGATCGGCAGCGAGCGCGCGTTCGCAAGGTCGCAGAAATCGCCGCCAGGGCAGGCGATCATGTCGGTGAGCAGGCCGATGTTGGGCTTGGCCAGGCCGAGGCGGCGCGCCTCTCGCCACAGTTCGGGCAGCTGGTCGCAACGCACCCACGGCAGCAGCAGGTTCTGCTCGTGCGTGACGCGCGCCTCGCCCCCCGAGAATCGATCGGCCAGTTCGGCCGCGCGCTCCAGTTGTTCGGCGGTGGCGTCACCCGGGGCCTGGCCCACGCGCTTGAACGACAGCGTGACAGCGCGCAGGTCGGGGTTCTGGTGCGGCTTCACGTTGCGCGTGAGCCAGCGGCTGAAATCCAGGTCGTCCTCGGCCGCGGCCTTGAGGATGTGGGCGATCTTCGCGTCGGCGCTCTTGCGATCGCAGGCCAGCGCTGGCGGCGCGAAGAAGGCGCTCACGCGGTCAAGCTCGGCCTGCGTGATGGTGTGCGGTGCGCCGTCCTTCTCGACGATGTCCCGGTACTCGGCTTCCACCGCATCGGTGAAGGCCTGCCCCTCGGCCTTCACCAGGATCTTGATGCGCGCCTTGTACATGTTGTCGCGCCGGCCGAAGCGGTTGTAGGCCCGCACCACGGCTTCCAGGTAGTTCAGCACCTGGTTCCAGGGCAGGAACTCGCGGATCACGGTGCCGATGATGGGCGTGCGGCCCATGCCGCCGCCCACGCGCACCTGGAAGCCCAGTTCGCCGTCGACGTTGTGCCACAGGCGCAGGCCGACGTCGTGCCAGGGCGTGGCGGCGCGGTCCTCGCGCGCGCCGGTGATGGCCACCTTGAACTTGCGCGGCAGGAAGGCGAATTCGGGGTGCAGCGTGCTCCACTGGCGCAGGATCTCGGCGAAGGGCCGCGGGTCAGCCACCTCGTCCACCGCAATGCCGGCCAGCGCGTCGGTGGTGATGTTGCGGATGCAGTTGCCGCTGGTCTGGATGCCGTGCAGGCCGACCGTGGCCAGCAGGTCCATCACATCGGCCGAACGCTCGATCGGGATCCAGTTGTATTGCACGTTCGAGCGCGTGGTGAAGTGCGCCGTGCGGTCGGGCAGCGTGGGCACCTCGGCCAGGCCGGCGTTGGCCTTGCTGGTGTCGTGCGCTTCCTTGTGGTCGAACTCGCGCGCCACGCGGGCGAGCACGCGCAACTGTGCGCTGTTGATCTCGCCGTAGGGCACGGCCACGCGCAGCATGGGCGCGAAGCGCTGGATATACCAGCCGTTTTGCAGGCGCAGCGGTTTGAAGGCGTCATCGCTCAGCGTGCCGGCCTGCCAGCGCTCGAGCTGGTCGCGGTACTGGGCGGCGCGCAACTGCACGAACTGGCGGTCGAAGTCGTTGTAGCGGTACATGGCAAAAACGTGGAGGAAATCAGAGGGCGATCAGCTTGAGGCCGGCGTAGCCGATCAGCAGCGACAGGGCCGAGCGCACCAGGCGCTCTGGCGTGTGGCGGATGAGCCGGGTGCCGAGCCAGATGCCGGGCAGCGAGCCGCACAGCAACAGGCCGAGCAGCCGCCAGTCGACCGAACCCAGGCTCGCGTGGCCCAGGCCAGCCAGCAGCGTGAGCGGCACCGCGTAGGCAATGTCGGCGGCCACGATGCGCGGCAGCGGCAGCAAGGGAAACAGCAACAGCAGCACCGACACACCGATGGCGCCCGCGCCCACCGAGGTGAGCGTGACGAGCGTGCCGATCAGTGCGCCGAAGAGCACCGGCAGCGCGGCGTGGCGCGGCTGGCTGGCGCGGGCCAGATCGGCCCCGGCCACAGAGCGGGGGAGTTGTTTGCCGCGCGCGGCCTTGTAGAACATGGCGACGGCCGTGAGCAGCAAGGCCGCACCCAGGGAAAGCGTCATGACCTTCTGGACCGGCTCGCTGGCCGGGCCCACACGGTGCAATGCGTACAGGGTGATGGCCGCGGCCGGCAGGCTGCCCGCCGACAGCAGGCCCACCACGCGCCAAGGCACCAACTTCTGCCGCGCCAGGCTCAGCGTGCCGCCGGCCTTGGTGACGGCCGCGAACAGCAGGTCGGTGCCCACAGCCAGGTAGGGCTTGATGCCGAAGAAGAAGATGAGGATGGGCGTCATGAGCGAGCCGCCCCCCACCCCGGTCAACCCCACGATGAGGCCGACCGCGAAACCGGCAATGACGATCGCGTATTCGGGCATGGCCGGCACTGTAGGCAGCCCGCCTTATTCGACGAACTACATTTTTCTCATGCTCGTATAGCCAGACGGAATAAAGACCGGGCGCTTCGATTTCGTGAACCAATGCACGCGCGCCCGGTACCTTCCCGCAGGCCAGGTTCGGCGCGGGCCGGGCCCACCGAATCGGCACTACCATCGCGGCCCATGTGGAGTGCGGGCGTTTTGGTGCAGGTCGTCGGGTTTTCGGATGTGGAGCGTCATGCGCTCAACACCGTTTTTCGCCTCTCGCGCGAACGCGAGGTGTCCTACGCGCCCTGGGTGGCGGGTGACATGGCCGCAGAACCGGCGCCCGTGCTGCTGGTGGACGGCAGTTGTGCCGAAGCGGTGCTCGCGTCGGCCCGCGCGCCGCGCGAGGGCCAGCGGTTGATCTGGGTGGGCGAGGACGCGCCGGAGCATGCGTGGCGCGTGGTGAGCCGCCCGATCGCCTGGTCCGAACTGCTGCACGACCTGGACGCGGTGTTCGCTGCCACCCAGAGCGACTCCGGCCTGCTCGACCTGGACGTCACCCAGCCCGCGCCTTTGGACATCGAGGTCGGCGCGTTTCCTTCCGGCGGCATTCGTCGGGCCCTGGTGGTGGGCGTGGGTGCGGAGGAGGGCATGTACCTTCGCACGCGGCTGTCGCTGGCGGCGGTGCCTTTCGTGGACGAAGCGCAGACCACGGAGCGCGCAGCAGCGTGCATGTCGCAGCACCACTACCTGTGCGGTGTGTTCAACCTCGATGACCACCACATCGACGCCTGGGGGCTGATGCAGCTCTTTCGCGAGCGCTACCCGCAGGCCATGACCCTGGCCACCACCGAGCTCGTGAGCGAGCAAGGCGGTTGGTGGCGCCGGCGCCGCATGCGCCAGCACACGCAGCGGCTGGGGGTGTCGGCGGTACTCTCGCGCCCCTTGCAGCCGCCTGCCATCGCCAAGTGGCTGGACATGCTCTAAGGCGGTAGCGCCAGGGCCGCTAGCCGCTCAGGACCGTCCGCGTCGCGCAGCGCGCCATGCGAAGCGTGCCGGATCCACGGCGTCGCGTAGCGCCGGCGCCAGCGGCATCGCCTCACCGTCGATGGCTGCAGCCAGCGCCTCGCCTGCCAGGGCCGCCAGCGCCAGACCGCGTGAACCGAAGGCACAGCACAGGTACAGGCCCGGCAGCCGTGGCAGATCCACCAGGGCGGGCTGGGCTGGCGGCTTGGTCCCCAGACCTGCGGGATCCGGTGCTGCGCCGATCAGCGGCAGGCGGTCGAGCGAGGCGCAGCGCACCCCCGCCCAGCCCAGCACCTGAGAACGGGCCAGTGCGGCTTCCATGGCATCGGCGGCAGTCGCCGACAGCGCACGCAGCCGGGCCAGGTTGTCGCGGTGCGCGTCCTGCGTGATCGCCGTGTCTGTCGCTCCCCGGCGGTAGGTGGAGCCGATCGCCCACACCGCCTCGGGCCAGTGCGGTGCCAGGCCGGCGTCGCGGTATTCGGGCACATACACGCCGTCGTCGCGCTGCGGCCGCTCGGCAAGTGCGGGGCCCTGAAGGGGGCCGAAGCTCAGTTGGCCTTGCACCGGGTGCAGCGGCAGCGCCAGACCCAGCCCCTCGGCCAAGGCGCGGCTGCCCAGGGCTGCGGCCAGCACCACGGTGCCTGCACGAGCGATCTCCGTGCCGTCGGCGGCCAGCAGGCGCCACAGGCCGTCATCGCGTGCGACGCCCGCCACGGGCGAGCCCAGGTGCAAGGCGAGGCGACCGGTGTTCTGCGCCTCGTCGACCCAGGCTTGCACCAGGGCAGCGGGGCGCACCAGCGCCGCGGCGTGCCGGCCCGGATCGTGCCCGCGGTTGTCCACCTCCACCGGTGTCCAGCCTGCCCCCACCGGCACCAGGCGCTCAAGGGCTTGCCGGGTGCAGGCCACGCCGAGCGCTGTCAGCCTGGACATCGGCGTGGGCGAGCGCGTGACGTGCGGGCTGAGCATGCCCACGGGCAGCCCGGAGGCGCCATCGGCCAGCCGCGGGGCCGCGCCCAGCAGGCTGACGCGCCAGCCACGGCGCACCAGTGCATTGGCCACGCCCGCGCCGGCCAGTCCGGCCCCGATGACGCAGGCCTCGCGCGAAGCGGTGTTCATTCAGAAAGCAACAGGCCCGCGCGGGGCGGGCCTTGCAGGGTGGCTGGCGGGCATCAGGACGCGGCAGGCGGCACGTAGCCGGCGGCGGCGTCGGCACCCTCGCCGAAAAAGTGCTTCTCCATCTGACGCGCCAGGTACTGGCGGGCACGCGCGTCGGCCAGGTTCAGGCGGTTCTCGTTGAGCAGCATGGTCTGGTGCTTGAGCCAGGCGGCCCAGGCCTCTTTGCTGACGTTCTCGAAGATCTTCTTGCCGAGCTCGCCCGGGTAGGGCGGGAAATCCAGCCCTTCGGCCTCTTTGCCCAGTTTGATGCATTGAACCATTCGTGCCATGGGCAACTCCTCGTGATCTGCGCGCTGTGGTGGGGATTCGTTATGTGCGAGGGGTTATATCGGTTGGAAGAAACGGTTCGTTCGTTTTTCCGCCAAGGCAAGGCATCATCCATGCCCGGTTGCCCGCACCCCACGCGGTGAAGGCACGCACTGTAGCAAGCTTCGCCCGTCCTCAACGGTCACAGGGTCAGGCCGCCTTTCTAAAATAACGACTTGTTCGCATCCCGGGATCCTTCATGAGTGCTTTCAACGAGGAGCGCGTGCTCAGCGTCCACCACTGGACCGACCGCCTCTTCAGCTTCACCACCACGCGCGACACTTCGCTGCGCTTCTCCAACGGCCACTTCACCATGATCGGCCTGCGGGTGGACGGCAAGCCGCTGCTGCGCGCCTACAGCATCGTCAGCCCCAACTGGGCCGAGCATCTGGAGTTCCTGAGCATCAAGGTGCAGGACGGCCCGCTCACCTCGCGCCTGCAGCACATCCAGCCCGGCGACACCATCATCGTCGGCAAGAAGCCCACCGGCACGCTGCTCATCGACTACCTGCTGCCCGCCAAACGCCTGTACCTGCTGGGCACGGGCACCGGCCTGGCGCCGTTCATGAGCATCATCCGCGACCCGGAAACGTACGAACGCTACGAACAGGTGGTGCTCATCCACGGTGTGCGCCAGGTCAAGGAACTCGCCTACCGCGAGCTCATCACAGAGCAGCTCAAGCAGGACGAATTCCTCGGCGACATGGTCAAACAGAAGCTGCTCTACTACCCCACGGTCACGCGCGAACCCTTCGTGCACCAGGGCCGCATTCCGCAGCTGCTGGCCGACGGCATCATCGCCAAGGATCTGGGCATTCCCCCGCTGAACCCGGCCGAAGACCGCGTGATGATCTGCGGCAGCCCCGAAATGCTGCGCGACCTCAAGGCCCTGTGCGAGAAGCTCGGCTTCAAGGAAGGCAACACGACGACGCCCGGTGACTTCGTCATCGAGCGCGCCTTCGTGAGTTGACCCCGGCATGAACGCCTTGCTTGCGCTGCCCGGCCAGCGCCCCCGTCTGGTGCTCGCGCTCATCGCCGGGGTGAGCGTGGCCTTGCTGGCCTTCGGCATGTACCTGCAGCTCGTCGTCGGGCTGGAGCCGTGCCCGATGTGCATCGTGCAGCGTTACGCGCTGATCCTGGTGGCGCTGGTGGCGGGCATCGCGGCCTGCTTCAAGGGCCGCGGTTGGATGGTCGGTGGCGCCATCGGCATGGGCGCCTTCGCCGCGTTCGGCGCCTTCACCGCGGCGCGACAGAGCTGGCTGCAGTGGAACCCGCCCGAGATCCTGTCCTGCGGGCGCGACTTCTTCGGGATGATCGAGTCCTTCCCCCTGCGCCGCGCCATCCCCATGATTTTTCGCGGCAGCGGCGACTGCACCAAGATCGACTGGACCTTCCTCGGCCTGACGATCGCGAACTGGTCGTTCCTGTGGTTTGCGGCCTTCACGCTGCTGGCAGTGTGGTTGCTGCTGGCGCGCCGCCCGGCCGCCTGAGGCTCAGAGCTTCTTCATCAGCACCTGGCTGCGCCGGTCCCAGTTGTACTTGCGCTTGCGCGCTTCGGGCAGCCAGTCGGCCCCCACCTGCACGAAGCCGCGCTTGACGAACCAGTGCATGGTGCGCGTGGTCAGCACGAAGATGCTTTGCAGCCCCTGTGCCCTGGCGCGGGCCTCGATGCGCTTGAGCAGGCGCTCGCCGTCGCCCTGGCTTTGCGATTGCGGCGACACAGTGAGCGCGGCCATCTCGCCGGTGCGTTCCTCGGGGTAGGGGTAGAGCGCGGCGCAGCCGAAGATGACGCCGTCGTGTTCGATGATGGTGTAGTTGCCGGCGTCGCGCTCGATCTCGTGGCGGTCGCGCTTGACCAGGGTGCCGTCGCGCTCGTAGGGTTCGATCAGGGCGACGATGCCGCTCACGTCGTCGATGGTGGCTTCGCGCACGCTTTCCAGCTTTTCGTCCACCACCATGGTGCCGATGCCGTCGTGGGTGTAGATCTCGAGCAGCAGCGCGCCGTCCACCGCGAAGGGCAGGATGTGGCTGCGTTCCACGCCGCCCTGGCAGGCGCGGATGCAGTGCTGCAGGTAGAAGGCGGTGTCGGTGGGGCGCTCGGCCCTCGGCAGTGCGGCCAGCATGCGCTGGGCGTCGGCCAGTGGCAGTTCGGTGTCGATCTCGCTGTCGGGGTCGTTGGCGTCCACGCGAATGCCCGGGATCTCGGTCAGGAACATCAACTTGTCGGCCTGCAGCGCAACCGCCACCGAGGTGGCCACGTCTTCCATGGTGAGGTTGAAGGCCTCACCCGTGGGCGAGAAACCGAACGGCGAAAGCAGCACCATGGCGCCCATGTCCAACGTGCGCTGGATGCCGTCGGTGTCGACCTTGCGCACCAGGCCCGAGTGCATGAAGTCCACCCCGTCGATCAGACCCACCGGGCGAGCGGTGATGAAGTTGCCCGAGATGACGCGCACCGTGGCGCCGGCCATGGGGGTGTTGGGCAGGCCCTGGCTGAAAGCGGCCTCGATCTCGTAGCGCAACTGGCCCGCGGCCTCCTGCGCGCAGTCGAGCGCAATTTCGTCGGTGATGCGCATGCCGTGCGAATACTTTGCCTCGTGGCCCTTGAGGCGCAATTGCTCGTTCACCTGCGGCCGAAAGCCGTGCACCAGCACGATCTTCACGCCCATGCTCTGGATGAGCGCGAGGTCCTGCACGATGTTCTGCAACTTCCCCGAGGCGATGGCCTCGCCCGCGATGCCCACCACCAGGGTGTTGCTGCGGTGCTTGTGGATATAGGGTGCGACCGAGCGGAACCAGGGAACGAAGGTGAAGTTGAAGACGTTGGACATCGCAGGATGGCGGGCAGGTCGGGTTCCGGGTGAGCCGGGATAATCGCGGGCTCGCCGATTGTGTCCCAAGTCTCCCTTTTGCCCGCCTTGTCTTCCACCGCCCTCCGCCTTGAATTTCCCGAATCGTTGCCCGTGTCCGCGCGCCGGCACGAGATCGAGGCCGCCATCCGCGAGCATCAGGTGGTCATCGTCTGCGGCGAGACCGGCTCGGGCAAGACCACGCAGTTGCCCAAGATCGCGCTCGCCATGGGGCGAGGCAAGCTCAACGCGAGGCCGGGCGAGCGCGGCCGCCTGATCGGCCACACCCAGCCGCGCCGCATTGCCGCCAGTTCGGTGGCCAAGCGCATCGCCGAAGAGCTGCAGACGCCGCTGGGCGAGGTGGTGGGCTTCAAGGTGCGCTTCCAGGACCGGCTCTCGCGCGACGCTTCCGTCAAGCTGATGACCGACGGCATCTTGCTGGCCGAGACGCAGACCGACCCGGACCTCAGCGCCTACGACACCATCATCATCGACGAGGCCCACGAGCGCAGCCTCAACATCGACTTCCTGCTCGGCTACCTGCGCCAGTTGCTGCCGCGCCGGCCCGACCTGAAGATCATCGTCACCTCGGCCACCATCGATGCGGACCGCTTTGCCGAGTACTTCTCGTCGGCGAGGGGGCGGGCACCGGTGCTCATGGTGTCCGGGCGCACCTACCCGGTAGAGGTGCGCTGGCGCCCCTTCGAGGAAAGCCGCGAATATGACCTGAACAACGCCATCGCCGACGGTGTGGACGAGTTGTGGCGGGGCGGGCAGGGCGGCGACGTGCTCGTCTTTCTTCCCGGCGAACGCGAGATCCGCGAGGCCGCCGACCACCTGCGCAAGCACCTGGCGCACCAGCCGCTGCATCGCAATGCCGAGGTGTTGCCGCTGTTTGCGCGCCTCTCCCAGGCCGAGCAGGACCGCATCTTCCAGCCGCACGGCCAGCGTCGCATCGTGCTCGCCACCAACGTGGCCGAGACCTCGCTCACCGTGCCGGGCATCCGCTACGTCATCGACGCCGGCACCGCGCGCGTCAAGCGCTACAGCTTTCGCCAGAAGGTCGAGCAGCTGCAGATCGAACCCATCAGCCAGGCGGCGGCCAACCAGCGCGCGGGCCGCTGCGGTCGTGTGGCCGACGGCATCTGCATCCGCCTCTACGACGAAGCGGACTTCAACAACCGCCCGCGTTTCACCGACCCCGAGATCCTGCGCAGCTCGCTGGCCGGGGTGATCCTGCGCATGAAGGCGCTTCGCCTGGGTGCGGTTGAAGAGTTTGCCTTCGTCGACGCGCCGCAGCGTCGCGCTATCGCCGACGGCTACCAGTTGCTGGCCGAGCTCGGCGCGGTGGACGACGACAACGAGCTCACCGCCATCGGCCAGTCGCTGTCGCGCCTGCCGCTGGATCCGCGCGTGGGCCGCATGATCCTGTCCGCCCGCGAGCAGAACGCGCTCGACGAGGTGCTGGTGATCGCCGCCGCGCTCAGCGTGCAGGACGTGCGCGACCGCCCGATCGACAAGCAGTCGCAGGCCGACCAGGCGCACGCGAAGTTCGACGACGAGAAGAGCGAATTCGTCGGCACGCTCAAGCTCTGGAAATGGCTGGAGGACAGCAAGGGCGGCCGCGGCAAGGACCACAAACTCAGCCACCGCCAGTACGAAAACCTGCTGCGCGAGCACTTCATCAACGTGCGCCGCGTGCGCGAATGGCGCGACACCCACAGCCAGCTGCACACCGTGGTCGGCGAGCAGGGCTGGAAGCTCAACACGACGCCGGCGACGTATGAGCAGCTGCACTGCGCCATGCTCGCCGGCCTGTTGGGCAACATCGGCTGCAAGAACGACACCGAAGACTGGTACCTGGGCGCACGCGGCATCAAGTTCCACCGCCACCCCGGGGCCAACCTGAGCAAGAAGCCCGGGCGCTGGATCGTCTGCGCCGAACTCGTGGAGACCGCACGGCTGTTCGGCCGCGGCATCGCCGCCATCGAGCCCGCCTGGGTCGAGCGCGTGGGCGCGCACCTGCTCAAGAAACAGCTGCTCGACCCGCACTGGGAAAAGAAGGCAGCGCGTGTGTCGGCGCTGGAGCGCGCCACGCTTTACGGCCTGGTGCTCTACAGCAACCGCCGCGCCGACTACAGCCGTGTCGACCCGGTCGGTGCGCGCGAGATCTTCATCCGCGAAGCGCTGGTGCACGGCGAATGGGACACGAAGCTGCCGTTCCTGGCCTCCAACCAGAAGCTGGTGCGCCAGGTGATGGAACTCGAGCACAAGGCGAGGCGGCAGGACGTGCTGGTGGACGACGAGGTCATCTACGCGTGGTACGACGAGCAAATTCCGGCCGAGGTGTGCAGCGGTGTGTCGTTCGAGCGCTGGTATGGACAGGCACTGCGCGAGAACCCCAAGCTGCTGTTCCTCACGCGCGAGGACCTGATGCGCCACGAGGCTGCGGGCATCACCGCACAGGCCTTTCCGCGCACCGTGCGCCTGGGGGGCGTGGACTGCGCCGCGAGTTACCTGCACGAACCCGGCGATCCGCGCGACGGCCTGTCCGTCACGGTGCCGATCTACGCGCTCAACCAGGTCAACGACGAGCGCTGCGAGTGGCTCGTTCCCGGCATGCTCAAGGACAAGGTGCTGGCCCTGCTCAAGACCCTGCACCAGCGCCCGCGCTCGCGCCTGGTGCAGCTGCCGGCCACAGCCGAGCGTTTCACCGAGGCACTGTGCGCGCCCGAGGCCTTCGGTCAGGGCAGCCTGGTCGATGCCGTCCTCAAGCTGGTGCGTGCGGCCACGCAGCTCGACATCGTGCGCAACGACATCAAGGTCGACCAGTTGCCGCCGCACCTGTTCATGCACCTGCGGGTGGTGGACGAGCACGGCCGCCAGCTGGGGCAGGGCCGGCACCTGGCCGCGCTCAAGGCCGAACTGGGCGCGCAGGCGCGCGGTGCGTTCCAGGCACTGGCGGCGCTCAAGACGGCGCCGGCGCCTGCCCCCGCGGCGAGCGGCGCCACCCGCGTGCCCAAGGTCGCCCCCGCGCCCGCGGCGCCAACGGTGGACGCCGCGCAGCGCCACACCCGCTGGGACTTTGGCGAACTGCCCGAGCTGCTCGAAATCCGCCGCGGCGGCCAGACCTTGATCGGCTTTCCCGCGTTGGTGGACGACGGCGATGCGGTGCGCATCGAGGTCTTCGACGAGCCCGATGTCGCGCAGGCCCGTCACCGCGAAGGACTGCGCCGCCTGTTCGCGCTGCAGATCAAGGACGCGCTGAAGTACCTGGAGAAGAACATCCCGGGCCTGCAGGCCATGGGCGCGGCGTTCATGGGCGTGGATAAGGAACGTGGCGGCGGCACGCTGGATGAGCTGCGCACGCAGCTCATCGACCTGGCGCTGGACCGCGCCTTCCTGATCGACCCCTTGCCCGCTGATGCCCGCGCCTTTGAGCAGCGCGTGGCCGATGGCCGAGGCCGGCTAAATCTCATCGCGGCCGAGATCGCGCGCAGCGCTGGCGCCATCCTCACCGAGTTCGCGGCTGCCCAGCGCAAGCTCAAGGACGCCAGACCACCCGCCGACGTGGTGGGCGACATCACCCAGCAGCTGCAGCGGTTGGTGACGCGACGCTTCCTGGTCGAGACGCCGCACGCACAACTGCAGCACCTGCCGCGCTACCTGAAGGCGGTGCAGTTGCGGCTGGACAAGCTGCGCGCCGACCCGGCGCGTGACGCCGCCCGCCTGGCCGAGCTGCGCCCGCAAGAGCAACGCTTCTGGCGACTGGTGGCCGAGCGCAAGGGCGTGCAGGACGCGCGCCTGCAGGAGTTGCGCTGGCTGCTGGAGGAGTTGCGCGTGAGCTTCTTCGCGCAGGAGTTGCGCACACCGCAGCCGGTCAGCCTGAAGCGGCTGGAGAAAGCCTGGGCTCAGGTGAGTTCTTGAGCCCCCACGCTGCGCCGCTGCGCGGGTCGCTGCCCCCCCCGAGGGGGCTGATTCGCCTTGGGGCGGCCCGGCGGCGAATCGCCTGAGCCCCGCCGCAAGATCAGCGCGCGCGAACCACGCGGCCCTGCGTCACGCCCAGCGGCGCAAGGCGTGCCAGCACGGCCTGTGCATCCTGCTCGGTGGCGAACTGGTTGATGCGCACCTCGAAACCTTTGTCCAGCGCTGCCACGCGCGCCGGGTAGCCAGCCTCCTGCAGGCGGGTGCGCAGGGCGTTGGCTTCGGGGCCGTTGGCGCCACTGGCCGCCACCAGGCGCCATTCGCCGCCTTGCAGCAGAACGCCTCTGCCGGGTTGCATCTCGGCCTGGCCGATGAACTTGGCCAGCTGATCCGGGGTGGCTTGGCCGGCCGGCTTCTCGGGCTGGTTGGTGAACACCACCCAGAAGGCGCCTGGCTTTTGCAGATCGATGGTCGGTTTGGCGTCGCGCTCGACCGCCACGTGGCCCTCGAACACGCACACCGCGTCGTGGTCGGCGTCCGTCATGGCCCAGAAATCGGTGCCGCGGATACCCACCGTGGCGGTCGCCAGCTCCAAGTTGAGCGTGGTCTTGTTGCCCAGCGCCTTGCTGGCGTAGTCGGTGGCGTAGCGGAACACGCCGGTGATGAGCTTGAGGCCGGTGGTGATCTGGCGCGCGTCCCCGCTGGGGCTGTTGTCCAGCGAATCGATCAGGAACTGCGTGGCCTCGCCCAGGCGGATCGTGCTGCGATCGGACAGGCGCAGCAGCATGCGCGATCCCGTGTCGGTGATGGCTTTGTCGCCGGTGCGCAGCAAGGCACCCGGCTCCGCGGCGCGGCGTTGGCCCGATCGTTCGATGTGCGCGGGCAGCTGCACCGCTTCAACCACCGTGGCGTCGGCCGCGGCGTGGGCGTTGTGGGCCGTCAGCACCGCGGCGGTGGCGAGCAAGGCGGCGCCCAGGTGCAGCACCAGGCGGCGCGACGGGGCAAACAAGGGCATGGCGGCGGGCGAAAGGCGGCGGGCGGTCGGTTTCATGGGCAGCGTCTCGCGTGATACGGGAGGGGGTTCCCTGGCAGATACGCATGCTTACTCATATCGGATGCATCGGCCCGAGCTGAAATCGCACCGCAGGCGCGTTCATGTGCGATATGTCGCACCGCAAGGGATTCCTCTGTAAACCCTGGGTGTATGAAACCGCACGGTTGACAGCCGCAGCGGCGCTGCGCTTCACTCGACCCATCAAGAGGAGACCCCCGCCGATGGATCGCCGTGAATTCGTTGAAGGTTGCGCCCTGGGCGCCACCGCCCTGGCCAGCGCCGCCCTGAGCTCAACCGCCTGGGCCGCCAATGCGCAACCCCGCCGCTATGCCCGGGTGCTGCTGGTGGACGAGCTCGACCAGCCGATCAAGGCCTCGCGCCTGCGGCCGCAGGTGAACTACGTGTTCCATTACCCGTTCGAGGCGACGCCCGTCTTCCTGCTGGACCTGGGCAAGGCCACCCAGCCGACGCGCTTGCTCACCAAGGACAAGCTGGCCTACGACTGGCCCGGGGGCGTGGGCCAGCGCCGCAGCGTCGTGGCGTTCTCGGCCATCTGCGCGCACCAGCTCGTCTATCCCAACAAGGACCTGAGCTTCATCAGCTTCCGCAAGGGCCCGGTGGCCAACCCGCAGACACCGAGCAGGGGCAACGACCTGATCCACTGCTGCGCCGACCACAGCCAGTACGACCCGGCGCGCGGCGCCCAGGTGCTGGGTGGCCCGGCCGAGCAGCCGCTGTGCGCCGTGCTGCTGGAGCACGACCCCGCCACCGACCAGCTCACCGCCACCGGCACCCTCGGTGGCGAGTTGTTCGACGCCTTCTTCAAGAAATACGAAATGAAGCTCAGCCTGGAAGCCGGGCCGGCGGCGCGCAACGCGGTGGCGGAGCGCTCGGTGGTGCGGGAGCTGGAGCGGTTCTGCCGCAACCCGGTGCGGTGTTGAGTACTGGCCTGCCGGGCGGGCGCGCTGAGGATCCGGCACGCGCGCCTGGTCAGGCAGCAAAACCGTCAGAGCCGCGACAGCCGCTTCAGCGCCTCACCCAGCGTCTCGTCCTTCTTCGCGAAGCAAAAGCGGATGACCTTCTGGTCGAAGCCGTTGCCGTAGAAGGCCGATAGCGGGATGGCGGCGACCCCGATCTCCTGGGTGAGCCAGCGGCAGAAATCGGCTTCGGGCAGGTCGCGTTCGGGCACGGCGAGCGCGGAGATGTCCACGCACTGGAAGTAGGTGCCTTCGCCGGGCAGCAGCTTGAAGCGCGTGCCCGCCAGACCGTCGCGGAACAGGTCGCGCTTGCGCTGGTAGAAGGCGGGCAGATCGAGGTAGGGCGCGGGGTTGGCCATGTAGGCAGCCAGTGCGTGCTGCATCGGCGTGTTCACGGTGAACACGTTGAACTGATGCACCTTGCGGAACTCGGCCATCAGCGGGGCAGGCGCCAGCACGGTGCCGACTTTCCAGCCGGTCACGTGGTAGGTCTTGCCGAAGCTGCTGACGATGAAGGCGCGCGCGGCCAGGCCGGGGTAGCGCGCGGCGCTGTGGTGCAGCTGGCCGTCGAAAACCATGTGCTCGTAGACCTCGTCACTGATCAGCAGCACGTCGGTGGGAGCGAGCAAGTCGTCGAGCTGGCGCATCTCGGCGTCGGTCCAGCACATGCCGCTGGGGTTGTGCGGGCTGTTGACGAGGATGGCGCGCGTGCGCGGGGTGATGGCCGCCGCGATGGCGTCGAAGTCGGGACGAAAGCTGCCTGGTTTGAGCGGCACGCGCACCACGGTGCCGCCCGCGAGTTCGATGTTGGGCACGTAGCTGTCGTAGCACGGCTCGAGCACGACGACCTCGTCACCCGGGTGCACGATGGCCAGAATGGCGGTCAGGATGGCCTGCGTCGCGCCAGCGGTCACCGTGATTTCGCTGTTGGGGTCATAGCGGCGCCCGTAGAGCTTCTCCACCTTGGACGCCATGGCCTCGCGCAGCGCCGGTACGCCGGTCATCGGTGGGTACTGGTTGTGGCCGGCGCGCATGGCCGCGTCCACGGCGTCGAGCAGGGCCGGGTCACAGCCGAAATCGGGAAACCCCTGGCCGAGATTGACGGCGCGGTGTTCGGTCGCCAGGGCCGACATGACGGTGAAGATGGTGGTGCCCACCTGCGGCAGGCGCGAGGTGAGGGCGGGGGTGCGGGGCTTCGTCACGGTGTCCATGGGGTCAGATGTCGTATTCGTCGGGGTCACCCGCCATGGCGCGAAGGATGCTGTCGCGCGAAAGGCGGTCGGAAAGCAGCTCGGCAAAACGCAGCACGAAATGGCGCAGGTAGGTGCCGCGCTTGAAAGCCACCCGTGCCAGGTTGTGGCCGAAAAGATTGCCGGCCGGGCGCGACACGAGATCCGGCGTCTGGTTCTCGCCCTTGACCGCCATCTCGGCCACGATGCCCACGCCCATGCCGAGCTTCACGTAGGTCTTGATGACGTCCGAGTCGATCGCCTCGAGCACGACGTTGGGTTGGAGGTGGCGCAGCGCGAACGCCTGGTCGATGCGCGTGCGACCGGTGAAGCTGGGGTGGTAGGTGATCAGCGGCACCTGGGCGAGTTCTTCAAGGCCGATGCGCTCGCGCGCGAGCAGCGGGTGGTCGAACGGGAACACCAGCACGTGCTGCCATTCGTAGGCCGGCAGCGTCACGAGCTCGGGGTAGTTCACCAGCGACTCGGTGGCCATGCCGATCTCGGCCACCTCTTCGATCAGCATGCGCGCCACCTGGTCGGGCGAGCCCTGGTGAAGGCTGACGCCCACCTTGGGGTAAGCCTGGCGCAATGCGGCCACTGGCCCGGGCAGCACGTAGCGCGCCTGGGTGTGCGTGGTCGCGATGGACAGCGTGCCGCTGTCCTGCGCCGAGTATTGCTCGCCGATACGCTTGAGGTTGTTCACCTCGCGCAGGATGATGTCGATGCTCTTGAGCACCTGCTGACCGGGTTCGGTAACGCGCTTGATGCGCTTGCCGTGGCGCGCAAAGATCTCGATGCCGAGTTCGTCCTCGAGCTCGATGATGGCCTTGGACACGCCAGGCTGCGAGGTGTGCAGCGCCTTGGCGGCCTCCGTCAGGTTCAGGTTGCGGCGCACCGCTTCCTGCACGAACTTGAACTGGTGCAGGTTCATGGAGCGTCCTTCAGGGCGAGCGTGGCCAACAGGTCGATGAGGCGCGGGTCTTCCCCGGCGGTGGGCAATTGCTCGAAGGCCACTGCCGGGTGCTCATGGCGCAGCGCATCCATCAGTTGCGGCAGGTCTTCGCGGGCGTGCTTGCCCATGCCCAGAAACATGGGCAGCACGTGCAGCCGCGTGGCACCGGCGGCCACCATCTCGCGCGCCACCGTGGGCAGGTCGGGCTCGGTGAGCTCGAGGTAGGCGGTGCCCACACGGGTGCCCGGTGCGCGTTCGCCGATGCGCCGCGCCACGGCCTCCACCGGAGCGCGCCACAGCGGGTCGCGTGAGCCATGGGCAAATACGATCACGCCGAGCATGGGATTACCGCCGTAGCACCAGCCAGCCGAAGGCGCCGAGCGACACCACCGAATAGATCAGCGCCGGTGAGGCCGCGGCCAGCCAGGGCTGCCACTGGTTGAGGTTGCCGATGTAGCCGAACACGTTGTTCAGCAAGAAGAAGCTGATGCCAATCATCACGCCACCGAACACGTAGCCCGTGATGCTGCCGGAGCGAAAGTGCAGGTAGGCAAAGGGCAGGGCCAGCACCACCATCACCAGGCACGAGAGCGGGTAGAACACCTTGCGCCAGAACTCGATCTCGTGGCGTTGCGCGGTCTGGCCGTTGGCCTCCAGGTGGCGGATGTAGGCGAACAGGTCGGTGGTGCGCATGCGCTCGGGCTTGAGCAGCGCCACCGAGACCATCTCGGTGTTGATGCCGCTCGGCCAGCGGAAGCTGTCGTGCGTGGTGCGATCCACCCGCACCGTGCCCAGCCCGGCGGCGTCGAACTCGCGCCGCTCCACGTTGCGCAGCGTCCAGCTCTCATCGCCCTCGATGCGCCCCGAGCGGGCGTGCATGGTCGAGACCAGCAGGCCCTGGTTGTTGAATTCGAAGATGCGTACGTTGCCCAGCTCACCGTCGGCCGACAGCGCACCGACATTGACCGAAAAATTGCTGTACGGCTGGCGTTCCTTGAGCCAGGCACCCGTCTGCCCGAGGCTGATGGCGCCTTCGAATCGCGCCTTGTGCAGTTGCGCCACGCGGTCGGCCATGGGAGCGAGGTAGTCGCCCATCGCGAACGTGAGCAGCACGAATACCGAGCCCAGCCCCAGCAGGGTGCGCAACGCGCGCCACGGGCCCAGGCCGCTGGTCCGCAGGATGGTGTACTCCGAGCCCTGCGCCAGCCGTGCCAGCACGAACACCGAGCCGATCAGCACCGCGATCGGCAGCAGCTCGTAGATGCGGCTGGGCACCAGCAGTCCCACATACATCAGCGCATCGGCCAGGCTGTAGACCCGGTCGGGATCGAGCGCGGAGCGCCGGCCCACGTCGGGCAGTTCGTCCACCAGGTCGAAGAAGACGAACAACGACAGGAATGCCAGCAGCACGAAGAACACGGCTGCGAAGACCTCGCCATAGATGAGGCGACGGATCGTCCTCATGCGGTGCCCTCGCGGCCACGACGCAGCCAGGTCGTCAGCAGGGTGCGCAAGCTCAGGCCCTGGTGGCGCTTGTAAAACCACAGCAGGGTCAGTGCCAGCACGCCCCCGTGCAGCGCCAGCGTGAACGGCAACAGCTCGACCACGCCGCGCGCCACCCAGTTCTGGCCGATGTTGAGCAGGTTGTAATAAAAGACGAAGGCGAACAAGGTGAAGAACAGGTTGCCGCTGCGCCCGGCGCGCGGATTGCCGACCGTGGTGGCCAGGGCAATCAGCACGAAGTTGAAGGCCGTGACCGCCAGGCCGATGCGCCAGCCCAGTTCGGCCAGGTTGGGCCGCGTGGGCGAGGTGATGAGCTCCCAGCTGGGCCGGGCCTTGAGCTCCACGCCCGAGCTGCGCGCAGCGCCCGCCTGACCGATCTGCGTGCCGTACTCGGCGAACTCGCTCACGCGCAGCGCGTCATCGGCCTGCGACTCCAGCCGTTGGCCGTTGTTCAGGAGCAGGAACTGACGGTCTTCCAGCCATTCGATGCGGCCCGAGCGCGCCGAGGTGACGGTCTCGCGGCCGTCGGGTTCGGTACTCGAGATGAACACGTTGCGCCCCTCGGCGCCATCGGCGGTGTCCTTGTCGATGAAGAACACGCGCCGCCCGCTCGACGACTCCTGAAATTGCCCCGGCGCCACGCGTTCGAGGTCGCCGCGCCGCTCGAAGCGGTCGCGCAGATCATTGACCTGCTGGTTGGCCCAGGGCCAGACGAAGAACACCATGAGCGTGATGACTGCCAGCACCGGCCAGGCAAAGCGCATCACCGGCGCCAGAAAGCCCCCGAGCGAGCGCCCGCTGGCGAACCAGATGATCATTTCGCTGTCCCGGTACATGCGCGAGAGCGTGAACACGATGGAGATGAACAAAGCCAGCGTGAGCACCGTGGGCATGCGCCCGAGCACGGTATAGCCCAGCACCAGCATCACCTCCTCGGGGTTCACGCTGCCTTTGGATGCAGCACCCAGGGTGCGGATGAGCAGCATGGTGAGCACGATGGTGAAAAGCACCACCAGCGTCGCCCCGAAGCTGCGGGCAAGCTCTTTGCGCAGAGACGAATGGAATAACATCGATCGCTGTTAGAACGAAAGCGGATTATGAACGTCGAACTCAAGACCCTGAATGCCGAACAGGCTGCCGATTTCGCGGCCGATGCCTTGCTGGTTCTCGTGCCGGATGCAGCGCCCAAGGGCGACTCACCAATGCACAGCATGATCGCGCAGGCGCTCAAGGGTTCGGACCTGGAGGCCGGCGTCGGCAAACTGTTGACGGCCTACCGGCCGGCGGGCTTCAAGGCGGCACGCGTGGTGCTGGTGCGCGCCGGTCAGGCCGACGCGGCCTCGCTGCGCAAGGCGGTGGCAGCCGGCGTGGGTGCGCTCAAGGGTCCGGGCGTGGCCCACCTGGGTCTGGTGGCCTCGCTGGTGGCCATCGACAACGCGGGCCTGCGTGCCGCGATCCAGGCCGTGGCCGAAGCGTCCTACGTGTTCACCACCACCAAGCCCAGCGCCAAGCCTCGAGCGCTGGCGCGCGTGAGCGTCGGCGTGGCCGATGCGGGTTCGCTGCGCGACGGCCTGCGCGAAGGCCGGGCCATGGTGGCGGGGGTGGAGTTCGCCAAGGAATGGGCCAACCGCCCGGCCAACCACGCCACGCCCACCATGCTGGCCGAGGCGGCGAAGAAGCTGGCGCGCGGCGGCGTGATCAAGACCGACGTGCTCGGGCCCAAGCAGGTGGAAGCCCTGGGCATGGGCTCGTTCATGGCGGTCGCCCGAGGCTCGGCAGAGCCGCTGCGCTTCATCGTCATGCACTACCAGGGTGCGGCCAAGGCCGACGCGCCGGTGGTGCTGGTGGGCAAGGGCATCACGTTCGACACCGGCGGCATCAGCCTCAAGCCCGCCGCCGAGATGGACGAGATGAAGTTCGACATGGGTGGCGCGGCCAGCGTGCTGGGCACCTTTGCGGCATTGGCCGAGCTCAAGCCGGCCATCAACGTGGTGGGCCTCATCCCCACCTGCGAGAACATGCCCGATGGCCTGGCCGTGAAGCCGGGCGACGTGGTGCGCAGCATGAGCGGGCAGACGATCGAGATCCTCAACACCGACGCCGAGGGCCGCCTGATCCTGTGCGACGCGCTCAGCTATGCAGCGCGCTTCAAGCCGCGCGCGGTGGTCGACATCGCCACGCTGACCGGCGCCTGCGTGATCGCGCTGGGCGCCGTGCGCAGCGGCCTTTTCAGCGCCGACGACGCGCTGGCCGCGCAGTTGCACCAGGCTGGAGAGTCCGCTGGCGACCTGTGCTGGCGCATGCCGCTGGACGACGAGTACGCCGAGGGCCTGAAGTCCAACTTTGCCGACATGGCCAACGTGGCCGGGCGCGCGGGCGGTGCCATCACCGCGGCCAAGTTCCTGCAGAAGTTCACCGCCGATTTGCGCTGGGCGCACCTGGACATCGCGGGCACCGCCTGGAAGAGCGGCGCGGCCAAGGGCGCCACCGGGCGCCCCGTGCCCCTGCTGCTGCAATACCTGATCGACGAGTCGCAGCGCCCCGCGCCCGATGCGGCCAAGCCCGCCAAGGCCACCCGAGGCGCGCGGCGCAAGGGCTGAGCCCGCATCCATGGCCGAGGTCGCCTTCCACTTCAACGCGCCCGACAAGCTCGCCTACACGGCGCGCCTGCTTCGCAAGGCGTGGCTCAAGGGCGCGCGCGTGGTCGTGTTGTCGCCCCCCGAAGCGATCGAAGAACTCGACCGCCACATCTGGCTGGTCGGGCAGGGCGACTTCGTTCCCCACGCCCGCCCTGGCGACCCGCCGGCCGTGCAGCGGCACTCGCCGATCCTGCTCACCGATCGGCTGGAGGGCGGCGACGCCGCCGCCGTGCTCGTGAACCTGCAGGCCGGTGCCGTCGACGAGCCTGCCGCTTTCGCACGCGTGATCGAGGTGGTCGGCCTGGACGAGGCCGATCGCGCCGCCGCGCGCCAGCGCTGGCGCGCCTACACAGCCGCTGGCATCGAGCCCTTGCGTCACGACTTGAAACAGTCTGGCGCCTGAGTCGTCAGGCCTGTTGCAGCGGGGCAATCGGCTGCCCGCCGATCCCCTTGCGGAAAACCCTTGACATGCCCTCAAAGGGTTGTGATGCGGTCAGAAGTGCACGTTATTTGGAGTAGATTCACGCGGTGGAGAAAAAAAGTTCCCTCCGCGATTCAACCCATCCTTACCGAGGAAAACCCATGCAAGTGAACATGAAACTGGCAGTGCTTGCCGCCGCCGTCGCGCTCGCCGCCTGCGGCAAGAAGGAAGAGGCTGCTCCCGCCCCGGCCGCTGCGCCGGCCGCCGCTCCCGCACCGGCCGCCGAGGTCGTGGTCAAGATCGGTCACGTCGGCCCCACCAGCGGCGCCATCGCGCACCTGGGTAAGGACAACGAGAACGGCGCCCGCATGGCAATCGAAGAGCTCAACGCCGCCGGCCTGAGCATCGGTGGCGCCAAGGCCAAGTTCGAACTGCTGGCCGAAGACGACGCCGCCGATCCCAAGCAGGGCACGGCCGCCGCTCAGAAGCTGGTCGACGCCAAGGTCAATGGCGTCATCGGCCACCTGAACTCGGGCACCACCATTCCCGCCTCGCAGCTCTACAACGACGCTGGCATCCCCCAGATCTCGCCCTCGGCGACCAACCCCAAGTACACCCGCCAGGGCTTCGCGGGCGCCTTCCGCGTGGTGGCTGACGACGTGCACCTGGGCGGCACGCTCGGCAAGTACGCCATCGAAACTCTCAAGGCCAAGAACGTGGCCGTCATCGACGACCGCACCGCCTATGGCCAGGGCGTCGCCGACGAATTCGAGAAGGGCGTGAAGGCCGCTGGTGGCACCGTGGTGGGCCGCGAGTTCACGAACGACAAGGCGACCGACTTCAACGCCATCCTGACCACCCTGAAGGCCAAGAAGCCCGACGTGGTGTTCTTCGGCGGCATGGACGCCGTGGCCGGCCCGATGCTCAAGCAGATGAAGCAGCTCGGCATCAACGCCAAGTTCATGGGTGGCGACGGCATCTGCACCAGCGAGCTGCCCAAGCTGGCCGGCGACGGCATGGCTGACGAGCAGGTGTACTGCGCCGAAGCCGGTGGTGTTGAAGGCGAGCAGAAGGCTGGCATGGACAAGTTCCGCGCCGACTTCAAGACCAAGTTCAACGCCGACGTGCAGGTGTATGCCCCGTACGTGTACGACGCCGTCAAGGTCATGGCCAACGCCATGGTCACCGCCGGTTCGGCCGACCCGAAGGTCTACCTGCCCGCACTCAAGTCCACCAGCTACAACGGTGTGACCGGCAAGATCGAGTTCGACGAGAAGGGCGACATCAAGAACGGCGCGCTCACGCTCATGACCTACAAGGGCGGCGCTCGCACCACCCTGGCCGTGATCCGCTGATTTCCCTCAGCTTGCGGCAACGAGAAAGCCACCGCGAATGCGGTGGCTTTTTCTTTTTGGGGTCTCTCGCAGGGGTTCTTTGGGGGGCGCCAGCGGTCAGCCTTTGGCGCTCAGCGCCGCCTCGATCGCCCGCGTGAGCGTGCGCCCGGTGGGCTCGATCATGCTGTTGTACTGATCGATCACCTTGCCGTCGCGGCCGACCAGGTACTTGTGGAAGTTCCAGCGCGGGGCCACGCCGGTGGCCTGCTGCAGCTGCCGGTACAGGCCGTTGGCGTCCTTGCCCTTGACCATCGTCTTGTCGAACATCGGGAACTTCACGCCGTAGGTGTTGAAGCACAGCTCGGCGATCTGCTCGCGGCTGCCCGATTCCTGCTGAAAATCGTTCGACGGAAAACCGAGCACCACCAGGCCGCGCTCGCGGTAGCGCGCGTACAGCGCCTCCAGGCCCTCGTACTGGCCGGTGAAGCCGCAGTAGCTGGCCGTGTTCACGATGAGCAGCACCTTGCCGGAGAACTGGCAGAGGTCCTGCGGTGCGCCATCCTGCAGGCGCGGGAAGCGGTGGTTGAGCAGGGCGGGGCAGGTGGCCGTCTGGGCCAGCAGCCGCTGCGGGTCCAGCAGGACAGTCAGTGCTGTCAGGGTGAGGACGCGACGATTCATCGCTGCATTGTCCCGCTGCGACGGCCGATACCAGAATTGCCCGAGCCCGGTGAGGGTGTTTCCAAGCATGCGCATCCGGCCAAGATGTCACTGTTTGCTCCCCGCTTGCGCATCCTGCACCGCCTCCACCGCTACTCACCACCGCTCGTTCCGCTGGCAGCGAGCCAATGAAAAAGCGGCCCAAAGGCCGCTTGATGCTTAAATCCCTGGCGGGAGGGCGTCGTTCACATGTCGGGCCAGCAACATCGTCGTTGCTAGATATTGATCAGGTACGCGATCAGTCTACCAACGAAAGTACCAACAGCGGAGAGCGGCTCCTGGACAATCGGTTTTGCGCTCATTGGTTCGGTCTGTCGCTAGATGGTCTTCGGCCGCTTCTCGAGGCGCTCATCAGTGCGCTTGCGCAGGATGTTGAGCTCTGTCTGAAAACGCTCCTGCATCTCTGCGTGCAGCAACAGCATGGTGGATAGCTGGTGGGGGGTTATGACGCTGCTGCCGACCTGCAGCCCTCCCGCTCCTGACTTGTTGGCTCCGGCAGCAGCCAACGCTCGCTCCAGGATGGTTTGCACGTCGGCTAGGCGGCTCTGTAGGGTGTTGGCGTTGCTCCGCACTGTGATATCCCAAAAACCGCAGGCATCATTGAACGTCAGCGAATTGCTGTCGTTGTTCAAGCGCTTGCGCGCGGCTGGCGTCGAGAAGATGCGGAGCAGCGCACCGGCGGTTTGCCGGTCTAGTTCGGCTCTTAGCGCTTGGCTACCTTCGTCCTGCCTGCCGTGAGGCTGCCCGTTCAAGAGCACTTCGCCGTCGGACAGTCCAGTCGAGCTAAGTCGGTATTGCTTCTCGCCAACCTTGCGCAACCAGCCTTTCCCGCGCATCCCCTTTGTGCCCATGATGTTGGTCAGTACGCGGTTCGAGTCAGGGTACTGGCTCGCGTACCCCGAAAGACCAAACGTGTCCGGGTACTTTTTCCATGCCTCGACCACGAGGTCTTCGGCGCTGAAAGTCGGATGACTCTCGCGCACTGCTAGCGCCGCGAGCAGCAGTTTCTCAGAAACTGTGAGCCGGTCGTCACTCATGTAGCCTCTATTTCCACATCACCGCCAGCCAGGAAAGCCGTGAGAGTCTCGACGGCTCGCTGCTGCATGGCTGCAGCCTCCTCCTCCCAACGCCTAAGCATGGTTTCAAAGGTGAGCGTCTCGCCGTGGCTGTAGTCGTAGGAGAGAACAATCTTCACCATGATCTCGACGTACCGCTCCAGCAGGTAGACGCGCCACTCAGGGCTCTTAGCGCCACCTCTGGCTTCATCGATGTAGCGGCGCGCCAGCGGGCTAGCTAGATTAATCCACCAGATGTTCGCATCCACGTCTTGGGGCCGCTGGTAGACAGGCGGGTCCGAACTGCTGAACTTGGGTGGCCCTTCCCCCAGCGGGTCGTTGTCGATCTCCGAGAGAAGGATTTGCGGGAAACCGCTCCCCTTCTGCCCGGCCTCATCTCGCTGGGTAATCGTCACCACGCAAGGCTGTCCAGCATCGGCGGCATCGTCGCCGGCAGTCACGATAGAGGTACCAGGGATGAGCCCATAGACCATCCCACTCGCACCAACCGAAACCACCGAGCGGTCGCCTTCGGTCCAGATGAGATAGACGCCCTGCAATCTGCGGCCGTCTTTGGTCTCAACGGTCGCTGTCATTGGCGCGCAACTGCCGGCTGGAAGCTCAAGTGAGCTAGGTGTTATGGCTATCGACGCGATATCGAGCACCTCAATTTCCACGGTGTTTGATTCAACCCCAGACTCCCGACACACCACGGTGAGGCTTGAACGCCCAGGCTTGCCAGTTACCAGCATGTTGATGCTGCGATCGAACGAGGCCACGGCCTTGTCCGACGCTACCCACTCATGCAGCACAGGGCGGACGCGCGTCCCCGTCGCATCGAAGAATTTCACGGTCGGCTGAAACGCGACACCCTGTCCAGCCTGGTGGTGCGAGATTTCCAGTATGACGCTTGCGACTGGCGCGCGCGGCAGTGGTTTGCGTTCTGTCGTCCCCCCACCAGTACCCTTCGACGTTTCGCCGACCCCCCCGAACTCATGCTCAAGGAAGGCGTTCTTCCAGTCGTTAAGCGCCTTGTTCAGCCGGCTCAACTCATCCTGCTGTTCCTTGCTCGCGTGCAGCCGGTCGAGCTCCTCGAACTCTGCAGAGTACGTGTTGATTTGCCCTTGAATCCAGTTGCGCAGCGCTCGGGTGAGGTGAGATAGCCCCCCAAATCCCCGGACCCGTCCTATCGCTTATCTTTAAAGATAGGAGTAGGACTGTGAGTACGACTAGGCATACGGACACTGTTGAAGTCATCTTGAAAGACCAGCGCCGCAGGCG
>NZ_JAMBNO010000018.1 GCF_023715105.1 Hydrogenophaga intermedia | reverse complement strand
GTACTTCCAGCCCCGCGCCCAGGTGGTCCCCCAGAAAGAAGAAAGCCCCGCCCTGCAAGAGCAGGACGGGGCTTTGAATCAACCTGGCTGAAGGCCTAGACCGTCAACTCCTTAGTCGAACGGCTAGAGCCTGAGGGCTTGCGGGGCTTTGGAAGGTGGTGCCGGAGAGAGGAGTCGAACCCCCGACCTTCTCATTACGAATGAGCTGCTCTACCAACTGAGCTACACCGGCGAAGTCCGTGATTATAGCCAGCGCGGGGCGGGTCTCAGGCCTCGCGGTGGTAGGCGGTCACGCGCTCCACCTCGTTCCTGCTGCCCAGGATCACGCTCACGCGCTCGTGCAGCTTGCCCGGCACGATGTCCAGGATGCGCTCGCGCCCGTTGGTGGCGGCGCCGCCGGCCTGCTCGACCAGCCAGCCCATGGGGTTGGCTTCGTACATCAGGCGCAGCTTGCCCGGCTTGTCGGGCTCGCGCTTGTCCCAGGGGTACATGAAGACACCGCCGCGCGTGAGGATGCGGTGCACGTCGGCCACCATGCTGGCGATCCAGCGCATGTTGAAGTCCTTGCCGCGCGGGCCTTCCTTGCCCTGCAGGCATTCGTCGATGTAGCGCTTCACCGGGGCATCCCAGTGGCGCATGTTGCTCATGTTGATCGCGAATTCCTTGGTGTCCGCAGGGATCTGCACGTTTTCCTCGGTCAGCACGAAGGAGCCCTGCTCGCGGTCGAGCGTGAACATGGCCACGCCGTCGCCCACGGTGAGCACCAGGGTGGTCTGGGGGCCGTAGATGCAGTAGCCCGCCGCCACCTGCTTGTGGCCGGGTTGCAGGAAGTCGGCTTCATCGACGCCGCGGTCGCCCTCGGGCATCTTGAGCACGCTGAAGATGGTGCCGATGCTCACGTTCACGTCGATGTTGCTGGAGCCGTCGAGCGGATCGAACAGCAGCAGGTATTCGCCCTGCGGGTAGCGGTTGGGCACCACATAGATGCCGTCCATTTCCTCGCTGGCCATGGCTGCCAGGTGGCCGCCCCATTCGTTGGCCTCGATCAACACCTCGTTGGCGATGATGTCGAGCTTCTTCTGTACCTCGCCCTGCACGTTTTCGCTCTCGGCGCTGCCGAGCACGCCGCCGAGCGCGCCCTTGTTCACCGCGTGGCTGATGCTCTTGCACGCGCGCGCCACCACCTCGATGAGCAGGCGCAATTGCGAGGGAATGTGCCCGTCGACGCGTTGCTTCTCGACGAGGTAGCGGGTGAGGGAGATGCGTTTGCTCATGTTCAGTCTTCCGAAAGTGCGCGGGTGACCACCTCGCGCACGTCGTTGCTCAACTCGGTCTGGGCAGCCACGCGTGCGATGGCCTCACGGGCTGCGCTGCGATAGGGCTCGGCGAGTTTCTTCCAGCGGTCGAGCGCGCGCGCCAGGCGCGCGGCCACCTGCGGGTTGAAGCGGTCGATCTCGATGACGCGCTCGCTCCAGAACACGTAGCCGGCTGCATCGGCGCGGTGAAAGGCGCCCGGGTTGGCGTTGCAGTAGCTGAAGATCACGCTGCGAGCGCGGTTGGGGTTGCGCAACTGGAAATCGGGGTGGGCCATGAGCTGGCGCACCGCGGGCAGGATGTTGCCGCCCCGGTCGGGCGCGCCGGCCTGCAGCGCGAACCACTTGTCCAGCACCAGGGCCTCGTCACGGAACATTGCGTGAAAACGCGGCAGCGCCTCACGGGCCAGTGTGTGGTCGCTCACCACCAGGGCCGACAGCGCGTTGAAGCGGTCGGTCATGTTGCCGGCGTCCTTGAAGCGCTGGTACGCCTTGCCCGGCCACACCGGGTTGCCCGAGCTGCGGGCCTCCAGGCACAGCATGGTGAGCGCCAGGCCCGTCAGCGCGCGCCGGCCCGCGCTCAGCGGGTCGGGGCGGTAGGTGCCGTTGTCCTTGTGGTGCTCGTAAGCCCAGGCCCAGTCGGTGTGCAGCGCGTGGGCCAGTTGCTCGCGCATCGCCTCGCGCACGGCGTGCACGCGCTGCGGGTCCACCTCGTCGAGCTGCTCGGCGATGTAGGTCTCGCTGGGCAGGGTGAGGGTGAGCTCCTTGAAGGCGGCGTCGAGCTGTTCGTGGCGCAGCACGGCGCGCATGGCGTCGATGAAGGCGGCGTCCAGCGGCTGGCCGATGGGGCCACCCGTGCGGACTGCGGCCAGGGCGCGCCGCAGGGCCAGTCGCTGGCCGGCTTCCCAGCGGTTGAAGGGGTCGCTGTCGTGTGCGAGCTGGGTGAGCAGCTGGGTGTCGGTGTCGTCGTGCTCCAGCACCACGGGCGCGGAGAAGCCGCGCAGCAGCGAGGGCACGGGTTCGCTGGCGATGCCGTCGAACACCACGGTCTGGCTCGCTTCGCTCAGTACCACGAGGCGCTGCTCGGGCGCCAGCGGCAGCTCGCGGCCGTCGGCGTCCAGCAGGCCCAGCGCCACCGGGATGAGGAACGGCTGCTTGACCGCCTGGCCCGGCGTGGGCGCGCAGCGCTGGCTCAGCGTGAGGGTGTAGCGCTGGGCGGCAGCGTCGTAGCGGCCGTCGGCGCGCAGGCGCGGTGTGCCGGCCTGGCTGTACCAGCGCTTGAAGACATCGAGCTGGCGCGCCAGCGGGCTGTCGGGGTTGGCATCGGCGATCGCCTGGGCGAAGTCGTCACAGGTGACGGCCTGGCCGTCGTGGCGCTCGAAGTAGAGCTTCATGCCACGCGCGAAGCCGTCACGCCCGACCAGGGTCTGCATCATGCGCACGACCTCGGCGCCTTTTTCGTAGACGGTGACGGTGTAGAAGTTGTTGATCTCGACGTAGCTGTCGGGGCGCACCGGGTGCGCCATGGGGCCGGCGTCCTCGGGGAATTGCGCCGTGCGCAGCACGCGCACGTCCTCGATGCGCTTGACCGCGCGCGCCGACGGCTCGGCGCACAGGTCCATGCTGAACTCCTGATCGCGAAAGACGGTGAGGCCTTCCTTGAGCGAGAGCTGGAACCAGTCGCGGCAGGTGACGCGGTTGCCCGTCCAGTTGTGGAAGTACTCGTGGCCCACCACCGATTCGATGTTGGCGAAGTCGGTGTCGGTGGCGGTGGCGCTGTTGGCCAGCACGTACTTGGTGTTGAAGATGTTGAGGCCCTTGTTCTCCATCGCGCCCATGTTGAAGTCGCTGGTGGCGACGATCATGAAGCGTTCCAGATCGAGCGGCAGGCCGAAGCGGGCCTCGTCCCAGGCGACGCTGGCAATCAGCGACTGCATGGCATGTTCGGTCTTGTCCATGTCGCCGCGGTGCACGAAGACCTGCAGCAGGTGTTCCTTGCCCGAGCGCGAGACGATGCGCTGCTCGCGCGCCACCAGGTTGCCCGCCACCAGTGCGAACAGGTAGCTCGGTTTGCGATGAGGGTCGACCCACTTGGCGAAATGGCGGCCGTCCTCCAGCGCCCCCGAATCGACCAGGTTGCCGTTGGACAGCAGCACCGGGTAGCGCGCCTTGTCGGCGCGCAACGTCACGGTGTAGCTGGCCATCACGTCGGGCCGGTCGAGGAAGTAGGTGATGCGGCGAAAACCCTCGGCCTCGCACTGCGTGAAGAAGGTGCCCTCGCTCACATACAGACCCATGAGCTGGGTGTTCTTCTCGGGGGCGCAGGTGGTGAAGATCTCCAGCGTGAAGGGCGCTTCGCCCTCGGGAAGGTTGTCCAGCACCAGCTGGCCGCCGTCCATCTTGAACGAGCAGCCCGCGCCGTTGACCAGCACGCGCGCGAGGTTGAGCTCTTCGCCGTCAAGGCGCAGCGGCTGGGCGGGCACGGCCGCGTTGCGACGCAGCGTCATGCGGTTGAGCACGCGCGTCTTGGCCGGGTCGAGATCGAACGTGAGATCGACGCTGTCGATCCAGTACGCGGGCGGAGCGTAGTCTTCTCGGCGCACCAGGGTGCTGGGTCCTTCACGCAGGGAACTCATGGGTTACACCCCTTGTTTGAGCGAGGCTTCGATGAACGCATCCAGATCGCCGTCGAGCACCTTCTGGGTGGCCGAGATTTCGACGTTGGTGCGAAGGTCCTTGATGCGGCTGTTGTCGAGCACGTAGCTGCGGATCTGGTGGCCCCAGCCGACGTCGGTCTTGGTGTCTTCCAGCTTCTGCTGCTCTTCCATGCGTTTGCGCATCTCGTGGTCGTACAGGCGCGAGCGAAGGCGCTGCCAGGCCAGGTCGCGGTTGCTGTGCTGGCTGCGGCTGTCCTGGCATTGCACCACGATGCCCGTGGGCATGTGCGTCAGGCGCACGGCCGAGTCGGTCTTGTTGATGTGCTGGCCACCGGCACCGCTGGCGCGGTAGGTGTCCACGCGCACATCGGCCGGGTTGATGTCGATCTCGATCGAGTCGTCGATCTCCGGATAAACGAACACCGAGGCGAACGAGGTGTGGCGCCCGCCCGAGCTGTCGAACGGGCTCTTGCGCACCAGGCGGTGCACGCCGGTCTCGGTGCGCAACAGGCCGAAGGCGTACTCGCCTTCGATCTTTATGGTGGCGCTCTTGATGCCCGCGGTGTCGCCCGGGGTTTCGTCTTCCACCGTGGTCTTGAAGCCCTTGCGTTCGGCGTAGCGCAGGTACTGGCGCAGCAGCATGCTGGCCCAGTCGCAGGCCTCGGTGCCGCCGGCGCCGGCCTGGATGTCCAGGAAGCAGTTCAGCGGGTCGGCCGGGTTGTTGAACATGCGGCGGAACTCGAGCTTCTCGACCTCGGCCTGCACCTTGGTGGCCTCTGCCTCGATCGTGCGCAGGCCGGCGTGGTCATCCTCGGCGGCCGACATCTCGAACAGCTCGGTGTTGTCGGCCAGCTCGCTGCTCAGCCGGTCGAGCACGTGCACCACGTCTTCGAGCGACTTGCGCTCCTTGCTGAGTTCCTGCGCGCGCTTGGGGTTGTCCCAGACGGTGGGTTCTTCCAGCGCGGACTCGACTTCCTTCAGCTTCGATGCCTTGGCATCGTAGTCAAAGATACCTCCGCAACTCGACCACCCGCGTGCTCAGGTCCGCGAGCTGGTTCTGAATGGCGTTGATCTGTTCGGCGTCCATGGTGATTCCTGCGTTCTGTCGGCAAAGCCGCGATTTTCGCACGCAGGGGCCCGCAGCAGGGCAGGGGTCAGAAGCGCCCGCTGACACCCACCATGAAGGCCGCGGTGCCGAGCAGTTGCACCTCCAGGCCGTAGCGGTCGCTGAGGCGGTAGCCGATGGTGGGAATGATGGCCGGAGCGAAGCCGCCCACATTGAGCGGTACCTTGTTTTTGTACTTGCCCACGTAGCCGTAGATGATCCCCGCGCTCACGCTCAGGTACAGATCAGGCCAGCGGGACAGCAGGCCGGGCCAGGTCTTGCCCGCGAAGGCGTAGGCCGAAGGCTGGCCGAACGAGTTGTTGAACACCGCCAGGCCGCAGAAGCGGTCGTCGGGCAATCGCCGGCTCAGGCTCAGGGTGTAAACCTGCTTGTGCTCTTCGTCGTAGGACCAGTGGTGCGTGTACGGCGAGGCGAATACCTCGTGGCGGGGCTGGCCCGCGGGCAGCGGGTCGTTCCAGCCGGGGCAGAGGTTGAGGGCAAGAACAGGGCCGCTGCCGATCAGTGCGGCCAGCGCGAGGGTGTGTCGGGGTCGCATCCGCACAGTTTGCCCGGCTTGTGTGTCTGTTGCCCGGTGGAATGCAACAGGAGGTATTGCGCGATGCCTGTCAGCCCGCGGCACCCAGGAAGTCCTCGACCAGCCGCGCAAGCACCTGCGGCTGGTCGTGATGCATCATGTGCCCGGCGTTGTCGATCACCGCTCGGCGCAGGTTCGGCACATGGCCGATGCGCTGCTGGAATTCCTCCAGCGTGTAGCGCCCCTTCCACCACTGGCCCAGGCTGTCGTCGCTGGCGGTCACCACCAGCGTCGGCGCGGCGATGCGCTGGTAGACCGCGATGGCCTCTTCGGGCCGGAACAGCACCGCGTTGCTCACCTTGTGGGCCGAATCGCCCAGGATGGCCCAGCGGCCTTTCTCGTTGGGGCGCGCCCACTGGTGCGCCAGCCAGTCGGCCTTGTCGGCGGCCAGGCGCGGGTTGGTCTTCATCAGGCGGCGCGCCACGCCACTGGCGTCGTCGTAGTCGCTCAGGTTCATGTCGCCCCGGCGCTGGGCCCGGATCTCGTCGAGCCAGTTCGCATAGCGCCCAGGCGCCTGCGCTGGCACCGATGCCGGCATGCCGAAGCCTTCGAGGTTGACCAGCCGATGGATGCGCTCGGGTCGCGCGCCCGCATACAGCGTGGCCACATGCCCGCCCATGCTGTGGCCCACCAAGTCCACCGCGCGATCGCCGAAGAGTGTGTCGAGCAGGGCATCGAGGTCGCCGAGGTAGTCCGGGAACCAGTAGCTGTCGGGCGCCGGTCCCATGAACGTGGTGTCGCCGTAGCCGCGCCAGTCGGGCGCGACGATGTGGCGTTGCTCGCGCATCGCGTCGACCATGAACTGCCACGATGCAGCCACGTCCATCCAGCCATGCACCAGCACCAGCGGCGGGCGCTGCGCGTCGGGTTCGCCCCAGTGGCGCACGTGGTAGCGCCAGCCGCGGATGGACGCGTATTCGCTGCGGGAGGGTCGTTGCACTTGGTACATTCGATCGATCATAGAGAAGGCCGAGGAGACGACCGATGCCCCGCCGTCAAGACCGTGACACCCGAACCGACCACCACGCGGCGTTGCATGCCCGCTTTGGCTGGCAGGTGCCGGCCGAGTTCAACATGGCCGAGGCCTGCATGCGCCGCTGGGCGCGCGACCCGAAATCGGCGCGCAACACCGCGGTGATCGCCACCGCCCCGGGCCAGCCCGATCGCGTGCACAGTTACGGCGAACTGATGGCGCAGGCCAACCACTTGTCCAACGCACTGCAGGTGCTCGGTGTACAGCGCGGCGATCGCGTGGCCATCGTGCTGCCGCAGCGCTTCGAGACCTCGGTGGCCTACATGGCGGTGCTGCAGATGGGTGCGGTGGGCATGCCGCTGTCGCAGCTGTTCGGGCCCGAAGCGCTGGAGTTCCGCCTGCACGACAGCGAAGCCGTGGTCGCGATTTGCGACGCCAGCACCCTGGCCGCGGTGCAGTCGGTGAGCGCGAACTGCCCGCGCCTGCAGGACGTGATCGCGATCGACGCAAACGGCGGCAGCGCGCTTGAATGGGCCGCCCTGCTGGCGCAGGAGCCCGCCGACTTCGAGCCCGTGCACACGCTGGCCGACGAGGCCGCGGTGCTGATCTACACCAGCGGCACCACAGGCAACCCCAAGGGCGCACTCATTCCGCACCGCGCGCTGATCGGCAACCTCACCGGCTTCGTCTGCAGCCAGAACTGGTTCGGCTTTGACCCCTGGGACGCGGCGAAGCCGAGCGACGCGGTGTTCTGGTCGCCGGCGGACTGGGCCTGGACCGGTGGGCTCATGGACGCGCTGCTGCCCACGCTGTACTTCGGCCGGCCCATCGTGGCGCACAACGGCCGCTTCTCGCCGCAGCTGGCGTTCGAGCTGATGCAGCGCCACGGCGTCACGCACAGCTTCCTGTTCCCCACCGCGCTCAAGGCCATGATGAAGGCCTACCCCAGGCCGCGCGAGCACTTCCGCGTCGAACTGCAAGGCCTCATGAGTGCCGGCGAGGCGGTGGGCGACGCGGTGTTCAACTGGTGCCGCGACGAGCTCGGCATCACGGTGAACGAGATGTTCGGTCAGACCGAGATCAACTACATCGTGGGCAATTGCGCCCGGCTCTGGCCGGCGCGGCCGGGCAGCATGGGCAAGGGCTACCCGGGCCACCGCGTGGCGGTGATCGACGACGACGGCAACGAATGCCCGGTGGGCGTGCCCGGCGATGTGGCGGTGCACCGGCGCGACGTGCACGGCGAGCCCGATCCGATCTTCTTCCTGGGCTACTGGAAAAACGAAGGCGCCACGCGCGCCAAGTTCACCGGCAACCCGGCCAACAGCTGGTGCCGCACCGGCGACCTCGCGGTGCGCGACGCCGATGGCTACCTTTGGTACCAGGGCCGCGCCGACGATGTGTTCAAGGCCGCGGGTTACCGCATCGGCCCGAGCGAGATCGAGAACTGCCTGGTGAAGCACCCGTCGGTGGCGAACGCGGCGGTGGTTCCCAAGCCCGACAAGGAGCGCGGCGCGGTGGTGAAGGCCTACGTGGTACTGGCGCCAGGCCACGTGGGCAATGACGCGTTGATCGCCGAATTGCAGGCGCACGTGAAGGGCAGGCTCGCGCCCTACGAGTACCCGAAGGAGATCGAATTCATCGACGTCTTGCCGATGACAACGACGGGGAAGGTGCAGCGGCGGGTGCTGCGGTTGCGGGAAGAGGCGTTGGCTCGGGACGCGTCTCGCTCGTAGACCTCGCGCACGCCCGCGGTCGCCGGCAGCCGGACCCACCGGCGAAAGCACTCAAGCCGCCGGCCGGCGTGACCGCGACTGGTCCCGTGCGACCTCGATGAACTCCAGCACTTCCGCCCGGGGCTGCGAGCCGCGCCGCCACACCAGGCCCACGTCCACCGTCGGCACCGCGTCGCGCAGCGTGCGCACCTCCACGTGCTCGGCGTCCAGGGTCCACGGGCGGTAGAGAAAGTCGGGCAGCACGGCCAGGCCCGCACCCACACCCACCAGCGAACGCACCGCCTCCAGCGAAGAGGTGCGCAGCACGGTGCGCGGCTTGAGTTGGTGGCGCGCCCACACCGGGCGCATCAGCAACTCGATGCGGTCGGCCTGCAGCACCACCAGGTCGTTGGCCGCGCATTCGGCCAGGCTCACTTCCTCCTGTGCGGCCAGCGGGTGGTCGGCGGCCATCCACACGCGGTTCGGTGATCGCGTCAGCGTCTCGGCCACCAGCGCCTGCGGCTCGCCCAGCGCGTTCGACACCATGATTGCGATGTCGAGCTCGCCGTTGATCAGCAGGTGCTCCAGAAAGGGCGGCTGATCCTCCACCACGTGTACGTCCACCGCCGGGCAGGTGCGCCGAAAGCGCGCGAACACCTCGGAGAGGTAGTAGCCCGCCACCAGGCTGGTCACGCCGATGGACAGTGAGCCCGCCAGGGGCGTGGCGCCCTGGCGCACGCCGCGCGTGGCGTCGGCCACGGCGCCGATCACGCGGCGCGCCTTCACCAGAAAACGGTGTCCCTCGGGTGTGAGTCGCATGCCCTTGGGGCTGCGCTCGAACAGCGTGAGGCCCACCGCGTCTTCCAGTTCCAGCACGCTCTTGGTGATGGCGGACTGCGCGATGTTGAGCATGCGCGAAGCCGCGGCCACCGAGTCGGACTCGGCCACGGCCAGGAAATAGCGGAACTGCTTGGGCGTGACGTGTCGGTTCATCGCGGTGCGCACCGGGGCGTGCGTCGTTTCGGTGCGCCCTGTTGCGGTGCAAAAAAGGAACGGGTAAACCCTAGCTATCGTTTTTTTCGAATGCTGGACGAGCTTATTTTGTATTTTGAAACGGTCAAGCCCCTGCCTAGCATGCGTGCCAGCCCAGGCGCCGTGCGGCCCCTGTGGTCGTGTTCAACCCGCAGACAACCGAGGTGATTGACCCATGAAACACGCACACCGCCCACTTTCCAGGCCCCTGGCCCGCGCCCTGGCGGGCATGGCCGTAACCGCTTTCGCGTTCGGCGCGCTGAGCACCAGTGCCCACGCGCAGAAGGCGCTGGACAAGCTCGGCAAGCCCGAAGGCCAGGTCGACATCGTGGCCTGGCCCGGCTACATCGAGCGCGGCCAGACCGACAAGAACTTCGACTGGGTGACCGACTTCGAGAAGAAGACCGGCTGCAAGGTCAACGTGAAGACCGCGGGCACTTCCGACGAGATGGTGGCGCTCATGAACGAGGGTGGTTTCGACCTTGTCACCGCCTCCGGCGATGCGTCGATGCGCCTCATCGCGGGCAAGCGCGTGCAGCCGATCAACGTGAACCTGATCCCCAGCTTCAAGAACGTGGACCAGCGCCTGCAGAAGGCGCCCTGGCACTACGTGAACAACACGCACTACGGCACGCCGTACCAGTGGGGCTGGAACGTGCTCATGTACAACACCACCGTCTTCAAGGACAAGCCGCCCACCAGCTGGAACGTGGTGTTCGAGGAGATGACGCTGCCCGACGGCAAGAGCAACAAGGGCCGCATCCAGGCCTTCGACGGCCCGATCTACATCGCCGACGCCGCGCTCTACCTGATGAAGAAGAACCCGGCGCTGGGCATCAAGGACCCGTACGAGCTCAACGAGGCGCAGTACAAGGCGGCGCTCGAGCTGCTGCGCGGCCAGCGCAAGCTGGTGGGCAAGTACTGGCACGACGCCTTCGTGCAGATCGACGACTTCACCAACGAGGGTGTGGTCGCGTCGAGCAGCTGGCAGTTCATGGCGAATATCTTGAAGAGCAAAAACCGCCCGGTGGCCACGGTGGTGCCGGTGGAAGGCGCCACGGGCTGGGCCGACACGACCATGATGCACGCCGAGGCCAAGAACCCGAACTGCGCCTACCTGTGGATGGAGCACTCGCTCAACCCCAAGCTGCAGGGTGACCTGGCGGCGTGGTTCGGTTCGGTGCCCGCGGTGCCGGCGGCCTGCAAGGGCAACAAGCTGCTCACTGACGAGGGCTGCAAGCGCCAGGGCTTCGAGAGCTTCGATCGCATCTCGTTCTGGAAGACACCCACCACCAAGTGCGCGACACAGAACAACGCCTGCGTGCCGTACCACCGCTGGGTGACCGACTACATCGCGGTGCTCGGGGGCCGTTGATCCCATGACGGTTGCAGTCACCCTGGAGGCGGTGTCCTGCGTGTTCGGCAGCGGCGCACAAGCGGTGCGCGCTGTCGATCATGTGGACCTCACGATCGACGGCGGCGAGTTCTTCACCTTGCTCGGGCCCTCGGGCTCGGGCAAGACGACTTGCCTGCGCATGATCGGCGGCTTCACGCTGCCCACGAGCGGAACCATCCGCATCGGCGGGCTCGACGTGACGCACCAGCCGCCCTATGCGCGCCCGGTGAACACCGTGTTCCAGGACTACGCGCTGTTTCCGCACATGAGCATCCGCGACAACGTCGCCTACGGGCTGATGGTGCAGCGCGTGGAGAAGGCCGAGCGGCACCGCCGTGCCGAGGAAATGCTCGAGCTCGTACGCCTGCCCGGCGTGGGCGATCGCCGGCCCGGTCAGCTCTCGGGCGGCCAGCGCCAGCGCGTGGCGCTGGCGCGCGCGCTCATCAACCGCCCGCAGGTGCTGCTGCTCGACGAACCCCTGGGCGCGCTCGACCTCAAGCTGCGCGAGCAGATGCAGACCGAGCTCAAGGCGCTGCAACGTCAACTCGGCATCACCTTTCTCTTCATCACGCACGACCAGCACGAGGCGCTCTCGATGAGCGACCGCATCGGCGTGTTCAACAACGGACGGCTCGAGCAGGTGGGCGATCCGGCCACCATCTACAACCGGCCCGCCACGCGCTTCGTGGCCGAGTTCGTGGGCGCAGCCAACGTGCTCGACGGCCAGCGCGCGCGCACGCTCACCGGACTGCCCAGCGCCATGCTGCGGCCCGAACGCATCCAGCTCGTGGCCGACGGCGAGGGCACCATCAGCGCCACCGTGATCGACGCGCAGTACTTCGGCGCCTTCTCGCGCCTGCGGGTGGACTGGCACGGCGAAGCCATCGCGATCGACCTGAGCCCCGAGCAGCACCCCACGCTGCCCGCGCCGGGCAGCAGCGTGGGCCTGCGATGGGCCGCCGACGCGGTGCACCCGCTGGCCGCCGCCCAGGGGGCTCAATGACCATGGCCGCCGCACTGCCCCTGGTACCGCCCGCGCGCCCCGGCCCGCTGCGGCGCCTGTCGGACGTGCTGTACCGCCACCGCGCGCTGGCGCTTGCCGCGCTGCTGGTGCCGCCACTGCTGTGGTTCGGCGTGATCTACCTGGGTTCGTTGTTCGCGCTGCTGGCCAACAGCTTCTTCGCGCTCGACGAGTTCTCGGGTCTGGTGGACCGCTCGACGCTCACCTTGCAGAACTTCCGTGACCTGCTGCAGCCCGCCAACCTCGACGTGGCGTGGCGCACCGTGCTCATGGCCACCCTGGTGACGGTGGCGTGCACGGTGATCGCGTTTCCCATCGCGTACTACATGGCCCGTTACGCGCGCGGGCCGCAGAAGGCGCTGCTCTACATCGCGGTCATGCTGCCGCTGTGGTCGAGCTACCTGGTGCGGCTGTACGCCTGGAAGCTGCTGCTGGCCAAGGAGGGCGCCATCGGCTGGGTGCTGGCCGAGCTGCACCTCACCTGGGTGCTCGACGCGGTGCTCGCCACGCCCGGCATCGGCGGCAACTCGCTGTCGTTCTCGCGCCTGGGCACCTTCATCGTGTTCGTCTACATGTGGCTGCCGTTCATGATCCTGCCGATCCAGGCAGCCATCGAACGCATCCCGGGCTCGCTCATCGAGGCCTCGAACGACCTGGGCGCGCGCGGCGGCACCACCTTCTGGAAGGTGATCTTCCCGCTGGCCATGCCCGGCATCGCCGCAGGCTCGATCTTCACCTTCTCGCTCACGCTGGGCGACTACATCATTCCGCAGGTGATCGGCGACTCCACGCTGTTCATCGGCCAGGTGGTCTACCGCCAGCAAGGCGTGGCGGGCAACATCCCGTTCGCGGCCGCGTTCTCGCTCGTGCCCATCGTGGTGATCGGCGTGTACCTGTGGTTCGCGAAGAAGCTGGGGGCCTTCGATGCGCTTTGAACAAGCCCACCCCCGCAGCGGCTGGCGCCGCTTCCCCCCTGCAAGGGGGCGGTACCAGCGGCCCGGCAAAGCCGGTTCCGCGGTACCCCTGGTTTCGGCGCGGGCGCGCCATGATGGTCACGTTGCGGGGAGGTGGTCATGAAGCGAGATCCCTCTCGCGCGGGTTGGGGCCTGCGCGGCGCGACCTGGGCCGCGGTGCTGTTCCTGCACATCCCGCTCGCGCTCATCATCCTGTATGCCTTCAGCGCGGAGGACAAGAGCTACGTGTTCCCGCCGCCGGCGCTCACCACGCAGTGGTTCGCGGTGGCCTGGGAGCGCGAGGACGTGTGGGCCGCCATCGGCCTGTCGATGCGCGTGGCGCTGATCGCCACCGCCGTGGCCATGGTGCTGGGCACGCTGGCCGCTGCGGGCCTGGCGCGCACGCGCTTCTTCGGACGCGACGCGATCTCGTTGCTGCTGATCCTGCCGATCGCGCTGCCCGGCGTGGTCACCGGCATCGCGCTGCGCAGCGCCTACAGCACGATGGAGATACCCTTCAGTTTCTGGACCATCGTGATCGGCCACGCGACCTTCTGCGTGGTGGTGGTCTACAACAACGCGGTGGCGCGTCTGCGGCGCAACAGCCCCTCGCTCATCGAGGCCTCGATGGATCTCGGCGCCGACACCTTCCAGACCATCCGCTACGTGATCCTGCCGCAACTGGGCTCGGCCCTGCTGGCGGGCGGGCTGCTGGCCTTCGCGCTCAGCTTCGACGAGGTCATCGTCACCACCTTCACCGCGGGCCAGCAGACCACGTTGCCGATCTGGATGCTGCAGGAGCTGATCCGCCCGCGCCAGCGCCCTGTGACCAACGTGGTGGCGGTGGTGATCATCGCGCTCACCTTCATTCCCATCCTCGCGGCCTACTACCTCACCCGCGCCGACGAACAACCCACCGGCCGCTGACCCAACACCTGCACGATACGGAGACCACCATGGGCAAGACCCCCGATTTCACGAGCTCGCTGCACACGGAACTGTTCATCGATGGCCAGTTCGTCGCCGGCGAAGGCGAGGCCGAGAAGGTGCTCAACCCCGCCACCGGGGAACTGCTGGCGCAGGTGCCCGAAGCGTCGTATGAGCAGATCCACCGCGCGGTGCTGGCAGCCAACCGCGCCTTCGACAGCTGGAGCGACACCACGCCCGCCGAACGCGCGCGCCTGCTGCTCAAGATGGCCGACGCGGTGGAGGCCAACGCCGAGGCCTTCGCGCGCATCGAGTCGCTCAACTGCGGCAAGCCCTATGCGCGCGCCTTCGAGGACGAGATCCCCGCCATCGCCGATTGCTTCCGTTTCTTCGCGGGCGCGGCGCGCAACCTGCACGGCCCGCTGGCGGGCGAGTACCTCGCGGGCCACACCAGCATGATCCGGCGCGATCCGATCGGTGTGGTCGGCTCCATCGCGCCCTGGAACTACCCGCTGATGATGGCCGCCTGGAAGATCGCGCCCGCGCTGGCGGCCGGCAACACGGTGGTCCTCAAGCCCAGCGAGCAGACGCCGCTGACCAGCCTGCTGCTCGCGCGTGTGGTGGCCGACATCCTGCCCAAGGGCGTGTTCAACGTGGTGTGCGGCCGCGGCGCCAGCGTGGGCCAGCCGCTGGTGGAGCATCCACTGGTGCGCATGGTCTCGCTCACCGGCGATGTGTCCACCGGCCGCAAGATCCTGCAGGCAGCCACCGGCACCTTGAAGCGCACGCACCTGGAGCTGGGCGGCAAGGCGCCGGTGATCGTGTTCGACGACGCCGACATCGACGCCGTGGTCGAAGGCATCCGCACCTTCGGCTACTACAACGCCGGGCAGGACTGCACCGCAGCCTGCCGCCTGTATGCGGGCGCCAAGGTGTACGACCGCCTGGTGGCCGACCTCAGCAGCGCGGTCAAGACGATCAAGATGGGCACGCAGGACGAGGCCGGTGTGGAACTCGGCCCGCTGATCAGCGACCGCCAGCGCGACCGTGTGGCCAGCTTCGTGGAGCGCGCGCAGATGGTGGGCCACATGGAGATCACCGCCGGCGGCAAGATGCGCGCGGGCAACGGCTTTTTCTACGAGCCCACGGTGATTGCCGGTGCGCGCCAGGACGACGAAATCGTGCGCCGCGAGGTGTTCGGCCCGGTCGTCTCGGTCACGCGCTTCTCCGACCCCGACGAGGCCATCACCTGGGCCAACGATTCCGACTACGGCCTGGCCTCTTCGGTGTGGACGCAGGACGTCGGCCGTGCGCTCAAGGTGGCGCGCAAACTGCAGTACGGCTGCACCTGGATCAACACGCACTTCATGCTGGTCAACGAGATGCCGCACGGCGGCGTAAAGCACAGCGGCTACGGCAAGGACATGTCGATGTACGCGCTGGAGGACTACACCGTGGCCCGCCATGTGATGGCGAAACTGTGACCTGATCCGGGGCGCGCGGCACGCGCCGCGCGCCCACGGCGGTCCCGGGTGGTTGCGCCCGGGCCGGCCCGCGTTTTCTGGTGTGGCGGTGCTTGCCGCGCCACACCATCTGGAAATTTCGTACCAACGCGGTATTCACGAAGTTTCCACCACGAGCGACAAACGGCGGTTACCCGTCTCGGCGATCGCCTCCGCGGTCCATGGCGTCACACTTGCGCTCGTTCAATGTCCGTTTCGTCGATTTGCCGCGGTGTTCATGCAGCCGCGTTGCTCGCGTTTGCCCTGGGGCCTTGTCTGGCCCAGTCGCTCTCCCCATCACCATCGCGCAAGTCACCAACGGCACTGGCCGCAGCGCACGCAAGCCCGGTCATTCCCGACCGCCACCCTGGTTCCGCGCCCGGCGAACGCCCACGCCTGCAGGCGGGTGGCCTGAGTCTGGACGAGTCGGGTGCGCGCTACCGCAGCGACACAAGCGACGGGCGGCTGAGCGCCAGCATCGGGCGCGACTGGGGCAGTGCAGGCGGCCTGCGGCTGGGCGTCGATTACGCGCGCCTGATCAGCGACACCTGGGCCGTGGGCCTCAACGGTGTGGCCGGCATCGAGCACCAGGAGATCGTGCTCAACGGCCTGTACTCCCCGCGCCCCGATCTGCATGTCGGGGCCTCGCTGGGATGGCTGCGGGACACCAACACTTACCCGTTCCATTCCGGGCCCGACGACGTGGTGGTCGCGCAGGGTTCGGCACTGGTGCGCGTCATCAAACGCTTCGAGCAGCATCGTTGGCTCAGCGAACTCAATGCCAGCGCGTATGTCAGCCGTGCGCGCAAGCCCGATGTGCCCGATGCGGTCATGTTCGAGGACTCACCCACGACCTTGCGCGTGCTGGTCGATCCGCGCGAGATCTCGCCCGGGCACCTGCAGGGATTCAACCTCGGCTTGGGTCTGACCCCCTGGTCGAACGTCGACATCAGGCTCTCGTTGGGCCGTGAGCGCCTGCGGTACCGATTTCAGGACGGCTCGTTCGAAAAATCCGCCCACACCACGGCCGGGCTGACCTACGCACACTCGCTCTCCGATTGCTGGGAGGTCCTGGGTCGCTACGACACCGCCGCTGCCGGCGACCGGGCGTCATTCGGTCTGCGCCGCGGCAGTTGGCACCTTGCGCTGACGCGCGACAGCGGTTCTGCGGGCATGAAGGCGCGAACCCGTTTGCTGGTCGGCATGCAGACGTCCCTGGGCGCTGCACCGCCTCGTTGTGGCGGCGTCAGGTCGCGGCGCGCGGCCGAGGTGCACCGGCTCGACGAGGTGTTCCAGCGCCCGCGCGAGCTGCCCACCCGTGCGCTGGCCAAGGTGGACCTCACTGCGCGGCCCAGCGTGCTCGCCACGCTGGACAAAGCCGGCCTGTCCGGTGCCACCGTCAGTGCCACGCCCGATGCGCTGATCCTGCGAACGGCCTTGCCCGCCACAACCGTGCTCGACCTCCTCGTCAACGGTGCGTCCATCCCCAACGTGGGCGCCGATGGCCACCCGGTGGTCTGGGTGCAGGGCGGCGCGCTGCACATCGGTGTGCGCCGCTTCCCCAACCCTGGCGCCGGGGTGGGCTTGCCGGCCGAAGTGGTGTTCGAGGTGATTGATCCCATCCATGGCCCGACCTTGTCCTCGGCGACTTTCATCGTTCAGGGGTTCTGACATGAGCAACCCGCTGCGGCCCTGCATGGCGACCATGAGCCGCATCGCCGCCCGCATCGCAGATACAGCCTGGCAAGCCCTGCTGTTCCTCATGCTCGGCATGCCGGTTGCCTGGGCCTCCGGCGTTTCCATCAGCAACTTGACGATCACCACCTTCAAGCAGATCGCCTTCGCCGAGGCCGAGATCAGCATAGGCCAGGGTGACAAGATCACACGCACCGCCACCACCCGCCACAGCAGCGGCACCGTCAGCTACCGCAGCGTCAACCCGGCCATTGCCACCGTGGACGCGCTGACGGGCGAGGTTACCGCCGTGCTCGATGGCGAGACCACCATCATCGCCACCCAGGCCGCCCAGCCGCCCTACCGGCATGCCACGGCCAGCTACAAACTCAAGGTGAACGGCACCCCGGTCACACCCACGTTTACTTGGTCCGATCAAACGGTTCGACTGGGCAACACCTTGACCCTGAACGACCCCACGGACTCGCCGAACAAGCTTGGCGCGTTCAGCTATGTCGTCAACCCGGACAGCGCCGGCAGCATCATCGCCACGGTCGACAACCAGACGAAGGTGCTGACGCCATCCCGCGTGGGCAGCACCACCATCACAGTGACGCAGGCGGCGGCAGGCAACCACAAGGATGCCCACCTCACCGTGACGCTCACGGTCGATGAGGCCATTGCGCCGAACACGCCAGGGGAGGAGGCCCCCCTGAGCCCCAACACACTGGCATTGGCGCCCATCACCAAAGTCACGACCGATCCGGCTTTCATGCCCGCATGGACCGGTGCTGTCGGCGACCCCACCTCCATCCAGGTGTCCTTGAACAACCCGGGCTCGCACGTGGTGGCCAAGCTGGCCAGCGACGGCCGGACCATTGTGCTGACCGGGCTGGCGGGCGAGGCCGAGGTGGTGCTGACACAACCGGCTCAGAACGGCTGCCAGGGGACTCGTGTCGTGGCCAGCCTCACGGTCAAGCCGGCGCCCTTCCAGATCACGGACTTCACCGACTTCGAGGTCGATTACATCCTGGGGCGGGGAGCCATACCGACCAAGTACTCGCTCCCGACAGATCTGGCGAAGCCCGCGGGCAGCACGTCCGATTTCATCTTCACCATCGACGGATACAGCTCCGTGGCTTCCATCGAGGGCAATACCCTGTTGGTGCACCGCCGCGGCCAGGCCACCATCACCGCCACCTTGCCCGCCGATGAACTGCGCCATTTGGAGGCAAAGAAGCAGGTGACCGTGTACGTCGAGTACTACGACCCGCCACCTTCTGGCCCCGTGCTGGGCACTGGCGGGGTGGATATCGATCTCACCCCCATCCGGCGCAGGGTGCTCCCCGTGCCGTAAAAAAGCCCGGCGGTGGCCGGGCTGATGAGGGGTGACAGCAGCAGTGGATCAGCTCGCCGGCTCGGCCACGTAGATCTCGACCCGGCGGTTCATGGCGCGGCCGGCGGGCGTGCTGTTGTCGGCGATCGGCTCGCGCGAGCCGCGGCCGTCGGTGGCGATGCGTGCGGCAGACACGCCGCGCGAGACGAGGTAGTCGCGCGTGGCGTTGGCGCGATCGAACGAGAGCGGGTTGTTGATCGCATCGCTGCCCGAACTGTCGGTGTGGCCGATGATGGCCACCTGTGTGCCCTGGTTCTGCTGCAGCGTGGTGGCGAACTGGCCCAGCACGCGCACCAGCGTTGGGCTCAGGGTGGCGCGGCCGCTGGCAAAGCCCGCGTCGGCCGGGATGTCGAGCTTCAAGCGGTTGTCGGCGGTTTGACTCACGCCGATGCCGGTGCCTGCGGTGGCCGCTTCCATCTGGCGCTTTTGCTCCTGCATGCGCGTGGACCAGATGTAGCCGCCCAGGGCGCCGGCGCCCGCGCCGATGACAGCCCCGCGCGCCGCGCCTTTGGAGCCGCCCGTGAGTGCGCCGAGCACCGCACCGGCCGCGGCACCGATGCCGGCGCCCTTGGCGGAGTCCTGCTGCGTTTCGCTCATGTTGGCGCAGCCGCTGACGGCCAGCGCAACGGCCACGGTGACGAGCGTGAAGCCTCGGGTGAGAGATGTGGTTCGGATGGTCATGATGGGTACTCCTCGCTGGTGCTTGTCGATTGTTGAAGGGAAAGTATGAGGCCGCGATGCCACCACCGCGACCCGTGGGTTGTAGACCAACGCCTAAACTTATACCCCTCTCGGGTGTTCGCCTGACAGGTATCCGACGAACTTACAAATGCTTTCATGAAAACGCTGACCCTGGGCCAGAGCCCCCTGCAAGTGACGCCCATCTGCCTGGGCACGATGACCTTCGGTGAACAGGTGAACGAGGCCACCGCGCACACCATTCTCGACCGCGCGATCGAGCGCGGCGTGAACTTCCTCGACGCGGCGGAGATGTATTCCGTGCCCGCGCGCGCCGAAACCTGCGGTTCGACCGAAACCATCATCGGCAACTGGTTCTCGCGCACGCCCGGGCTGCGCCGCAAGGTGGTGCTGGCCACCAAGGTGGCCGGGCCGTCGCGCGGCATGCCCTGGATCCGCGGCGAGGTGGCTGGCCTGAGCAAGGCCGAGATCGTGCAGGCTTGCGAGGGCAGCTTGCGCCGCCTGCAGACCGACGTCATCGACCTCTACCAGATCCACTGGCCGGCGCGCAACGTGCCGGCGTTCGGCGCGATGGTTTTCGACCCCACGAAGGACAAGCCGCACGCCTCGATCCACGAACAGCTCGATGCCATGGCCGAGCTCGTGAAGGCCGGCAAGGTGCGTGCGATCGGCCTGTCCAACGAGTCCCCGTATGGCGTGCACGAGTTCGTGCGCCTGGCCGAACAGCACGGCCTGCCGCGCGTGACCACGGTGCAGAACCCGTACTGCCTGATCAACCGCTCGTACGAGAACGGCCTGGACGAAACCTGCCATCGCCTCGGTGTGTCGCTGCTGGCGTATTCGCCGCTGGGCTTCGGCTTGCTCACGGGCAAGTACGACAACACTGGCCTGGTTGGCGATCACGGTCGCATGGCGATCTTTGAGAGCATGCGCAAGCAGCGCTGGGGCCGCCCCGAGGCGCTGGCCACCGCGAAGCGCTACAACGCGCTGGCGCGCGAGCATGGCCTCACGCCGTCGCAACTGGCACTGGCGTTTTGCTACCGCAACTGGCGCGTGGCCAGCACCATCATCGGTGTGACCAGCGTGACCCAGCTCGACGAGTGTCTGGACGCCTGGGGCGTGCAGCTCTCGCCCGAACTGCTGGCCGCCATCGACGCGATCCGCTGGGAGTCGCGCGATCCGGCGCAATGAGCAAGAAGGCCGCGCACGTCAGCGAGACGCCCGCCACCGTCTGGCTCAAGGCGCACGGCGTGGCGTTCACCGAGCATCCCTACGAGTATCTCGAGCACGGCGGCGCGCAACACAGCGCGCAGGTGCTCGGGCTCGACCCGTTCGCGGTGGTCAAGACGCTGATCATGCAGGACGAGAGCGCGAAGCCGCTGGCCGTGCTCATGCACGGCAACCGCACGGTGTCGACCAAGAACCTCGCGCGCCAGATCGGCGCCAAGTCGGTCGAACCCTGTAAACCGGAGGTGGCCAATCGGCACAGCGGGTTTCTGGTGGGCGGCACCTCGCCGTTCGGCCTGAAGCGCGCGATGCCGGTGTACGTGGAGTCCACGGTGCTGGCGTTGCCGAAGATCTGGATCAATGGCGGGCGGCGCGGCTTCCTGGTCGGCATCGATCCGTCGGTGCTGAGCGGCCCGCTGGGTGCGAAGCCGGTGCAATGTGCGCTGGCAGAATGACGCCCGCTTTCCATAACGAGTGAGGAGACGAGCTTGCAAGCGCTGTACCCCGCGCTGGCCACCCTGGCCGCGTACCTGATCGGATCGTTGTCGTTCGCCGTGGTCGTGAGCCGCTTCATGGGCCTGGCCGATCCGCGCACCTACGGCAGCAAGAACCCCGGCGCCACCAACGTGCTGCGCTCGGGCAACAAGGCCGCGGCCGTCGTCACGCTGCTGCTCGACGCCTTGAAGGGCTGGTTGCCGGTGGTGCTGGTGCAGGTGTACGGCGAGCGCTACGGGTTGGGCGCTGGCACGGTCGCGCTGGCGGGTTTCGCGGCCTTCCTGGGCCACCTGTTCCCGGTGTTCTTCCGCTTCCAGGGCGGCAAGGGCGTCGCGACGGCGGCCGGTGTCATCCTGGCCTTCAACCCCTGGCTGGGCCTGGCCTCGCTGGCCACCTGGGTCATCATCGCCTTCTTCTTCCGTTACTCGTCATTGGCGTCCATCGTCACCGCGGTGTTCGCGCCGGCTTACTACCTGCTGGGCGGCGGCGTGGCCTGGGAGGCGCCAGGCGTGATGGTGCTGGCCCTGGCCGCCATGGCGGTGTTGCTGGTGTGGCGTCACGCGGAGAACATCAACCGCCTGATCGCAGGCACCGAAAGCAAGCTGGGAGCGAAGAAGAAATGAACCCCGACATCACGCGCATCGGCATGGCCGCGCGCTACAGCGAGGCCGCCGTGTTCAACGGCATCGTGTTTCTGGCCGGCATGGTCCCCGAACGGGGTGACGTCGACATCCGCGGCCAGACCGCGGACGTGCTGCAGCAGGTGGAGCAGCGCCTGAAGGAGTGCGGCAGCGACAAGTCGCGCATCCTGCGCACCGAGATCTTCCTCACCGACATCCGCGACATCGCGGCCATGAACGAGGTGTGGGATGCCTGGGTGGTGCCCGGCGCCGCACCGCCGCGCGCCACGGTGCAGGCCGCGCTCGCCAATCCGGCTTACCGCATCGAGATCGTGGTCACGGCCGCGCAGGCCTGATCAATACCGCCGCTCCAGCGTGAGCTGGTCGTTGGTGCGCTGCATCTGGAAGCGCGTGAGAAAGCTGTTTCCCAGCAGCACGAAGGGCATGGGCTGCGGCAGCACGATGGCCGCCACGCCGTAAATCTGCGCGTCGCCCACGCGCACGGAATCGAGCTGCAGCTGGTGTCCGACCACGTTGCCGTTGGCCGTGCCCACCTGCACCTTCTGCCCCTTCTCGAACGCCAGGCCCAGGCGGCGCGCCTCGGCCTCGCCGATGACGACCTGGCTGGCGCCGGTGTCCACCAGGAACTGCACCGCGCGCCCGTTGATCTGGCCCTGCGGCATGAAGTGACCCCGCGCGTCGGCCGTGAGCACCACGCGAGCGCTGGCGGCTTCTGCCGTGGCCACGCGGCCATGGCTCACGGGCGCATCGCCCACGCGCAACGTGTGGCGCTGCCCGTCGAATTCGACCACCGCGTTTTCGCCCTGCACCGACACCACGCGCACGCCCTGGTGCGTCTGTCCCGCAGCCACGAAGCGCGGCGCGCCGCCGTCGATCACCAGCAGCGCCTTGCTGCCCGACACGCCGGAAAGCGCCACCGATTGCGCCCATGCCGCGCCGGTTGCGCCAGCGAGCACCGCCGCGATCAGTGCCCGCCGCATCGTCAGTCGCGGAAGTTGTTGAACGAGAGCGGCAAGTCCTTCATCTCGGTGCGGATGATGGCCATCGCCGCCTGCAGATCGTCGCGCTTGGCACCGGTGACGCGCACCGCGTCGCCCTGAATGGCGGCCTGTACCTTGAGCTTGCTGGCCTTGATGGCCTGCTGGATCTTCTTGCCATCCTCGGTGGCGATGCCGTTGCGCACCTTGGCCACCTGTTTGACCTTGTCGCCGCCCACCTTCTCGACCTTGCCCATGTCGAGGAAACGCACATCCACGTTGCGTTTGGCCAGCTTGTTGCGCAGCACGTCCTCGATCTGCTGCAGCTGGAAATCAGCGTCGCCGTGCAGCGTGATTTCCTTGTCCTTGAATTCGATCGCCGCGCTGGTGCCCTTGAAATCGAAGCGCGTGCCGATTTCGCGCGCCACCTGATCGACGGCATTCTTGACTTCAACGAGATCGGCTTCGAGGACGGTGTCGAACGACGGCATGGCAGGACTGGTGTGGGTGAGAAAATCGCGGCCATGATAGTCGAGAAGCAGGTACCGCTACAGGCCCACAACAGCTTTGGCATCGTGGCCAAGGCACACCATCTGGCGCGCATCCGCAGCGAGGCGGATCTGGCGCAATTGCGCGCCACGCCCGAGTGGGAGGTGCTCACGCGCGACGCCATGCCCTTCGTGCTGGGCGGGGGCAGCAACCTGGTGATCACGGGCGATGTGAAGCCGCTGGTGCTCAAGGTCGAGATCATGGGCCGCCGCCTGGTGGAGGAGACCGGCAAGGGCTGGCTGATCGAGGCCGGCGCGGGCGAGAACTGGCACGCCTTCGTGCAATGGACGCTGCAGCAGGGCTGGCCCGGGTTGGAGAACCTGGCGCTGATCCCGGGCACGGTGGGGGCCTCGCCGGTGCAGAACATCGGTGCCTATGGCGTGGAACTGCAAGACCGCTTTCACTCGCTCGACGCGATCGACCTGCGCAGCGGCGAGGCGTTCACGCTCGACGCCGCGCAATGCGGCTTCGGCTACCGCGACTCGGTGTTCAAGCACGCCTCCGCCGACATGCGCGATTTCGGCCTGGCCGGCCGCGCGCTCATCACGCGGGTGCGCTTCTGGCTGCCCAAGGCCTGGAAGCCGGTGCTGGGCTACGCTGATCTGGAGCGCAAGATGGCCGAGACCGGCAACACCGCGCCCGACGCACAGACCCTGTTCGACTGGGTCTGCGCCATCCGCCGTGCCAAGCTGCCCGACCCGGCCGTGATCGGCAACGCCGGCAGTTTCTTCAAGAACCCCACGGTGACGCCCGAGCAGTGCGCCGACATCATCGCGCGCGAACCCAAGGTGGTGCACTACCCCATGCCCGACGGCACGGTGAAGCTCGCTGCGGGCTGGCTGATCGACGCTTGCGGCTGGAAGGGCCGCGGTGTGGGCAACGCCGGTGTCTATGAGAAGCAGGCGCTGGTGCTGGTGAACCGCGGCGGTGCGACCGGCGGTGAGGTCGTGACGCTGGCGAGGGCGATCCAGACCAGCGTGTACGAGCGCTTCGGCATCCGGCTCGAACCGGAACCCGTGGTCATTTGAGCACCCACGAAAAAGCCGCCCGAGGGCGGCTTTTTCGATGGTCTTTCAGACGCTCACTCGCCTTCTAGCCTGAGCATGTCCGAGCCCGAGCCCAGCGACACCAGGCCGGCGCGCGCGTACACGCCCAGCTTGCCGCGCGTGTCGGTGATGTCCAGGTTGCGCATGGTGAGCTGGCCGATGCGGTCCAGCGGGGTGAAGGGCGCGCCTTCCACCTTTTCCATCGACAGCCGCTCGGGCGCGTAGGTGAGGTTGGGGCTCTCGGTGTTGAGGATGGAGTAGTCATTGCCGCGGCGCAGCTCGATCGTCACCTCGCCGGTGATGGCGCGTGCCACCCAGCGCTGCGCCGATTCGCGCAGCATGATGGCCTGCGGGTCGAACCAGCGGCCCTGGTAGAGCAGGCGGCCGAGCTTCAAGCCGTTCATGCGGTATTGCTCGATGGTGTCTTCGTTGTGGATGCCCGTGACCAGGCGCTCGTAGGCGATGAACAGCAGCGCCAGGCCCGGGGCCTCGTAGATGCCGCGGCTCTTGGCCTCGATGATCCGGTTCTCGATCTGGTCGCTCATGCCCAGGCCGTGGCGACCGCCGATCTCGTTGGCCTTCATGATCAGGTCGACCAGGCTGTCGAACGTCTGGCCGTTGAGGGCCACCGGCTGGCCGTCCTCGAAGCGCACCGTCACCTCTTCGGGCTTGACCACGCAGTCCTCGCGCCAGAACGGCACGCCCATGATGGGGTTGACGATGCGGATGCCGCTGTTGAGGTGCTCCAGATCCTTCGCCTCGTGCGTGGCGCCGAGCATGTTGCTGTCGGTGCTGTAGGCCTTCTCCACGCTCATCTTGTAGTCGAAGCCGTTGGCGATGAGGAACTCGCTCATCTCCTTGCGCCCGCCGAGCTCGTCGATGAAGGTCTGGTCGAGCCAGGGCTTGTAGATCTTCAGGCTCGGGTTGGTGAGCAGGCCGTAGCGGTAGAAGCGCTCGATGTCGTTGCCCTTGAAGGTGGAGCCGTCACCCCAGATGTTGACGTCGTCCTCCTTCATGGCGGCCACGAGCATGGTGCCGGTCACGGCGCGCCCCAGCGGCGTGGTGTTGAAGTAGGTGATGCCCGCGGTGCTGATGTGAAAGGCCCCGCACTGCAACGCGGCAATGCCTTCGTGCGCGAGCTGCTGGCGGCAGTCGATCAGGCGCGCCTTTTCGGCGCCATAGGCCATGGCCTTGCGCGGGATGGCGTCGTAGTCGCTCTCGTCGGGCTGGCCGAGGTTGGCGGTGTAGGCATAGGGCACGGCGCCCTTTTTCTTCATCCACAGCAGGGCGGCGCTGGTGTCCAGGCCGCCGGAGAAGGCGATGCCGACCTTCTGTTGCGTGGGCAGGTGTTGCAGGATGGTGGCCATGGTTGTGTGTCCTGTGTCAGCGGGTCAGCCGAAGTGGCAGATGTAGTGGTAGGCCTCGCTCACGCGGATCTGGAAGCTGCTGTTGCCGGGCACGTGGAACTTGTCACCGGGGCCGCTTTTCTGCCAGGTGCTGCTGCCAGCCAACAGGTATTCGCAGCCACCGGCCACGCATTCCATGATCTCGGGCGCGCCGGTGTTGAAGGTCAGCGTGGCGGGCAGAACGACGCCCACCGACTTCTTCGTGCCGTCGGCCAGCGTGAGGCTGTGGCTCACGCACTTGCCGTCGAAATAGACGTTGGCCTGGGTGGCGACGGTCACGCCGCTGATCTGGGTGGTGCTCATGGGATGGTGGGGCTGCGGAGGGACAAACCGCGGATTTTAGGCCGCTGGCCGCGCGCGGCGGTCCCGGTGCCGGTAGGACCGGGCGGCCGCCTTCAGCGTCGGGTGGCCCAGTCCGCCGCGTCGAAGCCCACCGTGATGGCGCCGTCGTTCCACACCACCACCGGGCGCTTGATCAGGCTGGGCTGGCTGATCATCAGGGCGCGGGCGCTGGCGGCGTCGGTCACGGCGGCGCGCGTGGCGTCGTCCAGCGCACGCCATGTGGTGCCCTTGCGGTTCAGCACGGCCTCCCAGCCCGCGGCAGCGATCCAGGCGTCCAGTCCGGTCTCGGGCACACCGAGTTTCTTGAAGTCGTGGAAGCGGTGTTCGCGTCCGTTGGCGTCGAGCCAGGCGCGCGCCTTTTTCACCGTGTCGCAGTTCGGGATGCCATGCAGCGTGATCATGGCCGGCATTGTCCGCGAGCCCCGACGGGCAAGTGGCGGGTGGGACAATTCGCGCCATGCTGCACATCCCCGTTCCCGACCATCCCACGACGCTGGCCGATTGGCTGGCGCATGCCGAACGCCTGCACCCGGTCGTCATCGACATGGGGCTCGAACGCGTGCAGGTGGTGGCGCGGCGCATGGGCCTGCAACTCGATTGCCCGGTGATCACAGTGGCGGGCACCAACGGCAAGGGCAGCACCTGCGCCTTGCTCGAGTCGATTTACACCCAGTCGGGCTACCGCACGGGTGTGTACACCTCGCCGCACCTGGTGTATTTCGAGGAGCGCTGCCGCATCGAGGGCCAGCCCGTGGCGGCCGACGAGCTGGTGCCGGCCCTGGCCGAGGTCGAGGTGGCGCGCCGGGGGCAGGGCGGCGAGGCCGAGATCAGCCTGACCTATTTCGAGTTCACCACGCTGGCCATCCTGCGCTGCATTGCGCGCGCCGGTGTCGATGTGGCCATCCTGGAGATCGGCCTGGGCGGGCGGCTGGACGCGGTGAACATCATCGATGCGGATTGCGCGGTGATCACCAGCATCGACCTCGACCACACCGCCATCCTCGGCCCTGATCGCGAGAGCATCGGGCGCGAGAAGGCCGGCATCATGCGCACTGGCCGCCCGGTGGTGGTGAGCGACCCGGCGCCGCCGCAAAGCGTGATCGACCACGCGCGCGAAATCGACGCCGACCTGTGGCGCGTGGGCGCCGATTTCCACTTCGCGGGTGACAAGCAGCAGTGGGGCTGGGCCACCCACCCTACGCGCGGCGCGCGCCGCTACAGCGGCCTGCCATACCCGGCACTGCGCGGTGCCAACCAGCTCGTCAACGCCGCGGGCGTGCTGGCGGCGCTCGAGGCCTTGCGCGGGCGACTGCCCGTCACTGCGCAGGCGGTGCGCACGGGCCTGGTGCTGGTCGAGCTGCCCGGGCGCTTCCAGATCTTGCCCGGCACGCCCACCCTGGTGCTGGACGTGGCGCACAACCCGCATTCGGTGGCCGCGCTGACCGAGAACCTGGATGCCATGGGCTTCTACCCCTGCACGCACGCCGTTTTCGGCGCCATGGCCGACAAGGATCTGGACGCCATGCTGTCGCGCGTGGCCCCGCTGGTGGACCGCTGGTACCTGTGCGACCTGCCGATCGCCCGGGCCATCAAGGCGGTCGATCTGGTGCCGCACATCCAGGCGCTGCCGGCGGGCGAGAAGGCACTTGCGGGCACCTTTGCCAGCCCCTCGCTGGCGCTGTCCGCGGCCCTCGGTGCTGCGGGGCCGGCTGATAGAATTGTGGTCTTTGGCTCGTTCTACACCGTCGGTGGTGTGCTGCAGGACGGCCTGCCGAAGCGGGCGGCCAAACACCTGGGCACTTGAAGGTCCGGAGCCGTCGATCCACCGCCCCGTCCGAGGCCCAGCGACCCCATGACCAGCCCCCGCTCCGGCTCCCAGGGCAGCCCGTCGTCTCCCCCGCCCACCATCGAGGCCGTGCGCCGCCGTGCCCGCCACCGCCTCATCGGCGCCAGCGTGCTGGTGGCAGCGGGTGTGGTCGGCTTCCCGTTGTTCTTCGACAGCCAGCCGCGCCCGATTGCGGTCGACATCCCGATCGAGATCCCGGCACGCAACAGCCCCCCGCCGGTGGCCGTCAGGCCTGCCCCTGCGCCCGAGCCCGCGTCTGCGCCTGCGCCTGCGCCTGCGCCTGCGCCTGCGCCTGCCCCCGCTGCGGCAGCCGCTCCCGGCCCGGCTCCAGCACCCGCACCCGCACCAGCTCCCGCACCTGTGCCAGCGCCAGCGCCCGCAACATCCCAGCGCGACAGTGCCGAGGCGGCGCGGGCCCAGGCCATCCTGCAGGGCAAGACACCCGTTGCCACGCCCAGCGCGGTGTCCGAACGCGTGGTCGTTCAGGTCGGTGCCTTTGCCGACGAGGCGCGCGCGCGCGAAACCCGCCAGAAACTCGAGCGCGCCGGGCTCAAGACTTACGTGCACGTGGCGCAGACGGCAGAAGGGCGGCGCGTGCGCGTGCGCGTGGGGCCGTTCGACAACCGTGCCGACGCGGAAAAGGCGGCTGCGCGCGTGAAGGCCCTGGGCCTGCCCGCGGCCATCCTCACGCTGTGATCGGGAGCGACCCATGCTGTTGACCGACTGGGTGCTGCTTGCGCTGCTGGTGCTGTCGGTGCTATTGGGTCTGTGGCGGGGCCTGATGTTCGAGGTGCTCTCGGTGGCCGGCTGGGTAGCCGCGTTTTTCCTGGCCCAGGCCTGGGCCGACGACATCGTGCCCTGGTTGCCCATCGAGCGCGTCACGCCACCGCTGCAACTGGCCATCGGCTTTGCGCTGGTGTTCATCGCCATCGCCTTCCTGGGCGGGCTCATCGCCTGGCTGGTGCAGAAGCTGGTCGCCTCGGTCGGTCTGCGGCCGGTCGACCGCGTGCTCGGTGGTGCTTTTGGCCTGCTGCGTGGCGCGATCATCCTGCTGGCCATCGCACTCGTGGTCACCATCACCCAGATGCAGAACGACAACTGGTGGCGCGCATCGCCCACCGCCAGCGTGCTCAGCAGCACCCTGCACACCGTCAAGCCGCTGCTGCCCGACCCACTGGCGCGCCACATCCCCTGAAACGAAGGAACCCACCATGTGCGGAATCGTCGGCGTCGTCAGCCAGACGCCTGTCAACCAGCTGATCTACGACGCCTTGCTGCTGCTGCAGCACCGCGGCCAGGACGCCGCGGGCATCGTCACGCAGCAAGGGCGCAAGTTCTTCATGCACAAGGCCAAGGGCATGGTGCGCGACGTCTTTCGCACCCGCAACATGCGCGCGTTGCCGGGCAACTGCGGCCTGGGCCAGGCGCGCTACCCCACGGCAGGCAACGCCTACAGCGAAGAAGAGGCGCAGCCCTTCTACGTGAACGCGCCCTTCGGTCTGGTGTTGGTGCACAACGGCAACCTCACCAACGCGCACGCGCTCAAGCAGGAACTCTTCCAGACCGACCATCGCCACATCAACACCGAGAGCGACTCCGAGGTTCTGCTCAACGTGCTGGCGCACGAACTTGAGAAAGCCACCCGCGGCGAGCCGCTCAAGCCGAGCGATGTGTTCGCGGCGGTGCGCGGCGTGCACGCGCGCGTGCGGGGTTCCTACGCGGTGGTCGCGCTGATCGCGGGCCATGGTCTGCTGGCCTTCCGCGACCCCTACGGCATCCGCCCGCTGTGCCTGGGCAGGAACGAGGACAGCGTGATGGTGGCCAGCGAGTCCGTCACGCTCGAAGGCACGGGCTTCCACTTCGAGCGCGACGTGGCGCCCGGCGAGGCGGTCTACGTCAACCTCGAGGGCGACTTGCACTTCGAGCAATGCGCAACGCAGTCCGTGCTCAAGCCCTGCATCTTCGAGTACGTCTACCTTGCGCGGCCCGACTCCACGCTCAACGGCATCTCGGTCTACCAGGCCAGGCTTAACCTGGGCGCCACGCTGGCCAAGCGCGTGATCTCCACCGTACCGCCGAACGAGATCGACGTCGTGATTCCGATTCCCGAGTCCTCGCGCCCGAGCGCGATGGAACTGGCGCGCCTGCTCGGTCTGCCTTATCGCGAAGGCTTCGTGAAGAACCGCTACGTGGGCCGTACCTTCATCATGCCCGGGCAGGCGGTGCGCAAGAAGTCGGTGCGCCAGAAACTCAATGTCATCGCCAGCGAGTTCAAGGGCCGCAATGTTCTGCTGGTTGACGACTCCATCGTGCGCGGCACCACCAGCCGCGAGATCGTGCAGATGGCGCGCGACGCCGGCGCACGCAAGGTCTATCTGGCCAGTGCCGCACCGCCGGTGCGCTACCCCAACGTCTACGGCATCGACATGCCGACCACGAGCGAACTGGTGGCCCATGACCGCAGTGTGGACGAGGTGCGCCAGATCATCGGCTGTGACGCATTGATCTACCAGGACGTGGACGGCATGAGGCAGGCCATCGGCTCGCTCAATCCCAAACTCGACGGATTCGACGCCTCCTGTTTCGACGGCGTCTATGTCACTGGCGACATCACGCCGCAGGACATCGAGCGATTGAACGCCGGGCGCCCGCAAGGCGATGAGAACGACAGCGACACGTCGCGTCTGGCGCTGCCCAACGCGCAGGAGGCGTGAGCCGTGGATGAGTCGCTGAAGAAGACCTTGCACCGCGACACGCTGGCTGTGCGCGAAGCGGTGGAGCGCTCGCCCTTTGGCGAGAACTCCGAAGCCCTGTACCTCACCAGCGGCTACGTGCAGCGCTCGGCCGAATCGGCCGCGCAGCGCTTCGCGGGCGACGAGGAAGGCTTCACCTACGGCCGCTACGGCAACCCCACCACCGCGAGCTTCGAGCAGCGGCTGGCCGCGCTGGAGGGTGCCGAGGCCTGCATGGCCACCGCCTCGGGCATGTCAGCCATCCTGCTGATGTGCCTGGGCCTGCTGAAGGCGGGTGACCACGTGGTGTGTTCGCAGTCCATGTTCGGCTCGACCATCAAGCTCATCGGCAGCGACCTGGCGAAGTTCGGTGTCGAATCGAGCTTCGTCCCGCAGACCGATGTATCGGCCTGGAAAGCAGCGATCAAGCCGAACACGCGGCTGTTGTTCGCCGAGACGCCGACCAACCCGCTCACCGAGGTCTGCGACATCGCTGCGCTGGCCGACATTGCGCACAACGCGGGCGCGCAGCTATGCGTGGACAACTGCTTCGCCACGCCCGCGCTGCAACGGCCAATGGCACTCGGCGCCGACATCGTCATGCACTCGGGCACCAAGTACCTTGACGGTCAGGGCCGCGTGATGGCGGGTGCGCTGTGCGCCTCGCAGCAACTGGTCACCGAGAAGTTCCTGCCGGTCCTCAAGAGCGCGGGCATGACGCTCGCGCCGTTCAACGCCTGGGTCATGCTCAAGGGCCTGGAGACGCTGGACATCCGCATGCGCGCACAAAGCGCCAACGCGCTCGCGCTCGGTCAGTGGCTGGAAGCTCACCCCGCGGTGGCGCGCGTGTATTGCCCGGGCCTGGCCAGCCACCCGCAGCACGCGCTGGCGATGCAGCAGCAATCGGGTGTGGGCGGCGCGGTGCTGTCCTTCGATGTCAAGGCGTCAAGCCCCGAGCAGGCGCGCGCCCGCGCCTTCCACGTGCTGGATGCGCTGCGCGTGCTCTCGCTCTCCACCAACCTCGGCGACACCAAGACCCTGTGCGCTCACCCCGCCAGCACCTCGCACGGCCGCCTCACCGAGGCACAGCGCCAGGCGGCCGGTATCGGCCAGGGGCTCATCCGCGTGGCCGTTGGCCTCGAACACATCACCGACATCCAGGCCGATCTGGCCCGGGGTCTCGAGACGCTTCCATGAAAGTCCGCACCCGTTTCGCACCGTCGCCGACCGGCTTCATCCACCTGGGGAACATCCGCTCCGCCCTGTATCCCTGGGCTTTCGCGCGCTCGCAGCAGGGCGACTTCATCCTGCGCATCGAGGACACCGACCTCGAACGCTCCTCGCAGGCCGCGGTCGATGTGATCCTTGAGGGCATGGCCTGGCTCGGCCTCCATCACGACGAAGGCCCTTACTACCAGATGCAGCGCATGGACCGCTACAAGGCGGTGCTGGCGCAGATGCAGGCGCAGGGGTTGGTCTACCCCTGCTACATGAGCGTCGAAGCACTCGATGCGCTGCGCGAACGCCAGATGGCTAACAAGGAAAAGCCGCGCTACGACGGCACCTGGCGCCCCGAGCCGGGCAAGGTGCTGCCGCCGGTGCCCGAAGGCGTCAAACCCGTGCTGCGCTTCAAGAACCCGCAGCGTGGTGTGGTGGCCTGGGATGACAAGGTGAAAGGCCGCATCGAGATCCGCAACGACGAACTTGATGACCTCGTGATCGCACGGCCCGACGGCACGCCCACCTACAACTTCTGTGTGGTCGTGGACGACATCGACATGGCCATCACGCACGTGATCCGTGGCGACGACCACGTGAACAACACGCCGCGCCAGATCAACATCTTCCGCGCCCTGGGCAAGGAGCCGCCGGTGTATGCGCATTTGCCCACCGTGCTCAACGAGCAAGGCGAGAAGATGAGCAAGCGCAACGGCGCCAAGCCTGTCACGCAATACCGCGACGAAGGCTACCTGCCCGATGCCATGGTGAACTACCTTGCGCGGCTGGGCTGGAGCCACGGTGATGACGAGATCTTCAGCCGAGCCCAGTTCCTCGAATGGTTCGACCTCGACCATCTGGGCCGCAGCGCCGCGCAGTTCGACGAAGCCAAGCTGCGCTGGGTGAACGCACAGCACCTCAAGGCGATGGCCGACGAGGCGCTGGCGCCGCTGGTGGCCGAGCAACTCACGAAGCAGGGCATCACCGCCGACGATCGCCTGCCGCGCATCTGCGCCCTGTTCAAGGACCGCTGCGACACCACGGTGGCGCTGGCGAACTGGGCTGCCGCGTTCTACGCCGACGTGACACCCGACGCCGCCGAGCACGCGCAGCACGTGACGGATGCGGTCAAGCCTGCGCTGGCCGCGCTGGCCGCCGCGCTGGCCGATGTGGCCTGGGACAAGGCCTCCATCGCCGTCTCGCTCAAGCAGGTCCTCGCAGCCCACGGCCTGAAGATGCCGCAACTGGCCATGCCGGTGCGGGTGCTGGTCATGGGCACGGCCCAGACGCCCTCGCTGGACGCGGTGCTCGAAATGCATTCGCGTGACGTGGTTCTCAGGCGGCTGCAGAAAGCCTGAATTTCTGGCATATAATGCGAGGCTCGCTGCAACGCATCGATGACTTTGGTCCCGAGGCAATGCAACGAACCCTGTGGGGGTATAGCTCAGCTGGGAGAGCGCTTGCATGGCATGCAAGAGGTCAGCGGTTCGATCCCGCTTACCTCCACCACAGATTCGAAGTCGCGCATGGTGGCGACGGCAGAAAAAACGAACTCTGCCGCTGATACAATGCGAAGCTTGCGTCCAGGTTATGACCCTATCGTCTAGAGGCCTAGGACATCACCCTTTCACGGTGAGTACCGGGGTTCGAATCCCCGTAGGGTCGCCAAACAAGCCGCAAGGCAAGTAGGCACAAGTCGTGGCACTTGGTTCGCAAGAACGAAAGCCGCCTGCCAGGAGTGGTAGTTCAGTTGGTTAGAATACCGGCCTGTCACGCCGGGGGTCGCGGGTTCGAGCCCCGTCCACTCCGCCAGACACACGAAAAGCCGTTGCAAGTCTTCGATTTGCAACGGCTTTTTTCTTTCTCCACTACACAGTCTACTGTTTGACGGTACTACCCCGAAGACCCTTCGGTGTAGCACTCCGGCAGGGTCATGGTGGAACATCTCAGTGCCTCCCTTGCAATGCTCGAAGTGCCTGCGCCGCTGGGTCTGTCATGACCTATCTGCGGAGCTCTACATGCCACTGACCAAGCCCATTCGTGTCGTTCGCGCCCACCCCGAACCCCGCGCCGAGACCCTGCCCAGGTGCATGGCCCGACGCGGCCGCACGCTCTACTTCAAGCGCAAGATACCCAGCGACGTGGCAAATGCATTTCCACAACATGCGGGCCAGTCGTGGAAGTCATTGGGGACTGGCGCAGCGCGAGGACGGCGCCTTCATCGGCGTGGAGGCCGTGATCGACAAGGACCACGCCAGCGGCCTGCTGGCGGCGGCATTGGAATTCGATGCCTTTCTCATGCTGACCGACGTGCCCGCGGTGTTCACCGGCTGGGGCACACCGGCACAGCGTGCCCTGGGCGATGTGACGCCGCAGCAGCTCGACGTGTCGGCGTTCGCCGCCGGTTCCATGGGCCCCAAGGTGCAGGCGGCCTGCGATTTCGTGATGCGCACCGGGGCCATGGCGGGCATCGGTGCGCTGCAGGATGCGTCCGCCATCCTGGCGCGACAAGCGGGCACCAGGGTCGTGCCTGGCCTGCTGTCGTCCTGACCCGCTCCTTCAAAGGAAGCGGTTGAGCAAACGCCGCGAGGCGCGATCCAGCGCGAACTGGTCGGGCACGATGAACTGGATGCCGCGGCTGTCGAGAATGAGCAAGCGGCCGTTGCCCAGGCGGCGGATATCCTCCTCGGCCTTGAGCACCAGCTGCGTGGTGCCGCGGTCGGTCTCCACCGTCCAGGTGCTGGGCGTGGCAAAGGTCGAGACAGCGACGATGCGCTGGATGCGCGGCATCAGTTCTCGCGGTGCCAGCGCCTCGTGAATGATTGCCTGCGTGGTGGTATCGAGCGCGGAGAGGCGTTCGATCCACGCCAGCTCGTGGCCGTCGGCGCCGACCAGCGAGACGCCTTCGTCGGGCGCTGCCAGCGGGAAGGCGCGCACGGGTGTCACGCCATCGTGCACCTGGGCGTCGGCGGTGATCAGCTGCAACCTGCCGTGCGGGTCGCGGCGCAGGGTCCAGCCGTTCATTAGGTTCGGGCTGTCGTTCATGGCGTGCCTGCGGTGGCGCTGTGCGCGTTCGGGTTGGGAATGCTCGCAGCCAGCAGCGGCCCGTCCTCGGTGTCCACGTTGCGCAGCTGCGCGGTGTAGAGCCGCCAGTAGGCGCCTTCGCGCGCCATCAACTCGTCGTGCGGGCCCACCTCCACCACCTCGCCGCGGTCCATGACCACGAGCCGGTCGGCCTTGCGCAAGGTGGACAGTCGGTGCGCGATGGCAATCGTGGTGCGCCCAGTGACCAGGTTGTCCAGCGCCTTCTGGATTTCCTTCTCCGTCTCGGTGTCCACGCTGGAGGTGGCCTCGTCCAGGATCAGGATGCGCGGGTCGATGAGCAGGGCGCGCGCGATCGAGATGCGCTGGCGCTCGCCACCCGAGAGACCCTGCCCGCGCTCGCCCACCAGCGAGTCATAGCCCTGCGGCAGGCGCAGGATGAACTCGTGCGCGTGCGCGGCGCGCGCCGCGGCCACGATCTCGGCGCGCGTGGCGCCCGGCTTGCCGTAGGCGATGTTCTCGGCCACGGTGCCGAAGAAGAGGAAAGGTTCCTGCAGCACCAGGCCGATGTGGCGGCGGTAGTCCGCCACCGCGAACTGCCGCACGTCGGTGCCGTCGACGCGGATGCTGCCGCTGCTCACGTCGTGGAAGCGGCAGATCAGGTTGACCAGGGTGCTCTTGCCGGCGCCGCTGTGCCCCACCAGGCCGATCATCTCGCCCGGGCGGATCTGCAGGTTCATGCCGCGGATGATGGCGCGGCTGCCGTGGCTGAAGCTCACATTGCGCAGCTCGATACTGCCTTCAACCTGGGGCTTGTGCACGGGGCTGGCTGGTTCGGGCACGCTGGAGACGTGGTCGAGGATGTCGAAGATGCGCTTGGCGCCCGCGGCCGCCTTCTGCGTGACCGAAACGATGCGGCTCATCGAATCGAGCCGGCCGTAGAAACGCCCGATGTAGGCCAGGAAGGCGGTGAGCACACCGACGGTGATGTCGCCGCGCGAGACCTGCCAGACGCCGAAGGCCCACACCACCAGCAGGCCAAGTTCGGTGAGCAGCGTCACCGTGGGCGTGAACAACGACCAGATCTTGTTCAGCTTGTCGTTGACCTCCAGGTTGTGCTGGTTCGCGGCACGAAACCGTTGCGCCTCGCGCTTCTCCTGCGCGAAGGCCTTCACCACGCGAATGCCCGGAATGGTGTCGGCCAGCACGTTGGTCACGTCAGACCACACGCGGTCGATCTTCTCGAAGCCGGTGCGCAGGCGGTCGCGCACGAGGTGGATCATCCAGGCGATGAAGGGCAGTGGCAGCAGCGTGACCAGCGCGAGCCACGGGTTGATGCTGAACAGGATGGCGGCCGTCATCAGCAGCATCAGCACGTCGGTGGCGAAGTCCAGCGCGTGCAGCGAGAGGAAGACGCAGATGCGGTCGGTCTCGGAACCGATGCGGGCCATCAGGTCACCGGTGCGCTTGCCGCCGAAGTACTCGAGCGAGAGCGCGAGCAAGTGCTCGAAAGTGGTGGTGCGCAGATCGGCACCAATGCGCTCGGACACCAGCGAGAGCACATAGGTGCGGGCCCAACCCAGGCCCCAGGCCGCGAGCGCTGCCATCAGCAGGCCACCGAGCAACCAGGCCACCTGCATGGGGTCTATGCGTTGCCCGCTCTGGAACGGGATGAGCACATCGTCCATCAGCGGCATGGCCAGGTAAGGCGGCACCAGCGTGGCCGCGGTGGCCGCCAGCGTGAGCCCGAAACCGAGCGCCAGCTGGCCGCGGTATGGCCGGGCAAAGCGCCACAAACGCAACAAGACCCAGGTCGAAGGAGGGGTGTGTTGTTCCCGCGCACATTGCGGACACTCGTCGCTGTTTGGCGACAATTCTGCATTGCACAAATCGCAGTGCTGCGTGGGCGATTTCACGGTCGCCGTGGCGGGCGAACCGGTTTTCAATCGCTGCAGTTTTTGTCCGAAATCAGCGACAAATCGAACGAGACGCGGGTTTTGCGTCGCCGTGCAACGCCAAGTGCCCAGACGTTGCATTTCGTTGTGCAGACTCAACTGCGCAACCCCAGCGAAATCGCTGTGCTTCAAGCACAATTCTGGCTCCAGGGGCCATTCACGCCAGCCGGCAGCGGCCCCGCCGGGCTCCCAGCTCAACAGCCGTTGGGTCGTCAGCACCAGCACGCCGGCCGAAAAATTCAATTGCGAATCGAGGTCAAGCTGCAGCCAACTTGAAACGTCTTCGTTGGGCAGTAAACGGGAACGCAGCGTGGGCATCCATGGCTGCTCCCCGGCACTGAATACCGGCGCGGTTTCGGTTGATGGTGAATTCATTGAAGCGGATGTTTCCGGCAATTGTCAGGGCGCGTATTGGCGAGCCCGCATTGTCCGGGATGCGCCGAATGCAGGCACGCTGTGCTGACACGACAACCCCACCATGAAGAATCCCATCCGGTTCCTGCGCGTGAGTTATCTCGGCGGGCCCAACATCTGGACCTACCGTCCCGTGCTCGAGAGCTGGCTCGACATCGGCGAACTCGAAGACCTTCCTTCGGACAAACTGCCCGGCCTCTACGAGCGCCTGACGGCCATGCTGCCCGGGCTCATCGAGCACCACTGCGGCGTGGGCGAGCGCGGTGGCTTCCTGCAGCGCCTGCGTGAAGGCACGTGGGCGGGGCACATCCTCGAGCACGTGGTGATCGAGCTGCAGAACATGGCGGGCGTGCAGACCGGCTTCGGCCAGACCCGCAGCACACCGGTGCGCGGCGTCTACAAGATGGTGTTTCGCGCGCGCGACGAGCAGGTGGCGCGACGCGCCCTCACGCTGGGACACGACTTGCTCATGGTCGCCGTCAACGGCGGACACTTCGACGTGGCGGCCGCGGTGCACGAGCTGCGCGAACTGGTGGACGACCTGTGCCTTGGCCCGAGCACCGCGAGCATCGTCGACGCGGCCACCGGCCGGCGCATTCCACACATCCGATTGAACGACGGCAATCTGGTGCAGCTGGGCTACGGCGCGCGCCAGCGCCGCATCTGGACGGCCGAGACCGACCGCACCAGCGCGATCGCCGAGAGCATCGCCAGCGACAAGGACCTGTCCAAGCGCATGCTGGCCGCCTGCGGCGTGCCGGTGCCCGAAGGCCGCGTGGTCGAGAGCCCCGAAGCCGCCTGGGAGGCTGCGCAGGACATCGGGCTGCCGGTGGTCGTGAAGCCGACCGATGCCAACCACGGCCGCGGCGTCTCGCTCGAACTCACGCGCCCCGAGGAAGTCCGGGCCGCGTTCGCCGTGGCCGATGCGGAAGGCAGCGGCGTGATCGTGGAGCAGTTCATCCGCGGCTTCGAGCACCGCCTGCTGGTGGTGGGCGATCGTGTGGTGGCGGCCTCGCGCGGCGACGAGGCCTGGGTGACGGGCGATGGCCGCAGCACGGTGCTGCAGCTCATCGACAGCCAGATCAACAGCGACCCGCGCCGCGGCCTCAACGAAGACTTCCCGCTCAACGCCATCCGCCTGGAGGAGTACCCCGCAGTGGCGGTGGAACTGCAGCGCCAGGGCAAGTCAACCGACAGCGTGCCCGCCGAGGGCGAGCGCGTGCTGATCATGCGCAACGGCAACCACGCCATCGATTGCACCGACGATGTGCACCCCGACGTGGCCGCCCTGGTTGCGCTGGCCGCGCGCGTGATCGGGCTCGACATCGCCGGCGTGGACCTGGTTGCGCAAGACATTTCGCGTCCGCTGCACGAGCAGGGAGGTGCGATCGTCGAGGTCAACGCCGGCCCGGGGCTGCTGATGCACCTCAAGCCGGCCGTGGGCACACCGCGCCCGGTGGGACGCGCCATCGTCGATCACTTGTTCGCACCTGGCGACAGCGGTCGCGTGCCGGTGGTGGGCGTGGCGGGCAGCCGCGGCACCACCGCGGTGGCGCGCCTGATCGCCTGGCTGGCCAACCTCAATGGACCGCAGGTGGGACTGGCCTGCCGCGCCGGCCTGTTCGTGGGGCGCCGCCCGCTGCAGCACGGCGATTTCTCCCAGGCGCGCGCCGCGAAGCGCCTGCTGATGAATCGTGGCGTCGAGGCCGCCGTGTTCGAGAACCCGCCGCTGACCATCGTCAGCGAAGGCCTGGCCTACGACCGCTGCCACGTGGGTGTGGTGACCGACGCCACCGGCAGTCCCGCGCTCGAGGCCTTCCACATCCGTGAGGACGAGCACCTGTTCAAGGTGCTGCGCACGCAGGTCGACGTGGTCCTGCCCGATGGCGTGGCCGTGCTCAACGCCGCCGACCCGGTGGTGGCCGAGATGGCGCCCCTGTGCGATGGCGAGGTGATCTTCTTCGCGCAGGACCCGGCACTGCCCGTGATCGTCGAGCACCTGGCGCAGTACCGCCGCGCGGTGTATCTGCGCCATGGCGTGGTGGTGCTGGGCGACGGCCAGAGCGAGCGCGCCGTGGCCGCGCTCACCGATGTCTCGCTCGGCGAGGACGTGTCGGCCGAAGACAAGGCGCCGGTGCTGCTGGCCGCACTGGCCGCGGCCTGGGCGCTGGGCATCTCGCCAGAGCTCATGGGCGCCGGCCTGCAGACCTTCGCGCGTGAAGCCCCGATCGCGCTCGCGCCGGTGCGCCGTGCCATGGAAACGGCTCGCGCCAGCACCACAACCGAACCTCTTGAAAGTGCCTGATGGAACTCACCCGTATCCGGGCCCTGCGCGGGCCCAACCTCTGGAGCCGCCACACCGCCATCGAGACGGTGGTGCGCTGCGACGACAACGAGCGCGCGCTGGCCAGCCTGCCCGGTTTCGAGGCGCGGCTGCGCGCGCAGTTTCCGCACCCCGGCGCGCTGCACAAGGCCGGCGGCTCCCTCTCGCTGGCCCACGTGCTTGAGGTGGCCACGCTGTCGCTGCAGGCGCAGGCCGGCTGTCCGGTCACCTTCAGCCGCACCTCGGCTACCGTCGATGCGGGTGTCTACCAGGTGGTGGTGCAGTACAGCGAGGAGGCCGTGGGCCGCCGTGCGTTGGCCCTCGCCCATGCGCTGATCGAGGCCGTGCTGGCCGGTGGCGATTTCGACCTCGACGCGGCGGTGGCCGAATTGCGTGAGCTCGACGAACACGAGCGCCTGGGGCCCAGCACCGGCTCCATCGTCAACGCGGCCGTCGCGCGCGGGATTCCTTATCGCCGCCTCACCAGCGGCAGCCTGGTGCAACTGGGCTGGGGCAGCCGCGCGCGCCGCATCCAGGCCGCCGAGGTGGACCGCACCAGCGCGGTGTCCGAATCGATCGCGCAGGACAAGGAGCTCACCAAGCGCTTGCTGCAGGCGGCGGGTGTACCGGTGCCCACCGGGCGCCCCGTGAGCGACGCCGACGATGCCTGGGCGGCCGCACTGGAGGTGGGCCTGCCCGTGGTGCTCAAGCCGCGTGACGGCAACCAGGGCAAGGGCGTCACGGTGAACGTGAACACCCGCGAGCAGCTGGACGCCGCGTTCGCCGGTGCCGCTGCCTATGGCGATGTGATGGTCGAGAAATTCCTGCCCGGCAGCGACTACCGTTTGCTCGTGGTCGGTGATCGCCTGGTGGCGGCGGCGCGCCGCGACCCGCCGCAGGTCATCGGCGACGGCGAGCACACCGTGCGCGAGCTGGTCGACAGCGTGAACACCGATCCGCGCCGCGGCGAAGGCCACGGCACCGCGCTTACCAAGATCCGCTTCGACGACATCGCCCTGGGTTGCCTGGCCACGCAGGGCCTGCAGGCCGACAGCGTGCCCGCCAAGGGCCGCCGCGTGGTGTTGCGCAACAACGCCAACCTGAGCACCGGTGGCACCGCCACCGACGTCACCGACGACGTGCACCCGGAGGTGGCCGCGCGTGCGGTGGCCGCCGCGCAGATGATCGGCCTGGACATCTGCGGTGTCGACGTGGTCTGCGAAACCGTGCTTGCCCCGCTGGTAGAGCAGTCCGGTGGTGTGGTCGAGGTCAATGCCGCGCCTGGCCTGCGCATGCACCTCTCGCCCTCCTACGGCCATCCGCGCGATGTCGGCAAGGCCGTCATCGACGACATGTTCGCCCCGGGCGACGACGGGCGCATTCCCGTGGTGGCCGTGACCGGCACCAACGGCAAGACCACCACCGTGCGTTTGATTGCCCACCTGCTGGCTGCCAGCGGCCTGGGCGTGGGCATGACCAACACCGATGGCGTGTACGTCAATGGCCGCCAGACCGACAGCGGTGACTGCGCCGGCCCGCGCAGCGCACGCAACGTGCTGGCCCACCCCGACGTCGACGCGGCGGTGTTCGAGACGGCCCGCGGCGGCATCCTGCGCGAAGGCCTGGGCTTCGACCGCTGCCAGGTGGCGGTCGTCACCAACGTGGGCGCGGGCGACCACCTGGGGCTGAACTACATCACCACCGTCGAGGACCTCGCGGTGCTCAAGCGCGTGATCGTGCAGAACGTGGCCGACCAGGGATTTGCGGTGCTCAATGCGGCCGACCCGATCGTGGCCGACATGATCCACAACTGCCCGGGCGAGGTGATCTACTTCGCGCGCGATCGCCAGCAGCCGGTGATGGCCACACACCGCGCGCAGGGCCGCCGCGTGGTCTATGTGGACGATGGCAGCGTGGTGGTGGAGCAGGGTGACTTCAGCGAGCGCTTCGACCTGCGCGCCATTCCCATCACGCGCAATGGCCAGATCGGCTTCCAGGTGGACAACGTGATGGCCGCCATCGGCGCGGCCTGGGGCGTCGGCCTGTCCTGGGGCGCGGTGCGTCGCGGCCTGGCGAGCTTCCTGAGCGATTCGCACAACGCGCCGGGTCGCTTCAACGTGATGGAGCACCACGGCGCCACCGTCATCGCCGACTACGGCCACAACCCCGACGCCATGCGCGCATTGGTGCAGGCGGTCGAGGCGCTGCCGGCGCGCCGCCGCTCGGTGGTCATCAGCGGCGCAGGCGACCGGCGCGACCAGGACATCCGCGAGCAGACGCAGATCCTGGGTGCGGCGTTCGACGAGGTGATCCTCTACCAGGACGCGTGCCAGCGTGGCCGTGCCGATGGCGAGGTGATTGCGCTGCTGCGCGAGGGGCTGGCGGGCGCCACGCGCGCGCGCGACGTGCTGGAGATCCAGGGCGAATTCAAGGCCATCGACACGGCGCTGGAGCGGCTGCAACCGGGCGATCTGTGTCTCGTTCTGGTCGACCAGGTGGAGGCTGCGCTGGCCCACCTGCAGGCCAGCGTTCAGCCCGAGCCGGTGGCGGCCTGACGCAGTGGTGTGATGCCGCCTTGTGGATCGGCGCTCAACGCACCGGTTCCAGCCACCGCAACCGCACCAGTCCGGTGGACAGCGCCGTGCCGCAGACGATCACGACGCCGCAGGTCAGCATCCAGGCGCTGATCGTCTCGCCCAGGAACACCGCACCGTAGAACAGCGCGAACACCGGGATCAGGAAGGTCACGGTCAGCGCCCGGGCCGGGCCGGCGCGCTCGATCAGGTGGAAGTACAGGATGTAGGCGATCGATGTGCACAGCACGGCCAGCGCCGCAACCGCCAGCCACGCCCCGGCGCCGGGTGCCTGCGCAGGCCACAGCCACCAGGTGGGCAGGGCCAGGGCCAGTGTGGCGCCGATCTGGCTGCCCGTGGCCGAAGCCATCGGGTGCACGCCCGTGAGGTAGCGCTTGGTGAAGCTGGCCGCGACGCCGTAGCACAGCGTGGCCAACAGGCAGGCACCCATGGCCACCAGCGACATCGCGTGGCCACCCGCGCTCACCACGCCACGCGCATCCACGCCGGACTTTCCCAGCACCAGCAGGGTGACGCCCACGAAACCGATTGCCAGACCGAGCACGCGCGAACCACCCGGGCGGTCCTTCAGCCAGAGCCAGGCCACCAGCGCGCCGGTGAGCGGCACCGTGGCGTTGAGGATGGCCGAGATGCCGGTGGGGATGTGCAGCACCGCGAACGAGAACAGCAGGAAGGGCAGCCCCGAATTGAGCAAGCCGACGATGAGGATGGGCCGCCAACGCGCCACGAAGCCTTGCCACACCGCAGGCCGCAGGAACACCGGCAGCAGGCACAGCGCCGCGATGCCCACGCGCAGCCCCGCCGTGGCCACCGGCCCGAACTCGGCCGCACCCAGGCGCATGAACAGGAAGGACGCGCCCCAGAGCGCGGCCAGGACGATGAATTCGAGCAGGAGGAGCGGGGTCATGCGAGCAGGGGTTGTGCGGCGTCGGCCTCGAGTTGCAGCAGCGCGGCCTTGCGCGGCAGCCCGCCAGCATAGCCGGTGAGATCGCCGCGCGCGCCCAGCACGCGGTGGCAGGGCACCACGATGGACAGCGGGTTGCGTCCCACCGCGGCGGCCACGGCGCGCACCGCGCTGGGTGCATCCAGTCGTTGCGCGAGCGCGCCATAGCTCAGCGTGTGGCCAGCCTCGATGCCGCGCAGCGCCTGCCACACCGCGCGCTGGAACGGCGTGCCGGTCGACAGGTCCAGCGGCAGATCGAACACCGTTCGCTGACGCGTGAAGTAGGCCAGCAGTTGTTGCCTCGCTTCGCGCAGAACGGGGTGCGCCGGGTTCGGCTTCCATCGTTGCACCACGGCCGCATCGGGCGCGTGGCGTTGGTCGTGGAACCACACGCCCACCAGCGCATCGTCGGTGGCGGCCACGCGCATCTGGCCCAGCGGTGTGGAAAGCTCGGTGCAATGCAGGTCGGCGGGCAGTTTCATGGCGTGCTCGTGGAAGGTTGATGCAGACCGGCCCAGGCACGCAGCACGGCGTAGCTGCGCCAGGGCCGCCAGGCCTGCGCGGCGGCCTCGCAGGCGCGTTCGCGCTCGCGCGGTGTGCCCTGCAGGCCCAGCGCGTGGTGCAAGGCAATGTCGCCCGCGGGCCAGGCATCGGGCCAGCGCAGCGCGCGCATGGCGATGTACTGCGCCGTCCAGGCGCCGATGCCGGGCAGGGCTTGCAGCGCCTGAACGGTGTGTGTCGGGTCGGCATGCGGGCCGAGGTCGAGTGTGCCGCTGTGCACGGCGCGCGCCAGGGCCTGGATCGCGCCCTGACGCTGGCGCACGATGCCCAGTTCGCCGAGCGCGTCGGCGTCGGCTGCGGCCAGTGCCTGGGGCGCCGGGAACAAGCGCGTGAGGCCGGTGTCGGGCGTGTCGATGGGCTCGCCGAAGCGCGACACCAGCCGCGCCGCCAACGTGCGAGCCGCCGCCACCGTGACCTGCTGGCCCAGCACCGCGCGCACCGCAAGCTCGAAGCCGTCGATGGCACCTGGGACGCGCAGGCCGGTGCCGCCGGGGAAGTGCGCGCCCAGCACGGCATCGATGGCTTGCGGGTCGGCGTCCAGGTCGCACAGCGCTCGAACGCGCCAGATCAGTGCGGGCAGGGCGGGCAACAGCCCGTCGCTGGCGTGCAACCAGACGCGGTGGCGCGCGGGTTCGAACTGCAGGCCGAACCAGCCGCTGTGGGTACCGTGACCACTGGTGATGCGCAGCGTGCGCCAGTAACGCAAGGCATCAAGGTCGATCGCGTCCACGCCGGGCAGCAGTCGATCGGCCAGGAAGCGCAGCATGGCTGTGGTGTCCAACGGCGGCCGCCAGCCCAATGCGATGGCCCGGCTGCCGCCGACGTCGGTGCCACGCCGCCGCAGCGCGAGCGGGTTCAGGCCGTAGCGCTCCTTGAGCGCGGCGTTGAAACGTCGCAGGCTCGCAAAGCCGCTGGCCTGTGCCACCGCACCCACCGGCAGGGTGGTGTCGGTGAGCAATTGCTTGGCCGCCAGCAGGCGGCGTGTGTGCAGCACCTGCAACGGCGACACGCCCAGCCGCGCTTCGAACACGCGGCGCAAGTGTCGATCGCTCACGCCCAGGCGGGCGGCCAGGCGCTGCATGGCGGGGCCGTCGTCGCCGCTCCATTGCGCCGGGTCGTCGAGCAGGCGGCTGGCGTGTTGCACCAGCAGTTCGCCAGCGTCCTGCGTGCTCCAGGTGCGTGCTTGCGGCGCCAGCTCGGGGCGACAGCGCAGGCAGGGACGAAAACCCGCGCGCTCGGCCTGTGCCGGGCCGTCGAAGAAACGGCAGTTGGCGCGCCGTGGCGTACGCACCGAGCACACCGGACGGCAGTAGATGCCGGTGGAGGTGACGCCGGTGAAGAAGCGGCCATCGAAGCGCGCGTCGCGCGTGCACAGCGCCAGGTAGCGGGCGTCGTCGTCGAGGGCTTCGGGCTGGTCCATGGGGTACATCCTAGGCCACGGCGGGCCGCCCGACTCGCCGTTTCCGGACATGATCCTTCGCCGCGGTGAAGTACGTGCTTTCTACAATGGCCGCTTTTGTGGAATCGAAACGGGAGCCCCTGCATGCAAGTGTCCGCCTCCATCTTCAAGGCCTATGACGTGCGCGGCATCGTGCCCAGCACCCTCGACGAGCGTGTGGCCGAGGCCCTGGGTCTGACCTTTGGCACCGTGGCGCGGCAGCAGGGCGAGCGCAGCGTGGCCGTGGGACGCGACGGACGCTTGAGCGGGCCGGCGCTGTCATCGGCCCTGATCCGTGGGTTGGTGGCGGCAGGCATCGACGTGATCGATGTCGGCATGGTGACCACGCCCATGCTGTACTTCGCGGCCGCCACGCTGTGCAACAGTGGCATTCAGGTCACAGGCAGCCACAATCCCAAGGACTACAACGGCTTCAAGATGGTGCTGGGCGGCCGTGCCATCTACGGTGAGGACATTCAGGCACTGCGCAAGCTGATCGAGAGCGAAGGTGGCCTGCGTGCCGATGGGGGGCGCGTGCGCAACGTCAACATCGAGGGCCCTTACCGTGACCGCATCGTGGGCGATGTCAAGCTCGCGCGCTCGATGAAGATCGTGGTCGACTGCGGCAACGGCGTGGCAGGGGCGTCGGCACCGGCGATCTTGCGTGCCCTGGGCTGCGAGGTGATTGAACTCTTCAGCGAGGTCGACGGCAACTTCCCCAACCATCACCCCGACCCCAGCAAGCCCGAGAACCTGCGCGACCTGATCCGCACGCTGGCCGAGACCGATGCCGAACTCGGCCTCGCGTTCGACGGCGACGGCGACCGCCTGGGCATCGTCACCAAGCGGGGCGACAACATCTTCCCCGACCGCCAGATGATCCTGTTCGCGCAGGACGTGCTCTCGCGCGTGCCGGGTGGCAACATCATCTACGACGTGAAGTGCTCGCAGCGCCTGGGCCCGGCCATCGAGGCCGCGGGGGGCGTGCCACACATCTACAAGACCGGCCACTCGCTGATCAAGGCGCGCATGAAGGAGCTCGACAGCCCGCTCGGTGGTGAAATGAGCGGCCACATCTTCTTCAAGGAGCGCTGGTTCGGTTTCGACGATGGCACCTATGCGGGCGCGCGCCTGCTCGAGATCCTGAGCCGCCACGCCGACGCCAGCGCGGTGCTCGAAGCCCTGCCCACCAGCCACAGCACGCCCGAGCTCAACGTGGCCTGCGCCGAAGGCGAGCCGCATGCGGTGGTGAAGACGCTAGTCGATCTCGCGCGCTTCGATGCGCCCGCGCAGTTGTCCACCATCGACGGCGTGCGCGTGGACTGGCCCGACGGCTTCGGTCTGATCCGCGCCTCCAACACCACACCGGTGCTGGTGCTGCGCTTCGAAGGTCAGACACCCGAGGCGCTCAAGCGCATCGAGAGCACCATGCTCGAACTGCTCAAGCGGGCCAAACCCGACGCGGTGGTCGGTGCCAGCGCCCATTGACATGAACGCCGGCGATCCGCTCGATCAGGTCACGGTGGTATTGGTGACCTACCACAGTGCCCACTGCCTCGATGCGCTCGACGCGCTGATCGCACACTGCCCGCACGTGGTGGTCTCCGACAACGGCAGTGGCGACGGCACACCCGCCAAGGCGCGCGCGCGCTGGCCGCACGCCGTGGTGCTCGAGCATGGTCGCAACCTCGGCTTCGGCACCGCGAACAACCGTGCGCTGGCGCAGGTGAAGACGCCCTTCGCTTTCCTGCTCAACCCCGATTGCGAGGTGACGCCCGATGGACTGGGTGCGCTGGTCCGCGCTGCGCACGACATGCCCGAAGCGGCCATCCTGGCCCCGCAGCTCGAAGGCGCCCCCGGACAGCCCGACGTGAACTACCGCTGGCCCAATGTGCTGTGGAAGTCCAGCGGCCCCGGCGCCGACGCGCCGGCCTGCGTGGGTTTCGTGGTTGGCGCGGCCATGCTGTTTCGCCTCGAGCGCTTCGACGGCGTGGGCTTCTTCGACGAACGCTTCTTTCTCTACTACGAAGACGACGATCTCTGCCTGCGCCTGTTCCAGGCGCGCCGTCCCATCGTGGTCTGGCCCGCCGTGGCCGCGGTGCACCGAGCGCGCGGCTCGGTCAAGGGCAGCAAACCGTGGAAAAGCGAATACCTGCGCGGCTACCACCACGCGCAATCCAAGCTCATCTACACCGCCAAGCACCGCTCGGTGACGCAGGCGCGCAGCCAGCGCTGGCGTGTGCTGGCGGGCACCACGCTGGTCCTGCCACTGCGTGCCATCGCGTGGTCGCCGCGGCTGCTGGCGCGCATGGCGGGGCGGTGGGTGGGGTTGCTGCGCTGGAGGCACGATGCCTGACGTACCTCGTCCCACGCTGGGCATTGCGGTCCTCACGCTCAACGAAGCGCAGCGCATCGAGGCCTGCCTGCGAAGCGCCGCATTCGCCGATCAACTGGTCGTGGTCGACAGCGGCAGCACCGACGGAACGCGCGAGAAAGCCGCAGCGCTGGGTGCCGAAGTGCATCTGCACGCCGACTGGCAGGGGTTTGCGCTGCAGCGCACGCGCGCGTTGCAACGGCTGCATACCGATTTCGTTTTCTTCCTCGACGCTGACGAGGAGATATCGCCCGCGCTGCGTGCCGAGATCGAAGCCGCGGTCGCATCGGGCGATGACGCAGCCTGGCGCGTGTGGTGGGACGAGGTGGCCTTTGGCCGCGCGCTATCGCGCATGAAGCCACGCGGCGGCATACAACGTCTGTTCAAGCGCGAAACGCTGGAACGCTTCGAGGGTGTGGTGCACGAGGCGCCGGTGCTGCGTCACTCGGTGCCGGTTCGTTCGTTGCGTGAGCGACTGCTGCACCACTCGCGTCCCACGGTGTACGGCAGCCTGCGCAAGCTCGCGCAGTACGTGCAACTCGGCGCGGCCAAGCGTGGTGCGCAGGGCAAGAAAGGCGGTGTGCTGCGGGGCTTGGTGATGGGCGGCGTGGTGTTCCTGCGCGTCTATCTGTTCCAGCGCGCCTTCCTGTGCGGGGGGCCGGGGTTCCTGTACGCACAGTTCATCGCGCTGGAAACCTTCTTCCGTTACGCCGCGCTGCACTACGATGTCGACGCCGCGAGCGAATTGGCGCGCCGCTGAGCGCAGTATCGGATCCGGCTCAGCGCGGCTCAGTTGCCGCCCAGGCGCATTTCCAGTTTGAGTTGCCAGTATGCGAGCGTATCGCGCCAGCCGATCGTCAGTTGCGGGTGGCGGCGGTCGGGGTTGCGCAACGCGGGCTGGATCAGGTGCCGGTCAAACAGGTTCATCACGCGCGCGGGGTTGTAGAGCGCGGTGTAGCGGTCCCAATGGCCGGCGCGCACGGCAATCTTGTCGAGCGTGGTGATGGCGTGCACCAGACCGTCGGCGTCGTGGTAAGGCCAGCCCGCGTCGCCCAGCACGGCCAGGTGATGGCGGTGCTTGCTGTATGCGTAGGTGAACACCGGCTTGTTGCGCACCGAGAACTCGCCGCACGCCAGGCCGAAGGATTCGCCCTGCAGGCGCGCGTGCAGCATGGCGTCGCAACTGTTGATGAAGCGCGTCTTGCGCAGCAGGTCACCGGTGCCAGGCAGGAAGATCGCTCGCGGGTGATCCACGAAACGCTCGATGTTGAGGAAGACGAACCACACCGCGGGGGCGGTGTCGAGAACGCGACGCACGGCCTCGACGGCGCAAGGCACGTCGAAGCTTTTTGCACCGCCGTGGCAACCCAGCACCGTGGCCTCATCGGGAATGCCCAGTTCGGCGCGCAGGTCGTCATCGACCGCAGGCAGCGTGACGATGTGTGGAACGGCTGGAATGTTGCCGCGCGAACAGCGCTCGCTGAGCCAGTTGGAAATGAAGGCAAAGGACGCGCCGTGCGCCTGGCGCGGCGCGGTGGGGAACACCGCGTGGACCATGGTTGGCACACGCAGCGAGAGCAAGCCGTCAGGCCGCCCGGCCTTGATGGCGTAAAGCAGGTTCGCACCACAGCGCTGCAAAAGCCCATCGATTTCGCTTCGGTCTCGGTAGCACAGCAGCTCGAAGCGGTGTGCGAATCTGTCGACCGCCTGCGGATCGTTGTGTGCGCTGTCGGCCGGGTACAGCACCACGCTGCGATGGCCGAGCTGTTGTTCTGCGCCCTCGGCGTAGTCGTACAAGGCAACCTCGGTGCCGCGCAGCGAAAGCTGGTTGGAGTGGAAGGCGATGGTGAGCGCGGTCATGTCGGCGCTCCCGCCGTCCGCCGCGCACGCAGCCCTGCCATGATGAGTGCGCTCATGAGGATGAGGCAGTGGCTTTCTGTGGAGAGCCAGAAGGCACTGTGCGTGCTGGCCGCCACGACAGCCACGGCCACGAAGGCCAGTGTGAAGGCCTTGTGTGCGGGTGGTTGCCGCAAGGCCGTGCGCCCGATGACGGCCAGGTAGGCCAGAAAGAGGCTCAGGCCGATGAGGCCTTGCTCGACCAGGAAGAACAGGAACTGGTTGTGCGGGTGTGGGCAGGTCACCGAGCACCACTCGACGGTCGAAAAATACTTGCTGGCAAGCACCGGGTATGCCGCCGTGCCTTGGCCGAAGAAGGGTGCTTCTCCCGCCGCGCTGAGTGCCAGTTTGATCATCTCCACGCGCGCCCCGGCGGACGTCACGTTCCCCAGGCCGGACTGTGCCAAGGCGGCCATTGCGTCTGTCCAGGCGTTGGCCAGCCGCTCGTGCAGAACCGGCGAGAGCCACCAGGTCATCAGGATCAGGACCAACAACCCGGCACCGATCGACCAGGCCTGCATGCGTGAGCGCGAGGCCACGAAGGTCAGACCGAATACCACGGTGGCGGCGGTCAGCGTCAAGTACCCCGTGCGCCCATGGGAGAGGGCGACGATCGATATTGCGGCCAGCACCCAGAGGGCCATGGCCATCGCCTGCTTCACGCGTGACGCAGAGGTGACCACCGTGAAGGCGCATATCGTGGTGAACAGTGTCATCATCAGGCCCTGCGAGATGTAGTCCTTGAAGACGGTGTGATCGGACGCCAGACCCATGCGGTGGCCCCGTGTCCATGGGAAGTCGAGGAACACATCCAGCCATGAGATGGTGAGCGTGATCAGAAGCGCCAATGCAAAGCCTTGCCAGCACCGGCGGCGCACCGCTTCATCGTGCATCAGCGCAATGAACACCGGCACCATCAGGAACTTGAGGTACTTCTGCCAGAAACCAAGGATGTCCCTGTCCTGGGCCGGGGACCAGGCACTGGCGAGCAGAATCCATGCAAACAGGGCCACAGCGCACACAGCCAGCGGGTTGCGCATCGCCTCACGCAATCGAGAGCGCGCGCCAGGCCACGCCAGGGTGGGCAACCAGAATGCCAGCATCAGCAGCAGGCCGACGTTGGCCAGCGCCACCGACATCGGGAAGGCAAGGAACACCAGTGCAAGGCTCGCCTGTGCTGCGAGGGTGAGTGATCGTTCCAGGGTCATGTGGATTCCGGCTCCCGGTGCGTCCGGTATGCCTTGTTCAGCAAGGCCCAGTCGTCTTCATGCCAATGAAACACCGGCTCGCGCTTCGCTTCCTTGCGCAGCGAGCGCAGCAGGCGGGCCAGATTGGTGGCTTTCCATTCGTCACCGGGTCGGCGTTCGCATTTGTCGAAATCCACCACCCAGGCCTGGCCCTGGGTGTCGAGCAGCAGGTTGTGGGCGTTGAGGTCGGCGTGGAAGATCTGGCGCGCGTGCAGCTGTCGAATCGCATCGCCCAGAGCCGCCCAGGTGTCGGGTGTGGGTCGCGCCTCGCGCAGGCATTGCACGAGGTTGCGCGTGCCGGGCAGCCACGCCACGGCGATGTCGGCGCTGTAGCTGAAGGCGTGAGGATGGTGCCTGGCGGCCACGGGTGCGGGCACGGGCAGATCCCAGGCCTGCATCAGGCGCAGCAGCGCGAATTCGCGCATGGCGCGGCCGCGGTGCACGGGTTCGTGGGCGAAGCGATCGTCGCTCAGGCGTGCCACCAGGCCACCGCGGCGGTAGTGGCGCAGCACGTACGCGCCCAAGGGCGAGGGCACCAGCGCGGCCTGTCCGCGACCGCTGCCAGTGGCCAGGCGTTGCACGGCTTGCGCGGACGCCTGCGGTGCATCGCCCGCCTTGTCCGCGGGCGGCGCGAAATCACGGGGTGACAGAGTGGCCGCACGCGCGGGATCGCGCCACACGATGCTGCCGTCGTCGAGCGTGCCGGCCACCACGTTGCAAAGGCGTTGCGCTCGCACCAACCCGATGGCTGCGTGCAACGTGCTCAGGCAACGCGCGGTCGCACCGCGGTGGCGCGCCATCAGTGCCTGCGCGGCTTTGCCGCGCGCCATCCAGCCAGCGGGGTTTGCCAGTGCCTGTGTGACGGCGGCTTGCAGCGTCGCGGCATCGTCCACGCACAGGCCGGCTCCCGATTGCGCAGCCTCGTCGAACAGCGCGGGCGCGTTGTGCGTGTGCGGGCCGAACAACACGGGCTGCCCCAGCGACAAGGGCTCCAGGGGGTTGTGCCCGCCCACGGGCGCAAGCGTGCCCCCCACGAAGCACAACGCCGCGTGGCGGTACCAGAACAGCAGCTCGCCCATGGTGTCGGCCAGCAGCACGTGGTGTTCGGCGCGCACCGCCTCACCGCGGCTGCGCCGCGCGTGGGCCCAGCCAGCGCGGCTCAGCGCCTGCGACACGTCGTCAAAGCGCTGCGGGTGGCGTGGTACCAGCACCAGCAACGCGTCGGGATGCGTCCTGGCGATGGCCTGCCAGGCCGTCAGCCACACGGCCTCGTCGCCTTCGTGGGTGCTGCCCGCCACCACCAGTGGGCGGCCCTGCAGATCGGGCGGCAGAGGTGGCAGGTTGGCTGGTGGGGCGATGTCGAACTTGAGGTTGCCGCTCACGGCCAGTTGCGACGCTGGCACACCGAGCGCCGCGAACCGCGTGCCGCTGGCCGCGTCGACCGCGGCCACCTGCAGGCGCGGCCAGGCGTGGGCCATCACGCCCCGCCATCGTTGGTAGCGGCGCGCCGCAGCCTCGGTGAGGCGCGCGTTCAACAGCACCAGCGGCATGGCCCGATCGGCGCAGGCGAACAGCCACTGCGGCCAGAGTTCGCGCTCGATCAGCACCAGCGCCTGCGGTTGCAGGCGGTCCAGAAAGCGGCTCACCGCGCCCGGCGTGTCGAGCGGCGCGTAACGGTGCGCGATGCGATCCCCCCAGGCGGCACGCAAGGCGCCCAGGCCGGTGGGTGTCTGTGTGGTGACCACGATCGTGTGGTCCGGCCATTCCTGCAGCAAGGCTTCGATCAAGGGCCGCGCGGCCTGCACCTCACCCAACGAGGCGGCGTGCAGCCACAGGCCGCCCATGTGGCGTGGCTCTACCGGGATGAAACCCAGCCGTTCGCGCAGCCGTTCGCGGTAGCCTGGCTCGCGCCGACCGCGCCACCAGAACCAGCCCAGCAGGGGGAGCGCGAGTCCGCGCATGAGCAGCCGCCAGGCGCGCAGCGCGGCGGTGGCGCGCGGCGGGCTCAACGCCAGTGGTCGGCCACCCATTGCGTGGGTAGCACGCGCCGGTACCACTTGCCGCTCACGCCGGCGATGGCGTCGGGCGGATTGGGTTTGCCGTGGAAAGCGATGATCCGCGCGCCCGGTGGAATCACCGGTGGCTGGAACCAGCCCATGAGGCCACGGCGCATGCAATGGCGCTTGAAGCTCACGCACCAGCCCTCGGGCCAGTAGCGCACCTTGCCCTGGCGGCCCAGGAAGCCGGTGATGTATTCCTGCTCGTTGCGCACGTCAGCGATGGACTGCGGGTAGCCGCGCTTGAGATGTTCGAGCGCGTCGGTGTGGGCGCCGATCGTGTAGAGGTAGCACGAGGTGTTGCCTGTGCCGTCCTGCTTGTCCCATTCCTTGATCACGATGAACTCGCCCGGCTCATCGAAGAACGGATCCAGGCTGTCGACGATGACGATGTCGAGGTCGAGGAAGAGCGTGCGGCCCTTCAGGTCGTACAGCGGATCGGCAAAGCTCGTGAGCTTGAGCCAGCCGTGACCGAAGGTCCAGGGTTTGCGCTGGTCGAATTCGTCGAACCCCACGGCCGGGATCGGCTTGACTTCGATGGACGGATCGATGCCGGTACCGTCGTCGGTGAGGCAGACAAAGCGGAACGGCCGCTGCAGGTGCCGCGACACCATGCTGTGGAGCTTGTTGACGTATTCGGGGCCGTACTTGCGGCCCCATTTGATGCACAGCACGTTGACGGCTTGCACGTCGTCTCCGGAGGGGGGTTGGGCGGGCATCGCGGGAGTTTATCGGTTCTGGCTCGCGGGTCGGGCCGCCCCGCCCGCGCTGGCTGCCTCAGCGCGCCAGCAGCGCATCCACCGGCTGCAGATCCGTGGGCGTGAGCTCTCCGCTCGCCTGCTTCAGCCGCAGCGTGCCCAGGAGCACGTTGTAGCGCGCCTGCGCGAGGTCGCGCTTGGTCTGGAACAGCTGACTCTGGGCGTTGAGCACGTCGATGTTGATGCGAACGCCGACCTGGTATCCGAGTTGGTTGGCTTCGAGCGCGCTCTGGCTGGACGCTTCGGCGGCTTCCAGCGCCTTGACCTGGCCCTGGCCCGAGACCACACCGAAGAAGGCGCTGCGCGTGGCGAGGTCGACACCGCGGCGCGCCGATTCGAGATCGGCGCGGGCCTTTTCCTCCAGCGCGAGCGTCTGCTTCACACGGTTCTGGATCGCGAAGCCCGCGAACAGCGGCAGGTTGAATTGCAGGCCGACGCTGGCGTTGTTGTTGCGCACGTTGCCCGGGATGCCCTGGACGACGCTGGCGTTGTTGTTGCGCACGTTGCCCGGGATGCCCTGGATGCTCGAGGGTGCGCGGCTGACCTGGTACTGGCCCACGAGGTCCAGCGTGGGCTTGTGACCCGCCTCGGCACGCTGTGTTTCGAGCTGTGCGATCTCCAGGTTGCGACGCGCCTGCAGCACGGTGGGGTGGTTCTCGCCGGCGCGCTCGAGCCAGGCCTGCGGCTCGGCGGGCTGCAGCGGCGGCAGGTTCACGGGGGCGGCCAGCGGGCGCGGCGTGACCCCGCTGCGGCCCACCAGCTGGTCAAGTGCCAGGCGCTTGACGCGCAGGTCGTTTTCCGAAGCGATTTCCTGCGCGACCACCAGGTCGAAGCTGGCTTGCGCCTCGCGGGCGTCGGTCACGGTCGCGGTGCCGACCTCGAAGTTGCGCCGTGCGGCGGCCAGCTGCTCGGCCACGGCGGTTTTCTGCGCACGCACGAAGGTCAGCGTGTCCTGCGCCGCGAGCACGTCAAAGTAGGCCTGCGAGGTGCGGATGATCAGGTCCTGCTCGGCCTGCGTGAGCTGGGCCTGGGCGATGTCGATCGACAGCTGGGCCTGGTAGTTGGCGAGCTTGTTGGCGGGGCGGTAGAGCGGCTGGCTGGCCGAGAGCGTGACGTTCTGGCTGTTGCTCGTGCCGTCGAGCAGGTTGTTGTTGCTGTCGCGGCGGCTCCAGTTGGCGCCGGCACCCAGGCCCACCTCGGGCAGCAACCCGGCACGCGCCTGCGCGGACTGCGCCAGGTTGGCGTCGTACTGCGAGCGCGCGGCCAGGTAAGTGGCGTCGTAGCCGCGCGCGGCCTCGAACAGCTCGGCCAGGCTCTGCGCTTGCGCCGCCGACATGCCGCCCAGGGCCAGGCAGGCGGCCAGCACGAGCGGATGCAGTCGTCGTCGGGCGGGGCGGCGGTCGGGCAGGGCGGCGTGCATGGTCGGGGTCCTTGGGCGGGGATGGTCAGTAGAGCGGTACCGAGGGGTCGCGCTCGCGCGACCACAGGTCGATACCGCCATGGATGTTGACGACCTGGGTGAAGCCCTGGTTCGTCAGGAAGTGCGTGACCTGCGCACTGCGCGCACCGTGGTGGCACAGGCAGGCGATGGGCCGTTCGGGGTCGAGCTCGCCCAGGCGTTGCGGAATGCTGCGCATCGGCATGTGCACGAGCTCGAAGCCTTGCGGTGTGACGCTGGCGGTCTGCAGCTCCCAGGGCTCGCGCACGTCGAGCACCACGGGCAGCGCGGCGCCGTCCGTCTGGTGCTGGCGGACCCAGTCGTCGAGCTGGGCGGGGGTGATGGCCTGCATGGTGCGCGTCGGCTCAGAAACGGAAGCGCGACGGCGCCGGGAAGTTCCGCAAGCGCTGTGCCACCGTGTCCCAGGGCTGGGCGGTGTGGAAGTCGGCCTCGGCGCGGCGCGTGATGAGCGTGGCGCGCATCACCGGTTCCTCGCCGACGATCGCGAACAGGCGTCCGCCCGGGGCGAGCAGGCTCAGCAGCGCGGGCGGCACCTCGGCGACCGAGCCGCCCAGCACGATGGCGTTGAACGGCGCGTCGGTGCGGCACAGGGCGAAGTCGTTTGCGCAAGCATCGCCCTCGCGCACCTGCACGTTGCCGATCCCGGCGCGCTGCAGGTTCTCGCGTGCGCCGCGGGCCAGCGCGGGGTCGATCTCGATGCTGACCACACGCTGCGAGAGGCTGGCGAGCAGGGCGGCGGTGTAGCCGCTGCCAGTGCCGATCTCGAGCACGTTGTCGGTGGGCTGGAGCGCCAGGTCCTGCACCAGACGAGCCTGCACGCGCGGCGCCAGCATGCAGGCGTCACCGGTCAGCGGCAGTTCCAGGTCGGCGAAGGCCAGGGCGCGGTGCGCCTCGGGCACGAAGGCCTCGCGCGGCACGCGGGCCAGCAGGTCGAGGACGCGGGCGTCGAGCACCTCCCAGGGGCGGATCTGTTGCTCGATCATGTTGAAGCGGGCCTGCTCGAGGCTCATCGCGGTGTTCATCTCGGTTCTCCAGGTGTGTTCGGCAAAACCCGCAAATTTTAGGAGGCGGACCCGCTCGGCGCGGTGAAGGCGGGCGGCAGACCCGCCTTGCGGCGCAACCAGGCGGCGAAGTCGTCGAGGTAGCCATACACCACGGGCACCACCACCAGCGTCAGCAGCGACGAGGTGATGACGCCGCCGATGACGGCCTGGCCCATGGGCGCGCGCTGCTCCGAGCCCTCGGTGAGCGCAAAGGCCAGCGGCACCATGCCGAACACCATGGCCAGCGTGGTCATGAGGATCGGACGCAGCCGCACCTTGGCGGCCAGCAGCAGGGCCTCGTCGCGTGGCAGCGCGGGCCCGCCGGCGCGGCCTTCGCGGGCGCGGATGGCGAAGTCCACCAGCAGGATGGCGTTCTTGGTCACCAGACCCATGAGCAGCACGATGCCGATGATGGAGAACATGCTCATGGTGGAGCCGAACATCAGCAGCGCCAGCACCACGCCGATGAGCGTGAGCGGCAGCGAGGTCATGAGCGAGAGCGGCTGCAGGAAGCTCTGGAACTGGCTGGCCAGGATCATGTAGATGAAGATGATGGCCAGCGCCAGCGCCGACAGCGCGTAGTTGAAGGATTCCTGCATGTTCTTGGTGGAGCCGCCGAACTCGTAGCGATAGCCCGGCGGCAGCGCGATGCCGTCCAGCGCTGCGCGGATGTCGGCCGTGACCTCGCCGGCCGATCGGCCATAGACGTTGGCGTTGAAGGCCACCTCGCGGTTGAGGTTCTTGCGGTTGATCTGGTTCGGACCGGTGGTCTCCACCAGCTGCGCCACCTGCGACAGCGGCACCGTGCGCGCGGTGCCGTCGGCCGCGCTGCCCACCATGAGCGGCAGCTGAGCGAGGTCGGTGGTGCGCTGGCGCGCGTCCGGCGCCAGGCGCACGATCACGTCGTAGGTCTCGCCGTTCTGCGCGCGCCAGTTGCCCACCGTGGTGCCGGCCACCAGGGTGCGCAGCGCGCCACCCACGGCGGCGGTGGACAGGCCGAGGTCGGAAGCGAGCTCGCGGTTGAGCACCACGTCCACCGTGGGTTTGTCGGGCTTCACGCTGGCGTCGAGGTCGACCAGGCCGACAATGGGTTCGAGCTTCTCGCGCACCAGGCGGCTGAGCCGCTCCAGCTCGCCCAGGTCGTCGCCCTGCAGCGAAAACTCGATCTGCTTGTTGCCGCCCACGGCGTCGAGCAGCCCCACGTGCGTGACGGTGATGCCCGGCACGCTGCGCAGGCGTTCGCGCAGCAGGGCCGACATGGCGTCGGCATTTCGCGAGCGGTCCTTGCGGTCCACCAGGCGCACGTAGACGCTGGCGTACATGGGGCCCTGCGCGTTGCCGGTGTTGATGGTGGCCAGGGTGTAGCGCACCTCGGGGAACTCGCGCAGGATGGACTCCACCTCGCGCGCCTTGGCTTCGGTGGCCTGGATCGACGAACCCACCGGTGTGTGAAAACTCAACGAGGTTTCGGAGAAATCGGCCTTGGGCACGAACTCGGTGCCCAGCAGCGGCAGCATGAAGATGCTGGAGACGAAGGTGGCCAGCGCGAGCCCGAGCGTGGCCAGCTTGTGCTTGAGCGACCAGCGCAGCGCGCCCTGATAACCCTCGGCGAGGTCGTCCTGGAAGCGATCGAACCAATGCGTGACGCGACCCAGCGTGCGGTCGTACAGGCCCTTGCCGGGCGGCTTGCCGTGCGCGTCGATCGCCGGGTCGTGCCACACCGAGGACAGCATCGGGTCGAGCGTGAAGCTCACGAGCATCGAGATCAGCACGGCCGCCACCATGGTGATGCCGAACTCGTGGAAGAACTTGCCGATGATGCCGCCCATGAAGCCGATGGGCAGGAACACCGCCACGATCGACAGCGTGGTGGCGAGCACAGCCAGCCCGATCTCCTGCGTGCCGTCCATGGCGGCCTGGAACGGCTTCTTGCCCATCTGCACGTGGCGCACGATGTTTTCGCGCACGACGATGGCGTCGTCGATCAGCAGGCCCACCGACAGCGTGAGGGCCATCAGCGTGATCATGTTGATCGTGAACCCGAGCAGGTTCATGAAGAAGAAGGTGCCGATCACCGCGATCGGCAGGGTGAGCCCGGTGATGACGGTGGAGCGCCAGGAGTTGAGGAACAGGAAGACGATCAGCACCGTGAGGATGGCGCCCTCGATCAGGGTCTGGCGCACGTTCTGCACCGACACGCGGATCGGGCGCGAGCCGTCGGCAATGGGTTCGAGCTTCACGCCCGCGGGCAACTCGGGCCCCACGGCCTGGATGGCGGCGTTGAGGCCATCGACCACGGCGATGGTGTTTTCATCCTGCGATTTCTGCACCTGCAGCAGCAGCGTGCGCTGGCCGTTGTAGAGCGCCAGGCTCTCCACCTCCTGCGTGCCGTCCACCACGCGCGCCACCTGGCCCAGACGCACCGGTGTGCCGCCGCGGCGGGTGACGATGATGTTTTCGAAGTCGCGCGGGTTCTGTGCACGCGAGAGCACCTGCACCACGCGCTCGGCGTCGCGCGTCTTGAGCGTGCCCACCGGCACGTCCTGGTTGTCGCTGCGCAGCGCGGCGTTCACCTGCTCGGGCGTCACGCCCAGGGCCTGCATGGCCACCGGGTCGAGCTCGATGTTGATGGCGCGCTCGGTACCGCCCACCAGGTTGACGGCACCCACGCCGCGCACGTTCTCCAGCCGCTTCTTGAGCACCTGTTCGGCCCAGGTGGTGAGTTCCACCGGGCTGGGCGCGCGCGCGCCGTTCACCGCCTCGGGCACCACCGCCACCGACCAGATGGCGCGGCTGGCCGGGTCGAAGCGCAGCACGCGCGGTTCTTCCACCTCGTCGCGCAGCAGCGGGCGCAGGATGCCGATGCGCTCGCGTACGTCGTCGGCGGCCTTGCGACCGTCGACCGTGAGCTGGAACTCGATGATCACCACCGAGCTGCCCTCGTAACTGCGCGAGGTGAGCGTGTTCACGCCTGCGATGGCGTTGACAGCCTCCTCCACCTTCTTGGTGACCTCGCTCTCCACGATCTCGGGCGAGGCGCCGGGGTAGGCGGTGGTCACCACCACCACCGGGAAGTCGATGTTCGGGAACTGGTCGACCTGCAGACGCTGGTACGAGAAAGCGCCCAGCACCACGAAGGCCAGCATCACCATGGTCGCAAAGACCGGGTTGCGCAGCGAGACCTGGGTGAACCACATCGCGGTGTGCGCCTGTTCAGTTGGGGCTGTTCGTCGGCGTGGCCGCGAGTTTCACGCGCGTGCCGTCGCGAATGGCACCGGCCGTGGCGGCCAGGACCACGTCACCATCGGCCAGCATGGGCACGGCCTGGTGTGGCACGCCATCGGCCAGGCCCCGCGGTGGCAGCGGCTCGGGCAGATTCACGTGGCGCACCGTGTTTTCGCGCACCACCTGCACGTAAGGCGCGGGGCGGTCGTTGCGCACGGCCGATGCCGGCACCGCGAGCGCGGCTGTGCTGCCGGCCAGAATCTCGCCGCGCGCGAACAGGCCCTGGCGCATGCCGGAGGTTGCCGGCAGGCGCAGGTACACCAGCACGCTGCGGCTGCCGGGTTGCACGCTGGGGTTGATGCGCACCACGGTGGCGTCCACCGGTGCGGCCAGACCCTCCACCTGCAACCGCGCCTTCTGGCCCACCTGCACGCTCGCGGCATCCGAGGGACTGAGCGCTGCCTCCATCTCGAAGGCCGAGAGGTCCACCACGTCCACGACGCGGGCGTCCAGGCCCACGCGCTCGCCGTTCTGCACCAGCCGTGCAGCGATCTGCCCCGCGATGGGAGAACGCAGCACGGTGTCACCCAGCCCCTTGCGCGCAATGTCCAGCGCCGCCACGGCCGCGCGGTGCGTGGCCTCGGCCGCGGCCAGGTTGGCCTGCGAGTTCTCCAGCGCCGTGGCCGAGATGAAGCCTTGCTGGACCAGGGCCTGGTTGTTGGCTTGGCTGCGTTGCGCGATGCGCACCTGCGCCAGGGCCGACTCGGCCTGCTGCTCGGCCTGGCGCACGCGCGCCTGGGCCTCGGTGGGATCGATGCGTGCCACCACCTCGCCCGCCGCGACGCTGTCGCCCTCGCGTTTGGTGAGGCCTTGCAGCTCGCCCGCCACACGGGCCTTGATCGCCACTGTCTGCAGTGCTTCGATGGAGCCCGAGACGCTGGCTGTCTGCAACAGCGCCACGCTGCGCACGCGCACCACGTCGCGTTCGTTCACCTCGTAGACCGGCGCGGTCTGCAGCGCCTGGGCTGCGGCCTGCGCCTGCTCGGCCTTGGTGGCCCGCTTGTCGAGCGCACGCACCACGCCCCAGGCCAGGCCGGCAACCAGCAGCACCGGCAGCAGCCAGTAGATGAACGTCCGGGTACGCGAGGTGGTCATGGTCGGGGGTGCTTGAGCATGCCGCGCAGGATCAGGTCGACCTGCGTGTCGATGAAAGAAACCGGGTCGAGCTGGTGCGACGGCGGGCAGCACGGCGCCATGGAGTGCTTCCACATCAGCAGGAAGATCATGGGTGCGATCAGGCTGTAGACCGCGTAGTCCAGCGGCAGGTCACGGAACTCGCCCCGATCCACGCCGCGCTGCAGGATGCGGCGGATCAGCGCATGGCCGGGGCCGATGACCTCCTGCTGGTAGAAGGCCGCGATTTCGGGGAAGGTGCCTGCCTCGCTCATCACCAGCTTGGTGATGCCGGAGGCCGGGGTCATGCCGATGCGCTCCCACCAGGATTGCATGGCGTAGCGCACCAGTTCCACGCTGTCACCGGTGAACTGCTCGAATTCCTCGTTCCACTCGGTGAAGCGGCCCGCGATGTTCTCGCGCACCACGGCCTTGAACAGGTCTTCCTTGCTCGGGAAGTACAGGAACAGCGTGCCCTTGGACACACCGGCGTGCGCGGCCACCTCTTCGACGCGGGTGGCGGCAAAGCCCTTCTCCACGAACAGGTGAAGGGCGGCCTCGATCAGTTCGCCCGGGCGCGCCTCCTTGCGCCGCGCACGGCGGTGCGTGGCGGGTTCGTCTGACGGGCGGTTCGTGGGCATGGGTGGGGGCAATTACTGACCGATCGGTTAGTAATATACCCCACCCCCCTGTACCGGCGATGTCCGCCGGGTAAAGGAAACGTCAGTTGAACGCGGCGATGCCGGTGATCGCGCGGCCCAGGATGAGCGCGTGGATGTCGTGCGTGCCTTCGTAGGTGTTGACCACCTCGAGGTTGACCAGGTGGCGCGCCACGCCGAACTCGTCGCTGATCCCATTGCCGCCCATCATGTCGCGCGCCAGGCGGGCGATGTCGAGCGCCTTGCCGCAGCTGTTGCGCTTGAGGATCGAGGTCACTTCCACCGCGGCCGTGCCTTCGTCCTTCATGCGGCCCAGGCGCAGGCAGCCCTGCAGGCCCAGGCTGATCTCGGTCAGCATGTCGGCCAGCTTCTTCTGGATCAGCTGGTTGGCCGCCAGCGGGCGGCCGAACTGCTGGCGGTCCAGCACGTACTGGCGGGCGCGGAAGTAGCAGTCCTCGGCGGCACCGAGTGCGCCCCAGGCAATGCCGTAGCGCGCGCTGTTGAGGCAGGTGAACGGGCCCTTCAAGCCGCGAACCTCGGGGAAGGCGTTCTCTTCGGGCACGAACACGTTGTCCATCACGATCTCGCCAGTGATGGAGGCGCGCAGGCCGACCTTGCTGTGGATGGCCGGAGCCGACAGGCCCTTCCAGCCCTTCTCCAGGATGAAGCCGCGGATCGAACCTTCGTCGTCCTTGGCCCAGACCACGAACACGTCGGCGATCGGGCTGTTGGTGATCCACATCTTGGCACCCGACAGGCTGTAGCCGCCGTCGACCTTTTTCGCGCGGGTGACCATGCTGCCCGGGTCGGAGCCGTGGTTGGGTTCGGTCAGGCCAAAGCAGCCGATCCACTGGCCGCTGGCCAGCTTGGGCAGGTACTTCTGTTTCTGCGCCTCGGTGCCGAACTCGTTGATCGGCACCATCACCAGCGAGCTCTGCACGCTCATCATCGAGCGATAGCCCGAATCGATGCGCTCGACCTCGCGCGCCACCAGGCCGTAGCACACGTAGTTGAGGCCGGCGCCGCCGTACTGCTCCGGGATCGTCACGCCCAGCAGGCCGAGCTCGCCCATCTCGCGAAAGATCGCCGGGTCGGTCTTTTCGTGGCGGAAAGCCTCGGTCACGCGCGGCAGCAGGCGCTCCTGGCAGTAGGTGTGGGCGGCGTCGCGCACGGCGCGCTCGTCGTCGCTCAACTGGCCGTCGAGCTGGAACGGGTCTTCCCAGCTGAAGCTGGCTTTGGTCTTGGTCGGCGAGAGCATGGTCTGTCTCCGGGTACGGTGGTGAATCGGCGGATTGTCCGCCCGCAGGCCATAGCTGTCTAATATCGATCCTGTATTCAACGATCTGCTTGGTGTATTGATGGAATTCCGCCACCTGCGTTGTTTCCTGGCCCTGGCCGAGGAATTGCACTTTGGCCGCGCCGCGGCGCGCCTGGCCATGACGCAGCCGCCGCTGTCGCTCAACATCCAGCAGCTTGAGGCCTCGGTGGGCGCGCCGCTGTTCGTGCGCAACAGCCGCGGCGTGGCGCTCACCCCGGCGGGCCTGGCGTTCGTGCCGCGCGCGCGGGCGCTGCTGGACGCCGCCGGGGCCGCCGCGCGAGAGGCGCGCGAGGTGGCGCAAGGCGTGAGCGGTCAGTTGCGCGTGGGTTTTGCCGGCACCGTGCTTTACCGCGGGCTGCCACAAATCCTGCGCGGCTTTGCGCAGCACCACCCGCGCCTGAAGCTGGTGCTGCGCGAGATGAGTTCGAGCGACCAGCTGATCGACCTGCAGCACGGCCGGCTCGAGGCCGGCTTTGTGCACACCACGCGCGTGCCACCGGGTTGCGCGCAGATCTTGGTGTCGCGCCAGGCCTTCGTGGCCTGCGTGCCGGCGCAGCACCCGCTGGCGCGCAAGCGCCGCGTGCTGCCCGCCGCGTTGGCGGGCGAGCCCTTCGTGGCCATCTCGCGCGCCGTCTCGCCCGATTACCACGACCGCCTGCTGGCCCTGTGTGCCGACCACGGCTTCGAGCCCGACGTGCGCTTCGAGTTACGCCACTGGCTCAGCGTGGTCTCGCTGGTGGCGCAGGGGCTGGGCGTGTCGCTGGTGCCGGCCGCCCTGCAGCAGGCCGGCCTGCCGGGCGCGGCCTTCCTGCCGCTGCAAGGCGAGACGCCGCCCTACGAGACACGCTGCCTCTGGCGCAGCGGTGACGAAAGCGCTGCGCTCGCCGCATTCCTGGACGCCGTGCGGGGCTTCGCGCCCGCCTCAGAATCGGGTGCTTGAAAGAAAACGGCGCGTCGCCCGACGCACCGGGGTACACAAAAAGCGGAGTTCACGATGAGCGACAAACAAGTGCTGGTGCTGGGCGGAGGCTGTTTCTGGTGCACCGAGGCGGTCTACAAGGACGTGCGCGGCGTGAGCGACGTCGAGTCGGGCTACAGCAACGGCCACGCGAAGCAGCCGAGCTACGAGCAGGTCTGCACCGGCACCACCGGCCACAACGAGGTGGTGCGGCTGGAATACGACCCGGCCGAGGTGAGCACGCGCGAGCTGCTGGAGATCTTCTTCGTGGTGCACGACCCGACCACGCTGAACCGCCAGGGCAACGATGTCGGCACGCAATACCGCAGCGGCATCTACTTCACCACGCCCGAGCAGGAAGCCGAGGCGCGCGCGCTGATCGCCGAACTCGCGCGCGACGACGCTTTCGGCCGTCCCATCGTGACCGAGGTGCTGCCCTTGCAGAACTACTGGCCCGCCGAGGCCTACCACCAGGATTTCTTCGAGCGCAACCCGCACCAGGGCTACTGCATGGCCGTGGCCGCGCCCAAGGTGGCCAAGTTCCGCAAGACCTTCGCGCGGCTGGCGAAGTAGTTCAGAGCTCCGCCGCCTCGACCAGAAAGCGCACACGCCGCTGGCCCTGCCACTCGTCAGCGTCGAGGCGGAATGCAATGCGCACGCGCTCGGGCAGCGGCTCGGTGTGGCCGAACCAGATGCCGTCCACCGCATCGCCCTGGTGCTGCAGCTTCAGCGCCAGGTGCTTCTCGCCCACGATGCGCTGGCTGACCACGCGCACCTCTTCGCTGAACACCGGCGGCGCGAAGCCCTGGCCCCACACCTGGCCGTGCAGCGTGTCCACCAGATCCGGGCGGCGGTACTGGCGGTCCAGCGGGCCGTCGGTTTCCACGCGACGCTGCAGCGTGGCGGCGTCCAGCCATTCGTGCGCCACCTGCTGCAGGGCCTGCTCGAAGGTGTCCAGGTGTTCCTCCGCGATGGTGCAGCCCGCGGCCATGGCATGCCCGCCGAAGCGCAGCAGCACGCCCGGGTGGCGCTTGGCCACCAGGTCCAGCGCGTCGCGCAGGTGAAAGCCCGCGATGGAGCGGCCCGACCCCTTGAGCTCGTGCTCCTTGCCCGGCGCGCTGCTGGCCGCGAACACGAAGCTCGGGCGGTGCAGCTTGTCCTTCAGCCGCGAGGCCACGATGCCCACCACGCCTTCGTGGAAGTCGGGGTCGAACACCACCAGCGCGGGCGGCGGCTGCTCGCTCTCGTCGAACATCTCATCCACCATCTGCAGCGCCTGCTCGCGCATCTCGCCCTCGATCACCTTGCGTTCGCGGTTGATGCCGTCGAGCGTGCGCGCGAGTTCGTCGGCGCGCGTGGCGTCGTCGGTGAGCAGGCATTCGATGCCCAGCGTCATGTCGGCCAGCCGGCCGGCGGCGTTCAGGCGGGGGCCCAGCGCAAAGCCGAAGTCGAAGGTGGTGGCGGCCTCGGGGCGGCGGCTGGCGGCGTTGAACAGTGCAGTCATGCCGGCGGGCAGGGCGCCTGCGCGCACGCGCTTCAAACCCTGCGCCACCAGACGGCGGTTGTTGGTGTCGAGCTTCACCACGTCGGCCACGGTGCCCAGGGCCACCAGGGGCAGCAGGGTGTCGATCTTGGGCTGGGTTTGTTGATCGAAGACCCCGCGCGCGCGAAGCTCGGCGCGCAGCGCCAACAGCACATAGAACATCACGCCCACGCCGGCGATGCTCTTGCTCTGGAAGTCGCAGCCCGGCTGGTTGGGGTTGACGATGATGCAATCGGCAGGCAGCACCACGCGGCCATCGTGCTGCGCGGGCAGGTGGTGATCGGTCACGATCACCTGCAGGCCAAGCTCGCGCGCTGCGCGCACGCCATCGAGGCTGGCGATCCCGTTGTCCACCGTCACCAGCAGGTCGGCGCCCGCGGCCTTCACGCGCTGTGCGATCGAAGGCGTGAGGCCGTAGCCGTCGACCACGCGGTCGGGCACCAGGTACTGCACCGCGTCAAAGCCCAGGGCCGCGCCGAGCAGGCGCAAGCCGCGCACGCCGACCGCGCAGGCGGTGGCGCCGTCGCAGTCGTAGTCGGCCACGATGCAGATGCGCCGCTTGGCGGCCATGGCGTCGGCCAGCGCGCGCGCAGCCTCGTCGGCGCCCTTCATGGTGGAGGGCGGCAGCAACTGCGCGAGCGCGTCGTCGAGCTCTTCGCGCTGCGAAATGCCGCGCGCGGCAAACAGGCGTGCCAGCAGCGGGTGCAGGCCGCTCTGTTCGAGCGCCCAGGCGGCGCGGGGCGGCACGTCGCGGGTGATGATCTTCATAGGGTGGTCAACAGGTCTTGAACGGTCGGTGTGCGCGCCAGGCGCAGGGCGCGCGCCAGGCGCTGCCCCATGCCCGGTGCGACGGGCTCCAGCGTGGTGGTGCCGCGCTCACCGCACAGGGTGAGCGCAAAGGCTTCCCCGCGCAAGGCGCGCTCGTGCAGGCCGGCGATGAGCGTGGCGTCCAGCGCCTCCCAGGCCGCGCGCCACGCAGCGGCGTCGCCGCGCAGGGCAGGCTCGCGCAGGGCATCGGCCAGCACGGGCGCCGGACCCGGCACCACGTCCGCCTCCACCGCGCCCGCCGCGCTGAACCACACACCATTGACCGGCAGCTGCCGCGCGGCCTCGCGCGCATCGTTCACGGCGTGCGTGTAGAACAGCATCTGCGCTTCGCTGGTGAGGCGCTGCAGCCAGCGCGCCTCGCTGCCCCCGGGCAGCCAGGGCGCAATGGAGCGGCCCACCACGCGGTCGATGCTGGCGCAGCGCAGACCACGCAGGCGTTCACCGCTCGCGCGCCAACGCGTGGGGTGGTCGAAATGCAACGCCACGCCGTCCTCGGCACACAGCGGTGCCAGGGCATCGAACAGGCGGCGAGAGGCGGTTTCGTCGAGCCCGAACAGCGTGGCTGCCTGCAAGCTGACCTCACCCATGCCGACCTGCAGGTGCACCGGATGCACCCAGGCCTGCGGTGTGTGCGGTTGATCGCTGTGCAGCGCGGCGCCAGGCCAATGGCCATCGCGCAGCGGCACGCCGCGCGCGTCGGCCAGCGCGCGTTCATGCGGGGCGGTGTAGCTGGTGTCTTCGCCATCGCTGCGCTGCGATTCGCGCACGCGCAGCAGCAGGGCCTGCAGATGGGGCAGGGCAGGCCATTCGGGGCGCGCATCGCCCGTGCCGATGGCGGCAAACGGAACCACCCAGTGGTGTTCGGGATCCGGGGCAATGGGCATGCCGCGATTGTCGGGGATGCCACAATGCCCGCCGACACCCATGCAAACCCCCTACGAACTCCTGCTGGGCTGGCGCTACACGCGCGCCGGCCGCGCCACGCGGCGCAACGGCTTCATCTCCTTCATCTCGGGCGTGTCCATGTTGGGCATCGCGCTCGGCGTGGCCGCGCTCATCATCGTGCTCTCGGTCATGAACGGCTTCCAGAAGGAAGTGCGTGACCGCATGCTCGGCGTGCTCTCGCACATCGAGGTGTTCGAGGGCAACGGCCAGGCGATCCCCGACCTGGCCACCACGCTGGCGACCATCGAGGCGCGCCCCGAGGTGCTGGGTGCGGCGCCCTTCGTGGGCGCGCAGGCGCTGATCGCGCGCGGTGAGGACATGAAAGGCGCGCTGGTGCGTGGCATCGACCCGGCGCTGGAGCCCAAGGTGACGGATCTGGCAGCCGAGCTGGCCGACACCGTGCTGCCGCGCCTCAAACCCGGCGAGTTCGGCATCGTGCTCGGCGGCGAGCTTGCGCGCAGCCTGGGCGTGATCGCGGGCGACACGGTCACACTGATCGCACCCAGCGGGCAGGTCACGCCCGCCGGCGTGGTGCCGCGCGTGCGCAGCATGACGGTGGTGGGCACCTTCGATTCGGGCCACTACGAATACGACTCGGCGCTGGCCATGCTGCACCAGGACGATGCCGCGCGCATCTTCCGCGTCGAAGGGCCCACGGGCGTGCGCGTGAAGATCCGCGACCTGCACGCCGCGCGCGAAGTGGCCGTGCACATGGCGGCCGACTTGCCGCCCGGTCTGGTGGTGCGCGACTGGACGCGCCAGAACCGCACCTGGTTCGCTGCCGTGCAGCTCGAGAAACGCATGATGTTCATCATCCTCACGCTGATCGTGGCGGTGGCCGCGTTCAACCTCGTCTCCACGTTGGTGATGACGGTGACCGACAAGCGCGCCGACATCGCCATCCTGCGCACGCTGGGCGCGAGCCCGCGCAGCATCATGGGCATCTTCGTGGTGCAGGGCGCGGCGGTGGGCGTCATCGGCACCGGGCTGGGGCTGCTGCTCGGCCTGGGCGTGGCGTTCAACATCGACACCCTGGTACCAGCGCTGGAGCGCCTGCTCGGTGCGAGCTTCCTGCCGCAGGACATCTACCTCATCAGCCGCATGCCCAGCGATCCGCAGCAGGCCGACATCGTGCCCGTGGCCGTGATCTCGCTCGTGCTGGCCTTTGCGGCCACGCTCTATCCGAGCTGGCGCGCCAGCCGCGTCAACCCCGCCGAGGCCCTGCGATATGAATAAAGCCCCCACGCTCCGCCGCTGCGCGGGTCGCTGCCCCCCGAGGGGGCGCGTTTCGCCTTGGGGCGGCCCGGCGGCGAAACCCCTATGACTTCTACTGTCTTACAAGCGCGCGGCCTCACCAAACGTTTCCACGAAGGCCTGATCGACGTCACCGTGCTCCAGGGCGTGGACCTGGACGTGCGCGCGGGCGAAACGGTGGCCATCGTCGGTGCCTCCGGTTCGGGCAAGAGCACGCTGCTGCACCTGCTGGGCGGGCTTGACGCGCCCAGCAGCGGCGAGGTCACGCTCAAGGGTCAGGCGCTGTCGGCGCTCAGTGCGGCTCAACAGGGCGAGCTGCGCAACCGCCACCTGGGCTTCGTTTACCAGTTCCACCACCTGTTGCCCGAGTTCAGCGCGCGCGACAACGTGGCCATGCCGCTGTGGATCCGCCGCCAGCCGCGCGCCGAGGCGGGCGAGCGCGCCACGCAAATGCTCACGCGCGTGGGCCTGGGCGAGCGCGTGGCGCACCGGCCGTCCGAGCTCTCGGGCGGCGAGCGCCAGCGCGTGGCCATCGCGCGCGCCCTCGTCACGCAACCCGCCTGCGTGCTGGCCGATGAGCCCACCGGCAACCTCGACCGCAACACCGCCGACGGCGTGTTCGAGCTCATGCTCGAGCTCGCGCGCGATCAGGGCACGGCGTTCGTGGTCGTCACCCACGACGAAACGCTGGCTGCGCGCTGCGGGCGCGTGTTGCATCTCTCGGCGGGTCGCCTGACCTGAGCGAGCGCGATTTCCCCCCGGCTGGTACCATCGACGGCATGTTTTCGCCCGCTCGTGTGCTTCCTCTGTCCCGATACCGCCCCCTCGCGTGGGCGCGTGCCGTGCAGCCCGACGCACATTCCTGAGCCCGGCGATCACCCCCCACCCCCCCATTTCGCGCTTCCTCTGATCGCCGGGCCACCGCCCAGGCGCAGCTTTGGCCGTCCCTGTCGCAATCGCGCGGCGGCCACCCGATGGAGCCGAACATGGCAAACGTACTCTCCCTGAACGATCGCACCCTCACCGAACTGGACGCCGTGCGCCTTGAGCGCTTGCGTCGCCAGGGCGCCGCCCTGCGCATGGATGACCTGCTCGACACCGCCAGCGTCGTGCCCTCGCGCGACGTCGCCCCCGACGTGGTGACCATGTATTCCCAGGTGCTGGTGCGCGACGCACAAGGCGGCGAAAACCGCCTCACGCTGTGCTACCCGGACGACGCGGAGCCCGCGCAGGGTTTCATCTCCGTGCTCTCGCCCGTGGGCCTGGCCCTGCTGGGCCTGCACGTGGGCAGCGTGGCACGTTGGCAGACGCCTGACGGAACGCAGCACAGCGCCGAGATCGTGGCGCTGCTGTTCCAGCCCGAAGCCAGCGGCGACTACACCACCTGATCAGGGCTTGCTGCGCGCAAAGCGCAGCGGCTTGTCCTGCCCCTGCACCGCGATCAGCAGCGTGCTGCCGTCCACGCGCAGCGTCTGCGCTTTCTGCAGCGCGGCCATGTAGCGTGTCTCCTGCTCGCCCGCCGGGCCCATGCAGGCCATGCGTGTCATGCCCATCTGGCCGAACGCGACCTTGTCCTGCACCAGCGTGTAGGTGCCGAAGAAGCGGTTGCATGAGCTGAAGCCCGCCACACGGCCGGCCTCCGGGAACGCCAGCGTGGCCTGCACCTCGGGCAGCGCTGGCGCGCCGCCGATGTCCTGCAGGCGCCATTCGGTGCCCACGAGGTTGGGGGTGGCGCCCGGCGCACCGGGCATGGCGCAGGCCATCAGGCCGGCAAACACAGGCAACAGCAAGGCGATACGGATCGGGCTCATGGGCTTCCTCCTTCGGGGGTGACAATGCGTGACCGCGCAACTTATACCGCCGAAAGCGCCGCCAACGCCCAATGTGGACCGACACGCACTGCCATCTCGACGCGCCGGAGTTCGACCCGGCTTGCGCCGCCGCGCAGCGCGATGAGGCACGCGCGCTCGGCGTGGCGCGCTGTGTCATTCCGGCCGTGGAACGCAGCAACTGGGACGCCGTGCGTGCGCTCGCTCACCGGTTGGGCGATGCGTATGCATTGGGTATCCACCCGCTGTACGTGCCGCGCGCGCGGGACGACGACCTGGACGCTCTCGACGCCGCACTCAGCGAGCACCGTGACGACCCGCGCCTCGTGGCCGTGGGGGAGATCGGGCTCGACTTCTTCGTGTCCGCGCTCACCGAGCCCGCCATGCGCGAGCGCCAGACCCGCTTCTACCGCGCGCAACTGCGGCTCGCGCGCAAACATGGCCTGCCGGTCATCCTGCATGTGCGGCGCAGTGCCGACGCGCTGCTCAAGGCCTTGCGCGAGCTGCCCCCGGGCGGCGGCATCGCACACGCCTTCAACGGCAGTGCGCAGCAGGCACAGGCCTTCATTGACCAGGGCTTCGCGCTGGGTTTTGGCGGCGCGCTCACCTTCGAGCCCGCGCGCCAGTTGCGCCGGTTGGCCAGCGAACTGCCGATGAGCGCGCTGGTGCTCGAGACCGATGCGCCCGACATCCCGCCGCAGTGGCTGTACGTGCCCGCGGCCGATCGCGCGGCGGGCGTGCCGCAGGGCATCAACCACCCGCGCGAGCTGCCCCGCATCGGCGCGGCACTGGCGGCATTGCGCGGCCAGAACGTCGCCGACGTGGCCCGCGCCACGAGCGACAACGCGCGGCGCGTGCTGCCACGCCTGGCTGCCATGGCGTGATTGCCGACCTGCGCCCGATGCCTGCATGACACCCGCATGACACGCCTGCACGGCCTGCCTCCTGTTGCCGACGCCAACACGCGCTTGATCGTGCTGGGCAGTTTTCCTGGCGTGGCCTCGCTGCGCGCGCAGCAGTACTACGGCCATCCGCAAAACGCGTTCTGGCGCATCCTTGGCGCGTTGTGGCAGCGGCCCCTGCTGCAGGCCGACTACGCCGGGCGCCTGGCTGCGTTGCGCGAGCACGGCCTGGGCGTGTGGGACGTGTACGCCAGTTGTGAGCGCGAAGGCAGCCTGGACGCCGACATCCGCGATGCCACCCTCAACGACCTTCCCGGCCTGCGAGCGCTATGCCCGCAACTGCAGGCGGTGGCGCACAACGGCGGCGAGAGCTATCGCCACGCGCGCCACACGCGCACGCTTGGCCTGCCGGTGTACCGCCTGCCTTCCACCAGCCCGGCCAACGCGGGCTGGTCGTTCGAGCGCAAGCTCGCTGCCTGGGCCGAGGTGCTGCAGCGCCACGGGGTGGCCTGAGCAGTGCTCGCAGCAATGCAGAACGACTGTTCATAATGGCCTTTTGCGCCCGCCCATGAAAGCCACGACCCACTTGCCCGAAGTCAACATTTCCGAAGACGGCGAGGTGCGCTTCCTGCACCTGGGCACCGAATGGATCCAGGGATCCATGCTGCTCGACGCACCGTTCGATATCGAGCTGGAGTACGTGCAGCGCATGATGGCATGGCTGCTGTTCGTGGAGCCCGACACCGTACACAAGCGCCGCGTGTTGCAGCTCGGCCTCGGCTCGGCTGCGCTCACCAAGTTCTGCTTCAAGCGCCTGCGCATGGACACCACGGCCATCGAGATCAACCCGCAGGTGGTGGCGGTGTGCCGTCGCTGGTTCAAGCTGCCGCCCGACAGCGCGCGCCTGCGCGTGTTGCTGGCCGATGCGGGCGAGGCCATCCGCGCACCCGAACACCGCGGTCGCTACGACGCGCTGCAGGTCGACCTGTACGACCACGAGGCCGCCGCGCCTGTGCTCGACAGCACCGACTTCTATGCCGACTGCCGCAATGCCCTCACCGACGAGGGTTGCCTCACCGTCAACCTGTTCGGGCGCGACGCCAGCTTCGAGCGCTCGCTGCGTCACATCGCCGACGCCTTCGGCGCGGACGCGGTGTGGCCGTTCAAGTCCACGCGCGAAGGCAACACCGTGGTGCTCGCCCAGCGCCACGCCAGCCGCCCCGCGCGGCTGGACATGCTGGCCCGCGCCGAGGCCGTGCAGCAGCGCTGGGGCCTGCCCGCGGTGAAGTGGCTGCGCCTGTTCCATCCCCTGGTCCGTTGATCCCGCCATGAAAACCCCCAACGCCAAGCCCGACCTGCCTGCCCACCAGGGCCCGCTGGACTGGCGCCGCCTGCTGCAATGGCTGCGCGAGGATGGCGTCATCGACGAGGCCGAAGCGCAACGCACCGAGGCGCGCATCGGGTCTGCCCACAGCGCGCAGCACCCGCTGCAGCGGCTGGCGGTGGTCGGCATGGCGCGCGCGGCCGACGGCCACGTGCTCGACGCCGAAACGCTCACACAGTGGCTGGCGCAGCGTAGTGGGTTGGACTACCTGCGCATCGATCCGCTGAAGGTGGACGTGGGCAAGGTGGCCGATGTGATGAGCGCCGCCTACGCCGAGCGCCACCGCGTGCTGCCGGTGCAGGTGGGCCCCACCGAAGTGGTGGTGGCCACCGGCGAGCCCTTCGTGCGCGACTGGGTGGGTGAGGTGGAACGCCAGACCCGCAAGCGCGTGCGTCTGGTGCTGGCGAGCCCGGCCGACATCGCCCGCTACACGGGCGAGTTCTTCGCGCTCGCAAAATCGGTTCGCGCGGCGAACAAATCGGGCAGCGGTGGGGGGTTGCAGAGCTTCGAGCAACTGGTCGAACTCGGCAAGACCAACAAACAGCTCGACGCCAACGACCAGGGCGTGGTGCAGGTGGTGGACTGGCTCTGGCAGTACGCCTTCGATCAGCGCGCGAGCGACATCCACCTCGAGCCGCGGCGCGACCAGGGCGTGATCCGCTTCCGCATCGACGGCGTGCTGCACCCGGTCTACCAGATGCCGATCGGCGTGATGAACGCGATGACCGCGCGCATCAAGCTGCTCGGCCGCATGGACGTGGTGGAACGCCGCCGCCCGCAAGACGGGCGCATCAAGACGCTCAAGCCCGCGAGTGGTGGGGCCAAGGGCGACGAGGTGGAGATGCGCTTGTCCACCTTGCCCACCGCCTTCGGCGAAAAGCTGGTGATGCGCATCTTTGACCCCGAGTCGACGGTGAAGGATCTGTCGGCGTTGGGCTTCGCCGCGCACGATGCGCAACGCTGGGAAGGGCTCACGCGCCGCCCGCACGGCATCGTGCTCGTGACCGGCCCCACCGGCTCGGGCAAGACGACCACGCTCTACGCCACGCTCAAGCGCCTGGCCACCGAGGAGGTGAACGTGAGCACGGTGGAAGACCCGATCGAGATGATCGAGCCGGCCTTCAACCAGACCCAGGTGCAACCGCAGCTCGACCTGGATTTCGCGCAGGGCCTGCGTGCCCTCATGCGGCAGGACCCCGACATCATCATGGTCGGCGAGATCCGCGATCTGGCCACCGCCGAAATGGCGGTGCAGGCCGCGCTCACCGGCCACCTGGTGTTCTCCACGCTGCACACCAACGACGCGCCCTCGGCCGTGATGCGCCTGATGGAACTCGGCATCCCGCCGTACCTCATCAACGCCACCGTGCTGGGCGTGCTGGCGCAACGCCTGGTGCGCACGCTGTGCCCCGCCTGCAAGCAACCGCTGGACAAGGACGACATCGCCAGCAGCCGCGAGCAACTCGCCGACATCGTCAAACCCTGGCAGATATCCGGCGGCTACCGCCCCTACCAACCCGTGGGCTGCATCGACTGCCGCATGACCGGGTATCGCGGGCGCATGGGGCTGTATGAGTTGCTGTCCGTCACCGAGGCCTTCAAGGACAAGGTAAGCCGCGAGCCGAAGATGGAAGCCCTGCGCGCGCAGGGCATTGCGGATGGGATGCGGCCGTTGCGGTTGGCGGGGGCGGCGAGGGTGGCGGAGGGGCTGACGACGCTGGATGAGGTGCTGGCGGCGACGCCTCCGCTGCAATAGGTTGTTGTCTCCGGATGCGACGGGCCTCGGCGACCGGGGTGTCCGATTCCGCTCATGTCCCCCGGATCGGGCCTGCAGCCCGATCCTCCTCCTTTACTTCGCTCCATCGGACACCCCGATCACCGAGGCCCTCGTGGGTGAGCGAACGATCTGGTCAGGACGGTGGTCATGGGCCGTCTCGGTGTCGACCGTTGCAGTGGGAATGCCGCAGGATGACAGCCCGCTCTTGGCCGGAAGCTGCCGGCGGCCAATGGTCCGCAACACGATAGCGACCACCTCGCTCAGCATGTCCAGGGCCGCGTCTTGCTGGCCCGCCAACCCAACACTTCAGCCCGCGGGTGTCGGGTGCGCTGCGCAGCGAAATAAAGGAGGAGGGTCGGCGCAGCCGGCCCGGGGGACATTCGCGGAGCAGCGTACCCGGCGACCGCGGGCGTGCGCGAGGTGGTCGCGCGAAGCAAGCCGCCGCGAACAAACCCCCGCCACGAAGGCGAAGCAACACGCCCGCCGATAATCCACGGCTTCATGCAGACCACCCCCCACCCCCACCTCGCCACCGGCCTGCTGTTCGCCTCGCTCGGCTCCATCGCGTTCAGTGGCAAGGCGATCATCGTGAAGCTGGCGTATCGGCATGGGGTGGATGCGGTCACGCTCATCATGTATCGCATGCTGTTCGCGCTGCCGCTGTTCCTGGCGCTGGTGTGGTGGGCCGGGCGGCCACGCAATGGTGTGCGGCCGGCGCCGCTCACGCAGCGTGACTGGGTGGGCGTCATCGGCCTGGGCGTCACGGGTTACTACCTCGCGAGCTTTCTCGATTTCTGGGGGCTGGAGTACATCACCGCCAGCCTGGAGCGGCTGATCCTTTACCTCAACCCCACCATCGTGCTCGTGCTCGGCTGGCTGCTGTACGGCCGGCGCATCACGCGGCTGCAGGCCGTGGCCATGGCCGTCAGTTACGCGGGGGTGCTGCTCGTGTTCGGGCATGAGGCCGGCCAACAAGGGCCGGACGCCGCGCTGGGCGCGGCGCTGGTGTTCGGCAGTGCCATCAGCTACGCCATCTACCTCGTCTACAGCGGTGAACTGGTGAAGCGCCTGGGCTCGTTGCGGCTGGTGGGGCTGGCCACGAGCGTGGCCTGTGTGTTGTGCATTGCGCAGTTTGCGCTGCTGCGGCCGCTGTCGTCGGCCGTGGTGGCGCCCGAGGTGATCTGGCTGTCACTGCTCAACGCCTCGCTGTGCACCTTCGTGCCGGTGCTGCTGGTGATGATGGCGATCGAGCGTATCGGCTCGGGGCTGACGGCGCAGACCGGAATGATCGGGCCGATGTCGACCATCGTGATGGGGGTGTTCATCCTCGGCGAGCCGTTCAATGCGTGGATCATCGTGGGCACGGTGCTCGTGCTCGCGGGTGTGTATCTGGTGACGCGCTTCGGCGCGCCCAGGGTGATCGAGAAAACCGGAGATTGATCGAAATGGATCTGGGTATCAAAGGCAAGTGGGCCCTGGTGGGCGGTTCGAGCAAGGGCCTGGGGCTGGGTTGCGCGCAAGCGCTCGCGGCCGAGGGCGTGAACGTCGTGATGATCGCGCGCGGCGCCGAGGCGCTGCAGGCCGCGGCGGCCGGCATTCGCGAGGCATGCCCCGGTGTGCAGGTGCTGCCGGTGGCGGCCGACATCACCACGCCCGCGGGGCGTGAGGCGGTGTTCGGTGCGGCCGGGGGGCCGGGCAAGGCGTTCGACATCGTGGTCACCAACGCGGGTGGCCCCCCGCCGGGCGACTTCCGCCAGTGGGACCGCGACGCCTGGATCGCCGCGCTGGACGCCAACATGCTCACGCCGATCGAGCTCATCAAGGCCACCATCGACGGCATGGCCGAGCGCGGCTTCGGGCGCGTCGTGAACATCACGTCGAGTGCCGTGAAGGCGCCGATCGACATCCTGGGTCTGTCCAATGGCGCGCGCACCGGGCTCACGGGTTTCGTGGCGGGTTTGTCGCGCAGCGGCCTGGCCGCTCGCGGCATCACCATCAACAACCTGCTGCCGGGCAAGTTCGACACCGATCGCCTCAAGGGAACGATTGCGGGCACGGCCACCAAGAGCGGCCTGAGCGAGGAGCAGGTCCGTGCCCAGCAAGTGGCCCAGATTCCGGCCCGTCGTTATGGCCACCCGGCCGAGTTCGGCTCCATCTGCGCGTTCCTGTGCAGCGCGCAGGCCGCCTACATCAACGGCCAGAACATCCTGGCCGACGGCGGCGCATACCCGGGCACGTTCTGATGCCCGCGGCGTTCAGCGCCGCGACGACACCAGAATGCCGCCGACGATGAGCACGAAGCTCGCCGCGTGGTATCCCCGCGGCGGCTCGCCCAGCAGCGTGGCCGACATGAGCGCCGCGAACAGCGGTGTGATGTTGTTGAAGATGGCCGCCATGGCCGGCCCCACGCGGCCCACGGCCGCGCCCCAGGCGCGGTAGGCCACCAGCGACGGCCCCACCGCCACGTACAGCAGCGCCAGCGCCAGCGGCCAGCCCCACTGGATGTGCTGTTGCCCCTCGGGCAGGGTGGGCAATGTGAGCCATTCGCCGGCGGCGAACAGGCCCGACCAGACCACCCCCATGGCGATCTGTGCGAACAGGAAGGCGGCCCAGTCGGCCTTGATCTGCGCCGGCTCGCTGCCGGGCGCGGGGCGCGCCAGCAGCCAGCTGTACCAGGCCCACAGGATGGAGGCGAGCACGATCCAGCCGTCGCCCGGCACCAGCTTCACCGACAGCAGGTTGGCCAGTTCGCCGCGCGTGAGCACCACCGCCACGCCCGCGAGCGAGAGCGCCGTGCCCAGCGCCGCACGGCGCGACACGGGCACGCCGTACAGCACGCGTCCGAGCAGCAACATCCACACCGGCATGCTGGCGGCCACCAGCGTCACGTTCATGGGGGTGGACGTCTTGAGCGCCAGGTATTGCAGCGCGTTGTAGCAACCCACGCTCAGCAGCCCCAGCAACGCAAAGCGCTTCCAGTGCGGCCACAGCGGACTGCCGCGGCGCAGCACCCAGCCGGCCACGGGCAGCAGCAGCACGAAGGCCAGCACCCAGCGCAGGAAATTCAGCGTGATGGGCGGCACGACGTCCTGCATCATCCGCCCCACGATCGCGTTGCCGGCCCACATGAGCGGTGGCAACAGCAGCAGGGCGATGGTCGAGGCGGAGAGCCTTCCTTGGGGTGCAACAGACATGGGGCGCGACTGTAACAACCCACGGGCATGTCCGCACGCGGCACGGGGCCGGCGCAATCGTGGCAGCATCGCGCCCGCGACAACCACAACGAGGAGACCTCCCATGAGCACCCCCAGCCGCGCCGTGCGCATCCACGCCCACGGCGGCCCCGAACAACTCGTGATCGACACCGTGGACGTGGGCGAGCCCGGCCCGGGCCAGGTGCGTATCCGCCACCATGCGGTGGGCCTGAACTTCATCGATGTCTACCAGCGCACCGGCCTGTACCCGAACGCCATGCCGCTGGCGCTGGGCATGGAAGGCGCGGGCGTGATCGAAGCGGTGGGTGAGGGCGTGACGCACCTCAAGGCGGGCGACCGCGCGGCCTACGCATCGAACCCGCCCGGCAGCTATTGCGACGTGCGCGTGATGCCCGCCATGAACGTGTGCAAGCTGCCCGACGCCATCGACTTCGAGACCGGCGCGGCCATGATGCTCAAGGGCCTGACCGCGCAGTACCTGCTCAAGCACTGCAAGCCGGTGGAAGGCCTGGAGCCGGGCGACCATGTGCTGTTCCACGCCGCTGCCGGCGGGGTCGGGCTGATCGCCTGCCAGTGGGCGAAGCACCTGGGTCTGCAGCTCATCGCCACCGCCGGCTCGGACGACAAGTGCCAGCTCGCACTGGCGCACGGCGCGGCCCACGCCATCAACTACCGCAAGGACGACTTTGCCGCGAAGGTGAAGGAGATCACTAGTGGCAAGGGCGTGAAGGTGGTCTACGACTCGGTGGGCAAGGACACCTGGGACAAATCGCTCGACTGCCTGCGCCCCTTCGGCCTGATGGCCAGCTTCGGCAACGCCTCGGGCCCGGTGGCGCCGTTCGCGCCCGGCATCCTGGGTCCCAAGGGCTCGATCTACGTGACGCGCCAGACGCTGTTCTCCCACATCACCAGCCGCGAGCGCACGCAGCGCATGGCCGATGACCTGTTTGGCGTGGTGAGTAGCGGCGCGGTGAAGATCCGCATCGACCAGCGCTTTGCGCTCACGGACGTGCGCAAGGCCCACGAAAGCCTCGAGGCTCGGGCCACCACCGGTTGCACGGTGCTGCTGCCCTGACCGCGGCGGGCCGGGCGGCGTTTCAGCGCCTCATCGGGTGCGACGCGCCTGTGCCTGCACCGCCGGCACCTGATGAAAGTGTTCGAGCAGCCGCGAGCGCTGCGCGTCGGTGAGGGCACTGTCCTCGATCATCGCGGGCCAGAGCGTTCTGGCGCGTTCCACCGCGTCGGCCAGCACGGCCTTGACCTTGGTTTCCACCAGGCCCACCCGATTGCAGAGATCGCGCACCAGTGCGGGCGTGATCTGCGCACGCTCGGGCGCGCCCGGGTGAAACCTCAGCGCATGCCCGCGACCACCGAGGTAAGCCGCGTAGGCCACCACGTCGTACGCGGGGGACAGCACCGGCGTGACGCCGTCCGGGTACAGCACGCCGACGTTCTTGAGGTGGGCGTCGTAGTTGCCCAGCATCTCGTTGACCATGAGGCGTCGCATCACCTCGTGAGCGCCGGCTGCGTCGGCAATGCCCATGGCGGCGTGCAGTGTCAACAGCACGGACGCGTAGTTCGCCCGGCCTTCGCGGTCCGTGTATTTGTTCTCCGGGTCCAGCCCCAGGATCTGCGCGAAGTCCTCGCAGTGGATGTGCCCGCCCGGCCCGCGGTCGAAGCGGCGCACGGCGAGGAAACGGTGCTCGGGGTCCAGGGCGAACGGCTGGTCATGCGCAACGATGTCCGACATCGGGCGCAGTTCGGCGTCGCAGGTGTTCACGCCGGCCGCGCGGGCCAGGCGAAGTGACAACGCCTCCACCTCCGGCAGCAGCGGATACCCGTTGGCCGGCAGCTTGGCAATGATGTGGGTGCTGCTGCGCGAATCCCGCGTGCGGGCAACGTAACGTCCACCGTGCTCGACCAGACCGAGTTTGGGCTGGATGCCGGACAGGGAGGTTGCACCCGCCACCGGGGCTTCGATCACGGTCATCTCCAGCGCGTCGTGCCCCTGGGTGACCACCCTGGCTACGGCCTCGCGGTCTTCGGGCGCGGGTGAGGCATACACATTGCCTGGCAGGTCCGTGCCGCACATGGCAAGGATCTCCATGTGGTCGTCCGGGGGGCATCCGCGCAGTTGCTCCAGGTGCTTGCGCAAGGGCCCTTCGGGCAGCAGGTTCTGGAAGAAGGGCGGCAGGCGCTCGCCACTGCCCTGGAAGAACGGGTGATCGGCGGCGTGCGCCAGGAGCCGTTCGCGATCGCGTTCGTCGCTGGCGCGAACCGCCCACGACACCACGGGTGCCCCCGGGTCCAGCCAGAAGTCACGGTCCGGCACGAAGCGCATCAGCGCCGAGTGGCCCTGCCCATACTGGAACAACAGCCCGCAATGCCGCTCCCCGATGGCGATGCGCAGCGCGCGGTACCTCATCGGCTTTGTTCCCCGGGCTTGGCGCTGCGTGCCGGGTGGCCTGCGCGGTCGTCGTTCAATGGCTGCAGCACGCGCTCCAGCGGGCTCATGTAGCCCGGCACAGCCGGGGGCGGCGCCTGCTCGACCGCTTCGGCCATGGCCTTGGGCAGCAGGACGAGCGCCAGATCGAGTTCGTCGGCCATGGCCATGAGGTTGGTGGCGCGCACAGCCGACTTGCCGTTCAGCACGTGGCCCACCGTCAAGGGCGTGAGGCCGACGCGCTCGGCCAACTCCTTGTTGCTCAGCCCCTTTCGGCGACGGGCTTCATCGAGGGCACGGCCCAGTTCTGCCAGCGTTTTCATAAAAGTTTCCTTTCATGATCGAACGCTAGCATGGTAAATCATGCTTACTGATAAAAGTTGACTATGATTTTCGACTCCGATCATGGTTTTGCATGATCGGAGCGGGCTGGATCAAGCCGCCCGCGCTTCCTGCAACGGCGCCACTTGCCGCAGCGCGACCTCCAGCCGCGCCACCGTGGCGGGCACGTCGTGCCATTTGTCGAGGCCGAACAGGCCCAGGCGGAAGGTCTTGAAGTCGGGGCCTTCGTCGCATTGCAGGGGCACGCCAGCCGCCGTTTGCAGGCCCAGGGCCAGGAAGGCCTTGCTGGACTGCACCTCGGCATCGGTGGTGTGGCTCACCACCACGCCCGGGGCCTTGAAGCCCTCGGCCGCCACGCTGGCGAAACCGTGGCGCTCCACCAGGGCACGCACCGCCTGGCCCAGCGCGATCTGCTCCTGGCGCACGCGGTCGAAGCCGTAGGCCTCGGTCTCGAGCATCGTGGCGTGCAGGCGCGCCAGCGCGTCGGTGGGCAAGGTCGTGTGGTAGGCGTGGCCGCCGCCTTCGTAGGTCTCCATGATCTGCAGCCACTTCTTGAGGTCCATCGCGAAAGTGGTGCTCTGCGTGGCATCGATGGCAGTGCGGGCGCGCTCGCTGAGCATCACCATCGCGCAGCAGGGCGAGCTGCTCCAGCCTTTCTGCGGCGCGCTGATGAGGATGTCGACGCCGGTGGCCTTCATGTCCACCCACATGGCACCGGAGGCGATGCAGTCGAGCACGAACAGGCCACCCACCGCGTGCACCGCGTCGGCCACGGCCTTGAGGTAGTTGTCCGGCAGGATCATGCCGGCAGCGGTTTCCACGTGCGGCGCAAACACCAGCGCGGGCTTCTCACGCGCGATGGTGGCGACCACCTCGTCGATCGGCGCCGGCGCCCACGGGGCCTGCGCGCCCTTGTGCTGGGGCCGCGCCTTCAGAACCGTGTGGCTCGCGGGGATGGACCCCATGTCGAAGATCTGCGTCCAGCGGTAGCTGAACCAGCCGTTGCGGATGACGAGGACGTGCTTGCCGTGCGCGAACTGGCGCGCCACCGATTCCATGCCGAAGGTGCCGCTGCCGGGCACCAGCACCGCCGAGTGGGCGCCGTACACGCGCTTGAGCATGGCCGAGATGCCGGTCATGACGCCCTGGAAGCGCTTGGACATGTGGTTGAGCGCGCGGTCGGTGTAGACCACGGAGAACTCGTACAGGCCGTCGGGATCGACGTCGGGCAGCAGGCCGGGCATGGCTGTCTCCTCACAAGGGCGGGCTTCGGGCCGGCCATTCTGGCATCGCGGCCGCGCCATTGCACGGCTCGCGGACTTTGTCAGGCCGGGCGCGGTTTGCGCAGGCGCAGCAGTTCGTCGAGGATCAGGCAGGCCGCGCCGATGGAGATGAAGGTGTCGGCCAGGTTGAAGGCGGGGAAATGCCCACCCGGGAACAGCCCGGCCAGAAAGCCCCAGTGGAAATCGAGCCAGTCGACCACGTAGCCATGCACCAGGCGGTCGAGCACGTTGCCGAGCGCGCCACCCAGGATGCAGGCCAGCGAGAAGCTGAACAGGCGTTGCCCCGGGTGGCTGCGCAGCATCCAGACGATGAACACCGAGGCCGCGACGCCGATGGCGGTGAAAAACCAGCGCTGCCAGCCGCCCGCGCCCGCGAGGAAGGAGAAGGCCGCCCCCGGGTTGTGCACCCGAACCACGTTGAAGAACGACGTCACGGTCACGCTGTCGCCGAGCGCGAAACTCGCGAGGATGAGCCACTTGGTGAGCTGGTCCAGCACGAAGGCCAGGCCTGCCAACCCGAGCCAGGGCGCGATCTCGCGCAGGCCGGTGCGCGCCATCAGGCCGCCGTGCGCGCTTCGCCCGCGCCGAACAGGTTGCTGGTGCAGCGGCCACAGATCGTCGGGTGCGCCGGGTCGTGGCCCACGTCGTCGCGGTAGTGCCAGCAGCGTTCGCACTTGGCGGCGCTGGCGGGCGTGACCGTCACCGTCAACGCGTCGCCGTCGACCACCGTGGCGGCCGAGGTGATGGTGACGAAGCGCAGGTCGTCGCCGAGCGAGCGCAGCAGGGCGGCGTCGTCGGCCGGTGCGGCGATGGTGAGCAGCGCCTGCAGCGACGAACCCACCGCCCCCTGCGTGCGCACCGCCTCGATTTCCTTGTTGGCCAGGGCGCGGATCTCCCCGATGCGCGCCCACTTGGCGAGCAGGCCTTCCTCGGCCGGCGGCAGGTCGGCCCAGGTCTCGAAGAAGATCGAACCGCGGTTCTGCGCCCCAGCCAGCACGGGCCACGCCTCTTCGGCGGTGAAGCTCATGAAGGGGGCCATCCAGCGCAGCATGGCGTGGGCAATGTGGTGCAGCGCGGTCTGGGCGCTGCGGCGCGCGTGGCTGGCGGGCGCGGTGGTGTAGAGCCGGTCCTTCAGCACGTCAAGGTAGAACGCACCGAGGTCTTCGGAGCAGAACACCTGCAGCTTGGCCACCACCGGGTGGAACTCGTAGCGCTCGTAGTGCGCCAGCACCTCGGCCTGGAACTGCGCCGTGCGCGCCAGCACCCAGCGGTCGATCTCGAGCAGTTCGCCCAGCGGCACCGCGTGCTGCGCAGCGTCGAAATCGCTCAGGTTGGCGAGCAGGAAACGCAGCGTGTTGCGGATGCGGCGGTAGGCGTCGACCACGCGCGCGAGGATCTTGTCGTCGCCCGCGATGTCGCCGGAATAGTCGCTCGCGGCCACCCACAGGCGGATGATCTCGGCGCCGAGCTTCTTGTTGACCTCTTGCGGGTCGATGCCGTTGCCGAGCGACTTGCTCATCTTGCGGCCCTGGCTGTCGACCGTGAAGCCGTGCGTGAGCAGGCCGCGGTAGGGCGCGCGGTCGAAGATGGCGCAGCCCAGCAGCAGCGAGCTGTGGAACCAGCCGCGGTGCTGGTCGTGACCTTCGAGGTAGAGGTCGGCCTCTGGACCTTGCGAGTGGCAAGCGCCATTGGGGTAAGCGTGGGCGTGGCTGCCTTCCTGCCTGTTGAGCACGTGCCAGAAGGTGGAGCCCGAGTCGAACCAGACCTCCAGGATGTCGCTGCTCTTGTCGTAGTGGGGCGCGTCTTCGGCGCCAAGAATCTCTTCGGCCGTCACGCGGCTCCAGGCCTCGATGCCGCCTTTCTCGACGATGTCGGCGGCCTGGTCGAGGATCTCCATGGTGCGCGGGTGCAGCTCGCCCGTGGCCTTGTGCAGGAAGAACGGGATCGGCACGCCCCAGCTGCGCTGGCGCGAGATGCACCAGTCGGGCCGGTTGGCGATCATGTCGCGCAGGCGGGCACGGCCGTTCTCGGGGTAGAAGCCGGTCTGTTCGATGGCATCGAGCGCCAGCTGGCGCAAGGTCTTGGGCGCCTTGTCCTTGGTGAACACGCCCTCGCCTTCGTCCATGCGGATGAACCACTGCGCGGCGGCGCGGTAGATCACCGGCGACTTGTGGCGCCAGCAGTGCGGGTAGCTGTGGGTGATGCCCACGGTGCTCATCAACCGGCCTGCGGCCTTGAGCGCCGCGATGATCACGGGCACGGCCTTCCAGATGTGCTGGCCGCCGAAGAGCGGGAAATCGGCCGCGTAGACGCCGTTGCCCTGCACCGGGTTGAGCACCTGGTCAACGGTGAAGCCATTGGCGATGCAGGAGTTGAAGTCGTCCAGGCCGTAGGCGGGCGAGGAGTGCACGATGCCGGTGCCGTCGCTGTCGCTCACGTAGTCGGCCAGGAACACGGGCGACAGGCGCCGGTAACCCTTGTCGGCGTCGTACAGCGGGTGGCGGAAATTCAGGCCGCCGAGCTTCTCGCCCAGGGCGGTGGCGATGACCTTGCCCTCGAGGCCGAAGCGCTCCAGGCATTTCACCACCAGCGTCTCGGCCAGCACCAGGCAACCCTTGGGCGTGTCGACCAGGGCGTAGTTGAGTTCGGGGTGGGCGTTGAGCGCCTGGTTGGCGGGAATCGTCCAGGCGGTGGTGGTCCAGATGACAGCGAAGCCGCTCTTGCCCGCGGGCAGGGCGGGTAGGCCGAAGGCGGCCGCGAGCTTGGCCGCGTCGTCCGTCTCGAACGCCACGTCCAGCGTGTCGCTGGCCTTGTCGGCGTACTCGATCTCGAACTCCGCGAGCGAGCTGCCGCAGTCGAAGCACCAGTACACGGGTTTCAGGCCACGGTAGACGAAGCCACGCTCGATGACGCGCTTGAAGGCGCGGATCTCGCCGGCCTCGTTGCCGGGCGCCATCGTCAGGTACGGGCGCTCCCAGTCGCCGAGCACGCCCAGGCGTTTGAAGTCCTCGCGCTGCTGGCCGATCTGCTCGGTGGCGTAGGCGCGGCTTTTCGCCTGCATGTCGTCGCGGCTCAGGTGGCGCCCGTGCTTCTTCTCGATCGCGTTCTCGATCGGCAGGCCGTGGCAATCCCAGCCCGGGATGTATTGCGCGTCGAAGCCGGCGAGCTGTCGGCTTTTGACGATCATGTCCTTGAGCACCTTGTTCACCGCGTGGCCCATGTGGATCTGGCCGTTGGCGTAGGGCGGGCCGTCGTGCAGCACGAACAGGGGCGCGCCGCGGCGCGCATCGCGCAGACGCTGGTACAGGCCCTCGTCGTTCCATTGCTTCACCCAGCCCGGTTCGCGCTTGGGCAGGTCGCCGCGCATGGGGAAGGGCGTGTCGAGCAGGTTGACGGGGTAGGCGTTCTTCGTCTCGGACATGGTGGTTCGCGTGTTGGCTTCGACAAGCTCAGCCCGAGCGGGGGAGGAGCGCGTGTGCGAGAGGTTCAGCAGCCGTTCGCCCTGAGCTTGTCGAAGGGCGGCGAGCGGGGCCGGGGCCCGTCAAATTCGGTCGCGGGTGGTCTGCCGGTGCGTGCGGCCGTGCATGGCCTCGAAGAAGGCACGCGCGTCGGCGACGTCCTTGGCGATCCCCTGTGTGAGGGCGTCCAGGCCGTCGTACTTGAGCTCGTCGTGCAGTTTGTGCAGCAGTTCCACGCGCACGATTTTACCGTAGGCCTCCCCGCCGGGCAGGCTGGCCGCCAGGCCCGCCGGCCACTCGAGGCAATGGGTTTCGAGCAGCACACGCCCGCCGTTGACGTCGTTCGGGTCGAGCGAGGGCCGCACGCCCAGGTTGGCCACGCCGGGCAGGGGCTCGTGCCACAGCCCGTGCACCCACACCGCGAAGATCCCGCTGGCCGCGGGCTTCCAGTGCGCAAAGCGCAGGTTGAGGGTGCGAAAACCGTCGCCTTTGCCGGGCGCCGATTCGGCCAGCGCGCGCCCGAGCTTGCGACCGTGCACCACGTGGCCGCTGATGGCGTAGGGCCGGCCCAGCAGGGCGGCAGCATCGCCCATGCGCCCTTGCGCCAGGGCCTCGCGCACGGCCGAGCTCGACACGCGCAGGCCGTGCACCTCGTAGCTCTGCATGCGCGCCACGTCGAAGCCCAGGCGCGCGCCAGCGGCGTCGAGCATGGCGTAGTCGCCCTTTCGCTGTGCACCGAAGCGGAAGTCGTCGCCCACCAGCACGTACTTCACCCCCAGCGCGCCCACCAGCGTGTCCTCGATGAACGAGGTGGCGCTCTGCGCTGCCAGGCGCTCGTTGAAGGGCAGGATGACGCAGCGGTCGACGCCGCAGCGGGCCAACTCCTCCAGCTTGTCGCGCAGCGTGGCGATGCGCGCGGGCGCGAGTTCGGGCTTGCGGTGCACCGCCGCGAAATGGTCGCGCGGGTGCGGCTCGAAGGTCATCACGCAGCTGGGCACGCCGCGGTGGCGGGCCTCGTTCTGCAGCAGGGCCAGCATGGCCTGGTGGCCGCGGTGAACGCCGTCGAAGTTGCCAATCGTGAGGGCGCAGCCGCGCACGCCGTCGGGCGTGCCATGGGGGCGGTTCCAGAGGCCGCGGATGATCTGCATGGGTCGCTCGGGGGTGGTTTTGTCACATCGCGGGGCCATGTCCCACATGGGCGCGATGGGTCATCAAAGATTGTTATATTGGCACACGAAAACGCAGGCCCCGGGCCCCTCGCGGGTTCCGGGTTCTTCCAGTGTCTTGATCGCACGAAGGAGCCCGTTTTGAAGGTACTCAAGCTCTCGGCCCAGGGACTGCCGCAGTCCTGGATCAGCCTCGAAGAAGCCGTGCTGCACTACGCGGCCGACGAGGTGCGCTGGGAGATGGGCGCCGAGATCGCGGTCTTTCACGGTGGGCACAACGCCATCACCGGCCGCCAGTCGATCATCACGGTCAACTCCATCATCGGCACCCAGGGCGTGCCGCGCATCAACCCCTTCGACCTGCGGCCCACGCTCACGAACCACAAGCTGTTCGCGCGCGACCGCAATGTGTGCGCCTACTGTGGCGACCACTTCCACGAGGAAGACCTCACGCGCGAGCACATCGTGCCGCTGGCCCAGAGCGGACGCGACATGTGGATGAACGTGGTCACGGCCTGCTCATTATACCGATCAAAAGCACTACCAGTACATGATGTGAGTGAGTGGGCTCCTCGTAGAGAGGCGCGCAGGGTCTCGAACCGAACCCGTAAACGTTACCAGTTGGCGCTACGAGTTCGCAAGGAGGCCCAATGACACCCCTACTTCTCGCCATCGACAGCGCCGGGTTCCCAGCACGCTGGCTGACCTGGCAGGAGGCCATCGTTGATGACGTGCTGGGGAAGTTCGCCTACGGCTTCGGAGACTTCGAGTTCGCCTTCCGGGGCGGTACGAACCGCCAGTCAGGCGTGCAGTCGCGGATCGAGCTGAAGAGCATCCTGGTGCTCAAGGGACGCACACCAGAGGCCTGCAAGCAACCGACCATCGCGCTGACCAATGAGGCCTTGTTCCGCCGGGATCGCAACATGTGCGCGTACTGCGGCAAGGTCGGATTGAGGGGCCTGACGCGAGATCACATCAAGCCACTGTCCAAAGGCGGGCTCGACTCTTGGCAGAACTGCTGCGCCTGTTGCTCGTCCTGCAATGCAGCCAAGGGTTCGCACACGCTGGACGAGTTAGGCTGGGACTTGCTGTACGTGCCGTACGCGCCAAGCCATCAGGAAGGCCTGATCCTCCAGAACAGGCAGATCCTGGCCGATCAGATGGAACTGCTCCGGGCGATGCTGCCAAAGCACTCCCGCTTGGCGTCAAAGACAGCCTGACAAGCCTAGACAAGTCTTGGCTCGCCGGGCAGCCACGGATCAGCGGCTAGAAGCTCGCCTCGATCGACTCCCACCGCTTGTCCTTGACCATCACGTGTTGATTTCCACCCAGAAGTGACCCAGTAAGTCAGGGGGGGGGTGCGGTACAAATCTTGGACTGGTTAAGCGACGATTCCGAGGCTGCGTCGGTACTCGACTGGACTGAGAGAGCCCAGAGAGATCTTGATCCGCTTCTCGTTGTACCAGCGAATGTAGGCGTCCAAGGCCTGCATGAACTGTTCGATGGTGGCGGACTGCCAGTCTCGGGGATAGAAGTGCTCGGTCTTCAGCCGGCCGAAGAAGCCTTCACACGCTGCGTTGTCTGGCGAGTACCCCTTGCGCGACATAGAGCGCACCAGCTTTGCGTCGGCCATGCGCTTGAGCCAACCCGGCCAGCGG
>NZ_JAMBNO010000017.1 GCF_023715105.1 Hydrogenophaga intermedia | reverse complement strand
TCCTTGGGGATCTGCGGCAGCGCCGCTGTCCTGGCGGCAATAGCCGCGTTCTTCGTCTTTGTCTTGCTTGGCATAGATGCTCCTGATCGTCATGCTATGCCTCGCACACAAAATTACTGACAGGCTCTTTCTCTCTCTTTCAGACGGTCCATTGCCGTCAGCACCGCCGGTCTGCCTGGCGTTGGCGTGCTGTTGATGGAGGCCGCATCGTTCGGATTGTTGACGGAGGTGGGCTCCACGGGGTCCGGCGGATAAAAATTGAACCCTAAATCGTTCTCGAACAGCCACGGGACGGGGTCATCACCGAACCACGAACCTGCGTTGTTTGGTTGCGGCGCAGGCAGTTGAGCGCTCTGGATCGATGGGATGTTCGAGGTGTTGCCAGGTTGCGTGGGTGTGTGCGGTGTGTTTCCAGGCTGCGTGGGTGTGTGCGGCACCCCCGTGCCCGAATGGGGCGAATGCGTGGCGCTCGAGAACGCCCCGCTCCACAGGGTGGGGATACCGTTGGATCTGAGATGCATGGCTGTTGAAATCAGGGCTGGTTGAGGGTGAGTGGGTGCGGCTGGAAAAAACGCTCAGGCCAGGCGTTCGGGTGGAACGCCCGCATTGAATGGGCGCGCGCGTTTCATGGGCGCGGTTTCATTGGCGCGGTTGATGCATCAGCTCGTTCAAGAGTGTTTGCATGGCGTCGCGCAACACGGGCGGCAGCCGCATCGCTTGAATCGCCAGTTCGACGTTGAAGGGCACGTCATCTGGCCAGCGCTTCACGTGCCTCAGTCCCTCGGCGAGGGCCTGAGCAGCCTGGTCCGGAATGGAGAACGATTGACGGGCGGCGTGAAGCGTGATGGCAAGGGCGAACGCTCCAGCTGCTGCCGGGTTGAGTTTGCTGGTCAGCGCCAGCGTCTCGGTCAAGTCAAACCAGCTGACGCTCTTCATCACGGGCAGAACGCTCTGCCGGTCGGTGCATGTGGCGAAGGCGCTGATGGCAGGCAATGCGTTGTTGGGAATGTCCAATTGACCTCGATTTTTCAACGCCAGCAACTGCCCGAAGCACGCCGCGGGCTCCCAGGTGGGCGCGCCTGCACGGCCAACGGCTTGCTGGGCGGGAAAGCCCTGCATCGGCATGGGCGTGACCAGGACAGGACGTGCTGCGGTGCTGACAACGTCGGGACGCGGCTGGGGTGCCACCACGAATTGCGGTGTGTTGATGCGCTGCTCCACATGCGGTGTCTGCGCACTGACCGGCTGCCAAAGGGGTAGAGGTCTCGGGCGGTTGTCATCGTGGTCGTTGGTTTGTATTGTTCGTTCAATGGCCTCGACGTGCTGGCGCTTCAGACGGGTCGATGTTTTCTCTTTCACCGAAGGCACTGTGCCCAGAAGCGTGTTCACTGTCGCTTGAATGCGTTGGGATCCTTGCGTTTCGTAGGCTTGAACCCGGGCCTCAATCGTCTCCAAGGCCACGCGAAGTTCATCCGACGGCAGGCCTTCGGGAAAGTAACGCCGGATGCGATCCACACCCGCGCGTGCATTGCTGCACAACATCTGCAGATAAGGACCGAGTTCGTCGGGCAGGTTTGCAGGCAGCGAGTAGGCCAATGCGGCAACGTTTGACGTCAGTGTTCGGTTGGCCAATTCCAGGTGAAAGTTTGCGAGGCACAAACACGCAAAAGTCTGGGCTTCGGGGGAAGTCGGTGCCAGTCTTTTCAACAGGCCCAGGATCGAGCCGACGCGCACGCCGTGTTCGGTATGGCCGCTGGAGCGCGCCTTCAAAATGCAGCGCAATGCGTCCTCAAGCGTCGAACAGTCCCTCATGGCAACAGCGGTCTTGTTCCGTTCCTGGAGGGGCAGACGGCAAAGCGCCTTCACAAACGCCGGTTTACTCGCCGCAGGCGGGAGGCTGCCTTGTCCCGAGGCGCTACCGTCGAGAAAGTCTTCGTACACAGGCAACAGCTCGAAGCCGGCCTCGGCGTCGAGCTGATTCGTGATCCAATGTTCTTGGTCGGCGGTGTTGTGGACGTTAGGTTGTGTTTGCTGCGGACCAGGCCTTGGCGAAACAGGGTTCAGCGGTCTCTGGATGGACGCCGTTGTCTTGGCGATGTATGAGCTGTTGTCGACAGATTGAGGTCGCATGGGGGCAGCGGGGCGAAAAGTTGAGTTCGGCAGGCTGGACGTTTGATTGGTGAACAGGGTGCCCATCCCGCGTCGTTGCGTGTCGGTGTGAGGTCGCGCTGTTTTGTCACCCCGCTTCATCGCCGGTTCCCAAGGCTTGCCTATGGCCGATCTGTGGGAGGCGATCCAGGCGCGTCGGCGGTCGCAGATACCATCCACTGCATGAAGATGTCCTTGCTGGTGGCCGGTGGTGGCATCGGTGGTCTGGCCGCAACGCTCGCGCTGGCGCGCCAGGGCGTGCCACTCACCGTGGTCGAACAGGCTCACGCCTTTAGTGAGGTGGGTGCCGGCCTGCAGCTCGGCCCCAACGCCGTGCGGGTGCTGGCGGATTGGGGGTTGCGCGATGCGCTGGACGCGGTGGCCGCGTGGCCCGAGGCCTTGCAGGTGCGCGATGCCTCACGTGGTCACGAACTCGGCCACCTGCGGCTGGGCGCAGACATGATGCGGCGCCATGGCCAGCCCTATGCCTGCCTGCATCGGGCTGATCTGCACGCGCTGCTGCTGCAGGCCGTGCGGGCGCATGGCGGGGTGCAATGGCGGCTGGCCACGCGCGTGGCCTCGGTTACCGAGCGCAACGACTCGGTGAAGGTGAGGCTGGACAACGGCGAAGTGGCGATCGGCCCGGCGCTGGTGGGTTGCGATGGCTTGTGGAGCCGGGTGCGCCACGCGGTGGTGGACACCCTGCCGCCCGTGCCCACCGGACACCTGGCCTACCGGGGCCTGGTGGCAGCGTCGGCGCTGCCCGTGGCCTTGCGCGTGCCCCGCGTGCTGGTGTGGCTCGGTCCGCGATTGCATGTGGTGCACTACCCGGTGCGCGGTGGCGATGCCTTCAACCTGGTCGCCGTGGTGCACGCGCACGGTTTTTTGCCGCGTGACGCGCAGAGCTGGTCGGAGCCGGCCACGCGCGCCGATCTGCAGGCCGCGCTCGGCCCGGTGCACGCGGAGCTGGCTGGCTGGCTCGACGCCGTGCCCACCTGGACGCGTTGGGTACTGCACGATCGCGCGCCCTTGAGTGGGCCGCATGGCATGGCCGGTGGCCGCATTGCGCTGCTGGGCGATGCCGCGCACCCCATGCGCCCCTACCTCGCGCAAGGGGCGGCCATGGCGCTGGAGGACGCATGGGCGCTCGGCCGCGTGGTGGCCGATCCTGCGCTCACCGACTGGCCGCAACGTTTCGAGCGCTACGCTGCGCTGCGCTGGGCGCGCAATGCGCAGGTGCAGCGGCGCTCGCGCCGCAATGGCACCGTGTTCCATGCCCGTGGCCCGCTGCGCTGGGCGCGCAATGCGGCCATGGCCCTGCTGGGCGAGCGCCTGTTGGACAATGCGTGGCTCTACCGCGGGCCAGGCGACGCCACGCGCCGCGCCTGAGTCCCTCACCCCGTTGATGACTGGAGACACGACATGACCCTGCCCCCGATGAACCGACGCCATGCCCTGGCCACCGGTGCCGCGCTCGCGGCCGCTGCCGTCACCGCGCCTGCATCCGCACAACCCGCATGGCCCAGCCGACCGCTCAAGATCGTGGTCGGCTTCCCCGGGGGCTCCTCGCCCGACCTGATGGCCCGCACCATCGCCGAGACGCTGCAGCAGGCGCTGGGTCAGCCGGTGGTGATCGAGAACCGCCCCGGTGCCGGTGGCAACGTGGCGGCCGCGCAGGTGGCCCGTGCCGACGATGACCACACCATCGGCCTGATGATCAACGGCAACATGACGATCGCGAAGATCCTCAACCCCGCCACCACCTACGACCCGCTCACCGATCTCGCCCCGGTCTCGCTGCTCGCGGTGGCGCCGCTGGTGCTCACCGCGTCCATGGACACGCCGGCCGATCCGCGCGCCTTTTTCGAGGCCGCGCGCGCCAGCGGCGACAAGTGGAACTACGGCACGCCCGGCATCGGCACCGTGGCGCACCTGGGCATGGAGCTGCTCAAGGGCCGTGCTGGCCTGGGCGCGGTGCACGTGCCGTACCCCGGCAACCCGCAGGTCATTGCCGCGATGGTGGGCGGGCAGATCCAGATGTCGCTGCTGCCCCCGGGCCTGGCCATGGCCCAGGTGCGTGGCGGCAAGCTGCGCGCGGTGGGCGTCACCTCGGCCGGGCGCAGTGGCGTCGTACCCGAGGTGCCCAGCCTGGGCGAAGCCGGCATCAAGGACTTCCAGCTCGAGATCTGGAATGCGGTGGCCGCACCGAACAGCCTGCCCAAGGCGCATGTGAACCGCCTCTCTGCGCTGCTCACCGACATCGTGCGTCGACCCGACGTGCGCGAGAAGATCCTCAACCAGGGCTGGACGGTGGCGGGTACGTCGCCTGAAGGCCTGGCGAGGCGCGTGAAGGCCGACACCGAGGCCATGGCCGAGGTGATCCGGCGCAACAACATCCGGCCGAGCTGACGCGAGGGCCGGTGCGTCAGAGGGCGGTGCGCAGGCGCCAGATTTCGGGGAACAGCACCACGTCGAGCATCTTGCGCAGGTAGCTCACGCCGCCCGTTCCCCCGGTGCCGCGCTTGAAGCCGATCACGCGTTCCACGGTGGTGACGTGCCGGAAACGCCAGAGCCGGAAGCTGTCTTCCAGGTCGGTCAGTTCCTCGCCGAGCTGGTACAGGTCCCAGTGGGCCTTGGGGTCTCGGTAGACCTGTAACCAGGCCTGTTCGACGGCATCGCTGGCCTCGTAGGGCTGCGTCCAGTCGCGCTCGGTGTGGCTGGCCGGCACGGGCAGGCCGCGGCGCGCCAGCAGGCGCAGGCATTCGTCGTACAGCGAGGGCGCCTCGTACGCCGCGCGCACGATGGCGGCACGCTCGGGGTGGTGCGCGTGCGGCTGCAGCATGGCCGCATTCTTGTTGCCCATGGCGAACTCGATGCAGCGGTACTGGTGACTCTGGAATCCACTCGATTTCGCCAGGTAGGGCCGCAGCGCGCTGTACTCGGGCGGCGTCATGGTGGCCAGCACGTCCCATGCATGCACCAGCTGTTCCATGATGCGACTCACGCGCGCGAGCATCTTGAAGGCCGGCGGCAGATCGTCGCGCGCGATGTGCGCGATGGCGGCGTGCAGCTCATGCAACATGAGCTTCATCCACAGCTCGCTGGTCTGGTGCTGCACGATGAACAGCATTTCATCGTGTGCGGGCGAGAGCGGCTTTTGCGCGTTCAGGATGGCGTCGAGCTGCAGGTAGTCGCCGTAGCTCATGTCGCGGCTGAAGTCGAGTTGGGCGCGCTCGTCGCGCACCACGTCTTCGGGGCGTTGCGGTTGCGAGGCCATCTCAGGTCACCGCGTGTTGCCGGTTGAACTCGGGGCGTTGCCACTCGCCACTCTCCAGCACCTGGCGCAGGTGCTCGACGGCGTTCCAGACGTCCTCGAAACCCAGGTACAGCGGCGTGAAGCCGAAGCGCAGGATGTCGGGGTGGCCCGCGCCGTCGCCCGCGCGGAAGTCGCCGATGACGCCGCGCGCGATAAGGGCCTGGACGATGGCGTAGGCACCCTGGCCGCGACTCAGGCAGACCTGCGAGCCGCGCTGCGCGTGGTCACGCGGCGTGACGAGGGCAAGACCCTGGCCCGCGCAGCGTTCCTCCACGAGTTGAATGAACAGATCGGTGAGCGCGAGCGACTTGCGGCGCAGCGCGGCCATGCCGCCGAAGGGTTCGGCCGCGAGCACGGTGGCCACGCCGCATTCGAGCGCGGCCAGGCTGATCATGGGTTGCGTGCCGCATTGGTAGCGCACGATGCCCGCGGCGGGCTGGTAGTCGGGCGTGAAGGCGAAGGGCTTGTCGTGGCCCCACCAGCCGGCCAGCGGCTGCCAGCAGCTGTCGGCGTGGCGCGGGTTCACCCACACGAAGGCCGGCGCGCCAGGCCCGCCGTTGAGGTACTTGTAGCCGCAACCGACGGCGAAGTCGGCGTCGGCCGCGGTGAGGTTCACCGGCACCGCGCCCGCACTGTGCGCGAGGTCCCACACCACCAGCGCGCCGGCGTCGTGCGCGGCTTTCGTGACAGCGGCCATGTCGTGCATGGCGCCGGTGCGGTAGTTCACGTGGGTGAGCATCAGGATCGCGAGCTTTTCGTCCTTGAGCGCGTCGGCGATCTCATGCGGCTCGACGAGAACCAACTCCCAGCCCTTGTCCTTGCACAAGGCTTCGGCAATGTAGAGGTCGGTCGGGAAGTTGCTGCGCTCGCTCACGATGCGCCAGCGGCCCGGGCTGCGCTGTGCGCTGATGCGCAGTGCGGCACTGAGCACCTTGAACAGGTTCACGCTCGTGCTGTCGGTGGCGATGGTGGTGCCCGGTGCCGCGCCGATCAGGCGGGCGATCTGGTCGCCGACCTTGCGCGGCAGCTCGAACCAGCCGGCGCTGTTCCAGCTGCGGATCAGGTCGCGGCCCCATTCCTGCGTGACGACCTCGGCCACGCGCGCGGGCGCCGAACGCGGCATGGCGCCCAGGGAGTTGCCGTCCAGGTAGACAGTGCCTTCGGAAATGTCGAACAGCTCGCGCAGAGCGTGCAGTGGATCTTGCGCGTCGAGTGCGCGGCAGTCTTGCAGGGTGGTGGTCATGGGAGGGAACGCAGTACCGCGCGCACCGGGGAGGCGTCGGCGGTGGTCAGTTTCAAGGGTAGGGCGATGAGTTCGTAGTCGCCCTCGGGCACGTCATCGAGCAGCAGGTTCTCCAGCACGCGCAGGCCGCGGCGGCGGATCACCTGGTGGCTGTCCAGCGTCTTGCTGCTCGCCGGGTCGATGCTGGCGCTGTCGATGCCAATGAGCTGGACGCCGCGGTCGGCCAGCAGTTCCACCGTTTCAGGCGCGAAGGCGGGCAACGCGATGTCGAATGTGCTCTGGGGCATGCGCGCATAGGTGCGAACGAGCACACGCGGTGGCAGATCGGCCATGCCGTGTGCGATATGTCCGGGCATCACGAGTGCGCCAACGCCGATGGCATGGATCACGCGGCACGGGCCGATGAAGGTGTCGAGCGGCACCTCGCCGATGGGCAGGCCGTTCGGGTCGTAGTGCAGCGGGGCGTCAGCGTGCGCGCCAACGTGCGGTGACAGCGTGATCGCGCTCACGTTCACCGGGCAGCCCGGGCCGATGCTCGCGACCCACTGCTGCGTGTAGGCGGTGTCGCCGGGAAAGACCGGCGCGCCGGCGTGGACGGGAGGGGAGATGTCCCAGAGCGTTTTCATGGCGCGGCGAAGGTAGCACCGTGAAAATACCCGTGGTGTCGGTTAAAGCCAACACCCGATCAAAAACTTCAGGTCTGAAGCATCAGGCCGGTGTGGCAAGCGGCGGCAGACCGTGCCGGGCCCGCGCGCGCTCGCAGGCGTCGCTGCCTTCCTCGAATTCGTGGCAGGGCGAAGGGCGCCATTCGTAGATGCCGCAGCTCACCCGCTCACCGATCTTGCCGGTGAGCGCGGCGCAGCGCACGGGTACGTGGTCGGTGCCCCGCATGCGCATGGTGCTGCCGTTGACCTCGACCGCCAGCCCGCCGGGCACGCGCCCGCCCATGTCCTCCATTTCGTGGACCGCAAAGTCCACGCGAAAGCAGGCGCAGCACGCGCCACAGGCCGTGCAAGCGGACATGGTCTCAGCCGATGCGTCCCAGGAGCAGGTATTCCATCAGCGCCTTTTGCGCGTGCATCCGGTTCTCGGCCTCGTCCCAGACCACGCTTTGCGGGCCATCGATGACCTCGGCCGCCACTTCCTCTCCGCGGTGCGCGGGCAGGCAGTGCATGAACAGCGCGTCGGGTTTGGCAAGCCGCATCATGGCTTCGTCCACACACCACTGAGCGAAGGCCTGTCGGCGCACCTCGTTCTCGGCCTCGAAGCCCATGCTGGTCCAGACATCGGTGGTCACCAGGTCGGCGCCCCGGCAGGCTTCACGCGGGTCCTTGAAGACCTTGTAGCAGCCGCGGTCGCTGATGCCGGCCAGCACCGGGTCGACCTCGTAGCCACCGGGCGTGCTCACGTGCACCGTGAAGCCCAGCAGCTCGGCCGCCTGCAGCCAGGTGTTGGCCATGTTGTTGCCATCGCCCACCCAGGCCACCACCTTGCCGCGGATCGCGTCCAGCGGTTTGCCGCTGGGTGCGGGGCGGTACTCCACCAGTGTGAACAGGTCGGCCAGGATCTGGCATGGGTGGAACTCGTTCGTGAGGCCGTTGATCACCGGCACGCGCGAGTGCGCGGCGAAGGCTTCGATCTTCGATTGCTCGAAGGTGCGGATCATCACGATATCGACCATGCGGCTGATCACGCGCGCGCTGTCTTCGATGGGTTCGGCGCGGCCAAGCTGGCTGTCGCCGGTGGTGAGGTGCACCACCGAGCCGCCCATCTGGTACATGCCGGCCTCGAAGCTCACCCGGGTGCGCGTGCTGGCCTTCTCGAAGATCATCGCCAGCGTGCGGTCCGGGTCGGCGAAGGGCTGGTATTTCTCGACAGCCTTGAACTTGCGCTTGATGAACGCCGCGCGCTCGAACAGGTGCGCGTACTCGTCGGCACTCAAGTCCTTGAACTGCAGGTAGTGGCGGATCGACATGGGCGTGCTCACTCCGCCAGGAAGGCCTTGACCAGCGGCACCAGAATGGCGGCGATGGCATCGGCGTCGGCCGTGGTGATGATGAGCGGCGGCACCAGACGGATCACGTTGTCGGCCGTCACCGACAGCAGCAGGCCGGCGTCGGCCGCGCGCTGCGTGATCACGCCGCAGGGCCGATCAAGCTCGATACCGAGCATCAGCCCCTGGCCGCGGATCTCCTTGACACCGGCCACACCGGCCCAGCCTTTCTCGAGGGCGGCCTTGAGGTGCGAGCCGACGCGCTCGGCGTTGGCCAGCAGGCCGTCCTCCTCCATGATGCGGATGGTCTCGACACCGGCGCGCATGGCCAGCGGATTGCCGCCAAAGGTGGTGCCGTGGTTGCCGGGCTGGAAGATGTTGGCCGCCTTGGGGCCGGCCACCACCGCGCCAATGGGCACGCCCGAGCCCAGGCCCTTGGCCAGGGGCATCACGTCGGGCACGATGCCGGCCCATTGGTGCGCGAACCACTTGCCCGTGCGGCCCATGCCGCACTGCACCTCGTCGATCATGAGCAGCCAGTCGCGCTCGTCGCACAAGGCGCGCACGTCCTTGAGGTATTGCGCGCGCATCGGGTTGATGCCGCCTTCGCCCTGGATGGTTTCGAAGAACACGGCCACCACGTTGGGGTTGTTGGCGGTGGCCTTCTTGAGGGCCTCGATGTCGTTCGCGGGCACGCGCACGAAGCCCTCCACCAACGGGCCGAAGCCGGCCTGCACCTTGGGGTTGCCGGTGGCCGAGAGGGTGGCAATCGAGCGGCCGTGGAAGGCCTTCTCGTAGACCACGATCTCGGGGCGCTCGATACCCTTGTCGTGCCCGTACTTGCGCGCCAGCTTGAGCGCGGCCTCGTTGGCTTCCAGGCCGGTGCTGCAGAAGAACACGTTGGTCAGGCCCGAACGCTCCGCCAGCATCTGGGCCAGGCGCTCCTGGTCGGGCACGTGGTAGTAGTTGCAGCAGTGGATCATCTTCGCCACCTGGTCCTGCAACGCGGGCACCAGCTTGGGGTGGCCGTGGCCCAGGGTGTTGACGGCGATGCCGGCGAGTGCGTCGAGGTATTCCTTGCCGTTGGTGTCCCAGACGCGGCAGCCTCGGCCGTGCGACATCGCGATCGGCAGGCGACCGTAGGTGTTCATCACGTGGGGCGAGGCGACGGGTTTCAGCGCAGCGTTCATGCAGGGGCTCCGAGGGCAGGCCGGTCAAAAGAAATCGGCTCAACGCTGCAGGGCAGGTGAGCCGTTGAAGCGCGATTGTAGGCACACGTCCCATGGGCGACCGATGACGAAGCGGCATCGCTGCGATCCGCCTCGCGGTGTGGATCGTACGAGGGTATACCCGAGTCTTATATAAGATAGAATTCTCGTCCTGCCACCCGCCCGGCGATCCCGGTGCCCGCGGTGGCCCGCTTCCTGCCTGAGTCCGCAACCACCGGATCACCCTCCAGCCGATGGCCGCATCCCCGCCCAAGCAAGTGTTCATCCAGGGCATCACCCGCGATGGACGCACCTTTCGCCCGAGCGACTGGGCCGAGCGCCTGGCGGGCGTGATGAGCGGCTTTCGCCCCGGCGGCGCCCAACCGGGCAGCCACCTCAGCTATTCCCCCTGGTGCGTGCCCAACCTCATCAACGGCATCAAATGCGTGGTGGTGCACAGCGACTTGCGCGAGGCCGAGCCCATGGCCTGGGATTTCTGCATGAACTTCGCGCGCGACAACGACCTGCAGGTGGCCGAGGGCTGCCTGCTCCCCGACCGATAGCCCGAGGAGCCCGAAACCCGGCGCCCGGAAACAAAAAAGCCGTCTTGCGACGGCTTTTTTGCTTTGCTGGCAGCGCACCCTGTTCAAACGGCAGGCCCCGAATCAGGGCCCGGGCGGGTGAGGGTGGTGGCTCAGGCCGCGATGGCCAGGGCCTTGACCTTCGAGGACAGGCGGCTCTTGTCGCGAGCGGCCTTGTTCTTGTGGAAGATGCCCTTGTCGGCGATGGTGTCGACCACGGCTTGCATCTTGGCGAACAGTTCGGTCGCCTTGGCTTTGTCGCCGGCGACGACGGCCTTCTCGACGTTCTTCACCGCGGTGCGGTACTTCGAGCGCAGCGACGTATTGGCGGCGTTGAGTTTGACGTCCTGGCGGGCGCGTTTGCGACCGGACGCCAGGCGAGGGTTCTTTTTCTTCGGCTTGGTGGCCATGGTGGTGTTCCTTCGGTGTTTGTGGATGTTGCCAGCAAAGCCCGCGATTATAGCCCGGTGCCCCTGGAATGGCCCGGAGGCCCGCTGGAAGGCGGTTAGGGCGCGCTTACACTGCGCGGCGTGTCGCTCTTCAAGTCCGCCTCCCTGGTTTCGCTGCTGACCCTGGCCTCGCGCATCACCGGGTTGGTGCGCGAGCTGCTGATGGCTGCCACCTTCGGTGCCAGCGCCCTGACCGACGCCTTCAACGTCGCCTTTCGCATCCCGAACCTGCTGCGCCGGCTGTTTGCCGAGGGCGCGTTCAGCCAGGCGTTCGTGCCGGTGCTGGCCGCCACCCGCGAAAAGGAGGGGGATGAGGCCACGCGCGAACTGGTGAACCAGATCGCCACGGTGCTCGCCTGGGCGTTGCTGGTCACGAGCGTGCTGGGCGTGGTCGGGGCCCCGGTGCTGGTCTATGCCATGGCCGCCGGCCTGAAGCAGTCGCCAGACGGATTCGATGCCGCGGTCGTCATGACGCGCTGGATGTTTCCCTACATCGCCTTCATGTCCTTCGTGGCACTCGCGGCGGGCGTGCTCAACACCTGGCGGCGGTTTGCCGTGCCGGCTGCCACGCCCGTTCTGCTGAACGTGGCCATGATCGCCGCTGCCTGGCTGGGCGCACCGTGGTTCGGCTCCCTGGGCATCCCGCCCATCTACGCCATAGCCGGCGGTGTGCTGCTGGGCGGTGTGTTGCAACTCGCGGTGCAGATTCCCGCGTTGCGGCGCATCGGCCTGCTACCGCGTATCGGCCTGCGCTGGTCGGCGGTAAGGGCGGCCTGGGCGCACCCGGGCACCCGGCGGGTCACCACGCTCATGCTGCCAGCCCTGCTCGGGGTGAGCGTTGCGCAGTTGTCCCTGCTCATCAACACGCAGATTGCCTCGCATCTGACGGTGGGCAGCGTGAGCTGGCTGACCTACGCCGATCGTCTGATGGAGTTCCCGACAGCCTTGCTCGGCGTGGCGCTGGGCGTGGTGCTGCTGCCTCAACTGGCCGCGGCGCAGGCGGCAGACGACAACGAGCGCTATAGCGCGCTGCTTGACTGGGGCCTGCGCCTGGTGGTGCTGCTGGCCGTGCCCTGTGCGGTGGCCCTGCTCACCTTCGCCCAGCCGCTGGTGGCCGTCCTCTACCACTACGGGCGCTTCGGCGCCGCCGACGTGCAGCAGACGGCCCTGGCGCTCATGGGCTATGGCGCCGGACTGATCGGCCTGATCGCCATCAAGGTGCTGGCACCGGGCTTCTACGCGCGCCAAGACATCCGCACGCCGGTGAAGATCGCCATCGGCGTGCTGGTGCTCACCCAGCTGCTCAACCTCGTGCTGGTGCCTTACCTGGCGCACGCCGGGCTGGCGCTGGCGATCGGGCTCGGGGCACTGGTCAACGCGCTGTTCCTGCTGGTGGGCCTGCGCCGCCGAGGCGCCTACAAGCCGTCGCCCGGCTGGGCGGTGTTCGGTCTGCAGGTGCTGGCGGCCAGCGCGCTGCTGGCGGTGTTTCTCACCTGGGCGGCCTCCCACATGGCATGGATCGATCTGCAGGCCACGGCGCTCACCCGTGTGGGCTTGCTCGCGCTGTGCGTGGTGGGTGCGGCGGCGCTGTACTTCGGCACCCTGGTGCTGGCCGGTTTGAAGTTGCGCCAGTTCGTCCGACAATAGATTCGCCGCGCCGTTGCGGCGACGGGATTCCATGGATTTCTCCCTCGACATCAGCGCGCCCACGCCTCTGGGCTATTTCGCGTCCCTCGTGCGCGACGACGATGCGCTGCCCTTGTTCGAGGCTGCCGCTTCCATCGCCCAGGACGAATACCCCGACCTGGACGTGCAGCAGGTACTGGGTGACGTCGACCAGATGCTTGCGCGCGTCAAACGCCGCTGCCCCGAGGATGCCGGCGCGCTGCAGCGCCTGCGCGTTCTCAACCAGTTCTTCTTCCGCGACATGGGGTTCGGCGGCAACGTCAACAACTACTACGACCCCGACAACAGCTACCTCAACGCGGTGTTGCGCACGCGTCGGGGCATCCCCATCTCGCTCGCGGTGCTGTGGCTCGAACTCGCCCAGGGCCTGGGGCTCAAGGCGCGTGGCGTCAATTTCCCCGGGCACTTCATGATCAAGATCAACCTGCCCAACGGGCAGGTGGTGATCGACCCGTTCACGGGCCAGTCGCTCAGCCGGGAAGACCTCTCGGAGCGGCTGGAGCCCTACAAGCGCCGCAATGGCCTGGTCGACGATTTCGACGTGCCGGTGGGCCTGTATCTGCAAGCGGCGTCGCCGCGCGAGATTCTGGCGCGCATGCTGCGCAACCTGAAGGAGATCCACCGCACCCAGGAGGACTGGCTGCGGCTCGTGTCGGTGCAGGACCGGCTCATCGTGCTGCAGCCTGAGGCCTGGGCAGAGTACCGCGACCGCGGTCTGGCCTGGGCCGAACTCGGCGATGTCCGCCGGGCGGTGGAGGACCTGGAAACCTTCGTAGAGCACACCGACGACGCACTGGAGCGCGCCGCCATCGAGCAGCGGCTGCAGGAATTGCGCCGTGCACCCAACTGAGCCGCGGCCCACCCATCGTCGCCTGTTGCGGACGTTGCCGCGTATCGGCTTGTAAGCCGGGTTGACGCCGGGTATGCGTCCCGGCGAACATTCCAAGGTTCGTCCAACCCCACAGAAGCAACAACATGCGCAACTTCCTTCAACGTACCGTGGCCACCTTGCTGATTCCTGCCATGACGCTCGGGGCCCTGCCACTGTCGGCGCAGGCCGGTCTTGTCAGCACCGAGCAGGCGCTCGTCACCGCGGCGGGTGAAGCCGATCGCAACAAGGTCAGCGAATTCCTCGCTCGCGACGACGTGCGCCAGGCCCTCACGCAGCAAGGTGTGAGCGCGGCCGAAGCCATCGAGCGCGTGCGGGCCATGTCCGACGCCGAGGTGGCGGCGCTGGCCGACCGCGTGGACAGCGCCCCCGCCGGCGCCGGCATCGTGGGCGCGCTGTTCACCATCTTCGTGATCCTGCTCATCACCGACATCCTCGGGTTCACCAAGGTCTTCCCGTTCACCCGTTCCATCCAATGACGCTGCGCTTGCTGCGCCCCACAACCCCCGCCCTGGCGGGGGTTGTGCTTTCTGCGCTCCTGCTGGCCGGGTGCGCAGCGCCGCCGCAGCTGGCGGCGCTGCAGGCGCAGGGCGTGGCGGGCCTGCCTGCGCGAGCGCAGGTCGAGCGCGTGCCGTTCTTTGCACAGCCGGGCGACACGCTGTGCGGACCCACCACGCTGGCCATGGTGGCGCAGGCGGCCGGGCGGACGGTCACACCCGAGCAGCTCACGCCGCAGGTATACCTGCCCGGGCGCCAGGGCGCCTTGCAGGCCGAAATGCTGGCCGCGGCACGGCGCAACGGTCTGGTGCCGTATGTCATCGAACCCAGCCTGAAGGCCTTGCTGCGCGAGCTGGCCAGTGGCGCGCCCGTGCTGGTGCTGCAGAACCTGTCGCTGCCCATGGCACCCCAGTGGCACTACGCGGTGGCGGTGGGCTACGACTGGCCCGCGGGCGAGATCGAGCTGCACTCCGGCACCACGGAGCGCTTGCGCCTGCCGCTGTCCACTTTCGAACGCACCTGGGCGCGTTCGCAACATTGGGCTGTGCGTGTGGCGGCGCCCGACGCCCCGCCAGCCACCGCCGACGGCGCGCGCTGGGCGGCGGCCGTGGCACCGCTGGAACGCCTGGACGTGCAGGCCGCGCACACCGCCTACCAGGCCGGTCTGCGGCGCTGGCCGCAGGTGGCGCTGCTGCACTTCGGTGCCGGCAACACCGCTCACGCGCTGGGCGCAAGCGACGATGCCCGCCGCGCTTTCGAGGCCGCTACCGAGCTGCAGCCCGACTTCGCCGACGCCTGGAACAACCTGGCCTGGCTGCGTCTGCAACGTGGCGACGCGCCCGGTGCGCGCGCGGCCGCGGAGCGAGCTGTTGCCCTGGGCGGGCCGCGCCTGGCCGCCTACCAGGCCACGTGGCGTGCCACCCAGACACCGGGAGACCCGCGATGAAGACCGTCATGGTGGCCGGTGCCACCGGCCTCGTGGGCAGTCATGCGTTGCGCCAGGCGCTGGCCCACCCGCAGGTTGCGCGCGTGGTGGCGCCCACGCGGCGCGCGCTGCCCAGCCACCCGAAGCTGCTGAACCCGGTGGTGGATTTCGAGCGCCTGCCCGAGCAGGCCGAGTGGTGGGCGGTCAATGCCGTGGTATGCACCATCGGCACAACCATGAAGGCCGCCGGCTCGCGCGAGGCCTTCTACCGTGTCGACCACGACCTGCCGCTGCGCGTGGCGCAATGCGCGCTGCGCCAGGGGGCACAGGCCTTCGCCTTCAACTCGGCGCTCGGCGCCGACCTTCGCTCGCGCGTGTTTTATTCACGCACCAAGGGCGAGGTCGAGCGTGACCTGCTGGCGCTGGGTTATCCCTCGCTGACGCTGGTGCGGCCCGGGCTCATTGGCGGTGATCGCCTGGAGCAGCGGCCGCTGGAGCGTTTGTCGATCGGGCTGACCCAGGCCTTGCGGCCGTTGTTGCCGGCGCGCTGGCGCGTGGTACCCGCGGAGGCCATTGCCCGCACGTTGCTGGAGGCCGCGCTCGTTGCCACACCCGGCGTGCGGGTGGTGATGTCCGAGGACATCGCCTGAGGGCGCTCAGCCGACAACCACCGCGGCACCCGCGTCGCGCGGCGCGATGCGACCGATGGTGTAGACCGTCTCGCCCAGGCTGCGCAGCGTGGCGGCGCAGGCCTCGGCCTGGTCGGCGGCGATCACCACCACCATGCCGATGCCGTTGTTGAAGGTGCGGTTCATCTCGATGTCGTCGATGCCCGCGGTCTTTTGCAGCCATGCAAACAACTCGGTCTGAGGCCAGCTACCCTTGACCAGGTGCGCGGCCAGCGCGTCGGGCAGCACGCGCGGGATGTTCTCCAGCAGGCCACCGCCGGTGATGTGGGCCAGGGCCTTGATCGGGTGTTCCTGCAGGGCAGCCAGCACGTTCTTGACGTACAGGCGCGTTGGCTTCATGACCGCCTCGCGAAACGGCAGACCGTCGAGCGTGGCGGGCAGGTTCGCGCCGGCTCGCTCGATGCACTTGCGCACCAGCGAGAAGCCATTGGAGTGCACCCCGTGCGACGCCAGCCCCAGCACCACGTCGCCCTCGGCCACGTTGCGGCCGGTGAGGATCTTCGATTTCTCGACCGCGCCAACGCAAAAGCCCGCCAGGTCGTACTCGCCCGCGGGGTACATGCCAGGCATTTCGGCCGTCTCGCCGCCGATGAGCGCGCAGCCCGAGAGTTCGCAGCCCTTGGCGATACCGCCGACCACCGCTGCCGCGGTGTCGACATCGAGCTTGCCGCAGGCGAAGTAGTCGAGGAAGAACAGCGGCTCGGCGCCCTGCACCAACACATCGTTCACGCTCATGGCCACCAGGTCGATGCCCACCGTGTCGTGCATGTTCCATTCAAAGGCCAGCTTGAGCTTGGTGCCCACGCCGTCGGTGCCGCTCACCAGCACCGGTTCCCGGTAACGCTTGGGCACCTCGAACAGCGCACCGAAGCCGCCGATGCCGGCCAGCACGCCCTCGCGCATGGTTTTTTTCGCCAGCGGCTTGATGCGCTCGACCAGGGCATCGCCGGCATCGATGTCGACGCCGGCGTCTTTGTAGGACAGGGGGGTGGTGCTCATGACGGGGGGCCGGGCGGGCCGGTGCAGGGGGCAAAGGGCGGCGCCAGGGGCGACCGATAGAATTCGGGACCGGATTTTACGGGCCCGCCCTCGCGCGCCGCGCCCCGGCCCGCTCCATGAACTTCACTCCCACGCAGATCCGAGTCGCCGCCTGGGCCGTCATTGCCCTGGTCATCGTGCTGCTGCTCACGCTGCTGGCACCGGTGCTGATGCCGTTCCTGCTGGCCATCGGCATCGCCTACGCGTTGCACCCGCTGGTCGAGCGCATGGCCGCGCGGGGTGTGCCGCGCTGGCTGGGCGCGGGCTTGGCCATCACCATGCTCATGCTGGTGCTGCTGGCCGTCGTGCTGTTGATCGTGCCCGTCATCTCGCAGCAGGTCCCGCTGCTCAAGGAGCAGGTGCCGGCGCTCCTGGAGCGGCTCAACGCCTTCATTGCGCCGCTGGCCGCGCGCCTGGGCATCAGCGCCCAGATCGACGTGCAGCAGGTCGGGCGCTGGCTGTCGCAGCTCGTCAGCGGCAACGAGAGCGAACTGCTGGCCGGTCTCCTGTCATCGCTGCGCATCGGTGGCAGTGCCGTCGCTGCGCTGTTCGGCAACCTGTTCCTCATGCCCATCGTGGCCTTCTACCTGCTGATCGACTGGTCAGCCCTGGTCGAACGCGCCAAGCGGCTCATTCCGCCGCGCTGGCGCGAGTCGGTGCAGAGCTTCCTGGACGAGACCGATGGCGTGCTGGGCCAATACCTGCGCGGCCAGTTGTTGGTGATGGGCGTGCTCGCCGTGTTCTACACGGTGGCGCTGGCGCTCATCGGCCTGAACCTGGCGTTGCCGATCGGCGTGTTCACCGGACTGGCCGTGTTCGTGCCGTACCTGGGTTTCGGTCTCGGCATGGTGCTCGCCGTGCTGGCGGCGTTACTGGAGTTCCAGTCCGTCGCGGGGGTGCTGGCCGTGGTCGCGGTCTACCTGCTGGGCCAGGTGGTCGAGAGCCTGTACCTCACGCCGCGTCTGGTGGGCGAAGCGATCGGCCTGCACCCGATTGCCGTCATCTTTGCGCTGCTGGCCTTCGGTCACCTGTTCGGTTTCGTGGGCGTGCTGCTGGCGCTGCCGGCCAGCGCCGTGCTGCTGGTGGCGGCGCGCCGCCTGAAGCAACAGTATCTGGCGAGCGACCTGTACCACAAGGCGCCCGTGACACGCAGCGAGCCCAAGCCGTGAACAGCCCGGCGCCGCAGCCCATGAAGCAACTCGCGCTGGACATCGGGCTGGCGCCCGTGCCCACGCTCGAGAACTTCGTGCCCGTGGGCAATGAAGCGGCGCTCGACCACCTGCGCTTGTGGGTGGGCAACCCGCAGCGATCACCCGTGCCCACTCTCCTGTGGGGGGAGGGCGGTAGCGGCAAGACGCACCTGCTGCGTGCGGTCCGCGAGGCCGTGCGCGAGCACGGCGCCCCCGTGGGCTGGATGGACGCCAGCACCCACGATCCGGCCGATTTCGACGAGCGCTGGGAGGCCGTGCTGCTCGACGACGTACACCTCTACACCGCCACGCAGCAGGCCGCGGCCTTCAACTGGTTCGTCAATGCCCAGAACCCGGCGCACGGCTCTGCGCGCTGGGTGCTCGCCACAAGCGACCGTCCGCCCGCCGATCTGCTGCTGCGCGAAGACCTGCGCACCCGCCTGGGCTGGGGCCACGTGTACCAGTTGCGCGCACTCGGCGAGTCCGAGCGGCGCTCGGTGCTGCGCCGCGCCGCCGACGAGCGTGGTGTCTTCCTCGGCGACGAGGTGATGGACTTCATGCTCACCCGCTTCTCGCGCGACCTCTCCAGCCTCATGCTGCTGCTCGAACGCCTGGACGGCTACGCCCTGCGTACCCAGCGCGCCATCACCATTCCGCTCATCCGCTCCATGCTGGAAGACGAGTGAGCAGACCCTTCACGATGCGACTCGCCCTTTTCGATCTCGACCATACGCTCATTCCCCTGGACTCCGACCACGCCTGGGGCGAATTCACCGTGCGCCTGGGCTGGCGCGATGCCGACGCCTTTCGGCGCGCCAACGATGGCTATTACGCCGCCTACAAGGACGGCACGCTCGACATCCACGACTACGTGCGCTTCGCCATCGACGCGGTGCGTGAGCGTGGTCTCGCCGAAGGGCGCCGCGCACACGAGCGCTTCATGGCCGAGGTGATCCGCCCCGCCATCACCGACGGCGCACGCGCCCTGGTGCGCCGCCACCAGGAGGCCGGCGACACCGTCATCATCGTCACCGCCACCAACGGCTTCGTCACCCGCCCGATCGCCCAGGCCTTCGGCGTGGACCACCTCATCGCGATCGATCTCGAGACCGACGCCCGGGGCGAGTACACCGGTGCCATTGCCGGCGTGCCCTCGTTTCGCGAAGGCAAGGTCGCGCGTGTGGAACAATGGCTTGCAGATCGCGGTCTGCGCTGGCCCGATCTGGCCCACAGCACCTTCTACAGCGACTCGATGAACGACCTGCCGCTGCTCGAGCGGGTGCACGAACCGGTGGCCACCAACCCCGATCAGCGCCTCGCCACCCTGGCGCAACAGCGCGGCTGGCGCATCCTCAATCTTTTCGAATGATCAAGAAGTTCTTTGACAAGCTGTTGGGCAAGTCCCGTGGCACCCGGGCTGCCTCGCGCTTCGGCAAGCGCGAGGACGTGCCGGCCAGCGTGCACGGCATCGACCCGAAGCTGGTGGACCAGCGCGCGCTCGACGTGGTGCACACCCTCAAGCAGGCCGGCTTCGAGGCCTACATCGTCGGTGGTGCGGTGCGCGACCTGCTGCTCGGCCTGCGTCCCAAGGATTTCGACGTCGCCACCAACGCCACGCCCGAACAGGTCAAGGGGTTGTTCCGCCGCGCCTTCATCATCGGTCGGCGCTTTCGCATCGTTCACGTGGTGTACGGCCGCGGCCGCGAGCACGAGGTGATCGAGGTCTCCACCTTCCGCGCCTACCTCGACAGTGCCGACGCCGAGCAGGTGGCCGGCAACGAGCGCACCAGCAAGGGCGAACTCTCGGGCATGAAGCACGCGGTGGACGCCAGCGGGCGCGTGCTGCGCGACAACGTCTGGGGCCCGATCGAGCAGGACGCGGCGCGCCGCGACTTTTCGGTCAACGCCATGTACTACGACCCCGAATCGCAGACCGTGGTCGACTTCCACCACGGCATCCGCGACGCACAGAAGAAGCAGCTGCGCATGATCGGCGATGCCGCGACGCGCTACCGCGAAGACCCGGTGCGCATCATCCGCGCCACGCGCTTTGCGGCCAAGCTGGCGCACCTGGGCTTCAAGCTTGAGGCGAAAACGCGCGATCCGTTGATCGCCTGCCTGCCGCTGCTGCAAGAGGTGCCGCAAAGCCGCCTGTTCGACGAGATGCTCAAGCTGCTGCAGACCGGCCATGCGCTGGCCAGCGTGGCGCAACTCAAGGCCCTGGGCCTGGACCGCGGCATCTACCCGCTGCTCGACGTGGTGGTGCAGCGCGCTGACGACCCGTTTGTGCAGCTTGCATTGCAGGACACCGACCGCCGCGTGGGCGAGGGCAAGCCCGTGGCGCCGAGCTTCCTGCTCGCCTGCGTGCTCTGGGCCGACGTGCGCCGCGGTTGGGAGCGCCGCCTCGAATCGCGCCCTGGCCACAAGCCGGTGCCGGCCTTCGCGGCGCTGCAGGACGCGATCGACGAGGCCTTCGACGCGCGTATCGGTGATGTGTCCGGCCGCGGCAAGCTGGGTGCCGACATGCGCGAGATCTGGCTCATGCAGCCGCGCTTTGACAAGCGCACCGGCACGGGCGTGTTCACGCTGGTGGAGCAGCCGCGTTTTCGCGCCGGCTTCGACTTCCTGCGCCTGCGCGCACAGGTCGGCGAGGTGGAGGAAGAACTGGCCCACTGGTGGGAGACCTTCAGCACCGCGAGCGACGAGCGCCGCCAGGACATGGTCGACGCGCAGCGCAGCAGCGGCCGCGGCACACCCAAGGCGCGGCGCGTCAAGCGCGGCGACCCGGACCACCCGGCCGGTGCGACGCCAGCGGGTGAAGACGATCCGCGCTGGCGCAAGGCCGGGGATGACGAGGACGATGGTGATGTCGAGAGCGGTGAAGCAGATACTGCCGACACCACCGAGGCGGGCACCGATGGTATGGCTGTGCCTGCAAAGAAGCGCCGCCGTCGGCGCCGCAAGCCCAATGGGGCTCCTCGCGCCGCGGATGGCAGCGATAACGGCCCGCCCGGTGGCGGCGATGCCGCGCCCTGAGGTCTGCGCGTACGTGGCCCTCGGGGCCAACCTGGGCGACGCCGTGAGTGCTGTGCGCGCGGCGCTCGACGCACTCGCGCGAATGGACGGCTTGCGCCTGCTGCGCGCTTCCTCCCTTTACCGCAGCGCGCCTCACGACGCACAGGGCCCCGACTTCATCAACGCGGTGGCCGAGGTGGCAACCACGCTGAATGCGCCGGCCCTGCTGCAGGCGCTGCAGTTGATCGAGCGAGCGGCTGGTCGCGAGCGCCCGTACCGCAACGCGCCGCGCACGCTCGACCTCGACCTGCTGTTTTACGGTGACGCGCGCATCGATTCGCCCACACTCACCGTGCCCCACCCGCGCTGGCGCGAACGCGCGTTCGTGTTGGTGCCCCTGGCCGAAATCGCTCCGCAGCGGGTGCCCGCCGATGTCCTGGCTTCGGTCGCCGACCAGCGCATTGAACGCCTGATCCGGCCTGCCTGAGCGCTGCTGCTCGCCCGGGCTTTCCCGGCCCGTTGATGCCCTTTGCCCGGTGGTTTTCGCCTTCTCGGCGCGCGAGCCGCATCGGGCCGTGGCGGCTACTGCAATCGAAGTATTCATGTCCGCCGAACCCGGCTGGCCGGTCGCGGGTCGTTCCGGCTGCAGGGTCGCGCGATGGTGGCCCTAGATTGCCGGCCTTTCCCAACGCACCCCTTGTGAGCCCGCTCATGAATTTCCTCGGCCACTTGATCCGCCCGTTCATGGCGATGAGTGTCCTCGCCATGGCCGCTTGTGGCGGCGGCGGTGGAGGCGGCAACGGCAGCGAGGCCATCTCCAGCGGCATGGTGCGTCTGAGCGTGTCGGCCCAGGCGATCAAGACCCTGGCCTTTCAGTGGGACGCCGTTCCCGAGGCGACTCATTACCGACTGCTGGAGGACATCGATGGCCCGGAAGGACCACAAGGTGAATCGCTGCTGCGGGAACTGCTGGCCGGGCAGTCGAGCCACGTACAGCAGGAGGTGTTTCTGCCCGAGCGGGTGAATGCGCGCTACCGACTGCAGGTTTGCCAAGGCGCCGATTGCGTCAGCTCCGCGCCCGTGGGCATCGAGCAGATCAACCGGGGCATCGGCTATTTCAAGGCCTCCAACACCGCGGCGGGAGACGAGTTTGGCGAGGGCTTGGCGCTGTCAGCCGATGGTCAGATGCTGGCGGTTGGAGCCCACTTGGAGGATGGCCTGAACGAAGGGATCGATTCGACCCCGGACCGGAGCGCGGGCGACGCCAACGTCGGGGCGGTCTATGTATTTCGCCGCGGCGAGACCGGTTGGGTGCAGGAGGCCTACATCAAGCCGGCGCATGCGCAGCCGGGAGCGCGGTTTGGCTATCGTGTGGCCTTGTCCGGCAAGGGCAACGTGCTGCTGGTGGGAGCGCCTGGTGACAGCAGTGACGGTTCGGGCCTCGCAGCCGATCCGCAAGCCAGCCCGCCACTGACCAACAGCGGCGCGGTCCATGTGTTCGAACGCGATGTCAACGCTCAATGGGCGCAAGTGACATATATCAAGGCCGAAGCCCCCGCTGCGCAGGCGCAATTCGGCAAATCGGTCAGCCTCTCTTACGACGGAACCTTGGCCGCGGTAGGGCACCCCGATGGTGCCGATGGTGGGCGCGTGTCCTTGTACCGCCGTCTGCCCGATGGCTGGGAGTTCCATCAAGTGGTTCAAGGCAGCAACACCGAAGGCGGCGATACCTTTGGCGAAGTGGTGCAGCTGGACCCTGAAGGCGAAACCCTGGTGGTAGGGGCCTCGGGCGAGGACGGGTCGACCGATACGGCGGGCGCCGACAACGGCTCGAGCGAGTCGGGTGCTGTCTATGTGTTCCGGCGCAAGGCGGGCAACGACGTGTTGGATGAGTGGAATGAAGTGGCCTACCTCAAGGCGCCTGAGACGCGCGTGAACGGCGATTTCGGTTATGCCGTTGCCCTGTCGAACCGTGCTGAGACGATCGTGATCGGTGAGCCGGGGAACGGCGGCAGCTTGTCTGGGGGCGGGCGTGCCCACGTATTTCGGCAGCAGGGCAACGTCTGGATCAGCGAGGCTGTCTACCTGACACCACCTCAACCCCAGGCTAACGTCTTTTTCGGCGACAAACTGGCCTTGTCGGCCGATGGCATGACCCTGGCAATCGCAGATCCCTTTGAAAGCAGTGGTGGCCTCGGGCTGGGAAGCGTCCCGTCGTTCGATGGCCAGACCTTCAACTCGGGCACCGTGTACTTGTACCGCCGAGGCCTTGGTGGCGCCTGGTCGGCCCCCACCACCATAAAGGCACCCAACAACAGTTCCGAGATCTATTTCGGCTGGTCGCTGGCGCTGTCCGCCAGCGGGAAAAGTCTTGCGATCTGCGCGTCGGACCACAGCCGCAGCACCGGCATCGGCGGTGACATGACCGATGAATCCGCGCGCTATACGGGTGCAGTGACCTTGTATTGATACCGCGAGATGAAGCCCATAGTCCCGACTGCCATGCCCCGGATCTTTCTTGCTGTGACGCTGCTGGTGCTGAGTGCCTGTGGTGGATCGCCAGGCACGTCTTCCTCGCCAGGGGGAAATACCGCGACGGTTGACGCACAGGCGGCGCCCCCTGCACCCACTGCCTTGCAGGTGCGGGTAGAAAGCACCAAGAACCTGCGCTTTGATTGGCCGAGCGTGGTGGGTGCCAACAGCCTCGCGCTGTGGGTAGACCCCGATGGAGAGTCCGGGGCGCAGTTGCCGCGCGAACTGCAACCGTTGGCGCCCAACGCGCAGTCCCACGCGCTCAGCGTGTTTCTGCCCGAAGCGCTGGGCGCACGCTACCGGCTGCGCGCATGCAATGTTGCCGGTTGCAGCGATTCAGCATGGGTGGGCGTGGACGATCTCAATCCGGCCATCGGCTACCTCAAGGCCTCGAACGCGGCAGCGGGGGATTTGTCCGGATGGGCCATTGCGCTGTCTGCCAATGGCGAGCGCGTGGCCATCGCGGCGCTGGAAGAAGATGGTCTCGTGGGCGGTGTCAACGGCATCGAGGATCGCGGCGCGTCCAACTGGAACACGGGCGCGGTCTACGTCTTTCAACGCGGGGCCTCAGGCTGGCGGCAGGAGGCGCGCCTCAAGCATTCGCATCCCGACTGGGGCGATACGTTCGGCTCGGACCTCGATCTGTCCGACGATGGACGGGTGCTTCTGGTGGGTGCGCCCAACGACGACAGCCCCGGCAGCGACCCCGGTGCGGGCGGCCTGGGCGATGCAGGCGCCGCCTTCGTTTTCGAGCGCGATGAAGCAGGGCAGTGGCGTCAGGCGGCCTACCTCAAACCACCGGTATCGCGCGCCAACGCGCAATTTGGCCTGCACGTGGCCCTGTCGGGCAACGGTGCGTGGGCTGCGGTGAATGCCCGTGGTGTGACCACGATGTCCGCCACCATGTTTCGCCGCACGGTCGCGGGTTGGGAATTTGCCGCGTCGCTGCCTGCAGGCAACAACGCCGATGACCGGTTCGCCGGCCGGCGTCTGTCGCTTGACCGCGAAGGACTCACGCTGGCCGTGGGCGTGGCCACCCACAGCTATCCAGGCCAGGAGGTGGACCCGGCACTTCCGTCTGGCGCGGTGCAGGTCGGTGCGGTCGAGATCTTCGGGCGCGGGGCGAACGATCAGTGGAGCCTGGCCGCGCGCTTGCGTCCCACCGTGGCCGCCCCGCGTATGTCCTTTGGCTGGGCCACAGCGCTCAGCGCCGATGGTGGGCGTCTCGTGGTGGGCGCTTCGCCCCGGGAGTGGGACGTGGCCTTTCGCGGTGGCGCATACGTGTTTGATCTCTTGCCCGGTGGCTGGACACAAACCGCGGCCCTGCTGCCGTCGCCAGGAGCTACCTCCATGCGGGCCGGCTTCGCGGTCGACATCAGCGGCGACGGCCGCAGCCTCGTGACCACGGATGTGGAGGAGCCGGGGCCTGGTCAAGGGCTGGAGGCGAACGCACCAGCGATGCCCGTGGGCGGGGCCGTGGACTGGTACCGCGAGCAGGACGACGGACAGTGGCAGTTGGCACGTCGCCTCAAGGCACCCAATAACCAGCCTAACCTCTATTTCGGATGGGGGGTCGCGCTGTCTGCCGACGGTCAGACGCTGGCCGCGGGCGCCCTCGGAGAATCCAGCGCGGCGGGCACCGACATGAACGATCGCTCGGCGTCGTTCGCGGGGGCGGCTTACCTGTATTGAGGCGTCTGCGCAGCGCTCGTCGGCTCAGGGCGCAAGCCGCTCGCGCACCCAGGCGCCGCCGTCCTGCCGGTAGCGCAGCCGGTCGTGCAGGCGGCTCTTGCGCCCTTGCCAGAACTCCCATGCGCTGGGTACCAGCCGATAGCCGCCCCAGTGCGGCGGGCGCGGCGGGTTGAGCAGGAACTGGGCGCCGTATTTCGCGGCGTTCGTCACCAGCACGGTGCGGCCGTCGATCACCTCGCTCTGCGGGCTGGCCCAGGCGCCGATGCGGCTGTCCAGCGGGCGGCTGTGGAAGTAGGCGTCGCTTTCCTCGTCGCTTACCTTCTCCACCCGGCCCTCGATGCGCACCACGCGCTCGAGCTCGACCCAGTGGAACTGCAGCGCCGCGAAAGGGTTGCCCGCGAGTTCGCGGCCCTTGCGGCTGTGGTAATTCGTGTACCAGACGATGCCGCGCGCGTCATAGCCCTTGATGAGCACCACGCGTGTGCTCGGGCGCAGGTCCGAACCGACGGTGGCCAGCGTCATGGCGTTGGGTTCGGGCACTTCCGCAGCGATGGCTTCGTTGAGCCATTGTTCGAACTGGCGCAACGGGTCGGCATGCGACGCGTCTTCGCTCAGTTCGGCTTTTTCGTAACTCTTGCGCAGGTCGGCGATGTTCATGGTGATGGTGCGTCAAGGCGCCAGATGGAGCAGTCTCTCCAGCGCGTGGTCGTGGATGCCATGGGCCTTCAAGCCTTCGAAGGTCTGGCGCGCGTAGTCGAGTGTGGTGCCGTAGCGCCCGCAGGATCGGCTGAAGATGTCGCGGTAGCGCTCGGGCGGCAGGTGACCGGTGTAGCTCGGGCTGCGGCGCGAGAGCGTGAAGGCCAGTGCGCGCACCTCGCCCCGGGGCGTGACCACGCGCAGCCATTTCGGGTCATACACCGGGTTGGGCATCTCGCGCGCCCACAAGCGCGGCATCAGTGCCTCCACCTGCGCGTGCGGCACGCGCAGGGCCAGACCATCGCAACTGCCGCCGGCCATGAGGGCGAACACCAGGCCGGGGCATTCGGGTGTACCGCGGTTCACGCGGCTCCACATCTGCAGGCAGCGGTGGTAGCCATGCACGCGCGCCGGGCGGCTTTCCGCGGCCTCGAACTCCGGTCGCCAGACCAGCGAGGCGTAGGCGAACACCCAGAGATCCGGGCGCGTGCCCTGGGCACGCCACTCGGCCAGGGTCTCGGCCATCATCGCCGCGCCGTCGCGCTCGGCGGGGTTCCAGGTGGTGGGGCGTTTCATGGTGTCACGTGGCCTGCCTACAATCGCAGGCTTGTCTGTCACACCACATTTGAGGAATCCGTCGCATGGCCACACAGGATAGCGAACCCGAGCAGCGTGTCGTCGCGGTGGTGCTGATTGCCCTCATCACGCTCATCGTTGGCAGTGTGTTGGGCCTGGGCGTGTTCTCGGCACGTGGCGTCAAGCCCGCCACGGCGCCAGCCGCCGGCACCACCGTACCGGCCGCGGCCAGCCTGCCGTCGTCCGATGCCAGCGTGGTGGTCGAGAACGGTGTGGTGAAGTTCTACTTCGCCTCCGGCAAGGCCGAGCTTGCGCCAGGCGCGCTCGCCGCCCTGGGCGAGGCCATCGCCGCGGCCAAGGACGGCGCACGGCTGGTGATTTCGGGCTTTCACGACGCCACCGGCGATCCGGCCTTCAACGCCGAACTGGCCAGGCAGCGTGCCCTCGCGGTGCGCGATGCACTCATCGGTGCCGGCGTGGCCGAATCCAGCCTGGAGCTGAAGAAGCCCGAGATGACCACCGGCAGCGGCGCCAACGCCGAAGCGCGTCGGGTCGAGGTGGTGATCGCCCGCTGAGCGTGGCGCGCGGCCCGAGAAAAAGGCCACCCGCGGGTGGCCTTTTTCTCGGGCCTGTCGCCGCAATCAGCGCAGCCCCTGGCCCGCCGCCTGATCGTCGGCGCGTTGTATCAATTCGATCTTGTAGCCGTCCGGGTCCGTCACGAAGGCGATCACCGTGGTGCCGCCCTTTACCGGGCCGGCCTCGCGCGTCACGTTGCCGCCGGCGGCCTTGATCTTCTCGCAGGCCGCGTAGGCGTCCGCCACGCCCAGGGCGATATGGCCGTAGGCGGTGCCCATCTCGTACTGCTCCACCCCCCAGTTGTAGGTGAGCTCGATCTCGGCCTGCGCCGGATTGCTCTCGAAGCCGAGGAAAGCAAGCGAGTACTTGTACTCGGGGTTCTCGGAGGTGCGCAGCAGCTTCATGCCGAGCACGTTGGTGTAGAAGTCGATCGAGCGCTGCAGGTTGCCCACGCGCAGCATGGTGTGAAGGATTCGCATGGCGTGATTGTCACCTTGCTTCGAAAACCAGGCAGGTTGTCGTGGCATGCGCGTACAGGGTGCCGTCCGGGCCCACCAGGCGGGCCTCGGCGGTGGCCAGTTGGCGCCCGGCGTGAATGACCCGACCGATGGCGCGCACGCGCGGCACCTTGGGTGACAGTGCCTTCACCAGGTTCACGCCGAGCTCGGCGGTGGTGTAGGCGCGGCCGGGCGGCATCTTGGTGTGCACGGCGCAGCCCAGCGCCGAGTCGAGCAGGGTGGCGAACCAGCCGCCGTGCACCGTGCCCATCGGATTGAAGTGCCGTGGCAGTGGGGTGCCCTGGAAGGTGGCCATGCCGTCGTCCACGCTCAGCAGGGTGAAGTCCAGCGTGGCCGCGATGGGCGGGTAGGGCAGCTCGCCGCGCAGCATGGCCTGCATCAGTTCCAGCCCGCTCCTGCCGGTCACTTGTTCGGCCGTGGCAACGCCTGCACCCGGGCCGCGGCCCATCATCTCCAGCACGGCCTTCTCCTCCGCCAGCCATTGTTCCAGGGTGTCGCTCATGGGTTTCTCCGATAAAGTTGCATATGCATGAATTGTAGATACAATGATCAGCATGTCGCCTGTCACCGCCGCGTCAAGCACCACCGTCAAGCCGCAGGGCTGCACCAACCTCAAGCTGCGCCAGCTGGTGCGTGTGGTCGGCGCGCATTACGACGCCGAGGTCGGCAAGACTGGCCTGAAGACCACGCAGTATTCGCTGCTGTCCTACATCTGCAAGCTCGGGCCGATCCGCGCGGTGGAGCTGGCGCAGCAGATGCACATGAGTGCTTCCACGCTGTCGCGCAACCTGCGCCCGCTGATCGACGCGGGGTGGGTGGAGCAGGCCCCCGGGCCCGACGCGCGCAGCTGGTTCATCCAGGCCACGGCCGACGGTCACGCCAAGCGCACCGAAGCGCAGCGCCGCTGGCGCGCCGCGCAGGAGGCGCTCAATGCACGCCTGGGTGCACAGCGCGTGGTGGCGCTGCACGCCCTGATCGACGAATCTCTGACGATCCTTGACGACGAAGGAGCCGACCTTGGCCACGAATGACTCGCGCACCCGCCTGTGGTGGCTGGTGCTGCTGGCGGCGGCCGGCACCTTTGCACTCACCATGGGCACGCGCCAGACCATGGGTTTCTTCCTCTCGCCCATCAACACGGCCACCGGCCTGGGTGTGGCCAGCATCAGCCTGGCGTTTGCCTTCGGCCAGCTCTGGTGGGGCCTCACGCAGCCGTTTGCGGGTGCCTTTGCCGACCGCGTGGGCGCGGGCCGTGTGCTGCTGCTTGGCGTGAGTCTGGTGGCCCTGGGCACCTTCCTCACGCCCTACATGACGAGCACCTGGGGCCTGATCGTCGCGCTCGGCATCCTGGCCGCGGGCGGCGCCGGCATGGCGGGGCCGTCGGTGCTGATGGCGGCCACCAGCCGGTTGATCCCACCCGAGCGGCGCGGCCTGGCCACCGGCGTGGTCAACGCGGGCGGCTCGTTCGGCCAGTTCCTGATGGCACCGCTGGCGGCCACGCTCACGGCGAGCCTGGGCTGGGTGGGTGCACTGCAGGCGCTGGCGCTCATCGTACTGCTGGCCTTGCCGGCGGCATTCGTGCTGCGCGGCGGGCCGCTGTCGCCTGCCGGGGCTGCAGCGCCCGTCGCGCTGCCTGCCCGCGAGGCGCTGGGCAAGGCGCTGCGCCACCCGGGCTATCTCATGCTGTCGGCCGGCTTTTTCGTCTGCGGTTTCCACGTCGCTTTCCTGGCCACCCACCTGCCGGGCGTGGTGGCTGCCTGCGGTCTGCCGGCACCGGTGGGCGCGTGGGCGCTGGGCATCATCGGCCTGTTCAACATCGTCGGCAGCCTGGCCATGGGTTGGGCCGTCGGCCGCTGGCGCATGAAGTCGCTGCTGGCGCTGGTGTACGCCACGCGTGCCCTGGCGGTACTGGTGTTCCTGCTGGCCCCCAAGACGGAGGCGGTGATGCTGGTGTTCGCCGCGGTGATGGGGCTCACCTTCCTGTCCACCGTGCCGCCCACGGTGGGCCTGGTGGCCAAATTCTTCGGCGTGGGCAACCTGGCCATGCTGTTCGGCGCGGTGATGTTTGCGCACCAGATCGGCGGCTTTCTCGGCGCCTGGCTGGGCGGGCGCGTGTTCGAGGCCACGGGCAACTACGACTGGGTCTGGTACATCGACATCGTGCTCGCCGTGGGCGCCGCGCTGGTGCACCTGCCGATTCGCGAGGCACGGCCCGCGCCGCGTGTGCAGCCGGCTTGAGGCCTTGCGGGGCCGACCCGCGCTCAGTTCGCTTCGTCGGTGGCCTGCGCAGCGGTCTGCGCCATCTCGGCGCGCAGCCGTTCGCCTTGGTTGGCGCGCGGCTTGGCAAAGCGCGCAATGCCGAGGTAGAGCACCGGCGTGAGAAACAGCGTGAACAGGGCCGCGATGGACAGGCCGCCGAAGATGACCCAGCCGATGGCGGCGCGCGACTCGGCACCCGCGCCGCTGCCCAGCACCAGCGGCAGCGCGCCGAGCACGGTGGAGGCCATGGTCATCATGATGGGCCGCAACCGCGTGATGGCGGCCTCCTGGGCAGCCTCGCGCACGCTGCGCCCGGCATCGCGCAACTGGTCGGCGAACTCCACCATCAGGATGCTGTTCTTGGCCATCACGCCCACCAGCAGCAGCAGGCCGATCTGGCTGTAGATGTTCAGTGAGGTGCCGCTGGCCAGCATGGCGAAGACGGCGGCTGCCAGGCCAAAGGGCACGCTGAGCAGCACGACCGTGGCACTGGCCAGGCTTTCGAACTGCGCCACCAGCACCAGAAAGACCACCAGCAGCGCGATGGCGAAGGTCACGCCAACGTCGCGGCCGGTCTGCTCCAGTGTGGCGGCGTCGCCGCGCAGCAGCAGGCCCATGCCGGGCGGCAACTCGGTGGCGGCGAGGCTGCGCAGTGAGTCCACCGCCTGCTGCAGCGAAACCCCGTCGGCCGCCAGCGCGCTGAGCTCCACCGCGCGGCGCTGGCCGAGGCGGTTGAGCTCACCCGCGATCGACGATTCCTCGAAGCGCACGAATTGTCCCAGCGGCACCAGCCGCTCGCCCTCGGGCGTCTGCGCGCGCACGGTGTACGAGAGCAGCTGCCCGGGGTCGGTCGCACCGCGTGCGCTGGACTGCAGGAACTCCGGCACGTTGCGGTCGTCGATGCTGATCTCGACGAGCTCGGTGCCGTCCACCAGCGCACGCAGGGTGGTCTCCAGACCCTGCAGCGGTACGCCAAGCGCAGCGGCTCGCTCGCGGTCGATGCGCAAGGTGAGCTGCGGCTGCGAGGCGTTGTAGTTCACCACCACGTCGCGCAACTGGGGTACCCCGTCCTCGATGCGCGCCGCAAAGGCGCGGGCGGCATCGGCAATGCGGCCGTATTCGTCGCCGGTGATGGCGAACTGCACGCTGCCATCGCCGCCGCCAACGCCCAGGCTGTTGCCGCTGAGGATGCGCACGCGCACGCCCGCGAAATCATCGAGCGCGGTGCGCAGACGCGCGGCGATCTGCGCCTGGCTCTTGTCACGCAGCCCCCAGTCCATCAGCGGCGCCACGATCTCTGCCCGGTTGGGATCGAAGCGGCCGGTGATGGTGAAGATGTTCTCTACCAGGCCTTCGTCCTTGAGCGGCTGCATGCGCTCAAGCACGTCTTCAAGCTGGCGATCCACGTAGGACAGACCCACGCCGTCGGGGCCGTCCAGGCGCACCACGAGCACGCCGCGGTCTTCCGCGGGCGTGAGCTCGCTGCGCAACTGGGTGTAGCCCCAGGCGCCCAGGGCGGCGGTGCCCAGGCACAGGGCGAGCAGCCACCAGGCGCGATCGAGTGCATGTGCGATGAGGCGGCGGTACAGCACCAGGCTGTGGTCGCCCACGCCGGCCAGCGCGCGCCCGAGGCGGCCCGGCGCACGGTCTTCGGGCAGCCGCGCCGCGATCATCGGGCCAAGCGAAAGTGCGACAAAAGAAGAGATCGCCACCGAGATCGCCATCACGAAACCGAACTCGGCGAACAGGCGGCCCGCGGCCGATGGCAGGAAGGAGATCGGCACGAACACCGACACCAGTGTGGCGGTGGTGGCCACGATGGCGAAGAACACCTCCCGCGTGCCGATGACCGCGGCCGCCCGTGGGGGCAGGCGCAGGCTGCGCTGTCGCTGGATGTTTTCCAGCACGACGATGGCATCGTCCACCACCAGACCGGTGGCCAGCAGCAGGGCCAGCAGGGTGAGCAGGTTGATCGAGAAGCCAAGCAGCCAGATGGCCGCGAGGGTGCCGATCAGGGCGATCGGGATCGCCACCGCCGGCACCAGCGTGGCTCGCCACTGGCCGAGGAACACGCCCACCACGGCCACCACGATGACGCCGGCCAGCAGCAGACTGCCCACCACCTCGCGGATGGCGCCGCGGATGAACACCGCATCGTCGGACACGACGCTCAGGCGCAGTTCGGGCATGTCGCGGTTGATGCGCTCGATCGCCGCGCGGATACCTTCGGAGATCGCGACGCTGTTGGACTGCGCCTGGCGCACGACGCCCAGGCTGATGACCGATTCGCCGTTGAGCCGCACGTAGGCCGTGGGGTCGGCGGGGCTGTAGAACACGTCGGCCACTTCGCCCAGGCGCACGCGCGGGGTCAGCCGCAGATCGCGCAGCGCCTGCGGTGTGGCGGCGGTGGCATTGGCGCGCACCAGCAGTTCCTGGTTGGCCAGTTCGAGGCTGCCCGCCGGTACGTCGATGCGTGCGCCAGCCAGTACATCGGCCACATCGCCGACCGCGAGGTTGTAGGCCGCCAGGCGCAGTGGGTCGATGCGCACGCGCATGACGCGCTGGCGCTCGCCGAACAGGGCGATGTCGGCCACGCCGGCCACCGACACCAGTTCGGGCTCGATGCGGTCCTCGACCACGCGTGAGAGCTCGTCCACTGGCAGGGTGGTGCTGGACACGGCCAGGCGCATCACCGGCTCGGCGTCGGCATCGGCCTTCACCACGGTGAGGTTCTCGATGCCTTCGGGCAGCGTGCCCTGCACGCGCGCCACCGCGTCGCGCACATCGTTGGCGGCGTCCACCAGGTCGACGTCGGGGTTGAATTCGATGCTGACGCGCAGGTTGCCTTCCTCGCTGGCCGAGCGAACGAGGTACACGCCGGGAACGCGTGCGGCCGCGCCTTCGAGCACGCGCGTGACCTCGGCGTCCAGCGTCTCGGGCGCGGCGCCGGGGTAGTCGGCGCGCACCGCGACGATCGGGCGGTCGATGTTGGGCAACTCGCGCACCTCCACGCCCAGCCAGGCACCCAGGCCGGCAATGACGATGAGCAGGTTGAGCACCGCCACCAGCCAAGGGCGGCGTATCGCCAGGGCGGGCAGGTCGTCTGCGCGGTCGTCGGTCATGCCGGCCATGCTCAACGCGCGTCACCGTTGCGCTGGCCGACCACGCGCACCGCACGGCCGTCGCGCAGGCGCTGCACGCCTTCCACCACCACCGTGTCGCCCTCGCGCAGCGCGCTTCGCAAGCGCACGCGGCCGTCCTCGCGGCGCACCACCTGCGCGGCCACGGCTTCGGCCTTGCCATCGCGCACCGTCCACACGTAGCCGCCGTCGTTGCCGAATTGCAGTGCAAGCTCGGGCGCGCTCACCAGGGGTTCGCCCTCGAAGACCAGGCGCACCTGGAACGACATGCCCGCACGCAGGCGATCGTCCGCGTTGTCCAGCGCGGCGCGCACGCGCACCGTGCGCACCAGCGGGTCCACGCGGCTGTCGATGTCGCGCACCTGGCCCTCGAAGGTCTGGCCCGCGAAAGCGGGCGTGCTGGCCTGCAGCGCCTGGCCGACGCGCACGCGCGCCAGCCAGGCCTCGGGCAGATCAATGTCCACCAGAATCTCGCGCCGGTCGTCCAGCGTCGACACCAGCGTGGTGCGCGAGACGCGATCGCCGCGCTCGACCGCGGGGATGCCCACCACCCCCGCAAACGGTGCGCGCAGCACGCGATCGGCGAGGTCCTCGCGAGCCTGCGCAAGCGTGATCTCGCGCGTGCGCGCTTCGGCCACGGCCTGGTCGATCTCGGTGTCGGGCACGGCGCCGGTGCCGCGCGTGGCCTGCAACCGTTGCGCCACCACCCGCGCCACGCGCCACTGCGCCTCGGCCAGTTGCACCGCCAGCCGCTGCTGGGTGTCGTCCAGCCGCACCAAAATCTGGCCAGCGCGCACGCGCTGGCCGGCCTGGAACAGCACCTCGGCCACCTCGCCCTCCACCTCGGGGTACAGCGAGACCGAGGCGCGCGCCTGTGCGCTGCCGAGCAGTTCCAGCACGACGCGGTCGGGTTCGAGGGTGGCGCTGGCGGTGATGACCGGCGCGCCGGCGGTGTTGTCGTTGTTTTGGGCCGCCGCAGGGCTCAGCAGCAGCAGGCCCGAGAGGACCAAGCAGGGTGTTCGCATGCACTCATTCAGTGTCAAGTCGCAATGGACGTCACCCCGGCCGGGGAAGTTCCCGCCTTCTCAGACCGGCACGGTGTAGTTCAACGCCATGCGCCCGCCATCCACCGTGACAATCTCGCCTGTCACATAGCTGGCCGCATCGCTGGCCAGCCAAGCCACCACATCGGCGATTTCTCCGGGTTCGCCCAGGCGCTTCATGGGCGTGCGGCCCAGGATCTTGCGGCGCGCGTCGTCGCTGGTGAGCACCGCCTGGGCAGCCAGTTCGGTGGCAATCGTGCCCGGCGCCACCGCGTTGACGCGGATGCCGTGGTCGGCCAGCGCCAGCGCCATCACGCGGGTGAGCTGGTTGATGCCGCCCTTGCTGACGTTGTAGCTGGCGATGGTGGGGATGGCCATGACGCCGTTGACCGAGCTCATGTGCACGATGGCGCCACGCGTGCCGCCCTGCACCATGGCGCGCGCTGCGGCCTGCGCCATGAGGAAGGCGCCTTTGAGGTTGACGCGCAGCACGGCATCGAAATCGGCTTCGGTGATGTCCAGGAAATCGGCCGCCTTGAAGATGCCGGCGTTGTTCACCAGCACGTCGATACGACCGTGCGCGGCCACGGTCTGCGCCACCAGGGCGTCGACCTGGGTCTTGTCGCCCACGTCGCAGCCGATGAAGCGAGCGCCGGTCTCGCGTGCCACGGCCTCGCCAGCCTCGCGCGCCAGGTCGGCGATCACCACCTGTGCGCCTTCGCGCGCGAAGCGCCGCACGCAGGCCTCGCCAATGCCTTGTGCACCGCCGGTGACGATGACGACGCGGCCCTGGTGGCCGAAGTGGACGTTGCTCGAATCGGGCATGGGTGTCTCCATCAATCGCAGGCCATGCAGGACGCCAGGGCCTGGTCGACGCGCGCGCGCGTCTGTTGCGTGAGGTGGTCGAGAAAGACCTGCGTGCGCCGCGGCACGAATTTGCGGCTGGGCAGGGCGGCGTACATGGTCAGGCGGTTGGTGATCCAGGGGCTGAGCACGCGCACCAGGTCGCCGTCGGCCAGGAGCGGCGCGGCCAGTTCCACCGAGGTGGCGGTGATGCCGGCGCCATCCAGTGCGGCATGCATCAGGGTGTCGTTGTGGTTGGCCCACAGCACCGGCTCGACCTCGACCTCGAGGGCGCGGTCTTTTTCGTTGGCGTTGAGCAACCGCCATTTGCTCGTTCGGCCCGAGGCCGGTTTCAAGCGCAGCACATCGTGTTGTGCGAGATCCTCGGGACGCGCGGGCTGACCGCGGCGCGCGATGTACTCGGGCGAGGCCAGCAGGATACCTTCGGTGCTGACCACCTTGCGCGCGATGACGTTGGCATCGAAGCTCGCGTCCGCGCCAATGAGCGTGATGTCGTAGTCCTCCACCGGCGGCTCGCGGTGGCTCTCGACATCGATGTCGAGCCGGATCTTCGGGTAGGCCTGTCGAAAGCCTGCCACCAGCGGTGCCAGCACATGGGTCGCCAGCACGGGCGGTGCGAGTAGACGCAAGACGCCGGCGAGCTCCTGTGTCTGCGAGCTCACCAGCGCGCTGGCTTCTTCCAGATCCAGCAGGATCTGGCGCACACGGTCGAGGTAGATCTCGCCAGCCTCGGTGAGGGTGACGCGCCGGGTCGTGCGGTGCAGCAGCCGGGTGCCCAGGTGTTCTTCCAGGTCGGCGATCAGTCGGGTGACGACAGCGGGCGACAAGTCCATGGCGCGCGCGGCGGCCGCAAAGCCGCCTTCATCCACCACCTTCTGGAAGGCGCGCATCGAGTGCAATCGGTCCATGGGGCGAGAGCTTAAACCGCCGGGCCTGGCTTGCCGGGAAACCTTGTAAGGGGGCGACCGCAGCCGCCTTCAACCCTTGAGTCGCGCACGCGTTGGCCGATAACCATGCAACCGTGGGCACATGCCCGACAGGAGGAGGGCCATGAAAGCGCTGCTGGTCGACGACGACGAGATATCACGCCTGCCGTTGGCGGCCTTGCTGGGCCGCATGCAGGGCATCACCGAGGTGGTGGAGGCGCCAGACGGCGAGCAAGCGTGGGCGCTGCTGCAACAAGGCCTGCGCCCGTGCTTGTGCTGCTGTGACATGTTCATGCCGCAGCTGGACGGCATCGGCCTGTTGCAGCGCACGCGGCAGGACCCGTTGCTGTCGGGGATTCCTTTTTTGATGATATCGGCGGCCGCGGACCGCGAATCGGTCACCCGCGCGGTCGAGGCAGGGGCGTCAGGCTTCATCGTCAAGCCATACACGCCGCAAGCCGTGCAGCCCACCATCGAGCGCGTGATGCGCGATGGTCGCCTGCGCCAGTGCGAGCCCGCTGCCAAGGTACGCCAGCGCCTGGGGATCTCGCAGGAACAATTGGTCCGGATCACACGGCGCTGGCAGGCCGACATCACGACATTGCTCGATGGCCTGGACGCGTTGGAAGGCGAGGGTCAGCGCACCTCGTCGCTGCGACGGCTGCACAGCGCCAGTGTCACCCTCGGTCAGTTGCGCTGCGCCGAACTGCTGCGTCATGCCATCGACGAGGGCCCCGAGGATGGCGGTGGCCGCGCAGCACTGCGCGAGGTGCTCGCGCTGGCGGACTCCTGGCTGGCTGGTGCCGCTTGATGTAGTGTCGGCGGCATGAACACGTTCACCCGAGTCATTCTCTACACCGATACCGATGGGCGCGCGCGCTTTCGTGAGGAAGCGCTGCCGCTCGATCAGGGCACGCCTGCCGCGCGACTGTCGGCCGTGCTGGCGGCCAGCGGCCTGCAGTTGCGCGAAAGCCCGGTGGGTTTTCGCAGCGAGTTTCATTGCACCGGCGCGCCGCAATGGCTGTTCGTGCTGCGGGGCCGCATGGAAATCGGCCTGCAGGACGGCACCAGCCGCATTTTCGGCCCTGGGGAGCACTTCTACTCGGCCGATACCCTGCCCGAAGGCGCTGTGTTCGACCCCTCGGTGCACGGCCACTGGAGCCGACAGCTGGGCGAAGAACCGCTGGTGACGGCCTTCGTGAAGGTCTGAGCGCGCCGCACGGCGCGCCCGCTCAACGGTTGCCGATGCGGCCGTAGTTGGTGCGCAGCGGATCGACGCCGCCGCCGCCACCACCCTGGCCGCCACCCTTGCCGCCGCGCTTCTTGTTGCGGCGGTTGCCGGTGCGCATGGCGTCGATGCCCGTGCGCAGCGGATCGGGCTGGCCATCGGGGCTGGCCTGGCGCGGCTTGGGGTCGCGGATGCGCAGGCTGCCCAGGTGCGCGTTCGGCCCGGGCTGGCGCTCGTTGCCCTCGTCCCCGTCAAAGCGCGGCGGGCGATCGCCGCGCGGCGGGCGCTGGCGCTGCTGGCCCGCACCCGGACCGTTGCCTGGCCCGTTGCCCTGGCCGTGACCGCGGCCTTGCGGCTGACCGCCGCCACCGCCGTTCGGGCGCGGCCCGCGCGCCTTCTGCCCCTGACCACGCGGCTGGCCCTGGCCCTGGCCTTCGCCGCGGCCCTGGCCTTCATTGCCCTTCTTCTCGCGAATGCGCTGCACCATCTCCTGGCGCGCGGCTTTGGCGGCCGCAGCCATCACGTCGCGGCTGGGGGGCTTGCCGGCGCCACCCCACAGGGTCTGGCGGCCCATGGCGATCGGCTCCGCTTTCTCGCCGGGCTCGGGCATGTACTCGGGGAACATCTCGACCGGGATCTGCTGCTTGGTGAAGCGCTCGATCTCCATCATGAAGCCTTCTTCGTCGAGGCTCACGAGGTTGATCGCGTGGCCTTCACGGCCCGCGCGACCGGTGCGGCCGATACGGTGCACGTAGTCCTCGCAGATGTTGGGGATGTCGTAGTTCACGACGTGTGGCAACTCGTCGATGTCGATGCCGCGCGCAGCGATGTCGGTGGCCACCAGGGCGCGGATCTCGCCGCTCTTGAAGCCGGCCAGCGCCTGCGTGCGTGCGCCCTGGCTCTTGTTGCCGTGCAGCGCCATCGCGCTGATGCCCTGCTTGTTGAGGTAGTCGGCCACGTTGTTGGCGCCGAACTTGGTGCGCGTGAACACCAGCACCTGGCTCCAGTTGTGCAACTGGATGATGTGGACCAGCAGCGCTTTTTTCTTGCCGCGGCCGACCGGGTGGATGAGCTGCGTGATGCGCTGCACCGTGGTGTTGGGCGGCGTCACCTGGATGTGCTGCGGATCCTTCAGCAGACCGTTGGCCAGCTCGCGGATCTCGTCGCTGAAGGTGGCCGAGAACAGCAGGCTTTGCTTACTCTTTGGCAGCAGCGCCAGCACCTTCTTCACGTCGTGGATGAAGCCCATGTCGAGCATGCGATCGGCTTCGTCGAGCACCAGCACCTGCACCGCGGCCAGATCCAGGAAGCCTTGCTGCTGCAGGTCGAGCAGGCGGCCCGGCGTGGCCACCAGGATGTCGACGCCGCGCTTCATGGCGTCGATCTGCGGGTTCATGCCGACACCGCCGAAGACGACGGTGGATTTCAAGTCCACGTGCTTGCCGTAGACCCGTACCGATTCCTCGACCTGGGCGGCGAGTTCGCGCGTGGGGGTGAGCACCAGGGCGCGGATGCCGATGCCGCCGAAGCGGTTGCGGGGGCGCTCGCCCTGCGAGAGGCGCTGCAGCATGGGCAGCGTGAAGGCGGCGGTCTTGCCGGTGCCGGTCTGGGCGCCGGCGAGCAGGTCGCGGCCGGCCAGAACGGCGGGGATGGCCTCGATCTGGATCGGGGTGGGGGTGTCATAGCCGTGCTCGTGCACGGCTTGCACGATGGCCGGGGCCAGGTTCAGTTCTGCGAAATTCATTGTGTGAAGCGGCACCCTTCCTGGGCGCTGGGGGCATCGGCCGTTCGGGTGCGCCGTGTGGCGCGTGCCCGCTCAGTCGGGGGCCGATGGATTTCCGGGGGAGTTGGCGGCGGCCGCTTGGACCGCGCGCCCCAGCAGAGAGCTGGTGCCAGGCCAACTGATGGGCCCGAGCAGTGCATATTGTCGCATGGGTCGATAATCCATGGTTTCGCGCCCCGCCCGGCGCTGCAAATTTCCCACAGAACACCATGGCCCAATACGTTTTCTCGATGAACCGGGTCGGCAAGATCGTGCCGCCCAAACGCCAGATCCTCAAGGACATCTCGCTGTCCTTCTTCCCCGGCGCCAAGATCGGCGTGCTGGGCCTGAACGGCTCCGGCAAGTCCACGCTGCTCAAGATCATGGCCGGCATCGACAAGGAGATCGAGGGCGAGGCGATCCCCATGCCGGGCATCCGCATCGGCTATCTGCCCCAGGAACCGCAACTCAACAACGAGCAGACCGTGCGTGAGGCGGTGGAAGACAGCATGGGCGAGGTGCGTGCGGCCCAGAAGCGGCTGGACGAGGTCTACGCCGCCTATGCCGAGCCCGACGCCGATTTCGACGCCCTCGCGGCCGAGCAGGCCAAGCTCGAAGCCATCATCGCCACCGCCGGCACCGATTCCGAGCACCAACTCGAGATCGCCGCCGACGCGCTGCGCCTGCCGCCCTGGGACGCCAGGATCGGCCTGCTCTCCGGCGGCGAGAAGCGCCGCGTGGCGCTGTGCTGCATGCTGTTGTCCAAGCCCGACATGCTGCTGCTCGACGAACCCACCAACCACCTGGACGCCGAGTCGGTGGAATGGCTGGAGCACTTCCTGCAGCGCTTCCCGGGCACCGTGGTGGCCATCACCCACGACCGCTACTTCCTCGACAACGCCGCCGAGTGGATTCTCGAACTCGACCGCGGCCATGGCATTCCGTACAAGGGCAACTACTCGAGCTGGCTGGAGCAGAAGGAAGACCGGCTGGCCCAGGAGCAGCGCACCGAAGACGCGCGCCGCAAGGCCATGAAGGAAGAACTCAAGTGGGTGCGCTCCAACGCCAAGGGCCGCCAGGCCAAGAGCAAGGCGCGTCTGGCCCGCTTCGAGGAGCTGAGCGACGTCGAATACCAGAAGCGCAACGAGACCAACGAGATCTTCATTCCCGTGGCCGACCGCCTGGGCAACGAGGTCATCGAGTTCAAGGGCGTGAGCAAGAGCTACGGTGATCGCCTGCTGATCGACAACCTGAGCTTTTCGGTCCCAGCAGGGGCCATTGTGGGCATCATCGGCCCCAACGGTGCCGGCAAGTCCACGCTGTTCAAGCTCATCACCGGCAGGGAGCAGCCCGACAGCGGCGAGGTGAAGATCGGCCAGACGGTCAAGATCGCTGCGGTTGACCAGAGCCGCGACGGCCTCGCCGGTGACAAGACCGTGTGGGAGGACATCTCGGGTGGCCTGGACATGATCACGGTGGGCAAGTTCCAGATGCCCAGCCGCGCCTACTGCGGCCGCTTCAACTTCTCGGGCGGTGACCAGCAAAAGCTGGTGAAGAACCTCTCGGGCGGAGAGCGTGGCCGCCTGCACCTGGCCAAGATGCTCGCCGAGGGCGGCAACGTGCTGCTGCTGGACGAGCCCTCCAACGACCTCGACGTGGAAACCCTGCGCGCGCTCGAAGAAGCGCTGCTGGAGTTCGCGGGCTCGGCGCTGGTGGTCAGCCACGACCGCTGGTTCCTCGACCGCATCTGCACCCACATCCTGGCCGCCGAGGGCGACAGCCAGTGGTACTTCTTCAACGGCAACTACCAGGAATACGAGGCCGACAAGAAGCAGCGCCTGGGTGAAGAGGGCGCCGCGCCCAAGCGCCCGCGCTTCAAATCCCTCGCATGACCGACGAACAGGTTCTCGCCGCCACACGGCACTGGATCGAGCGGGCCGTGATCGGCTTGAACCTGTGTCCGTTCGCGCGTGCCGTCTGGGTGAAGAACCAGGTACGCATCGTGGTGAGCACCGCGCGCCACATCGACGCCTTTCTCGACGATCTCGACCGCGAACTCGATCTGCTGGCCGCCACACCGGCCGAGCAGATCGACACCACGCTGATCGTGCACCCCACGCTGTTTCCCGACTTCCTGGCGTTCAACGACTTTCTCGATGTTGCCGACGATGTGGTGGCCGAGCACGAGCTCGACGGCGTGATCCAGGTGGCCGCTTTTCACCCGCAGTGGCAGTTCGACGGCACCGAGCCCGACGACATCACCAACGCCACCAACCGCTCGCCGTTTCCCACCCTGCACCTGTTGCGCGAGGACAGCGTGGCGCGAGCGGTGGCCAGCGAGGGCGGCGATGCCGAGGCCATCGTGGCGCGCAACGTGCAGACGCTGCGCGACCTCGGGTCGGACGGCTGGGCCGCACTCATGAAGAAGCCCTGATCTGGTCGGCAAATCCTGCCCGAATCCGTGCTTTGGCGCTAAGGTGCCTGGTGCAGAATGACTTCCAGGGCCTTTGCGTGCCCCCGACTGCCACATGCCCAACGCCCCCCTACCGGTATTCGAACAGTGCCTGAACGAAGCCCTGGAGCTCACGCGCCAGTGGGTTCCCGAATGGCTGAACCGACTGCAGGCCCTGTTGCGCGAGCGCGAGGCCATGGCCCCCAACTACACCGAGCGCACGGCGCTGATCGACGCCTACAGCGCCTTGCAGCGCCAGCGCGAGCCAGTGGCGCGCCACTGGCTGTCGGCGCTGGCCGAAGAAATGGAAGAGGCGCCCACCGATCTCATGGGCCTGCCGCGGCGCACCTCGCTGCGGCTGGACGAGCTCGAGCTGATGGGCGACGACCAGGTGCAGGAGAAGGTGGAGGTGGCGCGCGTTCAGCAGGCCGTGACCATGGCCGCCGAGGACCATTTCCACGAATTCACGGCACGCCTGTCGACCGCGCAGGGATTTCGCGCCGTCAACGCTGAGGCCAACCCACTGCGTGTGCAGGTATACGTCGACACCCTGCTGTCGGCGCTGAAGGCGGTCAATGTGCCCGCGCCGGTGCGGGCTCGCTGGCTCCAGGTGGGTGGGGCGTCGCTGGGCAAGGCGTTGTCCGACATGTACCTGCGGCTGGACAACATGCTGGCCGGGCAGGGCGTCAAGCCTGCGGGCTACAACGTGGTCACCGCACCCGACTCGCGCGCCGTCGTCGAGGAGGAACTGGCGGGCACGGATCTCGACGGACCGATGACCGAGCGCGAGGCCTTGCTCACGCTGGACCACCTGCACCAACTGCTCGTGGGCAGCGACGATGCCAACGGCCATGCCGTCAGCGTCGAGATGACGCGCTCGATTGCCGCCGAGGTGGTGAGCCTGATGATGCAGCGCATTGCCGGCGACAAGCGTCTGCTCAAGCCGGTGCGCTCCCAGCTGCAGGACATGAAACCCGCGCTGCTCGAACTGGCGCGCGACAACCCGCGCTTCTTTGCCGACCGCGACAACCCCGCGCGGCGCCTGCTCGACAACGTGACCGCTCACGCACTGGCGTTCACCAGCGAGCAGGAGGCGGGTTTCAGCACCTTCCTGTCGGAGCTGCGTCGCACGGTGAACGAACTCCGCCGCCCGGGTGTCCGGCTTGAGGAGCGCTTTCCGACCGAGCTCGACCGCCTGCGCCGCTCGCAGGACGCGTCGGTGCCGCGCGGCGAGGTGGAGGCGCGCGGGCGTGCCATGCAGACGCTGGTGCGCGTGGAGCAGCGCAAGCTGCTGGCCGAGAAGGTGGCCGAGGAGTTCCGCGCCCGGCCCGACTACCCCAAGGCGCCCGGCCCGGTGCGGCGATTCCTGACGGGTGTGTGGGCGCTGGTGGTGGCCAAGGCCCGCATCGACGAGAGTGAGCGTCCGTCCCTGCAGTCGGGCGATTCGGACGCGAAGCGCTTCGTGGACATCCTCACCGACCTGCTGTGGTCGTGCCAGCTTGCCCTGGCCAGCCAGAACCGGCCTCGGCTGGTGAAGGTGATTCCGCCCGTGCTGCGTACCCTGCGCGAGGGACTGGACTCGATCGACTACCCGCGCGAGAAAGTGGACGCCTTCTTCCAGACCTTGATGGGCGTGCACGAAGCGGCCTACAAGACCCAGCGCAGCGAGCGTTCCGCCGCCGCCGAGGCTGCGGGCGAGCCCGACGCCAGCGTGCTCAACCCCGAGGACGCTGACCTGTGGATGCGCCACCAGGAGGCGCAGGAAACCAACTTCTACGACGATTCGCTGCCCGAGAGCACCCAGCCCGCGTTCCAGAACACGCAGCCGATGCAGCGCGACTGGTCCGACATCAAGGCAGAGATGGCGTTGCGCGACGCGTCCTCGCTCACCGTGGGCAGCTGGTTCGACCTGTTGCAGGACGGCCAGTTGCTGCGCGTGCAGCTCACCTGGGCCAGCCCGCACGGCACGCTGTTCCTGTTCGGCTCGGCCTCGGGCCGCTCGTTGTCGATGACGCGCCGCGGCGTGGACCGCCTGATCGAGCAGGACAAGCTGCGCATGGTGGCCGACCACAGTGTGGTCGACGAGGCGCTTGACGCGGTGGCCGAGCAGGCGCTCAAGAACTCCGGGAAACGCTAGCCCCCACGCTCCGCCGCTGCGCGGGTCGCTGCCCCCCGAGGGGGCTGATCCGCCTTGGGGCGGCCCGGCGGCGGATCGGCTTCATGCCCCCGGCGCTGCGCCGGTGGTCGGCGCCAGCTTGCGCAGCAGCTTCTTGCGCACCAGATGGATGTTGCCGCGCAGGGCATAGAGCTCGTCGGTGTACGACAGCGGCACCACCACCTTCTCCACCTTGCCTTCCATGGCTTCGAGCTGCTCGAGCAACTCGGGGGCCGTGGCCTCGCCAGCCTCGAAGCGGTGCTCGATGTCGCGCAGTTCCGCATACCAGCGGAACACGCGCGAGCGGATGCGGAAGGTGTAGAGCGGCGGCACGATGCGCGACAGCGGCAGCGCCAGCGCAATGATCAGGCCCATGGCCAGCCACATGCGCTCGATCACGTTGGCCAGCCAGAACGGCAGGTAGCGCTGCAGGAAGGGCAGGCCGCCCTTGAGTGCGCGCTCAGCTTCGGGCGCGATCGGAAATTCGCTGTGCTCCAGGTTGGGGTACTCCCGGGCGCGATTGAACCAGCCCGCACCGCCGTGCATGTCGACCGCCGTCTGTGCGAACAGCTGCAGCACCGCCGGGTGCGTGCCCGAACGCGCCAGCAGGCCGGTGGTGGAGGCCACCAGGCGAACGTTGCGCGGCGGCACGTTCTTCGCGAGATCGACCATGCCCTGCGGCATTACCACCGGCGTGAGGTAGCCGAAGCGGCGCGAGTAAGCCTCTGCCTGCGCGAAGTCGAGCAGCCGCACGCCCGGCGTCTGCAGCAGCATCTGCACGATCAGCGATTCGGGCGCCGAGGCGAAAACCAGTGCGTCGAGCTGACCATCGAGGAAGGCCACCGTGGCCGGTGTCTGCTCCAGGCGGCTGAGCACGATCTCGCGTGGCTCGATGCGGTTGACCTCGAGCAAGGTGTTGAACAGCCGCGGCACCCCGCTGCCGGCCGTGCCCACGTTCACCCGCCAGCCTTCAAGCTCGGCGAGGTTGGTGATGACGGGACCCTTGTTCCTGTTGAGACGGCGCGCAGCGTCCTCGCGGTAGAAGAACCACAACGGCTCCACGAACAGGCTGCCGAGCGAGACGATGCTCTCCTCGTCGTCGTAGCCGATGTCGGCCGTGCCGCCTTGCACGAAGCCCAGGTCCACCTCGCCGCGGCGCAGCCGCTCCAGGTTGTCCGATGAGCCTTCGGTGCGCACCAGCTCCACCGTGATGCCGTTGCGCCGCAGCGCCTGCGCGTAGCGTTCACCAAAGGCGTCATAGGCGCTTTGCTCGGGGCCGGTGGCCAGCACCACCCGCTTGGGCGGGTTGGGGTTGAGCCACCACCAGGTGAAGCCAAGCAGCGCGACCGTGATCAGCACGATCGGGCTGCCCGAGAGCAGCATCTCCTTGAGCGAGATCAGGGTGTAGCGCAGCGTCTTGGGCATGGTGCGCGAGAACATAGCATGCGCACGCTGAAAAACGCCCGGCGTTGCCAGGCGTTACCGAGGTGAGCCCGTGTTCACTTGCTCAACCTGAACACCCGCACCGCCTCGTGCATCACTTCCGCCTGTGCCTGCAGCGAACTGGCCGCCGCGGCCAACTCCTCGACCATGGCCGAGTTCTGCTGCGTCACCGAATCGAGCTGGCCCACCGCCTGATTGATCTGCGCGATGCCACTGGATTGCTCCTGCGTGGCGTGGGTGATGTCGCCGATCAGGGCATTGACCTGCTCGACCGCACCGACCACGCTGGCCATGGTCTGTCCCGTGCTGTGCACGAGTTCGCTGCCGCGTTCCACCTTGCTGCTCGATTCCGCGATCAGGCCCTTGATTTCCTTGGCGGCATCCAGCGTGCGTTGGGCCAGGCCGCGCACCTCGGCAGCCACCACCGCGAAGCCCCGACCCTGTTCGCCCGCCCGCGCGGCCTCCACCGCGGCGTTGAGCGCCAGGATGTTGGTCTGGAACGAGATGCCATCGATCACCTGGATGATCTCGCCGATGCGCGCCGAGCTGCGGCTGATGTCATCCATGGTCGTGATCACCTGGCTCATCGCCGCGTTGCCCTCGCGTGCCACGCCGGCGGCGCGCTCGGCGAGCCGGGCCGCTTCGCCCGCGGTGCTGGCGCTCTGGGCGACCGTGCTGTTCATCTGGTCCATCGAGGCCGCGGTCTGCTCCAGGTTGCTGGCCTGCGCCTCGGTGCGGGAAGACAGATCCTGGTTGCCACTGGCGATCTGGTGGCTGGCCACTTGCACACCCTCGACCTCGTGGCGCACGTCGGCCACCACCGCCTGCAGGTTGACGTTGAGCTGGTTCAGGGCCTTCTTGAGTTCGGCGAACTCCACTGCGCCGCCAGCCTGCAGGCGGCCGGTGAGATCACCCGCGGCCATGGTGTTGGCAAAGCGTATGGCATCTTCCAGCGGCGCCAGGGTCTGGCGGCGCAGCACCGCGCCGACCAGTGCGGCCAGCGCGAGCAGGCCCAGACCCGCACCCAGGCTGCCCACGCTGCCCATCACGGCGCTGGCGTGGCCCGCTGCCAGGCCAGCAAGTGCCAGGCCCGCACAGCCCAACCCGATGGTGCGGCCCAGCGTGAGCCGCGTGGCGCGTTGCAGCGCGCCGCGCCAGCCGGTGGCCACAACCCGACCGCGGTGCAGCGCCACCGTGACATGGCCGTGTTCCCTCTCCTGTCGCATGCGGGCGTACAGCGCCTCGGCCTGCTGCACCTGCTCGCGCGTGGGCTTGGTGCGCACCGACATGTAGCCCACCGGTTGCCCGTTGCTCATGATGGGCGTGGCGTTGGCCATGACCCAGTAGTGGTCGCCGTTCTTGCGCCGGTTCTTCACCAGCGCCGACCAGGGCGAACCGCTCTTGAGGGTGACCCACATGTCGCGGAAGGCCTCCGGGGGCATGTCCGGGTGGCGCACGATGTTGTGCGGCTGGCCAACCAGTTCCTCGCGGCTGTAGCCGCTGACGGCAATGAATGCCGGGTTGCAATAGGTGATGTGGCTGCTCAGGTCGGTTGTCGAGACCAGCGTGACGCCGTCGGGAATGACGAATTCCTGTTGCGTGACGGGCAGGTTGTTTCGCATGTGGCGATCCTCAAGGCGGGTTGGCGCCGTGCCAGCCCTTGCCGGTGCTATCGACGGTGGCCGCGAGCCATTGAGGGACTTTCTGCGCCCCTTGCCCGCGGCTTGATCCAGATCAAGAAACGCGCTCGATCGACAGACCGACTGCCCCGGGTTGGATGCATGTCACACCTTGACCGCGGTGTTGAGGTCGACTTCTTGGGGGTTTTCCGTGGCCCCCTTGCTCGCGTTGTCGGCATTGACGACCTGCTGAACAGATGGGTCGGCGGTTCGATGGCTGGCCTGCGACCTCGGTGGGTTGTCCTCGCGACCCTTCTTGAAGCCGCCGATGCGCCAGTGCACCCTGTTGTCGTTGTTTTCGTCTTGCACCACTGCATTAATCTGCGTGAACAGTTCCTGCACGTAGTCGTCTATCAAAAAGCCCTCGCGCGGTGAATCTTTGCGAGCCATGGCGTCGAAGACCTTGAGCACCATGTCGCGTGCCGCCATGAAGGCGGCTTCGCCATAGTACAGCCGGGCGCCGCGGCCCTGCAGGGCCAGCATCATGATCGTCATGGCGGCCGAGACGCATTCCGCGTGTTCATAGATGCCGGTGCCCACGCCGATGCCATGCAGCTGCTGTTTCGGTGGCGTGCTGTCGGAATACAGCTTGGCTGCCTTGCCCACGCTGATGGCCATGTCCTTCAGGTCGTCCAGGCGGTATTCAATGTCCCCGCTCTCGAGGCGCTTGCGCATGTCGATGAACGAATAGAACAGCGCTTTGATCTTGGCGCCTTCCTTGGCCGGGAGCGTCGCCTTCGGATCAAATTGTTCTCCGCTGGCATGGAACACGCTTGTGCTGTAGTCGGGCGCCCTCCCGTTTCTGGGCTCGGGCTTTCTGGTGCTTGTGGCGCCAGTGCCCAGCGTCGCCAGGGGCACCACGTTATTGACCAGCACCGGCGTGATCTCCATCAGGTTACCCTCGGACGGGTTGTTGTAGCGCGTCGTGAAGCCTTCACCGTAGATGGCGATGTGGAGCATCGGAATCTGCATGAAGGCCTGTTCCTCTTGTCCCCAGCAGGGGCTGATGACCTTCAAGGCACCTCCTCCACCTTCCGGCGCCGAGGCAACCACGATGCATTCACCCGGCTCCGGGCCGTCCGACCGCTTTCTGTCGTTACCCGCATAGATCAGGTATCCGCCACGGCTGAATTCCTGCAGCACGTTCGCCGGGGGGGTGGTGGCGATCCGCTGCATGAGGAATTGACCGGCATCGGGGTCACTGTGGTGCACCTCGATGCAGTCGTTCGCTGCCTCGGGATGTTTGGCCATGTAGTCGTCCATCAGTGCTATGGATCGCTCCAGCATGGCCGCGCGGTTGCGCTTGGACTCCGGCGTGACTATGTTCCGGTAGTGCGGCTTCTCATCGTACTTGTACGTTTCCCAGTGTTCCGCACGCTTACGGAGTTCTTGCGCGACCTCGATCATCTTGGTGCGGGTCTCTGGCCAGGCTTCCTTCAGCGGCTTGCTGGTCATCACCTGCGTGTGGTGCTGCGTCGCGGAGATGGTCGAGGTCCTGGTGGTTGGCGTGCTGGCCGGCTGCGTATGCGCATCGGCATTGAGCGAAACGTTTCTGTTGCCAAACGATGAGTCGATACCTATGCCCGTGTTACTGAGTCGCTTCATGGCAGTTCATAAACTGAAAAGCCATGTGTGGGCGCGTACGCGAGGCAGGTTCCGGGTCGGGGCGACCAGCGACCCGCGATCTCGCCTCTGGCGTGTCAGGCCTAGGGCGAGCGCTCGATGGACAGCACGGTGTAGGCGCCGTTGATCTTGTCGGCGGTGAAGCGCACCTTGTCGCCAGCCTTCACCTTCTCCAGCAAGGCGGCGTCCTTCACCTTGAACACCATGGTCATGGGCGGCATGTCGAGGTTCTTGATGTCGCCATGGCGCAGTGTGATCTCCTGGCCGGCGGCGTTCACGCGGCGCACCTCGCCTTCGGCGGGGGGCAGGTCGGCGCCGAGGGCGGAGGCGGCCACCAGGGCCAGCATGGCGGCAATGTACTTGCTCATGGGCGGCTCCGGGTTCAGGTGCGGAAATACGACTGGAACACGCGCGCGTTGCCGTCGCGCAGCACCAGTAGCACGTCGTGCGGGTCCTTGCGGTCGCCATAGATCGGTGCGTCCATGCCCGGGCTGCCCACCGGCATGCCGGGCACGGCCAGGCCGATGGCCTGCGGCTTTTCGGCCAGCAACCGGTGGATCTCTCGTGCTGGCACGTGGCCTTCGATCACGTAGCCGGCCACCAGGCCGGTGTGGCAGGAGCCGTACCGTTCCGGCATCTGCAGGCGGCGGCGCATGGCGGTGTTGCCGCTGTCGAAGACCTGCACCGCAAAGCCATTGGCCTGCAGGTGGACCACCCAGTCCTGGCAGCAGCCGCAGTTCGGGTCCTTCCAGACCTGGAGAACGGGCAGGGCCGGCTTGTTCTGCGCCGTTGCGGCGAAGGGCAGAGCCAGGGCAGCGCCGGCCAGCAGGAGTTGTCGTCGGTTCGTGTTCATGGGGTCATCCTTTCTTCGGCAACACGCTGAGTGTGCCGCGCATGCCGGCCTCGAAGTGGCCGGCAATCAGGCAGGCGAACTCGAAATCGCCCGCGCGGTTGAACAGCCACACCACGTCGCCCTGTTTGCCGGGCGGTACGTGGGCCATGTAGGGCTCGTCGTGCTGCATGCCGGGGTGCTTTTTCATGAGCTCGGCGTGGGCGGCGAGTTCCTCGCGCGTGCCGATCACGATCTCGTGCATCACCGCGCCGGCGTTGACCGCGCGGATGCGCAGCGTCTCGCCTTCGCGCACCTCGATGCGGTTGGGCGAGAGCTTCATGTCGTCGGTCATGCGCACGGTGATCGTGCGGCGCACGTCCTTCGCATCGCCGGCGATGCCCCAGGGCTTCTGCTCCTTGATGACCTCGGTCCTGTTTCCGTGGTGGGCTTCGCCGTGCGCGCGCGCGGCGGGCAGGGCCAGCGCCAGGGGCAGTGCGGCAAGGTGGCGTCGTTGCAGGGTCATGGGTTCTCCTTCAATGGTGTTGATGACCGGCGGGCTTGCGCGCATCGGCCGCGGGTTTGGGTGCGGGCGTGGCGGGTGCCGCGCTCTTCGGCGCGGGAGCACTCGCGGTTTCCACCGGTCGAGCCTGCGTGCCCGGGGGCATGGCGTAGTTGCCCGGGTCGCTGTAGTCGCCGGCCTTCTGGTCGGCACGCACCTTGAGCACGGTGAACATGCCACCCATCTCGATCGGGCCATAGGGGCCGGTGCCGGTCATCATGGGGAAGGTGTTGGCGGGCAGCTCCATCTGCATCTCACCCATGTCGGCCATGCCGCGCTCGCCCATCACCATGTAGTCGGGCACGCTGCGCTGCAGTGGTTTGACGAGGCCGCGGTGGTCCACGCCGATCATGGTGGGCACGCCGTGGCCCATGGCGCCCATGGTGTGGTGGCTCTTGTGGCAATGCATGGCCCAGTCGCCGGGTTCGTCGGCAATGAACTCGAGCTGCCGCATCTGCCCCACCGCCACATCGGCCGTCACCTCCGGCCAGCGCGAGCCCTTGGGTGTGGGCCCGCCGTCGGTGCCCGTGACCTCGAACTCGATGCCGTGGATGTGGATCGGGTGGTTGGTCATGGTGAGGTTGCCCACACGCACGCGCACGCGATCGCCCAGGCGCGCCACCAGCGGGCTGATGCCGGGGAACGCACGGCTGTTCCAGCACCAGATGTTGTGCTCCAGCATGGTGTTGACCTGCGGTGTGCGGCTGCCGGGCGTGACGTCGAAGGCGTTGAGCAGGAAGCAGTAGTCGCGTTGCACGTCCTCGATGAGCGGGTGTTTCTGCTTCGGGTGGGTGACCCAGAAACCCATCATGCCCATGGCCATCTGCACCATCTCGTCGGCGTGCGGGTGGTACATGAAGGTGCCGGGCCGGCGCGCCACGAACTCATAGACGAAGGTCTTGCCCGCCGGGATCTGCGGCTGGTTGAGGCCACCGACGCCGTCCATGCCGTTAGGCAGGCGCTGGCCGTGCCAGTGGATGGTGGTGTGCTCGGGCAGGCGGTTCGTCACGTAGATGCGCACCCGATCGCCTTCGACCACCTCGATGGTCGGCCCCGGGCTCTGGCCGTTGTAACCCCACATGTTGACGTGAAAGCCGGGCGCCACCTCGCGCACCACGGGCTCGGCCACCAGGTGGAACTCCTTGACGCCGTTGTTCATGCGCCAGGGCAGGGTCCAGCTGTTGAGCGTGACCACCGGGTTGTAGGGCCGACCCGCGCCGGTGACGCCGGGCGGCGTCCAGGGGGCAGCGGTGTCGGCCGACGTCTGCTGTGCGGCCTCGGGCAGCGCGGCCAGGGCCACGCGGCTCACGCTGGCCGCGGCCACGGCTCCCATGGCGCCCACCGCGCCGGCAAACAGGTGTCTGCGTTGCATGTCCATTTCAGTGTCCTCCCGCATCGTTGCCGCCCGCGGGTGTTGCCGCGCTGGCCGTGTCATCCATCGCGAAGCCGCCACCGGCCAGCAGTGCCTGCCAGCTCGCTTGTGCGCGCCAGTAGCTGCGCCGCGCCATCACGGCGGCGTCAAGTGCGTCGAGCCGCTCGCGCGCGCTGGCCAGCAGTTGCCAGGTGCTGTCGAACATGCCGTTGTAGCGCAGCAGGGTTTCCTGCTGCTGTGCGTCTTTCAGGCTTGCGACCACGCGTTCGGCGTGCAGCGCGCCGGCGTGGCGCGCCTGCAGTTGCGCCCACGCGTTGCGCGCCATGGCGCGGCGCTCGCTGGCCATCGCAAGCAGGCGCGCGCGGTGCTCGTCGGCCTCCAGCAGGCGGTGCTCGCGCAGCAGTGACAGGTCGTCGATGTGCGGCGGTGTGGCGCGGCCGTCGGTGGGTTCAGGCATGGCGCCAATCGCGCCGTCGCGGGCCGCTTCCCAGGCCGCCCAGCGGCCGGCGGGCAGGCTGTCGAACACGCGCCGCGCGGGCGCGGCTTCCAGGGCCAGCACCGGGTCGGCGCGCAGCACGGCGGCCTCGATACCGTCGGCCGCCAGGCCGTCTGCGGGCCGCAGGCGCTCGGGCATGGCGGGCAGTGCGGCACCCAGCCGTTCGCCGAGCGCGCGCACCTCGTCGGCACGCCAGATGCCCATGAGACCGGCCAGTCGCTGCAGCGCGGCCTGTCTGGCCAGCGCCGCGTCGGCCTCGGCCTGCCATGCGGCGGATTCGATCAACTGCTCCTGCAGCAACCGGGCCTGTGGCCAGTTGCCCGCTCGCACCATGCGTCGGCCGAGCTCGCTGCCGCTGCGGGCGGCGTCGAGCACGGCAGCGCGCAGGCGCACGCGCTCGCGTGTGGCGATGGCGTCGATCCACGCATGCTGCACCTCGCGCACGTGATCGGCATAGGCCACCCGCACGCGTGCCTGCGCCAGTGCATTCATGCCGGCGTGGGTGAACAGGTCGGGCCGCTGGCGAAGCGAGGCGCGCAAGGCGTCGGCCAGGCCGAGCGGGGCGGGAGCCGCCGCGCCCGTGGCGGGCGTCGCGGCAGCCTGCGGCTGGGCAGCCTCCCAGCGGAGCAAGTCGATGTGGCCGCGCGGGAAGTCGGCCACGCTGCGGTTGGCCTCGCGCCAGACAGCGCGCGCGCGCTCGAGGTCGGCGGGCGACTCGGGCGCATCCACCCGTTGGGGGGAAGGCAGGGGCAGGCTCACCGCCGGGGCGGGTGAGGCGGGGTCGGCGGCGCGCAGTGCGTCGTCGGGCCCGGCCGCACCCAGCGGCGGGGCCAGGGTCAGCGCCAGCCACAGCGGCGCCAGACGGGACAAGGGGAGCATGGAAGATCTCCCGACGATTCGGACCAGCGTTCGCCGGCGCGCAGAACGCGCGCCGTGCGGACGCACCTCGGGTACGAAAGCTCAGGCGATGGGGGGTTTGACGACGTGGCGCGGGGCCAGGCTTGCAAACGGTACGGTGCGCGTGATGCGCAGACCGTGTTCCTGCAGGGAATCCGGCGTGAGCGGTGCAGCGCTGCCCAGAACCGGGCCGTTGCACACGTCGCAAAGCAGGTGGGCGCTGACCGCGCCGTGTTCGCCGGCGTCGGCCGGTGCGTGGGCGTGCCCGGCGTCGTGGCTGCCGGTGTGTCCCTCGGCGTGCTGGGCGCTGTGCTGACCGATGTTCTGGCCGCCGTGCTCGCCGATGTGGGCGGAGGCAGCGTGCGGGCAATCGTCGGTCACCGCGAGTGCCGCTGCCGTGTGGGGCGAGACCGCCATCGTCACCGCCATGGCGTCGCCCACCCAGCCGCGCAGGGGCAGCAGGGCAATGAGCAGGGCGATCCACAGGGTGCGCATGGCCGGGAATGATACGGCGCCCGGTGGCAAAGTTCCGCGTTGCCCGCTCAAGGCCCCGGCGCGGTGGGGGGCAGCGCCATGCCACGGCGCTGCATCACCTCGCGCAGTCGGTCGGGGTAATCGGTGATCAGACCGTCCACACCCCAGTCGATCAGGCGCGCCATGTCGGGAATCTCGTTCACCGTCCAGGGAATCACGCGCAGGCCTTCCTCGCGCGCGCGCTCAATGGCGCGCTGGCTCAGGTCGAGGTGGTTGGGTGACCACACCCGCCCGCCGGCGGCGGCCACCATGGCCGGCGCGTCCTGGAAGTCGGCCAGGCGGGCGCCGGCCGACCAGACCCCGCTGTCGAGGTTGTTGAAGCGCGGTCGCTGCACGGTGAGGAAGGACAAGGCCATGTTGGGTGCCAGCCGCTGAGCGGCCTTGAGCACGCTCCAGTCGAAGCTCTGCAGGGTCGAGCGCGCGGCCATGCCGTTGGCCTGGATCACGCCCACCACCGCGCGCACGAAGGCCTCGGGTTCGGGTGATTCCTGGGGCCGTTCGGGGTTGCGCTTGAGTTCGATGTTGAAGCGCACGTGGCGGGCCTGCACGCGCCGCGTCAGTTCGAACACCGCTGCGAGCGTGGGGATGCGCTCGCCGTCCACCGCCTGCTGCAACGGGTAGTCGCGCGCATAACGGCTGGCGGGGTTGATGCGGCCGACGTCATAGGCAGCGATCTGCGCCAGCGTGAGCGTGTGAAAGGCCGGGCCGCGCGTTTGCAGCCAGCGTCCCTCGGCGTCGCGCGTGATGTCGGGATTGGGCGTGGTGTCGTGCGAGACCACCGGCACACCCTCGGCGCTGAGCACCACGTCGAGTTCGAGCGTGCTCACGCCGATGGCCAGCGCGCGCTCGAAGCCGGTGAGCGTGTTCTCCGGCGCCAGCGCGCGTGCACCGCGGTGACCCTGGAGGTCAAAGGCTTGTGCTGCACTCGCGCACGCCAGGCACAGCAACAGTGCGAGCGAGCGCAAGGCCAGGATGGCGCGGTTGTTCAGGGTTCGGGTCACGGGCAGGTCTCCAGACGGCCCTGCATTGTGTCGGCCCGTTCGCAACGCTTCAAGCGCGCACGGCCATGGCCTCGGGCAGCACGCGCGCCAGCCGCTCGCCGATGACCTGGGCGCGTTCGGTGCCTGCGCTGCGCTCGATCTCGGCCAGCATCTCGCGGCCGACAACCAGCATGCTGTCGGCATCGCGCGCCTCCCGCAGCGCCTCGCGCAATCGATCGGCGAATGCGCGATCGCGTGGGGCGAACATGCGCTCGGACAGATCGAACAGGAACATGCGTGCGCTGGCCAGCGAGCGCGGGCCGCTGAAGGTGTCGGCCGCGCCGAGCGGCGCGACCGGGCGGTCCTCGGCGAGGTAACCCCCGGCCAGCAGCGTTTCAACGATGGCGCGGCCCTCTCCCTCGAACAGCGCATGCAGCGAGGCGGTGGGCTTGCGGCCGTCGGCCACGAGCAGGATCGCGCGCTCGCGTTGGCCCAGGGTGCGTTGGCCGGGTTGCAACTCGAGACGGCCTTTGTCGGTCTTGATGAGCATGTGTTTCGCAGTCGTGCTTCGCAATCCGCAGCACTCTGCGCAGACCAGATGACGTTTGCGTGTCATGCGGCCATGAAAAAGCCGCCCGAAGGCGGCTGGCTTGCGATGGCGTGAACGAGGTCACATCCCCGCGCGCATTCGAAGTGCAGGGCCTGTGCCGCTGCGCGTCACATCCCTGCGTAGTTCGGCCCACCCCCGCCCTCGGGGGTCACCCACACGATGTTCTGCGTCGGGTCCTTGATGTCGCAGGTCTTGCAGTGCACGCAGTTCTGCGCGTTGATCTGCAGGCGGTCTTCGCCGGCATCGGTCTTGACGAACTCGTACACGCCCGCCGGGCAGTAGCGGCTTTCGGGGCCGGCGTACTTCGCCAGGTTCACCTGCACCGGCACCGCGCTGTTCTTGAGCGTGAGGTGCGCGGGCTGGTTTTCCTCGTGGTTGGTGTTGGAGACGAACACGCTGGAGAGGCGGTCGAAGCTGATCACGCCGTCCGGCTTGGGATAGGCGATCTTCGGCATCTGGTCGGCCGGCTTCAGGTACACGTGGTCGGGCTGGTCGCGGTGCAGCGTCCAGGGCGGTGCGCTCACGCCCACCTTGGGCAGGAACCACTGCTCGATGCCGGTCATGAGTTTGCCCACGAGCTGGCCCTTCTTGAACCAGGCCTTGAAGTTGCGCGTCTGCCAGAGCTCCTCGTGCAGCCAGCTCTTCTCGAACGCGGCCGGGTAGGCGCTGAGTTCGTCGCTGCTTCGGCCGGCGGCCACCGCCTCGAAGGCGGCCTCGGCGCAGAGCATGCCGCTCTTGATGGCGGCGTGGCTGCCCTTGATGCGCGCGGCGTTGAGGTAGCCCGCATCGCAACCCACCAGGGCACCACCGGGGAACACGGTTTTGGGCAGGGCCTGCGGCGTGCCGTTGTTGATGGCCCGCGCGCCGTAGCCCAGGCGCTTGCCGCCCTCGATATGCGCCTTGATGGCCGGGTGCGTCTTCCAGCGCTGCATTTCCTCGAACGGCGACATCCAGGGGTTGGTGTAGTCCAGCCCGATCACGAAGCCCAGCGTGACCTTGTTGCCTTCGAGGTGGTAGAGGAAGCCGCCGCCGAAGGTGTCATCGGCGATGGGCCAGCCGGCGGTGTGCACCACCAGGCCGGGTTTGGCCTTGTCTGCGGGGATTTCCCAGAGTTCCTTGATGCCGATGGCGTAGCTCTGCGGGTCCTTGCCTTTGGCAAGGTCGAACTTCGCAATGAGCTGCTTGCCCAGGTGGCCGCGCGCGCCTTCGGCGAACACGGTGTACTTCGCGTGCAGTTCCATGCCGAGCGCAAAGGCGTCGGTCGGCTCGCCGTCCTTGCCCAGGCCCTGGTGGCCGGTGGCCACGCCCTTCACCGATCCGTCGTCGTGGTAAAGCACTTCGGCCGCGGTGAAGCCGGGGAAGATTTCCACGCCCAGCGCCTCGGCCTGCTCGGCCAGCCACTTGGTGACCGCGCCCAGGCTGATGACGTAGCAGCCGTCGTTGTGGAAGTTGCGCGGCATCAGGAAATCGGGCGTGCGGCTCGCACCGGTTTCGCTCAGCACCAGCAAGTCATCGCCGGTGACGGGCTGGTTCAATGGGGCGCCGCGCTCCTTCCAGTCGGGGAAGAGTTCGTTGATGCCTCGCGGGTCCATCACCGCGCCGGAGAGGATGTGGGCCCCGGGTTCGGAGCCTTTCTCCAGAACACAGACGTTGATCTCGCTGCCCTTTTCGGCGGCCAGTTGCTTCAAGCGGATGGCGGTGGACAGGCCGGCCGGGCCGGCGCCGACCACGACCACGTCGTATTCCATGGCTTCGCGGGGGCCGTACTGGGCCAGGATCTCGTCATGCGTCATGGGGGGTCTCGCTGATAATGGTTGGCACACTCCGTGAGCCCGCCGTTGCGGCGGCACTCATGTCCCGGAGCGGACCGCATTTTATGCGGCGACCGCACAAAATCGAACGATCGTTCGCAATTGGGGAGACAGACCCATGGCCTACACCATCGACCTCTCGGGCCGCGTGGCCTTGATCACCGGCGCTTCCAGCGGCCTCGGCGCGCAGTTCGCCAAGACGCTGGCGCGCGCCGGCGCGGCGGTGGTGCTGGCCAGCCGGCGCACCGATCGCCTCATGAACCTGCGCGCCCACATCGAGGCCGAAGGCGGCGCTGCGCACGTGGTGGCGCTTGACGTGACCGACCTGGCCTCGATCAAGGCCGCGATTGCCCACGCCGAAACCGAGGTGGGCGCCATCGACATCCTGATCAACAACTCGGGCGTGAGCATCACGCAGCGCCTGCAGGACGTGACCGAGGCCGATTTCGACTTCATCTTCGACACCAACACCAAGGGCGCCTTTTTCGTGGCGCAGGAGGTGGCCAAGCGCATGATGGCGCGCGCCAAGGGCGCGGCGCCGGGCAGCTGGGTGGGCGGGCGCATCGTCAACATTGCGTCGATGGCCGGGCTCAAGGTGCTGCCGCAGATCGGCGTGTACTGCATGAGCAAGGCGGCGGTGGTGCAGATGACCAAAGCCATGGCGGTGGAGTGGGGCCGCTTCGGCATCAACGTCAATGCCATTTGCCCGGGCTACATCGACACCGAGATCAACCACGCGCACTGGCAGACCGAACAAGGGCAGAAGCTGATCAACATGCTGCCACGCAAGCGCGTGGGCCAGCCGGCCGATCTGGATGCGGTGCTGGTGATGCTGTGCTCGAACGAAAGCCACTTCGTGAACGGCGCGGTCATCGCGGCCGACGACGGTTTCGGGGCCTGAATGACCGCGCTGGTGATGCAACGGCCCGGCGGGCCTTCGCCGGGCATGGTGACGGGTCTGGCCGCTGGTCTTGGGGCGGGCGCTTTCTGGGGAACCACCTTCATTGCGCCCCTCATCGTTCCCGAGTTCGGCTCGGTGGACCTGACCGTTGGCCGTTTCGTGGCCTGCGGCCTGTTCGCCGCGCTGCTGCTGGCCTGGGCCGCATGGCGTGGTGAAGCGCGCTGGCCCACGGCGGCGCAGGCACGCGCTGCGCTGGGGCTGAGCCTGCTTGGCTACACCGGCTACTACCTGCTGCTGGTGCTGGCCATCCAGGCCGCGGGTGCGGCCCTGCCAGTGCTCATCATCGGCACCATTCCGCTGTGGATCATGCTGCTGGGCAAGCCGCAGGGGCTGCGTTGGCGTTCGCTGTTGCCGGGCCTGGCGCTCACGGCCGCAGGTATCGCACTCATGATGCACGTCGGTGCCGACGCAGCGCATGGCGCGTCGGGGGTAACGGCTGCCGGCGGCCACCTCTGGCTCGGTGTCCTCTACGCCGCACTTGCCGCGGCCTCCTGGACAGCCTATGGCCTGCTCAATGCGCGCTGGCTGGCGCGCCACCCCGAGGTGAATTCCGCGCTGTGGGCCAACTGGCTCGGTGTGGCCGCTGGCCTGGGTGCATTGGGGATTGCCGCGGTGGCCGGCAGCCCGGTAAGCGAGTTGGTCGCGCAGCCGCGCTTTGGCCTGTTCGTTGCCGTGTGCGCGGTCACCGGTATCGGTGCGGCCTGGATCGCATCGGTGCTGTGGAACATGGCCAGCCGCCGCCTGAGCGCGAGCCTGGCGGGCCAGCTCATCGTGAGCGAGACCGTCTTCGGCCTGCTCTACACCTTTGTCTGGAACGGCCAATGGCCCGTGGCCCTGCAGTGGGCGGCGTGCGTGCTGTTCGTGCTGGGGATTCTTGCCTCCATCCGAGTCCACCGATGAAGTTCGAACTGCCCGAGAAGAAGAAACAGGTCTACCGCATGACCATCCCCATCCGCTGGGGTGACATGGACGCCATGGGCCACGTGAACAACACGGTGTACTTCCGCTACCTCGAGACCATCCGCATCGAGTGGATGCAGTCGATCGGTTGCCAGCCCGATCCGTCAGGCGAAGGGCCGGTGATCGTCAATGCCTTCTGCACGTTTCACAAGCAGCTCGAATACCCGGGCGACGTGATCGCCACCATGTACGTGAGCGATACCGGGCGCAGCAGCTTCGAGAGCTGGTGCACGCTCTCGAGGGCAGACGACCCCGACACCGTCTATGCCTCGGGCGGCGCCACCACGGTGTGGGTGAACTTTCCACTGCAGAAATCGGCGTCGATTCCGGACAGTCTGCGACGGCACCTCGAGGCCTGAGGCGCCCCGGCCACTTCAGGCCGCCGGCTTGGCCTTGGGCACGCGGCCCAGCAGATAGAACTCCGGGTTGGGCAGCATGCTGGTGACGTTGGCCATGCGGTTGGAGAGTCCGAAGAAGGCGGTGATGGCGGTGATGTCCCAGATGTCCTCGTCGTCGAAGCCGTGCGCGTGCAGCGCGTCCAGGTCGGCGTCTTCCACCTCGTGCGATTGCAGGCACACCTTCATCGCGAAGTCGAGCATGGCGCGCTGGCGCGGCGAGATGTCGGCCTTGCGGTGGTTTACCGACACCTGGTCGGCCACCAGCGGCTTTTTCTCGTAGATGCGCAGGATGGCACCGTGCGCCACCACGCAGTACAGGCAGTGGTTGGCCGCGCTGGTGGCGGTGACGATCATCTCGCGCTCGCCCTTGGTGAGGCTGCCAGTCTCTTTGAGCATGAGCGCGTCGTGGTAGGCGAAGAAGGCGCGCCACTCGGCGGGGCGGCGCGCCAACGCAAGGAACACGTTCGGGATGAAGCCGGATTTTTCCTGCACCTCCAGGATCCGGGTCTGGATGTCCTGCGGCAGCGTGTTGAGGTCGGGCAGGGGGTAGCGGGTCTTTTGCGGCATGGCGTGTCTCCTCGTGGGTCAGACGCGAAGTATCGGCGAGCCCTGCGGTATCGTTGCGACCCGTCCGCGACCCACTCCCTTCACCGACCATGAACCTGCCCGACGATCCCGATTTCCAGCGCGGCCTGGCCACGCGCACGCAAGTGATGGGCGAAGACTTCGTCAACAAGGCCTTTGCCGGCATGACGCCCTTTACTGAACCCATGCAGCACCACATCACGCGCCGCGCCTGGGGCGACGTGTGGCAGCGTGGCGTGCTCGACCTCAAGACGCGCAGCCTGATCACCGTGGCCATGCTGGCCGCGATGGGCAAACAGCACGAACTCAAGGGGCACGTGCGCGGTGCGCTCAACAACGGGGCTTCGGCCCAGGAATTGCAGGAGGTGTTGCTCCACCTGGCGGCCTACTGCGGCATTCCGGCGGCCGTGGAAGCGTTCCGCACGGCCGCCAGCGTGGTCGATGGCGAAGGCCAATGATTCTGTTCACTGCTATTGACGAGGAACCGACATGAAGCTGAACCTGTCCCGTCGCGCGGCCCTGGCCGCCGCCCTTGCACTGGCCGCCGGCCTCGCCCAAGCCCAGACCAGCATCCGCATCCTGGTGGGCTTCCCGCCTGGTGGGGGCACCGACGCCATCGCGCGCATCCTGGGAGAAAAGCTGCAGGCCGAGTTGGGCCAGCCGGTGGTGGTGGAGAACAAACCCGGCGCGGGCGGCCAGCTCGCGGGCCAGGCCCTCAAGGCCGCGGCGCCGGATGGCACCACCGTGTTCCTGAGCCACGACCACAGCGTGTCCATCCTGCCGCTGACCATGAAGAACCCGGGCTTCGACCCGGCGAAAGATTTCGTGCCCGTGGCCGGCTTTGCCACCTTCGTCAACGCCGTGGCGCTCTCGGGCGGCACGCCCGCGCGCGACTTCAAGGCCTGGATCGACGGCGTGAAGGCCACTGGCGGCAAGAGCACGGTGGGCATCCCCGCGCCGGCTTCCACACCGCAGTTCGCGGTGCAGTTCATCGGCAAGCAGTACGGGCTCGATCTCGTGGCCGCGCCCTACCGCGGCAGCGCGCCCATGATGGCCGACATGCTGGGCAACCAGATTCCGGCGGGCGTGGGTTCGGTGCCCGATTTCATCGAGAACCACAAGGCCGGCAAGCTGCGCGTGGTGGCCGTGATGGGCACCCAGCGCCAGGCCGCGCTGCCCGATGTGCCGACCTTCACCGAGCTCGGCATCAAGGGTTTCGAGGACGTACCGTACTACGGCCTGTTCGCCCCCGCCGGCACGCCAGCCGCGGCGGTGGACAAGCTCTCCGCCGCGCTGCAGAAGGTGATCGCAATGCCCGACGTGCGCGAGAAGCTCACGGCCATGGGCCTGACGGTGGGCCACATGAGCGGCACCGAATTTGGCCAACGCGAGGTCGCGTATCGCACGGTGTGGGCGCGCATCATCAAGGACAGCGGCTACCAGCCGCAGTGAGTCTCACCCCGCCATCAACCGATGCACCAGGTCCGGCGTGCTGTGCGCGCCGTACTTGCGCATCAGCCGCGCGCGGTGCACCTCTACCGTGCGGTGGCTGATGGCGAGCAGCTTGCCGATCTGTTTGCTGGTGAGCCCGTCCATGATGAGCGCGGCGACCTCGCGTTCGCGCGCGGTGAGTTCGGCGCGCACGGGGCGCGTGGAGCTCAGGTCCTCGAAACTCCAGATGCCGGCGGCATGGGGCTCGCTGCGGTCCACAGCGCGGCCGGTCACGTGACACCAGAAGGTTTCTCCGGCCTGGCGGCCACCCACCCGCTTCATGATGCGGTTGTCCGAGTACGTGCCGCTGCGCCCGAGCAGCGGCGTCATGCGCGCGCCCAGGCGCTCGTACTCGTCGGCGCTGGGGTAGAGGATCTGGAAGCTCTGGCCCACGAGCTGCTCGCGCGTGGCGCCGAACATCTCGCACAGGGCCTGGTTGCAGTCGACCATGGTGCGCTCGCGCGAGAGCGCCAGGCCCACGGGTGCCAGGTCGAAGGCCAGCCGGTAGTCGATGTCCATCATGGTTGGTCTTTACGAAATACTACGTAACTCGCTACGTAGTATCGTTGCGGTTTCTCCCAGCAAGCCAACCCGGAGGCAATCCCCGTGAACAAGATCTACCCCAGCGCGGCCGCCGCGCTCCAGGGCGTGGTCGCCGATGGCCAGCTCATGGCCGTGGGCGGTTTCGGCCTGTGCGGCATTCCCGAGGCGCTGATCGACGCGCTGCGCGACAGCGGCGTGAAGAACCTGACCGTCATCTCCAACAACGCCGGCGTGGACGGCTTCGGCCTGGGCAAGCTGCTCGAGACGCGCCAGATCAAGAAAATGATCAGCAGCTATGTGGGCGAGAACAAAGAGTTCGAGCGCCAGTACCTGGCGGGCGAACTGGAGCTGGAGTTCACGCCGCAGGGCACGCTGGCCGAGAAGCTGCGCGCCGGCGGTGCGGGCATTCCGGCCTTCTTCACCAAGACCGGTGTGGGTACCATCGTGGCCGAAGGCAAGGAGCTCCGCGAGTTCGACGGCGAGACTTATGTGATGGAGCGCTCGCTGGTGCCCGACGTGTCGCTGGTAAAGGCGCACCGCGCCGACAAGAGCGGCAACCTGCAATTCCGCTACACCGCGCGCAACTTCAACCCGGCCGTGGCCATGGCCGGCAAGGTCTGCATCGTGGAGGTGGAGGAGATCGTCGAGACCGGCGCCATCCACCCGGACGAGGTGCACCTGCCTGGCATCTACGTGCACCGCCTGGTGCTCAACGCCACGCCCGAGAAGCGGATCGAGAAACGCACGATCACGGAAAAGGCGGGCGTCTGAGCCCGCCGTGACCGAAAAAGCAGGAGAACATTCATGCCCTGGACCCAAGACCAGATGGCCGCGCGCGCGGCGCAAGAGCTCGAGGACGGCTTCTACGTCAACCTCGGCATCGGCATCCCCACGCTGGTGGCCAACCACACCGGCACCAAGGAGGTGTGGTTGCAGAGCGAGAACGGCATGCTCGGCATCGGCCCGTTCCCGACCGAAGACGCGGTGGACGCCGACCTCATCAACGCCGGCAAGCAGACGGTGACCACCATCAAGGGCAGCTCGATCTTCGGCAGCCACGACAGCTTTGCCATGATCCGCGGCGGGAAGATCAACCTGTCGATCCTGGGCGCCATGCAGGTCAGCGAGCATGGCGACCTGGCGAACTGGATGATCCCCGGCAAGATGGTCAAGGGCATGGGCGGTGCCATGGATCTGGTGGCCGGTGTCAAGCGTGTCATCGTGCTGATGGAGCACGTGGCCCGGAAGAAGGATGGCACCGAAGACCTGAAGATCCTGCCCAAGTGCACGTTGCCGCTCACCGGCGTGGGCGTGGTCGACCGTGTCATCACCGACCTGGGTGTGATGGACGTGACGCCTCAGGGCCTCAAGCTGATGGAGACCGCTCCTGGCGTCACCCGCGAGTTCATCCAGAGCAAGACCGGCGTCACGCTGCTCTGATCAACCCCGCCAGCCTGACTAGAATTCCTGTATCCAACGCCCGCCGCGTGCGGGCGTTTTCTTTTGTCACGCCAGAAATCCCTTGGAAGCCTTTCTCCTGTCCACCGGCATCGTCGCGCTCGCCGAAATGGGCGACAAGACGCAACTGCTCTCGCTCGTGCTCGCCGCGCGCTTCAAGAAGCCCTGGCCCATCGTCGCGGGCATCTTCGTCGCCACCATCCTGAACCACGCGCTGGCGGGCGCAGCCGGCGCCTGGGTGATGGCCGCCATCGGCCCGGACGTCATGCGCTGGGTGCTCGGGCTGTCGTTCATCGCCATGGGCGTGTGGATGCTGATCCCCGACAAGCTGGACGAGGGCGAAGTGAAACCGGTGCGCCGCATGGGCGTGTTCGCGGCCACTACCTGGGCGTTCTTCCTCGCAGAGATGGGCGACAAGACCCAACTGGCCACGGTGGCCCTGGGTGCGCAGTACGAACCGCTGTTTGCGGTGGTGATCGGCACCACGCTGGGCATGATGCTCGCGAACGCACCGGTGGTGTTCTTCGGCGATGCCATCACGCGGCGCGTACCTATCAAGGTGGTGCACCTGATTGCCGCGCTGATCTTCGTGGTGCTGGGGGTGCTGGCGTTGGTGGGCGTGGGCGCCGCCTTGCGCGATTGATGGCCCGCGGCGCCGCGAAGGTTGCCTCGGAAGGACTGAAGCTGTCGAAATTCTTGACAGCTCGAGCCTTCGGTTTTGTTATGTATTTGATTTGAAATGGTTTTTTCGCTGGCATCGATCGTGCTATCCCTTGGCAACTCTTAACTGTTTTCAGGAGCACTGCATGAAGCGACAACTCAAATCCCTGCTGGGTGGTCTCGCACTGAGCCTCGGCATGAGCACTGCCATGGCGGCGCCAGTGGCGCCCGCGACCACCGTCGGGTACGACATCGTCGCCACGGGTTCCTCGGTCACGGCCGCTTTCCTTTTCGCCAACGCCGGCGACGACAGCGATCTGCTCTTTCAGATCAACGTGGGCGGGCAGAGCTTCCTCTTCTCCAACAAAGGCGCCAACGCCACACCGGTGGGGGGCACGGTCGTCATCAATGGTTTGACCGCGGGCGACCTGCTGACGTTCACGCTCCAGAACCTCACGGTGCCCAATTCGTGGTCCACCGGTGTGGGCTCCACGAATGTCGCTTACATCACCACCAGCGATCCGAACGTGGTCGAAACCGCTCTGGCCCCGGGTGTGACGCTGATTGCGGCCGCCGAGACCGCGCTGAGCAGCCTGGCTGCGCTGGGCGATGTCACCGTGATCGCCTTTGAGGACCGTCCGCTGGCGGGTTCCGACAAGGACTTCAACGACCTGATCTTCGCCTTCTCCCAGACGGCACGCAAAGTGCCGGAGCCGGGTGCCCTGGCCCTGCTGGGCCTGGGTCTGGCGGGTCTGGCCGTCGTGCGCCGCCGTCGCGGCTGAAGCTGCCGAGCGCGCCGACCTCCGGTCACGCCAGAAGCAAAAAGGCCTGCACCATGTGCAGGCCTTTTTCGTTGTGTTGTCGAAGGTGATCTGGAGCGGGTGAAGGGAATTCGGAACCGTACTCATGCCGTCTCAAGCTGTCGCACGGTTGTTTAAACGGCTTTGATTTTGTTGGGGAAAATGATCCCCGGTGATGCGCCGTGATCTCTACTTGTCTCACCTTATCGCGCGCTTGTAGTGGGGTATTTAGTGGGGTACAGTCCTTCGATTCCGCAAGCATCGAAAGCCGCCCATGCCCCGCACCGCCAGCAAGCTGTCCGCGAAAGCCGTCGAACATCTTAAGACCCCCGGCCTGCACCCTGTAGGGGGTGCCGCCGGCCTTCATTTGCAGGTCACGCCCAGCGGTGCCCGTTCGTGGGTGGCCAGGCTAACCGTGGGGGTTCGCCCAAACGCAGCCGGCAAGCTGGTCCAGCACCGGCGCGATTTCGGCCTGGGAAGCTTCCCCGCCGTCACGCTGGCGGAAGCGCGCGAACGCGCAGACGACTACCGCAAGCAGCTGCAGGCCGGTATCGACCCGCGCGCCGCGAAGCTGACCGCCAGGGCGCAGCTGGAGGCCCAGCGCGCCGGCCTGTTCACAGTCCGCAAGGCAGTGCTTGGGTTCATCGACGCCATGGCCCCGAAGTGGGCACGCGATCCCAAGGGCGTGGCGAAACGGCAGGCCATGCTGGACACCTACATTGACCCGGTGTGCGGCGGCCTGCTGCTGGCGGACGTGGACGTGCATCACATCGAGCGGGTCTTAAAGCCCATCTGGACGAAGACGCCGGCAGCTGCCGAGAGGGTGGCCGCGCTGCTGCGCGGGACGTTCGACTGGGCGAAGGCGAAGGGATACCGCAAGGGCGACAACCCGGCGGCGTTCGAAGTGCTGGAAAAGGTGCTGCCCCCGCTGCCCAAGGGTGGCCGCCAGGCCGCGCTGCCGTTCGCGCAGTTGCCCAAGTTCATGGAAGATCTGCGCAGCCGGGACAGCATCAGCGCCAGGGCGCTGGAGGTCACCATTCTGTCGGCCCTGCGAACAGGCGAAAGCATCGGCGCGCAGTGGGATGAAATCGACTTCGACGCGGCCGTGTGGACGGTGCCCGCCGGCCGCATGAAGGTTCGGGACGCTGGGGACCACCGCGTGCCCCTCAGCGAACCGCTGGTGGACTTGCTGCGCACGCTGCACAAGGAACGCACCAGCCGGTGGGTGTTTCCTGGCGGCAAGGGCGATGGACCGCTGTCGAATGCGGCCATGCTGGCGCTGCTGAAGGGCATGGGCGTGAAGGACGAGAAAGGCCGGCTGGTCACCGTTCATGGCTTCCGGTCCACCTTCAGCACCTGGACCAGCGAATGCACGCAGCACCCGCCAGAAGTGCGCGAAATGGCCCTGGCGCACGTCATCCGGAACGCGGCAGAGGCCGCCTACAGGCGCGGTGACCTGTTCGACAAGCGGCGCGCGCTGATGGCGGACTGGGCGGTGTTTTGCGCCGGACGGCAGCAGGCAAAGGCCGCCGCATAGAAATCGCGTTTCATTTCAGCGACAACAACCCGGCCACAGAGCCGGGTTTTTTGTGCCTATCCGACAAACGGTCGAATAGTCCAATGAGGCCCAGTTACGTCTAATTATCTAGCGTGATTCTGAGTTGATTTCGGTTAATTGCGTCCAATATTGACCGCTCAATTAGACCAATCAACAATTAGCGCATGTTGTCTCAGAGGGCCGCAAATCATGCGCAATAACGTCTCTTACTCTCCATCGCTCGAAAAATACCTGCGCCTGCGTCAGTTGATCCAGGGCGGGTACGTTCCGTTCGCGCCGGCCACGGTGTGGCGGAAGGTGGCCGACAAGTCGTTTCCCCAGCCGGTGCGCCTCAGTGCAGGCGTGACGGCCTGGCGCGAAAGCGACGTGCTGGATTGGCAGCGCCGCCAGGCTCAGGGGGTCGAATTGAAATGAGTTCGCCACAAAAGAAAACGGCCCCGGTGGGACGGGACCGTTTTCACACACACACCACGCCTGACCAAAAAGCGTTCGCAGATTATAACCGAGCATATTGCACGGTTGTAAATACCCGCCCGTCCGATGAATTGGCCATGATGCGCCGGCTTTACTTGCTGGCGGCCATAACCGCCGAGACGGGGCGAATTCGCGGCGTTCGAATTGACCACATCCTGGAAACTGTCGATGGCATGTGCTGCAGCGCCAGCAATGGTCTGCCGGCCCTGGTGCGCCAGGAAGTGTTCCTGGACCTGAAGCGCCATCTTCGCGGCGCTGAGGTGGTGCACTGATGACCCCCAGCCAAGCAATGCAGTGGGCCATGGACGAAGCGGCCAGGAACGCCGCACGCCAGCGCCAGGAGCTTCCCAGCCCGTCGCCTGTGGCGGTGGCCCCTGCGCCGGCCCAGCAAGCGGCGAAGCCCCCAGCCCCTACGCCAGCCCGTCAAGCGGAACAGCCTGCGCCTGGTGGTGCCACGGATTGGGGGATCACCATCCCCGAGCACGCGGTGGGGGCCATGGCGGCGGCTGGGGTCAGTCTGACCCTGACCGCGCGGCGCGACGTGATCCCGAACCTGTCCAACCACATCGCGGTGCTCACGCAGCATCCGCGCTTCGCTGGGCGGTTCTGGTACGACCAATTCCACCAGGACGTGCGGACCACCTGGGACGGCGAACAGCCGCGCCCCTGGGTGGACTCCGACCGCCTACGCCTGGCGGCCGTCCTGCAGGGCGAACACGGCTTGGCGAAGTTCTCCGACGACCTGGTGGAAAAGGCTGTTCTGGCCATCGCGCAAGAGAACGTCCGGGACGAACTGGTGGAGTGGCTGCGGTCGCTGCGCTGGGATCGCGTGAAGCGCCTGGACGGCTGGCTGCCCCGTGTGATCGGCGCGCCTGATGATGACTACCACCAGGCCGTGGGGCGCAACTTCCTTCTGTCCATGGTGGCGCGCGCCCTGCGACCTGGCTGCAAGGCCGACTGCATGCCGGTGTTCGAAGGGGCGCAGGGCAGCAACAAGTCCACCATGCTGTCGGTGATCGGCGGGCCTTACTTCGCTGAACTGACCGAGAGCCTGGACACCAAAGATTTTTTCATCGTGCTGCAGTCGAAGTGGCTGATTGAAGTGGCCGAGCTGGACGCATTCAGGCGCAGCGACGTGACCCGCATCAAGCAGCTGCTGACCAGCCAGAAGGACCGCTGCAGGCTGCCGTACACCCGCAGGGCTGTGGACATGCCGCGCCGCGTCATCTTCGCAGGCAGCACGAACGAAACGGCCTACCTGCGCGATGCCACTGGCGCGCGCCGGTTCTGGCCGGTGACCGCCACCGCCATTGATCTGGCGTGGCTGCGCGAACACCGCAGCCAACTGTTCGCTGAAGCTGTGGCCAGGTTCAACGCTGGCGCGACCTGGTGGGAAGTGCCCGCAGATGCTGCGCGCCACCAGGCAGAGCAGAGGCGAGAGGTTGACGCCTGGGAAAGCCGCATCGCGGACCACTGCCTGGGCCGCCATCAGGTCGAGGTTTCCTCGGTGCTGGAAGCCCTGGGCGTGGAGATTGGCCGCCAGGACAAGGCCGCACAGATGCGCGCCGCCAGTGCCCTGCGCTTGCTGGGATACCGCCGTGTGCAGCGGCGTATCAGTGGCCCTCCCAGGTGGGTGTGGGAGAAGGAAGGAGCTTCACCGGATGAAGACCGCCCCTTCTGATCGTCACCACCTTGCCATGCGTAACCACCGCACAAGCCTAGGTGATGACGGCACCTTCCCTATGAAAAACAGCCCCGTAACCACCGTACCCACCGTAACCACCAAGAACATAACTTTGGAAATCTGTGGCTGTGGTGTGTTTGGGGAGACTTTTGGAATCGTGGAATCGGTGGGTACAGGTGGTGACGTGGTTACGCCGACCCTCTCGCGCCTGGTGGCTGCACCAGGGTGGGGCACCCCTGCGAATTGGTCCGGGTCCTTGCTGTAGGCCGTCCCCTGCGCGGGCATTGGCTGCGCAAGGGTCCACATCTGGCTGCCCAAAAAGCGCGCTTCGTGTTTCGCCCTCACGGAAAAACCGCAGGAAGAAATCGCCGCGCAGGCCGCGCACAGTAAGTGAAATCCCGAAAGAGGAACCAGCAAAGAGAACGACAGAGACTTTGCAAAACCCGCAACAACAACCAACCGAACACCCCATGGAACACCTTGAACAACTTCGCAGCATCATCGAAGCCGGCCAGCGCGAACTGGGCTTCAGCCACCACGGCCTGACCGAGAGCGGCGAAGTCCGCCACGTTCTGAAGAAGACCGCCGCGACCGCCGGAACCCTGAGCCTGCGCGCCCTGCAGCTGCCACCTGCGCAGAAACAGTTTCGTGCGCTGGAGGTTGTCCAGCACCCGGCTGGCCAGCTGGTGCCTATGTCGGCCACGATCCTGCGCAAATCGCGTGTGGCGCAGGCCGGCGCATCCATCCTGGTGGTGGAAGAAAGCCCCGAGGCCGTGCCTGTGGGTGGCACCGGCGACATTGCCATGGTGAACCGGCCTCGCCGCTGGTCCCTGGTGGAAGCTGCGCAAATCCTGCCGGTTGCCGATGGTGACGATGTGCCCGAAGTGGCCCCGCCCGTGTCGCGCCAGGATGTGGAGTTCACCGGCCCGAGCTACGCGACCAGGTTCAGCCTGACGCGACGCGACATTTCCGAACACGGCATGGACGTGCTGCTTGTCGAGTTGATGGAAGCCATCGGGCTGGGCCTGGCACGCGCCGCTGACCACTGCCTGCTGACGGCCATTGCGGCCGCAACGCCGCCGGCCTTCAGCCTGGCCAGCGCGAGCGCTTCAGGTGTCGAGTTCACCGAACTGAAGGCGCTCTGCGGCACTGCCGCAGCTGGTGCCGCTGTTGGCGACGATGGCACCCTGCGCGTGTCCGGTGTGCTGGCTGAGTTGACGCCCGTGAATGCCGCCACCGTCGTGGGCGCGTTCACGCGCAGCGCCGTGGCCGTGCATGACAGCCTGCGCGTGAGCGTCGAGCGCCGCAATGCTGCCGGCGACCTGGTGGTGACCATCTGGTCCGACCTGGTGGCCCTGCTGCCCAGCGGTGATGCGAAGTTCTGGACCGTGAGCGCCTGACATGCTGGGCCTTCGCTTCAAGCCCCGCCCGCAGCCTGGTGGCAACCCGCCGGCTGATGCCAGCGCGCTGCCGGCCGACCTGGTGGCCTGTATCGAAAGCTGCACCGTGTACCAGCGCCACGCCGGCAGCGAAGGTGATGTGCGCGCCATCGTCCAGCTGGACGGCCGGGGCTGGGTTCACAACGACGAAGACACCCGCAACCAGCTGCTGCGCCGCTGGCCGGAACTTACCGAAACCCAGCTGCGCCGCGCCGTGCGCCATGTCGGCGCGAAGGTCCGCCAGGCATGCGCGCCTGCGCCGGCCGCGCGCCAGAGCTGGGTTCGCAACTGGTGACTTTTCAAGGACGACGACATGCCCAAGCAAATGAATTCCGCGAAGCCCACCGAGGGCACCACGCCGAAATTGACTGTGCCGCTGCCTGCTGACCTGGCGGCAAAGCTGGAAGCCGAACGCCAGCGCGCCGAGCGCGTCAGTGGTTACCGGCCTTCGATGGCGCAGGTGGGCGAACGCCTGCTGCGTCGCGCATTGGAGAACACGGCCGCCACGGCGGCCTGACCGAATTCCGCGCCGCCTCGCCTGGCGGCACGGATAGCTGGGGGGTGGTAGCCCCAGCGGGTTGCGGTGGTCCCGTGCCACCGCCCAGGTTTTGCCGGTTGCGCCTGGCGGATGAAAGCAACCGGCAACTATTCGCCTTGGAATTGACTGCTACCCCCCACACGAATGAACGCGATGAACAATCAAATTGAGACCAACGCGGCCAGGGCCGCCACGCGCCGCGCGGTCGTCTTCGCCCTGCCGCCCCACAAAAGCGCCAGCGACCGCTACGCCGATGCGGTGCAGTCGCGCCGACTGCTGGAACAGGCCGCATGCCTGGCGGTCCGCGCTGGCCAGCCTGACGTCGCGAACGACGCACTGGCGCTGATCGCGCGCATCGAGGGCCGCCAGTGAAGCGCACGACGCCGCCGAAGCGCCCGAAGTGGCGCGTCAAGGGCAGCCCCGGCGACCAGCTGCGCCGCGCTGCTGAACGCAATGAACGCCGCGCCACGCGCACGCTGGAAACCCAGCTGGCGCAAGCCCTGGCGGCCGGGGGTCTGCGATGAGCCTGCAGGACCAGGAAGTCACCGCCGACGACCTGGCGGGCCTGTTCCGCGTCTCGCGCCGCCGTATCGAGCAGCTGGCGCAACAGGGCACGCTGACCAGGGTGGCGCGTGGCCGCTACCGCCTGCAGGACGCAGTGCACGCGATGCTGGACGAACTGGCAGAGCGCGAAGGCCCCAGCGAGCTGCAGGCCGAACGCCTGCGCAAGCTGCGCGCCGAAGCAACGATGGCCGAACTGGAACTGGCCCGCCAGCGCGGACTGGTGGCACCCATTGCGGAGTTCGAAGCCTCGCAGTTCCGGTTCACCGAAATGGTGAAACAAAACATGCTGCAGCTGCCCCATCGCCTGACCATCCGCCTGCTGAACGAGAGCGACGAAACGCGCTTCAAGGAAGCCGTGCGGGGGGAAGTCATCACCGTGCTGACCAACGCGTCCACGGAAATCAAGCGCGTGATCCAGCAGATGCGCGACGGCCGCCCCATCAACGAACCGGACCAGAACGAATGAGCCACAAACACGAGTTCAGCAACCTGGCGGCCGTCATCGCCGCTGACCAACGCGCAGCGGTGCACCTGGTCCCCGCAGCCGAGACCCCCGAGGAACGCGCAGCCGCCAGTGCCACGGCCATCGCGCTGCTGGACCAGGCTGTGCGCGCCTGCATCGCTGCAGGCCGGCACGATGTGGCCGGCGGCGTGGTGGGCGCGCAGCAGCAGATGGCGGGGGTTGCACGATGAACGTGATGCTGCAGCTGGGGCCGTATCAGTTCGGCCTGAACACCGCCGCTTACCAGGGCCTGAATCGCCAGACCGAATACCGCTGGCCCAGCCAGGACATTTTCGAAGGGCTGCCGGAACTGCAGTTCACGGGTCCTGGTGCGGACACCATCACACTGGAAGGCGTGGTGTTCCCCGAATACTGGGGTGGCGTGGGCCAGATTGACGCCCTGCGAGCCCTGGCAGAGCAGGGCAAGCCGCACCAGCTGGTGAGCGGACGCGGCGACGTGATGGGCCAATGGGTCATCGTGTCGGTGTCGGAACGCCAGTCCACATTCGCCGCCGCTGGCACGCCGCTGCGCCAGGAATTCACCCTGCAGCTGTCGCGCTACAACGATCGGGGCGATGTTGGCGTGTCGCCCGGTGGTGGCCAAGCCGGCCCGCAGATCGCTGCAGGCAACCGCGCCGCTGCTGCAGCTGTCGTTCCCGCCGCGCAGATCGTCACCGCCACCGGTGCCCTGGGGACAGCTTCACTCAGCCGCCTGGCGGCATCGCTGGCGGCCATCGACGCCATCGCCGGCAGCGTGGCCACGCCCCTGGCGGCAGTCATCCAGTCGGTGAACCAGGGCATGGGCCTGGCGCGTTCGCTGCAGACCACCGCCACGGTGGCCGGCCAGACCGCGAAGCGCCTGGGCAACATCAGCAGCCTGGCGGACGCGCAGGCCGTGCTGGGCGGCATCGTGCTGACCACTGGCAGCGCAGCGCAGGCCGGCAGCCGCGTGTCTGGCGTCATCCAGGACACCCTGAACGCGATGACGGCCGCCGGTGAGGCCGTGGGGTCCGTCGCCACCGTTCGCGCGGCTCAGATCGACGTGAACCGTCTGGCAGTGGGCGCCACCAGGCTGCGCGGCCAGGCCGACGACAACTTGCGTTCGTTCCAGTGACCACACCCCGCGAGCGTGAGCGCGAGGAAGTCCGCGCCAGCTGGAACGACTGCGTGGAACGCCTGGTGGGGCCTGCGGTGGGTGCTGACGGCCGCAACGAGCGCAGGGACAACTGCCTGCATCTGGCGGCGGCTGCGCTTCGCGCTGCTGGTCAGGTGGACCTGGCGGCGAAGGCTGAAGCGCTGGCGCGGTGATTGCAGTCACGCCTGCCCCGATGGCAAACTGGTTCTATGAAAACCGTTGTCGCAGTTCTCGCCCTGGTCACCTCTTTCCTGGGCTTCAGGTTGTTCACGCTGGAAGCCCAGGTGCGGCAACTCCAGACGAATGCAGCCATTGCCATCTTGTCTTCAGAAGCGGCGAACGCGAAGGTGGGGGCCATAGCGCCTTACTTCGAACGCGATAACGACGCCTTTGCCAAGGCGTGGATTGACAGCATGAACCTGCCGCCAGCGGTGTTCCCCGATGAAGTCCTGACCCCGTTGCGTCAACAGCTAGAGCGCGCACGGCAATCGCCCGAAGCTGCGAAGCAGCGCGCTCAACTGTTCCGCTAGTACCGTCCGGGGCTTCTGCTGTTTAAACGTTCCGCAGCATCGCAATGTCTTCCCGATGCTTCTGCAGGTCTCCATCGCCCTGGTCGATCACCAGCTGTTTCATCGCCATCAGGTCGCCAGGCGCGGCGATCTTGATCGGCATATCAAACAGCTTTCCTTCCACCGCCCTGGACGCGACTTCATTGAACGATGGTGCGTCTGTTCGGGGTGTGAGCAGTTCCGCGTAAAGCACCGGCCCCAGCCGAACCTGCAACCCCGGCCGAGCGAATGCGTCGGGGGCTTCAACGGGGTGGCTGATGGCCTGCAGGGCGGCCGCAACCCGCCCCGAGTTTTCCACCGTTGGAGCCACCAGCAAGTCCATGTCATCAGCGGTCCGCCTGGGGCAGAACCAAGACACAGCTAGACCGCCGACCAGTACGAACTGCACCTGGTGGTCGATCAAGGCGCGCACTAGGTCCTTGTTTGGGCCGAAGTGGTGGAGGCTGTCGCCGATTCGGTTCGTCACGCTGGCCATCCCTATGACGTTGCCCGTAGTTGGGTACGTAGTTGGGTCAGATGACCAAACGCCCCTATGGGCGTTGAATTTGTTGGGGTTTTGGAGCGGGTGAAGGGAATCGAACCCTCGTATGAAGCTTGGGAAGCTGCCGTTCTACCATTGAACTACACCCGCATGAGCGTCGGAGTTTACGCGAAGGCAGACGTGAAAAAGGCCGGTCAATGTGACCGGCCTGTGTGGCAGAGAGGCAAGGCCTTTGTTCAGGCTTTGATTTGGCGACGGCGGGCGAGCCCCGCGGCCAGTGCCCCCAAGCCCAGCAGGGCCAGCGTGCCAGGTTCGGGCACCTGGAAGCCCCCATTCGAGATGGTCAGGCGAATCACCATGTCGTCGTGGTTGTCATCCGGGCCAGCACCGGTGTCGTCCAAGGCGATCAGCACCGTTTGACCTGAGGATGGCGTCGAGCCGTTGACAACATTGTCATCAAACGTGATGAAGTAATTGAGCAGATTGGTGACCGGGTCCTGGTTGCTACCGTTGGTCACGGACGCTGCGAGCGGATTCCCGGAACCCATGTTCGAGAAGAACGCGAAGTCGATGAGTCCTGGGTCCACCAGCACATCGACGGTGGATCCGGGGAGTGCACCGGTGTTGAAGCGCTCGGCTCCCTCGAGGTAGAAGCGGTTGGTGTACCCCGCCTCCTTGCCGATGAACTCGACAGTGATGGTGGTGGCAGCCCCGGCGATCAGGTAAAGGTTGGCACCAAACCATCCTTCCGCTATGCCGATCACATCATTGCTTGCCGGTGTGGTACCGACATAGGCAGCTTGCGCGGTGGTTGCGGCACATAGCGCCAGCCCCGCGGCCGCCAGCGCTTTCACAATCTTGCGTTTCATGGAGCCTCCAAAGATTTGACACAGGCGAATTGCCTGCCAACTCCATGCATCAGCTGTGCCTGCTCGGGGAATCCGTGAAAAATCAAACAGTTGGCACGATGGCGCGATCGGATACCCCCGTGGGTGTAAATCCTGCCGACAAAGCTGCGTTCAAAACCCCACCGCCTGTCCGTCCCGCCGCGAGTCGCTGGCAGCTACGTAGCCGTCCTCCAGGTCATCGCTCAAGCGCGCGATGAACTGGCCGCTGCCGAAGTCGAGGTAGCTGTCGGCCGCGGGTTCGAAGCGGTGGCCGAGGACCTTGAGGCCTTCGCGCAGGGCGGGGGCCATGGTGGGTTCGAAATCCACGTCCAGGCTCTGACCCCACTTCCAGCGCGGCGCGTCGCAGGCGGCTTGTGGCTGCTGGCCGTGAACCAGCATGCGCACGAGGGTCTGCACGTGGCCTTGCGGTTGCATGTTGGCGCCCATCACGCCAAAACCCATCACGGGTTGGCCGTCGCGGCTGAGGAAGCCCGGGATGATGGTGTGAAAGGGGCGCTTGCCGGGTGCCACCTGGTTGGGGTGACCGTCTTGCAGGGTGAAGCCGTGGCCGCGGTTCTGCAGGCTCACACCCCAGCCGGGCACCACCACGCCGCTGCCAAAGCCCAGGTAGTTGCTCTGGATGAAGCTCACCATGCGGCCTTGCGCGTCGGCGGTGGTGAGGTACACCGTGCCGCCCTGCGGCGGGCGGCCCGGGCCGGGGTCGATGGCGCGCTTCGGGTCGATCCGGCGCGCACGTTCGCGCAGGTAGACGGGGTCCAGAAGGTCGGCGGCGCGCACCTCGGTCATGAAGCGTTCGTCGCCCACCCAGCGGTAGGTGTCGGCAAAGGCGAGCTTGATGGCCTCGATCTGCAGGTGTGTGCCTTCCACGCTGTCGGGCCCGAAGCGGCCGATGTCGAGCTGCTCGAGCATGCCCAGCGCCATCAGCGCGGCAATGCCCTGGCCGTTGGGCGGCAGCTCGTGCACGGTGTGGCCGGCGAAGGGCGTGGTGATGGTGTCGGTCCACAGCACCTCGTGCGCGGCCAGGTCGCTGGCGCGCAGCTGCGCGCCGTGCTCGCGCGCGAAGGCGTCGATGGCGTGGGCGATCTCACCGCGGTAGAAAGCCTCGCCGCGCGTCTCGGCGATTGCCCGCAGCGCGCGGCCCGCCTCGGCGAACACGAAGCGCTCGCCAGGCAGCGGCGCGCGCCCGCGCGGCAGGAAGGCCTGTGCGAAGCCCGGCTTGTCGTGCAGCAGCGGCATGGCGCGCGCCCACTTGTCGGCAATCACCGGCGCCACGGCGTGGCCGCGCTCGGCCAGTTCGATGGCGGGCTCCATCAGGTCGGCAAAGGGCAGGGCGCCGAAGCGCTGTGACAACGCGGCCCAACCCGCCACGGCGCCGGGCACGGTCACGGCGTCGAAGCCGCGCAGCGGAATCTGGCCGTGCTTGTCGCGAAAGTACTCCGGGCTCCAGCCCGCGGGCGCCACGCCCGAGGAATTCATGCCCTGCAGTCGCTCGCCGTCCCACACGATGGCGAAGTTGTCGCTGCCCAGCCCGTTGGAGCAAGGCTCCACCACCGTGAGCGCAGCGGCCGCGGCCACCGCCGCGTCGATGGCGTTGCCGCCCTTGAGCAGCATGCGCAGCCCCGCCTGCGCAGCCAGCGGCTGCGAGGTGGCCACCACATTGCGCGCCATCAGCGGCGCACGCGAAACCGGGTAAGGGTTGTGCCAGTCCTTGAACATGCGCGACGTCACTTGAGCACGTCGCCGACGCACAGGTACTTGATCTCCACGTAATCGTCCATGCCGTGGTGCGAGCCCTCGCGGCCCAGGCCGGATTGCTTCACGCCACCAAACGGCACGTGCTCGGTGGCCAGGATGCCGACGTTGATGCCAACCATGCCGTATTCCAGCGCTTCGCTCACGCGGAAGATGCGGCCCACGTCGCGGCTGTAGAAGTAGCTCGCAAGGCCGAACTCGGTGTAGTTCGCCGCGTCGATCGCTTCCTGCTCGGTGTTGAACTTGAACACCGGCGCGAAGGGGCCGAAGGTTTCCTCGCGCGCGCACAGCATGTCGGCCGTGGCGTTGGCCACCACGGTGGGCTCGAAGAACTGGCCCTGCAGCTTCTTGCCGCCCGCCACCACGGTACCGCCCTTGGCCACGGCATCGGCCACGTGGCGCTGTACCTTCTCCACCGCGGCGTCCTCGATCAGCGGGCCTTGCACCACGCCATCCTCGAAGCCGTTGCCGACCTTGAACGCCTTCACGCGGGCGGCGAACTTCTGCACGAACTGGTCGTACACGCCGGCCTGCACGTAGAAGCGGTTGGCACACACGCAGGTCTGGCCCGCGTTGCGGTACTTGCTGGCGAGCGCGCCTTCCACGGCCGAGTCGATGTCGGCGTCGTCGAACACGATGAAGGGCGCGTTGCCGCCGAGTTCCAGGCTGAGCTTCTTCACGGTGGGCGCGCACTGCGCCATCAGGATGCGGCCGACCTCGGTGGAGCCGGTGAAGCTCAGGTGGCGCACGGTGTCGCTCGCGCACAGCACCTTGCCGATGGCGACGCTGTTGGCGCTGTCGGCCGACAGCACGTTGAGCACACCGGCCGGAATGCCGGCGCGCAGCGCGAGCTCGGCCGCGGCCAGCGCGGTCAGCGGCGTGAGTTCGGCCGGCTTGATGACCACCGGGCAGCCCGCGGCCAGTGCCGGCGCCACCTTGCGCGTGATCATGGCGAGCGGGAAGTTCCAGGGTGTGATGGCTGCGCACACGCCGATGGGTTGCTTGAGCACCAGCAGGCGGCGGTTGTTGTCGAAGGTGGGCAGCGTTTCGCCATTGACGCGCTTGGCTTCTTCGGCAAACCACTCGACAAAGCTCGCGCCGTAGGCGATTTCGCCCTTGCCTTCGGCGAAGGGCTTGCCCTGCTCGGCGGTGAGGATGCGGCCCAGGTCTTCCTGGTTGGCCATCAGCAGGTCGTACCACTTGCGCAGGATGTTGGCGCGCTCCTTCGCGGTCTTGGCACGCCAGGCCGGCCAGGCCTTGTCGGCCGCGGCGATGGCCGCTTCGGCGTCGGCAGGGCCCAGGTTCGCCACGTCGGCGAGCTTCAGGCCGGTGGCCGGGTCGTGCACGTCGAAGCGGCTGGCGCCCTTGACCCACTGGCCGTTGATCAGGCCGTCGGTCTTGAGCAGGCTTGGGTCGTTCAGCAGGCCCAGGGGGGAGGTCTTCATGTCCATGGTGTGCGTCTCCAGCAGGTGTTCGGGGGGCGGCGCTGCGGCTGCCAAGCCACACAGGATAGCCCTTTGCCCCGGTGTGCGCAGTGCCGCTGGCGACGATCCCGCGCGGGCCACCCCGGCATGGGAGAAAATGGCGGGCTATGCGCGGCCTTCCCCGCCGCCGCCCCCATCGCATTCCCAGACTCCAAGGCCCCCATGACCGCCCCCGTCTCCGTCGCCGACATCCGCAAGAGCTTCCTGGACTTCTTCGCCGCCAAGGGCCACACCGTGGTGGCGTCCAGCCCGCTGGTGCCGGGCAACGACCCCACGCTCATGTTTACCAACTCGGGCATGGTGCAGTTCAAGGACGTGTTCCTGGGCACCGACAAGCGCCCCTATGTGCGTGCGGCCTCGGTGCAGGCCTGCCTGCGCGCCGGCGGCAAGCACAACGACCTGGAGAACGTGGGCTACACCGCGCGTCACCACACCTTCTTCGAGATGCTGGGCAACTGGAGCTTTGGCGACTACTTCAAGCGCGAAAGCCTCAAGTGGGGCTGGGAGCTGCTGACCGAGGTCTACAAGCTGCCCAAGGAGCGGCTGCTCGCCACCGTCTACCACGAGGACGACGAGGCCTTCGACATCTGGACGAAAGAGATCGGCCTGCCGCCCGAGCGCGTGATCCGCATCGGTGACAACAAGGGCGGCAAGTACAAGAGCGACAACTTCTGGATGATGGCCGACACGGGCCCCTGCGGCCCGTGCAGCGAGATCTTCTACGACCACGGCCCGCACATCCCCGGCGGCCCCCCGGGCAGCCCCGACGAGGACGGCGACCGCTTCATCGAGATCTGGAACCACGTGTTCATGCAGTTCGACATGAAGGAAGACGGCAGCGTGGTGCCGCTGCCAGCGCCCTGCGTGGACACCGGCATGGGCCTGGAGCGCCTGGCGGCGATCCTGCAGCACGTGCACAGCAACTACGAGATCGACATCTTCGACGCGCTGATCAAGGCGGCCGCGCGCGAAACGAACACCCCCGACCTCGCCAACCCCTCGCTCAAGGTGATCGCCGACCACATCCGCGCCACCGCCTTCCTGGTGAGCGACGGCGTGATCCCCAGCAACGAAGGCCGCGGCTACGTGCAGCGCCGCATCATCCGCCGCGCCATCCGCCACGGCTACAAGCTCGGCCAGAAGACGCCGTTCTTCCACAAGCTGGTGCCGGTGCTGGTGCAGCTCATGGGTGCGGCCTACCCCAACCTCGCGAAGCAAGCGCAGCGCGTGATGGAGGTGCTCAAGGCCGAGGAGGAGCGCTTCTACGAGACGCTCGCCAACGGCATGGAGATCCTTGACAGCGCGCTGGGCGGTGGCGCCAAGGTGCTGCCGGGCGACGTCGCCTTCAAGCTGCACGACACCTACGGCTTCCCGCTCGACCTCACCAACGACGTCTGCCGCGAGCGCGGTGTGGGCGTGGACGAGGCGGGCTTCGCGGCGGCAATGGACAAGCAGAAGGCGCAGGCGCGTGCCGCCGGCAAGTTCAAGATGGACAAGGCGCTGGAGTACGCCGGCGCGGGCAACGCCTTCGTGGGCTACGAGAAGCTCGAAGCCCCGGGCAAGATCGTCGCGCTGTACCACGAGGGCACGCCGGTGGCCGCGCTCAAGCAGGGCCAGAGCGGTGTGGTGGTGCTCGACAGCACGCCGTTCTATGCCGAAAGCGGCGGCCAGGTCGGCGACGAGGGCGTGATCAGCGCGGGCTCGGCGCGTTTCGTGGTGGGCGACACGCAGAAAATCAAGGCCGACGTGTACGGCCACCACGGCACCGTGGCGCAGGGCACGCTCAACGTGGGCGATGCGGTGAACGCGCAGGTGAACACCGCGCTGCGCGCTGCCACCGTGCGCAACCACAGCGCCACCCACCTGATGCACAAGGCCCTGCGCGAAGTGCTGGGTGATCACGTGCAGCAGAAGGGCTCGCTGGTGAACGCCGAGCGCACGCGCTTCGACTTCGCGCATAACGCGCCGCTCACCGATGAGCAAGTTCGCCGCATCGAGGCGATCGTGAACGCCGAGATCCTGGCCAACGCCGCCACGCTGGCGCGCCTGATGGACATCGAATCGGCGCAGAAAACCGGCGCCATGATGCTGTTCGGCGAGAAGTACGGCGACACCGTGCGCGTGCTCGACATCGGCAGCAGCCGCGAACTCTGCGGCGGTACCCACGTGCAGCGCACGGGCGACATCGGCCTCTTCAAGGTGGTGGGCGAGGGCGGCGTGGCCGCGGGCGTGCGCCGCATCGAGGCGGTGACGGGCGAGAACGCGCTCACCTACCTGCAGTCGCTGGAGAGCACCGTGGCGCAGGCCGCGGGCGCGCTCAAGGCACCGGTGGCCGAGCTCACCGCGCGCGTGGGCCAGACGCTGGAGCAGATCAAGGCGCTGGAGAAAGAGATCGCCGCGCTCAAGGGCAAACTCGCGTCCAACCAGGGCGACGAACTGGTGGGCCGCGCCGTGGATGTCAAAGGCATCAAGGTGCTGGCGGCCACGCTCGATGGTGCTGACGCCAAGACGCTGCGCGACACCCTCGACAAGCTCAAGGACAAACTCAAGAGCGCGGCCATCGTGCTGGCAGCGGTCGACGGCGGCAAGGTTCAGCTGGCCGCGGGCGTCACCGCCGACAGCGTGGGCAAGGTCAAGGCCGGCGAGCTGGTGAACTTCGTGGCCCAGCAGGTGGGTGGCAAGGGCGGTGGCAAGGCCGACATGGCCATGGCTGGCGGCACCGATGCGAGCGGCCTGGCCAAGGCCTTGTCCTCGGTGCAAGGCTGGGTGGCCGAGCGGGTGTGAGGCCGGCCACCCGTTCGCCCTGAGCTTGTCGAAGGGCTCAGGCCTGAGGGGGTGCCGGTTCACTGACCACGCCGGCGGCCAGCAGTGCATCGATCTCGGCCGCGTCCAGGCCGAACGCCTGCAGCACCTCGCGCGTGTGCTGCCCCAGCAGCGGCGCGGGCGTGCTGGTGCGTTCGGGCGAAGCCGAGAAATGGATGGGACAGCCGATGGCGCGGGTCGGGCCGGCCTGCGGGTGTACCAGGTCGACCACCATGCCGCGCGCGAGCGTCTGCGGATGGCTCAGTGCCTCGCCGATCGTGTGCACCGGGCCAGCCGGCACGCCCGCGGCGTCGAACGCGGCCTGCCATTCGGCCCGGGTGCGTGTGCGCACCACCGCGTTCATCAGATCCACGAGTTCGTCCAGGTGGACCATGCGGTCGCGGTTGGTGGCAAAGCGCGCGTCGGTCTTCCAGTCGGGGTGGCCCAGCACGTCGCAGATGCGCTCCCAGTTGGTCTGGTTGGCGCCGCCGATGTTGATCCACCCATCGCTTGCCTCGAACGCCTGGTAGGGCGCCGTGAGCAGGTGGGCTGAGCCGGTGGGCTGTGGCGATTGCTGCGTGGCGAACCACACCGCCGCGTGCCAGTAGGTCTGCTGCAGCGCGGCGTCGCTCAGTGAGGTGTCGACCACCTGACCCTCACCGGTCTTGAGCTTGTGGATGTAGGCGGCCAGGATGCCCAGCGCCGCCAGGATGCCGGCGTTCATGTCCGACACCGCGCTGCCACTTTTCACCGGCGGGCGTCCCGGCTCGCCGGTGACCGACATCAGCCCCGCAAAGCCCTGCGCGATGAGGTCGAAGCCGCCCTTGTCGGCGTACGGTCCGCTGCGCCCGTAGCCGGTGATGGCGCAGTAAATGAGGCCCGGGTTGTGTGCCTTGAGCACCTCGTACCCCAGGCCCAGCTTGTCCATGGTGCCGCCGCGGAAGTTTTCCACCAGCACGTCGGCCTGCTTCACCATGCGCAGCAGCAGGGCGCGGCCCTGTTCGCTCTTGAGATCCAGCGCGAGGCCGCGCTTGTTGCGGTTCATCATCATGAACGGGCCCGAGACGCCGCCCACCTGCGGGTCGCGGTAGCCGCGCGCGTCATCGCCGCCCTGGGTCTTCTCGATCTTGATCACGTCGGCGCCCAGATCGGCCAGCAGCAGGCCGCAGGTGGGGCCCGACATGATCTGCGTGATTTCGAGGACGCGCACGCCCGACAGCGGACCGGTGGTGTTGCGGTTGGTCTTGCGGTTCATTCGCCTCTCCACACCGGCGGTCGTTTGGCCACGAAGGCGGCCACGCCCTCGTGGAAGTCGGCGCTGCCGTAGGCCGCGCGGATCAGGTCGTCGGCGTTGGCCAGGTCGTGCGTGGCCAGTCGATCCAGCGCGGCCTTGCTCACACGCTGTGTCACCGGCGCCAGCGCCACCAGCTGCTGCACCAGGGCCTGGGCGGTTGCGTTGATGGCGTCCGTCTCGGCCACCGCGTGCAGGTAGCCGCAGGCCAGCGCTTCGTCGGCGCCAATCAGCTCGGCCATCATCAACATGCGCCGCGTGCGCTGGTGCCCGAAGGCCGCGCGCAAGCGCGCCACGTTCTGGATCGACAGGCAATTGCCCAGCGTCTTGGCAATGGGAACGCCAAACCGGGCGCTGGGCGTGGCCACACGGAAATCGCACGCCGTGGCAATGGCCAAACCGCCGCCCACGCACCAGCCCTCCACCAGCGCCACCGTGGGCATGGGCAGCGCGCACAGCTGCGATACGCGAGCCTCGATCTGCCGCTCGTAGGCCACGCCGTCTTCGCCCGATGTGAACGCGGTGAACTGCTCGATGTCGGTGCCCGCCACAAAAGCCTGCCCACCCGCACCGCGAAACACCACCGCACGCACCGAGCGATCATCCGCCAACCGTGTGCAGATTGCAGCGAGCTGCTGGTACATGTCCCAGGTCATCGCGTTGCGCGCCTGGGGGCGGTCGAAAGTGATCGAGGCCACGCCAGCCTCGATCTGCAACCTCACGGTGCCGCTGTCGGTGTTCGTGCTCAACGGTAGAAGTACTCCACGAGGAACAGCGGTACCGCGGGCACGTAGGTCACGAGCAGCAGCAGCGCCATGAGCACGCCGATGAAGGGCAGGTTCACGCGCGTGACCTTCCACATGTCGGCCTTGGCGATGGAGCAGGCCGTGGCCAGCACGCTCGCCACGGGCGGTGTCTGCTGGCCGATACCCAGGTTGAGCGTGACGATGAGGCCGAAGTGCACCGGGTCGATGCCCACCGCCTTGACCAGCGGCATCACGATCGGCACCACCAGAATGATGGCCGCGGCCGAATGCAGGAACAGGCCCGCCACCAGGAAGAAGATGTTCAGGATGGCCAGCACCGCCCACTTGTTGTCGGTGAGCGAGGCAATCCACGTGGCCAGCATCTGGGGCATTTGCTGCTCGGTCAGCAGGTGGCCGAGCAGGGCGGACGCAGCCACCAGCAACATCACGGTGGCGGTCTGCACACCGCCGTCCACCATCGACTCGTACAGGTGCTTCCAGTTGAGTTCCCTGTAAATCACACCGCCGATGAACAGGGCCGCCAGCACCGCGAGTGCGGCGCCTTCGGTGGCGGTCACCACACCACCGAAGATGCCGCCCAGGATGATCATCGGCAGCATGAAGGCCCAGGCCGCGTCTTTGAAGGTGGACTTGACGCGCTGCCAGCTGAACACCTCTTCCACCGGGTAGTTGTAGCGGACGGCGTACCAGTAGGCCAGGGCCATCATGCCCACACCACCCAGGATGCCGGGGATGATGCCGGCGACGAACAGTTGCACCACCGAGGTTTCGGCCATCACCGCGTAGAGGATCATGGGGATCGACGGCGGGATGATGATCGCCAGCGTGGCGGACGACGAGGTCACGGCCGCGGCGAACTCCTTCGGGTACCCCTTCTTCTTCATCGCTGGCATGAGGATCGAGCCCATGGCCGCGACGTCGGCCACGGCCGAGCCCGAGATCTCGGCGAAGAACAGCGAGGTGCCGATGTTGACCATCGCCAGCCCGCCCTTGATGAAGCCGAACAGCGCAGAAGCGAACGCGATGAGGCGCCGTGACAGGCTCGACGAATTCATGATGGCGCCGGCCAGCACGAACAAGGGAATGGCCAGCAGCGGAAAGCTGGTGGCGCCCGTGAACATGGTGATGGCCGCGCTCAGTAGTGAGTCCATGCCGCTGTGGAAGACCATGGCGGCCATGGCCACCACGCCAAGCGCGATGGCGATGGGCACGTTGATCAGGATCAGGGACAGCAGTCCCAGGAACATCAGGAACGCCATCATCGCTGCAAGGCCCTTTCGAGTTCTTTTTCCATTTCGCGCTTCTCGGCGTCCACCACACCATCACCGCGCGCCTGGCGCAGCAATTCGGGCAGGGTGAGCAACTGGGCCACGATGAACACGGCCGAGCCGATGGGGATGACCGATTGCGTCAGGCGTGTAGGCACCCAGGGCAGGCTCACCATGGCGTCTCCCTCCAGGATGAGCAGTACCTGGTAGCCGTACCAGCCCAGCAACGCGAAGAACAGCACGACGATGCCCTCGCCCAGCAGCACCAGCGGCACGCGCAGCGACGGCGGCATGGCGTTGACCAGCCCCGGAAAGCCGATGTGCGCGCGCTTGAGCGCGGCCAGCCCGGCGCCGTAGTAGGTGAGCCAGGCCAGCGCGATCGAGGCGACCTCGTCGTACCAGACCATGGGAATGCCGAGCTTGCGATAGGCAACGCCCATGAGGACGATGACCGCCAGCGAGGCCAGCAGAAAGATGACGAATGCCGTCAACACGCGGTCGAATACGGTCCGCAGGGTGTGGAACACAGTGCGCTCCCTTGAAAAGGGCGGGGGGAAGAAAAGGAAACCAACGGGGGAAGAGAAAGGGGCTGCCGCAGCAGCCCCTTCGGTGGCGTCAGAACGCCGCGCCGAGCGCCACGGCCTTGTTCACCAGATCGGCACCGCCCGGCACTTCCTTGCCGAACTCCTCGTACACCGCCTTGCTGGCGGCGATGAAGGCGTTCTTGTCGGCCTCGTTGACCTGGGTGCCGGCGGCCTTGATCTTGTCGACCAGTTCGCCGTCGAGCTGAGCCGCGGTGCGGTACACGAAGGGCTGCACGTCCTGCGCGGTCTTCTCCAGGATCTGGCGCACATCGGCCGGCAACGAGTTGAACTTGCGCGAGCCCGCGGCCAGGAAGGCCGGGGTGTACACGTGCCCCGTCATCGACATGAACTTCTGCACTTCCTGGAACTTGGACGAGTAGATCTGCGTGAGCGGGTTCTCCTGCCCGTCCATCACGCCGGTCTGCAGCGCCACGAACACCTCCGACAGCGCCATCGGCGACGGGTTGGCCCCGTAGGCCTGGAACATCTTCACGCGCCACACGCCGGGCGGCACGCGCAGTTTCATGCCCTTGAGGTCTTCGGGCTTGACGATGGGCTTGACGTTGCTGGTGATGTGGCGGAACCCGTTCTCCCACACGCCCAGGATCTTGAAGCCCTTCTCCTCGGCCATTGGGAACATGGTCGGCCGCAGGATGTCGGACTCGATCTTCTTCATGTGGTCCCGGTTCTTCACCAGGTAGGGCATCTCGAACATGCCAAAGGCCGGCACGTTGGACGACATGATGGTGGAGGGGATGGAGAGCTCGAGCGTGCCCAGGCGCAGCTTCTGCATCATCTCGGAGTCGCCGCCGAGCTGGCTGGAGCCGAACACCACCACCTTGGCCTTGTTGCCCAGGCGTTCATTGGCCAGGCGTGCGAATTCATTGGCCGAGCGCTCGAACAGCGAGCCTGGCCCGCCCACGTGGCCGAGCTTGATCTCCATCTGCGCGTGCGCGGCGCCGCTGGCCAGCAGCAGCGCCGAGGCGCCGAGCACGGTGGTGACGGCCCGCCGGGTGAGGGCGCCGAGGTTGCATTGGCGAATAGGCATGCGTGTCTCCTGTGGTTGTCGTCCGTCGGTGATGTCGTGCCCCGCCCACGGACGCAGCGGGGCACCGTGATCCGTGGGTCAGGCCATTGCGGGCTGGGGTGTGGCGCGCGCCGCGGCGGGCGCCGGCATGTGCAGGCCGCCCGGGTGGGCTGCGAAGTGGTCCATGATGGCCTGCACGCCCGAGCCGGCGAGCTTGACGCCGGCGAGCTTGAGGCCCATCTCGCAGCCGGCAACGGTGGCCACCAGCGTGAGGTCGTTGCTGTCGCCCAGGTGGCCGATGCGGAACATGCGGCCCTTGATCTTGCCCAGGCCGGTGCCGAGCGAGCAGTCGAAGCGCTCGTAGATGAGCTTGCGCACCGCGTCGGCGTCCACGCCCTCGGGCGTCATCACGCCGGTGAGGATCGGCGAGTGCACCGTGTCGTCGGCGCACTGGATCGGCAGGCCCCAGGCCCGCACCGCAGCGCGCACACCGGCGGCCCAGCGCTGGTGCCGCGCAAACACCACGTCGAGCCCCTGGCCGAGCAGCATGTCGCAGGCCTCGCTCAGGCCGTAGAGCAGGTTGGTGTTGGGGGTGGAGGGCCAGTAGCCGGTCTTGTTCATCTCGATCATCTCGTGCCAGCCCCAGTAGGCACGCGGCATGGTCGCCTGGCGGCTGACATCGATCGCCTTGGGCGAGAGCGCGTTGAAGCCGATGCCGGGCGGCAGCATCAAGCCCTTCTGCGAGCCGCTGATCGTCACGTCCACGCCCCACTCGTCGTGCCGGTAGTCGGCGCCGGCCAGGCCCGAGATGGTGTCCACCAAGAGCAGGGCGGGGTGCTTCGCGGCGTCGATGGCGCGGCGCACCGCTGCGATGTCGCTGGTGACCCCGGTGGAGGTCTCGTTGTGCACGACGCAAACCGCCTTGATGTGGTGCGCGGTGTCGGCCTTCAGGCGCTGCTCGATCAGGTCGGCCTGCACGCCGCGGCGCCAGCTGGCGGGTACGCCGTGCTCGGTGCCAGGCAGGCTCACCACCTCGGCCTTGAGGCCCAGGCGCGTGGCCAGCTGGTGCCACAGGAAGGCGAAGTGGCCCGTCTCGTACATCAGAACGTGGTCGCCCGGGCTGGTGACGTTGACCAGCGCGGCCTCCCAGGCGCCGGTGCCCGAGCCGGGGTAGATCATGACCGGGTGGCGGGTCTTGAAGATCTTCTGCATGTCGGCCAGCACCTTGCGGCCGAGCACCCCGAACTCCGGGCCGCGGTGGTCGATGGTGGGCAGACTCATCGCGCGCAGGATGCGGTCGGGCACGGGGGAGGGGCCGGGAATCTGCAGGAAATGGCGGCCGGTCGGGTGGGCGTCGAGGGTCAGCATGTCTGGTTCGGGTTGGGGGTATCGAGGCGGATGCCCATTTTTGTATGCAAAATACAAATGTCAAGCGCAATCACCCGGGTAGGCCATCCCCTTTGTGACGGGGAAATCCCGGATGGATCGGTTGATTGATCTGTTTTTGCATACAAAATAGCGTTCCATGACGACCCAAGCTCCGAGCATTCCGCGCACCGTGCTGCACGAGCAGGTGGCGCTGCGCCTGCGGCAGATGCTGGTGGAGGGTGAAATACCGCCCGGCGCCAAGCTCAACGAGCGCGAGCTCTGCGAGGTGCTGCACATCTCGCGCACGCCGCTGCGCGAAGCCATCAAGATGCTGGCCGCCGAGGGCCTCGTTGAGCTGCTGCCCAACCGCGGCTCGGTGGCGGTGGCGCTCGACGAAGACGACGTGCGCCACACCTTCGAGGTGATGGCCGGGCTGGAGGCAATGTCCGGCCAGCTCGCCGCCGAGCGCATCACGGATGCCGAACTGGCCGAGATCGAGGCCCTGCACTTCGAGATGATGGCCGCCTACACGCGGCGCGACCTCTCGGCCTACTACCGGCTCAACGCGGCCATCCACCGCGCGATCAACGCCGCAGCCCGCAACCCGGTGCTCACAGCCACCTACACGCAGGTCAATGCGCGTCTTCAGGCGTTGCGCTTTCGGTCCAACCAGGACGGCGAGAAGTGGCAGCGCGCGGTGCAGGAGCACGAAGCCATGGTGGCTGCGCTCAAGGCGCGCGATGGCGCCGCGCTGGCCCGCGTGCTCACGCAACACCTTCACCACAAACGTGACGTGGTGCTCGAACAGCTGCGCTCGAACGCCGCACCCGCCGGACCCTCCGCATGAACGCTCCGTTGCCCGTCCACCTCACCCGCGATGACGCCGCCAGCGCCTACGACCCCGTTGCCCGCATCGGCAACGAGACGGCGGGCGCGCTGGCACGCGAGCTCACCCGAAGCACCCAGGGTGAGGTGCTGTTCTCGCCGGCAGACCGCGGCCGCTACGCCACCGACGCCTCGATCTACCAGCAGATGCCGGTGGGCGTGTTCGTGCCGCGCACGCCCGAGGACGTGCGCGCTGCGCTCGACATCTGCCGCGATCAGGGGGTGCCCATCGTGCCGCGCGGCGGCGGCACCAGCCAGTGCGGCCAGACCGTGGGCGCGGGCCTGGTGATCGATCACAGCAAGCATTTGCGCCGCGTTCTGCAGCTGGACGCCGAGGCGCGCACCGCCGTGGTCGAGCCCGGCCTGGTGCTCGATCATCTCAACGCACAGCTCAAGACCCACGGCCTGTGGTACCCGGTGGACGTGTCCACCAGTGCGCAGGCCACGCTGGGCGGCATGGCGGGCAACAACTCGTGCGGCAGCCGCTCGCTGGCCTACGGCAACATGGTGCACAACGTGCTGGGCGCGCAGGCGTGGCTGGCCGATGGCAGCCTGCTCGACTTCGGCGCCTTCGAGCACTCCAGCGGCGAGGTGCGCGCGCTCGGCGAGTTCGTGCGCGCACTCGCGCTGGAGAACGCCGACGAGATCGACGCGCGCTGGCCCAAGGTGCTGCGCCGCGTTGCCGGCTACAACCTCGACATCTTCCGCAACCAGAGCGAGCGGCCCTACACCGCCGACGGCTCGGTCAACCTGGCGCACCTGCTGGTGGGCAGCGAGGGCACCCTGGCGCTCACGCGCTCACTCACGCTGCGGCTGAGCGAACTGCCGCGCGCCAAGGTGCTGGGCGTGGTGAACTTCCCCACCTTCTATCAGGCGATGGACAGCGCGCAGCACATCGTGCGGCTGGGCCAGGGCCTGTCTGCGGGCCAGCTCACCGCGGTCGAGCTGGTCGACCGCACCATGATCGAGCTGTCGCTCAGGAACCCGGCCTTCGAGCCCACCATCCGCACCGCGCTGTCGCCGCACATCAACGGCGGCAAGCCGGAGGCGGTGCTGCTGGTGGAGTTCAGCGGCCAGAGCAAGGCCGAGATCGCGCCCGCGCTGCGGCAACTGGTCGAGCTCATGGGCGACCTGAACCTGCCCGGCAGCGTGGTCGAGATGGTGGACGACGCGCCGCAGAAGAACCTGTGGGAGGTGCGCAAGGCGGGCCTCAACATCATGATGAGCCTGCGTGGCGACGGCAAGCCGGTGAGCTTCATCGAGGATTGCGCCGTGCCGCTCGAACACCTGGCCGAGTACACCGACGCGCTCACGCAGGTGTTTCGCCGCCACGGCAGCCGCGGCACCTGGTACGCGCACGCGTCGGTGGGCACGCTGCATGTGCGGCCCATCCTCGACATGCGGCAGGACGGCGCGCGCAAGATGCGCGCGATCGCCGAAGAGGCGAGCGAGCTCGTGCGCCGGTACAAGGGCGCCTTCAGCGGCGAGCACGGCGACGGCCTGTGCCGTGGCGAATGGATCGAATGGCAGTTCGGCGCGCGCATCACCGAGGCGCTGCGCCGCATCAAGCAGCGCATGGACCCGGCAGGCCTGCTCTCGCCCGGGCGCATCGTGGACCCGCCGCGCATGGACGACACGCGCCTCATGCGCTTCCCGCCCTCCTACAAGGTGATCCCGCTGCAGCCGGTGCTCGACTGGAGCGCCTGGAACGTGCAGAACGACCCAGTCACCGAAACCACCACCGCCCCCGGCACCGGGCGGGACCCGGCGCAAGGCCTGGCCAAGGCGGTGGAGATGTGCAACAACAACGGGCACTGCCGCAAGTTCGACGCCGGCACCATGTGCCCGAGCTACCGCGTCACGCGCGACGAGCAGCACCTCACGCGCGGGCGCGCCAACACGCTGCGGCTGGCCCTCAGCGGGCAACTCGATGGGCTCTCCGGTGCCGAGGCCTTCACCAGCGACGCGGTGCGCGAGGCGATGGACCTGTGCGTGGGCTGCAAGGGCTGCAAGCGCGACTGTCCCACCGGTGTGGACATGGCGCGCATGAAGATCGAATGGTTGCACCACGATCGAGCGCGCCATGGCCACTCGCTCAAGGACCGTCTGATCGCCCACCTGCCGGCCTACGCGCGCTGGGCCGCGCGCGCGGCGCCGCTGCTCAACCTGCGCAATCGCATGCCCTGGCTGGCCGCGCTGGGTGAACGCTGGTTGGGTCTGAGCGCGGCGCGCAGCCTGCCGGCCTGGCGGTCACGCCATTTCTTCAATGATGCGCCGCGCCACACCGCCACGCGCGAGGAGGTGCTGGCGGCCGAGCGCGGCGTGGTGCTGTTCGTGGACACCTTCAACGGCCACTTCGAAGATGAAAACGCACGCGATGCGCTGGCGGTGCTGCAGGCGGCGGGCTACACGGTGCACGTGGCCGCGCGTGCGGGCGGTGGCCACCTCTGCTGTGGGCGCACGTACCTTGCCGCGGGCATGGTGGATGCAGCGCGCGGGAAAGCGCGCGAGCTGATCGATGAGTTGCTGCCCCTGGCGCGTGCCGGTCTGGCCATCGTGGGCCTGGAGCCTTCGTGCCTGCTGACGCTGCGCGACGAGACATTGGCCATGGGCCTGGGCGCCGATGCGCAGGTGGTCGCCGATCAGGCGTTGTTGTTCGAGGAGTTCCTGGCACGCGAGGCGCGCGCGGGCCGCATGGAGGCGCTCAAGGCCCGCCTGCTGCCGCTGGGGCAGCCGGTGCTGGTGCACGGCCACTGCCATCAGAAGGCCTTCGACGCGGTGTCGCCCGTGCTGGAGGTGCTGCGTTGGGTGCCGGGCGCCGATCCCCGGCTGATCGAGAGCAGTTGCTGCGGCATGGCGGGCAGCTTCGGCTACGAGGCCGAACACCATGCGGTGTCGATGCAGATGGCCGAGCTCTCGCTGCTGCCGGCGGTGCGGGCGGCGCCCGATGCCATCGTGGTCGCCGACGGCACCAGCTGCCGGCACCAGATTCACGATGGGGCGCAGCGCCAGGCGCTGCACGTCAGCCGCCTGCTGGCGCGCCAGCTCGGGCCCGTTCAGAGGTAGGCGGGCGTCACGCGCGGGGCTGTGGCCCGGTCACGCCCTGTTCGCCGCGGACAAGGTCGTGTGCGCGAGTGCCTGCGCCGGTGGGCGCGAGGGCACGAAGCCCAGGCGGCCGATCATGAACAGCGTGTTCTGAAGCAGCCGCGCCAGTTGCGCGCGCGCTTCGCGCGTGGGCGTTGGCGTCGTCAGCATGATGGTGGGCAGCCGCGTCTCGATCGCGTCCTCGGGCGGGGCGTTCCAGCGCTGCAGCAGGTGGTCCTTGCCGAGCTCCAGGCGCGCCTCGATCAGTTCGACCGCGTACTCGAGCTTGCTCACATCCTCGAAGCAGATTTCCCAGCAGACGGCGCGGCCCTCCTGGCGTTCGGCCAGGCTGCAGCCCAGTGGCAGCAGCCACAGCTTGGGTTCGGTCTTGCCGGCAAACAGGCGCCGTGCGCTGTCCCACAAGGAACCCCCGTCGCCCACGAAGGCGGCGAGCGCCTGGCGGATTTCGACCGCAAGGTCACCGTGCGAGCCGGGGCCCGGCACCACGACCACGCCTTCGCCCTCGATCTGCGCGGCGTCCACCGTGACGCGCTCGGGCTGCCAGCCAGCGGCCACCGAATCGGCCACGCTGCGCACCATGTCGCGCGCGTGCCAGGGGGCGAGCATGAGCGTCACACCGCCGACCTGCAGCACCCGCAGGCCGGCGCTGTCGGAGCTGCCGTCGTCGCCGATGAGGCGCTGCAGCACGGTGGCGGCCTCGCGTTGCTCGTGGCGCGTGGCGCCCATCAGCACCACCACCACCTGCGGCTCGTTGCGCTTCATGGCCGGCGCATTGCAGACCATGCACTGCACCTTGGCGCCGGGCTTGGAAAAGATGTCGCTGCTGGTACGCGGGGGAAGAATCGCGCCGTCGTCGTTGAGGGCCTGCACGACGGCAGCGGGCGTGTCGATGGTGTGGCGGGGCATGTGCGAACGGTTGGGGTGGTTCAACACCCTTTGTGGCATCTTGGCGCCACTCTGTAGCGACGACGGCCACACGCAGAACGTGCGGAGGCTGGGGGCGACTGCCGGTCAGTCGTTCGGCCAGTCCAGGGATCGGCGGCTTTCGAAGCGGCGCCGGTGGCCCGTCACCGGGTCGGTGAATTCGATGGCACGGGCCAGCAGGCGTAGCGGGTCCGTGAAGTCCTCCACATCGTGCGGGCCACGTCGTACGCGCGGGTAGAACCGGTCGCCTGCGATGGGCAGGCCGAGTGCGTTCAAGTGCACCCGCAACTGATGGCGCTTGCCGCTCAGCGGGTCGAGCGCGTAACGCGCCCAGGTGCCGCTCACCTCGATGCGTTGAATGCGTGTCTCGCTGTTGGGTTCGCCATCCACCTCGACCATGCGGAAGAAAGCTTCCACGTCTTCCTCGATGCGACTGCGCCGCGTCAGCGGAAAGGCCACATCGGGCTGGTGCGCAGCGATGGCCTCGTAGTGCTTGGTCACCGCCTGGTCGCGGAACAGCGCGTGGTAGGCGTTGCGGTCTTGCGGGCGCAGGTTGAAGACCACGAGGCCCGCGGTCTCGCGGTCGATGCGGTGGATGGGGTTGAGCGTGTCGATGCCGGTGCGTGCCTTCAGCCGCACCATGAGGCTGTGGCGCACCGTGCGCCCGCCGGGGGTAACGGGCATGAAATGCGGCTTGTCGGCCACCAGCAGGTGTTCGTCCTGGAAGAGGATGTGTTCCTCGAACGGGATGTCGATTTCGTCGTCCACCTGGCGCCAGTAGTACAGCCGCGCACCGGGCGTGCAGCCGGCATCGGGCAGCACCGGTCGGCCGTCGTCGTCGAGCACGTCGCCGCGCGCCATGCGCTGTGCCCATTCAGCGGGTGTGATGACGGGCAGGCGCTCGCACAGGAACTGCAGCACCGATGCCCAGGGCGCGGGCTTGGTAAACGGGATGGCCACGCAACTCGGCGAGACGCCGTCGCGCGTGGGGATCAGCGGGTTCTTGGGGCGGTGCGCCACGCGGGGGTGTTCGGCTGGGCTGTCAGGCGCGGCGGAACACCAGGTCCCACACGCCGTGGCCAAGCTTCAAGCCGCGGTTTTCGAACTTGGTGAGCGGGCGGTAGTCGGGCTTGGGGGCGTACCCCGATTTGTCAGCGTCGGCGGTGTTGCGCAGCAGCGGCTCTGCGCGCAGCACCTCCAGCATCTGCTCGGCATAGGGCTGCCAGTCGGTGGCCAGGTGCAGGTAGCCGCCGGGCTTGAGCTTCTTCGCGAGGCGGTTCACGAACGGCCCCTGGATCAAACGGCGCTTGTGGTGGCGCGTCTTGTGCCAGGGGTCGGGGAAGAAGATGTGCACGCCGTCCAGGCTGGCGTCGGCCAGCATGTGGTCCATCACCTCCACGGCGTCGTGCTGCACGATGCGGATGTTGTTCAGGCCGGCGTCGCCGGCGAGCTTGAGCAGCGAGCCCACGCCGGGTTCGTGCACCTCACAGCACAGGAAGTCGTCTTGCGGGCGAACCTGCGCGATGTGCGCGGTGGCGGTGCCCATGCCGAAGCCGATCTCCAGGATCAACGGTGCGTCGCGGCCAAAGGCGGCGCGTGCGTCGAAGGTTTGGTCTGCCGTGTAGGGCACGAGCAGGCGCGGGCCGTGCACCTCGAAGGCCTTGGCCTGGCCGGCCGTGGTGCGGCCGGCGCGCAGCACGTAGCTCTTGACCTGGCGCAGGAAGGGCACGTCGGTGGGCGGGGTGCGCGGCTGCGCGTGGCGGGGGTCGGTCATGGCTGGGCCTCGAAGGGCCGCGATTTTAGGCGCCTCGGGCCGGGTGGCTTCAGGCAGACCGGCGGGTGGCCCACCGCGCGCCCCATCGGGCTGTCCAGTGCGCCAGCGCTTCGGCAACGCTGCCGCTGCTGGCCGGCAGGTCGAGCACGCGCGCCGCGGCGTTCAAGGCCACGACCGGATCGCCCAGCGCCAGCGCCTGCGCGCCGTTCTGCTTGCTGAGTTTTTCGCCGTTGGGCCCGAGCACCAGCGGGGTGTGCAGGTACGCCGGGGTGGTCAGCCCGAGTGCGCGTTGCAGCAGGATCTGTCGCGCGGTGTTGTCGGCCAGGTCTTCGCCGCGCACCACGTGGGTGATGCCCTGGGCCGCGTCATCCACCACCACCGCGAGCTGGTAAGCCCACAGGCCATCGGCGCGCTTGATGATGAAGTCGCCCACGGCACGGGCCACGTCCTGTGTCTGAGGACCCAGGCGTCGATCGGCCCAGTCGACCCGCGCGCGCAATGGCGCACGAAAGCGCCAGGCGCGCGCCGGGCGCCCGCGCAGGCCGCCGCGTTCGGGGCGGCAGGTGCCGGGGTAGATGGCGGCCTGATGGCGCTCGCGCGGCGTGCCCGCGGCCAGCAGGGCGAGTTCGATGTCCTGCCGCGAGCAGGCGCAGGGGTAGGCGTCTCCTTGGGCGACCAGCCGCTGCAGCGCGGCTTCGTAGGCATCGCCGCGCATGGACTGCCACTGCACGGGCTCGTCGCTCACCAGGCCGCAGGCGGTGAGCTGGTCGAGGATGAGGCGGTCGGCACCCGGCACGCAGCGCGGACCGTCCACGTCCTCGATGCGCACCAGCCAGACGCCCTGGTGGGCCCGTGCGTCGAGCCAGCTTGCGAGCGCGGCCACCAGCGAGCCCGCGTGCAGCGGGCCGGTGGGTGAGGGGGCAAAACGGCCGCGGTACGGTGTGCGCATGCCAGTGTGCGGACGAGGGCTTCGACGGACTCAGCCCGATCGGTGGCGCGGTGTCACGCCAGGGCGAGCGCGAGCTCCAGCCCGGAGATGAAAGCGTCTTCGACGCGGTGGCCCAGACACCAGTCGCCGCACAGGCCGATGCCGAGCTTTTCGTCGAGCAGGTGGCTGCGGCCCAGGGGCGTCTGCGTCTGCGCAAAGCGCCAGCGGTGCACCACCGCGTGCGGCGGCGTGGCGCGGATGCCGGTGATCTCGGCAAAGCCCTTGAGCAGCTTGGCCTTCACGCGCTCGGCGTCGTCTTCCAGGTGCTTGGCGGACCAGGCCGGGCTGGCCTGCACCGTCCAGCGCTCGATCGGCTCGCGCGCAGGCTTGCTCGACTCGCGCGCCAGCCAGCTGATGCGGTGGTGCGTGCTGCGCGCCGCGCTCCATTGCGGGCCGAGGTGCGCCAGGCCGGGTTGCATGGCCTGCGGGAAGGCGACCATCAGCGTCCAGCACGGCGCCACGTGCACCGGGGCCAGCGCCTGGCGCAACGCGGGCGCCAGGCCGGAGGCGAGCAGCAGGTCGTGCGCCTGCGGGTGCGGAATGGCCAGCACCACGCGGTCAAAACCGCCGAGCACGCGCAGGCCGCCGTCCTCGTCGTCACAGCGCAATTGCCACTGCGCTTCGTTCAGCGCGTCGCGCTCGATGCGGTTCACGTGCGTCTGCAACAGAACCTGCGCGCCACTCAGCCCATGCAGTTCGGGTTTGAGCAGCGGTTGCGCCCACAGCGACACCAGCGCGTTCATGCCGGGCGCAGCCACGAAGTGCGGCTCGGTGGGCGGTGGGGCACTGGCCAGCACATGGCCGAATTCATCGAGCACGCGCACGGTGCTCGCGCTCCAGGCGCGCACCGCGCTGGTGGCGGTGGCGCGCAGCACTTTCTCGAAGCGCGGGTCGCGCACGGTGAAGTACTGCACGCCGTGATCGAAACCGCCGAACTCGGTGCGCCGCGTGGCCATGCGCCCGCCAAAGCCGCGGCTTTTCTCGAACAGCGTGACGCGGTGTCCCGCCTGCACCAGCGTGCGCGCCGCGGTGACGCCGGCCATGCCGGCACCCACGACGGCGATGTGAAGTGAGGGAGTGGTCAGGCGTGAATTGTTCATGGCGGTGGGCTTGCAGGGGTGGGGCGACTTTAGCAGTGGCTCCCACCGAGAGGTGCCGAGGAACCGGCTTTACCGGGCCTCAGGCACCGTCCCCTTGAGTGGGTCGCGCGCAGCGCGGCGGGGGTGTATCAATGCTGTGGGTGGTGGTTGAGCAAGGCCTCGCGCGTGGCCGCGTGCTTGAGGCGCTCCAGCCACCAGTGCAGCGCACGCCCGCTGTCGCGGCCGACGCGCACCGCGTGCCAGCCGTAGAGCAGGCGGATCTGGCGATCGGTTTGCTGCACGCTCTTGACGACCAGGCGGCCGGCCGAGATGAAAGGCTGGGCCATCGGCAGCGGCAGGAAGCCGGCGCCCAGTCCGCGCAACTGGGCTTCGAGCTTGTGCTGCATCGTCGGCACGGTGAGCACTTCCTGCCCCGGCAGCAGGTTGTAGCTCACGCCACGCCCGCGCTGCGTGGTGTCGGCCACGGCCACGGCGCGGTGCTGGCGGATGTCCTCCTCGCACAGGCTGCCCGCCAACGCCGCCAGCGGGTGGTGGGGCGCCACCGCGTACACGAAGGGAACGCTGCCCAGGGGAGCGGTCTGCAGCCCGGGGCCCGACACCTCGCCGGTGATGCCCAGCGCCAGATCGGCGATGCCGCCTTGCAGGGCCTCGAGCGTGCCCGAGAGATTCTCCGAGCGCAGACGCAGCCGCGTGGGGGCGCCGGTGGCGTAGAAGTCCTCGCACAACTCGAACAGCGTGGTGCGCGAGATCAGCGCATCGGCTGCGATGGTGAGCTGCGGCTCCCAGCCGGTGGCCACGCGCTTGACGCGCTGGGCCACGGCGTCGAATTCGCTGAGCAGGTGCTCGCCCGCGCGCAGCAGTTCGCTGCCGGCGGGGGTGAGTGCCGCGCGCCGCGCGCTGCGGTCGAACAGGAGCACGTCCAGCGCGTCCTCGATCTGGCGCACGCGGTAGGTGAGGGCGCTGGGCACCATGCCCAGCTCGCGCGCTGCCGCGGCCATGCTCCCCAGGCGGGCGATGGCCTCGATCAGGGCCAGGTTGTCGGCCGAGAGGACGCTGCGCGTGCTGGGGGACTGGGCGGCCATCAGGGTGTCGAATGTTCAAACGATTTGAATGATGCCATCAAAAACCTTCGGCCCGGTGATGAGGGTATTTGTCCAGAATTCCACCCATGCCGGCACCGCGCCGGCCCCACCCCCCCCGCCCAGCGGGAACACCGAGGACCCCAGCCATGATGCAGATCCGCCGCTCTGACGCCCGTGGTTATGCCGACCACGGCTGGCTCAAGAGCTACCACTCGTTCTCCTTCGCCAACTACTTCGATCCGGCCTGGATGGGCTGGGGCAACCTGCGCGTGATCAACGAAGACCGCATCGCCCCGGGCACCGGCTTCGGCACCCATGGTCACCGCGACATGGAGATCATCAGCTACGTGCTGCAGGGCAACCTGGCGCACAAGGACAGCATGGGCAACGTCAAGGGCATCCCGCCCGGCGACGTGCAGCGCATGAGCGCGGGCACCGGTGTGATGCACAGCGAGTTCAACCACGCGCCCAACAGCACCACGCACTTCCTGCAGATCTGGATCGAGCCGAACCAGCGCGGCATCCCGCCGAGCTACGAGCAAAAGGGCTTTGCCGAGGCCGAGAAACGCGGCCGCCTGCGCCTGGTGGCCTCGCCCGACGGCAGCCAGGGCTCGGTGACGATCCACGCCGACGCCGCGATGTACGCCGGTCTGTTCGACGGCGAGGAGTCTGCCCACATCGAACTGGATCCGAAGCGCAAGACCTATGTGCACCTGGTGCGCGGTGAACTTCTGGTCAATGGCGAGCGGCTGTCCGGCGGCGATGCTGCCGTCATGGATGGCGAAGCCAGCCTGAGCCTGAGCGGCGGCAAGGACGCCGAGGTGCTGGTGTTCGACCTCGCCCACTGATTTCCTTTTTTCCATCAACCCTGGAGTACTTCCCATGAACGCCCTGCAAAACCCCTTCGCCTTGCTGGCGCGCCTGCTGATGGCCGCGCTGTTCCTGCCCGCGGGCATTTCCAAGATCGGCGGCTTTGCCGGCACCGCTGGCTACATCGGCTCGGTGGGGCTGCCCCTGCCCGAAGTGGGTGCGGCGCTTGCCATCGTGATCGAGGTGGTCGCCCCCATCCTGCTGATCATCGGCCTGTTCACGCGCCCGGCCGCACTGGTGCTGGCTGTGTTCACCCTGGTGGCCAGCGTGTTCTTCCACGCTTACTGGTCCGTGCCGGCCGATCAGCAGTTCATGCAGTCGCTGCTGTTCTGGAAAAACATCGGCGTGGTGGGTGGCCTGCTGGCAATCGCGGCCTTCGGCGCCGGAGCCTTCAGCGTTGATGCCAAGCGCGGCAATTGATTCTTTTCACATCGGAGAAATCGAACATGAGCAAAGTCGTTGTTGTTTACCACTCGGGCTACGGTCACACCCAGCGCATGGCGCAGTCGGTGGCACAGGGCGCCGGGGCCGAACTGATCGCGATCGACGCCGATGGCAACCTGCCCGCTGGCGGCTGGGAAACGCTGGACGCGGCCGACGCCATCATCATGGGATCGCCCACCTACATGGGCACCGTGAGCTGGCAGTTCAAGAAGTTCGCTGACGCGTCCAGCAAGGCCTGGTTTGCGCAGAAGTGGAAGGACAAGGTCTTCGCCGGCTTCACCAACAGCGCCACCATGAACGGCGACAAGCTGTCCACGCTGCACTACCTGTTCACGCTGGCCATGCAGCACAGCGGCATCTGGGTCGGCACGGGCATGATGCCCAGCAACAGCAAGGCCGCCCAGCGCAACGACGTCAACTACGTCGGCTCCTTCAGCGGCGCCATGGCGCAAAGCCCGTCGGACGCCGGCGCCAACGAAATGCTGCCGGGCGACCTGGAGACGGCACGCCTGTTCGGCGAGCGCGTGGCGCAGGTGACGCAGAAGTTCAAAGGCTGAGCACAGGACATCTTCATCCGGCGCTAGCATGCGCCGCATGAAGATCATCAGCATCCTCCCCTGGGCAGACTGGCTTGCGCTGGTCTGCTTTTTTTCGCTCTGGGTCGGCTACGCCTGGTTTTCCAAGGCCTGGGCGCGAAAGCGGCCTTCGCTGCTGGTCACCACCAACCGCTACCGGCGCTACTGGATGGAGCAGGCCATCGAGCGCGACCCGCGCATGCTCGACGGCCTGATCACCCAGACGCTGTCGAACACGCCGGCCTTCTTTTCGTCGACCTCGATCCTGGTGATCGGTGCGCTGTTCGCGCTGCTGGGCACCACCGACAAGGCGTCCGAGCTGATGAGCGAGATCCCGTTCGCGCAGGCCACCACCTTGCTCGTCTTCGAGTTCAAGATCCTGGTGCTGGTGGCGATCTTCGTCTACTCGTTCTTCCGCTTTTCCTGGTGCATGCGCCAGTACACCTTCGTCGCACTGGCCATCGGCTCCCTGCCGTCGCCAGCGGACTTCGCCAGCGGCAAGTACGACCGCCGCACCTTCGCCGACCGCGCTGCCGCGCTGGTCGGCTCGGCGGCCGAGACCTTCAACGACGGCCTGCGTGCGTACTACTTTTCGTTTGCCCTGCTGGGCTGGTTCGTGTCGCCGCTGGTGATGGTGCTGGCCACCATGGTCGTGGTGGCCATTCTCTACAGCCGGGAGTTCCGATCCGAGGTGTTGCACATCCTGAAAGACTGATCGGGGGCGGGCCGCCTCTCTAGAATCGGGCGCATGTTCATTCACCTGCGCCTGCACACCGAGTTTTCCGTCGTCGACGGCACCAACCGCATCGACGACACCGTGGCGCAAGCCGCGGCCGATGGCCAGCCGGCGCTGGCCATCACCGATCTGAACAACCTGTTCGGTGCCGTCAAGTTCTACAAGGCCGCGCGCGACAAGGGCGTCAAGCCCGTCATCGGTGCCGAGGTGCTGCTGCAAGGCTTCAGCGACGAGACGCCCAATGCCATGCCCGGTGCCCACCAGCAGCCGCTGCCACGCGTGCTCTTGCTGGTGCAGGACAAGCAGGGCTACCTGAACCTGTGCGAGCTGCTGGCGCGCGCCTGGACGCGCAACGTGGTGCGCGACCAGGCGGTCGTCAAGCGCGAATGGCTTGAAGAACTCAACGCCGGGCTGATCCTGTTGTCGGGCGCGCAGGCCGGCCCGGTGGGCCAGGCGCTGATGGCCGGCGACACCCAGCGTGCGAGCGACGTGGCGCTGGCATTGGCCTCGCTGTTCACCCACCGCTTCTACATCGAGCTGCAGCGCGCCGGCCGTGCCGACGACGAGCGCCATGTGGTGGGCGCGGTGCAGCTGGCCGCGCGGCTGCACCTGCCGGTGGTGGCCACGCACCCGGTGCAGTTCCTCGGGCCCGACGATTACGAGGCGCACGAGGCGCGCGTGTGCATTTCAGAGGGCGAGATCCTGGGCAACACGCGGCGCGTGCGCCGCTTCACGCGCGAGCAGTGGTTCAAGCCGGCGGCCGACATGGCCGCGCTGTTCGCCGACGTTCCCTCGGCCGTGGCCAACACGCTGGAGATCGCGCGCCGCTGCAACCTCACGCTGGTGCTGGGCAAGCCGCAGTTGCCCGATTTCCCGACGCCGCTGGTGAACGGCGTGCCCATGCCCATGGCGGACTTCTTCCGCCAGTCGTCCTTCGAGGGGCTCGAGGAACGTCTGCAGCACCTCTACCCCGACCCGGCCGAGCGCGACAAACAGCGCCCGCGCTACGTGGAGCGGCTGGAGTTCGAGATCGGCACCATCCTCAAGATGGGGTTCCCGGGCTACTTCCTGATCGTGGGTGATTTCATCAACTGGGCCAAGAACAACGGCTGCCCGGTGGGCCCGGGCCGCGGCTCGGGCGCCGGTTCGCTGGTGGCCTATGCACTCAAGATCACCGACCTCGATCCGCTGGAATACAACCTGCTGTTCGAGCGCTTCCTGAACCCGGAGCGGGTGTCCATGCCCGACTTCGACATCGACTTCTGCCAGGGCAACCGCGACCGCGTCATCGAGTACGTGAAGCAGAAGTACGGCAAGGACGCGGTGAGTCAGATCGCCACCTTCGGCACCATGGCCGCGCGCGCGGCCATTCGCGACGTGGGCCGCGTGCTCGATCTCTCCTACGGCTTTTGCGACGGCATCTCCAAGCTGGTGCCCAACAAGCCGGGCATGAGCGTGACGCTGCAATACCCGCCGGTGCCGAAGAAGGAGGGCGACAAGAACAACTACGCGCTCGAGATGGAGCCGGTGCTGGCCGAGCGCGTGCAGAAAGAAGAGGACGTCAAGAACCTGATCGAGCTGGCCCAGAAGCTCGAGGGCATGACGCGCAACGTCGGCATGCACGCGGGTGGCGTGTTGATCGCGCCCGGCAAGCTCACCGATTTCTGCCCGCTCTACGCGCAGCCGGGCAGCGAATCGGCGGTGAGTCAGTACGACAAGGACGACGTCGAGGCCATCGGCCTGGTGAAGTTCGACTTCCTGGGCCTGGCCACGCTCACCATCCTGGAGATCGCGCGCGAGTTCATCATGAAGCGCCACAAGGGACGCGAGCACTTCCGCTTCGAGGACGTGCCGCTGGACGACCCCAAGGTGTACGCGCTGTTCTCGCGCGGCCAGACGGAGGCCGTGTTCCAGTTTGAAAGCCGCGGCATGCAGGGCATGCTGCGCGACGCCCGGCCCACCCGGCTGGAAGACCTGATCGCGCTCAACGCGCTGTACCGCCCGGGCCCGATGGACCTGATCCCCAGCTTCGTGGCGCGCAAGCACGGGCGTGAGGAGGTGGTCTACCCGCACCCCGCGGTGGCCGACATGCTCAGCGAGACCTACGGGATCATGGTCTACCAGGAGCAGGTGATGCAGACCGCGCAGATCCTGGGCGGCTACTCGCTCGGTGGCGCCGACCTGCTGCGCCGCGCGATGGGCAAGAAGAAGGCTGAGGAGATGGCCGAGCACCGCGAGAAATTCCGCGCCGGTGCGCTCAAGACGCACAACATCCCGCAGGACAAGGCCGACGAAATCTTCGATTTGATGGAGAAGTTCGCGGGCTACGGCTTCAACAAGTCGCACGCGGCCGCGTACTCGCTGCTGGCCTACCACACGGCCTGGCTCAAGGTGCACTACACGGCGGAGTTCTACTGCGCCAACATGACCGTGGAGATGGACGACACCGACAAGCTCAAGGTGTTGTTCGAAGACGCGCACAAGATGGGCATGGCGTTCGAGCCACCCGACGTCAATCGAGGCGGCTACCGCTTCGAACCGGTGACGGACAAGCTCATCCGCTATGGCCTGGGCGCCGTCAAGGGCACGGGGCAGCAGGCCATCGAGGCCGTGGTGGCTGCGCGCGAGGGCCGCGGCGAGGGCCCGAACGGGCAGGAGAGCGGGCCGTTTCGCAGCCTGTTCGATTTCTGCCTGCGCGTGGACCGCACCCGCATCAACAAGCGCACCGTGGAAGCGCTCATCAAGGCCGGCGCCTTCGACAGCCTGCACCTCAACCGCGCCGAGCTGCTGGCCTCGCTGGACATCGCCTTCGAGTACGCCGCCACCACGCAGGCCAACGCGCACCAGGGCGGCCTGTTCGACATGCTGGGCGGTGATGACCACGGCTCCAGCACGCAGGAGCCCGACCTGGTGGCCACGCTCCCGTGGGGCGTGAAGGAAAAGCTCACGCACGAGAAGAGCGCCATCGGCTTCTACTTCTCGGGCCACCTGTTCGACGAGGTGGAGCGCGAGGTGCGGCGCTTTGCACGCACGCGGCTGGTGGACGTGGTGGACAGCCGCGACCCGGTGATCCTGGCCGGCATCGTCACCGACTTTCGCGTCATCAACGGCCAGCGCGGCAAGCTCGCCCTGTTCAAGATCGACGACAAGACTGCGGTGATGGAGACCAGCGCCGACGAAAACATGATCAACGCGCACCGCCACCTGCTCAAGGACGACGAACTCATCGTGGTGCAGGCGGTGGCGCAGCCCGACCGCTTCTCGGGCGGCCTGCGCCTGAAGCTGCAGCAGATCTGGGACCTGGGCACCGCGCGCTGCCGTTTTGGCAAGTACCTGCGCGTGGCGGTCAACGGCCACGCACCCGCCATCGCACAGCTGGTGCGCGAATTCCCGCCGAAGCGCGAGCAGACCGAGCAGGGCGAACTGGTGCGTGGTCTGCCGGTGCGCCTGGCGCTGCAGCGCTCTGGCGCGCAATGCGAACTGCAACTCGACGACCGCGCCCTGTTCTTCCCGAGCGACGCCGCGCTGGCAAGCTGGATGGCGCAGGCGCACGAGCAGCGCGCGGAGATCGTGTTCGATTGACCGCCAGGTTGGCGGCGGTTTGGTATTACGTCCGTTATAACGATCGAGCGCCGCCATGCACACCCTCAAACTCACCCAGATCGGCAACTCCGTGGGCGTGATCCTGCCCAAGGAGGCGTTGGCCAGGCTGCGACTTGAAAAGGGCCAGACCGTTTTTCTGACCGAAACGCCGGAAGGTCTCGTGTTGACGCCGTACGACCCTGCACTTGAAGAGCAGATCGAAGCGGGCCGGGCGTTCATGCGCGACTACCGAGACACCTTCCACCAGTTGGCCAAATGAGCTGGCGCTGGGTCGACAAAGGCGCGCTTGTTCTGCTGCATGACGAAAGCCTCGCCGAGCATGGTGGCCGTGCCGGGATTCGAGACGACGGCTTGCTTGAATCGGCACTGGGTCGAGCAAAGAACCTCGCGGCTTACGGGGCACCCGACGTCGCAGACCTGGCCGCGAGCTACGCAGTGGGCTTGGCCAAGAACCATGCGTTCGTCGATGGCAACAAGCGCGCTCCCTTTCTGGCCATGGGCCTGTTTCTCTATCTCAATGGCTATCGGCTCGCCGCCACCCAGGCCGACGCGACGCTGACCATGTTGAGCGTGGCCGCAGGCACTGTGGATGAGGCCGCACTGGGCGATTGGATCCGGGGCAACAGCACGCCGCGGAACTGATCAATCCAGCGGCCGCAGGCCGATCAGCATCGACGACGGCACGCGCCCGTCCACGTCGCGTGGCAGCGTGGCGGTGCGGTCGATGGCGCGCAGCACGGCTTCGTCCCAGGCAGGGTTGCCGCTGCTCTTGACGAGCTTGCGCCCGGTGATGGTGCCGTCGGGCGCGACGCGCACCTCGACCTCGGCGCGCGGGTTGCCCGGTGCGAGTTCGGTGAATACCACGTTGGGCTTGATGCGCGCCACCACCTTGCCGGCGTAGCTGGCCGACGGCCCGCTGGATTGCTGGGCCGTGCCCGTGCTTTGCGGGCCGCCGCTGGCGCCGGCCTGGCCCATCACGCGGGCCAGTTGCTCCTTGCGCAACTGCTCCTGCACCTGGGCCTGTCGGCGTTCTTCGGCGGCCTTGCGCTCGGCTTCCCGCTTCTGCTCGGCCAGCCTCTGCTGGCGCTCGCGTTCGGCCTGGGCCTTCTTCTCGGCCGCGGCTTTCTCGGCTGCGGCCTTCTTCTGGGCGGCTTCGCGTTCACGCTGTTCGGCCAGGCGGCGCTGCTGCTCGCGCTCACGTTCCCGCTCGCGCGCCTCGGCCTCGGCGCGCGCCTTGGCCTGCTGGGTGGCGATGTCGGGCTGTGCGGGGGCGGGCGCCGGCGCTGGCGGTGGTGGAGGAGGTGCCGGCGTTGGTGCGGGGGCGGGTGGTGG